>CAVQJC010000020.1:0-660466 GCA_963712745.1 uncultured Chloroflexia bacterium | reverse complement strand
CAAGCAGAATGTCGCGGGTTCGAGTCCCGTCTCCCGCTCCAAACCCTCATTTCACGCTTGTGGTGACACTCTGCCTGCATCCGTGGTGCGTCGAACTGGCGTGCCACAACGCTCGTGGTCGTCCGCAGCGAGGACCGAATCTCGCAATCCTGCATGTGGTAGGCCCCGTACCCTATAGAGGACCGGATGTGACTCGGTCCCCTCCGGTGGCCAGAGACGATCGTCGGCCAAAGGGATGTGGGGGCATGGACCAAGACCTCGTGGTTCGGGTTCAGGATGGCGACCAGCGTGCCTTCGAGGCGCTGGCGACCGCCGACTACCCCGGTTGTTCCGAGTGGCCTACGGCGTGATGGGCGACCACCCTTCGGCCGAGGACGTCGACCCAACAGGCGCTCCTCGACATCTGGCGTGACATCCGACGTCTGCGGACCCGGCCAAGTACGAGGCTGGTCGTACCGGCTGCTCGTCGCGGGTCTGCTATGCCGAAGCCAAGCGACAGCCGGAGTGGACGTCCAGCGACGACCTCTCGCCCGCTGACGAACCACGGGCAGCCGATGCCTACGGTGGCGTCGCTGATCGCGACCAGTTGGAGCGGGGCTTCCGGCGTCTGTCGATGGACCATCGTGTGGTCCTCGCCCTGCGCCACCTGCTGGGCATGACCCCGGAGGAGATAGCGGACACGCTGGGCTATCCCGCGCTCGACGGTCTACTCCCGCTTGCGGGCGGCCACGAAGGCGATGCGTGCTGCGCTAGAGGCGGATGCCCGCACGGTGATCCCCGACCACGCGACCGGCAGGAGGCCCTGCGATGAACGACGAGCAGATGCAGTCCCTCCTCGATACGTGGTACCGGGACCGCGAGAGTCGTTCCGAGGGACGTTCAAGCCGGTGTCGCCCGGGTCATGGCGCAGCGTGCCGCAGACCCGCCAGCAGGTCGCTGGTGGCCCGTTCCCGCTGTTCGACCGGAAGGCCCACGAACTCACGGCCACCGGCATGACCGACTACCAGCCCAGCCCCATCCCGGCCACCAACGGCCATGCCCCTACCGTCATCGGGAGGACCCAAACCATGTTCAGCCCAGTCAAGGCCATCACCGTAGGTGCCCTCGTCTTCGCCATCGGCGGCACCTTCCTCATCGCCCAGCCATTCGGCCAGCAGGGGGACAGTGTCCCGGGGGCCCAGTCCGCGTTCCTGCCCGGCGTCGAGGTGACCGTGACCCAGACCTGTGATTTTCCCGTCTGTACCTGGACCGCCAGCGACCCGCGCCTGACGGGCGCGTCGACTATCCACTATGGCTATGGCGGGGGAATCACCCCAGCCGTAGGCGACGATGCGTTCGAATGGTGGCCATCGACGCACGAGGGACCAGAGGGCAGCTGGACCGGTCACGTGTATATCATGTGGGGTGAAGAACCTGAACCTACGCAGAACTTCCTCGTCCTCAGCGGCGCTGGTGCCTACGAGGGCTGGCAGTTCGTCGCGTCGAGCATCGACCCGGAGTCCGACGGTGACTTCGACTGGACCGGGGTGCTCTACGAGGGCGAACTCCCGCCCTACGGACCGCTAGCGGCCCCGACGGCTGACTGACCCATCTGCACCGGAGGCCCGTCCCGCAAGGGGCGGGTCTCCTGTCGTGTCGGTGGGAGGTCGCGGAGCGGCAAGACTGACCCTGCGAAGACACCCTAACTGAGCCGCTTCCGCTCGCCCCTCCACGCTCGTGCCACTACGCTCACGAGCGCGACACTTCCCAAGCAGAATGTCGCGGGTTCGAGTCCCGTCTCCCGCTCCACTCTCCCCTCGTCCCTGATCCAACTAACCGTCTGCCTGTGCGCAGCGTTGTGAGCGCGATGTGGCAGCTGTGGGTCCTGACGGGCTGACCGATGGGTGCGATGCAAGCCGTCTCGCGACGAATGTGGGAAATAATCGCGTCCTGCCGATGACTTAGTACAGAGAGGACCACTCGGACCCGGTCTCTCCGTCGGTGGATGGCTGACGAAGCAAGCGTGAGGGGCATGGACCCAAACCTCGTGGTCAGAGCACAGCAGGGCGACCAGCAAGCGTTCGAGACGCTCGCTGGAGCCATCCATCCTCGCCTGTACAACGCCGCCCTCGGTGTGCTGGGGGATGCGTCGGTCGCCGATGACGCCACACAGCAGGCGCTCATCGGTATCTGGCGCTATCTGCCGCGACTTCGAGACCCACACAAGTTCGACGGCTGGTCGTACAGACTGCTCATCAGAGCCTGCTACGACGAGGCCAAGCGTCGACCAGACTGGCTGCCTGAGGCGGCGATAGCACCGGACAGCGAACCTGTAGCCACCGATGACTTCCTCGGTGTCGTCCATGCTGACCAGATGGACAGGGCCCTGGCTCGACTCTCGGTCGACCACAGGGCCGTCATCGTCCTTCGCTACATGCTCGACCTACCGCTGGAGCAGGTCGGGGAGGCACTCGATGTCTCCGTCAGCACCGTGGCCTCACGCCAGAGCAGGGCACTCAAGGCGCTGCGCGCTGCTCTCGATGCCGACGCACGTGCCGTGGTGCGGGTCCCGAAGGAGGAGGTACTCAGTTGACTGACGACCGCCTCGGACGAGCCGCAGGGCAGAGGCTGAGAGACCAGGCCACTCCGCATCCCAACCCGCACGCCAGCGTCCAGCAGGCCATGGCGCAGGTCCGTCAGACGGGCCAGGTCCGTCGCCGCTGGTGGTTGCCCACGTGGCGAAGCAAGACTGCCCCATCGCCCGCTATCGACCAGACGACGGACTACCAGCCCACGTCCATCCCGGCCGCCAACGGCCATACCCCCACCGTCACAGGGAGGACCCAGTCCATGCTCAGTCCAGTCAAGGCCATCACCGCCGGTGCCATCGTCTTCGCTATCGGCGGTGCCTTCCTCATCGCCCAGCCGTTCGACCAGCGAGGCAACGTGCCGGGTGCAGAGGTCGACGCCGAACCCGCCGCGGCCTACTTCACCGGTGAGGTCACCTCCGGACCGGCGGTCCAAGGCTCGTTGGATGAGGAAGATGATGTCTTCCTCATCCGAGACGAGATGGGCTTGGCCGACACCATCGAGACGAGCGACCCGCGGGTGTCCGGCACGTTGTCGTGGGTGACGAACCTCGACTGGCACGTCGTGAGTGACACGGAGGGCGTGTTGCCCGTGACCAATGCATGGCGTATCGAGAACGACGGGGGTACGTGGAGCGGACAGGGCACCGGGCTCTCCCACCAAACGGACGGCGGGTTGACGGTCCAGACCGCCGTCTTGACCGGCGAGGGTGGCTATGACGGCCTGACGGCATTCGTTGTATTCCAGCGAACGGACGATGAGCCGTTCGCGGTCACCGGCGCGGTCTTCCCCCGCGAGATGCCCCCGTTCCCAGAGGCACCGCCCGCCGAATAGGCCTGAGCTGTAAGGGGTCGTCCTTCGAGACGCAAGGGTCCCTCGGCCTTCGGGCTGATGGACCCGCTTCTGTGTCTGCCGGATAGGGGCTGCGACTGCAGGGCTACAGGGACGGCGTCTAGTCCAGAGGGGGCTGGTGGCGGCATGCGTCGGAAGGCGAGTGAGGGTCATTGTCGACTCGACCGAGACTTCCCAAGCAGGGTTTCGCGGGACCTTGCGAAGACACCCTAACTGATCGGGATTCGCTCGCCCTTCCACGCTCATGCCACTGCGCTCACGAGGCCAACACTTCCCAAGCAGAATGTCGCGGGTTCGAGTCCCGTCTCCCGCTCCACTTCCCCCTTCTGAACTCGGGACGACGCCCTGCTTGGTCGCCGCGACCCCGTCCCACATCGCCGCGTTCGATTCACCGTAGACCTCGGGCAGACGGACCTCGAGAATGGGAAGGGGTGCAGCCCGTGGCTCGCGCCAGGCGCTGCGGATGGTGGTGGCGTGCTTCGGGATCGTCCGCTTCTACGACATCATCGGCGTCCTGCTGGCCTGGTTCCTTAGCTGGATCCTGGCCCGGTCCATGCTGGAGACGCGTGGCCTCACGTGCGCGTGGTTCATCCACTTCGTGCAGGACGAGCTGGTGTTCGGGTTCATGGCGATCGGCGCGATCACACCGGGGGGGAGGCTGAACGGCAGGCTCGCCTCGCCGCTGACGTGCGCTCGGGCGGCCGCCCGGTTTACTGCGGGCGGAGCGTGCCGGACCAGACCTGCCAGGCCAGCAGCGACTTCGCGACCAGGCTCAGCACCATGTACGTCTTCTCGCCTACCAGGTAGTCCTTCCAGCGGCCAACCTTCCCGTACTGGAGGACCATGGTGATGGCGAAGATGTTGAAGGCGACGAACAGGCTGGCGATGATCACGTACACGAAGCCCGGGATCTGGGCTTCTGGCGGCAGGCCCTCCTGGGCCGAGTAGGCCCACACGATCGAGAAGATCGCGATCCAGGGGACCGCCCCGGCGATGCAGCCGAAGACGAAGTGCTTCCAGTCGATGCGCTCGCCCTTTGTCAGCCGGCCCTCGTTGCCCGCCTCCATGCTCCATCCGAAGAGGATCATCGCGACGTTGCAGCCGGCGATCGCGACGAGCGCCGGAAACTCGGTGATGAAGCTGAGGTACGCGATGGCGACGATCATCACCGTCGACGAGAACGCGTACTCCACCCACCGAAGCGGGTTCATGCCCCGGGCGAGCCAGGCCTCGTAGCGGCTGCGCAGGAAGATGCCGGCGGATGCGTGGGCGATGGCGCTCATCAGGAAGAAGCTGGCGATCAGGTAGACCAGCGGGAACGAGACGAGCATCACGCTCGACGGCTCGATCCCGGTGAACTCGCCGTTCTCGATGATCGGGCGGGCCGTCGGCACGACGACCTCGAAGAGCACGGCGGTCCCGGAGATCAGGAGCATGAGGACGAACTGGCCCCCGTGGGCGAAGACCAGGAAGCGGTTCCAGCGGCCCAGCGAGCGGGCTCGCTCAGGCGCGATGCCCGAAGGGGCCTTCGCGCTGATCGCAGTCGCAGTCGCGGCAGGGTTGGTCATGAACGTGCCCTCCGAGAAACGCGGTTCCGTTCTGGTGTTCCTGCTCAGGAACGGTCGGCGGCGGGCCTTCGCCGCAGCGAGGAGCGCTGGGACGCCGAGACGGACTGATGGTGAGGTCACGGTCCGGTCCGCGCCTCGAGCTGGAGTGTAGCACCGGGTCCCTGGGCCTCCGCGAGCCGTGCCGGCGCTTCGTTGAGCGAGACCGCCCGCCACGGGGTTCCCACTAGACGCCGCGTGCGCGCCGCGGCGAGGACGAGGATCGGGCGCCCGCCGTCGTCCTTGAGCGTCAGCGACTCGCCGTCGACGGTGTCCCGAGCGAGCCTGGTCAGGCCAGGCTCATCCACGGCGCGCCGATCGCATCGCTGGCGGTCGGGGTGGTGCTCGGGCTGGGTCGCCTCGGGGCGCGCCGTCAGCCCTGGCCGTCCGCGGACTACGATGGTCGTGCGATGACGACCATCCTGATCACCGGGGGCGGCGCGGCTTGGGACGGGCCACCGCGGAGAAGCTCGCCGCCGCCGGCCACCGCGTGTCCGAGGTTCGTGCCTGCGACCGCGGCCGCCAGCGCCAACGGCGTCAGGCGGCGGTTCATGCAGGTCGTGCTGCCTCACGTGCCCTTCGCGACGCCGCTCGATGCTGCAGTGGACGCGCTCGCCCTCATGGCTGTCGACCCGTCCATCGAGGCTGCTGCGGGGCAGTTCTTCGGCCAGGGCCGGCCCATCGCACTGCCCCACCCCGGAGCACGTGCCTGACGTGCGCCCGACCGGTAGCCGCATGGTGACCAGCCAGACAGGCGGGTCCCCTGCCCGGTTCCCGACCGTCAGCGCCCGCTCACTCCTGGGCGTGGAGCTGGCGCTGCCGCACGGATTCCCCGCCGAACGGACGCTGGCCGTCGTGGCGTTCCGGCAATGGCACCAGGCCCGGGTCGACCGCTGGATCGCCCGCGCCGTGGCGGATGGCGTGCCGCCGACACCGCGGGGTCTCACCGGCGCGCTGCCCGCAGCCGTCGTGGAGCTTCCCGTCCTCGCCACCGGGTGGCGACCCGTCCGGCGCTTCATCGATGGCGGCATGACAGCCGGCATCGGCGACCCGGACGTCCTCGCCCGCACCATCACGATCTACACGGACGTGCGCGGCTTCCAGCGGTCCCTTGCGATCCAGGGTGGCGAGGAGGTCCACGCGCTGGTCGTGACCCGCGACGGCACCATCCTCGCCCGCGGCGCCGGCGATCCGCAGGACCGGGAATGGGACGACATCCTGGCCGCGCTGCGGGGGGCGTGAGCCGCCGGGCCGCGCGACGCGGCATCCCTCATCCTCTCGCGCTCAGCGCGACATGCTCCGCATGTAGTGGCCAGCGGCGGGTGGCAGCTTGATACCCGAAAGCCCACCGTCGACGGCGATGACCTGTCCGGTGATCCATTCGGCATCAGCTGTGAGCAGGAACGCGGCCAGGCCTGCGACGTCGTCGGGATCGCCGAATTCGACCCAGCGGGTGCATCGCTTCGGATGCCTGCAGAGAAGACCTGGGAGTCGCACTCGTCACTACACCATACCTGTGGCCGTTTCGCTCGCCCTCCCACGCTCGTTGCACGCCGTTCAGGCCTCTCCACTTCCCAAGCAGGATGTCGCGGGGTCGAGTCCCGTCTCCCGTTCCATTCCCTCGACTCACGCTCGTGGCGTGTGCTCGTCCCGCAACTCCTGGTGGCAGCCGGCTTGTTGTCGGTAGAGCCTCCCCCGGTGCGCCAGTTACGCCGCACCGGACGCCGTTCGCCGCAGAGACCAACGAGCCTGCCATCACCGACTACCAGTTCTGCGCCGGGGTCATGCTCATCGCCGAGTGGACCGACTGACCGGCGACCGACGGGAACGGCTTGCTGGACGGTCAATTCATGGGTTCTTCACATGGGTTACCGAGACTCCGGGAACCCGGTGGTCCTGGAACTGCGGCATTCAGCCGCCTCGGCCACCAGCGCGGCCTCAAGGAGCCTCGATCCATGTCATCGACCATTCAACGCCTCAGCATCGTCGCCGCACTCGCATTGGTGGTGTCCGGCACGGTCCACTTGGTGGACGCCCCGGACACCTTCGGCGACGCGACGTACCTTGGACTCTCCTTCCTGCTGAACTTCGCGGTCGCCCTCGCTGCTGCAGTCGGGATCCTCCTTGGCTCGCGACTCGCGTGGAGTCTGGGCGCTCTCGTCGCGCTGGGCTCGATCGGGATGTACGTCATCAGCCGGACCATCGGTCTGCCAGGTCAGTCCGGTGAGGTGTGGCTGGAGTGGTCAGGTATCTTGGCCGTGACCTTCGAGGGGATCGCCCTCGTCGCGACGGTGCTCGGCCTTCGCCTCCTCCAGGCCACCCGCGCCGCCGGCGCTGTCGCGGCACCCGCACAGTCCTGACCGGGCCCGCACCGTCTCCGGCAATCCGCCTCGACCACGTGGCTACGTCGTTCGCGTCCCTGTCCACGAAGTTCCCGGACCCGCGGAGGTGGCGCCACCGCTGCTACTGGCGAGCTGATGATCGATGGGGCGCGACGAGGACACCTTCCCCCTTTCGGTCACGACGCGCTCACCGAGCGCGGCCGCGTCTGCGATCTCGGGAGCCTGGGTGATGAGTTCGACGAACTCGGCACTGCCGACCTTGACCTCTGGGCCTCGGTGTGGGGCTTAGAAGTCATCACACGTTCCGGTCTCGTCGGCGACGCGGCACGGGTGGGAGCCGACCGTGTGCGAGGACTTCGTGACAAAGGTGGCGTTGCCCTCGCGCAGCTCCTCGTTGGCCGAGGCGCGATCGACCACCTGCTTGCCCGAGCGGTGCAGCGACATCCCGACTGTCGACTTTCGCTCGCCCCTCCACGCTCGTGCCACTACGCTCACAGCAAGGACTTCCCAAGCGGAATGTCGCGGGTTCGATTCCCGTCTCTGACCCGCCTCTCACGTCCGTGCTTGGCAGGACAACCAGGCTTCGTGCGACTGCCTAAACGAGCGGGCTCTGCAAAACAGCACGCTGCAGCCGGACTTGGCTACGCGCTCGGAGTCGCGGCGTTGGGGTGGAACGGTCGATGGCAATACCGGTTCTTGACTTCGCGCTCGTTGGGTGCAGCATTGGAGCAGGTCGAGATGGAACCTGACCGGCGCAGGGGCGACCCGTTCCAGGTAGGGACCCCATCAAGGCGGTCCCATGGATGGTCCAGGACCGATGGTCCGAGGATGTGGGGGCATGGACCCGCGACTCGTGGTGCGGGCACAGAACGGTGACGGTAGCGCCTTCGAGGCGCTGGCCCTTCGGGCGCATCCCCGCTTGCAGCGGGTGGCCGTCGGTATCCTTCGCGACCCAGATGTGGCCGAGGATGCCGTCCAACAGGCGCTGCTCGCGATCTGGCGGGACCTGCGTCGGCTACGCGATCCGCGCCGCTTCGATGGCTGGTCGTACCGGCTGCTGCTGCGGAGGTGCTACGCGGAGGCGAAGCGCCGACCTCGCTGGCTCCCCGAGACCGATCTCGACGAACGGGATGAGCCGGTCGCAGGGGACGCTCTCGGTAGAGTCGTCGTGCGCGACGAACTCGAACGAGCCTTCCACCGACTCCCCATCGAACAGCGAGCGGTGGTGGTCCTGCATCACCTCATGGACCTGCCCGTCGAGGAAGTCGCCGACATCCTCGACATCCCGGTCGGGACCGTCAAGTCACGGCTGAGCAGAGCGATGCGTGGCCTCCGGGCCGCCATCGAGGCCGATGAGCGCCTGCCCGCTGCACCGTCCATCCAGGAGGTCGTGCGATGACGACCGACGAACAGATGACCTCGCTCGTGCGATCGTGGCTCGAAGCCACGGCTGGCTCACCCCATACCGCTTCGCGGACTGTCTCTGAGGTGATGTCACGCCTCCCGCAGACGCGCCAGCGAAGTCGCTGGTGGCCCCTGCCGACCCTCGAGCGCAGGAGCGGCCCGGCCTCCCGGGACGCAGAGTCTCAGCCACTTACCCACGGACCGTCGATTGATCGTTTCCCGATCGTCACCAGGAGGACCGTCACCATGTTGAGTCCCGTCAAGGCCATCACCGCCGGAGCCCTCGTCTTCGCCCTCGGTGGCCTGTTCCTCGTCGCTGAGCCCTTCGACCAGCAGGGAGGTAGCGTGCCCGGAGCGCCGATCGTTGCGCAAACCGACGCGGTCCGGGTGACCGCGTCCCAGGAGTGTTCCTGGGACTTTCCCGACGGCATCCAAACGGCGACGTGCATCATCACTGCCAGCGACCCACGTCTGACAGGCACGGCCACCATCACGCAACGGGAGATCGTCAATGCCACCGGAGGCGATAACGACCTCGAAACGTACGACGAGGTACTCCAGGGGCCCGAGGGCACCTGGACGGGTCGCCACTTCGTGGTCTTCGATCGCAGCAGCGCCTACACGGCGTATCCGCTGGTGGTTGTCACCGGCGACGGAGCCTACGAGGGCTGGACCTACGTCGCCGCCGGGGCGGCGAGCCCTCCCGACGGGAACGGGGACTTCGTGGGCGTGCTCTACCAGGGCCCGCCGCCAGCGGCCTGGGAGATGCCGACGGTGCCGAGCCAGTAGCCGCCTCACGTCACCGTCATCAAGAGGCCCGTCCTGCGAGGGGCGGGCGCACGACAACTAACCGAGGGGGGCTTGTCATGCGCAGTCTATGGGTCGCCGACGCGGCCATCGTGTTATGCCTCGCGAGCTGGGCGTTGCCGGCACTGGCACAGGAGGCCTCACCCACGCCGGCGCACGATGGCGCCCCGGTCTTCGTGACGGGCATCGAGCACTGCTCGATCGACACGGGCACGACCGACACCGGGGCCGGCGGAGTGATGCACTACCGAGGCGGACGGGCGACATGCACGCATGAGACCGACGATCCGCGTGTCAGCGGCGCGGTGGACTACTCCTGGGACGCGGACCTCTGGCCCGCCGGGGGTGTGCAGTGGGGAGCTGGCACCATCTCGAACGACGGGGGCACCTGGGAGGGCACCTACACTGGCGTCGTCAGCGACCCGACCCAGGGTGATGTCATCACCTTCTGGCTCAACGGTACGGGTGACTACGCCGGGCTGTCCTATTACTACCGAGTGACCGGGTCCGGTCCCTGGGAGGTCACGGGGTTCATCTTCCCCGGCGACCCGCCAGTTCCGTCTCTGTCCGGACCGGCGAGTGTGTAGCGTCCTCGCTGCACCATCGTCAGAAGGCCCGTCCCACGCCGGGGCGGGCCCCTTCTCACTGCTCGCGTCGAAGACGAGTCGCGGCACGGTTCACGGCGACCTGAATGGAGAGATCAGCGCGGTCGGCTGACTCCGCGCCGCGCCGCGTCCATGAGTTGCTGCGCCGGCCGATCAGTCCGGCACCTATCCGCATCCTGCTCAGTCCCTACGCTGCCCGCCACCCTATCTGCACCGTACCGGCCAGCCCTGGTCACGACACCCTGACTGCGTGGGCCAGGACCCGCCGGCCCTCACGCCCGACAACTCATCGAAGTTGCCCCACCTTGTCACAGTAGGCGTACACCGTGGAGTTATGAGGTATGGGGGCGGTGTCAAGGCTGGCAGACCGGCAGCAGTTCGACGTGATCGCGTCAGCGGCTGTCGGCGACGAGGTCGCCTTCCGCCGCATCATCGCCGCCCATCACGAGGACATGCGACGGGCCTGCCTCGCCTTCAGCGGCGATCACTCGATCGCAGACGAAGCCGTCCAGGCAGCCTGGCTCGTCGCCTGGAAGAAGCTCGACCGGGTCGATAGCCCTGACCACCTCCGCCCCTGGCTCGTGTCCGTCGCGGTCAACGAGGCCAAGCATCTTCTCCGCAAACGGCGGCGACGATCGGAGTTCGAGCTGCCGACCGATGCCTCGGGCAACGCGGGTGGCATCGACCCCGCGACAGGCATCGGCTCCGTCGATCTCAGGGCTGCCTTACGGCGTCTGGACCCGGATGACCGAGCGTTGCTCACGATGCGCTACGGCGCAGGCTTCAACTCCAACGAACTCGCGACCGCCACCGGCAGGAGTCCGGCGGCCATCCGCCAGCGCCTCAAGCGCCTGGTCGACCGACTCCGTGAGGACCTCAGCGATGGATGAGATGACCGCCTTCGAGCGCCAACTGTCGGGCGAGTTCGAAGACCTGATGGGTCACGTGCGCCCGGTCGATGATCTCGCCATCTTCGACGCCGTCATCACCGCGAGCCGATCGCAGAGATGGGGGTTCACGATGTCCTCCGCAGTCAGGTTCATCCCCGCAGCCGTCATCGTGGCGCTGTTCGGCGGCTTCCTGCTCGCCGGCATCCTCACCACGCCGCATGACGACGAGGCCCTCCCAGCCGCGGTGACGGCGTCACCCTCACCGATGACGACCGAGGAGTTCCTCTCCACCCTGGTCACCGAGGAGGTACAGCCGGGCGTCGTGGAGGTGGTCGAGGACGGACACCGGGACCTGCTGCATCAATCAGACGGCTATCCCTGGGACTGCGAGCGTGTCATCGTGGGGGACAGCGGCCACGTCTGGCGTACCACGACTCCTGGCGGCGTCTCTTCCGACTCGGGCAGGCTGGGGAGTGGGACTACGACCAGGAATTCGTGTACCTCGGGTGGGGTGGGAGCTTCGCCAGCCTCGATGGGCGGCTCTGGGCCCGCGAAGCGGCCAGCCAGTCGCCCGACGCGCCCTCCTACGTGCGGCTCTTCGACGATGGTGCGTGGGTGCCCGACCCTCGCGTTGGCGAGCCGAGCACCGGGCAGTTCTACGTGCAGGCCGATGGCACGGTCTGGCTCTTGGACGATGATCTCTCCTGGGTCGGCGAGACCTCGGCCGGGAGCAGCTCCTGGGGTGACGTCTGGGCAGGTGTGTATGTCCACGATGGGCCCTCGTTGCTCTCGGTGACGGACGACGGCGTGGCCTGGCTCATGACCGAGCCAGCCGAGGGCGGGCGCATCTCGTTCCTGCGCTTCGACGGCACGGACTGGGGGGTCGTCCCCGGACCCGAGGGCTTCGACGGCGCCTTCACAGGGGTGGGGGGCTCCTTCTCGGCCGGCGTCTCGCCGGGTGGTGTGTTGTGGACGGCCGGCGACTCGCTCGCCCCGCACCTGAGCCTGGCCCGCCTCGACGAGGAGGGCTGGACCGTCTTCACCGAAGCCGACGGGGTCGAACCGTGGGGCGGCCAGCCGGCATGGTGGGGCACCACCATGGACACGCTCTGGGTGGCGCCAGACGGCAGCGTCTGGGTGAATGCCACCGTCGCCGCCACACGCGCATGCGATGGCCTGGCGCGCTTCGACGGCGACTCATGGCAGCCGTTCCTCTCCGGGAGTTGCATCTCGGACCTCGACTTCGCACCCGACGGCGGCGTCTGGGTCGTGGCCCAGGACCCAGACAGCCGGGAAGTCCATACGTACGTCGTTACCCCCAAGGCTCCGACGGTGGCGCCCTCTCCGACGCTGGCGCCCGCTCCGACGACCGCGGCCGAGGTGCAGCCGGGCTCCGACGACCGCGGCCGAGGTGCAGCCGGGCTCCGATGCTGCGCCGTTCCCCGCTGGTGAGCCGATCGATCTCGTGCACATGTCCGATTCGGGTGGTGCGGAAGTGGCCGAGAGGTACGCTGACTTGGCAGCCGAGGCGCTGGGCCGCGAGGTCCGGCTCCACGACCGCCGTCTCGGCGGCGCGTCCATCACCCGGATCCGGGACATGGTCCAGGGCAGCTGGGCCAAGGTGTTGGCGGAGGCATAGATCATCGTGCTACGCGCGCACCCCGGATGCTTGGAGTACGACCTGCCGCAACCGAAGATCCTGAGCTGCTTCGACGCGCTCGAAGGAGACCCGGACTACTCGGGCCCTGGGTGGACCCCCGGGCTGGAATGGGAGCCGCCGGTGGTTCCCTCGGTCGAGGACTGGCAGCCATATCGGGACGTCCTCGACCAGGTCTACGACGACATCTGGAAGCTGCGGGAAGGACGGCCCGTGGTCCTCCGAGCGCATGACATCTGCAACCCCTTCATCGCTCCTTGGAGAGAGTTGGGGATCGAGCCGGAGTGCACGGCCAACTGGGAGATCGAGATGCAGCTGATCCAGGAGGCAGCCGAGGCCAACGGGGCGGTCTTCGTGTCGTTCTTCGACGCCTTCAACGGCCGCGGCACGATGAGGATCCGAGGGAGAACGGCTGGATCGATGACGACGGCATGCACGCCAACGACAGGGGAGGCTCCGTCGCGGCCGAAGCACTCGCTGTCGTCGGGTTCGAGGTGAACGAGCCGCCTCGCTGAGGCGGGAGCTGATGCGATCGAACCTCACGTACGATCCATCGGCTGAGCGGTCAGGTCTGCTGATGGAAGCTGAGGGGCGGCATCGGCATGTGGACGCAGCGACGGGCCAGCAGTCGATCCACCCTGCTCGACATCGCCCAGGCGATCTTGCTCCTGGTGACCCTGGTCATCTCGCCGTTGACAGTGGAGGCCCAGGCAGAGAGGTTCCGCTGGCTCGTCGGAGCGGCGGGCAAGTAGCCCGCAGCTGCGCTCGCTCGCCTACTCGACGGTGGAGCCGGGGAAGGTGATGCTGCGACCCAGGAAGAAGATACCCGGGTGGGTGGAGAAGCCGTCACCGGTGTTGCCGCGCAGGACCGAATCGCGGATCTCCACCTCACCCGAGCGGTCGTTGCTGACGAAGAAGATGGCGCTGCCGCCTTCGCCGTTGGAGCGGTTGCCGGAGATCTTGGAGCCGTTGACACGCAGCGTCATCCCGTTGCCGTCGTTGTAGATGGCGCCGCCGTTGCCTCCGCCGGGCGTGCCCGGCTTGGCTGGATTGGCCCCGCGACCGGTGGCCCGGTTGTCCTTGAAGGCACTGTTGAGGATGGTCCAGGAGACCCCGATACTGCCGATGGCCCCGCCGTTGGAGCACGCGTTGGCGCGCTTGCCTGGACCGCCGAACGTGCTATCGACGACGTACACCGGCAGCCCCCCGTACTGCGAGAAGACCTGCACGGCACCGCCGGCCACATCGGGCCCGCCCGCGGCACAGCGGTTGCCGTAGAACGCCACGTTCACCAGCTTGAGCCGGCCCCCACGGACAAAGATCGCGCCTCCACCGTCCTGGGTCCCGTGGCCGAAGGAGCGGCCGTTCTTGAGCGTGATGTTCTGGAGCGTGAGGGTCGGATGATCCTGGTTCTGGCAGTGAGGCGTCGTCCACACCAGCTTGGGATCACAGGTATTCATGTAGATGATGCGCCGCTTGCCCCGGCCATCGAGCGTGACCTTGCCGCGTCCATCGAGGACCACTGGTGGCCGGTCGTTGTAGACCCTGGCCGTGGCCTTCATCCTGATGGTGACCGGCCTCTTGCCGCAGCGGAAGCGGATGATGCCGCCCTTGGCGATGGCCCTGACCACGCGCCTGGAGTGGCAGCTGGCGGGCGTGCCGTTGCCGATGTACCGATCGGGCCTGGAAGTGTCGACCTCCCGGGCCGCGGGCGGGACCGGCGCTTCGCCCCACGTATTGCCGGCGCCCCACGCCGGGGCACCCGCAGCGAGCAGGCAGATGGCTACGACGAGCGCGGCCGGGGTCGATCGCGTGCGGGGCATCGTCACGGCGCGAACCTAGCGGGAGGGTCGCGGCTCCGTCAGCTGGCTGTCGGTACTGCCCAAGGCAGGGGCATCGGTAGCGGTGGCGGTCACCCCGCCCCCCAAATCGGCGGTGCCGATCGCGGCATCGATGGCTGGCATATCCTCCTGTCGATGCGCAGAGTCGCCGATACGCTCGACCGCCTAGACCTCGCCTGGTTCATCACCGGGTCCGAAGCCCTGGCCGCCTACGGCACCCCGCGCCAGACCATGGACGTGGACGTGGTCGTTGACGGCTCTCCCGATGCCCTCAGCCGCGTCGCCCGTTCCCTGGAGTCGAGCCACTACTTCTCCGAGCCACTCCGCTTGGGCAACCGCTGGCTGGCATCGCTCATCGACCGGGAGGGTGGCGGTAAGGTCGACCTGATCGTCCGCGATGCTGACGCCTGGGGTCACGAGGCGTTCGCGCGCCGGCGCGAGTGGAACCACCCGACATGGGCGCGGGTCTGGGTCTCGAGCATGGAGGACCTGGTACTGGCCAAGCTCGAGTGGTCGGAAGGCTCATCCGAGTTGCAGCTCCGCGATTGCCGCACGCTGCTGCGCATGAACGCCGTCAGCGTCGATCGTGCCTACCTGGCCAGGTGGTCGCGCATCCTGGGCGTGGAGCGACTCCTACTCGAGCTCAGTGAGTACGCCGGCGATGAAACCTGACCCCGGCCGCGACGTCCTCGAGCGCATCCACGCCGGCCTGGGACGTGACGACCGTGCCCGCATCGGTCAGAACCTGCGTGAACGCGGATTTGCTCTTGTATGGGACCAGGTCGATAGAGCTGGGCCGATGTCGCCGGTGGAGGAGGGCATGTTCATCCTCGATCGTCTGTACCCGGAGATGCCCTCCACGCACCGCGCCTCGTTCCAACGCCAGATGCAGGCCGCGCATATGGCAGGGACGTGGCACGGGTTCGTCCGGCCTGACAGCGATGGCGCCGGCCGGTAGGACCGCCCGTCGCCGGTCGCCCGGGTGAGCGCTACTGGACGACGTCGCCGCAGATCCCGTTGGTCAGGCGCTCGGTGGCCCAGAACGCCTGCAAGCCCAGCCACTCCACGCCGGTCAGCGCGAAGACCGCGACTCCGACGGTGGTGCCCAGGCTGATGGAGCCGCCGCGACAGACGGCGTCGCAATTCTCCTGGGCCCAGCGCTGGGCCTCGGCCACCACGGCTCGTGCTTCGGCCACGCTCTCCTCGAGCGCGGCGACGGCGTCATCGACCGTGCCCTGCACGTCGGCCTCCTCGATAGCGGCCTGGGCCTCGGCCAGTGCCGTGTCGACGGCCGCCTGCAGGTCGAAGTCCTCGGTCGCTGCCAGCGCCTCGGCGACAGCCTCGTCGAGCGCTGCCTGGACATCGACCTCGAACTCCTCGATCGCGGCCACGGCATCGTCGATGGCTGCCTGCACGTCGACGTCGAGCTCGAAGGCCTGGGCAGACGCGACGGCATCGTCGAGCGCCTGCTCGATGTCGATGTCGCGGAGGTCCGTGATGGTGTCATCCACGAGCGCCTGGGCCCGGGCCAAGATGTCCATGTCCTCCTCCGACACGCCTTCGAGCATCTGGGTCAGGGCAACCTCGACCGAGCCGATGCACGAGTCGAGCTTGGCCTGGTCCGACGTGGCGGCCGAGCAGAGCTGACTGACCAGCTCCGAGTCAGCTGCTCCAGGGACAGGGGAGGCGTCTGCCTGAGCGGCCACGGAGGCCGGGCTGATGGCGAGGAGGAGACCGAGTGCGAGCGATAGCCGAGTCTTCATGATGCGGTCACGGTACCCGCTCTTCGCGGACTTGGCGAGTGACCAACGGCCGGGCCGCTAGACTCCCGCCCATGATGACCCCCGACCGCGTGCGTGCCTTCTTCGACGCCTGGAACGCCCACGACGTCGAGACCGTCGTCAGCTTCTTCACCCCCGGCGGCGCCTACTACGCTTCGACCGGGCCCGACGACAGCGGCACGGCCTTCCGTGGCACAGACGAGCTGCGCCGCGGCGTGGCTGCGTTCCTGGGCACCTACGGGGATGTCCACTACACCGACCTTGTCGTGGTCATGGCGGGCGCGGAGCGTGGGTTCGCGAGCTGGACTTTCCACGGCATCAGCCCCGGAGGGCGAGCCCATGACCTACCGCGGTGTCGACCTCTTCGTGTTCGAGGGCGACCTCATCGCGCTCAAGGACGCCTATCGCAAGGAGCGCAGCCGGCCCATCGGCGGCTGAGCCACGCCGGGACTCCGCAGGGGAGGTGATGCGTTCCGGCACCGGTCGTGACCCCTGGCCCCTGCTCAACGGTGCCATCCGGCACCACCGCAAACGGTTGCCCCCGGAGAGACTCCACCTGTCCGCCGCGAGACGGTGGGCGACCTGTACGCCGTGCTCGGACAGGTCGGGACGATGCCTGCCTGCCTTTGGGGGAAGGATTTGGCTCCCCACATCACGTTCAGCCGCCAGCGCGTGCCGATGATCGATGCGTCGACGCTCGAAGGCCGCACCCGTCCGGCGCTCGACGGCTCGATCGCCTCACGTGTGCGCTACTTCTCGTGGCCCAGCTGGACGGCTCTGACCGACCAGCCCGCCTCGACTCAGCCAAGGCCGATCCAGGCACGCCTCGGTCGCCGCCGGGTCCGCCGGCCCGGCAGGGAGGGACGCAGGGCACCGACGATCTAGGGCAGCCAGGGCGCGATGGTCGGCCCTCGCAGCCGGTCGAGCTCCCGGCCCAGTCGCTTCTCGAGCCAGGCGAACCGCTTCTTGCCGGCCTTGTTCCTGAGCATGCACGGGTCGCCCTTCTGCGAGCGCTTCCAGGAGTGGCAGGGCCCGTTGCTCAGGTCGTACAGCTCGACCTCGCCGGTGGCGTACTCGGTATACATCCAGCGGCATCCGTCCTGGCCGGCTCTGGCGCAGCCCTTGGCTGCCAGCGGTGAGGAACCGGTGGTGGTCACGCTCCAGTAGGTCGGCACTCGGTGGCCGTCGTCCTGGTAGCTGGTGAGGACGACCCGTCGGTCGAGTCGCTGACGCTGGCCGGTCAGCAGCTTGGTGAGGGGGACGCCGTCGGGCCTTTGCGGCCCGGTCCGGTAGCGGCCCAGCGAGCAGCGGGCGATGTCGCACAGCGTGGGCGCGAGGTCGATGTTCTGGACACGCTCACCGACCTGCTTTGGAACGGTCCCGAGCACACGCTCCCAGTGCACGAACAGCGGGATGTGCGTGCCATACGGTGCCTTCTTGTCGTGCAGGAACCGCTGCGACCCGTACGACATGCCGTTGTCCGCGGTGAGGATGAGCATCGTGTTCTCGAGGCGGCCGAGCTTCTTGAGCTTGTGCACCACCTGCCCCACCATCTCGTCGACCGAGAGCATGCCCCGGCAGATCCTCTTCAGATCGTAGCCCCGCGGCGACTTGATCTTCCTGGCGCCGACGTACGCCGGCTTGTCCCCTACCTTCCGCTCCATGTAGCCGGGCGGCACCCACCTTGGCATTCGGCATCTGCGCGACCCCTGGTGGCGACGTGCCACCGACCACGGCTTGTGCACCGAGTAGGGCGCGATCCAGGCGAAGAGTGGCTTGTCCCGGGGGGCGCGGTCGAGCGCCTGACGGGTGAGCCGGGCGATGACGTCGGTGGAGTAATCGCGCGGCCGGTGGCCGTAGTGATGGCGGACGCCGTTGCTATAGAGGTTGTAGTCGTAGTAGCCGCCTCCGTAGCCGTGGAACTCGTCCCAGCCGTCGGGGTGCTTGTCCCACACGCGGTCGAAGAGGTTGACGTATTTGCCCACTTCGATGGTGTGGTATCCCTCCGCCTGCAGCGCCGTGGCCACCGTCGCACTCGGGTCGAACACCGAGCCGTCCGTGCGGTAGGCACCGTGGTGGTGCGTGTGCTGGCCGGTCAGCAGGCCGGCACGGCCAGGAGTGCAGGTGGGTGTCTCCGAGTGCGCGTCGGTGAACTCGAGGCCCTGGCGAACGAAGGTGCGGCGGATGTTGGGCAGCGCCTCCCACATCCGGCCGTCGAGCGGCGGGATGTCGTCGAGCACGATGGCCACGATATCCGGCCTAGGCGAGCGTGGATCCTCGCTGGGCGGGGGCGGGGGGTCCCCCGGGGGCTGCGGGTAGGTAGCCGCGGCGGTCGCGACCCCGGCCAGCGTGACGGCACCGACCACGGCCAGGGCCGTGGCCCGCATGGCGGTCCGGCCGATGGCGGTGGCACCCGGTGCGAGCCTGCGTGGTGCGGTGCTCGGAGACACGGCACCGCCCACGCGTCCGGTGATGAGCGACGACCTCACGTCGCGCAGCGTAGCGAACATTCGAGCCTCCGACCACCGATACGTGCACGACCTCCGGCATGCTCACGACCTCCGGCATGCTCGCGACCTCCGACATGCTCACGACCTCCGACGGCCTGGGCCGCCTATGCTGTCGGCGGCGAACCAGCCCGAGACCGCCCGGAGACCAACGATGCGCCCAGCCGTCAGCATCCTCGAAGAGACCCACTTTGACCTCGTGCTCGATGAGGCCTTGCGCATCCTGGCCGAGGTCGGCGTCAAGGTGGCCAGCGAGCCCCTGCGTGGACGCCTCCTCGATGCCGGCTTCACCGCCGACGAGTCGAGCGGCCGTATCTGCTTTCCGGCCGAGAACGTTCGCAAGGCCATCGCCTCTGTCCCCTCGAGCTTCATGCTCTTCGACCGCAACGGCGATCCGTATGCCGAGTTCGGGGTCGGCGAGAGCCACTTCTCACCGGGCTCGAGCGGTCTGCACATCCTCGATCACCGCAGCGGAGCGCATCGCGATGCGACCACGCAGGACTTCATCGACTACATCAAGGTCGGCCACCAGCTCAAGCACGTGGACATGCTGGCCACGGCCTTCTCCAGCGCGGAGGTCGAGCCTCTCGTCTCGGACGCCTGGCGCCTGTACCTGCTCCTTAGGCACACCACCAAGGCCTACGTCAGCGGTGCCTTCAGTGAGCATGGCGTGCCGCGGCTGGCTCAGCTTATGCAGCTCTACCGCTCGGACTCGGCCGATCTCGCCGCGCGGCCGATGGCCATCTGCACCGTCACCGCCGCCGGCCAGTTCACCTACAACGAGGACTCCTGCCAGAACCTCATCGACTTCGTGGAAGCTGGCATCCCCGTCGAGATCGTGCCCATCACGCTGATGGCGCTGAACGCTCCGGTCACGCTGCTCGGGGCGCTGGCCTTCCACACCGCCGACGTGCTGGCGGGCGTGACCATGGCCCAGCTGGTCAAGCCCGGCGCGCCGACCCTCTTCGGTGGCTCGGCTGCGGCCTTCCACATGCAGAACACGACCTCGCCCATGACAGCCATCGAGGCTCTGCGGCTGACCAACGCCAGCTCCCTGATGGGCAAGCACCTGGGCATGCCGACGCAGGCCTACACGGCCTTCAGCGAGTCCAAGGTGCTCGATGCGCAGGCCGGGGCGGAGACGGCCATGGGTGCGCTGCTGGCCGTCGAGTCCGGGCTCGACTCGGTGTCGGGGCCGGGCATGCTCGACTACCTCTTGACCTTCAGCCTGCCCAAGCTCGTGGTCGATGACGAGATCGTGGGCCAGGTCAAACACTTCGCCGGCGATATCCAGCTCAGCGGGGACATCCCTACCACCGAGCTCATCAACGAGATGCTGAGCGAGGGCCACATGCTGGTGGCCGACCACACCATGGAGCACTGGCCGAGCGCGCTCTACCTCCCCGGACCGGTATGGGACCGTGATGCACACGACGCCTGGTCGGCCAAGGGCGAACTCGACATCGTGGCCCGGGCGACCGATGGGGTGGAGCGCCTGCTCGAGTCATACCAACCGCCGGAGACCGACCCCGCGGTCGATGCCGAAGCTCGGGCCATCATCGAGTCGGGCCTGTCCGAGGGTGCGGAGCTGCCCCGGGCCTGAGCCGCTGCTCAGCGGGGCCAGCCCCCGCCTTCGCATCGGTCGCTGTACATCCAGTCGAGGACCTTGGCATCCCCCCAAGCTGGCAACTGGCCGCGTCACCACGCGGCTAGGGGGGAACCCTGCCAGTGGCGGCGATGACAGGAGGACGCGCGCCTCGTACGATGCCCTCACGAGGGAGGCGAGAAGCATGGACATCCTGATCGCGCTCTTTGCCGGTGTCATCGGCGCGGCCATGGCCGGCATCTGGGCACGGGACATCATGAGCGGCCATGGCTTCGATGCGCCCCACGGCCTGTTGCGGGCCCGCGAGGCCGACTCGGACGACCTCATGATCTGGCACTGGGCAGCCGAGTTCGGGACTGCCTTCCTGCTGGTGGCCGGCGCCTTCCTCGTGCTCGCAGGTGCCGCGCTCGCGGAGCCCATCATGCTCCTCGCGATGGGTGCGCTGATGTACACCTCGGCCAACAGCCTCGGCTGGGCGCTGGCCGCCCCCGAGCGTCGTCCCTACGTCTACCCCATGGCCTTCGGGCTCATCGGCGCCATCGTCTCGGCCAC
Source organism: uncultured Chloroflexia bacterium (assembly GCA_963712745.1). GTDB lineage: Bacteria > Chloroflexota > Limnocylindria > Limnocylindrales > CSP1-4 > JAFMJV01. The sequence goes on along the minus strand of CAVQJC010000020.1, from coordinate 639,450 downwards.
GGTGCTTATCCTCTTCTAGGTCGATGCGGTTCTGAGTCGATCCGTTGGCGGTGTGCCCTATCAGTGCAGCGCTCCGCTGGACGGTGCTGCGCTCCGCCGTATGGGTGCAGCGCTCCGCCGTATGGGTGCAGCACTCCGCTGTGTGGGTGCAGCGCTCCGCCGTACGGTGCTGCTCACCCCGGGAGCGATCTTGACCACCTCGCAGCCGGGATCGCACGCCCCGCTCATCCCACGAGCAGGACTGTCAGCACTGCTCCCTCGACGAGCAGAATCGGCGAGCTGGGCCGCAGGCTCGTCGAGATCGCTCGCCCGGTGAGCAACCCCGGACCAGCAGCCCCGGACCGGCAGCCCCGGACCGGCAGCCCCGGACCGGCAACCCCGGACCAGGAGCCCCGGACCGGCAACCCCGGACCAGCAGCCCCGAACCCCGAACGCCGGACTCGCGGCCGCATACGGCTGATGAGTACCGACCTGACTAGGTCGGGGAGGGGGCCTCCTGGTGCTCGTCGGCGCCGCGGACCCAGCCGGCGACCGGCGCGCGCACCGCGATGGCCGAAGCACCGATGGTCACCGTGATGGCCGCCAGCAGGCCCGCGTACAGCTCGGGTGAGACGTCGCCGGCCGCGAACAGCACCGACACCAGCACGAAGGAGAACTCACCGAGCTGGCTCAGGCCGGTGGCGATCTGCGACGGACGCTCCAGCCCGCCGATGGTGGAGAAGACGTAGATGACGCCGGTCTTGGCCACGATCATGAGGGCAACGAAGGCAAACAGCCACCCGAGACCGCCCAGGAGCGCGTCCGGATCCAGCAGCGAGCCGACCGACACGAAGAAGAGCACCGCGAAGACGTCGCGGAAGGGCAGCAACCGCCGCCGTGCCTCTCCAGCCATGGGGCTGTCGGCGATGACGAGGCCGGCCACGAATGCCGCCAGGGCGAGCGGGATGCCGAACACGACCGCGCCGATGCCCGCGCCGATGAGGCCGCTGGCGATCGACACGAGCAGGAAGAGGTCGGGGAACGCGCGCAGTCGGCCCAGGACAGCGGGGAACAACCGCGCGGCCACCACCGCGAGCAGCGAGAAGATGCCCAGGCCGACCAGGGCCTCGATGGGGTCCCGCTCCTCGGCGTTCCAGATCGCCAGCAGGAACGCGCCCAGGATGACGCCGGTCAGGTCCTGCAGCAGGCTCCAGCCCAGCAGCGACATCTCCGTGGGCTTGTTGGTGCGCCGCGAGATCGAACGGGTGATGTTGACGACCACCACCGACGAAGACATGGCCACGCACAGGCCCAGCACGAGCGCGACCTCCAGCGGCTGCCCCAGCACTGCCAGCACCGCGCCTGCCGCGATGGTGGTAGTGAGCGACCTGCAGGGGCGAGGCCGCGAGCAGGGATCGATGCTCGCGCCGGAGCCGGCCAACGTCGAGCTCGATGCCGACCTCGAAAAGCAGGAGCACCACGCCCACATCGGCCAGCAGGCGCACCTGCTCCTGGTCGGGCTTGCTTCCCTCCGGCAGTAGTTGGAAGGCGACCAGGCCGACCATCAGATAGCCGATGACCGCGGGCAACCCGAAACGCCGGGCGATGAACCCGAACACGGCCGCGGCCAGGAACACCAGCCCGAGTTCGAGGATCGGGATGGCGGTCTCTTCCATCGAGCAAGCCTACCCGGTCCGCCCGGCCTGGCGACGCCTACAATCCCCGGGCCATGACCGATACATCTGACCGCCTCCAGGCTGCCCGACCGGCTGTCGACCCCGACCATTTCCAGCCCCTCGCACCCGATCGCCCCGCCGGCCAACCCGACGTGGCCCGGACCGACCGACTGGACGAGGCCGTGACCTCTATCCTGCCCGCGCTCGAGGCCTTCAACCGCTTCGAGGGCCCGGACCGCTCGTCGATCCGCTCCGAGTGGATGCCGCTGCTCGACGAGCCGCTGCCCGAGCGTGGCGCCGGTGCCGAAAAGGTGCTGGAGCTGCTGCGCGAGGTGGTCATCCCGCGCGGTCTGCGCGTGGGGCACCCGGGCTTCACCTCCTGGGTCACGACCGCGCCCTCGACCACGTCCGCCGCAGGACACCTCGCCTCAGCCGTGGCCAGCCCGCAACGCTGGTGGCTGCAGCCTGGCAACCACCTCGACACCATGGCCGTGCGCTGGTTGATCGAGCTGTTGGGGTTCCCGGCCTCGTTCGTGGGCACCTTCACCTCCGGCGGCTCGACGGCCAACCTGGTGGGTCTCGGTGCTGCCCGCCAGCATGCGGCGGAGAAGCTCGGCATCGACGCTGCGCTCGAGGGCATCGGAGCTCTGCCCGAGCCACGCGTCTACGCCAGCCCCGAAACGCATCACGTGGTCACGCGGGCCATGGGTGTTCTCGGCCTGGGGCGTCGGCATCTGCGATCGGTAGGCCTTGACCCGGGCCGCCGGGCGGACCTGCGTCAACTGGAGTCGTTCATTCGCGAGGATGTCGCGGCCGGCCGCACGCCCATCGCCATCGTGGGCAACGCCGGCGACGTGAACACCGGCATCGTGGACCTGCTGCCGCAGATGGCGGAGATAGCCCGTGAGCACGACGTCTGGTTCCATGTCGACGGTGCGTACGGAGGCTGGGGCATGCTCGATGAGCGGGTGGAGCCGGCTTTCGGAGACCGCGCGCTGTACGACTCGTTCGCGGTGGACCCGCACAAGTGGCTGGCCGCACCGGTCGGCACCGGCTTGGCCATCTGTCGCGATGGCGAACTGCTGAGCCGCGCCTTCACCATCGAGCCGGGCGCCTACGACCGCGAACGCAACCAGGTGGCCGACCCCGTGGGTGATGCCGAATCACCGTGGGGTGCCCTGGGTGACGGCACGCCGGACTGGGGGGTCGACTTCTCCACGCCCACCCGCGGCATCAGCGTGTGGGCCGTGCTCAAGGAGATCGGGGCGGAAGGGATGCGCGAGCGCGTGCGCCGCCACAACGACTTCGCCCGCATGGTCGCGTCCAGGGCCCGTGCCGAGGAGGAGCTGGAGCTGCTCTCAGAGCCGCAGCTGTCGATCGCCTGCTTCCGCTATCGGCCGGCCGGCTGGGACGATGCGGCCGCGATTGATCAGCTCAACGCGGACATCCTCGCCGAGCTGCGTCGTGAAGGCCGCTCACTGCCCTCGAGCACCAACGTCGACGGCGCCTTCGCCATCCGGGCCTGCTACATCAACCCGCGCAACGACCGCGAGCACGTGGAGATGCTCGTCGACGACGTGCTGGCCGCCGGGCGGAGGCTGAGCGCGGAGCGATAGCTGTAGCCGGGCCCCTACTCCTGGTGTGCCGGCGCGCCGGCTAGCTTGTCGAGGAAGAGCAGCACCGGCCGGGCGGCGTCGAGATCGTGGGCGATGATGTCGGGCAGCTTGGCCGAGAACACCTCGCGGTCTGACATCGGGCGGCTGAAGACCACGTCCTTGAACCGGAGCAGGTGGCTGTAAGGGTGGTCGGGCGGGAAGCCCTTCGGATTGCGCGAGAGCGAGTCTCCGGTGACCGAGCCGAACACCGAGCTGAAGCGTTCGTCCTCGATGGCCCGGAACACGGCGCTGGGGTCGCGGTCGAGTTTCTCGCGGAAGGCCGCCAACCGCGCCCGCTCCGGGTGCCACATCCCGCCGCCCACGAAGATGTTCCCGGGCTCCAGGTGGAAGTAGCCCCCGACCGCACCGTGCGGCCGCTCGATGTCGTCGCGGGAGTCGATCCAGGGGAACTCCGCACCCTGGGCCGTCTTGTAGGGGGACTTGTCCTTGGAGAAGCGCACATCCCGGTAGATGCGGAAGGGTGAGCGCCTCGGGTCGGCCTCGAGAGGCAGGCGCAGGTCGTCGAAGCGTTTGGCCAGGGCCACGCACAGCGCTTCCATGGGCCGCTTGACGAGCCGTTCGAAGTCGGGCTTGCGCGGCTTGAACCAGTCGCGGTCGTTGTTGGCCGCCAAGTCCGCAAGGAACTGCAGAGCGTCGGGCTCGAAGCCGCTGAACGGTTCGGCGTCGGTGGGTGTCTCGGCCATCGTCATCTCCTGCGCGTCCCGACCCGCGCCCTGCGGGTATCTGCACGCTCATCATGGCGCCCGCTGGCAACCGATGGCGCCCGCTGACGACGCCCGTGACCCGGGGCGCCGCCCTCGGCCTGGGCATCGTGTCGGCAGTACTGTACCGAACGTCCCATTCCCAACGAGCGGCTGTTGTCCGAGCCTTTCTCCGTATGGACTGCCTGCCCAGTGACGTCTCACTGTGCCCCCGCCCAGCCGCCGTAGCCGCTCGATGACCGACGACCAGCGGCCTGATCTGGAGTGGCCGAGCGAGGACCTGGCGCGGGCGTCGGCCAAGCCCAAGCCGCCGAGCGATGTCGCCTGGCCGAGCGCGGACCTTCCGCCCGGTGCAAGCGCGCCTGAAACTGTTCCTCCCGGGAAGCCTGTACCGCCGCCGCGGGCCCCCGCGCCCGAGCCACCGCGGGCCCCTGCGCCGGAGCCGGTGCCACCTCCAGCCGCGGCGGAGCCGGCGGCGCCCCCGCCCCCGCCCGAACCCGTCCCGCCCCCGCCCGAAATCGCCGTGCCTCCGCCACCGGCTCCCGAACCGACGTTCTCCGCCCCTCAGCCCGCACCGGCCATCGAGTCGCGCCCGGACTTCCTGCCACACCCCCAGTACGAGGCTCCGCCGGAGATCCCGCCCCCCGGGTCCGACGCCTACGAGATCCCGCCGGCCGGGGCGGGCGCCTACGACATCCCAGCGACCCAGCTGCCACCGGACTACCAGCCGAGTCCCAGCGAATACCAGCCGCCGCGCGAGTTCCAGCAGCTGCCCGGTCCGCCCCCGGACGACGCGGGCTACACCAGTCCGCTCGGTCAGTCGTCGTACAGCGGACCGCCGCCAACGCCCCCGCCGCCGGGCTGACGCCCCCGCCACCGGGCCTGACGCCCCCGCCGGTCGGGCCCTACTCGGTCGCTGGGTCAACGGGCATGGCCGGGACGCCCGCGGGCCAGGAGCAGACGGAGAAGGACCGCGGCCATTTCCGCCCCGACATCGAGGGCCTGCGCGCGATCGCGGTGCTGGCGGTGCTGCTGTTCCACGTCGGCATCCCGCTCTTCGACGGCGGCTTCGTCGGCGTCGACATCTTCTATGTCATCTCCGGCTTCCTCATCACGGGACTGCTGCTGCGAGAAGGGGAGACGACCGGCAAGGTCGACCTGATCCGCTTCTACGCGCGACGGATGCGCCGCCTGCTGCCGGCAGCCCTCCTGGTCATCGTGGTCACGCTCGTCCTTTCCGCGCTTATCGTCACGCCGCTGCGTCTGACCGAGATCGCGGGGGATGCCGCGGCCGCCGCCCTCTACGTGGCCAACTTCCGCTTCGCCATCGAAGCCACGAACTACCTCGCGCTCGACGCTCCCTCGCCCTTGCTGCACTACTGGTCGCTGGGCGTGGAAGAGCAGTTCTACCTCGTCTGGCCGCTGATCCTTCTGCTCGCCACCCGAGTACTCTCGCCGCGCTTCATCGGCCTGTTCCTGCTGCTACTCGGGATCGGCTCGTTCGCGCTCTCGCTCTACTGGACCGACGCCAACCCGGCATGGGCCTTCTACTCGCCCGTGACTCGGGCCTGGGAGCTCGCCGCCGGTGCGCTGGTGGCGGTCGGGCTCCTGCGCCTGCCCGGTCGAGTGCCCTCGTTCGTGGCCCCGCTGCTGGTCGCGATCGGACTGCTGCTCATCGTCGTCAGCGTCGTGGCCGGGGGCGTCCTCAAGGAGGTTGGCGCTGAAGGTGAGGTCCTCACCTGGGTCTTCGCCTCCACCCAAACCCCGTTCCCGGGCGTGGCCGCGGTCCTGCCGGTACTCGGTACGGTCCTCGTCATCGTCGGCGGGACGCGCGGAACGCTGCTCGGCCGGATCCTGCTCGGGAACCCCATCTCGCGCTACATCGGTCGCGTCAGCTACTCGCTCTACTTGTGGCACTGGCCGATCCTCATCCTCATCCCCATCCAGCTGGGTACCGATGACCTGACCCTCCGCCTGGCCCTGGCCGGCGTCGCCTTCGTCCTGGCCATCCTGAGCACGGAGATCGTCGAGCGGCCCTTCCGTCGAGCAGCCTTCTTCACCACGCGCACGCGCGGCTCCATCCGGCTTGGTCTGAGCGCGTCGGTCGCGGTCGGGGTGGTGGGGCTCGTCATGAGCGGTGCCATCACCGTGCCCAGCAACATCCCCATGCCCTGGATCCGGCCCGACCCGGTGGCCGTGGAGCTGGCCGGCGTCCGTGAGGACCTGCCCGTCCACTACGCCGACGGCTGCCAGCTCACCCTGTCCGAGAAGAAGGTCAAGAAGGGCTGTGTCTACGGCGATCCCGAAGGCGAGCAGCTGGCCATGCTCATCGGCGATTCGCACGGGGCCCAGTGGATGCCGGCTCTTTCAGCCTATGCGGCCGAGAAGGGCTGGCGGCTGGAGGTCCACACCAAGGGCGCCTGCAACGTGGCGAACGTGCCCGTGTGGGAACGCCGGGTGCGCCGCGAGTTCAAGGAGTGCGGGGCATGGCGCAAGGCGCTCATCAGCCGCATCCGCAGCCAGCAACCGGAGGTCGTGTTCGTGGGTATCACGCGCGACTACGAGCTGTGGGACAACGGTCGCGTGATCCAGACCCGGGAAGCCATGGGCTACTGGCAGCAGAAGCTGACGGAGCTGCTGGAGAAGCTCACTGAGAGCGCCGATCGCGTGGTCCTGCTGGCGGAGACGCCCTACCTCAACTTCGACCCGGTCGACTGCCTGGCCGACGAAGATGTCAGCAACTGCGATCCGCCCGCAGCCATCGTCATCGACGCTGGCTACGCAGCGCTCGAGTCCGCTGCGGCCGATGCTGCCGGCGCCAGCCTGCTCTCAGCCAACGAGCTGCTCTGTCCGGGTGCGAACTGCCCGGTCGTGGTCGACGACATCGTGGTCTTCCGTGACAACCACCACGTCACCGCCACCTACATGGAGCGCCTGGCCGAGCCCATCGCCAACCTCCTCGAGGGGCGCGCGCCGTACCCGACGCCGACGCCATCCCCGGTCCCGACACCGGGCCTGACCGAGGCCGCTTCCTAGCCCCACCTTCGGCCGCATGAGTCCGACCGGGGCGGTGGCACCGTCTGCACGAGTCCGACCGGTGCGTGGCGCTGTCCGCACGGGCGCTTGCACCGGCTGCACGAGTCCGACCGGTCGATCTCGCGACCGGCGGTGGCGCTGTCTGCACGAGTCCGACCGGTGCGTGGCGCTGTCCGCACGGGCGCTTGCACCGGCTGCACGAGTCCGACCGGTCGATCTGCGGCGACCGGGGCGGTGGCGCTGTCTGCACGAGTCCGACCGGTGCGTGGCGCTGTCCGCACGGGCGCTTGCACCGGCTGCACGAGTCCGACCGGTCGATCTGCGGCGACCGGGGCGGTGGCGAGCTTGCGCGCCACTCGTTGCCACCAACCGTAAGGAAGTGACGATCGCTTGCGCGCCATGCAAGCCGCTAGCGGGCTGGGTCTCTCGGGGCACTGTCGCGAGGCCTCCTGCTCGTCACTGAGACCGAAGTGCTTGCCGCGGACGTCGGACTGGTGCACGTGGCGCGATCGCCCAGGGCCATCGCCCGCCGCGGACGTCGGACTGGTGCACGTGGCGCGATCGCCCAGGGCCATCGCCCGCCGCGGACGTCGGACTGGTGCACGTGGCGCGATCGCCCAGGGCCATCGCCCGCCGCGGACGTCGGACTGGTGCACGTGGCGCGATCGCCCAGGGCCATCGCCGCCGCCGACCCGTGAGCGCCGCCCAGGGCCCCGGGCCCCGGGCGCCACCGGCCGCGGACCCTTGAGCGCCGCCCAGGGCCCCGGGCCCCGGGCGCCACCGGCCGCGACTCCGGGAGCGCCGCCGTGCATCCTTCCGCCTCGCCGTTCCTGGCCGCTCCGGCCCGCCAGCACCCGGACCCCACCGGGCGCGCGCGGAACCATCCCAACCCCACCCACTCGCACAGATTTGCGGACCTCCGGAACGGACAGCGAGTGGGGTCTGGTGTAGTCCGTAGGGGTTAGGACTCCCGCCAGTCGCATCCCCGGTGGTACGCGTGTGTGGGTGTCGGAGGGCCGGCGTATCGGGAGAGTGCAGACATGCCCTCATTCCGACCCATCTCCATCCGCCGAGCGACGACGGCAGCGCTTGCGGGGGCGATGCTCATCTCACTCCTTCCTGCCGCAACCATGGGTTACAGCGCGCCTTCCGACTCGATCAAGGACGCCGAGCAGACGGTGCTCAAGCAGATGAACGAGCTGCGTGGGCGCAACGGCCTCGCGCCCCTGCGCATGGCCGACGGTGTGCGGATCGTGGCGCGTGACCGCTCGCGCGACATGCGCGACAAGCACTACTTCGACCACACCTCGCCGAGCGGCGACGACGCGGGCAAGATGTTGCGGCGCCGCGGCATCGGGCACGCGTTCTGGGGCGAGAACATCGGCTGGACCATGAACATGGGCCTCCAGGATGGCGCGCGCTGGATGGTCGACTGGTGGAAGGACTCTCCAGGGCATCGCGCGGCCATGTTGAGCCGGAGCTACAACTACGTCGGCGTTGGCGTCGCCAACGCCGGAGCCAAGATCCTCTACACCATCGTCTTCGTGAACCAGCCTGACCACACGGCGCCGAAGGCCAAGATCACCAGCGTCCGTACGGGCGCCACGGTCGCGGGCGCTGGCGGTCGCAAGGCTGTGACCATCAAGTGGTCGGGCAAGGACCGACGGCTCTCTACCCGCACCGCCGGACTGAAGGGCTTCGTGGTCCAGTACAAGAAGAAGGGAACCCGCGACTGGACCCGGATCCGCCGTCTGACGACAGCCCGCGAGCTCACCACGATGCTCCCGTCCGGCAATCACAAGTTCCGCATCCGCGCCAAGGACCGCCGCGGCAACAAGACCAAGTGGCAGGGGCCCGTCCTGGTGCGGGTTCGCTAGCCCAACCCACTGCCGTACGAACGCCGGACCAGGCTCAGCTGGTCCGGCGTTCACGATTCCCCGGGGGCCGGCGTTACTGCTGCGTCTGGTCCTGCGTTCACGATTCCCCCGGGGGGGCGGCGTTACTGCTTCGTCTGGTCCGGCCAGGCGACGCCCTCCAACTCCCGGTGCACCTGCACGAAGAGGTTGCCCATGACTCGCGCGGCAGTGGGGAAGGCGTGGATGGTGTCGGCCAGCTGAGCCAGGGGCACGCGCAGCTTGACCGCCAGCACGGCCTCGTGGATGAGCTCCGATGCGCCGGGACCGCCGATGAACACGCCGAGCAGCGTGCGCGTGGCGCGGTCGACCACGATGGTGATGTGGCCTTCGGCCTCGGCGGTGTAGCCCTTGGCCGTGGCGGCCAGGTCGGCCGTGGCCTCGAAAGCGTCGTAGCCGGCGTGGAGCGCCTGTTCCAGCAGCAGCCCGACCGAGGCGGCCTCGGGGTCGGTGTAGAGCGCCCGGGGGATGGCACGGTAGTCGGGCGTGACCTGCTCGCCGAGCGCGATGCGTACGGCCATCTCGCCCTGATAGTGCGCGAGGTGGGTGTGCAGCTCCGGTCCGGCCGGGTCGCCCACGACGTAGACGTGCGGGGCGATGCGGAGGTGCTCATCGGGTCGGGGCATGCGTTCCCCGGCCGAGACGCCGATCGTCTCCAGCCCCAGGCCCTCGAAGGGGATGGCGCGTCCGATCGAGACCATGACCTCGTGACCCTCGGCCGACGAGCCGTCGGAGAGCGTCACTCGGTGGGCCCCGTCGGCACCGGCCCGGGCGTCCACGCGCACCGCCCGCACGCCCGTGCGCACGGTCACGCCGTCCCGCTCGAGACCCTTCTGGACCAGCTCGGAGTTGCGGGCATGGTCGCGCGCAAGGATGCGCGGGTTGGAGTCGACGAGCGTGACCGGCACCCCGTAGCGGGCGTAGGCCTGGGCCAGCTCTGTGCCGGTGGGGCCGCCGCCCATGATGAGCAGCGAACGGGGCAGCTCACGCGCGGCCGTGCCCTGGTGGTTGTCCCAGTAGTCGATCTGGTCCAGGCCCACGATGTCGGGGATGCGCGAGTGCGAGCCGACCGCGATGATGATGTCTCGCCCGTGGAGCACCCGCTCGCCGCCGTCACGCAGGGCGACCCGCACGACCCCGGGACCGTCGAGCCTGGCGGTGCCCCGGATGGGCTCTGCGCCCACATCTCGATAGCGCTGCTCATGGCCCGCGTCGGAGGGGTAGTCGATCCCCTCGCGGTTGATCATCCAGTCGCGGAAGTCGGACGCCTTCTGCCAGGGGTAGTCGCCGCCGGCGTGGTGCACCGCCGCTGCGTGCAGCAGCGACTTGCTGGGCATGCAGGCCCAGAAGGCGCACGAGCCGCCGAACAGGTCAACGTCGATGATGGCGACGCTGTGCCCGTCTTCTCGAGCGAGCTCGAGCGCGGCCTCGCCGGCCGCACCGGCGCCGATGATGACGAAGTCGAAGCTGTCCTGGGCGTCGGTCACTCTGGTCTCCCTCCTGGTTGCGCGTGCAGGCCGGATGCGCGTGCCGTCCACGGTCAGGCGCGGTCGAGTATCCGGTCGAGTGCTCCGCGGAACGCAGCCATGACTGCCGCCCCACGGAGCACGAAGATGATGTCCTCTATGCCGCTGCCCGGATGTGAGCTGAGCCACGCTCGGACTGCGGCGAGGGCCACGTCCGCGGCTTCGTCGAGCGGGTAGCCATAGACACCGCAGCTGATGGCCGCGAAGGCGACCGAGCGAGATCCCGTCTCGGCCACCCGGTCCAGCGAGGCCGAGTAGGCAGACGACAGCAGGGCCGCTTCATCGTGGCCGCCGCCCTGCCAGATGGGCCCCACCGCGTGAACGATGTGGCGGGCGGGCAGGTTCCCGGCGCCGGTGATGACAGCCGATCCGGTGGGACAGCCCTCGTATCGGCGTCCCAGCTCGGCCATGACGGCGGGACCGGCCGCAGCGTGGATAGCCCCATCGACTCCGCCCCCGCCAGCGAGAGCACTATTGGCGGCGTTGACCACGACATCCACACTCATCAGCGTGATATCGCCTGCCAGCAGCTTCACGTGCGTGCCGTGCCAGCGCGCCTCGCTGCCCTCTGCGTGGGCTGTCGTCGCCATCGCGCGAGTGTGGGCCACCCACGGGGTCGGGGGCAAGCCTTGACTGAGCCCGCCGAGCGATCAGACGGGCCCTTGACCGAACCCCCGGCCGGGCCCTTGACCGAACCTCCGGCCGAGCCGTTGACCGAACCCTCGGCCGGGCCCGCGACCGTCGCCGAGCCCGAGGGCCCTGCGAACCCGCGGCTGGCGTTCATCGGCTGGCTCGGCTTCACGCTGCTGTTGTTCTACGCCATCGTCATCGGCGGCGGCTGGCTGGGCATGTACTCGGGGCCGGTCCGGCTCCTGAACCTCATCATCGTGGGCATCGGACTGGTGGCCTGGCTCATCGTGGCCTGGCGCCGTCCGGGCTGGCGGCCGACCACGGCCATCTGGCCGGCCTTCGCCGCGCCGCTCGTGGCCTTCGGCCTGTCGATCACGTTCAGCCAGTACCCGCGCATCGGCCTGGACTTCCTGTCCTACGCCATCCTGCTGATCGCGCTGTACCTGCTGCTGGTGCGCATCATGGCGCTGCCCTACGCACGCGCTCGCATCGGCGGAGTCATGGCCGCCCTGGCCGTGGTGCTGGGCGCTGCCTACCTGTTGTGGACCGTGCAGCTGTGGGTCGAGTGGTGGGGCCTGGTCGGCGAGCTGCGCATGCCACCCTTGCGTCCGGCCCTGTTGGGCATGACCTGGGGCAGCCCCAGCGTCGTCTTCACCGTGCTCACGTTGCTGACCGTGGCGGCCATCGGCGGGCTGGGCCTGGCTACGCGCGGGGCTCGTATCACCGCCGCCGTGCTCATCCTGATGCTGGCCGCGGCCGCGTTCGCCTCGGGTGCCCGCTCGGGCTGGCTGGCGATGGCCGGGACCATCGTCATCGTGGGTGGGCTGGCCTTGATCGAGGGCCGCGGCCGGGACCTCGTCAGCCGGGCCTGGGCCGACCGCCGGTTCCGCCTCGCGCTCATCCCCGTCGCCATCGTGGCCGGCGTCATCGCGGTCGCCCTGGGCCCCACTGTGCTCGATCGCCTCGATTCGGGCGATGCGGGACGGCTGACGTTCTGGACCATCCGCCCTGCGCATGTTCGAGGACGCCCCCATCGCCGGCCTGGGTCCGGGCACCTGGATGATCCGGCGCGTGGCCTACACCGAGCCGGGTGAGATCGACCTCTACCAGCCGCACGCCCACAGCCAGTACTTCCAGACCGCGTCCGAGCTTGGCCTGGTGGGCCTGCTGGCCGGCGTCCTCGCCTTCGGGGCTGTGGTCTGGTTGCTCATACCTGCGCTGCGAGGCGCCGATGTCGAGCGGCGCCGGTGGGCCTGGGCCTCGGTCTTCGGCCTGGTCTACCTCGCGCTCAACGTCGTCGTCGACGTCCACACCATCCCCACCGTGGCCCTGCTCATGGGCCTGCCCATCGCCGTGCTCGATGCCACCAGCACCCGCGGCATCGGCCTCCCGTTCGTGCCCTGGCGTGTCGCCTGCTGGCTGCGCAACGCGGCCGTGGTCCTGCTCGTCCTGGCCTGCTCCGCGGCGATGCTTCAGCTCATCCGCTCCGAGGGCACCGCGCTGACCCACCAGGAAGCCGTGCGCGCAGGTGCAGCAGGGGAGTGGGCCGACATGCTGGGTCCCGCCCTCGAGGCTGCCCGCGCCGACCCGGAGATCGGTGTCTACCAGCTGGCTGCTGCCACGGCGCTGGCGGCCAACGGCGAGTGGGAGGCGGCGGAGCAGGCGTATCGCAACGTCATCGCGCTCGACGATCTGCCCGACGCCTGGCTGGGCCTTGCGCGAGCCGGCGTGGAGACCGGCCGACCGACCGAGGAGATCCGCGCCGAGTTGGCCGAGGCCCTGCGGCTGGGCGAGCAGCAGGCGGCGCTGGCCTTCGCGGCCGGGCAGGTCTACGATCTCGCGGGGCTACCCGAGGAGGCGAACGCGGCCTACGCCGCGGCCCTGGCGCTCCTGCCTACCCTCGGCTCGGATGAGGCCTGGCGGGCAGTCCTCGGGGACGAGCGGTTCACCGCCGTGGTGGATGGGGCCATCGCGGCCGATCCCGAGGAAGCCTGGGCCATCACGCTCATGGCCGGTGATCCCGCGCTTGCGCTCGAGCTTGCGGCCGGGCAGGCCGATGCGCTGTTCTACGAGGGGGTCATCGCGGCCTGGGGCGGCGACGCTGCGGCGTACTCGGAGGTGCGGGCGATGACCGACGCCACGCCCACGCACGGTCTCAGGCTGGCCTACGCGGCCCAGCTGGCCGACCACCTCGGCGACCACGAGACCGCGGAGGACTACATGCGCCTCAAGCGCATCGGCGCCCACTGGGGGCCGGCCACCGTGACCGCGGGGTACGGGGAGCGCGACCCGTTCACCGACTCGGCCATGGGCACGACCACGCACTACTACGGCACCTACACCTATCGGCGGGCGCACCCGCTTGACCGGCTGCCGCCGGGACTGCCCGGCATCGTCATCGTCGACCACGGCCCGGCCGACGCGGACGAGTGACCAGCGTCAATCCTCCAGCGACTTCCGCAGGTCGCTGAGTAGGAGGTACAGGTGCAGCGGGTCGGTCGGGGAAGGCTCGAACTCGGCGACCCGGATGTAGAAGTCGCGGGCGGCCGAGCTCTCGCAGTGGACCAGGATGGCCCGAACGCCGATCTCTGCAGCCGCAGCCGCCGCGCGGATCAGCGCGTCCCTGAGGAGCGCGCGTCCGAGTCCGCGGCCCTGCTCCGCGCGGTCGACGCCCAGTCGGGTCAGGATGATCACCGGCACCGGATATCGGGGCATGCTCTTGGCGATTCGATCGGGAGCCGCAGAGGGCTCGACCGAACCGGCCGACAGGGCGTAGTAGCCGACGACGCGGGCGTCATCCCTGTGGGTGATCACCATGACGCGGGTGGAGTCCATGCGGTCGGCCTGGAGTGCGTATCGACGAAGCCAGGTGCTCTGGGCTCCGGAGCCGCAGTCGAACTCCGCGGTTTGGTGCCGACTCGAGATTCGCTCGACCGGCGCGTAACTCACTCGTCGTCGATGACCGACGGCGAGGACAGGAGGGCCGCGAGCCTGGGCAGGTGGCGCGGCGGACGCGTAAGCGCATCGGCGAACGCAGCCCATCGCTCGGGAGGCAGGATGAACCGTGTGCGGTCGGCGAGGACGTCGTTGGCCGCGGCCTGCGCGGACTGCAGCACGAACTCACTGAGTGACGTGCCCGAGAGCGTCGCCGCCTCGTCCAGCAGGACCTTCTGCTCCGGACTCAGGCGAAAGTCCACACGGGCCGACTTGGCACGTCTACCGGCTCGGGACGCTGCACTCGTATCGGCCCTCACGGCTGCACTCCTGTACATACGATGTGTGTACAATCCTAGTCTCGGCCAAGTACGTCGTCAAGCGACCACGCGTATCAGACGAGTTCAAGGCTCCTGGCGGCCAAGCCGTGCCGCGATGCGCCGGGCGGCCTCTCGTCCCTCTCTCACGGCATAGTTGGTGCCGCGGTCCTCTGGGTAGATCTGGGCCATGGTGGCGACATCGAAGTTCGCCAGCGGCACCTCGATCCGCTTGACCAGGTCGCTGTAGCCGCGCTCCACGATCGGCTGCGAGTACGTCGCTCGCCAGACGTGGCTTGCCAGCAGCCAATCAGCCTGGAGTTCCGGGAACATCCTGCGCATGTGTTGCAGGCTGAACTCGGTGATCTCCTCGTCGCTCATCGTGTACAGCGGGTCCGTCACCGGCAGGTACTTGGAGAGGTAGACGATGTGCCGGCCGCCGTAGGCGCTCGAGGGCTCGAGGTTGGTGTGTTCGATCACACCGACGAACGGGAAGGAGAGGTCGTTCACGTTGAGCCAGTAGGTGTCGGAGAGGCTGCGGTCGAACTCCAGGACCAGGCAGACATTGCCAAGGTAGCGGATCCGCTCAAGATCACCTACGACTTCGGCGTCGACATGGCCCCGGACCAGGTCGGCGATATCGGGCAGCGCGGTCGTCGCCAGGACGCCAGAGACGGGGTGCGCCTGCCCCTGCGCGATCACCGCCGTGACCGTCCCGTTGTCGGCCTCGATGCCTTCGACCGGACACCCGGTCAGCACTTGGCCTCCCATCGACTCGATGCGCTCGCGCCAAGGCCGTTGCCAGTCCCGCGAATCCACCACGCAGGTAGACCAGCTCCTCGGCGCCGTCTGCCCGGCGCGATCCGCCGCGCAGCTTGAGCTTGTTCCAGAGCCAGACGGCAGAGACGTCCTCGGCGAATTCGCCGAACTTGCCGCGAAGCAGCGGCTCCCACACGACTTCGTACGCGCGCTGTCCCGCCAGCGCACGGGCCCATTCGGCGGCGGTCTGTCCTTCGAGCGGCTGCCAGTCGGTGATCCGCCGTGCACGGAGGGTCATGATGCCCAGGCGCACGCGGTCGATCGGGGGCAGCGCGTCGAACCGAAGCAGGTCGAGCGGTGTCGAAAGGCGGTAGTGCCGGTTCGCGTAGTACATGCCGGTGCGGCTCGCATGGTGGACGATCCGGTCGCGCAGACCGAGCTCGTCGACCAGGGCCAGCACGTACTCGTCGCTGACGAACCAGTGGTGATAGAACTTCTCGAGGTCCGCCCCATTGACCTTGAAGCTGCCGGCCAACCCTCCCACCTCCGAGTCGCGCTCGAACACCGTGCAGGGAATGCCGCGAAGGCCGAGCTCGTACGCGGCTGACAGGCCGGCGAAGCCGCCACCGATGATGGCGATGGGGTGGATGTCGGCGGTGGTCGCGGGCAGTGGTCGGGTCTCCTGCGGATAGCGGTCGCCCCATTGTTCCGGCCGACCGCAACAAACGCCACTAGACCGTCAGTACCATTGCCAGAACGCACCACGAATCCGTAGGGTGGGCCGGTCATGATCCGGCGCCATAGTTCGACCCTGCGTGCCCTGCTCATGCTCACCGACGGCCTGCTCGCAGCGGCCGTGCTGGTGGGCCTGTCGGTGGTGCGCTTCGGCGAGGACTGGGCGGTCTGGTGGCGGGAGATCATCCCCAACGCCCAGGCCCTGCTGCTGGTGTACGCCGTGGGCTGGGTCGTGGCCTTGGCGCTCAACGGCCTGTACCGACCACGGGCACGCTGGTCCATCCGCACCGAAGCGTGGGACCTGCTCCGAGCGACCGTGCTCATGGCCGCGGCGACCTTCGCCGTGCTGTTCTGGTTCAAGCTCCCGGATGTCAGTCGTATCTTCCTGATCATCCTCTTCCCGACGCAGTTCGTCATAGCCCTGGTTACGAGGGCCATCCTGCGTCTGGCCTTCCGGGAGCTTCGAGCCAGGGGCAAGAACGCGCGGTACGTGTTGATGGTGGGTGCCGGCCCGCGTGGGCAGTCCTTTGCCTCGACCATCGAGAGCCACCGTGAGCTGGGGCTGGTGGTCATCGGCTTCCTCGATGATGAGCCCGACTACGCCGATGACGCCGCCTGGCCCTGGCTGGGCAAGCTGGCCGATCTCGAGAACGTGCTGGCCGACAATGTCATCGACGAGGTCGTCATCTGTCTGCCCTTCAGCCAGTGGCAGTACCTCGACGGAATCGCCTACGTGGCCGAGGAGGCGGGCAAGATCGTGCGCGTGCCCATGGATGTGCTCGAGCATCCCTTCGCCCAGGGCAAGGTCGACGAGCTCGACGGCACGCCGGTCTACTCGCTGGTATCCGGACCGGACCGGACACTGGCCCTGGCGACCAAGCGGTTCCTGGACATCGGCGTCTCAGCCATCGGACTGGTCGTGCTCTCTCCGCTCTTCGCGGCCGTGGGTTGGGCTGTCCGGCGCGATGGGGGACCGGCGCTCTTCCGCCAGACCCGCGTGGGCCTCCACGGTCGGCCGTTCCAGATCCTGAAGTTCCGCTCCATGGCGGTCGATGCAGAGGAGCGCCAGGCTGAGCTGGCGGGGGCCAACGAGCTGTCGGGCCGGTCTTCAAGATGACCGAGGACCCGCGCATCACGCCGGTGGGTCGGCGCCTGCGCCGCTGGTCCATCGATGAGCTGCCGCAGCTGTGGAACGTGCTACGCGGCGAGATGTCGCTGGTGGGGCCGCGACCGCCCCTCGAATTGGAGGTGTCCGACTACGACCTGTGGCACCGTCGGCGGCTGAGCATGAAGCCCGGCATCACCGGCCTATGGCAGGTCCGCGCGCGCCACGAGACGGTCTTCGACAAGTGGGTCGAGGACGACCTCGAATACATCGACCGCTGGTCGCTGTGGCTGGACTTCCAGATCCTCGTCCGCACCATCCCCGCAGCCCTGGAGGGACGTTGGCTGGCCCTCGCGACCAAGCGGTTCCTGGACATCGGCGTCTCGGCCATCGGGTTGCTCTTGCTCTCGCCGCTCTTCGCGGCCGTGGGCTGGGCCGTCCGGCGCGATGGGGGACCGGCGCTCTTCCGCCAGACGCGCGTGGGCCTTCACGGCCGGTCGTTCCAGATCCTGAAGTTCCGCTCCATGGCGGTCGATGCAGAGGAGCGGCAGGCTGAGCTGACCGGGGCCAACGAGTTGAGCGGGCCGGTCTTCAAGATGACCGAGGACCCGCGCATCACTCCGGTGGGTCGCCGCCTGCGCCGCTGGTCCATCGATGAGCTACCGCAGCTGTGGAACGTGCTACGTGGCGAGATGTCGCTCGTTGGGCCGCGGCCACCGCTCGAATCGGAGGTGACCGACTACGACCTGTGGCACCGACGCCGCTTGTCGATGAAGCCCGGTATCACCGGCCTATGGCAGGTCCGCGCGCGCCACGAGACGGTCTTCGACAAGTGGGTCGAAGATGACCTCGAATACATCGACCGCTGGTCCCTCTGGCTGGATCTTCCAGATCCTCGTCCGCACCATCCCCGCAGCCCTGGAGGGACGTTGAGGACGCTGTTGGAGCGGCAAGGATGAGGGCCCTACGCGAGCGCCTGTCCGCGCGGGCGTCGCCGACGTTGCTGGGTGTGGCCAGCAACGGCGGCTGGCTGATGGCGGGCTCTGCCCTGAAGATGGCCGTTGGGTTCATCACAGCTGTATGGCTGACTCGATATCTCGGACCGGAGTCCTTCGGCGTCTACTCCTACGTCATCGCCGTTGTCATGATCCTCGTCAGCGTGAGCTCGATTGGGATGGCGGGGCTCGTCACGCGCGAGCTCGTTGAGCGTCCGGACGATCGGAATCGGATCCTTGGCAGCGCGCTGGCTCTCCGCGTCTTCGGCAGCGCAGTGGCGACCCTCCTACTTGTCGGACTGGCGCTCCTGTTACACGCGGACCCGGATCTTCGCTTCGCAATCGTCGTCTTCGGCGTGGTATTGCTCGTGCAGCCGCTCGAGGTGACGGCACTGTTCTACGAGGCTCGGACGGAGTCGCGGTACGTCGTCTGGGTCCAGATGGTGGCCGCAGCAATCTACGTGGCTGTGGTCCTGACGTTCATCGCATTGGACCTATCGGTCTTCTGGTTTCTGGCGGCGCGCGTAGGGGAGGTCTTCATCGTCCAGCTTGGGGCGCTGTTCGTCTACGCGCGTCAGGGGCACAGACCGAGCGACTGGCGCCCGCAAGGTAGACGGATTCGGCGCCTCGCTCGTGAAGCGTGGCCACTTGCACTCTCGTCTGTAGGAGCCGTGCTCTACCTACGAATCGACCAAGTCATGCTTGGCCGGATGACATCAAGCCACGAGGTCGGCGTCTACGCGGCTGCAGCCCGCCTATCCGAGGTCTGGTACTTCGTCCCGACACTGATCGTGGCGTCAGCATTCCCCCAGCTCCTTCGTCTGCGATTGGCCGAGCGAGATCGCTACCGCACACGTCTCCAGCAATTGATCGATGTGCTTGCGTGGCTTGGCCTCCTTGTAGCGGTCGCCGTGGCTATTGCTGCGCCATGGCTGGTTGGATGGCTGTACGGTCCTGCGTATGCCGGGTCCGATGACATCCTCCGTGTTCACATCTGGGCAGGTGTCTTCGTATTCATGCGTGCGGCATTCAGCAAGTGGCTGGTGGCCGAGCGGCTTCTCATGTACTCGTTGGCAACACAGGGCGCTGGCGCTGTAATCAACATCGCGGCGAACATGGCACTGATTCCGGCTTGGGGTGGGATCGGGGCCGCTTGGGCGACGCTGGTCTCATACGCGATGGCCTCATACTTCGCGTTGTGGTTCTTCCCGGCGACTCGGCCAGCCGCGAAGATGATGACTAGGGCGTTCGTGGCTCCGGTCAGGTATCTTCGGGGAGGAGTCGCAAGTGCCTAGCCATCGCCGCCAGCAACTGCTCACCTTGGTCCCCAGGCCGCTCCGGCCTTTAGTCGCGGCTCTCTACCGGTCCGTGTTGGGGCTGTCCGAGTGGGTGAGTGCGGCTATCCGCTTTGGGCCACGTGCAGTGGTGAGCGGCTATCCGAGTTCCATGCGTGAGACCCACGCCATCCATGCTGGATTGCGCCGGTTCGCTGATCGCTCTGGTGCCAGCGAGCAGACCGATCCTGTGCTCCGTCGGAACGTCCATCGGCTCGAAAAGGGCCTGATTAGTCGTCCTCGCCGCGATGTCTTCGCTGCGGACTACATAGGTGAGACCGTCCAACGTGTCGCGGACGCGGCAGCGTCAACGGATGGGCAGAGTGCGGAGCTTGCCTGGGCGCGTGATGTCCTCCACGAGTACTTCATCGCAACAACGTCGACGCCGGATATTGATCGCGCTCGACGCCACTTCGAATCCCTGGCGTGGGAGCAATCGACCACATCGACCGCTCCTCTCGTCCCGTATGTCAGGGACCTGAGCGTCGAGGCCCCTGTCAGCTGCGACGCGTTGCTGGAGCTAGCCATTCGTCGACGTTCGGTCCGATGGTTCCGCGACGTACCAGTCCCACGGGCGGCCCTGGATGCGGCCTTCGCCGTTGCGGCGCAGTCGCCGTCCGCCTGCAACCGGCAGCCGTTCGAGTTCCGTGTCTTCGATCAGCCAGAGCGAGTCAAGAGGATTGCCGAGATCCCCGGCGGCGCCGCTGGCTTCACGGACTGCATCCCTGTCCTCGTCGCGGTCATCGGCAGGCTAGATGCTTTCTTCTCTGATCGCGATCGGCACGTGATCTACATCGATGGTTCCCTGGCGGCCATGTCATTCATGCTTGCCTTGGAGTCGCTCGGCCTCAGTTCGTATGCTCTGAATACCCCAGCGGCGGAGAGCGCGGAGATTGGGTTGGCGCGGGAACTCAACCTTGAGCCGTACGAACGCCCCATCATGCTCATCGCCGTCGGTTACCCAGATCCCACCGGTCTAGTGCCCCGTTCGCAGAAGAAGCCGCTCGAAGTCCTCCGTCGGTACGCCCCTTGATTGTTGAGATCAGCGGCGCGGGATTCCACAACATGGGCGCCGAGCTCATGCTCGTGGCGGCGACGGAGCAGTTGCTTGCCTGGCGCCAAGTGCGGGAAGTGGCAGTCGGCTTTCGAACTGGATCGCGCGCACAACGAGAGCGTGTCAGGTGCAGCGGCGTCCTGCGGCTCAACTCGGACAACAAACCATGGGCCAATGCCGCGGTCGCACTCGCGGCTCGAGCAACACCACCGCGCGTACTGCGGACTCGCAGGGCTTCTGTCCCCCTCCGCGGTGGGTGCCCTGCTGGACGCCTCCGGGTTCGCATATGGCGATGCTCTTGATGAGTGGCCGGCTCAACGCAGCGCCCGTCTGTACCAATCCTTCACAGAGTCTGGGAAGCCGGTCATCCTTCTACCACAGGCGTTCGGCCCGTTTCGCAGGCCCAATGTTGCGGCGGCGACTCGAGCAGCGCTCGAGATGGCTGCCATGATTATCGCGCGAGATCCAGACTCTCTCGGACATCTACGCTCCTTGAACCTCCATTCACCCGAGGTGCGGATGGCGCCGGACTTCACGAACCTGCTTCAGCCGAGGCCCGACACCCAATGGAACGGAGTAGTCGCCCTCATCCCCGACATGCGCATGATCGACATGGGTGCATCGCTGGATGAGGCGAAGTACGTGGCGTTCCTCAAGGCATGTGCCCTCGCGGCTGCCGACGCCGGCTATCGGGTCGGAGTGGTTGCGCACGAGCCCGGGGATCGACGGCTGGGTCGTCGCGTGGCTGACGACCTCGACACCGAGGTCTTGGAGTGTCGCGACACTGATCCGCTTGCCACGAAAGCGCTCATCGGCGGTTGTGCGCTCGTGGTCTCATCGAGGTACCACGGCTTGGTCAACGCAATGTCCCAGGGTGTTCCAGCCATCGGAACCGGATGGAGCCACAAGTACTCCTATCTCTTCGATGACTATGGCTGCCGGGAAGCGCTGTGGGACGTTTCGGACGTCTCCTCGGTTCGCGAGAGGCTTGGTCAGGAACTCCAGCCGCATTCCTTGGCCGCCCGCCGCGAGCCTGCGCGAGCCAGCGGCGAGGCTCCGCGGGGAGGCCGACGCCATGTGGGGGCGCGTCCGTGCGGTGCTGGCGCTTCAATAGGGCGCCGCAATCTCCAGGCGAGCGTCCCCCTCAGCCTGCTAGCCACCTCTGACCGAATCGATCAGTTCCAGGTATTCGCTCCGATTGCAGGGGCGCAGTGTTGCGCTCTCGTACTCGCGCGTTGGCGAGGACCGACAATCGCTCCATCTCCTCGGGCTCCGCTTTGAGTCGGCCGATGGCGGCGTCAGCCATCATCGTTGGCGAAAACCCGTCGACGATGATGCCGGCGTCACCGATGAGTTCCGCCGGGCCGCCCGAGCCGCGGAAGCACGCCACGATTTGCCCGGCAGCCATCGCCTCCATGGTTGCCCGAGACGACGGCTCCTCCCAGGAAGACACCAGGAGGATGTCCATTCCGCGGTACTCCTCGCGGATGCTGGGCGTCGTGGAGGCAGACTCGACGGTGTCCAACAATTCCAGCTTTCGGACCATGTCTTCGAACTGGCGGCCTTCGAGCGCGTCATTGACGCCGACCCAGCGGAAACGGAATGCGTGGGACCCGTGGCGCCGTTTGAGTTCGGCCGCAGTGAGGAGCCACAGCTCGGGTCCTTTCATCCAGCGGACCGGGCCGACACCCCCAACGACAAGCGGTCTTTCGTCGCCGGGCTCCGGGAGAAAACCATGGCTCCGCGGGATCGTGAGCCACGCTCGTCGAGGACGTTCTCGATTACGACAGTTCGTTCGGGCGGAACACCGAATTGCTCCACGAGATCACGCTGTACCGACCGAGAAGATCGGCGACATACCTAATCGGGTGCTCACGCAGCATCCCGGGCGCAAGTCGGTCGTAGGTCTCGAGGAGGACGCGGTTCTCGCGAACGTGAAGGATCGTTGGCACTTGTTGCTTCAGCAGAGACGGCATTCGCGCCAGCACGGGGAGCGTGGCGGCGCTGTTCAGGTAAAGGACGTCGGGCTGCCATCCGGAGCGACGGGCCCCGTAGATGCGAGACCGAATGCGCCCTTGTAGCCCTTCCAGCACAGCCTGCGCTTCCGTTGAGCGGGCTAGCTTGGAGCCAAGGTCGACCAGGATGCCTTCCCGTAGCACGGTGACCTTGCCGATGCTCTGGAACGCTGCCTTCAACTCACCGCCTCGGTTGGAAACGACCCGCAGGTCAAGGTTCGCGCTCAGGTGGCGAAATGTCTGAAAGGCGGAGATGGGAGCCCCGCTCCGCGACAGCTCGTGAGCAATGAGGAGGACGCGCCTGTGGCTCATCTGCCCGCCGCGCAGGTTGGCGACCCGAGCGTTTCGGGATCGCGTCCGTCGGCCCAGGACTCGGGAATCCCGAACCATCCACCAGCCAGAGTCAGCCGCATGTGCCCCACTCTAGCGCCGGATTTGCGGTCGGTCCGCGACGGGTGGCGCCAGTTACTCGCGGCTATCAGTGCCACGTATCGCGAGTCGCAGTGCCGCCCGTGCGGCTATCGTCATCCGTCGTCGATGTGCGGCGTCCTTTGACGCGAGTGCCCGGATTGCCAGCCCGGCAGTGGCCACCAGGCCCAACAGCGACGCCCGTGTCCGCCCGGCGCGACCCGCGACGTAGCCGTGCAGCGCCACGTACCACCGATCGGTCACGCCTCCCGACGAGCCGGCGATGCTGTGCTCGGCGAAGGCCTGCGCAACAAGCCATGTCTCCCAACCGTGCTCCGCGAACCGGCGCCCCAGGTCCATGTCTTCGGCGTACAGGAAGAACGAGGGGTCGAACCCCCTACAGCGCGAACAGCCGCCGGCCGCAGCAAGAGCGCGCCGCCGGACGCCCACTCGACCTTGCGGGGGCCCAGATCGAGGCGGCGGTGCAGTTGCAGCCCGCGCCACGGGCCACCACGGTCGCCCGGCAGCAGACGGTTGAGGAGCCAGAAGTGGCCGATGGCTGAGCGCAGGCCTGGCTGCATCCCCGCCGACTCGGCTCGGTCCAGCCCGGCGCCGGTGATGATGGGTGCCACGGCACCGGCGCCCGGGTGCGCCTCTGCGAAGGCCACGAGGTGGGCCAGGGCTCGCTCGTCGAGCGTAGCGTCAGGGTTCAGCAGGAGCCACCAATCGGCCGTGGCGATCGCGAAGCCCTGGTTGCAGGCACGCCCGAAGCCGACGTTCTCGTCGTTGCGGATGACCCTCGCCTCAGGTGCCACCTCAAGTGCTGCGTCGGCCGTGCCGTCTCCGGGCTTGTTGTCGACGAGCACGACCTCGAGCTCGAGGTCCGCCGATACGCGCTGCCTCTTGGGCCGATCGCATGCAGTCGCCGATGACGTCCGCACCGCCGTAGAGCACGGTGATCATGCTGACCCTGTCTGCGCCGCCCGTCTGGCTCATGCTCAGAGGATAGAACCGTTTATCGTGTGCCCGTGGCACCCACGACGCTCCCGACCGTGCTCTTCCTGCACCCGTCCGACGAGATGTACGGAGCCGACCGGCAGCTGCTGGCGCTCGTCCGTGCATCGCGAAGCCAGTGCCGTCCGGTCGTGCTTCTCCCCGACGATGTGGACTTCGCCGGTGGCCTCTCGGCGGAGCTGCAGGCCCAGGGCGTCGAGGCTCGCCGTGGGCCACTCCCGGTATTGCGCCGCCGCTACGGCTCGGCGTTGGGCATGGTGCGCTGGCTACCGCGGGCGGCGCGGGGCTGGTGGTGGGTCCTGCGAACTGCGCGTTCGACGCGCGCCCGCGCCATCGTCTCGAACTCAGCAGCCATCCCGGCCGGCCCGTCCGTGGCGCGGCTGGTGGGAGCTCCACACCTGTGGTTCATTCGCGAGGTCATCGAGTCCCCCGGCTGGTTCCGACGCTCCGTTCGAGAGAACGCACGGCTCGCCGATGGCCACGTCTACGTGGTGTCGGACGCTGTACGTGATTGGCTCGGTCCGATCAAGGGTCGAGGGCCCAGCACGCTGCACGATGGCGTCCCGATCCACGACGAGCCCGTTCCGCTGCCTCCCGATCCGGTGGCGTTGTTCGTCGGCCGGATGAACGAGTGGAAGGGCTGGGAGGTCTTCATCGAGGCAGCTGCCGAGGCCCACCCTCAGGTGCCGGACGCCCGCTTCCGTCTTCTCGGCGGGGTCGTCCCCGGTACCGAGATCGATGCCGCGACGGTCCAGCGGGCCATCAATGCGGCCGACCCGTCAGGGACCTGGCTGGAATGGCTCGGCGAACGCCCGAGTTCCCTGCCGGCCATGAACGAGGCCTGGCTGGTCACGGTGCCTTCTACCCGGCCGGACCCATTCCCGAACGTCGTCCTCGAGAGCATGACCCGGGGTCGAGCGGTGATTGGCAGCGCCACGGGCGGCATCCCTGAGATGGTCGCCGCTGGCGAGTCCGGTCTTCTGGTGCCCCCCGGCGACTCGGTCGCGCTGGCGGACGCGATGGTCTCGCTACTCGGGGACCGGGCCCGCGCCGAACGGCTGGGTCTCGCCGGCTACCGACGCGTCTGCGACGAGTTCTCGATCGACCGGTTCGAACGGGAGTGGGTGGCGATCCTCGATCGTATGCCGATGCCTGACCCTCGACCATGACGCAGCGGCCGGTCGTGAGCAGGGTCGACATCGTGGGCGACGCCGTCGACTACGTTCGGACGAACGTGGTTCCGCTGGGATCGACCGCACTGGCCATGACTCTGACCTATGGCCTGGCGGTGACCAGCCGTGCCAGCACCACGGACAACATCGTTCACCAGATCACCGACCAGGGGGCTGAGTGGGTCGCGCGCGGCCGCTACGGGCTGCTGCTCACCGACCTGGTGCTCGGAGATGCCTTGCCAACTCCGTTCTTTGACCGCGCACTCGCCCTCGTCCTGCTGTTCCTGTCGGCAGCCGTGTGGGGGTTCCTCTTCGCACGGGCGGCGGGTGGCAGGTCGATCAGCAACGTTGCGCAGCTGCTCTTCTTGGTCACATTCACGTGCCTTCCCTTGCAGGCGTACTGGCTCCAGTTCTCCGCCCAGAGCGCCGCCACTGGCCTGGGCTTCCTCTGTGCAGCGCTGAGCAGCGTCCTGGCGTGGAGGTGGGTGATGGAGGGCGGGCCGCGCTGGATGGCGGTCGCGGCCTTCGGGCTGGCTCTGTTCGGAGGCCTCGTCTACCAGAGTCAGGTCCTGCTCCCGATGGCGGGCGTCCTCATCGCACAGCTCATAAGCCTGCTTCATCAGGAGGCGCGGAGCGGGACTCCCCAGCATCGGCTGTCCGATAGCATCCGGCTTGTCGCACCAGCTATCGCAGCCTTGGGCGTGGTCGCGTTCGTCGCGGTGGTTGGCGTAGACCATGACAGCTACGTGGCCGACTACTTCGCGTGGAGACTGGACGATCCGGCTCGCAATCTCTTTGCCCTCGCAGCGATGGTGGTGGCGTATGTCGTGGGTCTGTCGTTCCACGGGGGCTGGGTCATCCTGCCCTCGGTCGCGGCGAGTCTGTTCGTGCTCGATGTCCTGTTGCGACGTGGCATGGCCTCACGGGACTGGTACCCGGCCCTGCTTGCCTTGATCATCGCTGGGACGCAATTCGCCATCGCCATCGCGATCGGACAGCCGCTCGTCGCTAGGGCGATGCTGGTCGTTCCGCTGGTGGCCGCCAGTGCCTGGTTGCTTTTCGACCTCCTCCTGCCGCCCACACGAGTCAGATCAGTCGCCATGGCGGCGGTCGCGATCGGCTTCGTGCTCTGGTCCGCCGTGTCCGTCTCGAGGCTCTACCAGGTCGACGAGTACGTATTTCGGCAGGACGAGGAGATCGCAAGCCAGATCATCGTTCGACTGCGTGATCAAGGCTGGGGTGGGGAGCCCGTCCGGATGGCGATCATCGGCGATCGAGAGGTCCCAGGCATCGGCGTGATCACGAGCCAGGAGACATTCGGGGAGTCTCTGTTCAACACCAGCTCGGGCATGCGTGCGGGTTACCTGATGCAGTCGCTCGGCTACCCCATCCAGAGCGTCCTGGCGCAGTCGCTCGATCCACTCGGCGAGCTGAGCACGACCATGAGCTCGTGGCCGGTCGAGGGATCAGTGGTCTACACGAACGGTGCCGTGCTGGTCAAGTTCGGCGAGCCGGCTGGTTCAAGCTAGGCCTCTGGTCCATCGGTGGAGCGAGGGCCGACCCCACTCGCAAAGTGAGCGTCGTCGGGCGGAACCGGCGATCGCGTATCCACAGCGATCAGCAACGACGTCAAGCCGATCAGGGGCTGCAGGACGATTCGAACGTCGACGTCCGCCGGGAAGAGCGACCGGAACCTCGAGTCGTCAGGGGTGTTCAGGTTCTCCTCAGTGGCCCACTGGCCATCGCCTTTCCGACTCAGGATCGGGTGCCGCAGCCGCCGAGGCAGCCAGTGCACGAACGGCAGCAAGGTGTGCGGGTCGACGGGGAACGCCGCGTTCGGCCGGTGTGGTCGCGGACGTATCGGTCAGGGCACGGCGGAACTATCGGTGAGTGGTCGAGGGTCGTTGGTGCTGCCTAGTGTCAGTTTGCACCAGGGGGAAGAAGTGAACCATCAGCCTCGTCAACGTACCTACCGCGCCGGCATCGCCGTTCTGGTGGCTGCCGTCACACTCATGATCGCGCTACCTGCGACCACGCTGGCCGACGATGGGGACAAGCTCGACGAGCGCGCCACGACGACGTGGCGACCGCTCGTGCAGGAGCGCGTCGCGCGTGTCTCGACCACCGCTGTGCTCCAGAACAAGCACAAGCCTGGGTCCTGGCATCGCGTTCCCTGCAAGAAGGGCAAGCGCGGAACCTGCAAGGAGAGGACCCGCTACTACTTCGACCACTGGGGCACGATCTGGGTCTCGAACGACGCGGTCGACCTGACCTTCGGAGGAAAGGCCGTCACGAGCGAGTTCACCGACCTCTCCGGCAGCGGCTCGCGGTACACCGTCCGGTTCCCCCGGATCTGGTACAAGCAGAAGCAGAAGGTGACGATCGACTACGACCTCCCGTCCGTCGAAGCCGGGGTAGTGAAGCCGACCCGCATCGAAGACGCCTACATCCACCTCTGCTGGTACGGGGAAGACGCCGACGGCGGAGTCGTGAAAGCCATCCTGCCTCCCGGTTTCGAGCCCATCGCCCATCACTACGGGCAGCCGCGGGCCGACCGGACCCCCGACGGCGTCGTCCTCTCATCTCCCGGCAACAAGGCCAACCCCGCGGAGTTCTTCGTCTGCACCGAGGCCATCGCGCTCGACCGGTACGAGTCCACCTACCTCACCAGCGACGACGGGAGCAGCCTCGTGACCATCGCCGCCTGGCCGACCGACGCCGACTGGGCTCGGCACATGATCTCGGAGGTGCAGACGGCGCGACCCTGGCTCGAGCAGCAGCTCCGCTCGAGCCTGCCGGTCACGCCACTCACCGATCCGCGAAGTCTCCACCCAGGGTCGCCTCTGGGGCGGTGCCGACCTGGCCCCGGTCGGTGGGGTCATCGGCGTCAGCGAGGCCGCCACCGACGCGGGCGTGGTGAGCGTTCCGCTGGCCCGGACGTGGTTCGGGCCCGACGCGGTTCGCGACCCGTGGCTGGCCGAGGGCCTGGCCATGTGGACCGGCCATGCGGCCATCGGCTCGAGCTGCCCGGAACCCGTCGCGCCGCAGATCGACGTTCCCGAGACCGGCACACCCGAGACCGACGCACCCGAGACCGACGCACCCGAGACCGACTCTCCGCAAGCCGACACCCCGGAAGCCGATCCTCTCGATCTCGGTGACTGGATCGTGGCCGGGCCCGTCGACGAGAAGGCGACGTGGAACCGCTCTCGCTATCAGTCTGCGGTGACCTGCGGCATCGTCGAGACAGCTGCCGAATCCATCGGCCCCGAAGCCATGACCGCCATCGTCGCTGACCTGTTGGCGTCTCCTGCGCCCGTGAGCGCGACGGATTGGCTGGTCGAGGTGGCAGTCGCATCCGACGCCGATACCGTCAGCGCATTACGTTCTCGCATCGCCGAGGTCGGCCTGGCGCTCTGACCGAAACCGGTTGGCGCCCGGCGACCGTTCCGCGTCATCCAGTCGACGTTGGGGAGGACGCGAGCCGCTCGAAGTGCCGGCGGACATGCGCGCGGACGTCGGGTCGCAGCTCTGGGTACAGCTCATCGGCAGCTGCCATGGCGTCGCGCAGCTGCGCCAGTGTGTCGTCCACGGTTCGCCGGGCGACCGCCTCCGGGATGCCCCAGGACCGGGCCTCGCGCACGAGGTGGCCACGAGTAATCCGGTCCATGCGGACCGCGCCACCGATACGCATGGAGGCCTTGTCCTGCTGGGGCAGGAACGCCATCGTCGGCGAGGCATCATAGAGCGGGGCCAGGGTCGCGGTCCCATCGCGGTGGATGACCGAGTGGTTCTTGGCATGCGCATCGGCGTTGCCGAGGGCCATGTTCACCACGGTCTGCTCGAGCAGCCGAACGAGCTCACGCGGCGGGTCCGCAGCGCGGGCTAGCAGGATGCTGGCCAGGCGTTCGAGACTGGGGTCGCCGGCACCCGGATTCGGACCCGGGTTTGCGTACTTGGCGTTGGGCGACAGGCCCAGCAGTTGGCAGAGGTCTTCCTGGTGCAGGCGCTCGATCGTGTCGGCGGTCTCCACGCGGTCGTATCGGGTGATGACGAGCGTCGGGCGGTGGTCACCCGTGAGGATCTCAGCGATCGCGGCCGGCGTCACGATCGCCGCCGCGGCGAGCGTCCAAGCCTCCGCCGTCGCGAGCCCAGGCCAGCGCGCCGGCTCCGGCTTGAGGATGTGCGTGCTCAGCGCCCCATCGAGTGGCAGCGCCCAACCTGCGTCGATCCGGCGCCACAGCAGCTTCTCCTGTGCACCGCCGAGCGACAGTCGCACGGACAGGTCGATGTCGTCCACGATGCCCGGTGCCGCGTCGATTCGCGCGGCCACCCCGGCTGTGGTCATCGGCTCGTGGCGGCCTGTAGCCGGCATGCGTCCCTCGGGCATGACCGCGATGGCACCGGCACACTCCCAGCCGATGGCCGCCAGCAGTGTGAAGGTGTCCCCGGGGTCGACGCGATGGCGCTGCTCGGCCGTCTCTCGCTGTACGCCCTCCGGCAGTAGCCCGTCGAACCAGCGTCGGCTGAACGTGCGCTCCCATGGCCGGGCCAGCCCCTCTGGTGACATCGTGATGCTGGGGCCACCCGCGGTCGGTTCGAAGTGGAATCGGTCGGAATCGTCGTGCGGCCGGACGAGGTGCCCGGCGACCGCGTCTCCCAGCCAGACCACCAAACGCTCAGGCATCGCCGTCGCCTGTCCCGCTGTTCACCTGGGACCCCTTCGGAGCGATGACTGCCTTCCGGCCAAGGAGCGCGAGCGCGCGCATGGCGGTGGGCATGGCTACCGGCCCACCCGCCTCGAGCGCAGCGACCGTCGGCCGGCTCACGCCCAGCCAGGAGGCGAGCTCGGACTGCGACCAGCCCCGCTCCTTCCGTGCGGCGCGCACCGCGGCGCCGAAGCCTTTGGGATCGTATGCCTCGATCGCCATGCTGGTCCTCCTGATGCCAACTCTCGTTTACATTAGGGTCCAGTGACGCGTGTGTCAACTATAGTTACCACTTGCCTTTTTCTGGGCAAATGTCAAGGATAGTGAGCATCTCGCTCGTACGCGGACGAACCGGATGGCCTCGACAGCCCGATGAGTTCAGTCCTCGAGGGGGAGGGGAGTCGGCTCCTCGATCGGTTCCAGCAACTCCGGGCCCTCGTTGCGCACGTTGTTGACGCGGGTGGAGATGGGGTACATGCCCAGGACGTCGTCCGGCGCTGGCTCCAGGAGGGACTGCAGGTACTCGGTGTCGTCGAAGTCGGGGTCCAGCCAGTCGTCCCAGGTCTCGCGCGACAGCAGCACCGGCATGCGATCGTGGATCTGTGACATGAGCCGGTTGGCCGCGGTGGTGATGACCGCGGCCGAGGGTACCCACAGCCCCGTCTCGGGATCCTTCCACACCGACCACACCCCGGCCATGGCCAGCACGGCATCTTGCGGCGGATGGAGGAAGTAGGGCTGCTTGGGCCCACCGGTGCGCCGCCACTCGTAGAAACCATCGCTGGGCACGATGCAGCGCCGCTTGCGGAACGACGAGCGGAAGGAGGGAGAAGTGGCCACCGTCTCCGCACGGGCGTTGATGCGCTTGGCGCCGTCCTTGAGCGACTTGGCGAACGAGGGCACCAGGCCCCAGCGCTGCTGCTCCACGAGCCGTCCCGCCTCCGCCCGCTGGGTCACCACCGTCAGCGGCTGTGTGGGGGCCACGTTGTAGCGCGGCCCCGCATCGTCGCTCTTGGTCTCGACCGCGTTCTCGGCGTCGAAGATGCGCGCGACCTCAGCCGGGTCGGTGGTCTGGGTCATGCGCCCGCACATCGGTCAGCCCTCCGGCGCGGGTTCATCCCCAGGTTCGTCGGCGAGGACCTTGACCGCGATGACCAGCAGCAACAGGGCGGCCGCGGTGAGCATGGCGATCCCGGGTCCGCCGACGCTCCAGAGCGCGACGACGCGCGATGACCCCGATGCCCACCGCGAGGATGCGCCACCATGTTGGCCCTGACCCACTGGCCGAGCGTGCGCGGCGGCGTCTCCTCCGCCGGGCGCTCCTGCTGCCCACGCCGCTCCCAGAGGACGCTGGCGACGGCCACGATCGCTGCGATCACGATGAGCACGAACGTGAACAGCATCAGCGAATCGACCGCGGCATCGATGATGGCGTCGACCACCACCCTGGTCTCCAGCTCCGGCTGCCGCTTGGTGGCCGCGCCGAGGATGAGGCGTGTCACGAAGCGGCCGGCGAGCAGGGCGGCGATGGCACCGACCGACAGCCACAGGACCATGCGCACGCGCCGATCGGACAGCCACAGTGCGAGAGCGGTGAACCCGGCCCACGCCAGCAGCAGCACGATGGTGATGAGGTCGAACCAGCGGACGACCGTCTGGACGAGCTCCAGGTTCGCCGAGTCGATGAGCACGATGGAGCCGACGCCGTCGGGGATGTCCCGCCCGAGCAGCGTCTCGAGCACCGAGATGGCCTGGGCTGATGGCTGGTAGTTCGTGAGATCCGGGATGTCACGGCTGGCATCGATGATGCCTGCGTCCTGGAGGCTGACCAGCACGCCCTCGATGAGCGGGAAGATGTTGAGCGAGAGCACGCCCTCGCCGGATGTGAGCGCTTTGCTCTCGCCGCCACGAATGACCTTCAGGGCCGCAGCGTGGCCGGCCTTGTTCACGTTGACGACCGCGTCCCTGAACGCCTCCGACGAGGCGAAGTCAGCGACCACGTCGGTGATGCGGTTCTCCACGGTGGCCGTGAGCGCTCCGGCGATGAAGTCCGGCCCTGGGAGCGCGTTGGCCACGGCCTCGCGTACGCCGAGTGAGCCCGCCAGCCGATCGACGATGACGACGCTGACCGCGTCGACGACCTCCTCGTCAGAGACGACATCCTCGACGATGCCGCCCCATCCGTCGGGGGTCAGCAGCGTCTGGTGTGCCCACAGCGTGATGCCCCCGAAGAGCACGGAAAGGCTGGCCAGGAGCCAGAAGACCGCCGCCAGCACCCGCCGGTTGCGGCTTCTGCCACCACCGCCATCCGTGGTCGACGTCGCAGCCTCTGCTACGACGTCGTGCTCCAACTCTCCGTCCTGCTCCGGCCCCCCGGGCTGGCCCGGCTGCTCGTCGGTCATGAGGTGTCTCCCTCCGTCCACTTCTCAGGCACGAATGATGGCGACCGCCTGGGCCAAGCGGTCGAGTCCGCGCTCGTTCATGGGCCCGAGCCAAACGATCGCCTCTGAGTATCCCGCTTCCGCGAAGGACTGCAAGCGCTCCGCGATCTCACCCGGATCACCGCCGATGTCGCCACGGCCGCGGCCCGCCGACGTGGCTGCCCATGGGCAGCACGAGTCCGACGCGCATAGGTACCTCCGGGTGGTGTCGGGCATGGTAGGGCACTCGTACGGTCAGGTACGGTGCGGTCTGGAGACCACGAGAACCGCTGCATCGGGAGGAACGAGTGAGCACGAACGAACCGATCCGCTGGGGTCTGATGGGCACATCCCGCATCAACGAGAAGCTGCTGCGCGGCGCTCGCCTGACCGACGCGGCCGAGGTCGTGGCGGTGGGCAGCCGGACGGCCAAGAGCGGCGAGGCCTACGCCGCCGCCAACGGCATCGGCAAGGTGCACGTCAGCTACGACGCGTTGCTGGCCGACCCAGAGATCGACGCGGTCTACATCCCCCTGCCCAACGCGCTTCACCACCCCTGGACGCTGAAGGCCATCGCGGCCGGCAAGCACGTCCTCTGCGAGAAGCCCTACACGCGCCACTCCGCGGAGGTGGACGAAGCCTGGGACGCGGCCGATGCCGCCGGGGTCGTGCTCATGGAGGCGTTCATGTGGCGCCACACGCCCCAGGCGGCCAGGCTGGTCGAGCTGGCCGGGCAGATCGGCGAGCTCATCCACGTGCGCTCCACGTTCAGCCACCGTCTGCAGGACGATGCCGACATCCGCGTTTCCGCCGCCCTGGAGGGCGGCTCGCTCATGGACGTGGGCTGCTACTGCGTGTCCGGCGCTCGCCTCATCGCGGGCGAGGAGCCCGAGCTCGTGTTCGGCCAGGGGGTCACCACGGCCGACGGCGTGGACCGCCGTTTCACAGGCTACCTGCGCTTCCCCTCTGGCCTCGTGGCCACGTTCCATAGCGGTTTCGACAGCTTCAGCGAGTCGCTGGAGGTGACCGGCCGGTCGGGCACGATCTTCCTGCCTGACCCGTGGCACTCGCTGCGCGGCGTGCTCATCGTCGATGGCCAGGAGCAGAACGTCGATGCGCCCAACCCCTACATGTGCGAGCTCGACGACATGGCCGCCGCCATCCGTGGCCTGAAGGCGCCCCGCCTGGGCCGTGACGATGCCATGGGCCAGGCGCGCACCATCGAGGCGCTGTACCGCTCCGCTGAGACAGGGGTCCCGGTCGAGCTGGACTGAGCCCGGCGGCTCTTCCGGCGTCGTCCCTTCGCACATATGAAGACCGCCCGTCGGTTCGCACGGCCGGTCGGACACGGGCTGATCCTGGCCGGGCTGCTCTTCATGGTCTACCTCTTCGTGGTGGTGGCTCCCCAGATGCAGAACTTCCACCACGACGCGTTCGCGTACTGGAACGTGAACCTGCCGGACGCCTACTCCATCCCGGTGGGGGATCTGGGGGCCTTCAACTACGCGCCACCGGTCGCGCTCGTGTTCGACTCCTTCAGCCTCGTGGACTGGTGGGTCTTCAGCTTCCTGTGGCTGATGCTGCTGGTGGGCTCGGTCATCTGGATCGGCTGGACGCCGAACTGGATCCTGGCGGCACTCGCCTTTCCCTTCGTCGCCCTCGAGTTCTACGGCGGCAACATCCACATCCTGCTGGTGGTCGCCATCGTGCTCGGCTTCAGGCATCCCTGGACCTGGTCGTTCGTGCTGCTGACCAAGCCCAGCGCTGGCATCGGCCTGCTCTGGTTCGTGGTCCGCGGAGAATGGCGGCAGCTGGGGATCGCCCTCGCGGCCACGGCCGTACTGTGCGTCGCGTCACTGGTCCTCATGCCGTCACTGTGGGCCGAGTGGGTGGACCTGATCCTCGACAACGTCGGCCGACCGCCGGTCGGCAACGCGGTGATGGTTCCCCTCTGGATCCGCCTCATCGCGGCCGCGGCGCTCGTCGTGTGGGGTGCCCGCACCGACCGGCGCTGGACGGTCGTGGTGGCCTCGATGGTGGCACTGCCGATCCTTTGGCTGGGCAGCTTCGTGATGCTGGTCGGCATCGTCCCCGAGCTTCGTGCAGCGCTCACTGGCCGCCAGGCGTGAGGCGCTGGCCTCCCCAGCCACCGCGTCGGTGCCGGGCACCGCGACCGCGCCATGACAGCAGCAGGAAGGTTGAGCGGGTTGGCTGCGAGCGGGCGCGCTCGCGCGGTCACCCACGGCATGGTCGTGGCGGGGCTGATCTTTCTCGGCTTCGTCTTCCTCGTGCTCGCGCCGAGAGTCCAGTCCTTCGGCATCGATGCCTATTCCTACTGGGTCGTGGACATGCAGGCCGTGTACGACATCCCGCATCGTGAGGTGGGAGCGTTCCCCTACACCCCGCCGATGGCCGCGGTGATGAGCACGTTCAGCCTCGTTTCCTGGTGGGACTTCCTGTGGCTGTGGACGGCGCTGATGGTGGCTTCGCTCGTCTGGATCGGCGGCAGTGCGGGCTGGATCGTGGCCGCCTTCGCCATCCCCTTCGTGGCCCTCGAGCTCTACCACGGCAACATCCACATCCTCCTGGCCGTGGCCATCCTGCTCGGCTTCCGCCATCCCTGGACCTGGTCCTTCGTGCTGCTCACGAAGTTCACGGCCGGCGTGGGCCTGCTCTGGTTCGTGGTCCGCGGCGAGTGGCGCTCGTTGGCCATCGCCCTGGGGACCACGGCCGTCGCCTGCCTGGTCTCCCTTGTCCTGTGGCCTCATCTCTGGCGGGAATGGTGGGACTATGTCCTCGAGGCTGAGCGCATCGGCCTGGACCCGTACTGGATCAACCTCGTGCGCGTGCCGCTGGTGGCCCGGCTTGCGACGGCCACCGTCCTCGTGGTCTGGGGTGCCCGCACCGACCGCCGCTGGACGGTGCTGGTCGCGGCCACGTGGGCACTGCCGGTGCTGTGGGTCCATGGCCTGGCCATGCTGGTGGGGCTCATCGCCGAGTGGCACCGCCGATACCCGGCAGCCACGCCCAGCCTCGCGACTCGGGCCTTGATGCGCCTCGGACTGCGGCCCGCTACCGGGGGGCCTGATCCGGCATGAACGGCGTGGTGCAGCGCATGGATGTGACCGGCATGCCGGGACTCCGGGTGTTCGGTTCACAGGGATTTCGGCTGGCCCTCGCGCTCACCCTGAGTGCCCTAGGCGTCTACCTGCTCCTGCTCTACCCGAGCTTGCTCTCGGCGATCGGCCACGAGGGTGGGTACGACTTCTTCGCGTACCTCGCCGGGTCGGAACGGTGGCTTGAGGTCGGCTCTCCGTACACGGTCGCGCAGGTCACCGGGGCCGCCGAGGCCTACTGTCCGACGTGCTACATCTATCCGCCACCTCTGGCCCAGCTGCTTTCACCGCTGACGCTGGTGCCGGCGCCGGTGGCCGAGTTCAGCTGGTACAGCATCCAGTTCGTCGCGATGTACGCGGCACTCTGGATCGGGACGGGACTGGGTGGTGCCCGCCGGTCCCTGGAGCGTGCGCTCTGGTGTCTCGTGCCGATGCTCTGGTTCATGCCGGCCTTCAGCTCCTTCTGGTACGGCAACATCAGCACCGTGCTCGCCCTGGGAGCTACGCTCGTGGCGGCCGGAGGAGCAGCCGCGGGTGCGAGTGCGGTGCTTCTCACCCTGCTGAAGGTGAGCCCGGCTTCGCTCGTGCCGGTATCCTTGCTGATGGGCCGCGAGTCGCGCTGGGCCGTGGTCATCAGCCTCGTGGTCGCGCTTGGCATCAGCTTCGCGCTCGCACCCGGGGCCTGGCTCGACTATCCGCGTATCCTGCTCGACCTGGCCGCATCCGGGCATGTCAGCATCGCCCCCGCGAACATCGCCGCCCGGAGTGGGCTACCTGACGGGCTCGTGCTCCTGACACGGCTGGCGACCCTCACGACCGGTGGAGTGGCCTTCATCGTGAGCCTGTGGCTTGCACGGCGACGGGAAGGATGGCCCGAGGCGGCATTCCTTGCCACCGTCGCCGCACTTACCATCCGGGGGACGCTCCTGTACCACTACCTCGTGGTGCTGCTGCCGTTCGCTGCGATCGCGTGGCCCAAGGCCAGACCGGCAACCCGTTTCGGGCTCCTCATCTCGGCCGGTGTCGTCAGCGTCAGCTTCGGCGTCGATCCGCTCGCGCTGGCAGGGGGCACCGCCATGTCTCTGATCATCATCCTGGCCTTGTGGCCCCCAAGGGCGCCCGCGTCGTGAACTTCGGCATCGCGAGGCGGTCGGCCGCCTCGCCAGGACCGGGGCCGCGTGCCCTGAGTTCGCCTCGATTCAGACTCGTCCTGGCGTTGGTGCTGGCCGTCGTCGGGGTCCTCGTGCACCTCGCGCTGTGGACCGTGGCGCTCGGGTACAGCGGCGCGGACGCCTCCGACTTCAACGCCTATCGAGACGCCTCGCTGCGCCTCCTCGACGGCTTCTCGCCGTACTTGCCCGCACACCTGAATGGGCCGATCGAGATCGGCACCTGGGGCTACCTGTACCCGCCGCCGCTGGCGCAGACCCTCGCCCCTGTGGCGCGACTTCCTGAATCACTCACCTCAGGCCTGTGGTACGTCCTGCAGTTCGTGTCGGTGTACGCGGCCACCTGGCTCGGTGCCGGGCTGGGCGGGTCCTCCCGCAGCCTGGAACGTGGCCTGTGGTGCCTGGTCGCGACCCTGCTGTTCCTGCCCGCGTGGCTGGCGCTCTGGTTCGCCAATGTCAGTGGCTTCGTGGCACTGGGCTCGACGTTGGTCGCGTTCGGCGGCACGGCCGCCGGGGTCAGCGCCGCGGCCATGGCGCTGCTCAAGGTCAGCCCGGTCGCCTTCGTGCCCGCGGTCGTCGCCATGAGCCACCGGGCACGGGCGGCCCTGGCCATCTCGTTGCTGGCCATCGTGGGCGTTTCGTTCGTCCTTGCGCCGGCAGCGTGGTTCGAGTTCCCGACCGTGCTCATGAACCTCCTTGGAGGCTCCGGCAACCACCCGTCCAGTTTGGCCCCCGCCAGCGTCGCAGCCCAACTCGGCCTGCCGGGCTTCGTCGTCACGGCCGTGCGCGTCGCGGCTCTCTTGGCTGGCGGCCTGGCGGTCCTGGCCAGCATCTGGCTGGCGCGACGGCGAGCTGGCTATCCGGCAGCCGCCCTCATGGGAACGGTGGCGATGCTGCTCGTGCCTGGACAGTTCTGGTACCACTACCTGGTCGTCCTTCTGCCGTTCGCGGCGATGGCATGGCCGCGCGCCGGGACCACCGCTCGGGTCGGGCTGGTGGCCTCCGCGGGCCTGGTGTCGATCTCGATGACGATGGAACCACTCGCCCTGGCCGGGGCCACTGTCCTGGTCGTTGTCGCCGCACACTCGCTGTGGCCGCGTGATCGCGGCGCCCCTGAACCCGTCACCAGTCATGCCTGACGAGCCCGAGCGCCCGAACCCGGCGGAGCTCCAGCCCGAGCACCGGCCCGAGCGCCCGAACGCGGCGGAGCCACAGCCCGAGCGCCCGCCAGACTCGGCGCAAGGCGCCACCGCGGTCGGCATCGAGCCGCCCAGCGGCTGGTCGACCTCCATGGCTGTGCCGGTGGTCATCATCGCCATCGCTGTGGGGCTCATCGCGGCCATCGTCCTCATCGCCCGCGGGGACCAGGACGCCGGTGCGGAGGTGCTCGCCGGCACGACCGTCGACGTGGACACCCTCCCCGTGACGGTCCCGTACCGCGAGGTCGCCGGCTCCATCGTCATCGACGTCACGCTCGGGGACGACAGCCGGACGGTTCCCATGATCGTCGACACGGGCGCGCCCACCATCGTCTCGCAGGAGATCGCCGAGGTCTTCGCCGACGGTGTGGCGGGCACGGTCTCCACCGCCTCGGCGGACGGACAGGTCATCACCAGCGATGTCGTCCAGTTGCCGCGCCTGGCCATCGGCGACGCGCTATTCAGCGACGCAGGGGCCGTAGTCGACGCCATCGAGCCGGGCAACCCGTTCTACTGCCTGAGCGATGAAGGGTTCATCGGAGCCAGCCTCATGCGCACCGCCGTGTGGCAGGTCGACCCGACCGCGCGAACCATCACCATCGCTGGCTCGACCGCGGACCTGGACCACATCGACGGCGCCATCCGGCTCGACTTCACCCGCGCCTCGGACACCTCGCCCTCACCGCTTTTCGAGCTGCGTGCGGCGGAGGGCTTCCTGGCATTCCTGCTCGATACCGGCTCAGACGGCTGGCTGACGGTCAACCCCGCGGACCTCGAGGGCGTCGGCCTGGCCCTCCCGGGTGACGCCCCTGCGTCGGCCGTGCTGGCCACCACCGCGGGCGGCCCGGTCGGCACGCGGGTCCGTTGGACCGCCGCGGACCTGGGGTTCGGTCAGGCGGGAGCGGCCAGCGAACTGCGCCTGCCGCTCGCGACGTCGGAGCTGCTACCCCAGGGACGGGGCGACGCGGGCACCGATCTCCTACGCCACTTCGTGCTGACCATCGACTGGGTTGAGGACGCGCTGTACCTCGACCCGATCGACGATGCGCCCGCACCCCCTGACCCCGCCTCGGTGTCGCTCGGTTGGGACGAGGGCTACGTGATCGGCGCCTATCTCGAGGGCTGGCCCGGCAACGAGGACCTCGAGCTCGGGGCGGAGGTGACCCGTATCGACGGGCAGGACGTCACCCGCTCGCCGTTCGACGACTTCTGCACGCGACTGGCCGACGCCGACGGTCCCGGCACCTACGAGCTGACGGTGGCCGGTGAGACGCCCACGATCGTCGAAGTGACCCAGGTGGAAGGCTTCTTCGAACCGTAGGCCACGCGCCTGGACAACGCGAACAAGGCCGCGCCCTCGATCGGCGGGTCGATCGACGCTCGACGGAGGCGGGATGAGGGCATGTGGGCGCTTGTGACCGGTGCGGTGCCGTCGGGGGACATCCGGTGCAGACATCCTCCGGACTCGGCTGGATTCGTCGTTGCGATGGGTCACCAGACAGTGCGCCATCCCCCGATAGTTCTATTGAAATCCGGAAGTCCTCATCGTTAGATGGCCCGGTCGTCATGCCACCGGTCCTTTGGTACCGGTAGGCGACCCGGACTTCGCGCTCCGATCGAAAGGTGGCTGTCAGTGCCCGACATGCCTCGCAGAACCGAAGACCAGGGGGGGCCCGGTCGCTCACGCGATTCCGGGCAGACCCTGGTCGAGTTCGCGCTGGTCATCCCCATCCTCATCTTCCTCTTCATGGCGCTGATCGAGATCTCGTTGCTGTTCAACGCCTACATGGCAGTGAACCGCGCCTCGCAGAACGGCGCGCACATCGCGGCCATCATGGGCAATCAGGCTGGCGCGGACTGCCTGGTCCTTACCGAGGTCGAGAAGGACATCTACGCGCCCACCGACCCCCACAGGATCCAGCACGTGGTCATCGGGCGGTCCACCAAGTCCGGCGCGTTGTCCCTCGCGCAACAGAAGTGGGAGCGTATCGACGGCCTGAGAACCCCTTGCACCCTGCCCGACGGGACCGATGTCGATGTCCCCTACAGGCTCGAGAACCCCGGCGTGGCGGGCCTTCCGGAATACCCCGAGGAGCAACGCTGCAACGTGCTGAAGGGCTGTCCTGATCCGCCGTTCACACCGGAGCGCTCCACCGTGGACAACATCGCGGTCACCGTCCGCTATCGCCACCGCTGGGTGACGCCCCTCGACTCCATCTTCAACATCTTCGCCGGCAACGACACCGGCTGGATGATGGTCCAGCGCAACGTGTTCCGAATCGAGCCGGTGCTATGAGGTTCTTCTCGCGACGTCCTGAGGGCGAGCGCGGTCAGGCCCTGGTCGAGGCCACCCTGGTCCTGCCCATCGTGCTACTACTGGTGGTCAGCGTGGCCGAGTTGGGCGTGGTCTACGGCAACGTCCAGTCGCTGGTGTACGGGTCCCGAGAAGGTGCCCGGGTCGGCTCTGCGCTCGCACGCGGGGACCCCGCGCTCTGCGGGCCCGGCCAGCCCGACGACCCGTCTGGCGTCGACGCCACCCTGGTCGCGGCCGTGCAGCGCATCCTTCAGTCGCCGGATTCGGGAGTCAGGCTTGCCCAGGTAGAGGAGATCCGCATCTTCAAGGCCACTGACTCCGGCGCGGAGGCCGGACCGGTGAATGTCTGGCATCGGAACTTCGGCCCGACCGACGTCGATCCCGGAGCCGGCACCGAGCTGATCGTCTTCGGCCCGGACCCGTCGAGACAATCGTGGCCCGTATGCAGCCGTGACAACACCGGTGCGTTCCCTGACTCCATCGGGGTTTCCGTCGGCTACACCTACAACTTCGTCATGCCCGTGGCCGCGCTAGCTAATGCGATCTCTGGAGGGCGCCTGCAGATGCCCCTCAAGGAGACAACCGTCATGGCCCTGAATCCGTCGAGTTAGGAGCCCCGATGCGCCCGAACACCATCCTCAGAGCCATCGCGAGGCGGCGAGACCGGTCCGATGCCATGAGCCAGACGAGCGACGCGAGCCAGAAGTCTCGCAGGCGCCAGCTGGGTCAGGTGCTACCCATCTTCGCCATCATGTCGGTGGTGCTCATCGGCGGTGCGGCGTTGCTCACCGACGTTGCCTGGTGGTGGACCGTGGAACTGAAGGCGCAACGCGCTGCGGATGCGGCATCGCTCGCCGGCGCTGTCTATCTCCCGAACAACGAGTCCCGCGCCTTCGCGGCGGCCCTGGACGAGGCCGAGAAGAACGGCTTCACGAACGGTGTCGACGGCGTCATCGTGACGCCGCGGCGCGATGACAACACGCCCCGTAATGACCGCAAGCTGATCGTCGACATCCAGGGTCCTGTCCAGACCAACTTCGCTCGGGTCTTCTGCTGGGACGGCGGGCCCTGTCTCAAGACCGTCGACGTCGGCGTCACCAGCGCGGCGGAGTTCGTGCTGCCTGTGCCCATGGGCAGCCCGGAGAACTACTACGGCGCCTTCGGCCTGGCTCGCGGCCTGACCTCTACGGCCACCGAGGAGGTGCCGACTGCCGATCGCAACTCGAGCCCTTGGCGTTCTCCGACTGCGCACGACGGCGGGGACTGGAGCCCCTCCTCCGGCAGCCTGAACTACGCGCTCTACAACGATGACGGCAGCAACGCTCTCGCGAGCTCGAACGGCGCCCAGCACGTGTGGTCTGGGATCAACGCCCAGGGCGGCATGCCCACGCCGGGTGCGGGCGAGTCGCTCAGCATCGCCGGGATCGAGGTCCGACTGTCCGACGTCTTCATCAACTCGAGCTGCTCGGGCGGCAGCGCGCGGGTCGGCGTCGAGCTCTCCTGGCAGGGCGGTGTACCCGGGTCCTGGAGCGACCTGGTGGAGACCCCGAACCTCGATACGGGATTCAACAACGCCTACACGCTCGGGAACGCCTCCAACACGAGCGACTGGGGCAGCCATTCCTGGACCCGCGACGAATTCTCAGACGCGAACTTCCGGATGCGCCTGACAGCAACTGAGGGTTGCACGGGGTCCAAGACCTTCCGCGTCGACGAGGCCGAGGTCCGCATCACTTGGGACTACAGCTACACAACGACGCAGGACGTCACCACGAACCTCGGGGACCTTCCACTGAAGGGCCCGGGGAACGCGTGCACCACGGGCAAGGCGGATTGTTTCGAGGCCGACGGCGACGATCTCAATCCGCGAGGGTTCTGGGGCACGCTCAACACCCAGGGTGCCGAGAACGTCAACGGAGACGCCCACCAGCCAGGCTACGATCGGAGGACGTCGACGACCAGTCTGGAGTGCCCCGCCGATGGCATGGCCTGCTACGACGCCGATACCTACTACAACTACGCCATCGAGATCCCGCCCCTCGCGACGGGCTCGGTCTACATCTATGATCCGCAGCACTGTGCGGTCGGGACCGCAAAAGGCACCGGCGATCGCTGGTTCAGCTCTGGCCAGAGTCGGTCGGTCAGCACCTTCTATACGCTCTACGACACCCGGGACACCCTCTACGACTACTCGGACGACGGTCTCCCAGTCGCCGGGGACGAGGATCTCTTCCGGGGCATCCATGCCAGCGACTCGACCATGTCAGGCGGCACCAGCGGCGACGAGTGCCTGTATCGGACCGACGCGCTATACGGCGACGGCCGCGACTATCACAATCGCTGGTATCGCCTGTACGACAACCTGAGTGGCGGCTCGAAGGGCCGCGTCTACCGCCTTCACACCTCCTCCACCGATCCTGCCGCTCCCAACGACCAGCTGGGCACCGATGGTGAGAACAGCTTCGCCATCTTCGTGGAGTCCAGCCTGGGTGAGCCCAGGGTCTACGGATTGGGCGCGATGCAGGCCTTCACGCCACTCACCGCCAGCGGTGGCGAGCAGGTATCGGAGTTCTTCCTGGCCCAGATCGAGGCCGCTCACAAGGGCAAGACACTCGAGATCCAGCTCTGGGATCCCGGTGATACCCGGCCCCTCGAGGCCCGCTTGCAGATCCTCATCCCCACGCAGACCGGCTGGGTGCCCACCAGGTTCAGCTACACGGCCTCGCGGGGTACGTCCCACTCGGCCGCGGCGAGCTGCAACTCGGCACAAAGCCCGCCCGGCGGAACGG
Organism: uncultured Chloroflexia bacterium; assembly: GCA_963712745.1. Lineage (GTDB taxonomy): Bacteria > Chloroflexota > Limnocylindria > Limnocylindrales > CSP1-4 > JAFMJV01. Next base: position 596,755 of record CAVQJC010000020.1, on the reverse strand, counting down.
ACATCGTGACGACGAACGTGGGCAGCACCAACGGGACCTTCAACGGATGCTGGCTCACCATGCGCGCGGCAATCCCGGCCGACTACGAGGCCTATCAGGACGGCTGGTGGCGCATCCGCTATCGGATGACCGGCAATGGCACCTCCAACGACGTCACGACCTGGAAGGTGAACCTCATCGGCAACCCCGTGCACCTGGTCCAGCCCTGAGCGCCGCCAACCTGTCCACCTCGTTCTGAACCAGGCAGGTGTCGGACGAGGGGCGCCTGCGCGGCCCACAGGGATGTGGCGAGTGGACGGTCGTCGTACTCGGCGTGGTCTGGGCCGTGCTCCTGGTGGTCTTCATCGTCGCGCTTGCGCTGCGCTGACCGTCGCGCCCGCACTGCGCTGACCGTCGCGCCCGCACTGCGCTGACCGCCGCGCCCGCACTGCGCTGACCGCCGCGCCCGCACTGCGCTGACCGCCGCGCCCGCACTGCGCTGACCGTCGCGCCCGCACTGCGCTGACCGTCGCGCCCGCACTGCGCTGACCGTCGCGCTTGCGCTGTACAAAGGCTTCGCCGACGCGCCGCGGAGCGTGGCCCAAGAAGTACTGCGCCGCGACCCGGTCGGGCCACGGCGCAGACGGCTATCGGGTGGTCGGTCGCGTTGTCCGGCCTGCATCTTCGGGTCGGCCCGCTGCTCGGGTCCGCCTTGCCGTTGAGCGGGACATCACGACGTGATTCCGCTCGAGTCTGCTGATTCTTTGCACCAGGCGGTCGGTACTGGCGACCCTGCTCACCGGGTGCACGGAACTCGCAGATCCGGCGCCCCCCTGGTCGTGCTGTCCCGCTGAGCGACGATCGGTCGATGGCTGCGTGGCGTCCTCGCAGGGCAGGGGCCGGCGCCTTCACGGGGGCAGAGGCTGGCGTCCTCGCAGGGCAGGGGCCGGCGCCTTGGCAGGGGAGGGCTGGCGTCCTCGCAGGGCAGGGCTGGCGCCTTGGGAGGACTGGGGCTGGCGCGATCGGGGTTAATTCCGATAGAATAGGTCAGGATTAGCGACGGTCAGGCCGATCGCGATCATCGAACCGCTTCGGTCGGCCCCGGCGGACCGCCCGAGCGGACCCCCAAGCGCCCGCCACGGCGGTCGGCAAACCCGACTCCGATGCCTCCAGGAGGCCACATGGTCAGTCAGCCAGAGATCAAGGATCGTCGAGCCGAATACGGCTTCCACGACGACATCGTCTACCTCCACGAAGCCAAGCGCGGGCTCACCCGGGCCACGGTCGAGGAGATCAGCGCCATCAAGGACGAGCCCGAGTGGATGCTCGAGCACCGCCTCCGCGCCTACGACCACTGGCTGAAGCGCCCCATGCCGACGTGGACCGAGGGGCTGGACAAGATCGATTACAACAACATCATCTACTACCGCAAGCCCTCCGAGCGCGAGGAGAAGTCGTGGGACGACGTCCCCGACCAGATCAAGGAGACGTTCGAGCGGCTGGGCATCCCCGAGGCCGAGCGGGCGTTCCTGGCCGGCGTCGGCGCGCAGTACGACTCTGAGGTCGTGTACCACTCGGTGAAGGAGGAGCTGTCCAAGCTGGGCGTCGTCTTCATGGGCACTGACCAGGCGCTCAAGGAGTACCCCGAGATCTTCAGGGAGCACTTCGGGACAGTGGTGCCGCCGGAGGACAACAAGTTCTCCGCGCTCAACAGCGCCGTCTGGTCCGGTGGCTCCTTCGTCTACGTCCCGCCGGGCGTGGAGGTCCCCTTGCCCCTGCAGGCCTACTTCCGCATCAACGGCGAGAACACCGGCCAGTTCGAGCGCACGCTCATCGTGGTCGACGAGGGCGCCTCGGTCCACTACATCGAGGGCTGCACCGCGCCCATCTACGCCACCGACTCGCTGCACGTGGCGGTGGTCGAGGTCATCGCCAAGCCGCGCAGCCAGGTCCGCTACACGACCATCCAGAACTGGTCCAACGACGTCTACAACCTGGTCACCAAGAGGGCGCACGCCTACGAGGACTCCAGGGTCGAGTGGATCGACGCCAACACCGGCTCCAAGAAGACGGTCAAGTACCCCAGCATCTACCTGCGTGGTCGCGGGGCAACCGCCGACATCATCTCGGTCGCAGTGGCCGGCGAGGGCCAGCACCAGGACACCGGGGCCAAGGCCATCCACCTCGCGCCCGACACCCGCAGCCGCATCGTCAGCAAGTCCGTCTCCAAGGACAACGGTCGCAGCACCTATCGCGGCCAGGTCAAGGTCGTGCCCGGCGCCACCAACGCGGTGGCCAGCATCCGCTGCGACGCGCTGCTGCTCAGCGAGCATAGCCGCAGCGACACCTACCCCTACATCGACATCCAGGAAGACGACACTACGCTCACGCACGAGGCCACGGTGGGCAAGGTCAGCCAGGACCAGGTCTTCTACCTCATGAGCCGCGGGCTTACCGAGAACGAGGCCCAGAACCTCATCGTGCAGGGCTTCCTGGAGGTCTTCACCAAGGAACTGCCGATGGAGTACGCCATCGAGTTCAACCGCCTCGTCAAGCTGGAGATGGAGGGATCCCTCGGGTGAGTGTCGCCCCACTGAACCTGTCCTGGGCCACCGCGGCCCACGTCCGCGGCACGTCGCGCGCGCTCGGTGAGCCCGAGTGGCTGACGGCTGACCGACTGGCCGCCCTCGAGCGCGTCGCCGAGCTGCCGGTCGAGCCGAACGAGCTGTTCACTCTGTACGTCGACCTGCGCGCGGTCGACTTCACCGCGGTCGAGCCCTACCCGCCGACACCTGCAGCCGACTGTCTCGCCGACGCCGAGCTGCCCCACGGGGCAGCCGCCCTGGTCCACGTGGACGAGCGCGCGGTCATCGGCTGCGCACTCTCGGCAGAGGCTCGCGACAAGGGCGTGATCATCAGCTCGCTGGCCGAGGTCGCGCGCGACAGGCCGGAGCTGGTGCGCGAACTCATCGAGGGCGGCGGCTCGCTCCCCCACGACGACGCCTTCGGCCAGGTCGCCCGGGCCTTCAACTCGCTGGGCCTGTTCATCCACGTGCCGGCCGGCGTCGACCTGGAGGCACCCATCGTGCTGCGCTGGTCGGCCGGTGCTCCGGGCTTCGGGCTCGTGAGCCGCACGGTCATCTCCCTCGGCAAGAACGCGCATGCCTCGATCTTCGAGGAGCAGGTGGCTTCGTCGGAGGCTGCGCGCGAGCCGGGCGCTCGCGCCGACTCCATCTGGTGGGGCACCACCGAGATCACCCTCGACGCCGGTGCCACGCTCGACTTCGGCGGCGAGCAGGACTTTGGGCCGGCCACGGCCGCCTTCGTCTCACGCCAGTCGCGCGTGGGCCGCGACGCCACCATCAACTGGGCCATCGCCAGCGTGGGCAGCCGCCTCCATCGCAGCCGCATCGAGAACCTGCTCGAGGGCCGCGGCTCGTCGGTCTCCCAGGTGGAGATCGGCTTTGGTGACGGTCGTCAGCTCTTCGACCTGACCTCCTACACGCGCCACCTCGGCGAGGACACCACCAGCGACCTGCTGAGCAAGGGCGTCTTCACGGGCAAGGCTCGCGGCTACATCAAGGGCCTCATCGACATCCCCCACAGCGGGCGTGGCACAGACAGCTTCCTGGGCGAGTTCAGCATGCTGCTGGAGCGCTCGGCGCGGTCGGTCACGATCCCGTCGCTGGAGATCGACCAGCCCGACTGCCGTCGCGCGATGCACAGCTCGTCGGTCGGCCCCATCGACGAGAACCAGGTGTTCTACCTCATGAGCCGCGGCCTCTCGCGCGACGATGCGCGCAAGGCCATCGTGCTCGGCTTCCTGGAGCCGGTCGTGGCCCGCATCCCGCTGCCCGAGGCGCAGGAGCGCCTGCGTGGCCTGCTCGAGCGGAAGTGGCCGAAAGACACGACCCGGGAGGCCGTCGCCTGAGCCGACCCTGATGGCGGGCCGCGTCGGACGTGCGGTACGGCGCAGATGTGTGTTTCCCAGCGTGCGATCGCGCGCTAGGCTATTCATCACGTGCCCCGGCTATAGCAAGTGTCAGGAGTGGGAGAGACGACATGGAACTGTTCGAGTTCTTCTCATGGGAGAGCCTCTTGGTGGGCCTGCTGGCGATCGCCATCGGCCTCGCATTCTCCTTCTGGGGCTTCAGGGTCTTCCTGATCCTGCTGCCGATCTGGGGGTTCTTTGCCGGGTTCATCCTCGGGGCGAACGGCGTCCAGGCCATCTTCGGAGATGCATTCCTATCCACGGTGTTGAGCTGGGTGGTCGGCTTCCTGCTGGGCTTGCTCTTCGCCGTGCTCTCGTACCTGTACTACTGGGTGGCTGTCATCCTGCTTGGAGGCGCGCTTGGCTATCAGTTGACGATCGGGCTGCTCCAGTGGATCGGCTTCGAGGCTACCGGCCTCTTCGCATTCATCCTCGCACTCGCCGGAGGCGCTCTCTTCGCGGTGGGCTTCTTCCTGCTGCGGATGCCCGCGGTGCTGGTCATCGTGGCGACTGCGATCTCGGGAGCGATGGCAACGATCGCCGGGATCGTCGTAGGACTCGGGTTGGTGCCGGTCTCTGCGCTTGACACCGGCCTTCTCGGTGGCCTCGGCAAGTACGTGCACCCTGACACCGGAGAACTCGTGAACGTCGAGCTCGGTTGGATCTGGATCATCATCGGCATCGCCCTGGCCTTCGCTGGAGCGATCTACCAGACCAGGACCATCGCGGACATGTCGGCGGCTATCACGGCCGACTCCTACATGAACCCTGGCCTCGACGAGGAGATGGCCGGCCCCCGGGGTAGTTCGCCCGCCTAGCCATCACGGGATGAGACCGGCCCTGAGCCGCTCATCGGATCGGCCGGCACCGCGAGTGCCGGCCGATCTTCGTATGCGCGGCTACCATTGGCCCTCATGGAATCGGAGATGCGCCCCGTCCGCCGCGTCAAGGCGGCCAAGTCCGCCGACCTCGAGGAAGGCACCATGCAGATGGTCGAGGTCGACGGCACCCTCATCCTCCTCGTCCGCCAGGAAGGCCTTCATGCTCTACAGGGCACCTGCTCGCACGAGTACTTCGAGCTCGACAAGGGTTTCCTCAGCGCCGGCTCGGTGACCTGCGCCCTGCACCTGTCTCGCTTTGACCTCTCTGACGGCGAGTCGCTGGACCCGCCGGCGGATCTGCCACTGGTGACGTACCCGGTGAGCGAGGAAGGCGCCGACATCGTGATCGAGCTGCCCGAGGGCGACATCCCCATCAACGAGTAGCCCTTTCCTTCGACGCGCGGCGTCCCTGTTCGACAAGTAGGTGATATGGACCCGAACCCCACCGGCCTCATGCTCGGCGTCATCGGCATCGCCATCGGCCTGGCGCTCGTCTTGCGTGGCTTTCGCCTCTTCCTCTTCCTGCTGCCGGTGCTGGGGTTCCTGGGTGGCTTCCTGCTCGGGGCCAACTTCGTGGAGCACATCTTTGGCGACGCCTTCCTCGGTACCGTCCTGGGCTGGGCCGGCGGGTTCCTGCTGGGGCTGGTCTTCGCGGTGCTCTCGTACTTCTACTACTGGCTGGCCGTGGGCATCTTCGGCGGCGTCCTCGGCTATCAGCTGACGGTCGGCGTGCTGGCCTGGATCGGCTTGAGCGAGTCGGGCGTGCTCACCATGACGCTCGGGTTCGTGGCCGGGCTGGCCTTGGGTGTGGCCTTCCTGCTGCTGCGCATGCCCACGGTGCTGGCCATCGTCGGCACGGCCATCGCGGGTGCAGCCTCGACGGTGGCCGGACTGGCCCTGGCGCTCGGTGTCAGCGAGTACTCGCAGCTCCGCGACGGCATCGTGGGCATCTTCAGCGGCGAGGAGCTTGGCTTGCTGGGTGCCTTGGCCATCGTGATGCTGTCGCTTGCCGGCATGGTCGTGCAAGTGCGCCTGCTCACGCCTGATGACCACATCATCGACCCCGGGGCCTATCGCAACCCGGGCATCGGCGGTCCTGGGCCCGGTGGTCCCGGAGGTCCGGCTCCGGCGTAGTCCACCGCGCCGTTCCCTCAGCGTTCGAGGATGGTCCCGATGCCCTGGCGCTCGGCAGCGCGCAGGATGGCCTCGCCGAAGACGACGTCGGCCAGGCCCACGCCCAGGTGCGAGACGAGGACCCGGCCCCGGGGCCGCGGAGTGGCGGCCACGATGGCTTCGCCGATGGTGGCGTCCGGCTCGCGGTAGCCCACGAATCGCGTCTCGGTGCGATTGGCCAGGTACTGGCCCCGGTCGTCGGTGAGGAAGAGTGCGGCATCCGAGGCCAGCGAGGCCGGCACGCACATGTCGTAGTCCACGGCCACGACCGTGGCACCGGGCGCGAACGCCGCCTCTGGGATCGACTGACGGTCGGGGCCGAACGACACCAGCGTCAGGACCAGCGGCGCGTTCGCCACGGCCAGCGCCGGTTCGGCCACGGTGCGGACCTTCCCCAGCCGGCCGTGGTCGCCGGCGTCCACCTCCTCGGCCAGCAGTGCCAGGCGGCCCGGGTCACGGTCGCAGAGGACGATGTCGGTACCGGGGCGAAGGTGAGCCACGACCGGCAGGTGGCTGCGGGCCTGCACGCCAGCCCCGATGATGGCGACCGGACCGTCTGGCGCGGGACCCCAGTGGCGGATGGCCAGGCCGCTCACGGCTGCGGTGCGATAGGCGGTGATGGCGCCGGCGTCGAGGATGCCGCGCGGCAGGCCCGTCAGCGCATCGCTCACGATGGTGGAGGCGGAGATGGCAGGTAGACCGCGTCGGGCGTTCTCCGGGAAGCCCACCACCCACTTCATGCCCAGCAGGTCGGCCGACCCGTCAGCGGCTTCGCCGCGCGCCCAGGCCGGCATGGCGTGCGCGAAGGAGTCGGCCGGCGCGGGGTCGACCCCGATCTTGGGCGGCAGTTGGGCGTCAGCCGCAAGCGCGAGCATGGTCGTGGCCGCAAGCTGCAGGCGCTCGTCGATGGCCGGCATGGCGGCGAGCACGTCGGCCGCCGAGAGGTAGCGCAGGGGAGGGATGTCCATCGGCCAAGTCTAGGGCCGCCCCGGACCGATACGATGGAGGGGTGACCACGACCCAGTCGACCGATCCGGCCGATCTTCAGCGCTGCCTCCACAACCTCAAGCTCGAGCGCGACGCTGTGCAGCTGTACGACGGGCTGGCGGAGCTCGAGAAGGACCCCATCCGCGCCGATGCCTTCCATGCCATCGGCAGCAACGAGCGGCGGCACGCGTTCGTCTGGGCCTCGCGCATCGAGAATCGCGGCGCTGAGGTCCCGCCCATGGAGCCGCCGCGCTGGCGGGTGCGGGCGGTGCTGGCCTGTGCCCGTGTCTTCGGCACCAAGTCCGTGTCGGGCATGGTCAAGGCGCTCGAGGGCGACGAGCTGGAGCTGTACGAGGGCCTCGAGGGACTCGAGATGCAGGCCATCGCCGCCGATGAGCGCGAGCACGCCGCCATCTGGAAGCGCCTCGACATGGGCATGCCCGGCGTCGAGCCCGGCAGCCCCGAAGCCGCGGCCGCGGCCGAGATCGCCATCCGTGACGAGTCGTGGCACCGCGCCGCCGGCCAGAGCGGAACGCTGCGTGCCGCGGTCTTCGGTATCAACGACGGCCTCGTCAGCAACCTTGCGCTGGTCATGGGCTTCGCCGGAGCTGCCACTGACAACAGCATGATCGTGCTGGCCGGCATCGCCGGACTGCTGGCGGGTGCCTTCAGCATGGCCGCCGGCGAGTACATCAGCATGCAGAGCCAGAAGGAGCTCTTCGAGCGCCAGATCGAGCTGGAGCGCGAGGAGCTCCGCTTCATGCCCGAGAAGGAGCAGGAGGAGCTGTCCGCCCTCTACCGCTCGAAGGGCCTGTCGGAAGACGAGGCCGACATGGTCGCAGCCCGCCTGATGCAGGATCCCGAGCACGCGCTCGACACCAAGATCCGCGAGGAGCTGGGCCTCGATCCCGATGAGCTGGGTTCGCCCTGGGGTGCTGCGTCCTACTCGTTCGCCGCATTCGCGCTGGGCGCGCTGATCCCTCTGGCACCGTTCCTCCTGACCGACGGGCTCGCGGCCATCCTCATCTCGACGGTCCTGGCGCTGACCGCGCTGTTCATCGTGGGGGCGCTGGTGAGCCTGCTGACCGGGCGGGGCCTGCTCTTCAGCGGGATCCGCCAGGTCGCCATCGGCGGCGCCGCGGCCCTGGTGACGTACGTCGTGGGCAGCATCATCGGCGTTTCGGTGGTCGGGTGAGCGAGGCCGACCTGCGCGCTCGTCTGAAGGGGGAGGGGCTCGACGCTTCTTCCTGGGGCAACGGACCCTTCGACCACTACGGCCAGCATCGCCACCCCTACGACAAGGTGCTGGTGGCTGCCGCCGGTTCCATCACCTTCCACCTGCCCCAGCTCGGCCGGGACGTCCTGCTCGACACCGCCGACCGGCTCGATCTGCCTGCGGGAACGCTCCACGGTGCGGACGTGGGCCCGACCGGGGTCATCTGCCTGGAGGCTCATCTGCCGCCCGGCTCGCTCGCGGGCGAGCCCCGCCGTGTCGCCGGCTGGGGCGCGGGCGAGGACCGGTCGGGATAGGCGGGGCCGCCGGCTGCGGATGCCGTTCGGCTAGCGCCCCGCCGGCGGAGGTGGCGGCGGGTAGCCCGGCGGAGGCGGAGGCGGCGGCGAGTAGCCCGGTGGGGGCGCGTAGCCAGGTGGGGGCGCGTAGCCAGGTGGGGGCGCGTAGCCGGGTGGTGGCGCAACGGCCAAGGGAGCTGGCGGTTCAGCCCCTGGCGGTAGCGGTGGCCGCTGCAGCTGCCGGTACGCCGCATCCAGCTCGAGCACCTCTTCCACGAGGGAGGGTGGCGCCACGCCGCCGTGCTGCTCGATGGTCTGTGCGATCCACGACGCCTCTATCCGGCGTTCGTCGGCCCCGATGTCGTCCTTGGCCCGCGGCAGGCGGACGAGCAGCACGCCCGTCGCGGTCGCGCCGATGGCCAGCCCCACCAGTAACAGCCACATGGCCCAGCTTTCGATCATGCGCGCGAGCATATCGTGAGCGCCCGCACAGTGGGCCCAGGCAGCGCTCGGCTATCCTCTCGCGGTGCCGCCCCAACTGCTCGCGCTGATCGAGATCGTCCCGCCTGCCGGGATCGAGCTCGGCCCCTTGACCCTCGGCATCTACGGTCTGGGCTACGTCGTCGCCATCGCGGTCATGCTCCTGGTCAGCCAGTCGGAAGCCCGGCGCAAGGGCCTGGACCCGGGCCTGGTGACCAACGCCATCGTGGTGGTGGGCATCTTCGCGCTCGTCGGCGCCCGGCTCTACCACGTCGCGGGTGAATGGGACACTTATGCCGGCGATCCGTTGAAGGTGGTCCTGCCGCCCTACTCCGGGCTGGGCCTGTACGGCGGCATCATCGGCGCGGCCATCGGCATCTGGGTCTACGTCCGGGGCAAGTCCGTCCCACTCGGCCGCGCGCTCGACGTGGTCGTGCCAGGCACGCTCCTGGCCCAGGGCATCGCCCGCTGGGGCAACTTCTTCAACCAGGAGCTCTACGGCCCGCCGACCGACCTGCCCTGGGGCATCACCATCGAGTGTGCCCACCGCGTCGCGCAGTACCCGTGCTCGGCGTATCCCTTCGAGACCACCGGCTTCCACCCCCTCTTCTTCTACGAGTCGGCGCTCACCATCGCCGGTGGCATCATCGCGCTGGTCGTGGCGCGGAGATTCGGCGACCGGCTGCTCGACGGCGACCTGGCCTCCTTCTGGATGGTCTGGTACGGCAGCGTGCGGCTGGTCCTCGAGCTCTTCCGCGAGGGCTGGAACTGGACGGTCCTGGGGGTGCCCACGGCCATGCTCATCGGGGCCGCGCTCATCGCGGCCGGCATCGGCACCGCCGTCTGGCGGCACAGTCGGCCGCCGAAGCTGGGCAGTCCGGGGGAGCCAGGGGAGACTGGCGAGACCTATCGCGCCTGGCGCGGATAGAAGGCGATGAGCTGGATGGGGCCGCGGCCGTTGCGTCCGTTGAGCACGAGGAAGTCGTCGAGCCCGTTGCCATCATGGTCGAAGGCCACGGCGTCGTCGCCTCCGCCACGTCCGGTCTGGGGGATGGCCAGCGAGGACCAGCGCCCTCCCTGGCCCCGGTTCACGAGCATGACGTCCGGATAGTTGCGGTCATAGTGTGTGCGCACGATGTAGAGGTCGTTGCGACCGTCGCCGTTGACATCGCCACCGGCCACGGCGCGCCCGTTGGTCAGGCGGCGCTGGTAGACCTGCTTGAACCTGCCCCGCCGCAGGACGCTGATGCGAAGCTTGGTCTCCGACAGCTGCACGAGGTCGAGCTTGCCGTCCTTGTTGACGTCGACCAGCTCGGCGTCGACCTCGTTGAAGGGGCGGATGCCGAGCTTGCGGGTGACGTCGACCAGCCCGCGTGGCGTGTTGCGGTAGAGCTTGGTCAGGACCCGGCTGCCGGTAGCCTGGCCGCCGGCGATGAGCAGCAGATCCTCCCGCCCATCACCGTCGTAGTCCGCGCTCTGGGAGGCGAGGCCACCGACGCGCGGCTCGAAGCCGGGCCGCGCCCGGGCCACGAACTGGCCATCCCCACGGACGGTGTAGGTGCGTCCCAGCGAGGGCAGGCCGTCCACGCGGACGGGTGCGTTCGCCACCACGAGCCTGGTGCCAGGGCCCTCGCTGGTCTCGAGGAAGGCGGCCACGCGACCCCGGCCGGTGGGGTCGGAGACGCCGAACTCGACCGCGACCTCACGGGGTTCGGCGCTGCCGGGGTCGAGGATCAGCTCGTTGGCCTTGAGCCCTGATCCGCGCTTGCCACCGACTGCACAGTAGAGGTCGGGCAGGCCGCTGCCATCGATATCGGCGCTGGTGCAGCCGTGGCGGTCGTAGGAGGCGAGGCTCAAGGCCTCGTGCTCTTCGTAGCGACCGTCCCGGTCGAGCATGAGCCGGCCGGGACGGCCGTGACGACCGATGAAGAGATCGTCGGTACCGTCGCCGTCGAAGTCGTCGACGACAGCGCCGTAGGTGCTGGTCTCCTCGTACAGTCCCACCCCGCGGGCCACGTCGACCGCGTAGATGGACTTGTCCGGCCGGGCGGGCGGCAGCGAACCGGTCTTGACACGGACGACCCTGGCCTTGCCCTGGGCAGCCCTGCGGGTCGGCTTCTTCTTGGTCTTGCCCGATGGCTTGCTCTTGGCGGCGCCGGCCGACGACTCCTCGGTCCCGACCGGCTCATCGACCACGGCCACGTCGGCGGTGCTGGCGAGCTCGATGTCCGTGTCCTCGATCTCGGCGGTGGCTCCCTCGGCCGGATCGGCTCCGCCTGCCAGAGTGGCTGCCTCTGTCGGGCCAAGGCCCGCGATGGAGGCGGTCAGGCCCGGCTCGGGCAGCGGCCCCGAAGCCCCGAAGACGCCCGCCTGAGGGGGCGTGCACACACGCGTGGCACGCGCGGACTGGCCCGAGCGGCCCACGGCCCAGCCGTCATCGTCGAGCGATCCGACGACATCGTGCAGCTCGGTCCCGCCGGCGCGGCCCGCCACCTCGTTCCAGGCGCGGCCGTCCCACCAGGCGGCGACGGCCTCGTGGCTCTTGTACTCGTCGTCCCAGGCCGCGCCCACGGCCCACACGCCACCGGCCGGGTCGGCCGAGACGGCAGAGAGCAGGACCTCGTTGGAGGCCCACCCGGGCGCATCGACCTTGTGCCAGCGCTTGCCGTCGAAGCGCAGCACGAGCGCTTCCGAGCGACCATCGTGGCGGTGGTAGCCGACGGCCCAGCTGTCCTTGCGGTCAACGGCCACGACATCGGTGAGGACGGCCTCACCATCCAGTTCGGGCATGGGGAAACGCGTCCAGCCCCCGCCGCCGCGCCGGTACACGACCGGCTTGACCTCCGCGCCGTTGCCGCCGTGGCCCACGACCCAGGTGCCGCCGCGCCGGTCGATGGCCACCGCATTGAGGCTGATCGACTCGTTCCTGCCGGTCTTGATGGGCAGCGTGATCCAGCGCTTGCCGTCCTTGCGCACGACCAGCGGCTTGCGCTTGCCGCCCGCAACAAGGCGGTAGCCAACGGCCAGCGGGCTGGCGCCGCCGACGATGGTCACGTCGGTGAGCATGGCTGGCAGGTTGCCGCCGATGCGGGGCCGGTCGGACTTCCAGGAGCGACCGTTCCAGCGCATCGCCTGCGGCATCAGGCGGCTCCGCTTGATGGTGAAGCCCACGGCCCAGGTGGCCGCACCGTCGCGTGAGGCTACGGCCATGAGGCCGTCCTCGTCGCCGGGGCTGAGCGGCGGCAGGCGGTCCCACTGGCTCCCGTGATTGACGATGGTGGCGATTTCGCGCCGCCCGGATTCGTCGTTGTCGCGACTTCGCATGTAGCCGACGGCGATCGCACCGCGACCCATGAGCGCGACCCCGTGCAGGGACATGTCGACCTTGCTGTCGACGTCAGAGAAACCGCTGGTGCAGGCATCCTCGTACGCAGACGTGCCGGGAGCGCCGGCGGTCGCCGCGGACTCACCCGTCACCGGATCGATCTCGACGGTCAGGGCTCCGGAGGGCGGGCCGCCCGCCCATGGGTCGGCCGCGAGGGCCGTCCGTCCGGGCGCGAGCGCCAGACCCCCGGTGAGCAGCAGCAGAGATAGGCCTAGCGCAGTGAGCACGGCGCGCTTCGGCCCGCGGAAGCAGGACATCGACACGTCAGATTAGACCGCTCCACACTTCTCCGCATCTGCGGGCCATTGGTACGGTGCGTTCGGTCACCATCGGTACCCCCCGGCCCCGTTCCCGGGTGCGAAGCCGGCAGGATCAGGCGCTCCGATCGTCCCAGTCAAGCTCCAGATCGAGGTACCGGGCGAGCTCCTCGTTGTGCGCTCGATAGAACGTCCGCAGGCGGGCCACGACGTCCTCATCGACCGGGTCGAGCGAGTCGTCGACATCGTCATCGGCAGGCGGTGCCGGCAACGGGGTCGTGGGCCGCGGCAGGCCAAGGAAGTCACAGACATCGCCTATGACGGGCGCGGGATCATCGAACCATCGCTCCGTCTCGATGACCAGGAGCTGGTCGTCGGGGAAGTGCGTCCGCCAGCGCTCGAGTGACGCCTGGTACAGGCCGCGGCGCACCACGAGCGGGTCCTCGTAGGCCTTGTCGATGGGCACGCGGATGCCGCCCTCATCGCCGGGCGGCCCGATCTCGGCCTCGACGACCGCACGAAAGTCGCGTGTCTCGAGGGCATGCCGCCGCCGCCAGGCCCAGTGCGAGACCGCCCGCTCGGTCGGATCGCGCAGCAGCACCAGCAGCCTGGCTCCGGGTACGGCGCGCGCCACGCGGGTGGGGGCTGCCGGATGGGCCAGGTAGCTGGGGTCTGCTTCGCCCGTCAGGACCGGATGCAGGCCACGCCTGTAGGCCTCGCGCCGAACCTTGTTGGCCGGGAAGCGCAGCCGGTACCAGCCGGTGCCATAGGTGTACCGGTGCGAGTGGAAGAAGTGCGTGGCCGTCGGGCTCTCGAGGAGGTTGGGATGGGCCTCCAGCTGGTGAAACAGCCGGACCGCGCCACAGCGCAAGGCGCCGATGACGAGGAAGTCGGGCAGCAGGTGGGTTCGACCGAGCAGCTTGCCCCGCAGCTGGCGCCTGGTGCGGCGACCGAGCCTGCGCTCGAGCGCGACACTGGCGCTGCCGGCCAAGTCGAGGCCGCCGTGGGTCTTGGTGGTTTCGGTACCGGGTTTGCCTCCCATGCGCTGAGTATGCCAGCGTCGTTCGGCCGGTCCTCTTATCCTCAGGGGCATGGAGCCCGGTCCCGACGCCATCCGTTCGATCACCCACGACATGCGCAACCTGCTGACGGCCGTGCGCGGTCATGCCGAGCTGGCGCTGCGCGGCATCTCACCCGAAGACCCATCGCGTGAGGACATCGCCCACTGCGTCGTGGTCACCGCCACCATCTTCGACCTCATCGACCAGCTCGATGGCAACGACACCTCCGACACGCTCGTGGCCGTCAACCTCGATACCAGCGTCTCGGCCATGCGGCGGCTATTGGATGCGCTGCTGCCGCGGTCGCTCGAACTGGTCCTCGAGACCGACGCAGACGGCGCCTACGTGACCATCTCCAAGCTGCGCATCGAGCGCATCGTGCTCAACCTCGCGCTCAACGCGCGGGACGCCATGGAAGCTGGTGGCCGGCTCACCGTGCGCACGGCTCGTCCCAGTGCCGATGAGGGCCAGATCATCGTGGCCGACACGGGGCCCGGTTTCAGCCCAGAAGCGCTCGAGCATCTCTTCGAGGTCGGCTTCACGACCAAGAGCGACCGCGGTGGCAGCGGGAACGGGCTATCGGCGCTGGCCCCGTTCGTCGACGGTGCGGGGGGCTCCATCGCGGTCGATTCGGTGCCCGGTGAGGGGGCGACCATCACCGTGACCCTGCCGTTGGCCGACCTGGGCGCCCCCGACGACGACGTCTCCGACTGACGTCGCCGCTGTCAACGTGGCGGAGCGGGCGGCTGGCGCTCTCGGCGCGGGCGGCGCGGGTAGGCACGGGCTCGGGCCGGGCAGGGGAGTAGCATTGGCACTCCAGAACCGACGCATCTGAGGAGTCGCCCAGCCCATGGCCAATCCGCTCGTCACCGTCATCGGCGCCGGCAACGTCGGCGCAACGACCGCCCAACGAATCGTGGAACAGGGCCTCGCCGACGTCTGGCTCGTGGACATCGTCGAGGGTCTGCCGCAGGGCAAGGCGCTCGACCTGGCCCAGGCCGCGCCGGTCGCCGGCCACGACATGGAGGTGCAGGGCACCAACGACTACGCCGATACCGCAGGTTCCGACGTCATCGTGGTGACCTCCGGGCTCGCCCGCCAGCCGGGCATGAGCCGGGATGACCTCATGGCCAGGAACGCAGGTATCGTGCGCAGCGTCGTCGAGCAGTCGGTGTCGTACTCGCCGGAGGCCGTCGTCATCGTCGTGACCAACCCGTTGGACGCCATGTGCCACGTGGCGCTCGAGGCCAGCGGCCTGCCCTCGGAGCGCGTGGTCGGTATGGCCGGTGTGCTCGATTCCAGCCGCTTCCGCACGTTCATCGCCATGGAGCTCGGTGTCTCGGTGGCGAACACCTTCGCGTTCGTGCTCGGCGGCCATGGCGACACGATGGTGCCGTTGCCGCGCTATTCCACGGTCGGGGGCGTGCCTATCACCGAACTCATGGCGCCCGACCGCATCGAGGCGCTCGTCGAGCGCACCCGCAACGGTGGTGCCGAGATCGTGTCCCTGCTCAAGACCGGCAGTGCCTTCTACGCACCGGCCTCGTCAGTGGCCGCGATGGTGGGCTCCATCGTCAACGATCGCCACATGGTCCTTCCGTGTGCGGCGTATCTGGAGGGCCAGTACGGCGTGGACGGGCTGTACATGGGCGTACCCACCCGGCTCGGCGGCGGCGGCGTCGAGGGCATCGTGGAGATCGGTCTGACCGCCGATGAGCAGGCGCAGTTCGCCAACTCGGCCACGGCCGTTCGTGGCCTCGTCCACAAGCTGGTATCGATGGGCGAGCTGCGCGACCCGGCCGAGGATTAGGGGCCGCCGGCGCGGCCAGCGACAGGGGCTGCGGGCGCGGCCGGCGACAGGGGCCGCCACCGCGGCCAGCGAGAGGGGCTGCCGGCGCGACCGTCATCACCCCGGGCCGGGCCTGGACGCCCGGCGGCCGAGGTCCCCACTCAGCGGGCCGTTCGGCCATGGGCCCTGCTGGACATAATCGATTATCTTTGACTCCACACACTCCCGAGACGAGGTCAACGTACATGACACAGACGATGGAGCCGCAGGCGTCCGAGGCCCTGGCCGGCCTTCCCAGGGTCAACCACTGGATCAACGGCCGGCTCGTGCCGTCGACATCCGGCAACAGCCGCCCGGTATACAACCCGGCTACCGGCGAGCAGACCAAGACCGTCGATGTCGCCAGCGTGGCAGAGATCGAGATGGCCATCGCGGCCGCGAAGGAAGCGTTCCCCATGTGGCGCGCCACCTCGCTGGCCAAGCGCGCGGACACGATGTTCCGCATCCGCAACGCGTTCGACGCCCACCGCGATGAGATCTCCGCGCTCATCACGTCCGAGCACGGCAAGGTCCTCTCCGACTCGGCCGGCGAGTTGGCCCGCGGCATCGAGAACATCGAGTTCGCCTGCAGCGTGCCGCAGATGCAGAAGGGCGAGTTCAGCGAGCAGGTGTCCGGCGGCGTGGACGTCTACTCCATCCGCCAGCCACTCGGCGTGGTTGCCGGCATCACCCCCTTCAACTTCCCGGCCATGGTGCCGATGTGGATGTTCGGCAACGCCATCGCCACCGGCAACACCTTCATCCTCAAGCCCTCCACGGTCGACCCCTCCGTCTCCCTGCTCCTGGCTCAGCTGATGCAGGACGCGGGTCTCCCCGACGGTGTCTTCAACGTGCTCCAGGGTGACCGTGTGGCGGTGGCCGGCCTGACCGAGCATCCCGACATCGCGGCCGTCTCGTTCGTGGGCTCCACCCCCGCGGCCAAGCGCATCTACGAGACCGGCTCCAAGGCCGGCAAGCGCGTCCAGGCCCTGGGCGGCGCCAAGAACCACATGATCGTGCTGCCTGACGCGGACATCGGCCTCACCGCCGACGCCTGCATCAATGCCGGCTACGGCAGCGCCGGCGAGCGCTGCATGGCCATCGCCACGGTCGTCACCGTGGGCGACGTCCACGACCCGCTCATCGAGGCCATCAAGGAACGCCTGCCGCAGGTCGTGGTCGGCGACGGCACCAAGCCCGAATCGATGATGGGCCCGCTCGTCACCGAGCAGCACCGCGACAAGGTCGCCAGCTACATCGAAGCAGGCGAGAAGGATGGAGCCACCATCGTGGCTGACGGCCGCGAGCACCCGTTGTTCAAGGACTCCGATGGCTTCTACCTGGGCGTCTCGCTCATCGACGACGTTACCCCCGAGATGTCCTGCTACAGGGACGAGATCTTCGGCCCGGTGCTGACGGTCGTCCGCGTGGACACCTACGAGGAAGCCGTGGCGCTGACCAACAGCCACGAGTTCGGCAACGGCACTGCCATCTTCACCCGTGACGGTGGCGCAGCTCGCCAGTTCCAGTTCGACATCGATGTCGGGATGGTGGGCATCAACGTGCCCATCCCGGTGCCGGTCTCGTACTACTCCTTCGGTGGCTGGCGCGCCTCGCTCTTCGGCGACACGCACATGTACGGGCCCGAGGGCATGAAGTTCTACACCAAGGGCAAGGTCATCACCGCGCGCTGGCCTGACCCCTCGACCTCCGAGATCAACCTGGGCTTCCCGCGCACCAAGTAGGCGCTTGACCCAGGACCCGCGGCGGGGCGGCGGAGCCGTCCCGCCGAGATGGGTGTACCGCATCCTTTGGGCACTGCACCGGACCGGATACGCCCTCAGCGGCGGCCGGCTCGGCCTCCGTCTGAGTGCGTCCGACCGACTGGGGACCCTGCGCCTGCATACGACCGGACGACGCTCCGGCCGCGAACGCACCTCGATGCTCTTCTACCTTCCCGACGGCGAGGCCTTCGCGGTCGTGGCTTCCAACGCCGGCGCGGCCCAGGCACCGGCCTGGTGGCTGAACCTGCTGTAGCGACCGGCAGCCAGGATCGAGCTGCCGGGTCGGAGCATCGCAGTGCGGGCAAGGGAGGCCGAGCCCGACGAGCGAGCGCGGCTGTGGGCGAGGTTCGCCGACCGGACGGACCACTACCAGAGGTACGCTGAGGCGACCGAGCGGGACATCCCCGTGGTCATCCTCGAGCCAAGCCTGGAGGGAGCCGATGCCTGAGCTGCGCGTGGACGCACTGATCTTCGACATGGATGGGGTCGTCATCGACTCGGGCGACGTCTACGCCAGGCACTGGCGCATCTGGGGCGCCCAACATGGCTACGACTACGACCGTGACATCGCCCACGTCCATCCTGGGCGTCCGCCCGTGGAGACGGTGCGCATCGTAGCTCCGCACCTCGATGCCGTGGCCGAGTCCGAGGCATTCAACGAGGCCCTCGATGAAGACGGCGTGGACGACGCCATCGCTCCCATGCCCGGTGCCCCGAGGCTGCTGGGGGCACTGCCGGCCGGCCGCTGGGCGATCGCCACCAGCGCCTTTCGCATGATCGCCCGCCATTGGCTGGCCCACGCGGGCCTGCCCGAGCCATCCGCGCTGGTGACCGTTGACGACATCGAGAACGGCAAGCCCGCGCCCGATCCCTACCTGCGGGCGGCGGAGCTGCTGGGCGTCGATCCCGCGCGCTGCCTGGTGGTGGAGGATGCGCCGGCCGGCATCAGCGCGGGCAAGGCGGCCGGCGCCACCGTGCTGGCCGTGCTCACGACCCATGGACTCGACGATCTGGGCGAGGCGGACCATCACACTCATGGCCTGCAGTCGATCACCGCCGTGGCCGACGGCGAGGGACTCATGGTCAGCTGGGAGGACGCCGGGGGCTAGGCTCCGGGCTCGGCGGGATCAGGCAGCGGCGGCCTCTGGGGCGAGGGCCGAGCGCAGGCGCAGGATGACCACCACTCCGAATCCCACGAGGACAAGGCTGACGGCTCCCAGTGCGGCGAACCCGACACTGGCCAGGACCAAGCCCGAGGCCAGGCTGGCCAGAGCCGAGCTGCCCCACACCAGCGTGTCGCTGAAGCCCTCGGTGCGGGTCCGCTCGGCGTGCTCGACTCCGCTTACCAGCAGCGTGCTGCCGGCCACGAACCCCAGGTTCCAGCCGTAGCCGAGCAGGAACAGGCCGACCGCCAACACCGGCCCGGCGTCAGCGGGCGCCACGACGGTCACCACCGCGGCCAGGGCCAGGATGGCGGCTGCCACCAGGATCGAGGGGACCATGCCGATGCGACCGGCCAGGCGGCCCGAGAGCGGAGAGAGCGCGAACATGCCCAGCGTGTGCGCACTGATGACGAGGCCGATCGCTTCCAGCCCGTGGCCGTAGTCGTCCATATGCACCGGCGTCATGGTCATGATGGCCACCATCACCACTTGGCCCAGGACCATGGCGATGACCGCGATGGCCACGGTCGGGCGGGAGAGGACACGCCGCATCGATTCCCCGCCGCCTCGGTCCTGGGGTTCGATGCGCGAGGATTCGTCGGCGAGATCGTAGGGGTCAGGACGCAGCCAGCCGAAGAGCAGGATGGCGGCCACGCTC
The DNA here is from genome assembly GCA_963712745.1 of uncultured Chloroflexia bacterium. Classification (GTDB taxonomy): domain Bacteria; phylum Chloroflexota; class Limnocylindria; order Limnocylindrales; family CSP1-4; genus JAFMJV01. The sequence continues at coordinate 577,619 of CAVQJC010000020.1, read as the reverse complement.
AGGATCACTGCGGCCAGCATGAAAGGGCCCACCAGCGAGGCCACGCCCAGGCCCTCCGTGACCGAGGCCGCCAGCGGCGCGAGGTTGGGACCGACGACGGCGCCCACGGTGGCTGCCCATACGACCAGGCCGATGGCCCACGCTCTGCCCGCGGCCGTCGCCATGTCCGCGGCCACGTAGCGAGAGAGATTGGCGGCGGCGTTGCCGAAGCCGAACAGGAACGTGCCCACCAGCAGGAGAGGGAACGAGCCGGCCAACACCGAGGCGGACGCGACCAGCGCACCGGCCACGGCCATGGCCAGGCCGAGCACGAGCCCGGTCCGGCGCCCGCGACGGACCATGAGCCAGGCCAGCAGCGAAGTACCCAGGGCCGAGCCCAGGATGGTGGTCGTGGTGGAGGCGCCGGCGAAGCCGGCGCCGTCGAGCATCTCGCGCGCGGCGATGGCGGCCACGGTGATGGCGGCGATGTGCGCGATGGAGACAAGTGCCGCCGCCGCCACCAGCAGGCGCGTCGCGCGCCGTCGCGCCTGGGGCAGGCCGGATTCCCCGTGGTGGTCCGGTCTGCGGTCCGAGCTAGACCGGGACAGACCGTCGTTCAGCGGCACGGTGCGACCCTGGGCCCGTGATGCTTGCCGTTCAGCGGCACGGTGCGACCCTGGGCCCGTGATGCTTGCCGTTCAGCGGCACAGTGCGACCAGTCGCCGCCCCGGAGCGCGGGTCCTTGTGCGCCGAGTGCATGATCCTGCCGCCCAGCGGGAAACTGCATCACTTGCTCCCGTTGAGCGGGAATGCCGGCTCGGCCGGTCGCTTGCCGGTTGGCCCATTGAACGGGAATGCCGGCTCGGCCGGTCGCTTGCCGGTTGGCCCATTGAACGGGAATGCCGGCTCGCCCAGTCGCATGCCCGCTCCGGAGAAAGGCCCCAACAGCCCGGCCTGAGCGCGGCGGCCGGCCCGGAGCAGTCGGGCCCGGCCGATCCTCGATCTGCCCGGTGGGCCGGACTTCCCGGCGTAGCCCTGCTCACGCTGCGCCGGTATCCCTGGCTACTTCAGATACTCGCGCGCGACCTCGCGCCGCAGGAACTGGCCCTGGCCGGGATGGCCGAGCCACTCGCCGTCCTCGACGATGACCTTGCCGCGGGACAGCACGATGTCACTGTGGCCCTGCACCTCCATGCCTTCGTAGCAGGAGTAGTCCACGTTCATGTGGTGCGTGGAGGCCGAGAGGACGTGCTTCTTCTGGGGGTCGTAGATGACCAGGTCGGCGTCGTAACCGGGGGCGACCACGCCTTTCCGTGCGGCCAGGCCGAAGATCCGGGCGGCCGAGGTGGAGATGACCTCGACCCATCGCTCCTTGCCATAGCGACCGTTGACCACGCCCTGGAACATCAGGTCCACGCGCTCCTCGACGCCCGGCAGGCCGTTGGGGATCTTGCGGAAGTCGCCCACCCCCAGGTCCTTCTGGCCGACGAAGTCGAAGGGGCAGTGGTCAGTGCCCACGGTCTGCAGGTCGTCCCTGACTAGCCCGCGCCACAGATCCTCCTGGTGGTCGGCCGGACGCAGCGGCGGCGAGCACACGTACTTGGCGCCCTCGAAGCCGTTGCCCATGTCCTCGAGCGAGAGGAAGAGGTACTGGGGACATGTCTCAGCGAAGGCCATGGCCCCGCGGTCACGGCCTCGCACGACCTCCTCGAGCGCATCGCGGGAGGAGAGGTGGACGATGTAGACCGGCACGTCGGCGGCCTCGGCGAAGCGGATGACGCGGTTCACGCACTCGCCCTCGAAGACCGGCATGCGCGAGACGCCGTGGTAGTAGGGGTCGGTCAGACCCGCCTCGGCGTTGGCGTTGGCTACGATGTCGATGGCCACGCCGTTCTCGGCATGCATGAGGATGAGGCCGCCATTGTCGGCCGTCTGACGCATGGCCGCGAAGATGGCGCCGTCGTCGGACAGGAAGACGCCGGGATACGCGGTGAAGAGTTTGAAATCGGTGACACCCTCGGCCACGAGCGTGTCCATCTCCTTGAGGGTGGCGTCGGTGACGTCGCCCATGATCATGTGGAAGCCGTAGTCGATGCTGCTCTTGCCTTCAGCCTTGGCCATCCAGGTCTCGAGGCCCGGACGCAGCGCCTCGCCCTTGCCCTGCACGGCGAAGTCGATGATGGTGGTGGTTCCGCCGAACGCCGCCGCGCGCGTCCCGGTCTCGAAGTCGTCCTTGGAGTAGGTGCCCCCGAAGGGCAGGTCGAAGTGCGTGTGCGGGTCGATCCCGCCGGGGATGACCCAGCGGTCCCGGGCGTCGATGGTCTTGTCCACGGCCAGCTCGGCAAGAGCACTCAGCACCTGCCCGGAGGCGGTCCCATCCCCGATCACGCCAACCGCCGCGATCGTCTCGTCCTCGATGAGCACATCGGCCCGGTAGGAGCTGTCGGCATTGACGACGGTTCCGTTCGTGATGAGCGTTCGCATCGGTCCCTCCATTCGTTCGATCCTGGATCACGTCGATGATGAAGGCGCAGGGGATCGCGGCCAGTGCGGTCATGGTAGTGCGCAGGCGGGTTAGACCGCAGGGCAAGCCGGTCACGCTTTGAGCTCGAGGGTACCTTCGGGTCCCGGGGCCGAGGCGCCCCTGGCGGGGCTGCACGAACTGACCGGTCGTGTACCGTACGCGGCGTCATGCCCAAGACCCTTCGGCGGTCGCTCCCCAGAGGCGGCCTCGCCCTGATCCTGACCGTGGCCCTCCTGATCCTGTTGCTGCCGTCCGGCGCCATCCCGGCCGCGGCAGGGGCCGACCACAAGCCCAAGGCCGCCAGGAGCTGGGCGGCACGCGAGATCCGCGACACCAACGTGCCCAAGAGGGACCGGAAGCTGGCCCAGAAGCTGCCGGGCGCGACGAAGCTCGGCTATCACCCCGAGACCGGCCGCGTCCGCTTTCTCTCGGGCACCCCGGCCAAGCCGCTCACCGCCGGGGTGGTGGCGGTGGCGGCCGGCAAGCGCTCGCTGAGCGGCGCCGACGCGCGTGCCAAGTCCCGCGCGTTCATCGACCGCTACGGCCCGCTCTTTGGCCTTGAGGCGCCCGGGCGTGAGCTGCGGGTCCGGGCCGTCAAGCGACGGTCACAGCTGCCTGCCGGCACCGCCGGCCCCGCCTCGACGGGGCGTGTGGGCGCCACCGTGCGCTTCGAGCAGGTCCGCGACGGCGCCGCGGTGCTGGGTGGCGAGATCGTGGTGCAGCTCAGCCAGGACGGGGAGGTCCTCTCGGCCGCAGGTGAAGTCCTGCCTTCCGCCTCCAAGACCAAGACGAAGGCCAGGGTCAGCGCCGGGCGCGCTCGCACCACGGCCCGGATCTGGCTGGCCCGCCTGGCCGGTCGGCCTGCCTCAGCCGTGACCACGCGCTCCGAGGGCCTGGGCCTGTACGATCCGCGCCTCATGGACGACCCCGACCCCGGCACCTCGCGGGTGCGGCTGGTGTGGCGCATCGATGCGCACGTTCCCGCAGACGGAGTCGTGCGGGCGCACCACCGCCTCGTGCTCATCGACGCGCTCAACGGCGACGTCGTGACCACCATCGGTCGCGTCCGGACCGCCGAAGGGCCCAACCGGCGCATCTGCGACAACCGCAACGTCCGCGGCCGTGGCTGGCGTTGCGACTCGGGCGTCACGCGCTCGGAGGGGCAGACGCCCGTGGGTGTCTCCGACGTGGACAAGCTGTACACGCTCATGGGCGCGACCTACGACTTCTTCGCCGACCGCTTCGGCCGGGACGGCATCGACGGCCAGGGCTCGCGCATGAAGGCCACCGTGCGCTACTGCCCCGCCGATCGCTGTCCCTGGGGCAACGCCGAGTGGAAATGGGCCAAGCAGCAGGCCGTCTTCGGCCGGGGCTGGTCCAGGGCCGATGACGTCGTGGGCCACGAGTTCACCCATGGAGTGCTCGATGCCGAGGCGCCGCTCTTCTACCACTACCAGTCCGGTGCCATCAACGAGTCATACGCCGATGTCTTCGGTGAGCTCATCGACCTCGCCTACCCCGGCGGGAAGGACACCGACTTCACCAAGTGGAAGATCGGCGAGGATACGCCCATCGGCATCTTCCGCGACATGCGCGACCCGACTCGTCATGGTCATCCCGACCGCGTGCGCAGTCCCAAGTGGTATTCGGGATCGGGCGATGATGGCGGTGTCCACCGCAACAGCGGCGTAGGCAACAAGGCCGCGGTGCTCGTGGCCGCGGGCGGCACATTCGGTGGCTACAGCATCAAGGGCATCGGGCGGGAGCGGATGGCGCGCGTCTGGTACCAGGCCTTGACGACACGCCTGACCCCGGCCGCCAACTACGTTGATCTGGCCGACGCGTTGATCTCGGCCTGCACCGATCTGGCCGGCAGCCACAGCATCACGTTCGCGCATTGCGCGGCCGTGCAAGACGCCACGAGAGCCACCCAGATGAACCTCACGCCCAAGGCGCGGGCGCCCCGCACCGCGCCGTTGTGCAGGGGTGGCACGACGCCGGCCTACGTGTTGAACGACGATCTCGAGCATCCCGGGGCTCGGGCCTGGGAGAGCGCCACGCGCGTGGGTGGCAAGAAGGGCTGGTTCTGGCCCCAGAACCCCAACGACAAGCCTGCCTGGGACGGCACCTGGGCATCCAGCGGCAGGTTCAACTTCTACGCCCCCAACCGTGCCTACCGTTCCGATGCGATGATGCGCATGACCACGCCGGTGGTGCTTCCGGCCAAGGCCTATCTGCATTTCGGCCACGGCTACTCCTTCGACCGCGATGCCAAGCGCCGTTACGACGGGGGCATCGTCGAGATCCGCGTCGATGGCGGGCCCTGGCGCAGCGTCCGCAAGCTCTTCACCCACGGTGGCTACAACGGCACCATCGCCAGGGGCGGCGGCAACCCGCTGGCCGGCCGGTCCGCCTTCACCGGGTCGTCGCATGGCTGGGCAAGCGCGCGCATCGATCTCTCGGCATACGCCGGCTCTCGGCTCAAGGTGCGCTTCCGGATGGGTTCTGACCGCTCGATCGGGGAGCGTGGCTGGTACATCGACGACGTGCGCATCTACACCTGCACGAGCGACCGCGACCGGCCCACCGGCGCGCTCACCATCGATGACGATGCGGCCACCACCGCGGATCGTCGTGTCACGCTCGGCCTCAGCTGGGACGATGCCACCACCTGGGTGACCAAGGTCCGGCTCTCCGGGGTCTCCACGCTGGACGGAAGCGGCCGGCTGAAGAAGAGCATCACGATGGCGGTCCGCGACACCATCGCCTGGGACCTGGCCGACCAGACGTTGGGCGGCTCAGGCAGGCCGGGCCTCCGCCGCGTCTACGCTCAGGTGCGGGATGCCGCGGGCAACTGGTCGGCTGTCTTCAGCGACAAGATCGAGTGGCTCTCACCGTAGGATGCCCGGCTCCGATCGCCAGCCGGGCGATGCCTGAGGAGCGCCCTATGCGTCAGAAGCGCTCGATGTCGAGCTCGACGCGTGAGTTCGCCTTGTTCGACTTCTTGCTCCAGCCGATGCCGGCCATGCGGGCGCAGCTTTCTCCGCGCATGCCGATGACCGTGCGGACCTTGCCGTTCTTCTCGAAGAGCTGGACCTTCCGGACCTGGTCGATGCCCTCGTTCTCGAACTGCAAGGAGTCGATGGTCTGTCCCGCGCTGATGTCGACGGGGCCGTTGAAGGTGACGACGAGGGCACGGGTACCCGGCACGCGCGGGATGCCGTAGCGCTCCTGGGCGGCCTTGGGTGTGGTCCACTGCATGGTCACCGTGGTGGGATTCTTCTGCTTCTGCTTGGAGATCCGTGCCAGCTTCCAGTAGATCTGGTCGAAGGTGGTGCCGTCGTCGTCCGTGCGGACCCCGGCCTGCACCTCGCTGAGACGCCACTTGCCGCGGCTGAGGTCCTTGATGGCGGCGTCCTCGCAGGTGTAGTCGAACTGGACACCGGCGGCCTTGGGCAACTCGGGCTCTTCGCTGGGCGCCGGCGTCACCGACTCGCCGGTGAGCGGGTCGGTGAGCACCACCGGCGTGGGTGAGGGGGTCTCGGCAGCAGCGCCGAAGCGGCCGCCCGATCCGAGCAACCCGCCGCCCGAGACCGCGAGCGTGCCACCCACCAGCAGCAGTCCGATGACCAGCACCAGGCCGACGGTGGCCGAGAGCCCTGAGCGCTGGGCGCTGGGCATCTCGACACGGCCTGGCGCGACCCCTCGTACGGGGTCGTTCGCGCCGGCGACCGGCAGGCCGCAATTGCGGCACGTGCGCACGCCGACCTCGTTGACAAGGCCACATGCAGGGCAGCTGACACCGTTGGGGGCTTGCTCCGGCTTCCACGGCTGCCGGGGAGCGCCACCACTGGGGGGTCTCGTTGGTCCACTCATCCGCAGGGATGGTGCCACAGGCCCGCGGTTTCCGTTCGCGGGCCCTCCCTGGTCGTCAGGCTCGGCTCACGGCCTCTCGGAACGCGGGGATGACGTCGCGGCCGTAGGCCTCCAGCTGAGCTTCTTCGTCGCCGTTCATGAGGTAGACGTTGAACTGGTCCACGCCTGCCTGGTGCAGCTCCACGAGGCGGCGCACATGCTCATCGGGGGGGCCCACGATGCTGAAGCGGTCAGCGACCTCGTCGACCACGAACTCGGCGTTGTCCGATCCGACCTCCGCGTGATGCCGGTAATCGTAGGCCCCGCGGTCACGGACGTAGCCGGTGAGCGAGTCGGGCAGCTGCTCACGGGGGTACTTGCTGACGAGATCGACGACGTGGTTGGAGACGAGCGCGGGGAACCAGCGCACGCGCTCGCGACACTCGTCGATGGGGCCGACGTGGGCCGGCGCGGCGGCCTGGACCTTGATGTGGGAAGGGTCGCGCCCGGCTTCCTCGGCAGCGCCGCGCATGATGCTGATCATCCACTTGATGAGGTCGACGTCGGCGAGCTGCAGGATGACGCCGTCGGCCGTGCGCCCGGCCATGCCCAGCACCATGGGCCCGTAGCCGGCGATCCACACCGGCAGGTCGTAGCCCGGCGTCCAGGTGAGATCGAGCTGGGTGTCCATGTACGTGGCGGTGCGACCCTCGACCAGGTCCTTGATGATGCTCACGGCGTTATCCAGGACTCGCGTCTTCACGGGCCCCTTGCCCAGCACGCGCTGGGCGCTGTCGCCGCGGCCGATGCCCAGGTCCATGCGGCCGCCCGAGATCTGGTCGAGCGTGGCCAGCACCGACGCGGTGACGGTGATGTCCCGCGTGGCGGGGTTGGTCACGCACGTGCCCAGACGCATGCGCTCGGTGTTCACGGCCATCAACGTGAGCAGTGGATACACGTCCTTCCACAGGATGTGCGAGTCGAACAGCCAGCCGTAGCTGAAGCCGGCCGCCTCTGCCTGCTTCGTGAGGGCGATGGTGCGTTCGATGCTGTGCTCGGGCTTGAGCGTGAATCCGAAGTCCATGGCCGGGCAGCCTACACGCTATGGAGACGGCGCGGGCAACCGCCGTGCCTCGAGCGGCTCCAGGACCGGCTCGGCCGACCGTCGGTCGGGCACGAGGAAGAGCGCCAGGAGCACGCCCAGCAGTACGAGCGGCGTGATGGCCTGCGGCAAGTAGGAGACGCCTACCACGAGCAGCACCAGCGGGCGCCAGCGGTCCGCGATGAGCGCGAGTGGCAGGGCCAGCGTGATGAGATAGTGCTCCCATAGAAGGCCGACCAGGAGCATCGAGGCCGCGACCGCGATCATGTAGCCGGTCTCACGGTCCTTGCGCAGGCCGGCCACGATCAAGCCCAGTCCGAGCGCCGTACCCCCCAGGCGCAGGACGGCCAGCCAGCGCTCGTCGAGCCCCATGCCGACGATGGTCGCACCCAGGTCGCGATTGTCGCTGCCAGCACCGGGGATCTGCAGGTTCCCGAGGATGCTGATGTACTCGCGATAGCCGTCGATGCCGACGAAGGGCAGGCTCAGGACCATCAGCGCGAGCCCGGCCCCGATCGTCCAGGCTGCGATCCTCCAGCGCCGGCGCAGCAGCTGCCAGATGAGGATGGCGCCAAGACTGGGCCGGATGGCGATGGCCACCGCGACGGCGATCGAACCGAGAGGACGGTCCAGGAAGCGCCAGGCGATGGCCAGTGGCAGCAGCATGAAGAGGCTCACGTTGCCGAGGATGAGGTCGTGCAGGACCCAGGCCGAAAGCGCCATGCAAGTGAAGGTCAGGGCCCGTACCGGCAGCTTCACCGGCATGATCAGGCACGCCACGAGCAGTGCTGCGACCTTGACGAAGTACCAGACCGCGGCGGCCTCGCCGATGGACAGGCCGGTCAGCGGCAGCATGGCCACGCCGAAGGGCGGGGCGTACTGATAGAACCCGTAGCCGCCGGGGATGAATGGTGCATCGACCTGGATGCGCGCGTAGAGCGAGCCGTCGGCCTGCAGCCGTGCCGCGGCCGCCACGTAGGCCTCGATGTCGAAGCCCCAGAAGTCGCCCAGGACGTGCACGGTCCGACCATCGATGATGTCGCCCTGCGGGTACGTCAGGAAGTAGCCGATCAGCCAGAGCAGGCCCACGCTGAAGACGAGGCCGCTGAAGAGGATGGTCCCGGCCCGAGCCCCGCGGTCACTTCTCATAGCGCGCGGGCCGGCTCCGGGGACGGCGCGGGTGGCTCGGGCGCCGCGTCGCGTGCCGTGAACGGCAGCAAGGTGGCGGCGATGACGACGAACGGGATCGCCACTGCCGGCAGCCACGAGAGGAGCGGCAGGGCCAGGCCCCACGGCCTGCCGCGCGAGGCCAGGAGCGCGGCCGGCAGCGCCAGCATCGCCAGGTAGTGGTCCCAGAGCAGGGGAACGAGCAGGAGCGAGGCCATGGCCGTCACCACGAAACCGATCTCGCGGTCTCGCCGCAGGCTCAGGCCGATGGCAGCGATGCCGATGGCGTAGCTGACCAGGAGGGCCAGCTGTGCGACCGCCTGGTCGGCACCCGCCGCCAGGGCCGTCGAGCTCAGATCGAGGTTGTGGGCCTCGCCCGTCAGTCCGCTGAGGTTTCGCAGCACCGTCAGGTAGTCGCGATAGCCGTCGATGCCGACGAATGGCAGCGAGAGCGCGATGATGGCCAGCCCGCTGCCGATCGTCCACGCGACCGCCCGCCATTGCCGGCGGAGCATCTGCCAGATGAGCAGCACGCCCAGCATCGGACGTACCGACATCGCCAGCGCCTGCGCTACCGCGCCGACCGGCCGGTCGAGGGACCGCCAGGCCACGGCCAGCGGCAGGAGTAGGAGCACGCTCACGTTGCCCAGCACGAGGTCGCGGGTGGCCCCGAAGCTGAGCGCGACCACGCCGAAGGATGCCAGGCGCACCCACACGGGCACCGGCATCAGCGCGCAGGCGGCCGCCAGCGCGGCCACGTGCAGCAGGAACCAGATGGCCACCGCGGATCCGCCGCCCAGCTGGTCCAGCGGCCCGATGGCGATGCCCAGCGGCGGCGCGTAGTAGTAGTTGTAGATCGAGCCCGTGCGGTAGGCCCCCGCCAGTGCCTCGTCCGGGTATAGCGTGCCGGTCTCGGCCAGCCGTTCCGCGGCGTTCACATAGGACTGGTAGTCGTAGCCCCAGCCCTCGGTACCAGGGATGGTGACGAGGCTGAGGGCCAGCCAGAGCCCGCCCAGCGTCGCCAGCGCGAACCCGGCGAGGAGCGCGCCGATCCCGTGCGGGGCGAGCGCTCACCCGGCCGTCGGGCCTATGGTCGGACGAGGTCCTCGTAGGCGTCGGGGCGGCGGTCACGGTAGAACTGCCATGTGTCGCGCACCTGCTTGACCATGTCGAGGTCGAGGTCCCGGACGATCAGTTCCTCCTCGTGTGCGTCGCCGATCTCGCCGATGTACTGGCCGCGCGGGTCGCAGAAGTAGGACTGGCCGTAGAAATCGTCGTCGCCCAGCGGCTCGATGCCCACGCGGTTGATGGTGCCCACGAAGTAGCCATTGGCCACCGCATGCGACCGCTGCTCGATGTGCCAGAGATACTCGGAGAGCCCGCGCGAGGTGGCGCTGGGGATGAGCACGATCTCGGCACCGTTGAGGCCCAGGGCTCGAGCACCCTCGGGGAAGTGGCGGTCGTAGCAGATGTACATGCCGAACTTGGCGATGGCCGTCTCGAAGACGGGGTAGCCCAGGTTGCCGGGCCGGAAGTAGAACTTCTCCCAGAAGCCCTGGACATGGGGGATGTGCGTCTTGCGGTACTTGCCCAGGTACTTGCCATCGGCATCGACGATGGCCGAGGTGTTGTAGTAGATGCCCGCGGCCGTCTCGTCCACCTCGTACATGGGCGCGACGATGACCATGCCCGTCTCCCTGGCCAGGTCCTGCATGCGCGCGGTGGTCGGACCGTCGGGGATGAGCTCGGTGTACTCGTAGTACTTGGGATCCTGCACCTGGCAGAAGTAGGGCCCGTAGAAGAGCTCCTGGAAGAGGATGAACTGAGCACCCTGCTTGGCTGCCTCGTGGGCGTGCTGCTCGTGCTTCTGGATCATCGACTCCTTGTCGCCTGTCCAGGTGGCCTGGACAAGGGCGCCACGGACGACACGGGACATGCAGGGACCTCCAGCGGTGCGGCTCCGATCGGACCGGCGCAGCGTACACCGAGGCTGTGCCATCGTGCGAGTTCGGCACGCTCCGAACGGGGTGCCGGGCGCGGCAGGGCAGGGCAGGCATGACCTGACGACCATGTCGCCTGTCCGCCCGCTCGTCCCCTAGCCGATGGTCACGGTAGCCCTGTCGACCTGTCCGGTCACCGCCGCCCGGCCTTGGTCTAGCGCAGCGTGAAGATGCCGTCGAAGACCACGCGCTGGGCGGGGTTGGCGGCCTTCACCACGATGACCCGTTCCTTCTTCTTCGACCAGTTCTTGGCCCACACCAGCTTGCGCTCGACGCTGCGGTCACGCTGCAGGTCGATGACTGCGACCTTGCGTCCGTTGACGAAGATCTTGGCTCGGCCCATGTCGGGCCCGACCTCGGTGACGAACGCAGCCGAGCGGCCCTTGAAACGGACCTTGACCTTCCGGGGTCCCGCGCTCGAGACGGTCGCATCCGAGCCGGCGAGGCTGATGCCCTTGGGTCCACGGATGGCGGCTTTGCGGACCGGGCTGTAGGCCCATGGCCCGAACTCGCCCTTGAGATCCTTGGCCCGGACGCGGAAGCGGTTGGCCTTGCCCGTCCTGAGCCAGACGTCGGCGGTCTTGGCCCGCGGGAAGTCCAGGTCGACGCTCTTCCACTCGCTGCCACCGGTCCGACGCTGGACCCTATAGCCGGCGATCTGGTCCTGGCTGGACAACTTGCCCCAGTCGATGGTGGCAGCGCCCGGCAGGACGTTGCCGCTCTCGAGCCTGAGCGTCGGGTCCTTGAGGACCGGGCCCATGGTGTCCGAACGTACGATCTTGAAGTTGGGGCCGAGGTAGGTCCTGAGGATGCGCGTGCTCGACCATCCCTTGCGGGCACAGGCGTCGATGCTCCTCTCGAACAGCTTCCAGCCGTTGGCATCTGCTGCGCAGGTGCCGTTGGTGCCCTGCCGGTAGCCGGTCAGGAAGAAGCGGTTGTTCTTGCGCAGGGTCAAGTCCCAGGTCCGGTCGACCGCCTTCTGCTGCCGGGCCGTCGGCTTGGCCCAGTGGCGGTAGAGCTGGTCACTGGTGGTGTCGGCCACGTCGTAGCACTTGCCACCTGCCACGTATCCGGAGCGGTGGTTGCCTTCCATGGCGTAGTACCAGCCGTACTGCTTGGTGGCGATGGCGCCGGCTTCGAGGGTGGCCAAGCGCAGGCGAGTCGGCCACTCTCCGGAGGCCATGACCTGGGCCACGTACTTGCGGAAAGCTACCGTCTGGACCTGGCCTGACCTGCTATTGAGGACACGGATGGTGCGCGGAGGTGAGGCGTGGCTGGTCCAGCCCGTGCAGGAAGATGCGGCGGTCGCCGGCCCGGGCTCGGCCACTTCCGGGATGGCCAGCACGGAGAGGGCGAGGACGGCACCGATCGCGACACGCAGCGCGACGGAGCGTCGACTGGCGCGGGCGGGGGTCTTGAGGGCCTCGCGGGCGCCTGTAGAGGGTTCGGGCACAGATGCCTCCTGGGCCGCGCGCGAACGCAGAGGCGAACGGCGGCGACAGAGCCGCGCAGGGGCAGGACAGGAGGAAGGTCGGTCACGGAACTGGGGATCCGGACCGGGTCACCGGACACGTGAGTCCGGGACGAACGTCGAGCATGGCCACATCTGGGGATGCCGCGTGGGCCCGACTGGCGGTACGACTGACCACGGCGGTCGTTCGCACCGGGCCCTGCCGCTGGGACGGCGGGTCTTTGGTTTGGCAAGCCTCGTTGGAGTGGGCTGGTGGCCCAAGCCTAGCAGGGCATCAGGGAGGCTGCCTACCCGTCGACCCGCGAGGAGCACCCAAGTTATCCACAGAATCGAAGACCGGGCCGCCGTCGGGGGCGACCCGGTCGAGCATGAGAGACGACCGCATGCGCGGTCGGCGTCGGTCCTCTGGGCGGTCAGTCCTCGCGGATGCGGAAGACCAGCCAGGCGCCGTAGCCGGCTGCGAGGCCGCTGATCCAGTAGATGATGAAGCCGATGAGGCGGAGGAATTCTCCCGCGCCGCCACCTGCGCGCGCCCACTCCAGGAAGTTCATGATCGCGAAGAGCGCCAGCGACAGACCCAGCGCGCCGATGACGATGCGGTAGGCGCTACCGAAGTCGTAATGGCCCCAGCGATGGATCCAGATGGCGAGGATCGAAAGCACAGCGACGAGGACGGTGAAGTTGCTGATGACGCGGTAGTCGAGCAGGAACTCGAACAGGAGATAGACGACCAGGACGATCGCCAGCGCGGCCGTGAGCACCAACTGCTCACCGGCGACGAGCTTCTCGCGCACGACGCCTACCGCAGCCGACGCGGCGGCCGTGGCCTGAGCCGTCTGGGACGGGCCGCTCGACTGCGCGGCCTCTGGCTCGGGCACTTGGGCCTTGGCCGCCTTGGTCGTCTTCTTGGGGGTTTCGCTCTCTGGACCGGACATCGGGTCATCCCTCCATGTGTGACAGGCTTGGACGTAATCTAGCGGTTTCTGCCCCAGTCGCGATGGCCCACTCGGTTCCCGCTGGACACAGGACCATCGGCCGCGCCTCGCGCTCGTGGACGCAGTATCGCCCAGCGGACGTCGTCTCTCAAGTCCGTTCCAGTGTCATCGTAGTAGCGGACGCCGCGCTCGTTGCAGGGTGGTCCGGTCGGCTGTCGGGGTGGAGGCTGGGGTCTGGTGGCGTGGTCCCCGTACGTCCGGCCCACCGCCGGGGGCGCTGACATGACGATGCCCACGACGCCTTGGCGCGCATAGCCTCTCGATAGCGCCGGTTACGCTCAGGCAGGCGAGCGGCCGGCGCCCTTCTGCTCCTGCTGCCCATTGCGTCAGACTTGGCCCATGCGCACGGTGCCCTTGCTGGCGATGCTCCTGGTCCTGGCGTGCGGCCCCGTTGTCGCATCGGACGAGCCGGAACTGCGACTGGACTGGGAAGTGGTTTCGCGTCGGCCACACGATGGGGCTGCCTATACCCAGGGTCTTCTGCTCGACGATCACGGTCGTCTCTTCGAGTCCACCGGCCAGTGGGGCAGATCGACGCTACGCGAGGTCGATCCCGCTAGCGGACGGCTGCTCCGCTCCCGCTCGCTCAGCGACGCGCTTTTCGGTGAGGGCCTGGAACTCGTGGGCGACGAGCTCGTCCAGCTCACCTGGAGGGCCGGCATCGCGCTGCAATGGGACGTCGAGTCCTTCGACCTGGTCGGGTCGCACTCGTACGAGGGGGAAGGCTGGGGTCTCTGCTACGACGGGGATCGGCTGGTCATGAGCGACGGCAGCTCCTCGCTCACGTTCCGCGATGCCGCTACCTTCGAGCCCACCGGTTCGGTCGAGGTCACGCTCGAAGGGCAGCCGCTGGACGAGCTCAACGAGCTCGAGTGCGTCGATGGCTCGGTCTGGGCCAACGTCTGGATGCGCGATCTCATCGTGCGCATCGACCCCCAGGACGGGCGTGTCACCGGTGTGCTCGACATGCACGGGCTGCTGGAGCCCCATCCGGCCGAGACGGTCCGGGGCGCGGTGCTCAATGGCATCGCCTGGGACGAGACCTCCGGTACGTTCCTGGTCACCGGCAAGTACTGGCCCCAGATGTTCGAGATCCGCGTCACCGATCCGTCGACATAGCCCTTCTGCCCGGCGGGATAGCCGATCGGCCCCGAAGAAGAGCCCTCCGCCGGCCCGCCTCAGCCCGCGAACGGCACGCGTGGCCGCCCAGGCACATCGACCCGAGTGTGGAAGAGGCTGCCGGCCAGCGGCTGGGCCGCGTGCTCCTCCTCGGAAAGCAGCTCCCAGGCGGTGGTGATGAAGGCGTCGCGCAGGTCGGGCCCGCCCAGTTCGATGCTCGAGACGTTGGAGACCGGCAGCGGGATGACCGCGTCGAGCGAGCCGTCAGGCAGGTAGCGGTGGACGCCGTAGCCGGGCCAGGTCGCGACCCACACGGCACCCTCGCTGTCGACCGTCAGGCCGTCGGGCCTGCCGCCGCCGTGGCGGATGGTCACGAACTCCCGCCGGTTGGTGATGTCGCCGCTGGCCGGGTCGTAGTCGAACATGTCGACCCGCAGGGTAGGGGTGTCGACGTAGTACATCGTCGTGCCTTCGGGGCTCCAGCCGAGACCGTTGCTGATGGTGATGCCATCGACCATGCGGCTGACCGTGCCGTCGGGATCGAGGCGGTAGAGCGTGCCTGCCTCCGGCTCCGCCTGCCAGCCCATCGTGCCGGCCCAGAAGCGGCCTTGCGGGTCGGTCTCACCGTCGTTCAGGCGGGTGGTGGGGTCGTCTGCCTCGACCGGCGCGATGAGCTCGGGCTCGCCTTCGTCAGGCAGCGTGTAGAAGCCGTCCTGCAGGGCCGCCACGTAGCCGCCCGAGGCGCGCGGCAGGACCACGCCGACCGCGCGGTCCAACTGCCGGCTCGCGGTCTGACCGGTGTTGGGGTCGGTGGTGAAGACCTGGTTGTTGGGGATGTCGACCCAGACGAGCCTGCCGATGCGCGGATCCCACACGGGCCCCTCGCCCACCAAGGCATCGTGCTGGTAGAGGATCCTGAGGAGCGGGAAGCGTACGTGGGGGCATGTCGTCCTCCGGTGCGGGTCGGGTCGCGCGCTGGTGTGGGCCTTCTCTGGCACGATGGTGCCATTCACCGAACACCTCCGAGACCCGGAGCCGACATGACCGACCGTCCGCCGATCCCCGAGCTCGTCAGTGACAGCAGGGTCATCGCCATCGGGCGCAATATCGCCGCCGCCGCCGCTCCCCGCATCGGCGAATCGCTGCTAGCCGGTGGCGTCCACGTCATGGAGCTGACGCTGAACGAGCCCGAGCAGGACGCGCTGCGGGCGATCGAGGCACTCGCAGGCGTGGCCGACGATCTTGATGCCCTGGTGGGGGCGGGCACGGTGCTCTCGATCGGAGCGGCCAAGCGAGCGGTCGACGCCGGTGCGAGATTCATCGTCTCACCCCACACCGACACCGAGCTCATCACCTGGTGTGCGCTCAATGCCGTGCCATGTTTCCCGGGAGCCTTGTCGCCGACGGAGATCCATGCTGCCTGGTCGGCTGGGGCGAGCGCGGTGAAGCTGTTTCCCGCTGCCGCCGTCGGCACCGCCTACCTCAAGCAGATCTCAGGGCCGTTCCCGGGTATCCCGTTCGTGCCCACCGGTGGCGTCTCTGCAGAGACGGCCGGTGACTGGATCGCTGCAGGAGCAGTGGCCGTGGGCATGGGCGGCTGGCTCATCGGCGACGGCGACCCGGCTGGAGTGACCGAGCGGGCGCGTCAGGTGACGGCCTCGGTGGCTCGCTAGGCCTGTCGGCTTCGTGCCGCGCTGCGGCGGAGGCGTCCGCCCGGGCAGAGCCTATGCGCGGCCGCTGCGTGCCCGGCGCACGGCTGCCACTGCCGCGCGAGCAGCGGCGGTGATGCCGGTCCAGTCCCTGGCCTTGATCATGGCCGGCTTGACCATCCACGAGCCGCCCACCGCGAGGATGCGCGGGTCGGCCAGGTACTCCTCGAGATTGGTGGTGTTGACTCCGCCGGTGGGAACGAAGCGCAGGCCCGGGAATGGCGCCGCCACGGCCTTGATCATGGGCAGTCCGCCGCTCGGCTCGGCCGGGAAGAACTTGACCACGTCCAGCCCCAGCAGGCGCGCGCGCATGAGGTCGCTGGCGGTGGCACAGCCGGGCAGCGCCAGGACGCCGTGGTCAAGGGTGCGACGCACCACGTTCTCCTCGAGACCGGGGCTGACCACGAAGCTGGCGCCGGCTGCGACTGCGGCATCGACCTGCTCGAGCGACAGCACGGAGCCGGCTCCCACGAGCACGTCGGGGTGATCTGCGACCGCGGCCCGGATGGCATCCTCGGCGGCGGCCGTGCGGAATGTGATCTCGGCCAGGGGCAGGCCCCCCTCGGCCAGCGCGCCCACCAGCGCCGACGCGTCCGCAGGGTCGTCGATGACGACGACCGGGACGACTCCGGCCTGTGCGATCCGTTCGAGGATGCTGTCCATCGGATCCCTCCCAGATAGGCTGTCGTTGAATGTGGCTCCAGCGTAGCGCGGGCCGATCAGCCTCGCTCGAGCTCGGCGAGGCGCAGGGCGGCATCAAGATGGTCGGGACGGGCTGCGAGCAGCGCCCGGAAGCGGCTGGCGGCGGCCTTCGTCTGGCCCCGGCCCATCAGCGCCAGTCCTTCGAGGTAGGCCGCCTCCTGGTGGGCCCGCTCGGAGAGGTCGTCGTCGAACAGCAGCAACGTGGGCAGCGACGTGGCGAAATAGGGGATGGTGACCTCGGTTCGCGCCTGCGCGGCGGCAGCATCGGCCAGCGCGGTCAAGCGTGATTCGGCCGCAACGTCATCACCCAGGGCGCGCAGGGCCAGCGCCTGCCAGTAGGGGCCGTCGCCCGCGGGCGCACCCGGGTCGCCCTGCAGTTGGGCCGCCCGCCGGAACCATGCGTTCGCTTCGTCCCATTCGCCAGCATCGCGAAGACACTCACCGAGCAGGTACTGCAGCTCGTTCTCCGGCGTCAGCAGGTGCTTGCCCTCGCCGAGGTTCGGCGGATAGACCATGGCCAGGCGCAGGAGCTCGGCGGCGAGCGCGGGCTGGCCCGACTCCCTGAGCGCACGGGCGCGTTCTCGCCGTGCCACGACCCACTGCTCCGAGACCAGGCCCTCGCCGCCTTCCCAGGGGTGGAAGCGTCGCTCGCAGAGGATCTCGGCGGCTTCACCGTGGCGACCGGCGAGGTTGAGCAGGGTCACGAACTCGACGGTGAGGTCATCACGCTCGTCGACGACGTCAAGCGCCGCCTCCAACCCTCGCAGCCTGGCCCAAGGGTCGTGCCCCAGACGTTTTCGCAGCTGGTCGAGCTCGTAGAGCACTCGGGCGTCGCTTGGATCGGCCCGGTAGGCCTTGCGATACTCGCTCAGCGCCCTTTCCGGCCGGTGGAGCACGTTGGTTTCGGCGATGCCCAGGTTCCGGTGCACGGTCGCGAAGTCCGGGTCCAGCCGGGCCGCGCGTCGCCAGGCGGCGATGGCGTCGTGATAGCGCCGCTTGTCGTAGAGCAGGTTGCCCAGGTAGTAGGGGGCGTGTGCGTCGGACGGATCTTGCCCGATGGCCCACTCGAGCACGGCGATCTCTTCGAGGCGGGCCGGCATGGCGTAGTCGGGAGCAACCTTCCGCGCCAGTCGCAGCTCGCGTGAAGCTGCCGCATGGTCCCCGCGCTGCGCTTCGAGCCAGGCCAGCGTGTAGTGCAGCAGTGGCGCGTGCCCGGGGCCGGGGCCGGCCTCGATGGCGCGCTCCAGGGCATCGACTGCCTCTTCGAGCAGCCCCGCGCGGGCCTCGTCATGGGCGATGTCGAGGGCGGCCTGGGCACCGCCCGGCAACGGGCCATCGGCCCCATCGAGCAGGGCGCGCTCATGGAGTGCGCGGATGTCGAGCGGATCGGCGGCCAGCATCGAAGCCACAGCCTCGCGCGCGTCGGTCGTTCGACCCCCGCGCCGCAGGAGAGCGGCTCGCAGGCCGAGGGCTCCGGGTTCGGCGCCGTTGGAGCGGAGCGCTCGCTCGAGCAGGGCCATGGCCGCGCCAGTGTCCCCTCGCGCCGAGGCGATCTCCGCCCGCGCGATATCGGATGCTGCTCCGAACGCGCCGTTCCAGCCGGCCTTGCCGAAGGCCTCGTCCGCCTCGCCAGGGCGCCCGGCCAGTCGCAGTGTCACGCCCAGCAGGTAGCTGGCCTCGCCGTCCCGCGGGTTGGCGTTGCGCACCGACAGTCGCTCCAGCGCTGCCCGCAGATGCTGCTCCGCCTGGGCGTACTCGCCGTGGCGTAGGTGCCACTCGCCCATGGCCGTGTTGCTGCGGCTGTCGCCTGGGTCCCGCCGCAGAGCTTCGCGGTAGTAGGCCTCTGGCCGGCGCGTGGCGTGGCGGTACTGCTGCAGGTGCATGCCCGTGAGCCACAGCTCCTCGAGCGTCTCGACCTCGGCCGGCGGCGGCGGCTCGGTAGCCGGTGGAGGCGGATCGCCCCGACGCCGCACTGCGGGCTGGTAGCTGATGAGCTCCCTCCCGTCGTGGAGCACGGCCAGGTGCAGCTCGGCCGTCCTGGCGCCTTCGCCGAGCGCGATGTCCCCGGCCAGGAACGGTGATCCTGGGGCAAGGTCCACGGTGCGCTCGAAGATCGGCCGACCCCGCTCGGTGAGGCGCACGGTGGCCCCGTCGCGCGGGCGCGTCACCGCCACGCCGATATGGGCGACGCCGGCCCCTCGTGAGAGGCGCACGGCGGCGTCGAGGTTGGCCGCCTGTACCGGCCCGGTGCCGACGAGCGGATACCAGTACTGGCTGAACGTGCGCACCTCGCCCGGAAGCAGGAACCCGAAGTCGGGCTGGTTGTCGGTGAACACGCCCGCCATGAGCTCGACGTAGGGACCATCCTGGTCGGTCAGCTCACGGTCCCAGGCGTAGCCGAACTCGTGGTTGCCCCAGGTCCACAGCTTCTTGCCCGGGCTGATGGTGTGGTCGGCCCAGTGGACGAAGCCCTCGCCTGCAGCGTGGTCGTAGCCGCCGAAGAAGTCCGCCGCCGTGCCCATGGCCATGTAGGACGTAGGCACAGGGATGTTGCGGTACCAGCGCAGGTCCGCATCGCGCGCAGGGCGCGACCCGTAGTCGACGCCGTAGTAGCGGCCCTCAGCGCAAGGGAACGTAGACATCGCGCGCCGCGCATGGTCAGCCACGTAGGTCACGTCCGGGGGGAAGTAGGCCTCGTAGTCGTCGTGCACGCGCACCGCCGCATTGGCCCACCACAGGAACGTCTGCACCAGCGGGGTCCGGTTGCCCAGCCTGACCGCCAGCTCCAGCACCGACGAGGCGGGCCGCAGGACCACGCCGTGCATACCCTTCATGCGATCGGTGGGCTCGTGCTCGGAGCACCACGCCACGGCCCCGCCGTCGGGCAGCGACTCGATCTCGTAGTCGGTCGGCATGAAGGTGGAAGGCCTGTGATGCTGGGGCCAGTTGAACTCGACGCCGCCGGAGATCCACGGACCCAGCAGCCCCACCAGGGCCGGCTTGATGACGTTCTGGCGGTAGAAGACGTCGTAGCCGGTCTGGCGGTCCTGGACCACGTGGATGCGGCCGCCGATCTGGGGCAGGATCATCACGCGCAGGTACTCGTTCTCGAGGTGGACCGCCTCCCAGGACGTGGGCACCGCCATATCCGAGACGCGGTCGGTGACAGGGTTGGGATAGACCCGACCAGACGAGCCCTGGTACACGCGGTTCTCGAGGAAGAGTGGATTGCGGTCGGGCGCGGGCGTCGGATACGTGTCGATGACCACCGGCTCGGACCAGGCGGCGACGTCGCGGTCGCGCAGGTGCCGGGGCCGCTCGGGCAGTCGCAGCGGGGTCTGCTCCATCGATCCTCCTGTCCGCTCTATCGGCGTGGGCCGCCGTCGCCAGTGCCAGCCCCTTCTGGCTGGCGACCAGGTGACCGTCGGCCCTGTCAGGGTTGCTTCTCAACGGCGACTGTTAGACAATCCCGGCAGATTGGTTCTGACCAATCGTACCTTTCCAGGCGGCCGGTGAGAAGGGACAGCGCGCCGTCGAAACAGAAGGAGGGCACCTTCGGACGTAATCTGCCAGAGAACGTGTTGTTTCGTGTTGGAAACAGGTAACATCGACACGTCCCAGCCAACCCTTTCGGAGGAATGGAGGAATCGCTCGTGGTTGACTCTCGCTTCAAGAAGACCCTGGTCGCCCTGGGTGGCGCCGCGCTCCTGACCGCTTCCGCCCTGCCGGCGGTCGCGCAGGACGAGGCCCCGCTGCTTTACGTCATCAACAAGAGCGCAGACCAGCAGTACTTCATCGACCTGCAGAATTCGTTCGAAGCCAAGGCCGCCGAGCTCGGCGCCACGTCACTCAAGGCCGACGCCAAGCTCGATCCGAGCCTGGGTGTCAACCTCGTGAACGACGCCATCTCCGCCGGCGCGGCCGGCATCGCCATCACCGTGCCCGACCAGACCATCGGCCCGGCTATCTCGGACGCCGCCGCGGCGGCCGGCGTCGCCCTCGTGGCGACCGACGATAGCATCGTGGATTCCGCTGGGAACCCCGTCCCCTTCGTGGGCTTCAGCGGCCCCGACATGGGCGCCAAGGTGGGCGCAGAGGCCGCGCGCCTGCTGACCGAAGGTGGCTGGCTCGAGGACGAGGCGATCACCCTCGGCGTCCTGTCGACCGAGGTCCCGACGCTGTCCGTCTGCGAGGATCGCACCAACGCGTCCAAGCAGGCCATGCTCGATGTCGGCGTTCCGGCCGAGTCGATCTTCCAGGTCCAGTACACGGGCGAGTCACCCGATGCGCAGGACAAGGCCGGCCCCGTCATCACCGCCCATCCCGACGTGACCCACTGGGTCGTCTTCGCCTGCAATGACGAAGGCGTTCTCGCCGTCCTGAACGCGCTCGCCACGCAGGGCGTCTCACCCGACAACATCCTGGGCGTCGGCCTTGGGGCCTACGAGGCCTGCAAGTTCTGGGCTGCCGATCAGCCCAGCGGGTTCAAGGCTGCGCTGTACATCTCCGGCCTGGACGTCGGAGCGTCGGCTGCCGAGGTCCTGTACGAGAACGTCGTCAACGGCGTTGATCTGCCGGCCTTCACCATCGCTCCCACCTCGATCGTGGACCCCACGACGTACACCGATATCTTCACCCCTGAATCCCTGGCCAACTGCTCGCAGTAGCCAGTCCTGGAACGGCGGTCGCGCGGAGCCTGGCTCGATCCGGGCCCGCGCGACCGCCTCCTCACACCTCCGGTGAACGCATGACCCTGACCGCGCCTCCCGAGGCCTCCGCAGCCGAGCCAAACGTCGGTTCCGGCGTCCTCGAGATCCGCCACGTCAGCAAGGCTTTTCCCAACGTCCAGGCCCTCGACGACGTCTCGCTCGACGTCCGACCCGGCGAGGTGCTCGCCTTCCTCGGCGAGAACGGAGCCGGCAAGTCGACACTGCTGAAGATCCTTAGCGGCGACTATCGACCCGATCTCGGCACGCTCAGCATCGATGGGGAGCAGCTGCACTTCGCCAACCCGCGAGAGGCGCGCTCGGCCGGGATCCGCGTCATCTACCAGGAGCCCGAGATCATCCCCGGCGTCGACGTGGCCGAGAACATCTTCGCCGGCGAACTGCCCAAGCGTGGGCCGTTCATCGACCGCGGCGCACTCAACGCGCGGGTCGACCACGAACTGGCGGAGTACGGCTTCGAGCGGTCACTGCCGCGCTGGCGCATGGGCGACGAGCTGTCTTCGGCCCAGCGCCAGCTGGTCGAGATCATGCGCGCGGTCAGATCGAGGATGCGCATCCTTGCGCTCGATGAGCCGACCTCATCGCTGACCGAAGAGGAGGTCGACCAGCTCTTCACGCTCGTACGTCGGCTGCGCGCGGAGGGCGTGGCCATCATCTACGTCAGCCACCGACTCCACGAGATCATGCAGATCGCCGACCGCGTGGCCATCCTGCGCGACGGCAAGCTGGTCATCGTCGAACAGGCCTCCGCGCTGACCGAGGACGACATCGTGCGCAACATGGTCGGGCGCGACCTGGGCGAGGTCTTCGACCGCCATCCCGCGGCCACCGATCGCGTGGTGCTCGAGGTGCGCGATGTCCAGAGCCTATGGCACAACGGCGTCTCATTCGACATCAAGGCCGGCGAGATCGTCGGTTTCGCCGGCCTCATCGGAGCTGGTCGGAGCGAGCTGGCCAAGGTCATCTTCGGCGAGCTGCCCAAGTCATCAGGCGACGTCGTCATCAACGGCAAGCAGGTCAGCATCGGTCAGCCCAGCAACGCTATCTCTGAGGGCATCGGCTTCGCTCCCGAAGACCGCAAGCGCGAAGGTCTGGTGCTCATCCGAAGCGTGCTCGAGAACATCACGCTGGCCATCATCCGACGGCTGACTCGGTTCCGCATCGTGCAGCGGCGCCAGGAGCGACAGGTCGCCACCGAGTACGTGCAGCGACTTAACGTGCGCACGCCCTCGATCGACCAGGAGGTGGGCAAACTCTCCGGTGGCAACCAGCAGAAGGTCGTGCTTGCGCGCTGGCTGGCCGCCAAGCCCAAGGTGCTCATCCTCGACGAGCCCACCCGCGGCATCGACGTCGGCGCCAAGTCGGAGATCTACCGGCTCATAGACGCGCTGGCCAACGAGGGTCTCGCCATCATGCTTATCTCGTCGGAGCTGCCCGAGATCCTGGGCATGTCCGACCGCATCTATGTGATGCAGGGCGGCCGCATCACCGGCGAGCTGCCCGGACCGGGCACGACCGAGGAACAGGTACTCGAGCTGGCCATGCACGAGCACCTCAGGGTACGTCGGGCGGCCGCCGAGGCGGCCGCGGCAGGAGGGGAGGCCAAGTGAGCGAGCTGCAGACCAGCCCGGCTGGCGCCGGGGCCGGTGGCGGAAGCACCGGACCGGCCCCGTTTTCGGGCGACGAGAACGTCAGCACGGCGCGACGCATCATCAATATCGTCGGCGTCGACAACCTCTCGCTGATCCTGGCGCTCCTCGTCATCGTCGTTCTCATCGTCTGGCTGCAGCCGCTCTTCCTCTCCTGGCAGAACCTGATGAACAGCCTCAGCCAGTCCATCGTCATCGTCGGCTTGCTGGCCATCGGCGAGACCGTCGTCATCGTCGCTGGCATGCTTGACATCTCCGTCGGGTCCATCGCTTCGGTGGCCTCGGTTACCGCCGCATCCGCCATTGCCTTGGGTGCGCTCACGCTCCCCGGCGACATCGAAGTCCCGCTGCCGTTCGTGCAGGGCTCGATGCAGGCGGCCATCCTGGTCGGCATCCTCACGGGTGTGGGTCTCGGCATCGTCAACGGCCTTGTCGTGACCAAGCTGCATGTCAATCCCATCATCGCCACCCTGGGTACGCTGGCCGCGTTCGCCGGCCTGGCCTTCCTCGTCGCCCCCGACGGAAAGCCTATCGGGGTGGTCACCCAGCCCGAGTACACGTGGCTCGCCACCGGCCGGCTCTTCCCCGAACTGCCACTGCCCGAGTTGGGCGGGCGTGCCTGGACCGGCGTGCCCATCCTCTTTCTCATCTTCATCGTCGTAGCCATCCTCTTCCATGTGCTCATGAAGTACACCGACTTCGGTCGCGCCGTGTATGCCATCGGCGGCAACGCCACCGCGGCTCGCCTGGCGGGCATCAACCTCACGCGCATGAAGATCGGCATGTACATGCTCTGCGGCGCCACGGCTGGGCTGGCCGGCGTGCTGCTCACTGCGCGCACCACCTCGGGCAATCCCATCAACGGTGTCGGCTTCGAGCTGCAAGCCATCACGGCGGTCTTCCTCGGCGGCGCCGCGACCACCGGCGGCAAGGGCACCATCGTCGGCACGGTGCTGGCGGTGCTCCTGGTGGGCGTGCTCAACAACGGCATGGCCTTGCTCGGGGTGGGCACGTTCTACCAGCGCGTGGCGCTGGGCGTGCTGCTCATCGCGGCCGTGGCCCTGGCCCAGTGGCGCCAGGCGCGCGCCGAGCGCGCCCGCACCCGAACCGCAGCAGCTGCCGCGGGCTGACCGCCGGCACTTCGACGAGACCACCGAGCCGAGGACCCGATGCCACAACGAGACCGGAGGGCAGGGTGAGCACGCGGATCAGCCACGCGACCTGGGGCGAGTGGCCCTCGCTCAGGCTCAGCACCGACGCGGTCGAGCTGGAGGTCGTGGGTGAGGTCGGTGCACGCGTCGTCTCGCTGCGCGACAAGCGCCGCGACCGCGAGTGGCTGTTGCAGGGCGAGCCGCCCGCGGAGCTGGAACAGATGGCCTGGGCGGCAGAAGGTGTCGGATTCTGGGGACGCGAGTCGTTCGGCTGGGACGAGTGCCTACCCACGGTCTCGGTATGCCCGGATCCGCTCCGGCCCGATGGTCCGGCGCTACGTGACCACGGTGACCAGTGGGGCCGCGGCGCCTACCTTTCGATCGATGAGGCGGCCGGCGCGGTCGTGCATACCTGGAGCGTGCCTCGCTGGGGCTATCGCATGTCGCGACGGCTCTCCTTCAGCGACGAACAGACCGTGCTCGCCGAGTACGAGGTCGTGAGCCTGGCCGACGAGCCGCTGCCCATGCTCTACTCCCAGCATGCCGTGCTCAAGCTCGAACCGGGTTCGTACATCGACTTGCCGGAGGTCCACCAGGCCGTGCGCACCGCGCAGATGGGTATCGACCTGCCTGACACCATCGACTGGCCCAAGACCGTCGACGCGGAGGGGGAGGAGATCGACCTCGCCTGCGTGCGCACCGACGCGGGCTGGGCCGTGAAGCTCTATGCCTACGCTCCGGAGGAGATCCGCGCGGTGGCGCGAGACGGGGCCCGGCTCGACTTCGACTGGGACCGTGAGTTCGCGCCGGTGCTCGGCATCTGGCTGGCCTATGGCGGCTGGCCGCCGGAGGGCCAGCCGTACGAGCAGGTAGCCCTCGAGCCGACCACCTCGACCGACGACCACCTCGCGGGCGCCATGGCTGCTGGCCGCGAGCGTGTCCTGGAGCCCGGCGGCAGGTTCTCATGGTGGGTGCGGATGCGATCGTCATGAGTGCAGACCGCCAACGGTCCGAGCAAGCGCGAGGCGTGCTGCCGTCCGGACCGACCATCTCATCGGGCCATCCGGCCCGTCACGACGCAGGGAAACGGCACGATGCTGTGCCCGTTGTGCGAGCATCCGACCCTGAGGCCGCGAGCATCTCACCTTGGAGGGACACGAACCATGGCTGACCTAGCCGCCCTGACCGCCGCCGTCGAGGCCGGCAACCGCGCCGACGCGGTGAGCCTGACCCAGGCTGCCATCGACGAGGGCGTCGACCCCAACGTCATCCTCGACGCCATGACCGAGGCCATGACCGAGGTCGGCCGCAAGTTCGCCTGCAACGAGGGCGTGTACGTGCCCGAGATGCTCATCAGCGCCCACGCCATGAAGGAAGCCAGTGCGCTGCTCGAGCCGCTGCTGGCCGCCTCGGGTATCAAGCCCGAGCACACCGCCGTCATCGGCACGGTGCAGGGTGATCTCCACGACATCGGCAAGAACCTCGTGGGCATGATGCTCAAGGGCTCCAACTTCGAGATCGTCGACCTGGGCACCAACGTGTCAGCCCCGAGGCCTTCGCCGAGGCCACGGTCGAGCACGGCGCCAGTATCGTCGGCATCAGCGCGCTGCTGACCACGACCATGGTGGGCATGAAGGCCGCCATCGATGCCATCCGTGCGGCCGACCCCAACGCCAAGATCATGGTCGGCGGGGCGCCGGTGACCGACGAGTTCGCTGCCGAGATCGGCGCTGACGGCTTCGCCAAGGACGCCGCCACCGCGGCCAACGTGGCCCAGGAACTGCTGGCCTAGCGATCCCGCCCGGCCCTGCCCAGCAGCCATGCGGCATCGCGACCGGGTGGCGACGGCCCTCGCCCGCGAGGTGCCCGATCGCTGCCCGATGCAGATCAGCTTCACGCCCGAGTTCGCCGAACGGCTGCGTGCCGATATGGTCGCCCGGGGGGAGCTCGGGACGGTCGAGGGCAGGCTGAACGTAGCCCGCGGGGGTGAACACAATCCCCACGGCGGCGGCAACACCTACGAGCTTGAGCGCGCCATCGATTCCGATCTCATCCTGACCTCAGTGGGCTGGGCCAACAACTACTACGCCGGCCACGACACCTACACCGACGAGTGGGGCGTGACCTGGCGGGAGCACCCCTACCAGACACCGTTCGGTACCGGGCACTACACCGAGATGGTCGGCTTCCCGCTGGCCGAGGACGACGCCATCGATGCGTACCAGCCGCCGGACCCGCACCGCCCGGAGCTGTACACCGACTCCGAGCGGGTCATCCGCGAGTACGGCGACGAGTACTGGATCGTGGGTGTCACCGTTACCACCATCTTCGAGACGGCCTGGGCGTTGCGTGGCTACGAGCGGCTGCTGATGGACCTGGTCATGAACCCGGAGCTGGCCGACCGGATCCTCGAGATCCCCTTCCGCTATCACCTGGCCGCTGCCGAGAAGCTGGCCGCGATGGGCGTGGACATGATCTGGACCGGCGATGACATCGGCTCGCAGAAGGGCATGCTCTTCCACCCCGACACCTGGCGGCGGTTCTTCAAGCCGCGCATGGCCGAGCTCGTCAGCCGCGTCAAGGCCATCAACCCCGAGCTCAAGGTGGCATATCACACCGACGGCGACGTGCGCGAGGTCATCGACGAGCTCATCGAGATCGGCATCGACGTGCTCAACCCGGTCCAGCCGGCCTGCATGGACCCGGCCGAGCTCAAGCGCGACTACGGCGACAGGCTCCTCTTCTGGGGCTCGATCGATGAGCAGAAGACGCTGCCCTTCGGGACGCCCCACGACGTACGCTCGGAGATTCGCACGCGGGTGGCCACCATCGGCGCCGGTGGGGGACTCATCCTGGGGCCCACCCACCACGTCCAGCTCGATACGCCGCTGGAGAACTTCTGGGCCATGATCGAGACCATCCGCGACACGCACTACTAGGGCGTACCGGCGCCGCCGCTGGGATGTGCCAGCCGACGAACAGGCTCGTGGCGCCAATGGGCCCGACGAGCAGCGCGGTCTACTCGGTCTCCGCCCGGCCGACTCGTCGTGAACGCCCTGCGCCCCACGCACGAGTTCGACGATGCTGGCCGTCCTGAGGGGTCGTGGTCGTGGATGCCGCCTGTCCCTTGCACCAGACGACCGAGAACGTCAACGCAAGCCACCGCATGACAGGGCCCGACGCCTGGAGGTGGCCGGCTGGTCGAACTGGTGCATGAGGTGCACGCTCCGGCCGGTGGGAGGTGGCCGGCTGGTCGAACTGGTGCATGAGGTGCACGCTCCGGCCGGTGGGAGGTGGCCGGCTGGTCGAACTGGTGCATGAGGTGCACGCTCCGGCCGGTGGCCGGTGGCCGGTGGTCGAACTGGTGCATGAGGTGCACGCTCCGGCCGGTGGGAGGTGGCCGCTGGGAACCGTGGCGCACCCGTCGAGCACGCCGTCGTGTACACGCGGCCCCTCTGAAAGGGGCCGCTCGGACCCCGAATCCCTGATGTTCGGTGCCTATGCTTGGAGAGCACGGCCTGTGGCCCCCGGCAGGTCCTATTGGGATGTGGGCGGGGGCCAGGCACAGCCAGTCTGACCAACGACCTCGAAAGGCGCGCATGCCTATCCCGTACCGCAAACCCGCACCACCCAATGATGACAAGCGCTGGAAGATCGTCGCGACGCGCATGCGCCGCCACGGCGATCGTCCGGAGGCGCTCATCGAGGCCCTCCACGCCGCGCAGGAGGCCTTCGGTTTCCTCGACGACGACGCGCTGCACTTCATCGGCGACACGCTCGGTGTCCCACACTCCCGCGTCTTCGGCGTCGCCACCTTCTACTCGTTCTTCTCGCTCAAGCCGCAAGGCGACCACACCTGCGTGGTGTGCACCGGCACCGCCTGCTACATCAACGGCGCCCGCGACATCATCGAGGCCTTCGATGCGAGACTTGGCGTGAAGCCCAAGGGCACCACGGAGGACGGCAGGCTCTCCCTGCTGACTGCCCGTTGCATCGGTGCCTGCAGCCTGGCCCCGGCCGTCATCGTCGATGGCGAGATGAAGGGCAAGGCCGTGACCGATCTGCTCATGGCTGAACTGGAGGCGATGTGAGCGACAACGCAGCTGCGGCGCGCCCCAAGCGTCACCGCACCATCACCATCGACGAGAACGCCGGCCCGCCGCGCGCGACCGCTCGCGTGTGCGAGGCCGCAAGCTGCATGTCCGGCAACGCCAACGAGATCACTGCCCGCCTGCGCGAGCTGACCGAAGGCAAGTCCGACGTGGTCGTCAAGCGTGTCGGCTGTCTCGGCCTCTGCGCCGCCGGCCCGCTGGTCGAGATCGGCGAGACAGGCGAGCTGTTCGAGCACATCCGCCCCGACCAGGCCGAGTCCATCGCCGCAGCCCTCGACGCGGTCGCGCCCGACGCGCAGCGACAGCCCCAGGGCCCCTTCTTCGAGAAGCAGGTGCGGGTGGCCACCGAGAACTTCGGGCTGGTCGACCCCGAGAGCCTCGACGACTACATCGCCGTGGGTGGCTACCAGGCACTGCGCCGGGTCCTCAGCGAGATGACTTCGGGCGAGGTGCGTGACGAGGTCATGGAATCGGGGCTCCGCGGTCGCGGTGGCGCCGGCTACCCGACCGGCCTCAAGTGGACCACAGTGGCCAAGGCCACCGGCGACAAGAAGTACGTCATCTGCAATGCCGACGAGGGCGACCCCGGCGCCTTCATGGACCGCAGCGTCCTCGAGAGCGACCCCTTCCGCGTGCTCGAAGGCATGGCCATCGCGGCTTTCGCCGTGCATGCCAGCGAGGGCTATGTCTACTGCCGTGCGGAGTACCCGCTCGCGGTCAAGCGCCTGCAGACGGCCATCCGGCTGGCGCAGCGAGCCGGCTACCTGGGCGACAACATCATGGACACCTCGTTCGCCTTCAACCTGCAGGTCCGCCTCGGTGCGGGCGCCTTCGTCTGCGGCGAGGAGACGGCGCTCATCGCCTCGGTCGAGGGCCGTCGCGGGACGCCCCGGCCACGTCCCCCGTACCCGGCTGTGTCAGGCCTATGGGGCAGCCCCACGCTCATCAACAACGTCGAGTCGCTGGCCAGCATCCCCACCATCATCCGTGATGGCCCCGACAAGTACGCGGCCATCGGCGTGGGCAAGTCGAAGGGCACCAAGGTCTTCGCGCTGGCCGGCCGCGTCGTCAACACCGGCATGGTCGAGGTGCCCATGGGCATGACCCTGCGGGAGATCATCTTCGACATCGGCGGCGGCATCATCGACGACCGACCCTTCAAGGCGGTCCAGACTGGAGGCCCGTCGGGTGGCTGCATCCCGGCCGAACACCTCGACACGCCGGTCAGCTACGAGACCCTCATCGAGCTCGGCTCGTTCATGGGCTCGGGCGGCATGATCGTCATGGACGACACGTCCTGCATGGTCGATGTGGCCAAGTACTTCCAGGACTTCTGTCGTGACGAGTCGTGCGGCAAGTGCACTCCCTGCCGCGTGGGCACCACGCAGATGTACATGCTCCTCGACCAGATCACCAAAGGTGAGGCGACCGAGGACGACCTGGCCCAGCTCGAGCGGCTGGCCGGCATCGTCGCGAAGATGTCTCTCTGCGGCCTGGGCCAGGGCGCACCCAACCCCATCTTCAGCACGCTGCGCTACTTCAGGGATGAGTACATGGCTCATATCGTGGACAAGACCTGTCCCGCCGGCGTCTGTCCCATCTCGAAGCCAGCTGAGGTAGTGGCATGAGCGATGTCTTCACGCTGACCATCGACGGCAAGGACGTCGCCGGCAACGAAGGCCAGACCGTGATGGAAGTGGCCGAAGAGAACGGCATCGACATCCCGGGCCTGTGTCACCTCGAGGGCATCACCGACCGTGGTGCCTGCCGTCTGTGCATGGTCGAGATCGCGGGCTCACCCAAGCTCGCGGCTGCCTGCATGACCAAGATCGCCGAGGGCATGGACATCACCGCGCACTCGGAGAAGCTGCTGGAGTACCGCCAGGCGATCACCGAGATGATGTTCATGGAGCGCAATCACGTGTGCGCCGTGTGCGTCGCCAACAACCACTGCGAACTCCAGGACATGGCCGACGAGCTTGGCATCAAGCACTTCGACCTGCCCCGCATCAACCCTGCCGTCGATATCGACGCCAGTCACAAGTTCTTCGCCATCGATCACAACCGCTGCATCCTGTGCCTCCGCTGTGTGCGGGTCTGCGACGAGATCGAGGGCGCACACACCTGGGACGTCATGCATCGTGGCCTCGAGACCCGTGTCCAGACGGACATGGGCGCCCCTTGGGGCGAGTCCACGACATGCACCAGTTGTGGCAAGTGCGTCCAGGTCTGTCCCACCGGGGCGCTCTTCGAGAAGGGCCGACCGGTCGCAGCCGGTAGCAAGGACCGCCGCCCGTTCCTGCCGTGGCTCAAGGTGGTCCGAGAGGAGCGCGGTCTATGAGTGAGTCAAGGAAGCCATCAGTCGCGACCGTCTGGCTGGACGGCTGCTCGGGTTGCCACATGTCGCTCATCGACATGGACGAGCGCATCCTCGACATCTTCAGCCGGGCCGATCTCGTCTACAGCCCGCTGGTCGACTGGAAGGACTACCCCGAGCACGTGGATGTCTGCCTGGTCGAGGGCGCGGTGTCCAGCGAGGACGACCTGCACAAGGTCAAACTGGTCCGCGAGCACACCACTACCATCATCGCCTTCGGCGACTGCGCCGTGACCTCGAACGTGCCCGGTATGCGCAACCCCATCGGCGTCGAGCCGCTGATGGATCGTTCGTACCGCGAGAACGTGACCATCAACGCGCAGATGCCGACCCAGGTGGTGCCGGCCTTGCTGCCCATGTCGACGCCGGTCCACAAGATCGTCGACGTCGACGTCTTCCTGCCGGGCTGCCCGCCCTCAGCGGACCTCATCTACACCCTGCTCGATGACCTGCTCTCCGGCCGCGTCCCCGAGGCGGCCGGTTCACGGTTCGGTCGATAGGAGCCCCCCAGCATGAGTCGAACGATCACCATCGATCCGGTCACGCGGATCGAGGGCCACTCCAAGATCACTATCCAGCTCGACGAGCAGGGTGAGGTCACGGACGCCCGCTTCCACGTGACCCAGTTCCGCGGGTTCGAGCGCATCGTCCAGGGCCGCCCGGTCCACGAGATGCCGGCCATCATGGCGCGCATCTGCGGCATCTGCCCTGTCAGCCACCTGGTCGCCTCGGCCAAGGCCGTCGACGACATCCTGGCCGTCGACCCCCCGCCCACAGGCGCGGACCTGCGCCGTCTCATCAACCTCGGCCAGATCGTCCAGTCGAACGCACTCTCGTTCTTCCACCTCTCCTCGCCGGACCTGCTCTTCGGCTTCGACGCCGATTCCTCCAAGCGCCACATCATCGCGGTGGCCCAGGAGAACCCGCAGCTGGCCAAGGACGGTATCGGCCTGCGCAAGTGGGGCCAGGAGATCATCGCGCTGCTCGGCGGCAAGCGCATCCATCCGGGGGGCATCGTGCCCGGAGGCGTGGCCGACCCGCTGAGCGAGGAGGTCCGCGACCAGATCCTGGCCGGTGTGCCCGAGGCCATCGCCCAGCTCCAGCGGGCCATCGCCTGGTACAAGACCGACATGATGAAGTGGGAGGAGGAGGCGTCGACCTTCGGCAATTTCCGCTCCGCCTTCATGGGCCTTGTCGACGAGAAGGGCAATGTCGACCACTACGGCGGCGACCTGCGCATCATCGATGCCGACGGCAGTCCGCTGGTCGACCGCGGTAATCCCAAGGACTTCAACGACTACATCGGCGAGGCCGTGGAGCCGTGGTCCTACCTCAAGTCCACCTACTACAAGCCGATGGGCTATCCCGACGGCATCTATCGCGTAGGTCCGCTGGCGCGCCTCAACGTGGCCGAGGCGACCGGCACCCCGCGTGCCGACGAGGAGCTGCAGAAGTTCCGCTGGCGAGTCGGTCGTGTGGCCGGCTCGTCCTTCCACTACCACTACGCCCGGCTCATCGACACGCTGCACGCGATCGAGAAGATCGAGCAGATCCTGCGCAGCCCGGACATCCTGTCCAGGCACGTGCTCGCCACGGCCGGCATCAACCGCAACGAGGGCATCGGCGTCTCCGAAGCTCCCCGCGGCACGCTGATGCACCACTACCGGGTCGACGACGACGGCCTCGTGGAGTGGGCCAACCTGGTCATCGCCACCGGCCACAACAACATGGCCATGAACCGCTCCGTGCAGCAGGTGGCCCGCCACCACGTGAAGGGCGAGAAGATCCAGGAGCCGATGCTCAACCGGGTCGAAGCGGTCATCCGCTGCTACGACCCCTGCCTGTCCTGTTCGACGCACGCGCTCGGCGACATGGCGCTGGACATCCAGTTGCTCTCGCCCGACGGGGAGATCATCGACCGCGTCAAGCGCTAGGGAGTCCCCTCTGGACATGTGTCCGAACGACCAGGGCGTCGCCCCCAACGAAGGGAGCGGCGCCCCTTCGCGTCACGTGCTCGTCATCGGGTTCGGCAACATGCTCCGCCGGGACGATGGCGTGGGTGCGCGGGCGGCAGAGCTGCTGGCATCCGATCCACGGCTGGCGGGCGAGGACGTGGAGGTGCGCGGGGCGCATCAGTTGCTGCCGGAGATGTCGCTCGACATCGCGGCGGCCACGCTGGCCATCTTCGTCGATGCGGACATGCGCGGACTGCCTGGCTCCATCGAGATCCACCATCTCGAGGCGGATGCGCCCCGCTCCGATGCGGACACGCGCGCCGAACCCGGGGCCTCGTCGCATCACGTCGGTGCCGGCGAGCTCGTGGCGCTGGCGGCCGAGCTGGGGGGCCACCGTCCCGAGGCCGTGGCCATCGGCATCGGCATCGCCGACATCGAGCTGGGAGAGGGGCTGAGCCCGGCCGTGGAGGCGGCTCTGCCCCGCGTGGCCGATATCGTGGCCGACCTCGTGTCGAAGCACCGCGCGGCTCCCTGAGGCTCGGCAGACGAGGGCCGCGCCGGCCGGTGCGCTAGTACCAGGCGCCCTCGATGGCCGTCTCGACGAAGGCCTCCACGTTCGCCACGGGCGTGCCGTACTCCAGGAAGTCGGCGTTCTGCAGCACGAAGCGGCCGCCCGGCTTGCCGATGTGCATGGCCTCCGCTGTGGCTCGGCGGACAGCTTCGACGTTGCCCTTCTGGATGACGTCCACCTGGTCGATGCCGGCGATGATGACGTAGTCGCCAGCGACCGCTCGCTTGGCTTCTGCAAGGTCCGCGTCGCCCAGCTTGGGCGGCGGTGAGAATGGCTCCACGGCCGCCACGCCGAGACGCTTGTAGGCTTCGACCAGCACCTGGATCTGGCCGCAGTTGTGATAGGAGGCGGGCGTGCCGCGATCCTGCACCCAAGCGACATGGCGCGCTTCCCACTCGAGCACGTGCTGCTCGTAGTTGGGTCGGCCGATGAAGCCGCCGGGCACGTTGCCGCCGACGAAGAGGATGTCCACGCCCGGCGCGTCGAGCGCCCGAGTGTAGTCGTGCACTCGTGCCAACGACACCTCCATCAGCCGTCGGTAGTACGTCGGGATCCTCGTAGAAGAGCGAGTAGAGGACGTCCTCGGTGACCAGCAGTGAAGCCATGTTGAAGGGGCCGTGCGGGGCCCACACGCCGACCCAGCCGTCGTCACCGACCGCCTCTCGGATGGGGGCGACCATGCGAGCCACGCGATCGGGGTAGTCCGGCCGCATGCCCGGCTCGTAGGCGGCGACCAGCTCGAGGTCCTCGCGGCTGTGGACGGGCTTCTTGGTGCAGGCATACATGAGCGTGCCCGGACGGATCTCGTCGATCGAGTACTCCTGTTCGAGGTCGCCCTCGGGCGTATGGATGACCGAGCTCCGAACGGTCGTCCGCCCCTCTCGCCGCTCCGACGTCTCCACCTGCCAGTCGTCGGTGGAGCGGCTCACGTCGAGGCCGCCAAGGAGCATCCACTGGAACTCGGCGAGTGTGCCGAAGAGCAGCCGGGCCATGATGTCCGCGCCCAGCTCACGCTGGAATCCGACCGTCTTGAGCTGAAGCGACAGTGAGTCCCAGGGGTCGATATGGGGGTGGAGCTGGCTGATGAAGTGGCCCTGGTCTTGGATGAAGAGCGTTACCGGGACGCGGTCGGGCAGCTCGCCCCGGAACACCGCCTCGAAGCGCTGGCGGCCGGTCATCGACCCGTGCTGCTGGCTCATCGACTGCTCCCTTCACTGACGCGGGCGATGGTCTCCCACGCGCGTCGCGCGGTCGCGACCGAGTCACGCCGGACGGGTACCACCTGCGCGGTGCCGTAGTTGAGCGCGGTGGCTGCCGACGGGTAGGTGGCAACGATCGTTCCACGCGTGCGCAGGCCCGCGAAGAGGTCGCGGAAGTAGGCCTCCACATCGGTGGGCGTGTAGTCGCAGACCATGATCACCGCCCGGTCACCGATGATCCGCTGGGCCTCGAAGATCTGCCCGAACTCACCCATGCACCAGGCGTTGAGCCCCACCAGCCCGGGCGTAGCCAGGTAGTTCTGCAGCTGGTGACGGGCGTTGCCGCAGTAGTGCAGCGTGCCCCCACCGAAGACCTCGAAGACGCGACCGTTGTAGGGCACCACGAACTCGCGATAGAGCTCGGGTGAGAGCACGGTGCTGTCGTCGTCGGAGAGCCAAACCCCGCCGAACCCGGGCGGTATGGCGATCATGTGCGGAAACGCGCCTCTGTCGAGCGGCGTCCGCGCGCGCTCCTTCTGCACTCGGATCCACTCGATGAGCGCGGTGGTGCAGAGGTCCATCAGGTCGTGGACGACAGTGGGGCGCTCGAACATCCAGATGCACAGGCGTTCGAGGCTCACCAGGTTGAGGGCGATATTGAGGGGGCCCTGGCTGTCGGTGAAGCTGATGGGCAGGGCGGAGTGGGCCCGGAAGTGGTCGATGCAGGCGAGCACCCGGGGCATCAGCCCATCTCGCTGCGGATGGGGGAGCTCGAGCCGGGCGACGTCTGCGGGGTCGTCGATGAAGGGACCCTCGACGGCCGGCTCTTCGCCGCGCTGGAAGAGGATGCGGCAGCCCATGGCCGAGGGCACTACGCCGGTGCCATACCAGGGAAAGAGGTAGGGGATGTACACGTCATCGGGGATGTTCGCGAGGTGCGCCGCGATCTTGGCCTCCTGGAAGGCCAGCATCGTGTCAAAGGCGCCGTCGTCGAAGTAGTCGCTTGGGATGAGGGCCGGATCCTCGCCGGTGATCCAGTAGTTGGCGTCGCCGATGAGGACCGCCGGTCCCGGCACATCCTCGTGCCGGTAGGCGGCCCCGATGCGTGCCAGCACGTCGGCTGTACGAGCCTGGTCCGGAACGATCTGATTCCCTGTCGGCATGGCCCCTCCCGTGTTCCAAGGCTCGGGCAACAGGGCCGCGTGGCACCAGTGCCGAAGGACTGCCGGACGGGGGCCGCCCGGGGGTGGCCGCCGGGCCGCCGGGCCGCTGGGCCGCCGGTGGCCGCTGGGCCGCTGGGCCGCCGGGCCGCTGGGCCGCCACGGTCTCGAGGCCCCGGAGCGCCCGTCCAGCCGCTGCTAGCATCTGGGTCAGGGGATCCATGCCGCGGAAATCGATCGCAGAGCTGCGCCGACTGGACAGGCTTCGGGCCTACGTTCCCTGGATGGCCGCGACAGGGGCGGCCACCGTCGCCGCCGCGGCACTGCAGGCCCGGGCTCCCGCTGACTTCGAGCGGTTCATCGGGCCGCTGCCGCCGACGCTCACCGTCGTCGCTGCCGGTGCCCTCGGAGCCGGCGCGCTGTGGCTGCTCGAAGGGCGCGGTTTCTGGCGGGCAGCGTGCCGCTCGCGAACCGTTCGTGGCCTGGCCATCGCGACGCTGGCCACGCTGCCGTTCGCCGCGGTCGCGATGGCTGTTGACGTTGCCGTCGGCTTCCCGCCAGACGTCAATGTGGCCTGGCCCGATGCCTGGCTGTTCTACCCGACCATAGCGCTCGTCGCCGAGGCCGCCTTCCACCTGCTGCCGCTGGCCGGCCTCACCTGGGTCTCTGGCGCACGCTTCAGGGGCCGCGCTCTTGACCGCCGGGTATGGGCGCTCGTCCTTTCCACGGCGGCGGTCGAGCCGCTAGCCCAGCTGGCCCTGGGCTCGTCCTTGCCGGCCTTCGTCATGCCGCACGTGTACCTCTTCGGCATCGTGCAGCTGCTTCTGCTACGACGCTACGGCTACCTGCCCATGCTCTGGCTCCGCGTGTGCTACTACCTGCTCTGGCACGTCCTCTGGGGCGCGGCCCGCCTCGAGCTGCTGTACTAGTTGCGACCACTCACGAGCCTCGCCGGGGCAACTCGGGCAGCTCGGCACCGTCGGGCAGCATGACCTCCACCGCCGGGCCGCCAGCATCGTCGTCGTCCGCCCCGCGTGACGCCGCCGCGGCACGCTGAGCCAGGAGCACCACGACGATGCCGGCGCCGGTTGCGAGCACGCCGGCGATGTCGAGGGGGCTGATGACCTCACCGAGCACGATGATGCCGGCGATGACGCCCACCACCGGCGCCCCCAGGTAGCCGATGCCGGTGGTCAGCGGCCCCAGTGCCCGGACGATCATCTGCGAGGCCCAGAAGGCGAATGCCGTCGCCAGCGGACCCGAGTAGAGGACCGCCAGGGCGGTAGGCAGATCCCAGCTGATCTGGCCGATTCTGTCGCGTTCCAGGACAAGCCAGAGGACGATCATGGGCACCAGCGCCACCAGCAGCTGCCAGATCTGCGTGTCGAAGGGCGTGCCCTTCCAGGGGTGCATGCGCACGTGGACGAGGGCCACCGCCGCACCCATCGCGCCGACCACCAAGAGCAGGCTGCCCAACAGTGCCCCCTCTCCGCCCCAGTCGATGGCCACGGGGTTGAGCAAGAGCACGAGTCCGAGAAGGCCCAGCCCGAGGCCGAGCAGCTCCGCGCGGGTGGGCAGCACGCGAGCCACGACCAGCATGACCGGAACCACCCACAGCGGGATGGTGTAGGCCAGGATCGAGGAGCGGCCGGCCGGGATGTGCGGCAGGGCCAGGTTCATCATGGCGATCCCTAGCGCCACCGCCAGCAAGCCGTAGGAGACGATGATGGGCCAGTCGAGCCGCTCGGGCCGCCTGAGTCGGCCGGTCGCGGCCATGAGCGCCGCCAGCACGACCATGCCGCCCACGAGGCGCAGCACGCCGTAGGTGAAGGGTGGGATCGTCTCCAACCCGACCTTGACCACGACCCAGTGGCTGCCCCAGACGACCACCAGGCCGATGAGCAGCAGGTAGGCGCGGGTCAAGTTCGGCCTCGCGTCGCGATCACCCTTCGAGAGTAGCCGCCCACGCTGGGCCGCTGAGACTCAGACCGCGCCCGCTCAGGCCGAGGCTTGCTCAGACTGTGCCGGCCTCGTCTGGCGAGCCGATGCGATCGGGTGCGCGGGTACGATCTCACGATCGACGGTCGGGTACGCCTACGATGTACCGTGTTTCCTGCCGGCAGCCCCGACCGACCCTGGCGTCATCGGTCGGCCAACGGCCCGAGATCACCTGGGAAGGGAACGCATGCTATCCACGACCGAGTCGGTTCCGACGGCGGCCGACCGCGAGACCATCCGCGCATTGGCCAGCCGCTGGGCGGAGATCGCAGCGCTGCCGGTCATGGAGGAGCGCAAGCGGCAGTGGCGGGCGCTGCACGATCTGCGGCCTGAGCGGCCGATGGTGCTCTTCGAGGTGGGCACGGTGGACCGGTACGTGCGCGGCGACGAGCTGCGCTGCGAGCACCCGGTGCTGCGCGCGGTCGAGGCCACGATGCTCGAGCACATCCACCATTTCGATGAGGTCGGCGACGACATCGTCTTCGAGCCCTACTACCGCCTCGGCTGGGAAGTCCGCGCCACAGGCTGGGGCGTGGATGTCATCCAGATCCCGGGACCCGCGGCGGCCGACGGCTCGGCCATCGGCTACACCTTCAACTTCCCCATCAAGACGCCGGCGGACGTGGAACGCCTTCGGCCACGGCAGTTCAGCCTGGACCGGGAGGGCACGCTGGGCAAGCAGCAGCTGCTGGAGGATACATTCGGCGACATCCTGGCGGTGAAGGTCGGCAACTATGACCACTTCATGACCGACGAAGGGGCCGAGTCCTGGGCCGGCAACTACTTCATCGGACTGACCTGGCAGATCTACCGCTTCATCGGCAACGACGGACTGCTGTCATGGGTCTACGAGTCGCCCGAGACCATCCATGCGCTGATGGAGTACATGGTCGCCGACCGCGAGCGTCAGTTCGGTCTGCTCGAGGCGGAGGGACTGATCGTGCCCAACACCGACAACATGCTGGCGGGACCGCGGGCCTACGGCTACTGCTCCGACCTGCCCTCGCCCGATGAGGCGCCGGGAACGCTCGGCGACCTCTGGTGCTGGGCTGAATCGCAGGAATCCGCGCCCATCAGCCCGGCCATGTTCGCCGAGTTCGTGCTGCCCTATCTGAAGCGCGTGACCGACCGCTTCGGCCTCGTCTACTACGGCTGCTGCGAGCCCAACACCGACCGCCTCGAGCTGATCATCGAGGCCATGCCCAACTTGCGCTCGGTGTCGGTCACGCCCTGGGCCGACTTCGACGTCATGGCGGAGAGGCTGGGTGACCGCTACGTCTTCAGCCGCAAGCCCGACCCGGTGCCCATCAGCGGACCATCTGCGCACTGGGATCGCGCGGAGGCGGACCTGCGTCGGACGTACGAGGCGGCCAAGGCGCACGACTGCAACGTCGAGCTGCTGTTCCGCGACGTCTACGACGTAGCCGGTGACCGCACCCGGCTCGCCCGCTGGGTGGAGCTGACGAGGTCTGTCTTCGGGATCTAGACCGCGGCGGGACTGGCACCGTAGGTCAGGGCCGTGTCGAAGGCAGCCTCGATGTTCTGCGGCGGCACGTAGGCCTGGATGTTGTGCACGGTGGCGAAGACGAAACCGCCACCGGGGGCGAAGTCGTCGATGCGGCGCTTGACCTCGTCACGCACTTCCTGCGGCGTGCCGAAGGGCAGCACCTTCTGCGTGTCCACGCCGCCGCCCCAGAAGACGATGTCGTCCCCGTAGGCCTTCTTCAAGCGGGCGGAGTCCATGCCCTCGGCGCTGACCTGCACCGGGTTGATGATGTCCACCCCGATCTCGATGAGGTGCGGGATGAGCTCGTAGACCGCGCCGCAGCCGTGATAGAAGATCTTGGCCTCGGTGCGCTCCTTGATAGCAGCGAAGAGGCGCTTCTGACGCGGCTTGATGACCTCGACGTAGGAGTCGGGATTGATCATCCAGCCCTGCTGCGTGGCCACGTCGTCCCAGAAGGTGAAGACGTCGATGAGCTCGCCCACCTGGCCGAGATAGCGGTCGACCGACTCGATGTAGATATCGGTGATGCGATCGGCCAGCTTGTTCGCGAATGGCGGCTCCATGAGCATCGACATCATGAACGGCTCCATGCCCATGACCCGGCAGGACTGCTCGAAGATGCCGCCCCCGATGACGCCCGAGCCGATCAGGGCGTAGTCGGTCGTCGCGCGCAGCTCCTGGGCCCTGGTGCCAAGGTCGGCGATGAGCTCGGGCGGGTCGGGCTCGGGCCACCGGTAGGACTCCAGCGTGGAGAGCTCCATGTCGTTGATGGGGAACTCGACCCAGTCGTAGTAGAGGGGCTTGTCCTTGGGCATGCGCATCTTCGCGCCCCAGCGATCCCACATCGCCCAGTAGTCGCCCTCGTCCACGATCTCCACGCCCTTCACGTGCGTGGGCGGCAGCTGGACCATGCGCGTGTCGACGCCGAAACGGGTGAGCACATCCTCACCCACGTAGGGCAGCTGCTGCACCTCGTCGTAGACGACGACCTCCTCGGCCGGCAAGCCCAGGTACTCGCGCAGAGGTTCATAGGCAGCCCGGGTGATGGAGGTCACGATGGAGCTGCCCATGTCGATGGGGATGCGGTCGGACTCGCGGTGGTCGAGCGCGGCCAGGATCCGTTCACGCGGTGTCATGCTGGCTCTCCGAAGGTGTAGGCACCTCCCGGTGCCTCGACGAACAGGCTATGCAGCTCGGCGTCGCCGAGCCCGCGCTCACGCATGAGACCGGCGAACTCCCCCAGCAGGTAGGTCCAGCCGGGCGCGCCCCCGAACTGGATCCAATACCCCTGTCGGGCCGCATCGAGCCCCAGCGTGATGTGGCCGAGCAGGCCGTCTTCAGCCGCCCACTCGAGCAACTGCAGGGTGCCGTTCTCGGCCTCCCCCCAGCGGAAGCCCTGGTCGTATTCGACGCGGGCACCGGTGGCGGCGATCTCGCGCATGTATCCACGGTCGACCACCTTGTCGACGTGGGAGAGGACGATGTGCGCCGGGTCGCTGCCGTGCCTGACCAGCAGCTCCACCTGCTCGAGCGCACCGGTGCCGCCCTCGCAGTGGGTCAGGATGGGGCAACCCGTGCGGCGCTGGGCCATGGCGGCAGCGGCGAAGACCTTCTCGTCGCGTGCCGACGGGCCGTCGGTGGAGCCGGCGACCTTCATCACGCCGGCCCTGTGCTCGGTGCGCTTGACGATGGGTCCGTTGTAGTCGAGCTCGTCGATGCCGTCCTCGATGTCGGCCACGAAGAGGTCGGCGATCTCCTCGGCGCCCAGGCGCACCGACCAGTGGCGGTCGTGGTAGTAGCGCTCGTGATGGAGGCCGGACGGCGCGATGACGTTGACCCCGCTTTGTCGGGCGATCTGGGCCAGCATGAGCACGTCGCGACCGCAGTCGGCGGGCATGGCGTCGACGACCGTGCGCAAGCCCAGGTCCTGCGCGGGAGCAAGCTCGGCCACGGCCTTGCCCACGTCGGCCAGCTCGAAGTCCGGGAACAACTGGACAGGGCGCCCCCCGTGGATGACGAGGTGCTCATGGGCGTAGACGATGCCGAGTTCCTCGGGTGCGATGTCGCCGAGGACGGTGCGGGCAAAGGGCATGGTGCCTCCTATCGGCTAGGGGTGAGGACGGCGGTCACCTCGCGGGGGCGTGGTCGGCGACCGACTGCATGACACGGGCGACGGCACCGAGGACCCCGGCATGGTCGGAGCGCTCGGCGCGAAGGATGGGGATGACGCGTTCCTTGGGGTAACGGAAGGCATAGCGGTCGACATAGGCCTGGACCTGGGGCACGAAGTGGTCGGCCTGGCCCATGGGCCCGCCAGCGAGGACGACGACCTCGGGGTCGTAGGCATGGATAGCGGTGACGATGGTGGCGCCCAGATCACGCGTGTACTGCTGCATGATCTCCTTGGCCACGCGGTCGCCGGCATCGACACCCTCCACCAGGGTGCGGAAGGTGATGGCGCCGGGGTCGTGCTCGTAGGCCTCGGTGATGGTGGAGGGCACCTTGCGCGCGACGTAGTCGCGCATGCGACCGACCACGGCGTTGGCCGAGACCAGCGTCTCGGCACAGCCGATATTGCCGCAGAGGCAGGTACGGCCGCCGGTGGTGATGGTGGCGTGGCCGAACGAGACACCACCGGCGAGGTTCTTGGTGGCCAATGGCCGGCCGCCGATGATGACACCCACGCCGATGCCGGTGCCGATGGTCAGGCCCACCACGTCGTCGTAGCCCTGGGCCACGCCGAAGGCCCACTCCGCGAGGGTGGCCGCAGCGCCGTCGTTGACGCAGCGCACGGGGACGTCGAGGTGCGCTGCGAGCCGCTCGCGCATGGGGAAGTCCTCGATGCCCGGGACCTTGCCCGGCAGGTTGCGCACCCCGAAGGAGGGCTCCACCAGGCCGGGGGCGGCGATGCCCACACCGGCCAGGTTCGGCCCCTCCGACTCGATGGCCTTGTCGGCGTAGGCCAGCATGCGCTCCCAGACGTAGTCGAAGTGGCGATGCCCGGTCTCCTCGAGGTGGGCGTCGGTCACCCTGCCCGCGTCGTTGACGATGCCGGCCTTGGTGCGGGTGCCGCCGATGTCGAAACCAAGCCACCAGCGGCCGCTCGCCCGGGTGCGCTCATCCATGGTCCGACGATACCCCTCAGACACCGGCCTGGGCGGACACGTCGAGGACGGCACCATCGGACCGCAGCCGCTCGCGCAGCACGGTCACGTCGACATCCCGCGGATCGAGTCCGGCCGCCACCGCCTGCGCAGCCGCCGTGCCGGCAGCCTGGCCCATGGCCATCGTCTGGGCCATCGAGCGTACCGAGGCGTGGGCGTCGTGGGTGGCGCTGAAGCAGCGGCCGGCGACGAGGGTGTTGGCCGAGTCGCGAACGATCAGCGTGCGGTAGGGGATGCCCACGACCTCGCCATCGGGCAGGTACTGCCACTTCGTGTCGGCGCCGGAGTGGTGGTCCTCGATGGGCGCTCCGCAGAGGCCGACCTCGTCGTCGAAGCGGCGTGCGCCGAGGACATCCTCACGGGTCAGTCGGTAGTCCCCGTAGACGCGGCGGGTCTCGCGCACGCCGATCTGCGTCGAGAGCGCCACCAGTGACGCGTCCTGGTAGCCGGGCACCTTGTGCTGCAGGAAGCGGGCGTACTCGAGCGCCTGGCGGCGGCCGCGGATCTCGGCCTCGGCCAGCAGTTCGGGATCGGTGGCGTTGACCACTCCACCGTCCCCCTCGCGGTACGAGGGCAGGCGCGTCATGATCGTGGCCACCACGCCCTCGATGGGCGTGACGTGGTCCGAGCCCTCACGGCGGGGCAGGTCGTACTCGCCCGAATCAGCAGCCTCGCCCATCAGGTCGTGCATCTCGGCAGTACTGATGAGCTTGCGCGCCGCGATGTCGACGTTGACCATCTTGAAGGTCGTCGTCAGCGTTTGGGCCGGCTCCTGGGTACCCGCCAGTTCATAGCCGAAGCCGGCATGGTGGGCCAGGTCGGCGTCGCCACTGGCATCCACGAACACGCGACCGCCGATGCGCACGAGCCCGGCCTTGGTGGCCACCAGCAGCTCGGTGACCCGGCCGTCGCGGGTGATGGCGTCCTGCAGGAAGCCGTGCAGCAGCACACGTACCCCGGCTTCGGTGGCGAGGCGCTCCCACACCAGCTTGAGGTGCTCGCTGTTGTAGGTGACTCCGGTGCCGGCACCGTAGGTGTTGGGCCGGACCACGACCGGGCCCAGCGCGCGCAGTCCGGCCACCACCTCATCGGAGACGCCACCGGCGACCTTGAGCGAGCCGCTGCCGGGCGTGTAGAAGCCGTAGAACGTGTCCAGGACCGCGGTGCTGGTGCCGCCCATGAAGCCCTGCTTCTCGATGAGCAGGACGCTGGC
Source organism: uncultured Chloroflexia bacterium (assembly GCA_963712745.1). Taxonomy (GTDB): domain Bacteria; phylum Chloroflexota; class Limnocylindria; order Limnocylindrales; family CSP1-4; genus JAFMJV01. The sequence goes on along the minus strand of CAVQJC010000020.1, from coordinate 534,213 downwards.
GCCTGTGCGCGCGGCGGCGATGGCAGCGGCGGAGCCGGCGCTGCCGGAGCCGACCACCACCACCTCGGCCTCGGCCGCCAGCGGCGGGTCGATCCGGAGTCCCGCGGTCGTCACGCCGGGGTCCCGTCCCACGACTCGGGCACGGGGATGGCGCCCTCGGAGTCGTAGGCCTGCTTGACCCGGCGGAAGTACTCCTCGTAGACCTTCTCCAGCTGCTCCGGACCGACGGCACTGCCCTCGAAGTGCGGGCTGGTGAGGACGGTCGGCACGACGCCGCGTTCGACCATCAGCTCCGCGGTGCGTGACTTGAGCGCATTGACCACGGCGATGGCGCCGATGGAGCTGACCGGGCCCACCTTGAAGGGAACCCCCTCGATCTCAGCCACGGCATCGCCGGGCGGGCTGCAGTTGTCGATGGTGATGTCGGCGATCTGGGCCAGCTTCTTGCCCGAGGGATGCCGCGAGGGCGTGGCGTTGGTGTGCTGCAGTGATGTCACGGCCACCACCGCCAGGCCCATGGCCTTGACCAGCAGGGCCAGCTCGATGACGGTGCCGTTGATGCCGGTCGAACTGAAGATGAGGAACGAGTCGCCTGGGTGGATCTTGAACTGCTGCAGGATGATGCGGGCGAAGCCGGGCACCTTCTCGAGATACATGGCCTGTCGCAGGCCGTTGGGCCCGACCACGCCAACGTGGTTGGAGAGCGCCAGCTCGGCCACCGGATGGAAGCCCGGATAGGAGCCGATGCGCGGGAACATCTCCTCGGTGTTCATACGCGAGTGGCCGCTGCCGAAGACGTGGACGAGCCTGTCGCCCGCGATGGTGTCGGCGAAGATCGTGCTGGCCTCCTCGATGGCCTGGGTCTGGGTAGTGGTCACCTGCTCGAGCACATCTCGGGCGGCGGCCAGCCAGCGATCGGAAGCGGTCAAGGGGATCTCCTCGTGAGGGGGATGGTGCTGGTCGGGGCGGCTGGCGCCGTCTCCACAGTGCGCTTGTAGATGTAGCGAGAACGATCGCCGCGCAGGAGCACATGACCGAGCGCGACCACGACGCCATGTGCGTCGAAGGTCACGCGGCGGGTGAGCAACGCGGTCGTGTGGGTCGGGACGCCCAGCAGCTCGCACTCGCGCGGCGTCAGGATCACCGGCTCGAGTGTCTCCTGGGCCTCGGCCACGGTGCGCCCGTAGTCGGTCGCGAGCACCTCGTAGAGGGAGCGTCGTGAGAAGTCGACCTTGGCCAGGCCGGGGAACAGGGCGGCCGGCAGGTGGGCCGTGTCGAGCACCATCGGCTCCCCGTCACCAAGGCGGAGCCGCTCGATGAAGACGACGTCATCGCCGGGCAGGCAGCCCAGGTCGGCCGCGAGCTGGCGGCTAGCCTCGACCGTCTGGACATCGAGCACCCGCGTGGTCATGGCCATGCCCAGTGCTCCCATGGCGTCCCTGATGGAGAAGACGCCGACGATGGGCAGCTGGAGGCGCGGCCGGGTGACGTACGTCCCGCGGCCCTGGTGGCGGCTGATAAGGCCGCGCTCCTCCAGCTCACCGAGCGCCTGGCGCAGCGTCGAGCGGGAGACGTCGAAATCGCGGCACAGTTGACGTTCGGGCGGCAGGCGTTCGCCTTCCTGCCATTCCCCCGACGCGATCAGGGCCTCCGCCCGGCTGGCCACGATCGAGTACAGGGGCTCTCCGGTCACGAGCTCGACTCCATCGTGCCGAGTCTAGCAGATTGGTCGGATTGGTAGGTACCTTTCGCATCCCCGCAGGTTCGGAGCCGCCGGTCACCGGGGGTGTCGACGGCAACGGGCCGGCCAGGTGTCCGTCGGGCTTCGAGCGGGTGGGCAGGCCGATGGCCCTGCTGCGGTCTTGGCCCAAGGCCCTGCTGCCGTATGATGCAACCACGCTGCGGTGGTGCGGGCCGGTGGGCGGATTCGAGAGGTACGAGAGCACGGTGACCACGGTGACGACGAGCAGCATCGATCCAAACGAGGCGCGGCGTGAGCGCACGGGTGGCCTCGCCGACGTGCTGCGCCGTCGCATCCTCGTGCTCGACGGCGCCACGGGCACGCTGCTCCAGGGACACACCCTCGATGAGACCGCGTTCCGGGGTGAGCGTTTCGCCGACCATCCTCGCGACCTCAAGGGCGCCAACGACCTGCTCAGCCTGACCCAGCCGGGCATCGTCCGCGACATGCATCGCCAGTACCTGGCGGCTGGGGCCGACATCATCACCACCAACACCTTCAACGCCACCAGCCTGTCGATGGCTGACTACGCGCTCGAGCCGTGGGTCACCGAGATGAACCGCGAGTCAGCCCGCCTGGCCCGCGAGGCGGCCGACGAGGCCGAGGCGTCCGACGGCCAAGCTCGCTTCGTCCTGGGCTCGCTGGGCCCGACCAGCCGCACCGCCTCGCTCTCGCCCGACGTCAACGATCCCGGCGCGCGCAACGTCAGCTTCGGAGAGCTGGCCGAGGCGTACGTCGAGGCCGCCCGGGGCCTGGTAGTCGGTGGCGCCGACATCCTGGCCATCGAGACCATCTTCGACACGCTCAACGCCAAGGCCGCCATCTTCGCGGTCGAGACGCTGTGGGATGAGCTGGGCTATCGGCTGCCGCTGCTCGTCAGCGGCACCATCACCGATGCCTCGGGCCGGACGCTCAACGGCCAGACCGTGGCTGCCTTCTGGAACACGGTGCGTCACGCACGGCCCTTCGCGGTGGGGCTCAACTGTGCTCTCGGCGGCGATCAGCTGCGACCCTACGCCCAGGAGCTGGCAGGCCTGGCCGACACCTTCCTCTCGCTCTACCCCAACGCCGGACTGCCCAACGCCTTCGGTGGCTACGACGAGACGCCCGAGCACACCAGCGGCGTGCTTGGCGGGCTCGCGCGCGATGGCGCGGTCAACATCGTCGGCGGCTGCTGTGGTACGGGGCCCGACCACGTGCGCGCCATCAAGGCAGCCGTGGCCGGCGTGGCCCCGCGGGTCGTTCCCGAGGTCGAGCGCCGGACTCGCCTGGCCGGGCTGGAGGCGCTCGATATCGGACCCGACTCGCTCTTCGTCAACATCGGTGAGCGCACCAACGTCACCGGCTCGCGCAAGTTCGCCCGGCTCATCACCGAGGGCGCCTACGACGAGGCGGTCGAGGTCGCCCGCCAGCAGGTCGAGAACGGCGCCCAGGTCATCGACATCAACATGGACGAGGGCATGCTCGACTCGGAAGCGGCCATGACGCGCTTCGTACGGCTGCTCGCTGTCGAGCCCGACATCGCTCGCGTGCCGTTCATGATCGACTCCTCGAAGTGGTCGGTCATCGAAGCCGGCCTGGGCTCCGCGCAGGGCCGTCCCATCGTCAACTCGGTCTCGCTCAAGGAAGGGGAGGCGGAGTTCCTGCGCCAGGCACGCCTGGCCCATCGCTACGGGGCCGCGGTGGTGGTCATGGCCTTCGACGAGGACGGCCAGGCCGAGACGGTCGAGCGGCGCCTGCAGATCGGGGCGCGCGCCGTCCGCCTGCTGACCGAGGAGATCGGCTTTGAGCCCGAGGACATCATCCTCGACCCCAATATCTTCGCCATCGGCACGGGCATGGAGGAGCACGCCGGCTACGGCATCGCGTACATCGAGGCGGTGCGCCGGATCAAGGCCGAGCTGCCGGGCGTGCTCACCAGCGGCGGTGTCTCCAACGTCTCGTTCTCCTTCCGCGGCAACAACCCGGTGCGCGAGGCCATCCACACGGTCTTCCTCTACCACGCCATCAGCGCCGGACTGGACATGGCCATCGTCAATGCCGGTGCGCTACCGGTGATGGACGACCTCGATCCCGAGCTGCGTGAGCGCGTGGAGGATCTGGTACTCGACCGCCGGCCTGATGCCACCGACCGCCTGCTCGAGATCGCCGACCAGGCGAGGAGCTCAGCCACTGGCGCCGAGCGCGACCTCTCCTGGCGCGAGCAGCCGGTGGGGGCACGGCTGACCCATGCCCTCGTCGAGGGCATCAACGACTGGATCGTGGAGGACACCGAGGAAGCGCGGCTGGCGGCGGCGCGGCCACTCGACGTCATCGAGGGGCCGCTGATGGCCGGTATGGACGTGGTCGGCGACCGCTTCGGCTCGGGGCGCATGTTCCTGCCCCAGGTGGTCAAGTCCGCGCGCGTGATGAAGCAGGCGGTGGCACACCTGGTGCCCTTCATCGAGGCCGAGCGTGCCGCGGCCGGGGAGAACGGCAACGGCGCCGGACCGCGCACCGCGGGCACGATCGTCATGGCCACCGTCAAGGGCGACGTCCACGACATCGGCAAGAACATCGTCGGCGTCGTGCTCGGCTGCAACGACTACCGGGTCGTGGACCTGGGTGTGATGGTGCCGTGGACGAGGATCCTCGAGACCGCCCGCGAGGAGAAGGCCGACCTCATCGGCCTGTCTGGGCTCATCACGCCCTCGCTCGAGGAGATGCGCCTCGTCGCCGCTGAGATGGAGCGGGAGGGTATGAGCACGCCTCTGCTCATCGGCGGTGCCACCACGTCCAAGGCTCACACGGCGGTGAAACTGGAGCCGGTCTACTCCGGGCCGGTCGTGCACGTCGATGACGCATCGCGCGCGGTGGGCGTGGCCGGCGCCCTGCTCGACCCCTCGGCCCGCGATGCGTTCGTGGCCGACCGCCGGGCCGAGTATGCCGACGTCCGCCGTGCCCACGAGGGCCGCGACTCACCCGACCGTCGAGTCTCGCTGGCCGATGCGCGTGCCAGCCGCCTCGCGCTCGACTGGAGCGTCGCTGATCCGCCACGGCCATCGTTCATCGGCGTGCGCACGCTGGCCGGCTATCCGCTGGGCGAGCTCATCGACCGCATCGACTGGACGCCGTTCTTCGCGACCTGGGAGCTCAAGGGCCGTTACCCGGCGATCATCTCCGACCCCACGGTCGGAGCGGCCGCGCGAGACCTCTTCGAGGACGCCCGGGCGATGCTGGAGCGGGTCGATTCCGAGGGGCTGCTGCGCGCCGATGGCGTGGTCGGCTTCTGGCCGGCCGGTGCCAACCACGAGGACGACATCGTGGTCTGGGCCGACGAGACCCGCTCGACCGAGATCGCTCGCCTGCACACGCTACGCCAGCAGGTGGCCCGCCGGGATGGACGGGCCGACCTCGCCCTGGCCGACTACGTAGCCCCCGTCGAGGCCGGCATGGCCGATCACGTCGGCGCCTTCGCGGTCACCGCCGGACACGGGCTGGCGGAGGCGAAGGCGCGCTTCGAGGCGGCTCACGACGACTACTCGGCCATCCTCCTGACCGCGCTCGCAGACCGGCTGGCCGAGGCCTTTGCCGAGCGCCTTCACGAACGAGTCCGGCGGGAGCTGTGGGGCTACGCTCCCGACGAGGCTCTCGACATCGACGGGCTCATCGCCGAGTCGTACCAGGGCATCCGCCCCGCCCCCGGCTACCCGGCCTGCCCCGATCACACCGAGAAGACCACCCTCTTCCGGCTGCTCGAGGCCGAGCAGCGGGCAGGCATCGAGCTGACCGAAACGATGGCCATGCTGCCGGCGGCCTCGGTCAGCGGCCTCTACCTGTGGCACCCCGAGGCGCGCTACTTCGGGGTCGGCCGCATCGACCGTGACCAGCTCGAGGACTACGCTCGCCGCAAGGGCTGGTCGGTCGTCGAGGCCGAGCGCTGGCTGGCTCCCAACCTCGCGACCTAGACGCGCAGCGCCGCCAGCCACTCACGGTACCCGGCGGTTCCCGGCCGGTCGCGCGTGAACACCCAGCGGCAGTCCCCGCCGTCCGTGCGCACCGTGAGCGTGGTCGTGTTGGCATCACCGCTCTCATCCCACTCGGTGTCTCTGACGTTGGCCAGCGGGATGACGGTCTCGCGCCGGCCGTAGACGGACTGCCAGCGGTAGACGAAGGGCCGGCCGCGGTCGATGACCCGCAGCTCGCGTCCGTCGGTCAGGTGGATGGACTCAAGCAGCCGCTTGTCGAGGATGCCGAACAACAGGCGGCGCACCACCCCCTGCTCGATGTCCCCGAGCGTAGCGTCGGGTTGCGCCGCGAGCAGCCGCATGGACGAGCCCGCAGCGGTCTCCTGCTGCAGCAGGCGCTCGAAGTAGAAGCTGAGACCGTCCTCGTCGGCACTCACCGGCAGGTCGGCCGTCGTCGCGGTCCTATCCAGGTAGCGAGCTCGGACCAGCTCGGCCACGCGCCGCATGATGTCCTTGGAGACGGTGTTATAGGGCAGGGCATATGGGCGGCCGGCGATACCCAGCTCGAGGGAGCCGCGGAGGAGCTCTTCGTGCAGGCTCAAGTGACGCACGTCGCGGTAGCCCACCGTCCGGGAGCGCACCTCCGACCCTGCGCGTTCGAGGATGAGCAGGTCGGCCTCGTAGAGGGCGACCACGTAGTCGTAGAGGTCCATGCCCGGATGGGCGTCTCGGCGGGCGATCGGACGGGGGACCTTGATGGCCAGCAGCGGCTGGTCGCTGCGATCCACGTGCGGCAGGAACAGGCGGGGCAGCGGGTCTTCCTCGGTGATCTCCAGGACCCACGGGCCGAAACGGTCGTACTCGCGGTCGCGCCCGGTCGCGGCCGTGCCCGCCTGCCCGGTCACAGTCGAGCCAGTGCCTGCGCCAGGTCGGCGATGAGATCGTCGGGATCCTCCAGCCCGACATGCAGCCGGACCAGGCGGCCCTCGTCGGGCTGGGCGTCGAGGGTCCGGCCGGCGTAGGGCGTGGCCGGCAGCACCAGGCTCTCGAAGCCGCCCCAGCTGGCGCCCAGGCCGAAGAGCGCCAGGGATTCGATGACGCGCGCATGGGCGGCCTCGTCGCACGCTCGAAGCTCGATGCTCAGCAGGCCCGGCGCGCCACTGAACTGCCTCTGCCATAGCTCGTGGTCCGGGTCAGAGGGGAGGGCCGGGTAGAAGACCCGCGCGACCTGGGGCTGCTCGGACAGCCAGCTGGCTACGGTGAGGGCGCTGGCCTGGTGCCGGTCGAGCCGGACGCTCAGTGTTCGCAGGCCCCTCAGGCCCAGCCAGCAGACGTCCGGCGCGGCCGTGGAGCCGTAGTGGGCGCACCACTGGCGGGTGCTCCGGAGCGCGTCGTAGGTGCCGGTGGTGAGCCCGAGCATGAGGTCACTGTGGCCACCGATGTACTTGGTGCCCGCGTGGATAGAGATGTCGATGCCCAGCCCATGCGCGTCGAAGAAGCGGGGTGTGCCCCAGGTCGAGTCGCAGGCCAGGGGAACCGCCGCGCGGTGGGTGAGGGCGGAGACCGCCCGAACGTCGATGAGTCGCATCGTCAGCGATGTCGGGACCTCGATGAAGACGAGGCTGGTGCGCTCGTCGATGGCGGCCTCCAGCTCTTCGACCGTGTCGAAGTAGACCACCTCGCAGATGGGGCTGATCTCGCTCTCGGCGAAGTCCCGGGTCGGCTCGTATACCTCACCCTGGATGAGCATGCGCGAGCCGGGGGCGGCATGGGCCGAGAGCGTGGCGGCGATGGCAGTGAGGCCGCTGCCGGTGGCGATACAGGACTCGGTCTGGCACAGCTCGGCCATCGCCGTTTGCAGCTCGAAGGTCGTGCTCGTGCCGTAGATGCCGTAGCGCGGTTCCTCGTAGGGGGTCCCCGCCCGGGCGTGGCGCAGATCGTCGAGCGATTCGAAGAGGATCGTGCTGGCGCGCGCCAGGGGTGGATTGACGGTCCGGGCCGCGTACGCGGACGAGCGGCCGAGGTGCGCCAGCCGGGTATCGAAGCGAGTCATGCGCCTATGGTGGCGGGCCGACGGTGGTGATGCGGGTCATGACCACATCATCAGCGAAGTGAAGTGGCAGCGAAGTGGCCAGTAAGGGCCTTTGCCCATGCTGTTCGGCATGGATGACCTCAGCGTAGGTGCTGCCTTGCGCGCGGTCCGCCTCCGCCGCGGCTGGCGGCAACGATATGTCGCCGCCCGGGCCGGCCTGTCGCGCGCGAGCACTCGACGTTGGCACGTTCCGTACCATCAGGTCATGACCGAGACGCCCCCGCGCGACGCAACGCCCCCCGAGCCACGGCTCGACGAGATCAGCTTCCTCGCCGACGTCGCGCACCTGGCCGCGTCGGCGAGGACGTGGCAGGACCTCACGGAGACCGTCATCGATCGCGCCCGGGCCGCCTCCCGCGCGGACGTCTGCTCGCTCTACGTCACTGATCGTGATGGCAGTGGTCTGACGCTCGCGGCCACCAACGGGCTCGACAAGGACGCGGTCGGTGTCGCGCGTCTCGAGATGGGCCAGGGCATAACCGGCCTGGCCGCACAGTCGCAGGTCACCATCGTCAGCCCCGACGTTCACGAGGACGAGCGCTTCGCCTGGATCCGCGGCGTCGACCAGGCCCGGTTCACCTCGATGTGCTCGGTGCCACTGGTGTGGGAGGAGGAGGTGGTGGGCGTCCTCAACGTCCAGACCATCGATGCGCGCGACTTCCGCCCGGCCGACACCGGCTTCCTGGAGGCGCTCGCGGGGCTGCTGGCCGGCCTGGTCGAGAAGAGTCGGCTTCACGCCGAGGCGGAGGCGCAGCTGGAACAGCTCCGGGCCATCGACGAGGCCAGGGCCCACCTGGTGACCGTGGTCACCCACGCGCTGCGGACACCGCTCGCGGTGGTGCGTGCCTATGTGGAGCTGCTCGGAAGCACCGCCCGTGCCAGCGACCCACAGTCGGCCGAGACATGGGAACGGGAAGCACTCACCCAGGTCGACCGCCTCGACGAGACCGTCGACAGCATCCTGGAGTCGATGCGGGTGATGTCGTCACCGCCCCAGGATCTGGTGCCCATCGACCTGGCCGCCGAGGTCGTGATGGTGACCGAGGAGTTGCGGCCGATGCTGCGGGGCCGCTCCCTGGAGACGAGTTTCCGTGACGAGCCGCTGGTGGCGCTGGCGTCGCCGGCGCAGCTCCAGCGCCTGCTCGGCTACCTTCTGGAGAACGCGTCGAAGTACGCGCCCGCGGGCGGCAGCATCGATATCTACGGCTGGCGTGCAGGCGACTCTGCCTGCCTGGCGGTGACCGATGACGGGCCCGGCATCCCCAGGGAATGGCACGAGCGCATCTTCGAACCGTTCGTGCGACTCGACGACTCCCCCCGCGGCTCTGGCATCGGCCTCTTCGCAGCCAGGCGCCTGGCTCACTCGATGGACGGGGAGCTGACCGTGGAGCCACGCCAGCCCCAGGGCTCGCAGTTCGTCCTGCGCCTGCGGTTCGTCGGCTCGGCCCGCTAGCCGGGTACACCCCCGGCGCGCGATGCGCAGCCCAGCGCTGCAGCCAAGCCGAAGGCCCGCGAGTCGGGAGCCTCGCGGGCCTTCGCGTATGGTCGAGTAGGGTCGGCAGGAGCGGTCGGCGTCGACTAGGCGGGTTCAGCCTCCGTAACGGGTGGTGGTGCCGGCTGCGCGGTCGGCGAGGCCATGACCGCGCCGCTGGTGGTGCCGGCCCAGGGCACGTAGGCGGTCTCGCCGTGGACAGCCACGTCCAGGCCGGCCTCTTCCTCCTCCGCGGGGACGCGCAGGCCGATGAGCACGTCGATGACCTTGATGATGATGAAGGTCATGACCGAGGCGAAGACGACCGTGAAGGCGACGGCGGCGATCTGGACGATCAACTGCTCGACGTTGCCCTCGATGAGGCCGGAGACCCCACCGATGGCCGCGACCGCGAAGATGCCCGTGCCGACGGCGCCCCAGATGCCGCCCACGCCGTGGACAGCGAAGACGTCGAGGGAGTCGTCGATGGCCAGGCGCTCGCGCAGCAGCGTGACCGCGAAGCAGAGGGCACCAGCGGCCAGGCCCAGGGCCAACGCACCGCCGACGGTGACGAAGCCGGCGGCCGGGGTGATGGCCACAAGACCGGCCACCGCACCGGCGGCAGCACCGACCACGCTGACCTTGCGGCCCTTGATGTACGAGGCACCGACCCAGGTGAGCGTACCGGCGGCAGCGGAGACGGTGGTCACCATGAGCGCCTGAGCGGCCAGGCCGTCAGCAGCCAGCGCCGAGCCGGCGTTGAAGCCGAACCAGCCGAACCAGAGCAGGCCAGCGCCGAGCACGGTCATGGGCACGTCGTGCGGCTCCACGTGGTGGCCGGCGACGCGGCGACCCATGACCAGGGCGACGATCAGAGCGGAGACACCTGAGGCGATATGGACCACGGTGCCGCCGGCGAAATCGAGCGCACCGTTCTCACCGAGCGTGGAAAGCAGGCCGCCGCCCCAGACCATGTGGGCCATGGGCGAGTAGACCAGGAGCGACCAGGCGATGGTGAAGACGACGAACGCGGCAAAGCGCTTGCGCTCGGCGAAGGCGCCGCTGATGAGTGCCGGCGTGATGGCTGCGAACATCATCTGGAAGGTGGCGAAGAGGACGAACGGGATGGTGCTGCCCTCGGCCGGCTCCATGCCTACGCCGCTGAAGAAGAGGTACTGCAGCGGGTCGCCGACGATGCCCGCACCACCGAGCGAGTCGCCGAAGGCCAGGCTGAAGCCGACGATGACCCACACCACAGTCACGATGGCCAGGCCGAAGAAGCTGTGCATGATGGTCGAGAGCACGTTCTTGGCCCGTACCAGGCCGCCGTAGAACAGTGCCAGACCCGGCAGCATCAGCATCACCAATGCTGTCGATATCAGCATCCAGGCGGTATCGCCAGCGTTGATCATTCCGATTGTCCCTCCTGCGATGGGTCTTGCCCCACTCGGTCCGCCGGGCAGACAGGACCCGGCACTGTTGGATGCCGACCCTACGGAGCGCGCAGGAGGATGTCAGCGACAGGGCGGTCGGGAAGTGGTCGCTGCGTGGTGCACGTTCGGTAACGGCACGGTGACGACCGGACGCGTTCGGCCCGGTGGCCGCCCCAGCTGGTTGCCGGGGCGGTTCCGGCTAGGCGTCGAGTCGGTAGCCCACACCGCGCACGGCCACCGGCACCGGCGCTCCCGCGGTGACCAGCTTCTCGCGCAGGCGCGCGAGGTGTGGCTTCAGCCACAGCGGGTCGGGGTCGGGCACATCCGGCCAGCCCGCTGCCAACAGCTCCTCGTGCGGAACGACCTCGCCCAGCCGCTCGACCATGGCCTGCAGCAAGCGGAACTCTGTCACCGTCGTGGGCAACGGCGTGCCCTGCCAGCGGATCTCGTGGCGGCGCCGGTCGAGCTCATAGCCGGACGGGTCACCCTTGGCCCGGTCGCCGCGGCTGCCGGCCGATCGCCGCGAGACGGCACGCACCCGCGCCAGCAGCTCGTCAGCACGGAACGGCTTGCGCACGTAGTCGTCGGCCCCGATATCGAGCAGCTCCACGGTGGCGGTGTCGTCGCGTTCTCCCGAGACCACGATGATGGGCGTGTCGCTGACGTCCCGGATGCGCCGGCAGACCGTGGCCCCGTCCATGCCCGGCATGGCCAGGTCGAGCAGCACCAGGTCGGGTTCCTCATCACGGAAGCGGCGTAGGGCCTCTTCGCCGTCGTAGGCCGCGATGATGCGATGGCCGGCCTGGCCCAGCAGCGCACCCATCGCGCCGACCATGGCCGGCTCGTCGTCGACCACCAGGATCTTCAACGGCTTGGTGGCCGGCCCCTGCTCTTCCGGCTCGTCGCCGAGCATCGTCATCCTGCGTATCCCCTCATCGACACGGCAGCGCGAAGCGCCTCGAAGCGCTCCAGCCACGCCTCGAGGCGGCCTTCGTCGGCGAAGAGGACGAGGATGGTGTTGTCACCCGCAAGCGTGCCTTCCTGTTCGTGGAACGTCGACTCGTCGATGGCCTGGCCGATGGCGTTGGCCACGCCGGCCTCCGACACTAGCAGCAACGTCAGCCCCGAGCGCCCGATGCGGACGGGGTAGTCGGCCAGGATCCGCCACAACCGTTCGTCGCTGGGCGGTGGCGCACCCCCGAGGTCGCCAGGGGCCGAATAGACGTGCCGGCCGTCGGCAGTCGTCTTGACCAGGCCCAGCTCGGTGACGTCACGACTGACGGTCGCCTGGGTCACCTCGTAGCCGCGCGCTGCCAGCAGCTCCACCAGCTCGTGCTGGTTGGCCACCGCGCCGGTCGCGACGAGCTCGCGGATGAGAAGCTGGCGCTCCCGCTTGAGGGCGCGCGAAGAACCGGGTCGACTCGATGGGCTCACCTCGTGACTATACAGCAGGGGCGCATCACTATGCAGTCACGAGCACGGGACTAGTGAGTAGTCCGCCGTATCGTGCATATGTGTACTGAAGGGGTTGCCAATTACCGGGTCTCCCGTCTACCATCCGGCCGATGAAGCTGCACGGTACTCGCATGGCGATGCCCGAGGCCCCGCCGGGATCGGTCGGGGTCTGAGGCCGGGCGCGCCCGAACGCAGCGCTCGACATCAGGCCGGATCCCAGGGGCCGCGACCAACGAAGCGAAGGTCGCGGCCTTCGTGATTCACGAGCACTTGCGGCCGGCCAGGCCGCTCCGACCCGAGAGGATCCCCCTGATGACGCAGATCGCCATCCGCCCGCAGTCCGACACCGCCGACATACAAGACGCCCCCGCCGCGGGTACCGCATCGAGCCCGCCCACGACCTCGGCCGAGCGAGGCTTCGTTCCCGGTTTCACCGGCCTGCGCTGCCGCGCCTGCGGCGGGGAAGCCGCGGACGCGCCCGTCTTCGTGTGCACCCGCTGCTTTGGCCCGCTGGAGCCGGTGTACGACCTGGAGGGCATCCGGGCACGTATCAGCCGCGAGACGCTCGATGCTCGTGAGGCGACCCTCTGGCGCTATGCCGAGCTGCTGCCTGTCACCGAGCTGCCGACGTCCGGGCTGCGCGTGGGCCAGTCACCGCTGACCGATGCCCCCCGCCTGGCCGCGCGAGTGGGGCTGGACAAGCTGTGGGTGAAGGACGATTCGCGCAACCCCACGCTCTCCTTCAAGGACCGACCGGTGGCCGTGGCTGCCGCCCGCGCCAGGCAATGGGGCTACCACACGCTTGCCTGCGCCTCGACTGGCAACCTCTCCGCTGCCGTCGCTGCCGCGGCTGCCGCCAACGGCCTGCGCGCGGTCGTGTTCATCCCGGCCGACCTCGAGGCCGCCAAGATCTCCCAGGCGCGCGCCCTGGGCGCCACCGTGGTTCGGGTCGACGGCCCCTATGACGACGTCAACCGCCTGTGCCTGGAGCTGACCGACGAGCTCGAAGGCTGGGCCGTGCTCAATGTCAACCTGCGCCCCTACTACGCCGAGGGCTCCAAGACGATCTCGTACGAGATCGCACAGCAGCTCGGATGGCGAGCCCCTGATGCATTGTTCGCGCCACTGGCCTCCGGCTCCATGTACACCAAGCTCCAGCGCGGTTTCGGCGAGCTCGTCGACGTGGGCCTGCTGGACGAAGCTTCGGTCCGCTTCTTTGGCGGCCAGGCCAACGGCTGCGCGCCCATCGCCGACGCCTTTGCCGCTGGGACCGACCTGGTCCGGCCGGTGGAGAAGCCCGATACCATCGTGCGCTCCTTGTCGATCGGCTCACCCGCTGACGGGGGCTACGCCATCCGCCAGGCACGCGAGAGCGACGCGGCCATCATCGGCGTGCCCGACGAGGCCACCATCGACAGCATCCGCCTGCTGGCCGAGACCGAGGGCATCCTCACCGAGACCGCCGGCGGTGTGACCCTGGCCGCGTTGCGCCGGGCCATCGACGAGGGTCGTCTGCGCCGCCACGAGGAGACCGTGCTGGTCATCACCGGTAACGGCCTCAAGACGCTCGACGTGCTGGCCGGCGACGACAGCGCCACCCTGCCCGAGCCCATCGCGCCGAGCTTCGATGCGTTCGAGGCGTGGTGGGGGCGCACGGAGGGCGAGGTCGCGGCATGAGACCGGCCATGGGCGGCCGCGCAACACCGGATCACGGTGCCGACTTGACGTGGCCGCCCCGACCCGGCAGACTCCGCCATCGGATGCAGTACCAGTACGTTCTCAAGCCGAAGCCCACGCGGCCCTGCCTGGAGGCACGGGCCTAGACGGCTTCGTTCGGGAACGACCGACTCGGGGCCGCTAGGCAAGGCTCCGAGGGCCGCAGACACCGACGAGGGTGACTGCGGTCTTTTTGTTTGGCTCGGAGCCCCCGGCGGCCTCGTCACGGACGACCACCACACCACGACGAGGAATACGCACGATGCGAGCACTCATCACCGGCTCTGGCAACATGGGCAGCGCCATCGCGGGCGCGCTCGAGAAACGAGGGGACCAGGTCGCCGCGATCGCCGGGCGCGAGACCGGCTACCCGGCCGCCGACGACCTGGCAGCGGTCGATGTCACCTTCGAGTTCAGCCACCACTCGACCTTGCTCGAGCACATCGATCTTGGCCTGGCAGCCGGCTGCCGCGCGTTCATCATCGGTACCACCGGCTGGAGCCTCGCTGATGACACCGGCGCCGCGCTCGCGGCCCGGCTTGACGGGAACGGCGCGCGGGCCGTGGTGGCGCCGACCTTCAGCCTTGGCGCCGTCCTCTTCGGTGACATCGCCGAGTACGCCGCCCGACTGTTCGGCAACTTCAGTGACTACGACCCCTACCTCTTCGAGCAGCATCGCGCAGCCAAGGCCGACCGACCGTCGGGCACCGCCCTGGCGGTGGCCGATCGACTCGTACCTCACCTCCGCTCGAAGCGCGAGGCGCGCCTGGCCACGGGCAGCGGCGCGCCGGATCCAGACGTGCTGGAGGTAGTGGCCCTGCGCGCCGGCAGCCATCCGGGCATGCACACCGTGGGCTTCGATGGCCCGGGTGAGGCGCTCCAGGTCCGCATCGAGGCACGTGACCGCTCCGCCTACGTGGCCGGAGCCCTGCTCGCAGCCGACACCCTGCTCGAGCAGCCAGACCGACAAGGCATCACCCAGTTCACGACCCTGGTCCGCGAGCGGACCGCCTGAAGACCGAAAGGAACGACAGACATGACGACTCCGACCCTCAGCGGTGCCATCACCGCCCTCGTCACTCCCATGAACGCCGACGGATCGCTCGACGAGCCCACCCTCGTGCGCATGGTCGAACGCCAGATCGACGCCGGCATCAACGGCCTGGTGCCGGTGGGCACGACCGGCGAATCACCGACCTTGAGCACGGAGGAAGATCGCCGCGTCATCGAGCTCACCGTCGAGACGGTGCGGCGCCGTGGCATGACCGGCACCATTCCCGTCATCGCCGGCACCGGGTCCAACGTGACCCAGCACGCCATCGACTACACCCGTCAGGCCGCGGAGGTGGGAGCCGACGCGGCGCTCGTGGTCTCGCCCTACTACAACAAGCCAGACCAGCGCATGCTCGAGGCCCACTACCGCGCCGTGGCCGACGAGGGCGGCCTGCCGGTGGTGGTCTACAACGTGCCCGGCCGCACCGGCGGCAACGTGGGCGCCGACACGCTCATGCACCTGGCCGAGCACGAGCGCATCGTGGCCGTGAAGGAGGCCTCGGCCAACATGGAGCAGATCATGACCATCGTGCGTGACCGGCCGGAGGGCTTCGCGGTGCTGTCTGGCGACGACAGCTGGACGCTGCCGATCATGGGCGTGGGCGGCGATGGCGTCATCTCGGTGGCCTCCAACGAGGTGCCGCAGGTGATGGTCGAGCTGTGCGCGGCGGCCAGCGCCGGTGACATGGACACCGCCCGCGCGATCCACTACCGCTACCTCGGCCTCTTCCGCGCCAACTTCATCACCACCAGCCCCGCGCCAGTGAAGGCGGCCATGGCCGAGATGGGCCTCATCACCGACGCCCTGCGCATGCCGATGCTGCCGCTGGACGACGCCAATCGCGCCCGGCTGCGCAGCGTGCTCGATGAGCTGGGGCTGCTCGAGACCGCTGCTGTGGCCGCGGCATGACGACCGAGCTGGCCGCCGAGGCCGCCGTCCCCGGCGCGACGTCCCTGGCCGCACGCGTCCTTGCCGCCGACGCGGCCTGGGCCGAGGCCGGGGGCGCGCCGGCCGTGCCCTTGCTCGAGGAAGTGGCCGCGCTGGTGGCCGAGCTGGTGACGGCACTCGAGGCCGGCGAGGTGCGCGCGGCTGCTCCCGACGCGTCGGTCGACGGAGGCTGGCGCGTCGATGCCTGGGTCAAGACCGGCATCCTGCTGGGCTTTCGCCTGCCGGGCATGCGCGAGTATCGGGATGGCCCGATCATGGCTGCCCGGGACAAGGTGGCCTATGGCCTGCTGGACCTGCTCGAGAGTCCGTCGGCTCGGTCGGCCACCGACGCCGGAGCGCCCTGGCGCGTCGTCCCCGGCGGGACCGCCGTGCGCAGCGGCGTTCATCTCGAACCGGGCGTGACCATCATGCCGCCGGCCTACGCCAACATCGGCGCTTGGGTGGGACGGGGAACGATGATCGACTCGCACGTGCTGGTCGGTTCCTGCGCCCAGGTCGGCGAGGCTGTCCACCTCAGTGCTGCGGTCCAGATCGGCGGCGTCCTGGAGCCGGCGGGCGCCCGGCCGGTCATCGTCGAGGACGGCGCTTTCGTAGGTGGTGGGGCAGGCCTCTACGAGGGCGTCACCGTCAGCCGCGGCGCCGTCATCGGTGCCGGCACCATCCTCACCGGCCAGAGCCGCCTGTTCGACCTGGTCGAGGAGCGAGAGCTGCGCGGCACGCCCGACGCGCCGCTGGTCGTGCCGTCCGGCGCGGTGGTCATACCGGGCACGCGACCGGCCACCACGGCGTGGGCGCAGGAGAGGGGCATCTCGGTGACCGTGCCGCTCATCGTGAAGTACCGCGACGCGAACACGGACGCACGGGTGGCCCTGGAGGATGCTCTGCGGTGAGTCGGGCGACGACGGCAGCTGCGCCCGTCATCGAGGTCGGGCGCACCATCGCCGGCCTGGACCCGGCCGAGCTCACCCACACCTACGGCAGCCCCTTGTACGTCTACGACGCCGAAGTGTTGCGCTCCCGCGCGGCCGCCTTGCGCAGGGCCTTGCCGGGCGAGGTCGAGGTGGCCTACGCCACCAAGGCCAACTCCTCGCCCGACGTGCTGGGCACGCTGGCCGCAGCCGGGCTCGGTGCCGACGTCGCCTCCGGGGGCGAACTGCGCGCGGTCCTGCGCGCTGGCTTCGACCCGGCCCGGGTCGTCTTCACCGGCCCGGGCAAGACCGACGCGGAGATCGAGGAGGCGCTGACCGCGGGCGTGGGTGCGCTGACGATCGAGTCGCTCGACGAGCTCGACGTGGTCGTGGCCATGTCCGGCCGCGCGCAGCCTGGGCAGGGGCTGGCTCTGCGCCTGGCGACCGAGGGCGAGGCCGAGGGACTTCCCATCATCAGCGCCCCGGGCAACGTCAAGTTCGGGCTTACCGACGACGAGGCCGACGCCGCGGTCACTCGGCTCCGTGCAGCCGGCGCGCTCGCCCCCGAGGGGCCGTTCGTGCTGCGCGGCTTCCATGCCTTCGGTGCCTCCAACGTGCTTGAGGCGGCCGTGCTCGTGGAGGGCGTAGCCGACCTGGCCCGGCGGACCGAGCGCATCGCCGAGCGGCACGGGCTGGAGCTGACCCTGCTCGACGCGGGGGGCGGGCTGGGCGTTCCGTATGCCGCCGGGGAGGCAGACCTCGACCTCGCTGCGCTGGGGGAGGGGATCGGCCGGGAGTTGGATACGTGGTCCACGCGGCCGGCGCTTCGCGGGGCGCGGCTGCTGCTGGAGCCGGGCCGTTGGTTGGCCGCGCCGGCCGGGGTCTATCTCTGCCGTGTCGTTCGGACCAAGGTGCGGGGAGGCCGCTCGGTGGCCGTCAGTGACGGCGGTATCCACCATCTGTTGCGCCCGCGCCTGGTGGGCCAGGATCACCGCGTGCTGCCGGTGGGTTCGGCAGCTGAGCGCTCTTCGGATGCCCGGGTCGATCTGGTCGGCCCGCTGTGCACCGGTATCGACATCCTCGCCTCCGACCTGCGCGCACCCGCACCGCGGGCCGGCGACCTCTTCGCGGTGCTCGACGCCGGCGCCTACGGCTACAGCGAGTCCATGCCACTCTTCCTCTCGCATCCCATGCCGGCCGAGATCGTCGTCGACCGCGGGTCGGTGCGCGTCTCCCGTTCGCGCCGCGAACCGGGTTGATCGAAGGAGGAGAGGTTGGCGCGCCGGAGCGTCAGTCGGCGATACCCAGGCGCTTGGCGTTGGCCGAAAGCTCGACGTGCACACGCGCCGGCGCGGTGCCACCGATGACGTCCGGGCGCGCGAGCGCGTTGCCCAGCTCGGCCGCAGCCCGCAGGCGGGCCGCGATGGTCCCATCAGCCGCCCAACCCTGGGCCAGCAGGTCGGTCGAGTCGGCAAGCACCTCCGCCACGTCCTCGTCAGAAAGCTCCGTCAGCTCGACACCCGCGGCCTCCGCCCTCGCGACCAGCGAACCCACGATGCGGTGACCCTCGCGGAAGGGCACGCCCAGCTCCACCAGCGCGTCGGCCACGGCCGTGGCGGTGGTGTAGCCGGACGTCGCCGCGGCCAGCATCCGCGCCTCGTCGACCTGCAGGGTAGCGACCATTCCGGCCATGACCTTGAGCGACGACTCGAGGGTGGAGAGCGCATCGAGCAGCGGCGGCTTGTCCTCCTGCAGGTCGCGCTGGTAGCCCCCGGGCAGGCCCTTGAGCATGGTCACTGCCGCCACGAGGTGACCGGTCACCCGTGCTGTCCGGCCGCGGATGAGCTCGGCCGGGTCGGGGTTGCGCTTGTTGGGCATCATCGACGAGCCGGTCGACCAGGCGTCGGCCGGGCGGACGAAGCCGAAGTTGGGGTTCGTCCACCAGACGATCTCTTCGGCCAGCCGGGAGAGGTGGGTCATCGTGAGCGCGACCGCGCTCACCGTCTCGACCACCGGGTCGCGATCGCCGACCGCGTCGATCGAATTACGCGTGACCCCGCTGAAGCCGAGCGCCTCGGCCGTGGCCTCGCGGTCGAGCGGGAACCCCGCGCCGGCCAGGGCGCCCGAGCCCAGCGGGGAGAGCGAGGCCCGCGCGAGCGCATCGGCGAAGCGGCCACGGTCGCGCTCGAGCATCTCCACGTAGGCCAGCAGATGGTGCGCGAAGAGCACTGGTTGCGCCGGTTGCGCATGCGTGTGCCCCGGCATGACCGCCTCGCGGTGGGCCAGGCCCAGGCCCACCAGCGAGCGCTCGAGAGCCACGATGGCAGCGTCCATATCGGCCACCCGTCGGCGCAGGTACAAGCGCAGATCGGTGGCCACCTGGTCGTTGCGTGAGCGCCCGGTGTGCAGCTTGCCCGCGAGCGGACCGATGCGGGCGGTCAACTCCATCTCCACGCTCATGTGGATGTCCTCGTGGGCCGGGTCCCACTCGAGCGAACCGGCACGCACGTCGGACTCGATAGAGCGCAGGCCGTCGCTGATGGCGACGGCCTCCTCCTCGCTCAGGAGCCCGGCTCGAGCCAGGCCACCGACGTGCGCGAGCGAACCGGCGATGTCCTCGATGGCCAGCTCGGAATCGACCTCGATCGATCGCCCGAAGTCGGCTGCGTTCGCGTCCGGCTCTGCCGCGAATCGGCCACCCCAGGCTTTCATGAGCTAGGCCTTGGTGCTCGCGGCGTCGGCGACTTCCACCGGCAACTCGCCCAGCATCGGCTCGGTCCAGGTCCAGGCCGAGCCATGTCGTGCTGCCTCGGTGCGCAGGGGCAGTCCGAAGATCTTGATGAAGCCGACCGAGGCGGCGTGGTCGTAGGCATCGTCGGCATCGTAGGTCGCCAGGGTGCGGTCGTACAGTAAATCGTCACTGCGGCGGCCGACCACGTAGGCGTTGCCGTGGTCGAGGCGCATGCGCACCTGGCCGTTCACCACCCGCTGGCTCGAGCGGATGTACTCGCGCAGGTCCCGGTGCAGAGCGCTGAACCAGATGCCGTCGTACGTGGCCTGGGCGGTCTCGTCGGCGACGAGCCGGTTGAAGCGCAGCTGCTCCTTGGAGAGGGTGAGCCCTTCCAGGGCTGCGTGGGCCGTATGCAGGATGGTGGCCGCCGGCGTCTCGTAGATCTCGCGGCTCTTGATACCCACGAGGCGATCCTCGACGTGGTCGATGCGGCCGATGCCGTGCACACCGCCGATGTCGTGCACACGCTGCACGAGCTCGACGGGACCGAGCGACTCGCCATCGAGCGAGACGGGGATGCCACCCTCGAAGCCGATGGTCAGCTCGGTGGGGATGTCGGGGGCGTCAGTCGGGGCTACGGTCCACTCGTAGGCGTCGGCCGGAGGCGTGGCCCAGGGGTCCTCGAGCACGCCGGTCTCGCAGGAACGGCCCCAGAGGTTGACATCGATGGAGTAGGGCGACTCCTTGGTGATGGGGATGTCGATCCCCCGCTCGATGGCGTAGTCGATCTCCTGGTCACGGCTGAGGCCCATCCCGACACGCATGGGGGCCACGACCTCGAGCCTAGGATCGAGCGCGTGCACGGCCACGTCGAAGCGGACCTGGTCGTTGCCCTTGCCCGTACAGCCGTGGGCCACTGCGTCGCAGCGTTCGCGGTCGGCGACCTCCACGAGCAGCTGGGCGATGAGCGGACGGGCCAGTGCGGTGGCCAGCGGATACACGCCCTGGTAGAGCGCATTGGCCTGCAGGCTGGGCCAGACGAACTGGCGGATGAAGCGGTCCCGGCCGTCGATGACATAGGCGCGGCTGGCCCCGCTCTTGAGGGCGCGATCGGCAACGCCCTCGCGCAGGGACTCACCCCCAAGGTCGACCGTCAGCGTCACCACCTCGGTCTCGTACTGTTCCTTGAGCCAGGCTACTGCGACCGACGTATCCAACCCGCCTGAATAGGCGAGCACGACCTTCTTCACTGTCTACCTCCGAAACCCTGCGGTTGCTCGAGCGGGCCCGGGGACCCGCGGATTCGTGACGAGAGCACGAGGGGTGCCCGACGCACGCCGGACGCCCCTGGATGTGCGTGGCACACGGCGCAGTGGCGGCTCACAGTCCTGCATTAACATGCGCGTGCAGGGACATTATTGCATAGTCATGCACTTCCGTTCGCGAGGAGTGGTATACGTAGCCGAATCCGGGTGAACTGGGGTGAGGTCGGAAGTGGCCATGGTCGTTGTGGATGGGGCCTGGGGCCCGGTGCGCGCGGGCACAGTCCTGCCTCCCGATGGCGCTCTTGCGTCACTACCCGTGTCGCGATGTGAGAGCTTGACTGGCCCCACGCCCGGAAAGGGAGAACCCCATTGTCCACGCTCCGCCCCGTGCATGATCGCCACAAGGCGCGACCGGCCGACGCACCCCGGTCGGTCCGCTGGCGCCTTTGGGCCGCCATGCTGGCGCTGGCGCTGGTGCCGACGGCGTCCGGCATCTACCTGACGACCTACTTGCTCGACGCGGGCGAGACCCCCGCCGCGTCCGAGCGCGCCAGCCAGACGTCGGAGACCGCCGCCAACCTGGTCGCTCACGAACAGTCGATCGAGGCGCGGCTGCTGGTGGCCGCGGCCGATCCCGACATGGCCCGACTGGCCAACGGCATCAGCGGTGCCACCGACAAGCAGTTCGCCGACCAGGTCGTCAACCGCCTCCGTGGCGGGAACGGCGGTGCCGTGACCGCTGCCTGCGTCGTGCGCTCGTCCGATGGCCGACGTATCCCGCTGGTCGGACCTGCCGAGGACCCCACCAGCGCTTGCGTTGGCGGGAGCGTGCGCCGTCGTGCGCTCGCCGCCCCATCCGACGTCGTCGTTCGGGGCCCGGCCGGAGACGGTGATCTGGCACGCCTCATCCTCGCCACCCCCCTGCGTTCGGCTGGCGAGCGCCACCACGGCGTCCTCTCGCTCGAGCTGGACGTCGCAGCACTGTTCGACCGGAACCGCACGACAGGCGGTGACGCGGTGTCTTCGATGCTCGTGGACATGGGGTCGTCGGAGGTCATCGCGGCCACCCCGGCCGACGCGGCTCCGGTCAACGGTGCGCTCCCGCCAGACCTGACCAGCATCGCGCCTCACGTCGAAGGCCTCCTGGCCAGGGACCCTGCGGCCCACGACGAGCTCGCGGCCATGGGCCTGGCGGCCACGGTCGTGCCGCTGTGGGGCAACGGCAACGGCTCGCCCACCGGCCTCGTCCAGGTCTGGTCGGAGCCGCCCGCGGAGATGCCGCTGGAGGTCCGCCTGGCGCTGGTGGCGATGCTGGCCGGGGCCATCCTCGCGGCCATCGTGCTGGTGCGCTACTTCCTGCACCCGTTCGAGGAGATGGCCGACTCCCGGGCCGAGCTGGAGGAGCTCTACAAGGAGGCGCGCGAGCATGCGCTGGCGGACGGTCTCACCAGCCTGGGCAATCACCGTGCCTTCCAGGAGGAACTGCGCAGGCGCATCGAGGAGTTCGAGAAGCGGGGCTCGCCCTTCAGTCTCGTGCTCATGGATCTCGATGATCTCAAGCTCGTGAACGACCGCGATGGTCATGCCGCGGGAGACGAGATGCTCGAGACGATGGCCCAGACGATGCGGGAGCAGGCCAGGGAGGGCGACGGGCTCTACCGCATCGGCGGCGACGAGTTCGCCATCATCCTGCGCGAAACCGACATCGATGAAGCGGTCTGCGTGGCCGAACGCATGCTCCACTTCAGCACGCGGCCGAACGGCGGAGCCCGGCCCTGCCTCTTCTCCAGCGGCGTGTCCGGAGTACCCGCGTTCACGAGCCAGCGCGACATGGTCTACCGCCAGGCGGACGCGGCACTCTACTGGGCCAAGCGTCACGGTCGCGGTGCGGTCGAGGTCTTCGATCCCGAGCGGGACCAGCTACCGGATGACTTCAACGACGTCACCGGCAACGCCGTGGCCGAGGCCGTGACCGGCAAGCTGTTGCGCCCCGTCTTCCAGCCCATCGTGGACCTGCGTACTGGTCGCATCCTCGGCTTCGAAGGCCTCATCCGGCCCGACCCCAACGGCCCGCTTCCGGACACCACCAGGCTCTTCGCCGCGGCTGCAGCCTCCGGCCGCACCGTCGAGCTCGACCTCGCCTGTATCGAAGCGGTGATCGAAGGCGCTCGGGCGATCGGACCCGACCGCCTGCTCACGCTCAATCTCTCGCCGCGCACACTGGAGGTCAAGGACTTCGATCCGGCCTGGCTGCTCTCGGGGCTGATGAAGGCGGGAATCTCGCCCAGCCGCGTCATCGTCGAGCTCACCGAGCGCGACGAGATCGCCGATCTCAACCGCCTGCGCAAGACGTTCGCCAACTTGCAGCAGTACGGCCTGCGGCTCGCGGCTGACGACGTTGGCGCCGGCAATTCCGGCCTGCGCCTGCTCAGCCAGGTCCAGTTCGACATCGTCAAGATCGATCTGGCGCTGGTCCAGGACGGCGTCCGCCGGGTAGGTGCACGCACGGTGCTTGAGTCACTGCGCGACCTGGCCCTGAGCCAGCGCGCCCGCGTCGTCGCGGAGGGAGTGGAGACGCCTCGGCAGTTGCAGGTCATCCGCCAGCTCGACATCGGCGCAGCCCAGGGCTTCCTGCTCGGCCGGCCCAACGCCTCCGTCGAAGCCACCTACGTCGATGTACACGGGCTCGAGAGCGGGCTTGTCCTGCCCCAGATGGACGCGCCCGCCACACCGCTGTGGCCCGCGGGCCGGGTGTCTGATGAAGACCTCGAATCCATCCCGGAGGAGCGTCAGGCCATCTTCCTGCCGCCGGCAGGCCGGTCCTTCGAGCCCGGCGCGGGCGTCGCCTAGCAGAACGAGCCAGGGCTCCTAGGCGAGTCGGAAGCCGGTGCCGGCACCCTCGTGCAGCGCCCGCTGCAGCGCCCGCTGCGTGCGGCCGTCGGCGATGACCGAGCGCTGCGCGTGCGACCCCGGGCCGATGGCCCGCAACGCCGAGTGCACCTTGGGCACCATGCCTCCCGCGATCACTCCCTCCTCGATGAGGCGGGCCGCCGCGCCCGGGGTGAGCTCGGTGATGCGCTCGCCGTCAGCGCCGCGCACGCCGTCGGTGTCGGTCATGAGCACCAGCTCACCGCCGAGGGCGGCGCTGACCGCCGCCGCAGCATCGTCGGCGTTGACGTTGCAGATGTGACCGCCGGGGTCCAGGCCCATGGGCGTGAGCACCGGCAGGTAGCCGCCCTCGAGCAGCGTCTGCAGCAGCGCAGGGTCGGCCACGGGCTCGCTGATGACGCGCTCCAGGCCTTGGGCGCGTGGCCCGCTGATCATGCCCGAGTCGATGCCGCGAACGCCCACTGCGCGCGCTCCCAGCGCCAGCAGCGCCTCGGTCAGCTCGGCGTTGATGACGCCGCTGATGACCGCGAGGAAGACCTCCAGCGTGGCCTGGTCGGTGACCCGCCGGCCCTGTTCCCAGCGGCTCTCCACGCCGAGCCGCTCGAGCCAATCGGTCAGGCGCTTGCCTCCGCCGTGGACCACCACGAGCGGGCGCGCCCGCCGTTCTTGGACGATCTCGCGCAGCACGTCCTGCTGCTCCATGATGGTGGTTCCGCCGAGCTTGACCACCACGGGCGAACCGCTCACGTGGAGTACTCGCTGTTCTCGATGACGTACTCCTCGGTCAGGTCGCAGCCGAACGCTTCGCCGGTTCCCTCACCCACCCCCAGGTCCACGCGGATCGCTACCTCGGCGCCGCGCATGCGTGCCGAGAGCGCGGTTTCGTCGAACTCGAGGGGGACGCCGTCGAAGACAGGGGTGCCCTCGATGTCGATGCGCAATCGATCGGCCTCGAGCTCCACTGGCTGACCGGCGCGTGCCCGGGCCGAGGCGGCATCGAGCCCGGCGGCATCGAGCACGGCGGCCGAGGCGATGGTGGCGTTGCCCACGGCCATGGCGATGCGGCCCCAGTTGGGATCGGCTCCGTGCACGGCCGCCTTGACCAGGTTGCTGGACACGACCGCGCGCGCCGCAGCGCGCGCAGCGGCATCATCACGGCCGCCGCTGACGGCGCAGGTGATGAGCGTGGCGGCACCTTCGCCGTCAGCCGCCTGCTGGCGAGCGAGCGATCGGGCCACCGCTTCGACGGCGCGGCCGAAGGCGGCCAGGGCGAGGGGCTCATCCTCGACCGGGGCGGCGCCGGAAGCGCCGGAGGCCACGAGCAGGACGGTGTCGTTGGTGGACTGGTCGCCATCGATGCTGGTCTGGTTCCAGGTCCGGGCCACGATCGGCCGCAACAGCCGGCTCAGGGTGTCGGGCGCGGCGGCGGCGTCAGTGAGCACGAAGCTGAGCATGGTGGCCATGTTGGGGTGGATCATGCCCACGCCCTTGGCCACGCCGCTGACGGTCACCGTTACCGGCTCACCCGCGGGACCCGGGAGTTCGACCCTGATCGAGGCGGACTTGGCCCGCGAATCGGTCGTGCGCAGTGCTTCGGCCACTGCGGCATAGGCTGCGTCGTCCGAGCGCATGGCCGCCGGCACGTCCTCCAGGGCGCGAGCGACGCGCTCGACCGGCAGGCGCGTGCCGATGAGCCCGGTGGACATGGCCAGTACGCGTTGGGGTACCGTGCCCGCGACCCTGGCCAGGCTGGCGGCCAGGCTGCGCTGGTCGGCCAGGCCGGCTTCGCCGGTCGCGGCGTTGGCGCAGCCGCTGGTGGACATCATCGCGTCGACCCAGCCGTAGCGGCCGCCGCCGGCCGGCTCCCCCGCTGCGAGATGCTCCTTGTTCATGCGCACGGCTGCGGCCGGCAGACTGTTGGTGGTGAAGGTCGCGGCCACGGCGGCCGGTCCGCTCTCCACGAGCACTACCGCGAGATCGGGAGCGCCCGAGCCCTTGATGCCCGCGCTGGTGCCACAAGCGCGGAAGCCTCCCGGTAGCCGCGCGACGAGATCGGCCTGAGGCAACTCGGATGGCAGGTCGGCCAGCGCTCTCACGGAACGATGGGGAGCTGCTCGAGCCCGGCCGGCTCGGGCAGGCCGAAGACGATGTTGAAGGCCTGCACCGCCTGGCCGGCGGCGCCCTTCACCAGGTTGTCCTCGACCGAGATCGTGGTGATGCGCCCGGTGCGCTCGTCGTAGCGCGCGTATACCCGCGCGAAGTTGCTGCCGCGTACGTGACCGGTGGCCGGCGGCGAGTCGACGACCTCGACGAAGTACTCGTTCGCGTAGGCCTCCTGGTACAGCTCTCGCAGCTCGGCCTCCGTCACCGTTCGGGTCGGGCGGACGTGCCCGGCCGCGAGGATGCCCCTGTTCATGGGCACCAGGTGGGGCAGGAAATCGACCGTGGCGGCGCCGGGATTGGCCTCCGGCGTGGGTCCCGCGTCTCGGATCTCCTGCACCAGCTCGGCGGTGTGGCGGTGGCCATCGAGCCCGTAGGCCTTGACCGAGTCGTTGACCTCCGAGTACATGAGATCGGCCTTGACCGAGCGTCCGGCACCCGAGACGCCGCTCTTGGCGTCGACCACGACGTCCTCGATGAGCCCGGCACGCGCCAGCGGATACAGCCCCAGCATGGAGGTGGTGGGGTAGCAGCCGGGCGAGGCCACCAGTCGGGTGCCGGCGCCTTCGAGCGCCCGCAGCTCGTCCCGGTGCTGCTCGGGCAGGCCGTAGACCGCCTTCGCCAGCAACTCCGGAAAGGGATGGGTGTAGGCATACCAGCGCTCGTACTCGGCCGGATCCTTGAGGCGATAGTCGGAGCCGAGGTCGATGACCGCCATGCCCCGCTCCACGAAGTCGGGTGCCAACGCCGCCGAGGCGCCGTGCGGGAGGGCCATGAAGACCGCGTCGACCTGGGGCAGGTCGGTCTCGATGAAGTGCCCGGTGCGGCCGAGCTGAGGCTGGCTCGTGCCCAGCGGCTCGTGATCGCGGTCGCGGCCCTGGAGGCCGGCGATACGAACGTTGGGGTGACGCTCGAGCAGTCGCACGAGCTCGCCACCGGCGATGCCGGCAGCGCCGATGATGCCGACGCGGATGAGAGCGCGGCCGCCGACGGCAGGGATGGCGGTCGCGAGGGTGCTGGTCTCGGTCATGGTCGCCAGACGATACAGGAGGCGTGCCCTGTCCTGTAGCTATGCCATAGTTGCGTCCAAGACTGATGAGCAAACACGACGAATCGCACGATAGCGACATCCCCGATCTCGCCATCCCCAGCCGTGGCCACGTGCTCTCCGCTATCGAGGTGCGCACGACCGACGATGCGGACCTCACCGAGATCCTCGTGCGCCTGCGCGAGGCCGGCGCGGAGGTCGTGACCATCAACTCGTTCCCGGCCACGAAGAAGGGGGAAGACGACGAGATCACGCGCGTCTTCGACCTCGAGCTGCGCGACCTTGGCCCGCTGGAGGCCACCGAGATCGCTCGCACCGTGCCCGGGGTGGCGGCCGCCGACGCACGACCGACCCTCGGCCAGATCTTCGGCAAGCGCGTCATCGTCATCGGCGGCGGCGCCCAGGTGGCGCAGGTGGCCCTGGGTGCGGTGTCCGAGAGCGATCGCCACAATCTGCGCGGCGAGCGCATCTCGGTCGATACCATGGCGCTCGTTGGCGAAGACGAGATCGCCGCGGCCGTCCGCGCCGTGGCCGACCTGCCGCGTGCACACATCCTGGTGCTGGCCGGCTCGCTCATGGGCGGCGAGATCACCAAGGCCGTGCGGGAGTTGCGCGAGCGTGGCATCCCGGTGGTCGCCCTCTCCATGGCCGGCTCGGTCTCGACGGAGGCCGACCTGGTGGTCAGCGATCCGGTGCAAGCGGGCACGATGGCCGTGATGGCCATCGCTGATACCGCCCGCTTCGACCTCGACAAGCTGCGCGGCCGCCGCTACTAGGCCTCGACTGCCAGCGTCATCGAGCCCGTGGCGCAGCTGCGCACGCTGCCCGTATGCTTGAGCCCATGACCGACACTGCCCGCACCATCCAGGAACGCTCGACCGCGACCCTCTCGCCGATCCTCGGCCGTTACTACCAGCAGGCCTGGGTCAAGGGCGAGGGCCACCGTCTCATCGACAGCGACGGCCGGGCCTATCTCGACTTCGCCAACGGCATCGCCGTGACTTCGCTGGGGCACGCCCATCCAAAGGTCAACGCGGCCATCCACGCGCAGGTGGACGAGCTCATCCACGTGTGCAATGGCCTGGGCCACCTGGACCCGGTCACACGGCTGGCGGAGATGCTCGTCGCGGAGCTACCCGAAGGCCTGGACACGGTCTACTTCGGCAACTCTGGGGCGGAGGTCGTCGACGGTGCCATGAAGATGGCGCGGAGAGCTACCGGCCGCACGCACATCATCGCGTTCTCCGGTGGTTTCCACGGCCGCACGTACGGGGCCACCAGCATCACCAGCTCCAGCCTGAACTACCGCTCGGGCTACGACCCGCTCCTGCCGGACGTGCACATCGCGCCCTTTCCCAACGCCTACCGTGACTTCGACGGCGATGAGGAGGCGGCCTCCGCTGCCAGCCTGGCCTACCTCGAGCGGCTCTTCCTCGAACGGCTGCAGCCCGCCCGCACGGCGGCCTTCATCATCGAGCCGGTCCAGGGCGAGGGTGGCTACATCCCGGCACCGGTCGCGTTCATGCAGGGCCTGCGCGAGCTGGCCACCCGCCACGGCATCCTGCTCATCGTGGACGAGGTGCAGTCCGGCTACGGTCGGACTGGTCGGATGTGGGCCTTCGAGCACAGCGACATCGTTCCCGACGTGGTACTGGTGGCCAAGGCCATCGCCAACGGCCTGCCGCTCGCAGCGCTGGTCTCGCCGCGCGAGCTGCAGGAGCGTTGGGGCCTTGGCGCCCACGGCTCCACCTACGGTGGCAATCCCGTCTCCTGTGCGGCGGGTATCGCCGTGCTGGAGGTCATGCGCGAAGAGGGCCTGGTGGCCAACGCCGCGGCACGCGGGGCGGAGCTGACCGCCGGCCTGCAGGCGCTGGCAGCGGAGGATGCGCGCATCGGCGACGTCCGCGGGCCGGGGCTGATGATCGGCACGGAGATGATCAAGGACCCCGATGCCCCCGACGTCGCCCTCGGCAGCGCGCTCAGCGCGGCCTGTGCCGAACGGGGCCTCCTGGTGCTGACCTGTGGCGCCGGCAATGTCGTCCGCTGGATCGCACCGCTCAACGTCCAGCGTGAGGAGATCGAGGAGGCATTGGGCGTCTTCCAGGAGGCCCTGCTCGCGACACGGTAGGACCGCCGGGTTGGGTCGTCAGCTCCGGGAGTCCTCGGCGGTGTCAGTGATGCGATCCGCGTGACGCCGGTCACGTCATCCGGGTGGCGAGGTCGCGCGACGGACGTGCCGTCTCCCGTCGAGCAGCCGACGAGACCAGCCGGACCGGCATCCACGGCCGTGCCCCAGGACCGGCATCCACGGCCGTGCCCCAGGGACCGGCATCCACGGCCGTGCCCCAGGGACCGGCATCCACGGCCGTTCCCGTTGAGTGGGACAACGCGACCAGCTCGGGTGCCGAAATGCGTCAGACTGCGTCCCCAGCGCTACTGGGGCGCTTGGATCTCCCGCTGAACGGGAATCGCCTGCGCAAGCTGCCACGGGCTCCCGCTGAACGAGAGGATTCGGCCGAGCCTCGGCCATGCACGTCACGTTCGCCCGCTCAACGAGGATCGCACCACGTCACGCTCGCCTGCGCACCGGGGATCGCCACGCTCGCCTGCGCACCGGGGATCGCCACGCTCGCCTGCTCAACGGGGATCGCACCGCTCAACGGAGATCGCACCGCGCACCGGGGTCCGCACCGCGCACCGGGGTCCGCACCGCGCACCGGGGTCCGCACCGCGCATTGCCATCGGACCGGCCAGCTCGAAACAGGCGAGCGCGGTCTCGTGCGGTCGATCGCACCGATGCAGGTTCGCCCACGAGGGCCAACCCGCCCCGGCAAGCACGACCGCGCCGGGTGGCGGCTCAGCCGGCGCGCACCTCGCGACAGGGGTTGGTGAGCCGGCCGATGCCTTCGATCTCGATGGCCATCACATCGCCGTCACGCATGGAGACCCTGGGCTCGCGGAAGTAGCCGATGCCGCCCGGCGTGCCGGTGGCGATGATGTCACCCGGCTCGAGCGTGAACGCCTGTGAGCAGAACGAGACCAGGAAGGGCACGTCGAAGATGAGGTTGGCGGTCGACGAGTCCTGCATGACCTCGCCGTTGCGGTAGCTGCGAACCGCGAGACTGCCCGGATCGGGCAACTCATCGACGGTGACCACGGCGGGGCCGACCGGGCTGAACGTGTCGAGTGACTTGGAGCGGACATACTGGCCGTCGGAGAATTGCAGGTCGCGGGCGGTGACGTCGTTGAGACAGGTGTAGCCCAGGATGTGGCCCGGAGCCTGCTCGGCGCTGACGCGGCGGGCCGTGCGGCCGATGACGACGGCCAGCTCGACTTCAAGGTCGACCTCGTCGGTCAGGCGCGGGTCCCACTCGACGGTGGCGCCGTCACCGATGACCGCGCTCGGGAACTTGGCGAACATCAGCGGGACGGCGGGGATGTCCAGGCCCAGCTCAGCGGCATGATCGCGGTAGTTGAGCCCGATCGCCACGATCTTGCCCGGTCGCGGCACCGGCGCGATGCGGCGCTTCGGGTCCACGTCGGCGGGACGCCCGGCCTCGGATGCGTCGCGGGCAGCGGCACGCAGGGCCTCGAGGGCTGCCTCGCCGCCGGCCAGCAGCTCGGACATCGAGCCGGGCAGGCCGGTTCCGAGCGCGGGGCTCGACCAGATACTGGCCCGGTGTGGGTTCGACGCCGAGACGGTCGCCGGCTTCATCGAGATATGAGACGAGACGCATCGGTGGGTTCCTCGGTCGGCTGTTTGATGGGGTGCCGCTTCAGGCGCGGTCCGGGGCGGGTGTGGTGCTCACTGTATCGGGCCGGCCGGTCTCCGCGAGCACCACAGCGAAGATGACCAGGGCACCACCAGCCAGCTGCATCGGCGTGAGCTGCTCGCCGAAAAGGATGACCGCAAGGGCCACGGTGTACACGGGCTCGACCGTGCTGATGAGCGAGGCGCGAGCACCGCCGACCCGCTTGACCCCGGCGTAGAAGGTCTGGATGGCGATGGCGGTGGCCACCAGGCCCAGGCCCAGCAGCGGCAGCCACACCCCGGCGGGCACCGCCAGTGGTGAGATCGACCCGCCGCTGGCGGTCAGCAGGAGGGCATACGCGACCGCCGTGGCCGTCGTCATCAGGGCCGCAGCGGGGGAGGGGTCGGGCGCATCCGGGGGCCCGCTGTCGATGGCCGTCTCGGCGTCGCCCGGCGGGATCGATACCGCTCGCCGTTCACCCGCGGGTCCCGGCCGCTCCCCGGCCAGCCGTGCCTGCAGCACGATCCAGGTGGCGTAGATCAGAGGGTTGGCGAAGGCCAGCGCGAGGCCCCAGAGTGGCGGCACTTCGCCCTCGGGGATGCCGCCCACGGTGAGGGCGATGCCGGCGAGGCTGATACCGAGCGCGATCCATGCCCGGCGACCCTCCAGCCGTCGCACGAAGCGGGTGGCCATCACGGCCACCATGGCCGGGTAGAGGTAGGCGATGATCGAGGCCAGCGAGATCGACACCACCTGCAGCGAGGCGATGAAGGCATAGCTGTTGCCGACGTAGAGGAGGCCCAGGAGCAGCAGCACCACCACGCGTCGGCGTGGCAGGGACCGGAGTGATGTGCGTCGGCGCCCCGAGAGCAGGAGGAAGCCCCAGCCGAAGAGCGCGGCCGTGGTGAAGCGCCAGAAGAGCACCGCCAGCGGCTCCATCTCCGCGTCGTAGAGCGGCTGCACGAATAACGCCCCGGAGCCGAAGCCGGCAGCCGAGACCAGAACGAGGATGATGCCCAGGGCCTGTCCCGAGAAGGGCACGCGCCGGCCGGGCGGCGGATCGCCGATCACGACCCGATGCTACTGGGTGCCCGGGCGCGCCGGCAGATCCAGTCCCCCTGCCGTCGCCGTCAAGGGCCGAACGTCACTCCGCGTTACACTGGCTGCAGCCACGACCAGCGGCATCGTCGGCCGGCGTCGTGAAGAAGGAGCCCGCCCCCGCGTGACCACAGAGACAGACCGCCATCCAGCCCCAGAGATCCAGGAGCTGGAGCGCGTAACCATCCGCTTCGCGGGCGACTCGGGCGACGGGATGCAGCTCACGGGCTCCCAGTTCACCCGTGCCGCAGCCGTGTATGGCAACGACATCGCCACGTTGCCGGACTTTCCCGCGGAGATTCGTGCCCCCGCCGGTTCGCTGCCCGGCGTCTCCGGCTTCCAGATCAGCTTCAGCTCCTCCGAGATCTACACGCCCGGCGACCAGCCGGACGTGCTCGTGGCCATGAACCCCGCCGCCCTGCGAGCCAACGTCGGCGATGTCCCCGCGGGTGGGGCCATCGTGGTCAATGAGGATGCCTTCACCAAGCAGAACCTGGCCAAGGCCGGATACGAGGTCGATCCGTTGAGTGATGGGTCGCTCAGCGACTTCAACCTCATCGAGATCCCCATCAGCAAGCTCAATGCGCTGGCGCTCGAGGGGCTGGATATGTCCACCAAGCAGGTGGACCTGACCAAGAACTTCTTCGCCCTCGGCATCATGTTCTGGCTCTTCGAGCGCTCCATGGACCCGACCGTCAAGTGGATCGAGAAGAAGTTCGCCGCGCGCCCCATCATCGCCGAGGGGAACCTGCGGGCGCTGAAGGCTGGCTACGCCTTCGGCGAGACGACGGAGATCTTCCACACCAGCTACCGCGTCAAGCCGGCCAAGCTGCCGCCGGGCACCTACCGTAACGTCACCGGCAACGAGGCTGCGGCGCTCGGCTTCGTGGCCGCCACCAAGCTGGCCAAGCGGGAGCTCTTCTATGGCTCCTATCCCATCACCCCCGCCAGCGAGATCCTGCACCAGCTGTCCACCTACAAGCACTTCGGCGTGCGCACCTTCCAGGCCGAGGACGAGATCGCCGCCATCGGCTCGGCCATCGGCGCGGCGTTCGGCGGTGCGCTCGCGTTGACCGCCTCGTCCGGTCCCGGCATCGCGCTCAAGGGCGAGGCCATGGGCCTTGCTGTCATGGTCGAGCTGCCGCTGGTGGTGGTCAACGTCCAGCGCGCCGGCCCGTCCACGGGCATGCCCACCAAGACCGAGCAGTCCGACCTGATGCAGGCGCTGTGGGGCCGCAACGGCGATGCGCCCCTGCCGGTAGTGGCACCGGCCACGCCGGCCGAGTGCTTCGACCTGGCCATCGAGGCCTGCCGCATCGCACTCAAGTACATGACCCCGGTCGTCTACCTGTCCGATGCCTTCCTGGCCACGGGGTCGGAGCCGTGGCGCATCCCCGAGCCTGCGGACTTGCCTGATATCAGTGTGGCCAACCACCAGGATCCAGCCACGTTCCGGCCGTACGAGCGCGACCCGGACACGCTCGCGCGCCCGTGGGCCATCCCCGGAACGCCCGGCCTGGAGCACCGCATCGGTGGTCTTGAGGGCGCCGACGTCACCGGTCAGGTCAGCTACGACCCCGACAATCACCAGCGCATGACCGACCTGCGCGCGCGCAAGGTCGCGGGCATCGCCGACGACATCCCCGACCTGGAGGTCTACGGGCCCGACAGCGGAGACCTGCTCATCCTCGGCTGGGGCAGCACCTATGGCTCGCTGCGGACCGCGGCCGAGCGACTGCAGCGCGCCGGCCACGCGGTGGCCCACGCCCACCTGCGCCATCTCAACCCCTTCCCGCGCAACACCGGCGACGTGCTCTCGAGCTACAAGCGCGTGCTCATCCCTGAGATGAACAATGGCCAACTGCGGCTGCTCATCCGCGGGCGCTACCTCGTCGATGCGGTGGGCCTCAACCGCGTGCGCGGTAAACCTTTCCCCGTGCCAGATGTCATGAAGGCCGCGCAACTGTTGCTCGACGAGGACCGATGACCATGACCGACCCCACCGGCCCTGCCACCACCACCGCGCCGCTCAAGCTCACCAAGAAGGACTTCGCCTCCGACCAGGAGGTGCGCTGGTGCCCCGGCTGCGGCGACTACTCCATCCTGGCCCAGACCCAGCGCGTCATGCCCGAGTTCGGCTACCCGCGCGAGAACATCGTCTTCATCAGCGGCATCGGCTGTTCCGGCCGCACGCCCTACTACATGAACACCTACGGCTTCCACTCCATCCACGGCCGGGCCCCGACCCTGGCCACCGGGCTCAAGATCGCCCGACCGGACCTGATGGTGTGGGTCATCACCGGTGACGGCGATGCGCTCTCCATCGGGGGCAACCACATCGTGCATACGATGCGGCGCAACACGGACGTCAAGGTCGTGATGTACAACAACCGCATCTACGGCCTGACCAAGGGCCAGGCCAGCCCCACCAGCGAGTTCGGAAAGCGCACCAAGTCCACGCCCGAGGGCACCATCGACCAGCCAGTCGTGCCGCCGACCCTGGCGCTGGCGGCCGAGGCTACCTTCGTGGCTCGCACCATCGACACCTACGGCGAGCACATCGGCGAGATGCTCGAGGCGACCGGCCGGCACAAGGGCAGCGCATTCCTCGAGGTCCTCCAGAACTGCAACATCTTCAACGACGGCGCCTGGCGCGACTTCACCGACCGCGATGTGCGCGAGGACCGTACGCTCAGGCTCCGCCACGGCGAGCCGATGATCTTCGGCAAGGACCGTGACCGCGGCATCCGGCTCGACGGAACCCGGCCGGAGGTCGTGCAGCTGGGCGATGGCATCACCGAGTCGGACCTGCTCGTCCACGACGAGACCGACGACACGCTCGCGTTCATCCTCAGCCGCATGTTCTGGCCCGACTACCCGGTGCCCATCGGCATCTTCCGCCGCGTCAAGCGGCCCACCCATCACCAGCTCGTGGCCGGACAGATCGAGCTCGTCCGTGCCGACAAGGGCGAGGGTGTGCTGCGCGACCTGCTCTTCACCTCCGACACCTGGGAGGCCTCCTGACCGCTGCCGTGGTCGTCATCGCCGACGACCTGATGTGGTCCACGCGCATCAACGAGGCCGTCCGTCGCGCGGGCGGCTCTGCCGTCTCGCTGGCCTCGGACGCGGAGCTGGACGTAGCCCTGGAGGCCTACCAGCTCGGCGATGAGCGCACCATCACTGGGGCCATCGTCGACCTGGCTGCCCGTCGACTCGACGGCGTGGTCGCCATCGAACGCGTGGCTGCGGCGCGCCTGCCGGTCATCGCGTTGGCCGAGCACGACGACCAGCTGACGCGCAAGCGCGCGCTCAAGGCCGGCGCCACGCGCGTCTTCTCGTACCGCAAGTTCTTCGAGGACGGCACCCGTCTGGTAGAGGGCTGGCTGGCCGCCAACGCCGTCGAGCGCTGACGTGAGCGGGGCCATCAGCGCCGAGCGCTATCCCGCCCGCCTGAAGACGTCACAGGAGTCGCTGGCTTCGTCATCGGCCACGGCCCTGCTCGTGGGCGTCGGGCCCGAGCTGGAATGGCTCACCGGCTACGCCGCCCACGGCGGCGAACGTCTGAACCTGCTGGTCCTCCCTGCGCGCGGTCCGATCTCGTACCTCAGCCCCCGACTGGAGGCGCCGGCCGCACTGGCCAGCCCCGGGCTCGGGCGGGACGGCGTCGACCTGCGGGTCTGGGATGAGACGGACGATCCGTTCGCGCTCCTGCCACCGCTGGTGCCGACTGGCGGCGAGCGCCGGTTCCTGGTCTCCGATGGCCTGCGAGCGGCCTTCGTGCTCGCGCTGCAGGACGCCCTGCCCGGGGCATCCTGGGGCCTGGCCTCGTCGGTGTTGGCGCCGTTGAGGAGGGTCAAGGACGCCGACGAGGTGGCACTCCTGCGTGCCGCCGCGGCGGCTGCCGACCGCGCCGTCGAACGTGTCATCGCGGGACCACTGGTGGGGCGTACCGAGGCCGAGGTCGCCCGCGACGTGCGTGACGCGCTCGTGGCGGAAGGTCACGATACGGCCGAGTTCGCGATCGTGGCTTCTGGGCCCAACAGCGCCTCCCCTCATCACGAGCCCGGTCAACGGGTCATCGGCGCCGGCGAGCCCCTGCTGCTCGATGTCGGTGGACGCCGCGCAGGCTACCACTCGGATATCACGCGCACCGTCTGGGTCGCGGCCGACGATGGCTCCGCTCCCGAGGAGGCCTTCGCGACCATCTACCAGCTCACCGCGGACGCCCAGGCGGCGGCACGCGCCGCCGTTCGCCCCGGCATCACCTTCGAGGCTCTCGACGCCGTCGCTCGCGACCTCATCGTCGCCGGCGGCTACGGCGACCACTTCATCCACCGGCTCGGGCACGGGCTGGGCCTGGAGGTGCACGAGGAGCCGTACCTGGTGGCCGGCAATACCGAGGCTGTGGTGGTGGGGAACACGTTCAGCTGTGAGCCCGGCATCTACCTCGAGGGTCGCTTCGGCGTGCGCATCGAGGACGCCGTGTTGTGCACACCACGCGGGGCTGAGACGCTCAACCGGCTGCCGCGCGAGCTGCTCGTCGTGTCCGGGCGCTGACGGCACAGACGCACCGCCCGCCATGGTGGCACAAGGGGCTCGCCCCGGGACCGGGTGTATCATCCGCCGACCGGGACGTCGCACGATTTGACGAGCCCTTCAGGACGATGACGAGTGACCGGCGCCGCTGGCGCCGACCGTGAGGCCGGCAAGGCGGCGCTCGCGAGAAAGACGGATACATGGCTGACAACAACGGCAGCCGCTACGACGGTTCGACCCCCAGTCAGGGCTGCACGCAGGCGCAATTGCGGCGCTTCATCAAGTCACGGGCCTACGTCCCCATGCACGAACTGCGGCGGCGCTTCGCCATCAACGGCGAGGCTGATGATGTGCTCGCCGTGGACACGCGCGAAGGACGCTACTGGGCGGGTCTGCCGCAGCGCGAGTGCGGCTTCCTGGCCGAACTCGTGGACAAGGGCGAGGTCGGTCTCGAGCTGTGCCATGACCCCTGCGTGGACATGGTCATCGGCGTCTACGCCATCAGACCGGTCGGCCGCTAGGCCCAGCGCCGTTTCCCATGACGGCACCCGAGCCCATCGAGTTCTCGGTCGGAGTCGAGGGCATGACCTGCGCCTCATGCGTCAACCGCATCGAGCGCTTCCTCCGCGACGCCGACGGCATACGCGAGGCCAACGTCAACCTGGCCACCGAGCGCGCCACCGTGGCCGTTGACCCTGCCCTGGCTGGCCGGGCGGAGGTGGTCGCTGCTATCGAGGCGGCCGGCTATGACGTGCGCCCCGAGCGCGGCGCAGGTGAGAGTGCCGAGCTGACCCTGGACGAGGCCGATCCCGACGCCGGGGCACGTGCCCGTGAGATGCGCGACCTGGGCGTGCGCGCGCTGGTCTCGCTGGCTGTGGCCCTCGGCATCATGGCCCTGATGCTGTGGCCCGATGCCCTGGGCATGACCATGGCCGAACTCAACTGGCTGCTTCTCATCCCGGCCACATTCGTGCAGTTCTGGGCCGGCGGGGTCTTCCTGCGAAACGCCCGGCGGCAGGCGCGACACCGAACGGTCTCGATGGACACGCTGGTGGCCCTGGGCACACTCGCGGCCTGGGGCTACAGCGTCGTGGTCACCCTCGCTCCGGCCCTCGTCATCGAGGCCGGCATCGAGCCGGTCACCTACTTCGACTCCTCGGCCATGATCATCGGCCTCATCCTGGTGGGTCGCTGGATGGAGGCGCGAGCGAAGGCCCAGGCCAGTAGCGCAGTCGGCGCCCTGGTCGGCCTGGGCGCCCGCACGGCCCGCCGCGTGGACGGGGAGTCCGAGACCGACGTGCCCATCGAGGACATCCACCCTGGCGATCTCGTGCGCGTCCGACCCGGTGAGAAGGTGCCGGTCGACGGCATCGTGGTGGCCGGCAGTTCCAGCGTCGATGAATCGATGCTCACCGGTGAGCCGTTGCCCGTGCTGCGTGAAGAGGGCGACCCGGTGATCGGGGCCACCCTCAACAGCGACGGCACCATCGTGCTGCGGGCGACCCACGTCGGCCGCGATGCGGTGCTCGG
Organism: uncultured Chloroflexia bacterium; assembly: GCA_963712745.1. GTDB lineage: Bacteria > Chloroflexota > Limnocylindria > Limnocylindrales > CSP1-4 > JAFMJV01. The sequence goes on along the minus strand of CAVQJC010000020.1, from coordinate 496,439 downwards.
CCAGATCGTGCGCATGGTGCGTGAGGCCCAGGGCTCGAAGGCACCGATCCAGCGCGTGGCGGACCGCGTGACCGAGTGGTTCGTGCCGCTCGTCATCGTGCTGGCCGCGCTCACGTTCATCTCCTGGTGGCTCCTGGGCCCGGAGCCGGCGCTGACGCTCGCGCTGGTGTCGGCCATCAGCGTGCTCATCATCGCCTGCCCCTGCGCCATGGGCCTGGCCACGCCCACGGCGGTGATGGTCGGCACCGGGCGTGCCGCGGAAGCCGGCGTGCTCATCCGCGGCGGGGCAGCGCTCGAGCTCGCCGGCGGCATCGACACGGTCGTCTTCGACAAGACCGGTACGCTCACCGAGGGCCGGCCGCAGGTCAGTGCCGTGCGGGCGCGCAGCGGCCTCGAGGCGGCCCAGGTCCTGGGCCTGGCGGCCTCTGCCGAACGGCCCTCCGAGCACCCGCTGTCTGCCGCCATCGTGGCCGAGGCCGACCGCCGGGGAGTGGCCGTCACGCCCGTCGCCGACTTCGGCGCCGTTCCGGGCCGGGGGGTACGCGCCCGCATCGACGGCCGTTCCCTGCTCGTCGGTAGCCGGGCTTTTCTGCTGGAGGAGGGGTTCACCGCGGCTGCCCTCGACGGGCTGCGGGCTGCAGCCGACACGCCCCACACCACGGTCTATGTGGCGGATGGCCCCGAGCTGGCCGGGGCCATCGATCTGGCCGACGCCATCAAGCCTTCCGCCGCGCCGGCGGTCCGCGAGCTGCGCGAGGCCGGTATCGAGGTCCACCTTCTGAGCGGAGACAGCGCTGCTGCGGTAGCCGCCGTGGCCGAAGCGGTCGGGATCGATCAGGTCAGCGCAGAGGTGCTGCCTGCCGACAAGGCCGCCCGCGTGGCTGCGCTGCAGGCTGCCGGCCGCACGGTGGCCATGGTCGGCGATGGCATCAACGACGCACCCGCTCTGGCGCAGGCGGATGTCGGCATCGCCATCGGCACCGGCACGGACGTGGCCATCGAAGCCAGCGATATCACCCTCGTGGGTGGCGATCCACGCCTGGTCGGCTCGGCCATCCGTGTCTCACGCGCCACGCTGCGGGTCATCCGCCAGAACCTCGTCTGGGCCTTCGGCTACAACGTGGTGCTCATCCCCGTGGCCATGGGTCTGCTCTATCCGTTCTTCGGCCTGCGGCTGGACCCCATCCTCGCCGCCGCGGCCATGGCCTTCAGCTCCGTGAGCGTCGTCCTCAACTCCCTTCGGCTCCGGCGTACCACGGTGCAACCCGGCCGCGCCGATCCTTGGTAGGGTGCTCGCTGTGCTGATCGACCGCCGACGGACGAAGCCGAGCCGTCATCTCGCCGTGGCCTGGCTCCTGCTGCTGATGCTGCCGCTCGTGGCGAGCGCCTGCATCACCGTCGAGAGCGATCTGCTCGAGACCCCGGCCCCGCCGAGCGCGGCATCGTCGCCCGGTGCTGACGCCTCGCCTACCGAGCCGCCGCTGGCCTCGCCGACCCCGACCCCCACACCCCCGCCCACGCCCCAGCCGGTCGAGGCGGAGGTCCTGGGGTTCATCCCACACTGGCTGCTCGAGAGCGCGGCCGACTCGATCGACACCGGGTCGCTGACCATCGCCGCGTTCCACAGCATCGAGGCCTCGCAGGACGGCAGGCTCGTGGCGAAGAAGCCCGGCGGCGAGGTACCGCCGGGCTGGCGCCTGATACGCAGTCCGGTCTTCGACGAGCTCAGGACCCGCTTGCAGGCCGCGGGCGTGAAGGTCGTACCGGTCGTCCAGCGCACCGCCTGGACCGACGGCACCCGTGAACGGATGATCACGCTCCTGACCAACCGCAAGAACCGCCGAGCGCTGGCCGACCGCATCGCGGCCTTCGTCGAGGGACGCGGCCTGGACGGTGTGAACCTCGACTTCGAACCGCTGCCCAAGCAGGTCGCCGAGCAGTACGTGACCTTCGTACGCGAGGTTCGGGCGGCGCTCGACAAGGTCGATCCGGACCTGCACCTGAGCGTGGATGTCGTACCCAGCCTGGAGAACTACGACCTCGCTGGCCTGACCGCGGAGGGCGCGGCCGACCTCGCGGTCATCATGGGCTACGGCTATCACACCACCGCCTCAGCGTCGACCGGCTCTGCCGCTCCGCTGGAAGACGCGCCGCTCGATCTCAGCCGCACCGTCGCAGGGGCGCTCGAACAGGCTGCCGGCGAGGACCTGCTGCTGGCACTGCCGTGGTACGGCCTGGCCTGGTCGACCAAGTCCGATGCCCCGGGCTCGGAGGTCCGCGGCGGCAAGGGCATCGACGGGCCGGCCAGCGTGGACTACCCCGCGGCCCTGGCCGCCGCCGCCGCGTCTGGCCGCCAGTACGACCCGGCACAGGCAGCGGCCTGGACTGTCTACGCGACCAGCCAGTGTTCGTCATGCCCGCCGACCTGGCGACAGGTCTGGTACGAGGATCCGGATACCTTCACGGCCAAGATGGAGCTGGCCCTCGATTCGGGCCTGGCCGGTGTCGGCGTCTGGGCCCTGGGCATGGACGGGGATCGCGAGGAGATGGGCTGGGCGCTGCAGAACCAGCTCCGCCCGCGCCTCGACGAAGCGCCGCCGAATGGCTCGCCAGCGCTCGATCCCGACACGGTCCAGGGGGACATCGACGGGCGTTCGGTAGTATCCGGCTCGGCCCAGCTCCGCCTGTTCGCGGCCGATGATCCCGAGGGCACGGGCCTGCTGTTCACGCGCATCGGTCTCGACGGTGCTCTCGATGAAGACGGCATGCTCGTGACCGGCCGCACCTACCCCGCGGTGGACCGTGTCGACTTCCCACTGGGCGACGAGAGCACCGGCGGCTCATCCGCTGAAGGGCCGCGATCGATCCACGTGCAGTGGCGTGACCTCGCGGGCAACTGGTCGGCGCCGGTCGTCATCGAGGCGCACGTCATCGACCCGGTCGCGACGCAGACCCCGGCCGACCTCTGATCCGGTGCCGGCCCGACGGCGGCCTGTCCGGCCCACGCCCTGACCCGGCCGGCCTCAGTCCCCAGCCAGCCTGGTCTTCTTGCGCAGCACCAGGAGGTGCGATAGCCCGAAGCGATGCAGGGGCGTGTGTTCGGCGAGGTAGAGCGCCCGTCGCAGTCCGCCGCCGAGCTGGGCGTGGCGGGCGCTGATGTTGTCGAACCCGGGATAGACCACGCGGTGGTGCACCAGCCGCACCGGCTGGCCTGCGAAGAGGCGCTCGATGCTGCGCATGGTGTAGGCGCGGACGTGCGGGGCGAAGCGGTCGCGCAGCGGGTCAGGCAGCCAGTTGACGAGCGGGATGTTGCCGAAGACGTAGCGATCGCCGAAGTAGGCGCCATGCGTTTCGAAGGGATACAGACGATTGGGCGCGAAGGCCACGATGACGCCGCCAGGCTTGGTCACCCTCACCATCTCGGCAGCCGTGCGTCGGTCATCCTCGACGTGCTCGATGACCTCGTTCGAGAAGACGAGGTCGAAGTGGTCGTCAGGGTAGGGCAGGTCCTCTCCGAAGGCGTGCACGATGTTGGGCAGCTCCGCGCTGGCCTCAGCCACGCGCTCCTCCTCGACCTCGATGCCGTGGACATCGTCGGAGTACTGCCGGAAGCGGCGGACGTAGGTGCCGATGCCGCAGCCCACGTCGAGGATGCGGGCGTCCGTGAGATCGACGAATTCGCGCACCATCTCCAGGCGACGGTCCTGGCCGTAGCGCCAGGAATAGCTCGGCCGGCCGCGCTCGATGGAGGTCGAGGAGGTCTGCTCGGGTCCCCGCTCGGGCGGCTCCATGGGGTGCACCGGCCCGGTGGCAGGGGGCGCGGGAAGGCTCGGCTCAGCGGTCGTCTTGGACATCGCGGCAACGGTACGGCACCTGCGCGACCTCTGCCGACCGGCAGGCAGCGCCTGGCCTCGCTAGCATCCGGGCATGACCCGTTCACGACCGCCCGAGGGCGACTTCCGCTATCGCCACCCCATCGAGATCCGCTACAACGACACCGACGCGCTCGGTCATGTCAACAACGCGGTCTACTTCTCGTACTTCGAGATGGCGCGAGGTGGCTACTACACCGCCGTCGTGGGTCACCCGTTCGGCACTGGGCCCGACGCCGACAAGCGCACGTTCGTCATCGCCGAGGCTCACATCAGCTACCGCCAACCGGCCTTCTACGGCGAGCCGCTCTTCTGCGCCGTGCGCGTGGGCTGGGCGAGTCGTTCGGCATTCGGCCTCGAATACCGGGTGGAGGTGGGGGACTCGCCGATCGGAGCGGCCCGTGTCGTGGCCGACGGGTCCAGCGTGCAGGTGTTCTACGACCTCGTGCGGGGTCGGCCCATGCGGACACCAGCCGGCCTCGTGGAGGACCTGACCGCCTTCGAGGGCCGAGAGCTGCCGCCTCGCCCCGCCGGGGAGTAGCCTCATCGGCGACCGGCTCAGACCTCCGATCCTTCGCCCTACTCCTGGAACCGACGGAAGACGGCGACCGCGTTCTGCCCCCCGAAGCCGAAGCCGTTGACGATGGCCGTGTCGACCTTGGCCTCGCGGGCCACATTGGGCACGTAGTCGAGATCGCACTCCGGGTCGGGTGTGTGGTAGTTGATGGTGGGTGCGATGATGCCCTCGCGGATGGCGCCGATGGCGACCGCTGCGGCCACCGCGCCCGCACCACCCAGGAGGTGGCCGACCATCGACTTGGGTGACGAGATGGCAACCCTGTAGGCGTGGTCGCCGAGCGCCGCCTTGATGGCCCTGGTCTCGGTCACGTCGTTGAGCGGCGTCGACGTACCGTGGGCCACCACGAAGTCGACTTCGTCGGTGCTGATGTCTGCGTCCATGATGGCCTTCTTCATGGCCATCGCTGCCCCGCGCCCCGTCGGCTCCGGCGCCGAGATGTGGAACGCATCCGCGGTCAGGGCAGCACCCAGCAGCTCGGCCTGGATGGTGGCGCCCCGGGCGAGGGCGTGCTCGGCCGTCTCGATGATGAAGATGGCGCCGCCCTCGCCGAAGAGGAATCCGTCCCGCTCCTTGTCGAAGGGTCGCGAGGCCGCTTCGGGATCGTCGTTGCGCTTGGACAGCGCACCCATGTTGGACAGGGCCGCGAAGCCCATCTTCAGCAGCGGCGCCTCAGTGCCGCCAGCCACGATGACGTCGACCTCGCCGCGCTCGATCATGCGCAGAGCGTCGAGGAAGGTGATGACGCTCGAGGCGCAGGCCGCCACCTGGGTCTGCACCGGGCCGGTGAGCCCGTACTCCATCGACAACAGGCAGGCGGCCATCGAGCCGGACAGCGCCGGGATGGCGAAAGGGCTGACGAAGCGCGCCCCACGCTGGCTGAGGGTGTCTTGGCCGTCGATGACCTGTTCGAGGCCGCCGCCGCCGGTGTTGACGATGACCGCCACTCGGTCTCGCTGCTCTGGCGTCCAGTCAGTGAAATCGAGTCCGGCGTCGGCCACGGCCTCCTTGCCGGCGGCCATGGCGAAGTGGATGAAGCGGCTCATGCGGCGGGCCATCTTGCGGTCCATGCCCGTGGACGGGTCGAAGTCCTTCACTTCTGCCGCGATGCGCACGTCCAGGTCGGAGGCGTCGAAGTGCGTGATCGGTCCGCCCCCGCTCTTGCCCGCCTTGGCATTGGCCCAGAAGGTGGGATGGTCATTGCCGATGGGCGTGACCGCACCGAGACCGGTGATGACAGCACGACGGGCGAGATCGGTGGACGGCACGGTATCGCGGACTCCTCTGAGGTATGTGCGTGGATCGTAGCCGACCGCGCTGACGATCGCGGCCGCGAGCTATGCCCCGGTCGGCGTTCCTAGTCGACCGGCCTTAGGCCCGCGACCAGTTCGACCGCCTTGGACAGGTTGTCCGCGGGGAGTGCCGTGGGCGCAGTGCCGCGTTTGGCTGGTCGCCCCGGCACATAGCCGGTGGGCCGCGCGTCGCGTGCGAACTTGTCGGCCAGCCGCCAGAACCAGGGATCGCTCGAGATGCTGGCGAGCAGGCGCAGCTGCCAGATGTGGATCTTGTGGTACTTCGCGTGCCGGGTACGGGCGACCAGGTCGTAGAGACTGTAGCCACCGGGCCTGCGGAAGCGGGTAGCGTTGTCGCGCATGGTGGTGATCGCACCCTCGAGGACCCGTCGCGCCTTGGGGTCCTCGGTCACCTGCCAGTACTCGTAGATGCCGAACAGGGCGTGCATGTGCGCATTGAGCACCATGTCCGGCCCTGGGCCCGGGTAGTGCTCGAGCCACAGGTAGCCCCGCGCGTCGACATGGCTGACCCACAGCCTGCCCTGGCGCTGGGGGCGCAGGAAGCTGCGAAAGACGCGCCTGGCTGCCTTGAGGTGGATGACATCGTCGGTGACGCGGTAGAGGCGCACGAAGAATGAGATGGCCAGTCCCTGGGTCATGGCGTTGACCCAGGGGGCGCGCATGCCCGCGGGCGGGTAGTCGTAGCGGAAGGGCAGCCACCAGGCGTCGCGCTGGTCGACGGCCAGGCTCCGCAGCTTGCTGGCCTGCAGCAGCGCCTGCTTGAGCTGCCGCTTGTTGCCGGTCTCGATCCAGGTGTCGATCCGCTTCATGCCGCTGATGGCCAGGGCGCCGGGACGGTAGTAGCGGCGACCGTCGACGAGGTACATGGGCACGCCCTGTGCGTCACGCGGCTTGTGTGCGGGCAGCTTGAGGCGTGGCTCGGCGGTCCAGGGCAACTGACCACGGGAGACCTTGGCCAGGTCATAGTGACGGACACGATAGTCCGCGGCCGACGCTGAGGCGGCCGGCGCGACGCCACCCGCCGCCACGACCAGCATCGCCAGCGCGACCGCCAGGATGGGCAATCTCAGTCCGGCTTTGCGCATCAGGCCCTCCGCGCGTGTCTCGCCCAGGCCCCGATCGTCTCGAGACCTCCGTATTCTGCGCCGCCTGTCGAGCGCCCGGGAGCCCGGTGCCGGCGCGTGGCGCTGGGGCGCGCCCGAGCCAGAGGTTCAGTCGCCGAGGTAGCGCTTGAAGATGATGGCGCCGTTGTGACCGCCAAGGCCGATGTTGTCGCTCATGGCGTAGCGGATCTCCTGTTCGCGAGAATCGCCAGCCACGATGTCGAGGTCGATCTCGGGGTCCGGCTCGAGGTAGTTCTGGGTGGCGGGGATGACCTGGTGGTGCACCGAGAGGGCGGTGAACACGCCCTCGATGGCACCGGCCGCGCCCATGAGGTGGCCGGTCATCGACTTGGTGCCGCTGATGCCCACGCGTTTGTAGGTGTCGGGGAAGACGGCCTTGATGGCCTCCGCCTCGCGCAAGTCGCCCAGGGGCGTGGAGGTGCCATGCGGGTTGATCATGTCGATCTCGTCGCGTGGTACGCCGTGCCGCTCGAGTGCCCACTCCATGGCGCGGCGCACGCCGTCGCCCTTCTCCACCGGCTGGATGAGGTCCCAGGCATCGGCGGCGTTGCCATAGCCCACGACCTCGGCGTAGACGCGTGCACCCCTTGCCTTGGCCAGCTCCAGGTCTTCCACGAGCAGGGCGCCGGCGCCTTCGCCCAGCACGAAGCCGTCACGGGTGCGGTCGAACGGTCGCGAGATGTCCGACAGCGGTCGGCCTTCACGGGGCGTGCCCATGCCGCGCATGTTGCTGAAGCCGACGTAGCCGACCTCGTAGAGGGGCGTCTCGGTAGATCCGCAGACAGCCGCCATGAAGTCGCCGCGGCGGATGCCCTCGGCCGCTTCGCCGATGTTGTGTGTGCCCGTCGAGCAGGCCGTGACGATGGCCATGTTCGGGCCCTTGGCTCCGAGCTCGATGGCGATCTGACCCGAGGCCGTATCCGGCAGCATGTTGGCGATGAAGAAGGGGCTGACGCTCTTGCCGCCCTTGGTTTCGAGCGTCTCCATGGCGTCGGCCATGAGGCCGGGGCCCCCGACCCCGGAGCCGAAGTAGACGCCGAACTCGTCGGCGTTCTCGTCGGTGATCTCGAAACCCGAGTCGATCATGGCCTGCTTGGCCGCGGCGACCCCGAAGACGACGTTCTTGTCCGTGCGGCGAACGGCTTTGAAGTTCATCCACTCCTTGGGATCGAAGTCGTTGACTTCGCCCGCGGCATGGCAGGGCGTGATCTCGGGGTCCCAGCGGGTGATGCGCTGGAGGCCGCTGTTACCGGCCACGAGGTTGTCCCAGGCAGAGGTGATGTCAGTGCCCACTGGGCTGATGATGCCGAGGCCAGTGATGGCCACGCGGCGGGTGAAGTCGGGACGGCGCATGGGTGCTTGGTCTACTCCTGTGGGGCGTTAGGCGGGCAACTCGAGGCCGCTCTCGGTGGTGATGTCGTCGATGGCGACGGTCGTCGCCTCGGGCGCGATACGGCGGACCAGCCCGGTCAGGACCTTGCCAGGTCCGACTTCCACGAAGGTGTCGGTGCCGGCGCTGGCCATGGTCTCCACGGCGGTGACCCAGTCCACGCCGCGGGTGAGGTGGTCGATGAGCTCGTCGCGGCAGGCCTCGCCGTCGTCGAGTTCGACGGCGTCGGCGTTGGCCAGGAGCGGCGCCGCGGGCGCGTGGAACGTGATGTCGGCGAGGGCCCGGCGCATGCCCTCGGCGGCCTCGGCCATGAGCGAGGAGTGGGCGGCCACGCTCACCGGCAGGACCATGCCGCGCCGGGCGCCCAGGCCCTTGGCGCCCGCCGCCGCCGCCTCGACCGCCACGCGCTGGCCGCTGATGACGATCTGTCCCGGCGAATTCCTGTTGGCCACGGTGATGATGCCCAGTGGTGCGCCCACGGCTATGAGCTCATCGATGCGCTCGTCGGGCAGGCCGATGATGGCCGCCATGGCGCCATCCCCGGAGGACGCCTGCATCAGGCGGCCGCGCTCGCGGACGAGGCGCACGGCATCGGAGAGTTCGAGCACGCCGGCCGCCACCATCGCGCTGTACTGACCCATGGAATGCCCGGCCAAGTAGTCAGGCGGCCCCAACGGTGAGCGACCACCCATCAGGCTGGCTTCGAGCGCCCGTTGGGCGGCGATCGATGCGGCCAGCAGCGCCGGCTGCGCATTGACGGTCAGGTCGAGCTGCTCGGCCGGGCCCTCCCAGGCCAGCCTGGAGATGGGCTCTCCCAGGGCGTCGTCGGCCGCCTGCCACACGGCCGCAGCCTCTGGGGACACCGCGGCCAGCGCCCTGCCCATGCCGACCGACTGTGAGCCCTGTCCGGGGTAGATGTAGGCAGGCACCGATCGATGCTCCCCTCTGTCGCTCAAGGTACGCCGCGATGTCTCCGTGCACGGCGGGGCGCACACCTCCGGCGCCGTCCGAACCGTAGCAGGAGATGAGGACCCACCATCGGAAATATATGCAATCATGCACAGGATGGATGATCCACTGCTCTCACCCGTCGTCCAGGCCGCTCGCGACGAGCTTCAGAATCCGCGCATCCTATCGGATCGCATCGCGGTGGGGCGTGCTCTATGGCGCGAGCTCGTGATCGGCTTCGCCCACCAGCTGGGCTCCCTTGACATCGGTTTCACGGCCCTGGCCGCGCTCTACGCCATCGGTGGGCCGGTGACCTTGACCATCGGCGATCTGGCTGAGCAGCTCGACCGGTCCCCCTCGGCCACGAGCCGCCTGGTGAGCCAGCTCGCAGAACGCGGGTATGTCGACCGCGCTGAGGAGGTCGCTGACCGCCGCCAGCGGGTCCTCACGCTCACACCCGCAGGGCAGCTCCTGCTGGGGGGCGTGGACCGTGAGCGAGCGGACCAGTTCCTCGCGGTCGTGCGGCCCATGCCCATGGCAGAGCGGGCGTTGGTGGCCATGGGCGTGGCGGCCCTCGCGAGCCACGCCGTCACCGAGCGCGGCGGACTGCGGCGGGCGAGTCGCCGGCGTTAGGCGCGGCGCGCGGGGAACCAGGTCGTCCGGCCCCTTCACGGGCCGTTCACCATCCGCGCGCATCCGCTCGTCAGCGGAGTGTGCACAGGCGATGTAGGCTGCGCCCGAGAGGGATGGAAGCGAATAGAGAGACCGCGTAGGAGGAAAACGCCATGGTCGTCAAGCGAAGACTCCTGCTGGCCGTCGCATCCGCCTTGACGCTGATGCTGATCGCGGCCGCGCCGATGGTGGGCGCCACCAAGGAGGCCAAACCCAGCCCGCTGCGCTCCTCGAGCCTGTTGCGCGTCAAGGACGTCGCCACCGACAAGCTCGGCAGCGAGAAGGTCGTGGCCGTGGGCTGGCACGAGGGCACCAAGCCCGGTCAGCTGTGGCTGACCTTCAGCCGGGATGGCGGCGCCACCTACAGCAAGAACAGCGGCAAGATGCGCAGGTTCCCCGTGGTGGGCGTGCCCTCGCTGGGCATGTCGCTTGACATCTGCGCTGGTCGCGTATGGGTCGGCAGCGCCTATCGGAGCAGCTCTGACCGCCGCGGCGATTCCGATGTCTTCCTTACCAGTCGTCGACTCGGTGGCGAAGCGGCCCAGGCGCTGATGACGAGCACCTCCAAGGACCGCCAGGTCCGCGACGTCTCCGTTGCGTGCGCCGGCAACGACCTCCTCGCCATCGCCTGGCTCGAGAAGAAGGGTTCCAAGGAGCGGGCGCGCCTGATGTTGCGCAGTCTCGAGAAGTTGGGCACGGCGCCCAAGTTCAAGCGGACCTTCAACCTGGGTCCGGCCGAGCTCGGCAGCGGGCTGGCCGTGGCCGGCACTTCCGACTCGGTCGCGGTGGCCTACGTGCAGGGCGGGCACCTCCGCCTCAAGCGCTTCGGCATCGGGAAAGGCATCCCGCCCAACGTCACCGGACAAGCCACCCAGTCCATCGCTTTCAGCGGTATCAGCGACCCGGTCATGGCCGCCCTCGGGCAACGGCTGGTGGTGGCCTACTCGGACGCCGGCAAGGTCAAGGTCGAGATCAGCGACGACCTCGGGGCGACCTTCTCCAACGCCAAGAGCCTCATCAACACGGGCAATGCCAAACACCCCTCGCGGCCGTACTCCCTCGACGTGGTGGGCAAGCGCATCGTCCTCGAGGCCGGGGCCTGGTCCAAGGACGACAGCCGGCTGCTGCCGCGGCGCGTCCAGTCGACCGATAGCGGCGCCACCTGGGGCAGCCGGGCCTACGGGCACAAGGGCACCCGCGTCGGTGCCCTCCTCCGAGGCGCCAACAAGTCGTCGCAGCTGATGGAGGCCTGGCACAACAACGCGCCCAAGGGGTCCAACGACACGCTGCGCGCTCGATACGAGCAGCCCTAGGCCTGCTCGCAGGCGCCCCCGGGCGCGGGCGTGGATCTCCCAGAGGGTCTGGTCGGAGGGCGGGTCAGACCTCGCCGCGAGGGGTCGGCCGCGTGATGGCGCCCTCGCTGGCCGAGCTTACGAGCGCTGCGTACTTGGCCAGCACGCCGGTCCGGTAGCGCGGCTCCGGCGCTGTCCAGCGCGCGCGTCGCTGGGCCAGCACGGCCTCATCGACCTCGAGGTCGAGCGCTCGACGGTCGACGTCGATGGTGACGGTGTCGCCCTCCTCGACCAGCGCGATCGGCCCGCCCAAGGCGGCCTCGGGCGCCACGTGGCCGATCATCAGGCCGCGCGTGCCGCCGCTGAAGCGGCCGTCGGTAAGCAGCGCCACGTCGGCGCCCAGGCCTTCGCCCACGAGCGCCGCGGTGACGCCAAGCATCTCCTGCATGCCAGGGCCGCCGACTGGGCCCTCGTAGCGCAGCACGACCACATCGCCGGGCTTGATGTCGCCGGCCTTGACCGCGGCGAAGCAGGCGTTCTCCGAGTCATACACGCGTGCCGGGCCGCTGAACCTGCGCGTCTCGTGACCGGCCAGCTTGATGACGCAGCCCTCGGGTGCCAGCGTGCCGTGCAGGATGGCCAGGCCGCCGGTGGCCTTGATGGGGTCCTCGATCGGGCGAAAGACATCCTGCCCTGGCGTTTCCTTCACGCCCGCTGCGATCTGGGCCAGCGTCTGGCCATCGACCGTGGCCGAGTCGCCGTGCATGAGATCCCGCTTGAGCAACTCGCGGATGACGATGCCGACCCCTCCGGCGTCGTAGATGTCGGCGGCCGAGTAGCGGCCACCGGGACGCAGGTCGCCGATCATCGGTGTCCGCTCGGCGATCACGTGGAAGTCATCGACGCTGAACTCGATGTCGAACTCACGCGCGATGGCCAGCATGTGCAGGACCGCGTTGGTGGAGCCGCCGGTGGCGGCCACGCCGGCGACCGCGTTGTCGATGGAGTCGCGCGTCACGTAGGAGCTCGGCCGCACGTCGCGGCGCACCAGGTCCATGGCCAGCTCGCCGCAGGCTCGTGCCGCGTCGTCCTTCTTGGGGTCTTCAGCCGGGATGCCGTTGAGCCCGGCCGGCGAGAGGCCCATGAACTCCAGGCACATGCTCATGGTGTTGGCCGTGAACTGGCCGCCACAGGCACCGGCACCCGGGCAGGCCACCTCCTCGATGGCATACAGCTCTTCCGCCGTCAGCTTGCCGGCGTTGTAGGCGCCGATGGCCTCGTACACGCTGACGACGTCCTGGGGCTGGCCCTTGTAGATGCCCGGGTAGATAGTGCCGTTGTAGAGGATCACGCTGGGGATGTCGAGGCGAGCGACGGCCATGGCCGCGCCGGGATTGGTCTTGTCGCAGCCGGAGAGGGCGACCAGGCCGTCGAAGAGATGGCCACGCGCGACCAGCTCGATGGAGTCGGCCACGACCTCCCGGCTGACGAGCGAGGCCTTCATGCCCTCGGTGCCCATGGCCACGCCATCCGAGACCGCGATGGTGTTGAACTCCATGGGCGTGCCGCCGGCGGCCCTGATGCCCTCCTTCACGGACTCCGCCAGGCGACGCTGGTTGAGGTTGCAGGGCATGGTCTCGATCCAGGTCGTGGCCACGCCGATGATGGGCTTGGCCAGGTCCTCATCGGTGAAGCCCACCGCCTTGAGCATGGCGCGGGCACCGGCACGGTCGGGCCCGTCGGTGAGCTTGGCGGAATGGCGCTTGGCAGGGTTGCTCGCCTGGTCGTAGGGCAGGGGCATGTCGGGCTCTCCGCGTGGTGCCGCCTCAGGCGGCGTCGGTCCGTCGGGTATCGATGCGGGCGGGATTGGCCGCCTCCCAGGTATCGATGGCGTGGGCTCGGTCCAGCAGCCAGCCGATCTCGTCCTTGCCCTCGAGCAGCATCTGCCGGGCGAACGGATCGACCTCGAAGGCGATGTCCTGGTCGCCGGGGAGGTGGACCATCTGGGCTTCGAGATCGACGGTGACGATGTCGTCTGGCCGGTCGGCGTAGCTCTCGAAGAGCGCGCGATGGGTGTCCTCGTCGACGATGATCGGGAGCAGGCCGTTCTTGAGCGAGTTGTTGCGGAAGATGTCCGCGAAGCTGGTCGAGAGGATGGCCCGGATACCCCACGAGGTCAACGCCCAGGGCGCGTGCTCGCGCGAGGAGCCGGCCCCGAAGTTGTCGCCGGCCAGTAACACCTGGCGGCCCTGCATCTCCGGCTTGTTGATGATGAAGTCCGGCCGGGGATCGCCGTTCTCGTCATAGCGCCAGTCGTAGAAGAGCGCGTCGGCAAGACCGGACTTCTCAGTCGTCTTGAGGAAGCGCGCGGGGATGATCTGGTCGGTGTCGACGTTCTCGGCGGGCAGCGGGATGAGGGCACTGCTGAAGCTGGTGAACGGTTCGGACATGGCTACTTCTCTCCCACCGCTGCGGAGGTGCGTTGGACGAGGGGCCGCGGGTCGGTGATGACGCCGGTCAGGGCCGTCGCGGCCGCGGTCAGGGGTGAAGCCAGGAAGGTGCGGGCGCCCTTGCCCTGGCGGCCCTCGAAGTTGCGGTTGCTGGTGCTGATGATGTACTCGCCGGGATCGCCCTGGTCGCCGTTCATGGCGATGCACATCGAGCAACCCGCTTCCCGCCAGTCGGCGCCGGCGTCGCGGAAGATGTCGGCGATGCCTTCCTGCTCGGCCTGGACCTTCACCTGCTGTGAGCCGGGCACCACCATCACGCGGACCCCGGGTGCGAAGTGTTGGCCCTTGATGAGCGTGGCCGCTTGGCGCAGATCGCTGATGCGGCTGTTGGTGCAGGAGCCGATGAAGACGGTGTCCACCCTGTGGCCCTTGAGCGACACACCCGGCTCGAGGTCCATGTAGGTGAGCGCCTTCTCGAGGTTGCGCCGCTCCGCATCGCTGGCGGCGTCATCGGGTCGGGGGACGGCGTCGCTGATACCGATGCCCATGCCGGGGTTGGTGCCGTAGGTGATCATCGGCTCGAGTGCATCGGCCTCGATGGTGATCGACTTGTCATACGTCGCACCGGGGTCGGACGGGAGCGTGCGCCAGTAGGCTACGGCCCGGTCGAAGGCCTCGCCCGCGGGGGCATGAGGCCGGCCGGCGACGTACTCGAAGGTCGTGTCGTCGGGCGCGATGAGCCCGGCCCGGGCGCCACCCTCGATGGACATGTTGCAGATGGTCATGCGCTGCTCCATCGTCAGCGCTTCGATGGCCTCGCCGCGGTACTCGAAGACATGGCCGGTTCCGCCACCGACGCCGATCCGCGAGATGAGGTTGAGGATGATGTCCTTCGAGGTCACCCCGGAGGCCAGGGCACCCGTGACGTTGACCGCATAGGTCTTGAGCGGGCGCTGCAAGAGGGTCTGCGTGGCCAGCACCATCTCGACCTCGGAAGTACCGATGCCGAAGGCCAGCGCACCGAACGCACCATGAGTGGCGGTGTGCGAGTCACCGCACACGATGGTCATGCCCGGCTGGGTCAGACCGAGCTCAGGGCCGATGACGTGGACGATGCCCTGGCGGTCGGAGCCCAGGGCATAGAGCGGGACGCCGAACTCATCGCAGTTGGCCTGCAGCTTGGCCAGCTGGAAGCTGGCCTGCTGGTCCAGGATGGGCAGCGAGCGGTCATGAGTGGGCGTGGAATGGTCCGCGGTCGCGATGGTGCGTTCAGGATGGCGCACCCTGAGGTCGCGACGCCGGAGACCCTCGAAGGCCTGCGGGCTGGTGACCTCGTGGACGAGATGGAGGTCGATGCCGAGGACGGTGGGAGCACCCGGCTCCTGGTGGACGACGTGGTCGTCCCAGATCTTCTGGACGAGTGTGCGCGGCGCGCCTGCGGTGCTAGACATGTCCCGAGCGTAGCAGAGGCGCGACCGGGTGCATCCCGGCTGTGATGGCGCGCTCCCGAGCGTCCCTCACGACTAGCGGTAGAGGTCGGGGCGAGGGCCCACCGAGACCGCTTCGCGGTGGCCCGTCTGCAGGGCGCGCACGAGCGCCTCGGCCACTACCGTGGCGGCATAACCGTCCCAGGCGCTAGGTGACGGGGCGGGCCCATGGATGCTCTCGACCCAGTGACCGATCTCGGCGTCGTAGGCGGGTCGGAAGCGAGCCAGCCAGTCGGCCGGGAAGCCCTGCTCCGGTGCCGACTCGGGCGTGACCAGGTCGAAGGGGCCGTTGCCCATGGCGACGTAGCCCTTGTCGCCGAGCACCTCGCAGCGGACGTCGTACCCGTAGCCGGCATTGGCAAAGACCTCCACGTCCACGCGCGCGCCGTTGCGGGCTTCGAGGCGTACCAGCAGGGGGTCGGCAAGCTGATGGCTGACGCTGGGCTGGTGGCGTGGCTTCTCCAGCGCCACGCTCACGATCTCCTCGCCCAGCAGCCAGCGGGCGATGTCGATCTCATGGACCACGGTATCGGTCAACGTCTGGCGGGTGACGTGGCGAGCGGGCACCTGCGGGTTGCGGTGGATGCAGTGCACCACCAGGGGCTCGCCGATGGAGCCGGCTTCCACGGTCGCCTTGAGGCGGCCGTACTCCGGATCGAAGCGACGCATGAAGCCGACCGTGGTCAAGCGGCGGCCGGCCGCGATCTCCGCGTCGAGCACACTCTCGCAGGTGGGCACGGTGATACCCAGTGGCTTCTCGGTGAGCACCGGTTTGCCGGCGGCGATGCAAGCCAGCACCAGTGGCACGTGCGTCTCGGTAACGCTGGCGACCACGACGGCCTCGACGTCCGGATCTTCGATGAGTGCCTGGTCGCTGGAGGCGACTCGGCAGCCGCATTCCCCGGCCACGCGGACGGCGAGGTCATGATCGAGGTCGTGGACCGCTACGAGCCGGGCCCTCTCACCCAGCGAGCTGATGCGGCGAGCGTGATCCGCGCCCTGCTTGCCGGTGCCGATGATGCCGATGCCGACCACGTCGTCATCCTCCTGGTGGATTGGGCTGTGCTGGGATTGCAGCGGTGTTGACGCCATTGTGCCCGTTTCGGGCCAGACCTCGATGTCCGGGCGCGACCCAGCGTGGCGGGCTCCCGCGTACGTGAGCGCGCCCGCACCTGACCGCACCGCACTACCCCGGACTATCCACGTGACCTGCGACAGTACCAACGGCCGTGCTGGACACGTCCGCGCCTGAGCGTGTACAGTCGGGCCAATCTCTCCGCACAAGGGGTCGTCTCGACAGATGGGCCAGACCGATCGGCAGCGCAACTACGCCGCACTCGCCATCCGTGGCGACGGCAAGCGCGTGCCCGTCAATCTGCCCCAGCCTGTAGAGGTAGCCCTGGTTGCCAAGCTTGAGCTCATCGTACTCGAGCTTGTCGGCCTTATTACCGGCTCCCGGCGGGAGTCTGGGGACAGGCGGAGGTAGCGCCGCGAGGCGCGACGGACGTCGAACCACCCAGGGACCCTCGCCGGGAACGGCGAGGGTCTTTGTTGTGTCGGCGACCGACGGGTCACATCGGTGACCGACGGCTAGAGCGGCGGAGACCATCAAGCGACAACCATCGAGAGCGAGCGAGCACCGAGCAGCAGGGAAGGGCAGCAGCCATGACCACCGAAAAGATGAGCACTACCGCGGCGACGCCGCAAGCGCCCGCCCCACCTGGGCGTGGCCGGCATCTGCCCAACCCCGGGTCTGCCGAGACTGCGGCCGTCGAGAAGGCGCGCGCCGACATGCTCCAGCAGGGCCGCATCGGTCAGCGCGATCGTATCGGCGCCGACGCGCTGTGCGAAGCGCTCATCCACCAGGGCGTCGACGTCATCTTCGGCTATCCCGGAGGCGTGATCCTGCCGCTCTACGACGTCTGGGCTGACTATCCCGAGCTACGCACGATCCTGGTCCGCCACGAGCAGGGAGCCGCACATGCTGCCGACGGCTACGCTCGCGCCAGCGGCCGCGTCGGCGTGTGCCTGGGCACGTCCGGCCCTGGCGCCACCAACCTCGTGACCGGCATCGCCACCGCCCAGCTCGACTCGGTGCCGATGGTCGCGCTCACCGGCAACGTGCCCGGCGCGCTGCTGGGCAAGGACGCCTTCCAGGAGATCGACATCAGCGGCATCACGCTGCCGATGACCAAGCACAACTACCTCGTGCGCAACGCCGACGACATCCCGCGCGTGGTGGCGGAGGCCTTCCACATCGCCCGCACCGGTCGCCCGGGCCCCGTCCACATCGACTTCACCAAGGACGCGCTCACGGCCGAGACGCGTGCCCAGGACCCGACGGTGCTTGACCTGCCCGGATTCAAGCCCCGCTTCGACGGTCACCCGCGGCAGGTCAAGCTGGCGGCCAGAGCCATCGCCGAGGCCAAGCGCCCGGTCATCCTCGCCGGCCACGGCATCCTCATCGCCCGCGCGAGCGATGAGCTGCGCACCTTCGCGCATAAGGCCCAGATCCCCGTCACCCATACGCTGCTGGGCGTGGGCGCCATCGACGAGACCGACCCGCTCTCCTACGGGTACATGGGCATGCACGGCTGGAAGCACGTGAACAAGGCCATCCAGTCGGCCGACCTGCTCATCGCCCTGGGCATGCGCTTCGACGACCGGGTCACCGGCTCGGTCAGCACCTACGCGCCCAATGCTCAGATCATCCACGTCGACATCGACCCATCGGAGATCGGCAAGAACGTGGCCGTCGACATCCCCATCGTGGGCGACGTCCGCAACGTCCTGCGCGAGTTCATCAAGGCGGTCCCGGAAGTGGACCCCGCCGAGCGAAGGGCCTACTTCGACGAGCTGGCCGAATGGCGCACCGAGTCGGAGTCGATCTCGTGGCACGGCTCGGGCGGCTGGAAGCAGGGCCTGCTCACGGCCGACTACGTGATAGAACGCCTCGGCGAGCTCACCGACCACGACGCCACTCTCGTCTCGGACGTCGGCCAGCACCAGATGTGGCTGGCCCGCTACGCCGGGTTCCGCCGGCCCGACAGCCACCTCAGCTCCGGCGGCCTGGGCACGATGGGTTTCGGCTTGCCCGCGGCCATGGGTGCCGCCCTGGGACGTCCCGACAAGGAGACGTGGGCGGTGGTCGGCGACGGTGGTCTGCAGATGACCATCCAGGAGATGCTGACCACGGTGGTCGACCACATCCCGGTGAAGATCGCCCTCATGGACAACAAGAAGCTGGGCATGATCCGGCAGTGGCAGGAGATCGTCTACGGCGGCAACTACCACTCCAGCGACCTGCCGGCCCCCCAGTGGGACAAGCTGGCCGAGGCCTACGGCATGCCTACGTTCAAGGCCAGTTCACCCGAGCAGGTCGACGAGGCCATCCGCGGCGCCCAGGCCCACGACGGGCCGGCGCTGGTGTGGTTCGAGATCGAACAGACGCAGAACGTGCTGCCGATGATGCCCGCGGGCAAGGGCCTCTCCGACCTCATCGATGACATGGGCCAGGACCAGCCCCCCCAGAGCGAGGACGGCACCGACATGAAGGCCGACGCGGTCGAGGGCGAGGAGCGCTAGCCATGGCCATGAACGATCCCATCTCGGCCCCAGCCAAGAACGTGCCCAGGGCACGCTACGTCCCGGGCTCGGGCCAGACCCACCGCCACGTGCTGGTGGTGCTGGTCAACAACCAGCCCGGTGTGCTCAATCGCGTGGCCAGCATGGTCCGCAGCCGCAACTTCAACATCGAGTCGCTGGCCGTCGGCCACACCGAGCGGCCCGACATCAGCCGCATGACCATCACCCTGCGCGGGGACGACTTCGCCGTCGAGCAGATGGGCAAGCAGCTCTACCGCCTCATCGACGTGCTCAAGGTGCAGGACCTGCCCGAGTCGGGCGTGGTCGAGCACGAGCTGGCGCTGATCAAGGTCCGTGCCACCGAATCCAAGCGCGGCGAGATCCTGCGCATCATCGAGCTGTACAAGGGCCGCGTCCTCGACGTCGGCCCCGAGACGGTGATCATCGAACACAGCGGCACCGAGCAGGAGATCGATTCGCTCGTGGCCTTGCTCGGCGGCTTCGGTATCAAGGAGATGGTCCGCACCGGCACCATCGCCCTCGGCCGCGGCTCCGGCGCCATCGACCTCGAGGCCATCCTGCGTGCCGGGCCTGAACCGGCTACCACTCCCACCACCACACGACCCGCGACCGAGTAGGAGGGATTCCCACACATGCCCGCACGGATGTACTACGACAACGACGCCGACCTTGCCGCGCTAGAGGGCCAGACCGTGGCCGTCATCGGCTACGGCAGCCAGGGCCACGCCCACGCACTGAACCTCCATGAGAGCGGCGTGAACGTCGTCGTCGGCCTGGCCCAGGGCTCCAAGAGCCGAGCTATCGCGACCCAAGCCGGGCTCGCGGTCATGGACGTGGCCGAGGCCATGAACGTGGCCGACGTCATCATGATCGCCGTTCCCGACACCGTCCAGAAGTCGCTCTACGACGCCGAGATCGGCCCCAACCTGCGCGAGGGCCAGCTGCTGATGTTCGCCCACGGCTTCAACATCCGCTTCGAGCGCATCGTGCCGCCGGCCAACGTGGACGTGGGCATGGTCGCGCCCAAGGGGCCCGGGCACCTGCTGCGCTCGGTCTACGTGTCTGGCGGCGGCGTGCCCGCACTGTTCGCGGTCGAGCAGGATCCCTCCGGCACCGCCCGGGCACGGGTCATGGCCTACGCCAAGGGCCTCGGCAGCACCCGCGCGGGCATCCTCGAGACGACCTTCGCGGAGGAGACCGAGACCGACCTCTTCGGCGAGCAGGCCCTGCTCTGCGGTGGCGTCAGTGCCCTGGTCAAGGCCGCGTTCGAGACGCTCGTCGAGGCCGGCTACCAGCCCGAGCTGGCCTACTTCGAGACGATGCACGAACTCAAGCTCATCGTGGACCTGATGTACCGCGGCGGACTCAACTACATGCGTTTCAGCGTCAGCGAGACGGCCGAGTACGGCGACTACGTCAGCGGGCCACGCGTCACCGAGGGTGCCAAGCAGGCCATGCAGGACGTGCTCGCGGACATCCAGTCGGGCCGCTTCGCCGAGCGCTGGATCAGCGAGTACGACTCGGGCGGCGCCCAGTTCGAGCGTATGCGCCAGGCCGACCGCGACCACCAGATCGAGGAGGTCGGTGCACAGCTGCGCTCGCAGATGGCCTGGCTCGACCCGGTCGAGGTCACGGCCGGCCAGGCGCAGGCCAGCACCAGTGGGGCTGCCGCGCCCGGAAGCGGCAAGGGGGATGCCTGATGACTGCCGACGTACCGGTACGCATATTCGATACCACCCTGCGTGACGGTGAGCAGGCGCCCGGTGCCGGGCTCACGGTGGCCGAGAAGATCGAGGTCGCCCGCCAGCTCGCCCGCCTCAGGGTCGACGTCATCGAGGCCGGCTTTCCGGCCGCCTCGCCCGGCGATTTCGAAGCCGTCCAGCGCATCGCCACCGAGACCAAGGGTATCGCCGTGGCCGGCCTCGCCCGCTGCAAGGACGGCGATCCCCAGCGTGGGGTGGAGGCGCTGTTGCCGGCGGAGAAGCCGCACCTGCACCTCTTCATCGCCACCAGCGACATCCACCTCAAGCACAAGCTGAAGATGTCCCGCGAGGAAGCGCTCGCGGCGGCGGTCAAGTGGGTCAGCTACGCGCGCAAGCGCCTGGGACCTGACGCCGAGATCGAGTTCAGTGCCGAGGATGCCAGCCGCACCGAGCACGACTTCCTGCTCAAGGTCTACGAGGCCGTGGTCGATGCCGGTGCCACTACCGTCAACATCCCCGATACCGTCGGCTATGCCATCCCTGCCGAGTTCGGCCGTCTGACCCAGATGGTCGTCGACCGCGTCGGCTCTGGCGCCGTCATCAGCGTCCACTGTCACAACGACCTGGGCCTGGCGACGGCCAACACGCTCGCGGCCGTACAGGCCGGTGCGCGCCAGGTGGAGGTGACCATCAACGGCCTCGGCGAGCGCGCCGGCAACGCCTCCCTGGAGGAAGTGGTGATGGCGCTGCGCACCCGCCCCACCGAGTTCCAGGTGGCCGGCCACGGCATCAACACCGAGCAGATCAGCAACGCCAGCCGGCTGGTCAGCTACCTGACCGGTTTCGCGGTCCAGCCCAACAAGGCCATCGTGGGCCGCAATGCCTTTGCCCACGAGTCGGGCATCCACCAGGACGGCGTGCTCAAGAACGCGCTGACCTACGAGATCATGACGCCGCAGTCGGTGGGCCTGGCCGGCTCACGCCTGTCGGTGGGCAAGCTCTCCGGCCGCCGCGGCCTGCAGGGCAAGCTGGCCGAGCTGGGCTACGAGCTCGAGGGCGAGGCGCTCGACCGCGTCTACCGCCAGGCCATCGCCCTGGCCGATGCCAAGAAGGAAGTCACCGACGCCGACCTCACTGCCCTCGTCGAGGCCCAGGCCTCCGGCGCCGGCAAGGATGAGGCGGCGGCACCCGATTCACCGGTCAAGCTCGAGGACTGGTCCATCAGCACGGGCAAGGGCGGCGTGGCCAAGGGAGCGGTCTCACTTGTCGTCAAGGGTGAGTCGGCCGAAGCGCTGGCCGAGGGCAACGGCCCCGTCGACGCGCTCTTCGCGGCCGTGGACAAGGCCGTCGAGCCCATCATCGGCTGGTACCCACGCCTGGCTGAGTACGAGATCCGCGCGGTCTCGGGCGGCGAGGACGCCCAGGGCCAGGTGATGGTCCGGGCCCGGCGTTCGATCGATCCCGAGGGAACGGCCGAGACCGTCAACGGTCACGGACTGTCCACCAACATCATCGAGGCCTCCCTGGAGGCCTATCTGGCCGGGCTGGAGAAGCTGCTCTGGCACGAGGCGGCAGCGGATCAAGCGACCGAGGCCGGGAAGGAGACCGAAGCTTGAGCCCGGAAGGCACTCCCACCTACAAGGTCGTCAAGATCCCCGGTGACGGCATCGGGCCGGAGATCGTCGAGGCCAGCCTGGTCGTGCTGACCGCGGCCCAGGAGCGCTTCGGCTTCGACATCGAGTGGACAGAGGTGAAGGCCGGCGGCGTCGCCATCGACGCCTACGGCACGGCCGTTCGCGACGAAGACCTCGATATCATGCTGGCCGCCGATGCCGTGCTGCTGGGCGCGGTCGGCGGCCCCAAGTGGGACGACCCCGCAGCCAAGGTGCGCCCCGAGCAGGGGCTGCTCAAGATGCGCAAGGTGCTGGGTCTCTACGCCAACCTCCGACCGGTCTCGGTCGAGCCCTCGCTCAAGGAGGCCTCGCCGCTGCGGGCGGACCTCATCGAGGGCGTGGACATGATGATCGTCCGCGAGCTCACCGGCGGCATCTACTTCGGCAAGCGCGAGGAGGCCTTCGAGGGGCCCCATGGGCGCGAGGCCTACGACACCATGGCCTACACCGAGCCGGAGATCCGTCGTATCGTCGAGCTCGCTTTCGAGCTCGCTCGCGGCCGGCGCAAGAAGCTGACCAGCGTGGACAAGGCCAACGTGCTGGCCAACAGCCGGCTGTGGCGGGCAGTCACCGACGAGATCGCCCCGGCCTATCCCGATGTCGAGCTGGAGCACCGGCTCGTCGACTCCACGGCCATGTCCCTCATCACCAAGCCGGCCTCGTTCGACGTCATCGTCACCGGCAACATGTTCGGAGACATCCTCAGTGACGAGGCCTCGGTCCTCGCCGGATCGCTGGGCATGCTGCCCAGCGCCTCGCTCGGCGAACGCAAGACCGAGCACGGGACGACCGGGATGTACGAGCCCATCCACGGCTCTTCCCCGGCCAAGACCGGCCTCGACATCGCCAACCCCACCGCCACCATCCTGTCGGCGGCCATGATGCTGCGCTGGTCTCTGGGCCAGTCGGCGGCGGCCGATGCCATCCAGACAGCCGTTCGCGCCACGCTCGACGGCGGGACTCGCACGAAGGACCTGATGGGCCCCGACGGCGAGGCTCGCGGTTGGGTCAGCGTCGGCACTGCCGCCTTCGGCGAGGCCGTGGCGGCGCAGTTGCACACCGTCTAGCCGCATCAGAACGGGGAGAGCACCGTGAGCACCGACCTAGCACCGGCCGCAGACAAGCCGGTCGTCCTCTACGACACGACCCTTCGCGACGGGACCCAGGGCGAGAACATCACCCTCTCGCTCGCGGACAAGATCCGTGTCGCGCGGATGCTCGACGAGTACGGCATGCCCTTCATCGAGGGCGGCTGGCCGGGTTCCAACCCCAAGGACATCGAGTTCTTCGCCGCCGCCAAGAAGATGACCTGGACCAACGCCAAGCTGGCGGCGTTCGGCTCCACGCGCCACCGCGCCAACACCGCCGCCGAGGATCCATTCCTCAACGAGCTGGTGCGCGCGGAGACGCCGGTGGTGACCATCTTCGGCAAGTCCTGGACGCTCCACGCCATCGAGGTGCTGGGTGCGTCCCTCGACCAGAACCTGGACATGATCGCGGAGTCGGTCCAGTGGATCCGCGAGCAGGGCCGCACCGTCGTATACGATGCCGAGCACTACTTCGACGGCTACAAGGCCGACCGTGAGTACGCGCTGAACACGCTGCGCGCTGCGCGCCAGGCCGGTGCCCGCGACATCGTGCTCTGCGACACCAACGGCGGCACCCTCACCGGGGAGCTGGTGGCCATCTTCAGCGACACCCGCGAGTCGCTGGCCGCCGACCCCGATGCGCCCGAGGTGACCTGGGGCATCCACACCCACAACGATGCCGAGCTGGCGGTGGCCAACACGATGGCGGCCGTGGCCGCCGGTGCCCGCCACGTGCAGGCCACCATCAATGGCTACGGCGAGCGCTGCGGCAACGCCAACATGGTCAGCGTGATGGCCAACCTGGCGCTCAAGACAGAGCTTCAGCTGGCCCCCGTCGGTGGCGGCGACATCAGCCACCTGACCTCGCTCTCTCGCTCGGTGGCGGAGATCGCCAATGTCACGCCACTCGACTACCAGCCCTTCGTGGGCCGCTCCGCCTTCGCGCACAAGGGCGGCGTCCACGGTGCCGCGGTAGCCAAGGTCGAGCACAGCTACCAGCACGTGGACCCGGTCCTCGTGGGTAACGAGAGCCGCCTCGTCGTCTCGGAGCTCGGGGGCCGCGCCAACACGCGCATCCGTGCCGAGCAGCTGGGCCACAACCTCGAGGGCATCGATCCCAAGGTGCTGTCAGAGACCATCAAGGAGCTCGAGAACCAGGGCCTCGCCTTCGAGGGCGCGGAAGCCTCGTTCGAACTTCTCATCCGGCGCAAGAGCGCCAACTACGAGGCACCCTTCGAGATCCTCGACTACACCACGCTCTCGGAACAACGGCTGGGCCGCGACTTCCTCTCGGAAGCCACGGTCAAGGTCAGGGTCGACGGTGAGGTCCTGCACACCGCCGCCGAGGGCAACGGCCCGGTCAATGCGCTCGACACTGCGCTGCGCAAGGCACTCGGTGCGTTCTACCCGCAGCTGCAGTCGATGCGCCTGGTCGACTACAAGGTGCGCATCATCGATGGCCAGGCTGCCACCGCGGCCCGGACCCGGGTGATCATCGACTCCATCGACGGTGACCACGAATGGTCGACGATGGGCTCGGACACGAACATCATCTCGGCTTCGGCGGCGGCCCTGGCCGACTCCTTCGAATACGCCATCTGGAAGCAGAGCCAGGCCGCGAAACCGACCGTCTGAGCGGCGCTGGCCAGGGCCCGCTGACCCGGGTCGATCATCTCCCTGCCCGGGGGGCAGTGGCGGTCGTCGCGCGGTGCTGGGGCCACACCCTCGGCGCCGTCGCTCTCTGCCCTGGGGCGCTAGGCTTGCGCGGTGACGACCGAGGCAGCGATGCGCGTGGCCTTCGCCGGCGCACCCGGCTCCTTCGCCGAGGACGCGGTGCTGGCGGCCTATCCTGATGCCCGCGCCTTGCCCGTGCCCATGTTCGGAGATGTCGTCGAGGCGGTCCAGACGGGTGTGGTCGCGGCCGGCGTCCTGCCCATCGAGAATGTGGTCGGCGGCGGTGTGCGCGAGGTCTACGACCTACTGCTCGAGACCGAGGCAGCCGTGGTCGGCGAAGTCATCGTGCCCGTCCGCCTGTGCCTGGCAGCGCTGCCCGGCGAGCGGCTGGAGTCGATCGAACGGGTCTACTCGCACATCCAGGCCCTGACCCAGGCGGAGCCATTCCTGCGCTCTCGTGAGTGGACCCTGCTGGCTGCCACCAACACTGCCGGCGCCGGGCGTGCCATCCGCGAGGCAGGGGAGCGGGGCTCGGCCGCGGTGCTGTCGCCTCGGGCCGCGGAGATCCACGGCCTGGAGGTGCTGGCCCAGGACATCCAGGCCGAGCGGCGCAACCGCACCCGCTTCCTGGTGCTGGCGCTGCCCAGCTCGACCGCCCTGCCGGTCCCGGCCACGGCCGATGTCGACGGTAGTCGCCGCAGCGCCATCGCGTTCTCCGTGCGCAACGAGCCGGGCACGCTGGTGCGAGCGCTCGGAGTGATCGCCGACCATCGCATCAATATGACCAAGCTCGAGTCGCGGCCCAGTCGCGAGGGCAGCTGGGAGTACGTCTTCTGGGTCGATATCGACTCCGATGTCTGCGGTGATGAGGCAGCAGCACGTTCTTTCCTGGCGGACCTGCGATCGGTCTGCGTGTGGGTCCGCGTGATGGGCTGCTACGCACGCTGCGTCGAGCCGGATATCTGATCGCCGTCACAGGACTGTCGTGCACCGCACGCAGACTATGCTTGGGGCAGGAAGGGTGGCCGCTGGGCGGTACCCCCAGGAGGACGTCGATGAGCGGTACGCCAGAGATGCAGGACCAGGAACGCGTACGTCGGCGCCGCTGGATCATCGTGGGCCTGGTCGCGGTCGTGCTCGTGATCGTGTTCATCGCCGCCATCGCCGCGGCCTGGCTCTTCTTCTTCGGCTCGGAGGCGCCAGACGCGCCGACCATCGACGAGGCCATCAAGGTGCTGCTGCCCTCGGCCTCGCCGGAGTAGTCGCCGAGGGCGTGTCAGCGCCGACTGCGGACGGCGACCTCGGCAGCCGTGGCCGCCCACTCGCGCAGCTGCTCGGAGTCCTCGCGCACCGGCTCCGGCACCTCCCAGTAGGGCATGCGCGCGTGCTGGGTGGAGCCGGCAGCCTCGAAGGCGAGAGCGGTAGAGCTGTCGGCACGCAGATACAGCCGGCCCTCTGAGTCGACGATGGCGAACATCACGTCGTCCTTGAACAGGCCGTGGCCGCCGAACATCGAGCGCGAGGCGATGCCCAGGGGCTCCAGCACGCGTTCCAGCTCGGCGGTCGCCTCGATGCCGGCACTCTTGGCCCGCGTACCCTTGGTTCCCACGCTCAGGCCTCGGTGATGGTCACCGACTTGATCGCCACCGGGTTCACGGGGCGGTCCTGCGCGCCCGTGGGGGCCCCCACGATAGCGTCGACGACCTCTTCGCCGGCGCTGAGCTTCCCGAAGATGGTGTAGTTCGGAGGCAGGGGGTAGTCGGCATGCATGACGAAGAACTGGCTGCCGTTGGTGTTGGGTCCGGCGTTGGCCATGGCCAGCGTCCCGCGCAGGTATTGGCGCGAGACGGGCTCGTCCTCGAAGCGGTAGCCCGGGCCACCCGAGCCGGTGCCGGTGGGGTCGCCGCCCTGGATCATGAAGCCGCTGATGGTGCGGTGGAAGATCACGTCACCGTAGAAGCCTTCGCGCGCCAGGAAGACGAAGTTGTTGACCGTGCGCGGCGCTTCCGAGGCGTAGAGCTCGGCGGTCATGGTGCCGGCCGTGGTCTCGATGGTGGCGGTGTAGCTCTTGGCCGGGTCGATGACCATCTCCGGTGGGTTCGGGTACTGCGGCACGTATGCACTCCTGCTGCGGGGCTTCTCTATCAGCCTACAAGACGCGTCAGGAATCCCCTGCCGACGGCCCAGCGGCGTCGATGCATGGCTACGATGGGGTCCTCATGACCCAGACCGACCTTGACCGCCACGACCATCCCATCTACCTGGCCGGCCGCTGGACGACTTCGCCGCGGACCCTCGAGGTCGATGACCCGGCCCATCCCGGCGAGCTCGCCGGCTCGACCTTCCTGGCCACCGAGGAACAGTACGAGGAGGCCGCTGCTGCTGCGGTCGATGGCTTCGAAGCCATGAAGCGGCTGCCCACGTACGAGCGGGCTGCGGCCCTCCGTCACATCAGCGCCGGCATCGCCGCGCGCCGGGACGAGCTGGCCGAGCTCATCACCCGCGAGTCGGGCAAGTCCATCCGCGACGCCGGCGTGGAGGTCGATCGCGGCGTGCTCGTCTTCCGTCTCGCGGCAGAGGAGGCCGAACGCCTCGGCGGTGAGACGCTGCCCCTCGATATCGGGCCGGCGCACAAGGGCCGCCATGCGCTCACCCGTCGCTTCCCGATCGGCCCGGTGGCCGGTATCAGCCCCTTCAACTTCCCGCTCAACCTGGCTGCCCACAAGCTTGCCCCCGCCCTCGCGGCCGGCTGCTCCATCCTGCTCAAACCGCCGTCGCGTGACCCGCTCACGATGCTCACCGTGGCCGAGATCCTCGACCAGGCCGGGTTGCCGGCCGGGGCCGTCTCGGTGCTGCCCATGGACCGCGTGCTGGGTGACCGTCTGGTGGCCGACGAGCGCTTCAAGCTGCTCTCCTTCACCGGCTCGCCGGCTGTCGGCTGGCGCATGAAGGAACGCGCCGGCAAGAAGCCCGTGGTCCTCGAGCTGGGTGGCAACGCCGGCGCCATCGTCGATGCCTCGGCCGACCTCGAGTGGGCGGTCAAACGCTCGCTGACCGGGGCCTTCGCCTTCAGCGGGCAGGTCTGCATCAGCGTACAGCGACTGCTCGTCCACGAGGACGTGTGGGTTCCCTTCATGGACCGCTTCGTGGCCGCCACATCTGCGCTCAAGCTGGGCGACCCCATGGACCCGGCCACCGACATCGGCCCCATGGTCGACACCGCCGCGGTCGAGCGCACCGAGCGCTGGGTGGCAGAGGCGGTCGCCGACGGTGCCAGGGTCCTCACCGGCGGCCGTGCCGATGGCCTCTTCTTCCAGCCCACCGTCATCACCGACGCACCGCGTTCCGCGCAGGTGTGCTCCGCCGAGGCCTTCGCGCCGCTGGTCGTGGCCTTCCCCTTCAGCGACGTGGAGGAGGCCTTCGCCGAGATCAACGCCAGTCGGTTCGGGTTGCAGGCAGGCATCTTCACCAATGACCTCGGCACCGCCTGGCGGGCGTTCGAGACGCTCGATGTCGGCGGCGTCGTCATCAACGACGTGCCGACCTACCGTGTCGACCACATGCCCTACGGCGGCATCAAGGAGAGCGGAATCGGTCGAGAAGGGCTGCGCTGGGCTATCGAGGACATGACCGAGCTCAAGCTCATGGTGGTGGCCCAGCCGGGCTGAGCCTGCCCCTGCCAGTCCGGCGGTCCTGTGCCGGAGTGTGCGATTCGGGCCATTCCGCGCCGGTCGGCGAGGGTGTTGGATAGGTACTCCAGCCCCGTGCTGGCCCTATGCCAACGCCCAACACGTCCGCACCCGGCCGCTCTCGCCTTCGTTTCCTCGATGGCGCACGCCTCGTCCGTATCCGGCTGTGGCTGGCCATGCTCGGTCTGGCCGTGCTGCCCATGGTGGGCGTCATCCTCCTCATCAACACGCTCACGCCCGAGGATCCGCTGGCCGCGGAGGACCGTCGGACATGGCAGACGTCGGCCGCCGCCGCCGACCTCATGACGGCCAAGTCCGCACTCGAGACACGACTGCTCGCGACCGCCGCCGCGAGCGACGTGCGTCGCCTGGTAGACGGCGTCAGCGGCAGCGGGGAGCGGACCATCGCGACCTGGGCCGTAGAGGCCATCGGCGCCGGCGACGCGGGACTCGTACAGGGCGCCTGCCTCACGCGTGAACTCGACGGCTCGACCGTGGTCTTGGAAGTGCCCGGTGGAGCATCCGACGGTGAGGCTGCCTGCGGCGACGCGGAGCTCATCGACCGAGTGGCTGCGGCGACCGAGGGTACCGTCGTCAGCTCCACGTCCTACGGCCCCGACCGCACGCGCCGCATGGTCCTCGCTACCAGGCTCATCGGCGCGCCCAGGAAGAGTGCCGGAGTCATCAGCGTCGAGGTCGGTCTGCGCGACATGTTCTCGGCCACGCCCAGCGCGGCCGGACTAGGCACGAGCGCGCTGCTTGTCGACATGGCCAACGACACTATCGTGGCCGGTGCCCGCACCGCGGCCGCCATGACCGCCCAGGACGTCGAGGGCGTGAAGCCCCTGGGCAATCTGCGCGTCCGCGTCAACGGCATCCTGGCCGGCCATGGCGGCACCGCTCGTGCCCTCGAGGCGGCCGGTTGGACGGCTACTGCCGCGCCACTGTGGGAGACCGACGACGGCGCGCATCTCGGCCTCATCCACCTCTGGCCCGTCACGCCCGAACCGCCGCGAGATGCGCTGCTGGCCGCACTCGCCGCCCTGACGATCGTGGTGCTGCTCGTGGCCGTGGCCCTGGCCAGTACCTTCCTCCAACCCTTCGACGACCTGGCCGAGTCGCGAGCGCAGCTGCAAGTGCTGTACCGGGAAGCGCGCGAGGACTCGCTCCACGATGGTCTCACCGGACTGGGCAACCACCGCTCCTTCCAGGAGGAGTTGGACCGCCAGCTCGACCTCTACCGTCGCCACCACGTGCCTGTGGCGCTGCTGCTGATCGACCTCGACGACCTCAAGGTCGTCAACGACGGCGAAGGCCATCCGGCCGGCGATCGCCTGCTTGTAGGCATGGCCAACGCCATCCGCGACGCCCTGCGCTACGGCGACCGTGCCTTCCGCATCGGTGGTGACGAGTTCGCGGTCCTGCTGCCACACACCGACGCCGACAACGCGCTGGTAGCGGCCAACCGGCTGCGGCACTTCTGCCTCCGGCCCGCGGCGGGCGAGCGGGTCATCCCCTTCTCGGGGGGCATCTCCTCCATCCCGCAGTTGGCGGCCGACCGCAACGAGGTCTTCCGTCAGGCCGATGCCGCGCTCTATCGGTGCAAGCGCGGTGGTCGCGGCACGGTGGCCATCTACGACCCCGACAGGGACCTCGTCTCCCAGGATCCCAGTGGCGTCGGCTCGGCTACGGCCGTGCGCGACCTCGTGCGTGCCCGCAACCTGACGCCGGTCTACCAGCCCATCGTCGATCTGCGTGATGGCAGCGTGCTCGGCTTCGAGGGTCTCATCCGGCCCGGTGCCTCATCGCCATTCTCCAACCCGGGGCAGCTGTTCGCGGCGGCGTCCGCGGCCGGGCGCACGGTCGAGCTCGACCTCGCCTGTTTCGAGGTCGTGGCTGCCGGGGCGGCCCAGATCGACCCTCAGCAGGTGGTGACCATCAATCTCAGCCCGCAGACCCTGGAAGCCGAGGATTTCAGCGCCGCCTGGCTGCTCGAGTATCCTGGCTCGCTACCAGCTCAGCCCCGGTCGCGTCATCGTCGAGCTCACCGAGCGCGAGGCCATCACCGACCTGGACCGCCTGCGTCGCCACGTAGCTGCCCTCCAGCACGCGGGCGTGCGTCTCGCGGCCGACGACGTCGGAGCCGGCAATGCCGGCCTGCGACTGCTCAGCCAGGTGCGTTTCGATATCGTCAAGATCGATCTGTCGCTGGTCCAGGACGGCGCCCAGCACGACTCCTCGCGCGCGGTCGTGCGCTCGCTCATGGACCTGGCCGTACGCCAGGGTGCGGTGGCCATCGCCGAGGGCCTCGAGACCGCCGAGCAGCTGCGCTCGCTGCGGGAGCTGGGTATCACCACCGGGCAGGGCTACCTGCTGGGCCGGCCGGGCAAGAACGTCGGCCTCGTCTCGGTCGACATCGAGGCCCTCGCCGCGGGCATGCTCATCGTGGAGAATGCGCCCGCGCGCCGCCCGCCCGCGCCGGTGCCGCCGCCCGCCCCCGGGACCGACACCGAGATCGCTGGTAGTGACGCGCTGGAGAGCAGTCCCGCCTAGCGCCCTACACTCGCTGCGTGGAGACGCAGCAGATCATCCAGAGCCTCAGCTATGTGACGTGGGTTCTCCTGGGCAGCCTCGCCCTCGGGTCCTTCGCGCTGACCTGGCTGCTGCGCCAGACGACCGACGCGACGCCTGGCTTCCTCGGCTTCAGCGCCATCCTGGCTGCCGTCATGGGCCTGGGCTGGCTGCTGGTCGAGTGGGGCCTCCCGGCCCCGACCGAGCTGGCCGTCGACGGCGGCGCCGACTTCGACGAGCCGCGACGGGCGGCCATCGCCCTCTTCTGCCTTCTCTCGCTCGTAGCCGGAGTCCGCCTGAGGCGCGGCGGCCGCGCGCTGTGGCTGGGCAGTGGCGCCGTCATCGCGGGCGTGGCGGCCATGGCTCTGGGTGCGCTCGACTGGGGCGGTGGTGAGCCCATCTCGGCTTCGATGCTGGTGCAGTTGCTGGCCCTGGCCGCGGTCACCGGCGGCTCGATGGCCGCGGTCGTGCTCGCGCACTGGTACCTGGTCACGCCCAAGATCTCTGAACGGCCGCTGGTCCTGACAACGCAGCTGCTGATGGTCGGGCTGGCGATCCAGTTGCTGCTCTTCGCTGTCTGGCTGGCGGCCGGGATCCCCGAACTGGAGCCATTCGAAGCGCTCACCGGGCCCAACCTGGTCTTCGTCTGGCTGCGTCTCATCGTGGGGCTCGTCTTCCCGCTGCTGCTCACGGCCATGGCCTATCGCACCTCGCTGACGCGCTCGATGGAGTCGGCGACCGGCCTGCTCTACATCGAGTTCGCGCTGGTGATGGCCTCCACCATCGTGGCCGCGGGTCTGCTCTTCGGTGAAGGGCTGCTGGTCTAGCCGTGCGCATCATCGTCCGCCTGTTCGCCCTGCAGCGCGCCCAGACCGGACTGCGCCGCCTTGAGCTGGAGCTGTCCGAAGGCGCCGACGTGGCGGCCGCCTGGACCGCGCTGGTGGCGGAACACCCGGTCATCGCCGCGGCCGAGTCCAGCGTGCGTTTCGCGCGCAACGGCCACTACGCCGATATCCGCGAGCCGCTCTCCGACGGCGACGAGCTGGCGGTCATCCCGCCCGTGGCAGGTGGCGCCGCCTCCGAGCCCGACCGCTACCGGCGGCTCGAGCTGCAGGAAGCGACGCTCGACGAGGGCCTGCTGGCCGAGTTGCGAGCGAGCGTGGCCTCCTCGGCCGACGGTGCGCTCGCGGTCTTCGTGGGCCAGACGCGAGAATCGGCGGGCTCGCCCGCTCCGGGCCAGGAGGCGGAAGCCGCTCGTTTCGCGGGCCAACGGGTAGTGGGCCTGAGCTACGAGGCCTTCGAGCCCATGGCCCTGTCCGTGCTGGACCAGATCGCCGACGAGATCGAATCGCGCTTCGGGGTGCAGAGGGTGGCCGTCGTCCATCGGCTCGGCGAGGTCGCAGTGGGCGAGTCGAGCGTGCTCATCGTGGTCGCCTCGCCACACCGGGAGGCAGCGTTCGAGGCCTGCCGCTATGCCATCGAGGAGCTGAAGGCGCGTGTCCCCATCTGGAAGGCGGAGCGTTTCGCTGACGGCAGCGTGTGGCTGGGCGCTCCCGCCCGCCATGGGCCCGCGGCCGACGGCGAGCACGGGCCCGGCTAGGCGGATGTCCCGGCTCAGGCTACGATTCGACGCATGACCGATCCAGCACGCCGGGCCAGGCCGGTCGGCCCGCCTCCGCCCGGCAGCCCTCAGCCGCCACCAGGTCCAGGGCAGGGCAGCCCCCAGCAACCGGGCGGCGCGGGACCGACCTTCGGCGGCCCAGCCCAGCAGCCCTTCGTCCGCGCCTACCGCTGGTCGTCGTCCGGCCAGTCGTTTCCCTGGTTCGCGGTGCTGCTGCTCGTGCTTGGCATCGGGCTGCTGATCGAGATCCTCATCCCGGACCTGTCCTTCGGCTCGTTGCTCATCCTGGCCGCCGGCCTCGCCTTCGGCGCGGCCTGGCTGTTCGGTCGGATCGTCGGTGCCACCATGCCGGCGCTGGTGCTCACCGCCTGGGGCCTGGCCAGCGTGGGGCGGGACTTCGACATCCTCACCGGTGATGGCTGGAACACGCTCTTCATCGGCATCGCCTTTCTCATCGGCTGGGGCCTCGGCCGCTTCCAGCACGTGCGCCGGGAGTACGCTCTCTGGATCGGCGCCGTCCTCGGACTGATCGGTCTCGCCGACACCTCCGACACGCTGCCCTTCGACATGGGCCTCGTGGTCGTCATCCCGCTGGCCATGATCGCCATCGGCATCTACATGGTCTGGCAGAGCCGGCTGCTCCGCGGCCGCTGACGGGGCGTGGGCCTGCTTACGGGCCGCTCCACCAGTCCCCAGGCCCTGTCGCCCACCGCAGGCCGCTAGCCGATGTAGCGGCCCTCGGGGTCCAGCACCTCCCGCATCAGGCGCAGCTCCTCGCTCGAGGGTGGCGGGGTCGTGGCCAGCGAGGTCGAGACGCGCACCTCCCAGCCCATGGCGCCGTGGACGTCGTCGAGCGTGGCGCCGGGGTGGAGCGCGTCGAGGCGCATCTGGCCGTCGTCGTCGAAGTGGTAGACGCCGAGGTCGGTGACCACGACCGAGGGTCCGCGCTCCCCGCCGGGCTCACCGCCGGGCGAGGTGCGGAAGTCGATGCGCTCGACGAACGATCGCCGCGACTGGCGCATGACCACGAACACCTGCCGCGAGTGCAGGGCGATCTCGATGGCGCCACCGGAGCCGGGCAGCCGCACGGCCGGCCGAGCGTACTCGCCGATGACGGTGCTGTTGATGTTGCCGTAGCGGTCGATCTGGGCAGCCCCCAGGAAGCCCACGTCGACGAGGCCGCGCTGCAGGTAGAGGCCGAAGAGGTCGGCCTGGCTCATCACCGCCAGCGAGCCGGTGACGATGGTGGGGTCGCCGATGGACAGCGGCAAGCGCGCCGGCTGGGCCCCGTAGACGCCGGCCTCGTAGATGAGCTCGAGCTGCGGGGCCACCGTCCGCAGCGCGAGGTTGACCGCGATGTTGGGCAGGCCGATGCCCACGAAGCAGACGCGCTGGCCGGCCAGCTCGCGTGCCGCCGCGGCGATCATCGTCTCGTTGCGGGTCGGCGCCGCAGAGCTCATCGGTACTCGCCGTAGTCGATGGGGCCCGCGAGCGCGACGCCGGTCGGACGGATGCGCTCACGGGCCGCGGCACCGAGGCGTTCCATGTACTCGGCCCGCCCCGAGACGCCGTGGACCCACTCATCGAGCCAGGCCGACGTGCGCGCGGCGTCGCGGCCGATGGCGTCCCACTCGACGTAGAAGGTGTTGTCGCGGTCGTAGTAACCCTGGGCGAAGGAGGGGTGCGCCCCGTACGGCTCGACCACCACCGCGTCGACGATGAGCCCGGGGATGAGCGTGCGGTTGGGGTCGGCCCGGATGACGGTTTCCTCGACCAGTTCCTCGACCACGACGATGACCCGCCCGGCGGCGAAGGCCGCCTCCTTCTGGCTGCCGGTCAGGCCCCAGATCTGGGTGTCGCCCGCGGCGTCAGCGCGCTGGGCGTGGATGATGGTGACGTCGGGCCTGAGCGGCGGCACGACGTGGACGGTCTCGTCGCCGTAGGGCGAGCGCAGGGGCACGATGCGGGGGTTGACCGCGGGCAGGTCCGTGCCCTCGTAGCTGCGCAGTGGGTAGAAGGGCAGGCCGGTGGCGCCCGCGAGGTAGCGCCCGACCATGCCGAAGTGGCTGTACTCCTCGAGCTCGAGCGCCGGCTGCGGGCCCTCGGTCACGCGGCGGATGGCGTGGAGGCTGCCCACACCGGGGTTGCCCAGCCAGCTGAAGACGAGCTTGCGCGCCACGCCGGCGCCGATCATCTGGTCGTAGATGACGTCAGGCGTCATGCGGATGAGCGTGAGGTCACGGCGCCCCTGGCGGATGATCTCGTGGCCGGCGGCGAAGCAGATGAGGTGGGTGAAGCCCTCGATGGCCACGCTGTCCCCGTCGTGCACCAGCGCCGCGATGGCCTCGCGCATGCTGGC
This sequence comes from uncultured Chloroflexia bacterium, assembly GCA_963712745.1. Taxonomy (GTDB): domain Bacteria; phylum Chloroflexota; class Limnocylindria; order Limnocylindrales; family CSP1-4; genus JAFMJV01. The sequence continues at coordinate 461,330 of CAVQJC010000020.1, read as the reverse complement.
CACCTTCGATGTGCTCACCGGGTCATCGTACGCTGCGCCGGGGCGTGATGGGCGTCTTCAGGACCCCGAAGGCAGCGGCTCCGATGCGGCCCACAGGGCATCCTCGAGCTCGTCCACGGTGATGGCTCCCTCGAACTTGGCCCGCACCAGGCCGTCGGCGTCGAGGACGATCAGGTACGGCTCGACCGCCAGGCCGAAGCGCGTGGTCCAGGGTGCAGGCTGAAGCCAGCCGTCCTCGGACAGCAGCGGCTGGAGATAGCCGTCCTTGACGTGCATGAGATACGGCTCGACGTGCACGAAGTTCACGTCCTCGGGGTGGCTGGCCGCTACCTCCTTGACCTTCTCGATGGTCGGACCGCAGGTGGCCGTCTGACAGAAGGCGGGCGTGACGAAGGCGATGACTGCCGGCTTGTCGGCCTCGATGGCGTCGAGGATGGACAGCTCGTAGAAGCGCCCCACCGGTTCAGGGTCGCTGGAGATACGGCTCAGGTCGCCGCCCACATCCTCGGCAGTGGGAGAGTCGATGACCGGTGCCGGCGCGCCGATGGCTGGCGTGGTGGTCTCTTCCAGCACGTCATAGGGGACACCTTCGGTCACGGTGGTGCCGTCGGGGAAGGTCGCGTAGAAGCGGGTGCCCCAGCGCCCGGCGTGCGGGAACTCCACGTCCGAGGCATACAGGCCACGCAGGCCTTCGATGGCCCACAGGAAGCGCGAATCGGCCTCGAAGACGACCTGATTCGGGTCCGCATCGAGGTCGTAGAACTCGAGCCGGACCTCCACGTCCGGAGCGGCCAGCAGCCCTCCGGTCGCGTCAGTCAGGCTGAACAGGAAGCGATTCGGTCCCTGGGCGATCTCCGATGAGACCAGCCGGGGGACGATCTGGGGCACCTCCTGGGCCGCGGCGGGGAGCGTGGTCAGGAGTAGCAGCAGGGCAGCCAGGAACGGGCTCAGGCGTCTCATCGCAGCCAAGCCTACGCCCAGCCAGCGGAGTCCGCCGTCATGCGCGCCCCGCCCGCGTGGGCGCTCGCCGACGCGTAGTCTGCGCACCGTGAACCCTGTGCTGCAGATGCCTGACCGGCAGTCACGATGATCGCCGTGGTGGGCGGCCTTGGTGCCGCGCTGGCCTGGGCCCTCGCGACGCTGGCAGCGGCGCGTGCCAGCCGGGTGCTGGGGCCGTGGTCGACGACCGCGTTGGTCGTCTTCATCGGCTTGCTGGTGGTGATGCCGGTCGTGGTCCTGGAGGCGCCGGCCGAGCCGATCGCTGCTGCCGACCTGGCCTGGTTGACGGTGGCCGGGCTGGGCTACTCCATCGGCATGGTCTTCAACTACGCCGCGCTCACCGGGGGCAAGGTGCCCGTGACCGCCCCCATCGTCTCGACCGAGGGCTCGATCGCGGCGGCCCTGGCGGTGCTCACCGGGGAGGCCGCCTCGCCCTTGCTGGGCGTGATGCTGGCGCTCATCGCGGTGGGCATCTTCGTGGTGGCGTGGCAGCCGGGCGGCGGGGCTGATGTGCTGGCCGGCGAGGGTGCGCGCTACGTCGCCTACGCGGTGCTGGCCGCGGTCATCTTCGGGGTCGGGCTGTACGGGGCCGGCCGTGCCAGTGAGGGCGTGCCTCCGAGCTGGGTGGTGGCTGCGGGACGCATCGCGGGCGTGGCCTTGTTGACCCTTCCGCTGGCCCTGACGCGCCGGCTGCGCTTCGAGCGGCCGGTGCTGCCCTTCCTGCTCGTCGCTGCCGTCGCCGAGGTGGCCGGGGTCTACCTCTTCGCCTGGGGCGCAGCCGAGTCGATCGCCATCACCTCGGTGCTGTCCTCCCAGTTCGCCGTCATGGCCGCGCTCATGGCCCACGCTCTCGGTGAGCGCATCAGCTCACGTCAATGGGGTGGCGTGGCCGCGGTGACCACCGGGGTCGTGATCATCACGCTCACCCGGATCTGACCTCTCGTTCACCGCGGCCACATCCACAGGACAGCAGGGACAGTCTCCATTGGGCGTCAACCGGACGGCGTGACCGCGGGCCGGTGGACGGTCGGCTCCCGCGACGGAGGTCTTCGTCACGGATCAGCGTAGGTGTCATCGATGTCCCGGTGACTACTCGGCCGGGACCAGTCGTGAGTAACCAGTGAGGTCCTGGACCGCAGTCTGGAAGACATCGGCCAGATCGGTGCTGGCACCGGCGGTCTTGGGCAGGCAGTAGTAGTGGTCGCCGTCGGTGTTCTCCGTACCGGGGCAGCCGCCGTCGGCGACCGAGTCAGTGGCCATCGAAGCCAGCAGGGTGGTGGCCATCTCGCCGCGCCACGGTGCATCCCGGTCCGGACACTGGGCATCGTTGGATCCGTTCAGGCCGAATCCGACGGTGTAGATCTCGATGCCTTCCTTCTTGGCGTCCGACGCTGCCTTGTCGGACTCCAGACAGTAGTTCGTCGTCCCGGTCGTCGACCGGTTGGGCTGTCCGTCACTGAGCAGTAGGATGGCCTTCTTGGCGCCAGGTCGGCCGTACGTCTCCAGCTCGAGCGTGGCCATTCGGACCGGGTCGGCGATATCGGTACTGGTCCGCGAGTTGTTGAAGCAGGAGATGGCCTTGTCCATGGCAGTGTCGTCCGAGGCGTAGTCGGCAACGGCAGCGCCCTGCCCGGTGAGCCCCACGGGCACCCAGCGACGCAGGTCGCTCGCAGTGGCACCGCCGATGCTCGAGTCTGCGAGGGTCTTGCACGACGCAAACGGATCGAGCACACTCGGGCCGAGTGCGCTGAGAGACAGCCACTGGACCGAGGGATCGAGTGTCCTGCGCACCGAATCGGCAGCGTTGCGAGCGTTATCGGTGTCGACGCCATTCATCGAGTTGGTTCGGTCGATGATCATGACCAGGTCGACTGGGATCTGGGGAGGCTCGCCGCACGCACCCTTGCAGGCGGCTGCGATGCGTGCGCCGGTCGAGCCGACCGGTACGCCGAGCACCGGTGCCAGCTTGAAGTCGACTTCAGCAGGCCCGCTCAGCACGATGGTGTTGCACTGACGGTCGGGGGCCGGGACGCAGGTCGCGTAGGCGATGTCATCGTCCACCGTCCAGGTGGCCGATGGGCCCGGGTCGCACGTCAAGGGCACGTCGCTCAGGCGGGGCCCGCCGTCCTGAACACCGATGAGACAGCGGAACCCGACGCCGATGTCGCTGTCCGGCAGATCGCCGGGGTAGTTGAGGTGAACATAGTCGCGCGCGATCGCTTCGGCCTTGTCCGGCTCATCGAGGACCATCGGGACGCCAGCGAGTGCGCCGGCGTCGAGGGCATTCTGCAGGTCCATGTTGGCCTTGCGCAGCAGGCCCTGGTCGAGCACGAGTGCGGCGGCGCCGAGCAGGACCGTGATGAAGAGGGAGAAGAGGACGAGGGTCTGGCCTCGCTGAGCCAGGCGAGCTCGGGTCGCCATGCCGTCTTGTGGCGGTCGGTTGGAGATGGTGCCCTGGCGGGCCCAGTAGAGGAGGTTCATCGTGTCGTCCTTGCTGTGCGTGGGTCCGGGAGAGGGCCGGACCGATCGGCGTTACGTGCGGACTGCCTCCGTGGGAGGAACGCCGGACTTGCGGGACAGAAAGGCGGCGATCTACTCGATGCGCATCTTCGACTCGGAGGAGAGCGGGATCTCCGTACCGAAGAGGACGGGGAAGAACATCGTGTACCTGTAGTCGACGGTCACCTTCGTGGCATCGCCAGGCAGCCACTGCTTGTCGGTGCAGGCGGTGAAGCTGCTCCCGGAGGGGCGCTCGCAGGCTATGGTGACGTTGAGCTTCGAGGCATCGAGGTTGCCGGCCATGGCACGAACGCGTTCTTCGATGGCGCTCGTGTTGCCGGGATCGATGACGCCCAGTCGTGCGCCTTCACGGGCGGCATTCACGAGGGTCAGGTCGGAGTAGATTCCCAGGCCGAAGTCGAACATGCCCGCCACGAGCAGGAAGAAGACGGGCAGGACCACCGCGAACTCGACGAGCGCCTGGCCGCGATGGCGGCGCTGCTGGTCCTGCTCGGGGACCGGTTCCACGGCGGTGTCGAGGTGCTCGGCCTCGGGGGAGATGATGGTACGCATCGCGTTCCTCCGTTCATTGCCCCCTGGGAGGTCGCCTGAGCCGGAGGCTGCGGGAGAGGTCCGCGGAGCCTGGAGAGGTTCGGCCCTGACGTCAGGGGGGAGGCAGTACCAAAGGTTTATCAGCCGGGTCCCGGCCGGGCTACTACCACTAACCGCCCAAGTCGTCACCCAATGGCCGAGGTGGTGCGTCGGCGAACCGGTCTGGCGGGTACTTGGGTCGTACGACCGGGGTACCAAGGTCTATCGTCGCGCCCCGGACAGAAGGGCCCTGCGACTGCCGATCAGTCGGCGTGGCTCCCATTCACCGGACCAACCGGACTCGCCCGGGTCCCGTCCGACCCCCGCTCGGTCCCCGTTCGAAGGGCCACTGTGACCAGCCAGCCGATGCGTGCAGCCTGGAGGAGTCGACCCTGGGCACTCCCTGACTCTGCGTAGACCAGCGGGGCTGACCCGGGCGCTACGTTCCGAACGGCCGACTGAGCTGCCGCTCTACGCTTCGACCGCTCTAGCCCCGAGATCGGCCGAAGGTGACGACGTCGGCGACCGGGCCGCCCTCGATGTCGGCACGCGCGACTGCCGACAGCGCGTCCTCGAGCACGCGCAGCCCGTTGGCCATGGTGACTTCGTCGATGACCAGCGGGGGCGAGATGCGCACGGACTTGTGGCCGCAGCCGAGGACCAGCAGGCCGCGCCTGAAGGCCTCGTACTCGAGTGCCTTGGCCAGCTGCGGCGTGGCCAGTTCCAGGGCCAGCATCAGGCCCAGTCCGCGCACATCGACCACGCTCTGGGGGAACGCCGCGGAGAATCTGGCGCAGTCCGGCGAGGCCCTGTTGGCCACGCGCGGTGGCATTCTCGATGAGTCCGCTCCGCAGCAACTCGATGGTGACGATCCCAGCCGCGCAGGCGACGGGATTGCCACCGTAGGTCGAGCCGTGAGCGCCTGCGTCCCAGACCTCCAGGATGGGCGCCTTGGCCACGACGGCCGAGAGCGGCATGCCCGATGCGATGCCCTTGGCGCTGAGCAGCATGTCGGGCTCGACGCCGAAGTGTTCCACGGCCCACATCGTGCCGGTGCGCCCGGCGCCCGACTGGATCTCGTCGGCGATGAGCAGGATGCCGTGTCGGTCGCACAGCTCGCGCAGGCCCTGCAGGAAGCCGGCCTCGGGCACGACGTAGCCGCCCTCGCCCTGCACCGGCTCGACGATGACGGCCGCAACCTCGTCGGCCGGCACGACCTTGTCGAAGAGCACCTCGTCGAACCAGGCCAGGTCGGAGGCGTGGCCGTACGGAGCGTGGAAGATGCCGTTGACCAGGGGTGCCAGGCCGGCGTGATAGGCGGCCTTCGAGGCGGTCAAGGTGACCGCGCCCATGGTGCGCCCGTGGAACCCGCCCAGGAACGAGACGACGGCGTGGCGACCGGTCGCCACGCGCGCGAGCTTCATGGCCGCCTCGACCGCTTCAGCCCCGCTGTTACCCAGGAAGACGCGTACCGGACCGCTGATGGGCGCGGTCTCGGCGATGGCCTCGCACATGCGCGCGTAGGTGGGTGGGTAGAAGTCGGACGCGCTGTAGTGCACGAGCTCTTCGGCCTGGGCCTTGATGGCCTCGATGACCGCGGGGTGTGAGTGGCCAGTGGAGTTGACGGCGATGCCGGCACAGAAGTCGATGAACAGGTTGCCGTCGATGTCCTCGACGGTGGCGCCCTTACCGCGCACCGGCACGAAGGGGTAGACGCGGGGAAGGCTCGGCGACGACCAGGTACGGTCGTAGGCCACGTGCGCGCGGGCGCGCGGTCCGGGCACCTCGGTCACCAGGCGGGGCGCGACGGCCTGGTCGATGTCGATGAGCTTTGACAGGGTCACGTCCCCTCCTTCGATCGATGTCCCTCTGTATCGGATGTATGCACGGTGGATAGGGAGTATACGGGGCTTGTCACGGTCCCTGTGCGCCACCGACCAGGGGGCACCACCTGCCGAGTGGCTCTCGACGCCACGTTCGCTCACCGACACGCTGGCGGCCTGCAGGGAGACAAGCCATGCGTATCACCTGGCCGCTCTCGGTCGCGTTGCTGCTGGCTACGACCGCCGCATCGACCGTAGCTACCGAGCCCGCCGTCGAGCCCGCCGCTCTGGCGCGAGCGGTCGAGCGCACGCTCGCGAGTGAGACCGTGGGCATCGGGGTGCGGGTGATGATCGAGGTTCCGGCCGCCGGCATCGAGCCCGTGCTCATCCTTGATGCGGAGGGCCAGGTCTCGTTCGGTGAGGAGCTGGAGGCCTGGCTGGAGGGTGAGATGGTCGAGCTCGGCTCGTTCTCCTTCATCGTCGAGGGACGTGACATGTATCTGCGAGGGATGACGGTCGGTGGTCTGCTCTCGCCGAGCGAATGGCTCCACGTCGACCTCTCCGCGGCCCCTCCCGGGTTCGGCGAGATGCAGGCCAGCTTCGAGATCGGCAGCGATGCCGCGCTCGCCCTGTACTGGCTCGTGGGCGTGGACGGTGCCATCGAGGTCCTCGGCAGGGAGATGGTCGATGGCGTGGAAGTGACCCACATCGAGGTGCCAATAGATCTCGGTCTGGTGCGTGACCAGCTGCCCAGGTGGTTGTTGCCGGCGTACGGGGAGAACCTCGCCGGACTGCGAAAGGCGAATGCCGACGTCGACCGCGCCGAAGCCTGGCTGGACGCCGACGGCTACATCACGGGTATCACCTACGACATGCCGGTCTCGCTTGGCGACCAGGTGGGCCTGGCCGCTGTCGCCTACGAGCTCTCCAGCTTCGGCGAGCCCATCGATCTGGCCCGACCCGACCCCGCCGACATCGTCGACGCCTGGGAGCTGGTGTCCGCCGACTAGCGCCCGCCTCCGCGGTGTCCGTCCGATAGCCGCGGGCGGCCTGTCCGCTTCGCCGTCAGTCGACGATGGTGTGCGACTGCTCGCGCAGGAACTGGGCCACGTAGTACGGGCCCAGGGCGGCCTTGCCCGTCGAGCCCGAGCCCTTCCAGCCGCCGAACGGCTGCACGCCAGGCCAGGCACCGGTGGTGGCACCGGCCCGGCGGTTGACATAGAGCACGCCGGTGTGGATGCCGTCGAGGAACCGCTCGACCTCGTCGTCGACCTCGCTGTAGATGCCGGCCGTAAGGCCGTAGACGACCGCGTTCGAGAGACCGAGCGCCTCGTCGAGCGTTTCGACCGGCAGGACCGCGGTGAAGGGCACGAAGAGCTCGTCGCGGAAGAGCCGGTGGTCGGCCGGCAGGTTGCCCACGACGGTAGGTTCGACGTAGAAGCCGCGTGCCAGGTCGCCTTGGGTGAGGACCTCGCCGCCGGTGAAGACCGTGCCGTCTCGGCGGGCTTCAGCCACCGCCTGCCTGAAACGGTCCAGCGCACGCTGGTCGGTGACCGGGCCCATGAAGTTCTCTCGCAGCAGCGGATCACCCACGGTCAGCCGCTCGGTGATCTCGACCAGCCGCTGGACCAGCTCGTCATGCACCGGTCGCTCGACGTAGACCCGGCTGTTGGCGGAGCACTTCTGGCCGCCGAAGCCGAAGGCCGAGCGCATGATGCCCTCGGCAGCCTTCTCCAGATCGGCGCTCTTCATCACGATGGCCGGGTTCTTGCCACCCATCTCGACGATGCAGGGGCGCGGATATGCCTGCGTGAAACCGCGCTGCAGGCCCATGCCCACTTCGTACGAGCCGGTGAAGACGATGCCGTCGATGTCTGCGCTCCTCGTGAGCTCGTCGCCCACGGTCTCGCCCGGACCCATGACCAGGTTGCACACGCCGTCGGGCACACCTGCGTCGCGCAGAGTCTCCATCAGCAGCACGCCGCTCATGGCACCCGCGCGGGCCGGCTTGAAGACACAGGTATTGCCGGCCACCAGTGCGGCGCCGACCGGACCGGCGGCCAGGGCCATGGGGAAGTTGAAGGGTGCGATGACGCCGAACACACCGTGCGGACGCAGTACCGAGCGGGTATGTGTGGCGGGGTCGCCCAGGTTGTCCATGGGCTTGACGTAGAACTCGTTCTCGACCGCGATGCGGGCGTAGTAACGGATGAGGTCGGCGCTCTCCTCGACCTCACCCAATGCCTCCAGGCGGTTCTTGCCCACCTCGATGGCCATCAGCGCGCCGTACTCCATGAGCCGCTCGCTGATGAGGTCGCCCACGGCGGTCATGATCGTCGACTCGCTTCTCCCAGCCAAGAGCGTTCCAGGCTGGCTGGGCGGCCCGGGCAGCGGCGATGGCATCGCCCACGTCCTGCCGTGTGGCGTTGGCGAAGCGTCCGACGAGGATGTCGGAGTCGATGGGGGAGCGCAGCTCGGACTCGCCCGCACCGCTGCGTTCCTTTCCGCCGATGACATTGGGATGGCCGCCGCCGAGGCGGGCGCGAGCCGCCACCAGTGCCTCCTCGAAGGCGGCGTGCAGCTCCGCGTTGTCCGCGCGCAGCGTGGCGTAGGTGATCTTGGTGCGCGGCTGGTCGGTCATGGCGGCTCTACCTCGTGGCGTCGGTCTCGTGACCCTCTCGTGACTCGGTCCGGGCGCTGGGGAACGCGTCGCTTTCGAGTCTATCGGGTATGAACGTGCCTAGGGCCACCTGTATCGGTAGGCTGATGCCACCGGACAGGGGCTCGTGGGACACCAGAGGGCGGGCCGTGAGCGTAGTGGACGTGAGAGTCCGAGAGTCTATCTGGCCGCCCCTGCGACTTGACCGGTTGTGCCTTGAGCACGGATCCGTAGGTGTCGTGTCGCCCTTCCAGGTGTCCATCGTCCGATCGGGGAAGGAGGCCCTCGATGCGATACGTCGGACTCGATGTGGGACGCGACTTCGCCCACGTCGCAGTGGTGGAGCAGAAGGGGTCGGCACGGAGGCTGCCCAGGGTCGCCATGGGCGACCCGTTCCGGGACTTCGCCGCGACGCTCGGTCCTCACGACGTGGTCGCCCTGGAGGCGTCCACGAACACCTGGGCGCTCGCGGAGCTGCTGGGCCGGCATGCCGGCAGGGTGGTGGTGTCCAACCCGCTCCGCACCCGGGCCATCGCGGAGGCCAAGCGCAAGACCGATGACATCGACGCCGCGACCCTGGCGGAGCTGCTCGCCGCCGACTACCTGCCCGAGGTGTGGGTGCCAGACGCGACCACCCGCTCCCTGCGCCGGCTGGTGGCCCACCGGGCGGGCCTCGTGCGCGACCGGACCGCGACCCGCAACCGGGTGACGGCGATCGTGTCGCGCCGCCTGCTGCGGTGCCCCGCCACCGACCCCTTCGGGGTGGCCGGGCGACGCTGGCTGGGCGGGCTCGAGCTGCCACCCGAGGAGCGACTGGGCCTGGACTCGGCGCTCCGGTTCGAGGCGCTCCTGGGTGAGGAGATCGGGGCCGCGGACGGGGCCATCGCGGCCATGGTGGTCGACGACCCCCGGGTGCACCGGCTGCTGACCATCCCGGGCATCGGGCTCGTCACCGCCGCAAGCCTGCTCGCGGTCATCGGCGACGTCTCCCGGTTCGGCCGACCGGCCAAGCTGGTGAGCTACCTCGGGCTCGATCCCCGCGTGCACCAGTCGGGGGATCGACCCGCATGGGGTGGCCACATCAGCCGGGCCGGCCAAGCGCATGCGCGGGGTCTGCTGACCGAGGCCGCCCATGCGGCCATCCGCTCGCCCGGACCGCTCGCGGGCTTCCATGCCCGGATCAAGGCACGCCGCGGTGGCGGCGTGGCCATCATCGCGGTCGCCCGCAAGCTCGCGATCATCGCCTGGCACCTGCTCACCAAGGACCAGGACTACCGGGATGCCCGACCGGACCTGGCGCGTACCAAGCGGCGCGCGCTCGAGCGGCTGGCCGGCCGGGAGGTGTCCGGGACGCGGTCGCCGCAACGGGGAGCGCTTGGTTCGAGTCACGACCTGGGCCGGACAAGGCTGCGCGGTGGGGACGATCCCCATCACCCCACCCTTCGCCAGGCGGTCGACCGCGTCCGTCCAGAGGGTATACCCACGCCCGGGGCTTGACACTTTCATCCGTACTCTCGACGATCCGGTCGGAAGATCGGCCCCGGCCGGAGGACGGGCTCCCGGCCGAAGGACCGACCGTCCAGCAGAATCCGCAAGGCCGCCCCGTCGCCGGAGCGGCCGGGTCTGTGTCCCGGAGTGGTCGTGGCGTCAGGCGGTCTCCGCCTGCTCGGCGTTGCGGGCCTGGACCGTGCGGAAGCAGTCAGAGCAGTAGACCGGCTTGTCCATACGCGGCTTGAAGGGCACCTGCGCGGCATTGCCGCACTCGGAGCAGATGACCGCGAAGTACTCGCGCGGGGCCCGGTAGTCGCCACGTTCGTAGCCGCGTGGGCCACCGATGTCACGGGAGTCGTAGCCACCGGACTCACGCATGGACCGCCGGGCTGCGCGGCAGCTGGGGCAGCGCTTGGGATCGGACACGAACCCCTTCTCTGCATAGAACTCCTGGTCGGCAGCGGAGTGGATGAACTCCACGCTGCAGTCGACGCATGTAAGGGTCCGATCCGTGTACGACACCTGGTGACCTCCTGGGGCACGAAAGACTGGCATCTCTGGTCCGGCAAGACCCCGCCTCGGGCAGCCTGAAACAGAAGGGCGTTGGCGTCTGGAGTGCCGGGCGCCGCATGTCCCAGTTCTGTCCCGAGGTCCCGTTCTGGTGGGGCGCACCGGAATGCTCGGGGGAGGTTACACCGAGCCCGCCGAACCGGCAACGGCAGCCTTCCCATGCAGGGGTCTGCCCCTCACCCTCGGCCGCCGCCACAACCTTGCCCGCCGGGAGTACCGCCACACCGAGGGACCGTGGTAGCGGCGTCGGGCCGAGGGTGCGATGGCACAATGGGGCCGTCGTCGCGAGTACCGCTGGCCTGCCACGCAGCGGTCCGATGGACCTGGGATGAAGGAGCACGTCACACACATGCCGCTGTTGCTTCACCTGGCCGACATCCACCTCGGCGCGCGCCACGCCGACATGGGTGCCGCCGCCGCACGACAGCGCGAGCGCCAGATGGCCGCCTTCGGCCGTGCCATCGACGAAGGCCTGAAGGCCGACGTCGATGCGGCGCTGATCTGCGGTGACCTCTTCGATTCGAACGCCCAGCCCCGCCGCTCGGTGGAATCGGCCGTGGCCCAGTTGAAGCGGTTGACCGCTGCCGGTGTGCGCGTGGTCATCATCCCTGGCACGCACGATGTCTACGACGGCCGCTCCATCTACCGCGCCTTCGACCTCGCCCGGCTGGCCGGTCTGTCAGCAGGCAGTGACCTGCTGACGGTGCTTACCCCGGAACGGCCCGAGCTCCTCATCGGCGAGCTCGACCTCATCGTCTACGGACGTGTCTTCGCCACCAAGCGCGCGCCCCGCAGTCCGTTCGAGGGCTTCGACGTTCGGGCTGACGACCGCGCGAGCTGGAAGGTCGGCATGATCCACGGCTCGCGCCGTATCCCCGGCAAGGTCGACCGGGACGACGTCATCTTCAGCGACGAGGAGATCGCCGCCAGCGGCCTCGACTACCTGGCTCTGGGTCACTGGCACTCGTTCTCGACCGGCCGGGCCGGTGGCACCACCTGGGCCTACTCGGGCGCGCCCGAGCCGGTGGCCGTCGACCAGGACGGTGCCGGGTTCGCTTGCCTGGTACGCCTCGAGGATGGTGTCGGCGGTGCCAGCAGCGTGCGCGTCGAGAAGGTGCCCGTAGGCCGCACCATCTTCCGCCACGAGCGCATCGACGTCGGCGAATTGGCCAGTCAGGCCCAGCTCATCGAACGCCTGCATGAGTCGGCCGACGCCGACCTCGTGCTGCAGGTCTCGATCGAGGGCATCGCGCCCGACACGCTCGAGATCGATACCGATGAGGTCGAACGAGGGCTGGCGTCGTCCTTCCTGCACATCCGTGTCCGCGATCGTACTGTGGCCGACCTCACCGACGGCCCCGACCTGCCGGAGGACACCGTGGCCGGACGGTTCGTAGCCGACCTCGAGTCGCGCATCGCGGCGGCGGAGGCCAAGGGCGACGACGAGACGGCCGAACAGGCTCGGCAGATCCTGCGCCTGGGCCGGCGCCTGCTGCTCGACGATCCGGGCCACGTGAGCCTGCCCTAGCCGTGCGCATCCGACGACTACGACTCAGCCACTTCAAGTCGCACGACGCGCTCGAGATCGAGCCGGCAGCGGGGTTGACCATCGTGCGCGGGCCCAACGAGGCAGGCAAGTCGACCCTCCAGCAGGCTCTCGAGCTGGCCCTCTTCCGCAAGGCCGACTCCAACCGCGCCGACGTGCGCGAGGCCTGGGCTTGGGGCTCGGAGTCGCCACCGGAGGTCGAGCTGGACTTCGAGGTCGAGGGCAGGACGGGCACGTTGCGCAAGCGTTTCGGCGGGTCCCGCTCCGAGGGCGAGCTGACGCTTGACGGTGAGGTCATCAACGACTTCACGCTGATCGGCGACCACATCGCGCAGGCCATCGGCGTACCCACGGAGGCCTTCTTCAGGGCCACGGCCAGCGTCGGCCACAGCGAGCTGGACGCGGTCGCCGGCGAGGAGCCGGCCATCGGCGACCGCCTGCAGAAGGCCATCAGCGGTGCCGACCGTGGCACGGGCCAGGCCAAGAAGAAGCTGGAGGCCGCCATCCACCGCCACCGCACGGAGGGCCACAAGAACCCGGGCCTGCTCAAGGCCGCGCGGGCGGAGATCGCCCTGCTCGAGGAGGAGCTCGCGACCGGTGAGGCCGCCCTCACGCGTCTGCAGGCCGACCGGGCCGCCTGGGTCGCCGCTCACGAGCGCCGGGAGGGGCTGGAGATCAAGCTCAGACGCGAGCAGGCCGACCTGGCCGAGGTACGCCGAGCCGCCGACCTGGCCGAGCGTCGCGCCGCGGCGCACGAGCGCTGGGAGCGCCTCAAGCGCGCGACCGAGCTGAAGCGCGAGGCGGCCGAGTTGCGTCGCGAACTGCCCACCGATATGCCCCTGGCGCAGCTGCGCAGTGTCGTCGCTCGTGCTCACAGCCTGGAGTTCGAAGCCTCCGAGCTGGAGGCCGAGATCGACGTGGCCGCCGAGTCTGGCGCCGAGCGGGATCCCGAGATGGTGCCGCCTCGCCCGATGCGCTGGTTGGCCGCCGCGGCCCTCCTGGTCGTGGTCGGCTGGCTCTCGATGTACCTGCTGCGCGATGCCGGCCTCATCGGCATCCTCATCGTGGCCGTCATCGCGGTCGGTGTCACGGTCTCGCTGGCCCAGGCCTTTCGCCTGGCTCGCCGACGGCGACAGTACGGGCTGGCCATGCAGCTGGCCGACTCGGCCGTGGCGGAGCGCCTGGAACACGAGCGCGATCAGCAGGAGCTGTACCGACGCAAGCGTCGCGAACTCGAGTCGACGCTGGACAGCCTGGGGGTGGCCGACCTGGCCGCTGCCGAGGCACTGACGGCGATCGCGGAGGAGCGCACCGAGCAGCTGGCCCAGATCGAAGGGGAGCTGCGCGGGCTCGGGGTGGACGAACCGAACCTGCGCCGGCTGGAGGAGTCACGCGACCAGGCCGCCGATGAGGCCGAGCGGGCCGAGCATGCGCTGGCGGCCATGGGTCCGCTGGCCGAGGACCCGCTGGCGGCGCGCTCTGCGGCCGAGCGCCTCGTGGCCCAGACGACACCGGCGCGCGACGCGGCCCGTTCCGAGGAGGATCAGGCGCAGGGCCGCGTGGATGCCAACCAGGTCGACGCCGAGCTCGTGGCCGAGCTGGCCGAACGCCTGGCCGCCGCCCGTGGACGCCAGCTCGAGATGGAGCGCCGGCTGCTCGTCTACGAGGGCACCCTGGCCGCCGTCGAGGCGGCCGAACAGGCCACGCTCAAGACCGCTGCCCGCTTCCTCGAAGAGCGCATGGGCCCGACCATCGCCGAGGTCACCGGAGGCCGCTACGATGACATCGAGGTCGACGAGACCAACCTCTCGTTCCGGGTGCGTGCCCCCGAGACGGGCGAGCTGGTCGAGGTCGAGAAGCTCTCGCAGGGGACCGCCGACCAGCTCTTCCTCGCGGCCCGCCTGGGGCTGGTGCGCCTGGTCACGCTCGACCGGCGCCCCCCGCTCATCCTTGACGACCCCTTCGTCACCTTCGACGCAGCCCGAGCCGAACGTGCCATGCGGTTGGTCAAGCGGTTCGCCCATGAGCAGGGCTTCCAGGTGCTGTATCTGACCTGCAGCGGCCGCTTCGACGCGCTCGCCGATGAGCTGGTCGTGCTGCCGGCGCCGTCGGGTGAGCGTGTCCTGGCCATGCCGCGTCAGGCCGGAGCGCAGCCGAAGCCGGCCGAAGCACCTGCGCCGACCCTGCGCTTCGAGCCGGACCCTCGTCCCAACCCTGACCCCGTGGCTCCGCGCCAGGTCGGACCCGAGACAGGGCAGCGCCCGAGCCGGATGGCTGCCCTGCGCGCGGCCAGGGCCGCCCAGGCCGAGGCCGATGAGCCCGACCCGCTGACGGCCCTGCGGCAGGCTGCCAGCGGCAAGGACGGGAACGGGGACACCGACTGAACCTGCTGGCGCCGCTGCTCTCGCTCGCCGCTGCGGCCTCGTGGGGTGTGGGCGACTTCGCCGGCGGCATCGCCACGCGGCTCTCGAACAACTTCGTGGCCGTGCTCCTGGCACAAGTAGTGGGCTTGCTCGTGGCGGCAGCACTCCTGTTCCTCAGCGGTGAACCCGTACCGAGTGGCGAGGCACTGCTGTGGGCCGCGCTTGGGGGTATCTCCGGTACTTTCGGCCTGGGTTGCTTCTACCTCGCGCTCTCGCGCGGGACGATGGGCCTGGTGGCTCCGCTGGCGGCGCTGCTGGCCGCGGCCTGGCCGGCGGCCTTCGCCCTGCTTACCGGCGACAGCGTGGGCCTGCTCGCGCTGGTGGGCATGGGCGTGGCGCTCGCGTCGATCGTGCTCATCTCCATGCCCGACCGGCGGCTGGGGTCTCCGGTGATGCCCACGTACCACGGATCGCGCGGCCAGGAATGGCTGCTCATCATCGGCGCCGCCCTCGGCTTCGGCGGCTTCTTCCTCCTGGTGGACGCTTCGCACGATGCCGGAGGTGCTGTCTGGTGGCCGCTCTTCATGGTCAAGCTGGCGGGTGTGGCCGCGGTCCTCGCCGCCGCCCTCGTGCTGGCGCCGCTGGGTCGCTTCCCCGGCTTCCGGCTGGGCCGGGCGGCCCTCGTGGTCGGCTGCCTGGCCGGTCTCGGCGACCTCGGCGGCAATCTCTTCTTCCTGCTTGCCAGCGGCGAGGGTGAGCTGCCCGTCGTCATCGTGCTCGCGTCGCTCTACCCGGTGGTCACCGCCATCCTGGCGCGTGCCATCCTCCACGAGCGGCTGAGCCGGCTGAGAGCGACCGGCGTGGCCATGGCCCTGCTGGGCGTGGTCCTCATCTCGTTACCGGCCTGAGCGCGGTCACCGACGCCGCTCTGGTTCTCAGGCGAACCAGCCGGCGCCCGAGGGCCAGCGCATGACCCGCACTGCCACCAGCACGCCCAGCGCCGCCAGCACCAGGATGGTGGCCGCAGCCATGGCGCTGTCGAGACCGGCCTGGAATTCGCTGTAGACGAGCAAGGGCAACGTCTGGGTGCGGCCCTCGATGTTGCCGGCGAAGAGGATGGTGGCCCCGAACTCGCCCAGTGCCCGGGCCCAGGCCAGTACCAGCCCGGCTCCGATGGCCGGCGCGGCCAGGGGCAGGGTCATGCGCCCCAGCACGGTGTTCTCCGAGGCCCCGTCAACGCGCGCTGCCTCCTCCACGTCGGGGGCCACCGCCCGGAAGCCGGCCCGCGCGGCCCGGATGTAGAAGGGGCTGGCCACGAAGACCTGGGCCACGATGACCGCCAGGGTGGTGAAGGGCAGGGTCAGGCCCAGCAGCTCGAGCGAGGCGCCGGCGATACCGTTGCGGCCGTAGGCGAAGAGCAGGGCCAGGCCGGCCACCGACGGCGGCAGCACGATGGGCAGGTCTACCAGCGCTTCCGCCAGCACCTTGCCGCGGAAGGTGGTGCGGGCCAACACGTACGCCAGAGGCGTGCCGAAGATGATCACGATGAGCAGGGCGACGGCCGTGCTGGACAGGCTCAGGATGAGCGCGTCGAGCACGGCCCGGCCGGCCAACGCGGAGGCGAGGGCGCCCGATTCGATGGCGCGCAGCAGGAGCGCCAGGACCGGCAGCGCAAGGAAGGCCAGGCCCACCACCGCCAGCGCCACCACCCAGCGTGAGGGTCGTTGCGACCACGACGGCCGAGGTGGCGATGACGAGCGCACCAGGACCGGGCTGCTCACCGCGCGCCGGCCTCGAAGCCCGCGGTCTGCAGCACTTCCACCGCCGCCGCACTGCCCAGCCACTCCACGAACTCGGTGGCGAGCTTGCGCTCGCTCACGGCCACCGCGGCGTACTCGGCCGTTACCGTGACCTCCGCTGGAAAGGGGATCTCACGAACGGCCTCGCTGCTGGCCGCGTCGGTGCGATAGACGACCGCGGCATCCCCCTCGCCCAGCGCGACCTTGGCCAGGGCCGCCCGTACGTTGTCCTCGCGCGAGACGACGTTGGCGCCGACGGCCTGGCTGAAGGATTCCGGGTCGTCCATCGTGGCCGCCAGTCGCGCCAGTGCCTCGTCGGCGTAGCCGGTGATGGGCACGCCCCGTCCGATGGCCACGAGACGGGTGCCGGGGATGGCCAGGTCGGCCGGCTGGCGTACGTGTCCGTCCGCCGCCGGGACCACGATGGTCACGCGGTTGCGCGCGAACGGCACCGGCTGGCTCCCGGTCAGGCCGGCCTCGGCCAGCTCGCGCGGTCGGCGCCTGTCCGCCGAGATGAAGACGTCTGCCCCGGCGCCCTCGCCGATCTGTGCGGCGAGGACGTTGGAGGCCTCGGTGGCGATGGTCAGCGGCGCGTCCGGGCGTTCTGCGGCCCAGGCCAGCTCGAGACCGGCCATGGCGTCGTGCAACGAGGCGGCGGCGAAGACCGTCAGGCCGTCCTCTTCGTGCTCGCGGCAGGCCACCACCACGGAAAGCACGGTCAGGCTCAAGAGCACCGCAAGCCACCACCGCGCGCCCGGCGAGCGGCGCGGGGTGGCCTTCAGCTCGACGGCACCTCCACGATGACGTCGGTGGCCTTGACCACGCACACGACCTCGTCGCCGGGCGCAAGGTCCAGCTCTTCCGAAGCCTCGCGCGTCATCAGGCTCACCAGCCGGTGTGGCCCGGCCTGGACCTCCACCACCGCGGCCACGCCACCGCGTTCCACGCGCGTGACGGTGCCGGCGAAGCGATTACGGGCGGACTGGGCCACGATGGGGCGGTCGGCGCCCTCGCGACGGCGCTCGGCGGCGAGCCTCGAGACATCGCCCTGGCGTACGGTGCGCTGGCCGCCTCGCGTCAGCTCGACCTCGATGCGACCGGCCTCCGCCCAGCGGCGCAGGGTATCCGGGCTGACCCCCAGTTGCTTGGCTGCCTCACCGATACGGAGGCGGACCTCGTCGGTACCTTGCTTATCTGGACTCATGCGCGTGATTATCGCGCACTGGCGATGACATGCGCGTTACAGAGCCCTACAGCTCGGCGGCGCTCCCCGGTTCCAGCAGCCACACTGCGGAGGGACGGACCGCCAGCTGGGCCGGCAGTCGCGCAGGCTCGAAGGGCGAGCCCAGCACGTCCGCGACGGTCCCGGCCTTGCCGGCGCCGGGGACCATGACCACGATGTCCCGCGCCGAGCGCAACAGGAACGGCGACAGCGTCACCCGCGGCAGGTGCGGCTCGATGTGCGTGGGTGCCGCCACCGGCAGCGCCGGGACCCGGAACTCTGCCACCGGCGGCGAGCCCGGGAAGGTGGAGAGGATGTGGCCGTCGCCGCCCATGCCCAGAAGCATGACGTCGAACGATGGCGCACCGTCGCGCACGGGCAGCGTGCCGCCGAGCTCGTCCGCGTAGCGCGCTGCGGCCCAGGCCGCATCGTGGCCGCCGGCGATAGCCTCGTCGACCGGGATGGGATGCCGGCCCGTACCGGCACCACCGTCCGTCTCGAGCCAGTCGCGCAGAGCGGCGGCCCAGTTTCGGTCGGGGTGGTCCAGCGGTACGAAGCGCTCGTCGCCCTGCCAGACGTGGACCCGCGTCCAGTCGACCCGTCGTGCCCGCGCGTCCGAGCGCAGGAGTGCGAAGAGGGCCGCGGCCGAGGAACCGCCGGTGAGCGCCAGATGCGCCACACCGCGTGCCCCAGTCCCGGCGCGCAAGCCATCGACCACGAGGTCCAGCGCGCGCGCAGCGATGCCGGCGGTGTCCTCGCAGACCACCACCGAGGTGCGCATCATCGAGTGTGATCCTCGATCAGCGACACCGCTTTCTCCAGGGCCTGGGCGAAGAGCCGGTCGTGCCCGGTGCGGTCGAGCGAGTCGGCCAGGTAGGGTGCCTCGTCGAAGGCCTCCAGCATGCTCGCGCGGCGTACCACCGAGGCCCCGTTCCAGTCGGCCGTGGCCAGCAGATGATCGGCCTGGCGGGTGATGTTGACCTGCGTGTGGGCGTCCTTCCGTCCCGCTTCCAACTCCGCCCGCACCACCGAGCCAGCGGCGCGTACGGCGCCGCTGTACTCGACTTCCACGGGCCGGATCTCGACCTCGATGTCGCGCCTGCCCGTGCGGAGCCGGGCCCTCCAGGCCTCGTCCGGCCCAGGTCGCAGCGGCTCCACGACCTGCAGCCTCAGCCGCGACACGAGCCAGCCCACGAAGAGCAGCGCCCGTGAGAGCCGCACCTCACCCGCCGGCCGGGCCACGTCGATGCGGATGCTGTGCAGATGCTTGAGCTCGCGGACCAGCAGAGGATGGTCGAAGCAGGTGGCCAGCAGCTCGCGCCAGAGCATCAGCCGCATCCAGCTCACGTCGTGCACGACGAGGCCGGAGTAGACCGCGTCGGACATGCCCACGAGTCGCGAGAGGCCGTGGCCGCGGAAGTGGCCGGAGTCGACGAAGAGGCGGTCGCACTCGTCGGCCAGCTCGGTGAAGTCGGGCCGGCCGAAGGGCACGTCGTCGGGCCACCAGAGCACGACCGGCAGGTCATGGATGAGCAGTGGTGCGACCGTGCTCGAGAGGTGCTGGGCCAGCTCGCCACCGACCCTGATGAGGATCTCCTCGGTGCAGATCTCACTGGAGCCGCGCTCGGGCAGCTGGCACGAGGCGTAGAGGTGGGCCTCGAAGCTGGATGGACCGTCGGGATCGGTAGGGGAGAGCACGACCGCCCGCGAAGGGTGGCGTGAAGCGAGGGTGGAGACGGTGGCCATGGCCCGGTCCACGAGCTCCGGACGTGGCGCCACCACTACCAGTGTGAGAACCGAGGTACGCGTGCGGACCCGCACGCCGCCGTCATCGTCGCCGGGCAAGTGTGCGGCCAGCCGCGGGTCACCGTGGGCGAAGGCGTGACCGGCCTCGCCGCCGATGGCCTCGCCTCGGGCCTCCTGCGCCACCCGGCCCCAGAGGCTGGAGAGTGCGTCCGTGGTGGCCTTGATGGAGTCGGTGCGGACGTGCCAGCGCCAGGAACCGGCCTCGTCGAAGCGGATGGGGACTACAGGCGACGCCATCGTCTGCCATCCCGTCCCAGCAGCCGGTCCGCGGCCTCGGGGCCCCATGTGCCCGCTTCGTACGGCTGCAGGGCGCCGTCGAGCTTGCCCAGGGGCCGAGACTTGGCCCTCGACCTGCCCTTGCCGTCACCACCATCGGCCCCCCACTCCTGCC
The DNA here is from genome assembly GCA_963712745.1 of uncultured Chloroflexia bacterium. Lineage (GTDB taxonomy): Bacteria > Chloroflexota > Limnocylindria > Limnocylindrales > CSP1-4 > JAFMJV01. Next base: position 441,571 of record CAVQJC010000020.1, on the reverse strand, counting down.
ACATCTGGTTGAGCGGGGTGACCAGGCTCCAGGCGGCCTCGACCTCGTCGGCGCGGGTGAAAAGCGAGGCGTCGCCGAGCATGGCATCGAGCAGGAGGGTCTCGTAGGCCTCGGGCGCGTCCGAAAGGAAGGTCGAGCCGTAGGTGAAGTCCATGTTCACGCTGCGCACGTCCAGTCCCAGGTCGGGCACCTTGGCCGCGAAGCGCAGCATGATGCCCTCGTCGGGCTGGATGCGCATGGCCAGCATGTTCGGCTCGGGGTCGGAGGCACTGTCCTTGAACAGCGTCAGCGGCGGCCGGTTGAACTGGATGGCGATCTCGGTCGCCCGTCGTGGCAGATGCTTGCCCGTGCGCAGGTAGAAGGGCACGCCAGCCCAGCGCCAGTTCTCGACCTCCAGGCGCAAGGCCACGTAGGTCTCGACGCTCGACTCGGGCGAGACGTGCTCCTCATCGCGGTAGCTCCTGACCTTGCGGTCCGCTACCCACCCGGCCTCGTACTGGCCGCGGACCACGTCGGCGTGGATACGCGCCGCTGTCCAGTCGGTGTCGATGGCGCGCAGCACGCGCACCTTCTCGTCACGCAGCGCATCAGCCTCGAAGTTGATGGGCGGCTCCATGGCCACCAGGCTGAGCAACTGAAGCATGTGGTTCTGGAGGATGTCACGCGACGCGCCCGCCTCCTCATAGAAGGCGCCACGGGTCTCGACCCCCAGGTCTTCGGCCACGGTGATCTGGACGTGGTCCACGTAGCGCCGGTTCCAGACCGGCTCGAAGATGCCGTTGGCGAAGCGGAACACGAGCAGGTTGCGGACGGTGTCCTTGCCCAAGTAGTGGTCGATGCGATAGACCTGCGACTCGTCGAACGAGCGCATGACCGCGTCGTTGAGCGCGTGCCCCGACTCGAGGTCGTGGCCGAAGGGCTTCTCGATCACGATGCGGCTCCACGCGCCCTCGGGGTCGGCCAGGCCGGCGGCGCCGAGGTTGGCCACGATCTCCTCGTAGGCGCTGGGCGGTGTGGCCAGGTAGAAGAGCCGGTTGCCGCGACACCCGGCCGCCGCGTCGATCTGGTCGAGTCGCTCCGCGAGACGGGTGTAGTCGGAGGCCTTGCTGAAGTCGCCCTGCTGGTAGTGGATGGTCTGGGCGAAGTCGTTCCACAGCGCGGTCTCGACCTCGTTGCGCGAGTGCTCGGCGACAGCCTCGCGCATCTCCTCGGCGAAGGCTGCGTCGGTGTAGGCGCGCCGCGAGTAGCCCACGATGCTCGTCTCAGTGGGCAGCAGCCCGGCCCGGCGCAGGTTGTAGAAGGCGGGCAGGATCTTGCGGTGGGAGAGGTCGCCGGTAGCGCCGAAGACGACCACGATGGCCGGGTCGGGTACTCGTTCCAGGCGTGTGCCCGCGCGCAGCGGGTTGGCGTTGGCGGCGTCCTCGGCGGCGTCGCGGTGCATCACGTGCCGGGCGCGGCCATCGCCGGCGCGCTTCGCATTCGTCTTCGTCGCCCCTGGGCTAGCCATGGTCCGGCGCTCCTATTTCTCCTTGATGGCGTGGCCGCCGAACTGCTCGCGCAGCGCGGCCAGCACCTGCGCCGTATAGGACTCGTCCTGGCGTGAGCGGAAGCGGGTGATGAGTGACTGCGTGATGACCGGGGCCGGCACGTCCAGGTCCATCGCCTCCTGTACCGTCCAGCGGCCCTCGCCCGAGTCGGCCACCCAGCCACGCACGCCCTCGAGCGACTCGCCACGCTCGGCGAAGGCGTTGCCAGCCAGCTCCAGCAGCCACGAGCGGATGACGGTGCCGTGCTGCCAGGCCTTGGCCACGGCCTCCAGGTCGAGCGGATACTCGCCCGCATGGAGGATCTCGAAGCCCTCCGCGTAGGCCTGCATCAGGCCGTACTCGATGCCGTTGTGGACCATCTTGGTGTAGTGGCCCGAGCCGGACGGCCCGCAATGGATATAGCCGCCCTCGGGCGCGAGCGCGGTGAAGACGGGTTCCAGCGGTGCGACCGCCTCACGGTCTCCGCCGACCATGGTGCCGTAGCCGTTCTCGAGGCCCCACACGCCGCCGCTGATGCCGGCGTCGACGAAGTGGATGTCGCGCTCGGCCAGCAGCGCGTGCCGGCGCTTGCTGTCCTTGAAGTTGGCGTTGCCGCCGTCGACGATGGTGTCGCCGGCCGCGAGCAGCGCCGCGAACTCCTCCATCGTGGCCTCGGTGGCATCGCCGGCGGGCACCATCAGCCAGACGACCTTCGGCGTGGGCAGCTTGGCCACGGCCTGGGCCGGCGTGAACGCACCGTCGAGCCCCTCGGCCATGATGTCGCTCACCTTGTCCGGGGAGCGGTTGTAGGTGACCACGTGGTGGCCGGCCCGATGCAGGCGGCGGGCCATGTTGGCGCCCATGCGCCCGAGTCCTGCCAGTACCAGATCCATCGTTCTCGTGTCCTCGTCTGTGGCGGCCGCGGCCGCGACTGTGGGCCAGGCTCAGGCCAAGGCCAGAGCCAGCGCCCCGAGCAACTCGGTCAGGCCCGCCTCGGGGTCGTCGCCGAGGTCGATGCGCAGGGCCGGAAGCCCGTGTGCCCCGAAGGCCGCCAGGTCGCCCATGGCCTGGGCATCGACGAGTACACCGAAAGACTCGTGCCGTCCGGGGATGTCGATGTCGACCGGGTGGCCGTTGGTGAGCTGGATGAAGCAGCCGATGGGGGCACCACCCTTGTGCAGCTGGCCGGTGGAGTGCAGGAAGCGTGGGCCGTAGCCCAGCGTCGAAGCCTTGCCCGTACCGTCCCGCAGGCCCGCCTGCAGGGCCGCCAGCAGCTCGCTGCGGGCCGCCGTCGGCGCGATGTAGGCGCCGATCTGGAAGTAGCCGTTCTCGGGGGCGCGCCCGATGTGTTCGCGCAGCAGTCCGATGAAGTCGGCTTCTCCGCCGCCGGCACGCCAGGCTCGCAGCGGCCCGCGGGTGGCGCTCGGCGGCGGGTCCGGCAGCGCACGTTCCTTGGCGTAGACCTCGAGCACAGCGGCCGTGTTCTGCTTGGACTCGGTGACGTTGGGCTCGTCGAAGGGGTTCACGCCGAGACCGATGCCGGCGACCGCGGTGGCGAACTCCCAGCGGAAGAACTCGGCCGCGACCCAGGAAGCGTCGTCGAGGCGGATGTCGATGAGCGGATGTCCGGCTTCGATGAGCGCACCCAGCCTGGCGTCGACCTCGGCATGCCAGTCGCTGTCGCTGGCCGGACCCAGGCGGACAAAGACGCGGTCGTCACCATAGACCTCGGGATCACCCAGCGGCTCGCCATCGACGGGCACGATGCCCATGCCCTGCTTGCCGGTCGACTCGGCGATGAGCTGCTCCAGCCAGCCGCCCAGCGCCGCCAGGTCGGGCTCGATGACGAAGGTCAGCTTGTCGCGTCCAGCCTTCGCCAGCGCAGCCATGGCCGCGCCCAGCACGAGGGCTGCGTTGTCGCCCGAATCGGCCTTCGACGCCTCGGCCATGATGCGCGCGTCCTCGAGCAAGGGATCGAGGTCGAGCTGCAGCAGCGCCGCCGGCACCAGGCCCACGTAGGTCAGGGCGCTGTAGCGGCCGCCCACGTCGGCGGGGTTGAGAAACGTCTCGCGGAAGTAGTTGGAGTGGGGGATGGCCTTGAGCGGAGCACCGGGATCGGAGATCGAGACGAACTCGTTGCCGGCCTTGCTGTGGGGGAAGCGACCGACGCGATGCTCTTCGAGTTGCCAGTAGTGAGCCAGGAAGGCCAGCGTCTCGGTGGTGCTGCCGGACTTGGTAGCCACGATGCGCAGCGTGCGCCCGGGGTCGAGCGTCTCGTCGTAGGCCGCGATGGCGGCCGGGTCGGTCGAATCGAGGACGTGGACCCGGAGGCCCTTGTCGGAATCGGGGTAGGTCCGGGACAGCACCTCCGGCGCGAGTGACGAGCCACCCATGCCGCAGACGAGCACGTCGGTGTATCCCGACTGCTCGATCTTCTCTCCGAAGGCGGTCAGCTCGGCCACCTCGTCGGTGAAGGCAGCGGGTGCGTCGAGCCAGCCGAGCCGGTTGGCGATCTTGGCCGCGACCTCCGCGTCGTCGGTCCAGAGGCTGGTGTCCCGCGCCCACATTCGGCTCGCCCAGCGGTCGCCGACCGCCCGGGCGACGGCCTCGTCGACGGTGCCCTGCAGCGCCGCGGGCAGCTTCAGTGTCGTGTCCATCTAGCGGGCCTCCACAGCATTGAGGGTGGCGCCGGCATGCTCGGCGTCGGGTGAGATGACGCCTCGCACCTCGCCGGCCAGGACGCCGCGCGCGACGTTGGCCACGTTCTCCGGCGTGAATCCGAACTTCTCGAAGATCTGCCCCGCCGGTGCCGAGAGGCCGAAGCGGTCGATGGCCATGATGGCGCCGTGGCGCGTGTTGACCCAGCGGTCCCAGCCCAGCGAGACGCCGGCCTCGATGGACACGCGTGCCGTCACCGACGGCGGCAGGACCTCGTCGCGGTAGGCCGCCGGCTGCGCTTCGAAGCGCTCCCAGCTGGGCATCGAGACGACGCGCACCTTGAGTCCCTCGGCGGCCAGGATCTCGCGCGCAGCCATGGCCAGGTGCAGCTCCGAGCCGGTGGCCAGGAGGATGAGCTCGGGGCCGGTCACGGTCCCATCGGCCGTAGTGGCCTCGGCCAGCACGTAGCCGCCGGCGCGTACTCCGCCACGGCTCAGCTCGGCCGTGCCCGGCAGCACCGGCAGCTTCTGGCGGGTGAAAGCCATGGCCGTCGGTCCACCGCGGTTCTCGACCGCCAGCGCCCAGGCCGCGGAGGCCTCGTTGGGATCGCCCGGCCGGATGAAGGTGAGGTTGGGGATGGCCCGCAGGGCGGCGTAGTGCTCGACCGGCTGATGGGTGGGACCGTCCTCGCCCACGCCGACCGAGTCGTGCGTCCAGACGTAGGCCACCTGCAGGCCGGACAGAGCCGCCAGGCGGACCGAGCCGCGCATGTAGTCGCTGAACGGCAGGAACGTGGCCACGAAGGGGAGCAGTCCGCCGTGATAGGCGATGCCGTTGGCGATGCCACCCATGGCGTGCTCGCGCACGCCGTAGCGGATGTTGCGGCCACTCTGGTCGGCGCTGAAGACGCCGGCCTCGGCCATGTCTGTCAGGTTCGAACCCGACAGGTCCGCCGAGCCGCCGATGAGCTCGGGCACGCCGTCCTTGAGGCCGTTGATGGCGTTCATCGAAGCGTTCCGCGTGGCGATGCCGTCGTCGGCGGTGGTGTAGGCCGGCAGGTCCGCGTCCCAGCCCTGGGCCAACCGGCCGGCCAGCCGCCGGCGCAGCTCCGCACCCTCGGCCGGGAAGGCCTGGGCATAGGCGGTCAGGCGCTCCTCCCAGGCGGCCACCAGCTCCTCGCCGTTCTCGGCCGCCGCGCGGAAGTGGCTCAGTATCTCGGGTGCGATGTCGAAGGTGGTGTCCGGGTCCAGACCGTAGGCCTGCTTCACCAGCTTGACCTCGTCTGGACCCAGGGGGGCGCCGTGGACCTTGGAGGTGCCGGCCTTGTTGGGCGAGCCGAAGCCGATGGTCGTGCGCACGCTGATGATGGAGGGGCGCTCGTCCGCCCGCGCGGCCGTGATGGCAGCGGCGATGGCCTCCGCGTCCTCGCCGTCGTCGACGCGCTGGACATGCCAGCCGTAGGCCTCGAAGCGGGCCAGCACGTCCTCCGACCAGGCCCACGAGGTGGGCCCGTCGAGCTGGACGTCGTTGTCGTCGTAGAGCGCGACCAGCTTGCCCAGCTTGAGGTGCCCGGCAAGGCTGGCAGCCTCGGCGGTGATGCCCTCCTGGAGGTCGCCGTCGGAGCAGAGCGTGTAGGTCCAGTGGTCGATGATCTCGTGCCCCGGCCTGTTGAACTCAGCGGCCAGGCGACGCTCGGCGATGGCCATGCCCACCGCGTTGGTGAAACCCTGGCCCAGTGGGCCGGTGGTGGCCTCCACGCCCGGCGTCATGCCGAACTCGGGGTGACCCGGCGTGCGCGAGCCCATCTGCCGGAAGCGCTTGAGTTCCTCGAGCGGCAGGTCGTAGCCGCTCAGGTGGAGCATCGAGTAGAGCAGCATGCTGGCGTGGCCCGCGCTGAGCACGAAGCGGTCACGATCGAGCCACTCCGGGCGCGTGGGCGCGTGCTTCAGGAACTCGGTCCACAACACGTAGGTCATCGGCGCCGCACCCATGGGCGCTCCGGGATGGCCGCTATTGGCCTGCTGCACGCCGTCGATCGACAGGGCGCGGATGGTGTTGATAGCCTTCTGCTGATCGAAAGGCGTGGCAGTGCCGTCCAAAGATCGTGCTCCTCGAAGCTCAGGACCGGGCAGCGGGTCGGCCGCGCGGGTCTGACGTGGGTCCGAACGGGCGTAGCCGTCGGGCTGGGCTCAGGTGGGGTCTGACCCTATTCTACTGGCGAGCACCGCCGACCGGACCCTGCCGCAACCCACGACGCGAACACATCTGCACCAGGCTTGGCCAGATGACCGGGGGCGTGGCCAGATGACCGGGGGCGTGGCCAGAGATGGCGCCTGCGCGCGGCCGTTCCGCCAGCGGGGCGCGTATGCTGCGCGCCTGTGAGCCCGTCCCAGCGACCCCGACTCGTGGCCCTCGGCGACCTTCTGCTGGACGTGGTCGTCTCTCCCGAGCGCCCGCTCGAGCGGGGCACCGACGTGCCCGGCACGCTGGCCTTTCGGCGTGGCGGCTCGGCAGCCAACACGGCCGCGGCGTTCGTGCGCGCGGGCGGGTCCGCTGCCCTCGTCACCAGCCTGGGCGATGACACCTGGGCCAGCCGCCTGCTCGCCTCGCTGCGCGCCGACGGGGTGCAGGTGCACGCTGCCCGCCACCCCGGCCCCAGCGGCCGCCTCGCGGCCTTCATCGATGATCGGGGCGAGCGCTCGTTCGTGACCGAGCGCGGGGCCGCCGACCTGCTCACCGCGGCCGAGCTCGAGGCATCCTGGTTCGGCCGCGCCGACGTGCTGCACGTGCCGGCCTACTCGCTCTTCGCGGAGCCCATCGGGGAAGCCGCGGTGGAGGCGTCGAGGCTGGCCCGCGAGGCCGGAGCGCTCATCAGCTCCGACCTCTCCTCGCAAGGCCCGCTGCTGACCTACGGCGTGCGCCGGTCGCGTGCGCGCATCGCCGACCTTCAACCCCGGATCCTCTTCGCCAACCGGGACGAGGCCGCCGCACTGCTCCGCCGCAACGGTCGCCGCTCGTGGGCCAGGCTGCTCGGCCAGGCGCCGCTGGCCGTAGTCAAGGACGGCGTCTGGGGCTGCCGCGTCCTGTGGCAAGACGGTGGCGCCACCCGCCAGGTGGACGTGGCGGCCACCCGCGTGGGCCAGCGGATCGACACGACCGGTGCAGGCGATGCCTTCGCGGCGGGGTTCCTCTACTCCCTGCTGCGCTCTGGTGGGCGTGAGGCTACGGGCAGTGTGGTCGCGCTGCGACGGGCGGCCATGGCCGGCCACCGCGCCGCCGGCGAGGCGCTCCGCCGCGGCCGTCCCGAGCTGCGGCTCGGCTGAGTGGCACGGGCTAGGCTTGCTTCGATGAACGACGAGCTGCTCCGCTTCCAGCCCGAGGTCCGGGCTGCGCTGGACGAAGGACGTGCCGTGGTGGCCCTCGAATCGACCATCACGACCCACGGTCTGCCGCGCCCCGACAATCTCTTGGCTGCCCGCAGGGCGGAGCAGGCCGTGCGCGAGTCCGGTGCCGTACCGGCCACGGTCGCGACCCATGACGGCCGCATCCTCATCGGTCTCGACGACCATGACCTTGCCCAGCTGGCCGAAGCCGAGAACATCCCCAAGGTCTCGCGCCAGAACCTGGCCGGCGTGCTGGCGCATCCGGGCTGGGGTGGCACCACCGTGTCGGCCACCATGATCGCTGCCCACCGGGCCGGCATCGGCGTCTTCGCTACCGGCGGCATCGGCGGCGTGCACCGGGGAGGAGAGTCGTCGATGGACATCAGTGCCGATCTCGGCGAGCTGGGCCGCACGCCGGTCGCAGTCGTGTGCGCGGGTCCCAAGTCCATCCTCGACGTGGGTCGCACGCTCGAGGCCCTCGAGACGCAGGGGCGTGCCCGTGGTCGCCTTCGGCAGCGACGAGGTGGCGGGGTTCTACAGCCGCAGCAGCGGCCATCGGGCTCCCCTGCGGGTCGATGACGCGGCCGCGGCCGCCGCCCTCATCGACAACCAGCGCCGCCTGGGCCTGGACACGGGTGTGCTCGTGACGCTGCCGCTGCCCGCGGATGTCGCCCTGCCGGCCGCGGAGGTCGCGGCAGCCGTGGAGCAGGCGGAGGCAGATGCGCACGCGGCCGGCATCCACGGACCGGCCAGCACGCCGTACGTGCTGGCGCGCGTGGCTGAGATCACCGAGGGGCGCAGCGTGCGCGCCAACCTTGAGATCATCCGGCGGGACGCGGCGCTGGCCGGACGGATCGCCGTGGCCCTCGCTGCATACGGGTAGCTCCAGCCTACCCGGACCTCAGTACCGGTACCCGACCGCCGGTCGTTCATTGCCATCGGCGAGCCACCGGTCTATCGTCAGGCCATCCGTTCCTCGGGTGCCGTGCGCCTGCGCTCTCGATTGGGACTCGAAATCGAAGACTTGGGGAGATCCACGGAGGCCCTCGATGCGTATCTACGAAGGCAGTCCGCGCCAGGACTATGAGGAGGTCTTGCGTTCGATCGGCGCCTTCATCGACCAGCGCGGCCTGCACGAGATCCTGCTGGCGGAAGCACCCGACGGTTTCATCGTCCAGGGCATCGTGGGCACGACGCTGGACTCATCCGCGTGGTCCGACCCGACGATGACCATCACCAAGGAGACCTACACGTTCCTTGACGAGGACATCGCTCGTTTCCTCGAGGACTCGCAGGCCCGCCGTCGCAACGGCCCCCAGAACGATGGCTCGCCGCATGGCCGGTCCCTACGAGCGCACGATGCGAGTCATCGGCCGCTACATCGACGACCAGAAGCCCAAGGACGTGTTCTTCTTCGAGCAGGACGGTGCCTACGTCCTGCGCCTGCTGATGAACACCCGCCAGGGCAGCAAGCACCAGCTCGCCGAGTTCACGTCCGACGACCTGGAGGGCATGGTCCGCCAGGGCCCCGGCCTGCGCGGTGAGGACGCGCCCACAGCCCCGGCTGCCCCTCCGCAGTCGCCCGCCTAGCCCGCAGCCACGGCCGCTCCGGCGGCGGGCCGCCGGTCTCGATCCCATCGGGCACCCGAACGGCACTTGCACGATGCGGGCACCCGTGCCATCGTCAGGGGACACGAACAGCGCACACGGGCACGGCCAGCACGAGGAGGGCGTGCCGTTCGAGGAGGTCGATCCATGGGCAGCATCATCAAGTTCATCGGAGCGGTGCTCGGCGTGCTCATCGCCGCGGCCGTCATCGTGCCACTGGTCATCCTGGCCGGACTCTTCATCTGGTTGAAGCTGACCGAGGAGGCAGACGAGGAAGCGCTCGAGCTGGAGCAGGAGGCCGGCGTCTAGCCTCTGCCACGTCAACGGTGAGCCGGGCCGGGCGGCCCGGCTTCGTCGTGTCGGGAGCCACATGAGCCACGCTTCCCAGCAGCCCGCGTTCGACGCCGCCGGCGCACCGCTCAGCGTGCTGCTCGATTTCGACGGCACCATCAGCCTCCAGGACGTGGGCGACGCCCTGCTCCAGAAGCTCGTCGAGGACCAGGCGCTGGTGCGCCACATGGACGAGCTCTACGTCGATGGCAGCAAGGGCTCGCGCGAGCTCATCAGCTGGGACATGGAGGTGTTGCCGCGCGATCCGCAGCTGCTGCTGCAGCGAGGTCGACGCCTTGGCGCTCGATGAGAGCCTCTCGGAGCTGGTCGCGGTCGTCCGCGCTGCCGGCGGGGCGATCGAGGTCGTCAGCGACGGCGTCGGATTCCACGTCGGGCGGATGCTCGTCACGGCTGCCGGTGCCCGACCTGCCCATCGCCACCAACGCCTCCGTCCTGGGAGAGGGTGGGGCTGGCGTGAGCTTCCCCTACGGGCACCCCGCCTGCCTCGTCTGTGGCACCTGCAAGCGGGAGCGGATCCGCGTGCACCGCGACGCCGGGCGGGCCGTGGTGTTCGTAGGCGACGGTCCCAGTGACCGCTACGCTGCCCATCACGCCGACATCATCTTCGCCAAGAGTTCGCTGGCCGGCTGGTGCGAGGTCGAGAACATCGCCTACGAACCCTGGGAGCGCCTGTCCGACGTGGCCGAGTGGATCGAACTGGCCCTGCTCGACGGCCGCCTGCCGGCCTCCGCCGCCGATCTCGACGACTGGGCCTCACGCACCCGACCGGAGACGGAGACGTTCATCTGTGGGCCGGAGGTGTGGGGCGAGGGACGCGCGGTGGCGGCCCCGACCGGCGGCTGAGCGCATGGGCACCGTCATGGACGAGGCCGAGCGGCTCCACCTCTCCACTGCGGCCGAGTGGCACGATTGGCTCCTCGAGCATCACGGCCGGCGTGAGGGTGTGTGGCTGGTCTCGTACAAGCCGCGCACCGGCAAGCCGGCCATCGCCTACGAGGAGGCGGTCTGCGAGGCGCTCTGCTTCGGCTGGATCGACAGCACCTACCGCAGTCTTGATGACGAGCGCGGCATGCTCTGGTGGTCGCCGCGCCGCAAGGGCAGCCTGTGGGCGCGCACGAACAAGGCGCGCGTGGAGCGCCTGGAGGCCGAGGGCCGCATGACCGAGGCCGGCCGGGCCGCGATTACCGCCGCCAAGGCCGATGGGTCCTGGAGCACCCTCGAACCGGTGGAAGCGCTCATCGTGCCCCACGATCTGGCGGCGGCGTTCAGCGAGCGGGCGGAGACCTGGACGCAGTGGGAGCGGTTCGCGCCGACCGCCAAGCGCGCCTATCTGCTGTGGGTCGTCACGGCCAAGCGTGAGTCCACGCGCGCCGTACGCGTGGCCGAGACGGCCGAGCGGGTCGCGGCCGGCTTGCGTTACGAGGACCGCTGAACCGGCATCATCGCTGCGGCCGCCAAGCGCGTCGCCTATCCGCGCCTGCCGGGATGGGTGGACTCTGGTGCGGTGCGATGGACTCTGGGCGTGTCCGGGTCGGCACAAGTACGGGGAGCGGTGGACCGTAATTCACGGGCGCCATCCTCTCGTGAGCCCCATAGCATCAGCGGCATACGGTCACCCAGCCTGCGACTCCGAGCATCGGTGGGTGTATCGAACTCGTGCTGTGGAGTCGATCGTTGAGACTGCCTTCTGGTCATACCCCAAGAGGTCCGAAATCGGCCTCACCGTCTCGAGGCCAGGGTGCTCCGGGGCAGGCGCTCGTGGAGTTCGCCCTCGTGCTACCGGTGATGCTCGTGCTGCTGCTGCTGGCCGTCGACTTCGGGCGTCTCTTCTTCACCTACATCGCCGTCAACAACGCGGCGCGCGAGGCCACCTACTACGCCAGCGTGCACGCATCCGATTCCACCTTCGATGTCGATGCCTTCGAGGCCGCGGCGGCTGCGGCCGCCGAGCGTGAGGCCAACGTCCAGCTGCAGGGTGGTGAGGGAACGCTCCTGGTCAACGCACCTGCCTGCTGGTCACCGGCCGCCTCCAAGGCCATCGACTGCGACAAGGCCGCGGACTTCGCGGTGGGCATCGGTAACCAGGTCAGCGTGGAGGTGAGCCAGCCTTTCTCGTTCCTGACGCCCATCGTGGGTGACCTCTTCGGTGGTCAGGTCACGCTGACGGCCTCCGCCACCGGGCCCGTCCTCAATCCCCCGGATGTGACCATCCTGTCCGCCGCCACGCCCGTGCCCATCGCCTCGCCGACCCCGACCCCCACCCCCACTCCGACGCCAACGCCGACCGCGACTCCCACAGCGACCCCGGATGACGACGACCCGACTCCGTCGCCATCACCCACCCCGACGCCGACACCGACGCCGACACCGACCCCCACGCCCACGCCGCCGCCGACCTGCGTGGTTCCCGACTACTACCACACGTACTGGAATGACATCGATGCCCTCACGATCTGGCACGTCGATGCCGGCTTCACGGGCACCTTGACCAACAACAGCGACAACAAGAAGATCCAGAACCAGACGCTCCCCGCCGGTACCAGCGTGCTCTGTTCGTCGAACATGATCGTGAGCAACAACTGATGTCGGTGCTGCGGCTGGACCGAGGCGCGGACCAGCAAGGCCAGACGCTCGTCGAGTTCGCTGTGGTAATGCCCGTCTTCCTGCTGATCATCTTCGGGCTCTTCGACATCGGTCGCCTGGTGTACACCAACGCCACCATCTCGCAGGCGGCGCGCGAGGGCGCCCGGGTGGCGGCGGCCGAGGCCAGTTGGATCGTCGATCTCGGCACCCGCCTGCGTCCCCGACGAGAGCCAGATCACGACCTCACGCCCCGGGGCGCATGTCTGCCCCACCGACGTGAACGCCTTCAAGTCACATATCGAGAGCGCGGTCAACGGCATGACGGTCGGGCTGGGTCCGATCTCCGACGTATATGTCAGCTGCAACGAGGACAGCCTGTACGACCCGACTCCGGATGGCGCGTGGACGGACGATATCGATGGTGACGGCAACCGCTGCGCGGATGGGCTGGGCAACGCGCTCGGCTCCACCGGCGACGTCGTGTCGGTACGGGTCGAGTACGACTACCAGACCTTCACGCCCTTGCTGCAGACATTCATCGGGACGGTGCCCCTGAGTGCGTCCGCCACGATGATCATCAACTAGGAGTCCAGCCATGCAGGCAGCCTACCGCGACCCACAGCGTGGCCAGGCACTCACCCTCTTCGCGCTGGCCCTCACCGCTATCGTGCTTGGTGCCGCCGTCGTGGTCGATGGCGGATACGCCTACGCCCAGCGTCGACAGGCCCAGAACGCGGCCGATTTCGCGGCCATGGCCGGCACCCGCATCATCGGCCAGTCGCTCACCGGCCGGCCCTTCGGAACGGGCACGGCAGGCAACGTCGAGAACGCCATCCTCACCACTCTGGCTGCCAACGACGCCACCCTCGTGGAGGCCGAGTACGTGGACGAGACCGGGGCTGCGCTCGGGCCCGTCGTCGGCGCCTCCCGCATCCCTGACGCTGCCTTCGGTGTCGTCGTGAAGGCGAAGGCCGACTGGGAGCCGTTCCTGCTGGGCATCATCGGTGTCGCCGATTGGGTCGCTGGCGCGTCGGCCACGGCCATGACACCAGGCCAGAGCAAGGGCGGCGGTGTCCTGCCCATCGGCATCGAGGACGTCTTCTTCAATGCCCTGGCGAGCTGCGACCCCAAGGTGCTCCACAGCTGCATCCGCCAGCCACTGACACCGGGCCACCAGATCGGACCCGGCTCCTTCGGCTGGCTCTCGTTCGGGCTTAACGGGAGCGGCGGCAAGTGCGACTGGTCCTACAGCCTGCGCATGGACCCGAACAGCGGCTGCGAGGTCAACCAGCCGTTCCTCGACTCGCTGATCGGGCCGCCCTCCGAAGACCACGGTTGCTGCGGTCCGGTCGACGAGCCTGGTCCCAACGGCGAGACCAACGAGAACAAGATCGGGGCGCTCACCGGGAACGAATGGGCTGACCTCAGCTTCTACATCGACAACGAGCTGCCCGTGTGGGTGCCCATCTACACCGGCGGTCTGCAGGGCACCGGTTCCAAGGCCTACTACGACATCGTCGGCTTCGGGGCCATCGTGTTCATCGACGAGGACGGTTCGCAGCACGCCAAGTGGCTGAAGGGCGCCAGCGTCGAGGCGCCCTGGTGTGCCGTCGACGGTCAGAAGTACTGCAAGGGACCGGGCGGCGCGTTCAAGATCGATGTCACCGGCGAGGTCCAGCTCCGCCGCTGACGCGGTCCGTCTCGGCTGTGTCAGAAGGCACCACCTTCGGTGGCGGTGCCATCTTCGTTGCGCTCCCCAGTAGTACGCTGGTCCGGTGGTGAAATAGCCACAACGTACTAGTACGCCCGGGGCGACCCTCCGGCTCCGAGCGATACCGAGGGGGTGCGAGTATCGCTGCACTGCGGCTGAGGCTACGCCCAAACGGCCCCGCCCGATCGCCCTGGCCAGTACGCGAGCATGAGCGTCGGAACGGTCAGGCCCTCGCCGAGTTCGCGCTGATCCTGCCCATCCTCGCGTTCATGCTCGTCGCGATCCTGGACTTCTCCAGGGTGTTCACCTCGATGATGGCCGTCGAATTCGCGGCCCGCGAGGCGGCCGACTACGGAGCCTGGCAATCGAGCAACTGGTCTGGCAACCTGGCCGACGGTGACTCGGCGCGCTTCAAGACCGAGGCGGGCATGAAGGCACGTGCCTGCATCGCCAGTCGGAACCTGACCGATTTCGTGGGTACGACGACAGAGTGCACGAACCCCGCCATCTCCATCGACCTCATCGATGAGAACGGCAACTCAGCCATCGCGGCCGATGGCACGCTCAAGACGAACTGCGACCAGGCTGTGCGCAAGGCCGGCGAGGTGGACCTTGGGCCCTGCCGTGTCAAGGTGGACCTGACCTACACGTTCGATGTGATCCTGCCGCTCGGCGTGGACATCGGTGGCGCGCGCCTGGGCCTGCCCCAGGATGTGACATTCACCCGCTCTTCCATCTTCGCCATCTCCGACTTCTCGGTGGACCCGACGTGAAACCGCATCTGCTGCCGTCCGCAAGCCCCGCGTCCGCTCGCTCACGCGGCCAGGCCCTTGTCGAGTTCGCCATCGTGGCCCCGCTGCTCTTCATCCTGCTCGTGGGCATCTTCGAGGCCGGACGCTTCGTGCTGAACCTCGAGACGCTGAACAACGCCACCCGCGAGGGCGCACGGTACGCCATCGTCCATGGTGCGCAATCGAGCTGCCCCAGGGCCCGATGCCCGAGGGCGCGACCAATCCGTGTGAGACCGTCGCGGGCGAGGGCGTCATCGCGGCAGTTCAGAACGCGGCCGTCGGCATCGCCGGCCTCGGCGACCTGACCGTGCCCACGCCGATGTGGACCGCGGCGCTGAGCACCTCGTTGCCCGATCGACCGGGCGACACGAGCGTCGTCCAGGGCGACAACTACCGCGGCAACTACGTGACCGTATACGCATACTACTCCTACGACCCCATCATCAAGATGATGTTCGATACCGAGCTCATTCCCTCGATCGCCATGAATGCGGAGTCGACCCTTGTCATCAACCACTGACCGATCGTCCCGCGGGCAGGCGCTCGCCGTCTTCGCCCTGAGCATCACGGCAGTGCTGCTTGCTGCGGCGCTGGCCTTCGATGGAGGCCTTGTGCTTCGTGGAGCGACGGGACCAGCAGAACGCGGCCGACGCCGCCGCGCTCGCCGGGGCTCGGTACCTGACCAGCAACACGACCGGAGCACGCATGAGCGCACGCGCGGCGGCGCATCGACATCGCTACCGCGAACGGGTTTGCGGACGGCGTTGACGCAGCTTCGGTGGCGGTATACATCCCGCCGATCTCAGGGCCGAACACCCGGCGGCCCGGCTACATCGAGGTGCAGATCTCATCGACCCGGCCGTCCATCTTCGCCGGCCTGGCCGGCATCGCCAACTGGAACGTGAGGGCTCGCGCGGTGGCACTCAACGGCGACGGTGCCGGCGGCGACTTTGCGCTGCTGTCGCTGAACCCATCCGACTGTGACGCGCTCAAGGTGACCGGCACCGGCCGAGTGGAGGCCTACGGCGACATCCAGGTGAACTCCACCTGCGATGCAGGCGCCCTGCGATCTGGCGGTGGCGGCACAGTCGGGTCATCGACGTCGACACAAATGGCTATGCCTGCAACGTCGTCGGCCCAAAGCCCAACAGCATCATCCCCGACGAGGACGACGGTGCCATCGAGTGCGAATACAACATGGGCGCGCTCCCCCTCGACGATCCGCTCGCCTGGCTGGACCCGCCCGAGCGACCATCACTGGCCGATCCCGCCGGTGCAGGTGGATGGCCCCAGCGAAGACATCCCGGACGGCTGCCCTGGCGCCTCGAAGAAGCCACCCACGTGGGAGAAGCCGCAGCTGTGTGCGTTCCAGAACGCGAAGTACGAGGGCACCACCTGGCAACTGTCACCCGGCCTGTATCCAGGTGGCCTCGACATCAACGACGCGACTTTCCATCTGCTGCCCGGCATCTACGACATCGCCGGCGGCGGGCTGGCGGCAGGAGGCGATGCGAGCGTGCTTACCGTCGATGAATGGGGTGCTTTCGGCCCCGACGACAGCGCGCGCGGTGGGGTGATGTTCTACAACACGGACCACCCCAGCCAGAAGTGGGTACCGATCGCGCTCAATGGCGGCGACTCCAACTTCGAGATCCTGCCCCTCGACGCCACATGAGCGCCCGATTCCGTCTACAACGGCATCATCCTCTTCAACGACCGGACCACCCCGCCCGAGCAAGCCACGGACGACCGCCATCACGCTCAACGGCGGTTCTGCCGACTTCGCCGCACGCGGCACCATCTACTCGGCCACGGGCCTTGTCACGATCAACGGCAGCTCCAGCGAGAGCGAGATGACGATCGACCAGGCCATCTCCTACGACTACTCGCTCAACGGCGACGAGGGTTCAATCGAGGCCCTCATGAACACCGACTACATCTTCAAGCTGCGCGCCGCCGGCCTCGTGGAGTAGGGTCACGGCCTACCGGTTCTCATCGCTCGGCCCCGCTGCGGGTCCCATCCGTCCAGATCACCGATCCGCAGCCACCTGGCCCATCCTTCGTGGGTGCTCCCTTGTTCGCCGACCAGGCTGACGGCGAGATCGCCTGCCCGGCCGACGTCACCGACCTCGACACGGTGCCTGTCGACGTCGTCTGCTACGCCCCCGGCGTGTACCAGGCAAAGAAGAACAACGACCGGTTCGAGGTCTCCAACCAGGGGCGATGAAGGTCTACCTCACCAGCGGGGTCTACAAGTTCGAGGGCGGCATGGACGTCGACGGTGAGCTCTACGGCGGGCTCGTCCCGAACCAGCCGGGAGGGCGCCGTCTTCGCGGCCAACAACCCTCGATGCGACACTGCGGCGCGCGACAGTGTCCGATGCGACGGAACGAACAGTGCCGATTGGCGCGTTCGCAACGAGGCGGGCGCAGGAATCGGCGGGCTGATCACGACGTTCACCTGCTACTCGGGTGGCTTTCCCAGGGGCAGTGTCGAAGACTGCACCACCGGCGACATGTACGAGGTGGTGGTGGCCGACCAGTTCGACTTCCTGACGCCGATCCTGTCGCCCATCTTTGGGAGCTCATTGACGCTCGAGGCGACGGCGACCAGCCGGGTGATGAACACTGCCACCGACCCATCGGCAACACCGTTTCCATGGCCCACCCAGGCGCCTCCGCAATGCACCGTGCCCGACAGCGCGGAGGCTCCACTCAGGGACGAGGCCGAAGGTCTGACCTCACTCAGCGACGTCTCGACGACAGTTCGACTGACGACAGTTGGCGACCGACCTCGATCCGGACGTCGAACCGACTGTTCCGCTTCGGTCACGGTGACCGAAGCATGCAGCCGCCGGGAGCGGTCACCCTCTACATCCCGAGCGACCAAGAGCTCGACGGCGAATCACCTGCGCCGAAGTCATGCGCCTGAACCGAGCGCCGATACCTCAGTCTCGACGTGCCCCTGCGTCCCACCACGACTTCGAGCTGCCGACATGGGTGGTGCGGGGGCAACTGCGGGAGCGGTGACCTGCTCATCGTGGATGTGAGCGCGGACGTCCAGCCCATCACGCCCATCATCGGCGACATCATCGGCCCCATCACCCTGCGGTCGATCACCAAGATGACGATGCACTGATGCACCCATACAGGCTCCAGAAGGTAGGCAGGAAGATGGCACCACCGGATACGACTACAGACGAGCCGCGACGTCGCGAACGGGGGCAAGCGTTGGCCCTGTTCGCGGGCGGCCTGGTGGCGCTGCTTGTCGCTGCCGGTTTCGTGCTCGACGGCGGCATCGTCTTCATGAACCGTCGAGAAGCGCAGAATGCCGCTGACTTCGGCGCCTTGGCCGGTACCCACATCATCGCTGAGCACCACCTCTCCGACCGGACCACTGGCACCGGTAAGGACGTGCACGACGCCATCGAAGCAGCTGTTGCCGACAACGGCTGCACGCCCTCAGGCCAGGTGCCTTGCTCGTGGACGGCCGACTATGTGCGGCCCACGACCGGCTACGACACCGCCTTCGTCGCGGCGGTCACTCCCCAGAGCGAGATTTCGGCGACCGCGCAGGGCGTGGAGGTGAGTATCACCAGCCGTCCACCCGCGTACTTCCTGCGGGTCGATCGGCCAGGACGACTGGGACGTCGCCGCTGACGCCACTGCCATCACGGCCCGGGTCGCGCAGCCCGGCCAGGGCATCCTGCTACCGATCGCCTTCGACCCGGGACCCGACCGGGACCTCGCCGGCATCGACCTGAGTGAGGCCAACTTTCCTGACCCGCCGCCGGTCTTCGTCTTCTCGGAGGGGAAGGACGCGCCCGGGAACTTCTCCTGAACGGCGTGATCCCCATCGAGTGCAAAGATGAAGACAAGAATGAACCGGACATCAAGCTCGCCGGCAACTCCGCCTTGTATATCAGGTGTGATCTACGCGCCCACCAAGGGGATTGGCGTCCGGGGCGGCAGTGACTCGAACGCGATCGACGGCCAGATCGTGGGGTGGACGCTAGAGTGGAGCGGTGGCTCGGAGTGAACTTGAACTACCCCAACTTCGAGCAGGTCGGGCTACTGCGGCTCGACGCGGCATGCACCGGCGTCGAGCAGTGTTCGTGAGGAATCCAGTGCTCCGTCTAGCCGACCGTGGGCAACGACGTGAAGAACGGGCGACCACCTCAGGGGTGAGCGCCCGTTCGGGCGTCCTGGAACGGTGCGCTACGCCTTCTTGGGCTTGTCCTCCGGGGGCGTCACCGCCTCTGCCGCGTCGGCAACCGGGTCGGTGGTGACAGTCACGTCGACCTCGGCCTTGGTGTCGGGCTCCGTCCGCGCCCGGATGGCGCGCTCCTGGTCTGATCCGGTGAGGTTGGCGTTGTCGAGGGCGTTGCCGAAGACCTGGGCCACGTCGATGCCGGTGAGCCCCTTGATGGCGGCTCCCGTCTGGGTCAGGTTGCTGGTGGCGGTCCTGACGATCTCCGAGGCACCGTCCGTGGAGAGCACCGTCAGGTTGTCGATGTTGCCGATGGGCTCGGCCGCGGCGGCGACGACCTTGGGCAGGTCGCGCAGGATGGTGGCCAGGATGGCCGCGTCGTTGAAGTGGCGGTAGGCCTCGGCTCGCATCTCGAGTGCGGCCGCCTCGGCCTCGCCGGTCTTGTGGATGATGGTGGCCTCCGCTTCGCCGTGCAGCCTGACCTTCTCAGCCTCGGCCTGGGCGGCGGCGATGGCAGCGGCGCGGTCACCTTCGGCGCGCTTGACCACTGCCTCAGCGTCGGCCTCGGCCGGCCTGACCGTGCTTGCCAGCAGTTCCTTGGCCTTTCGATCAGCAGCTAGCTCGGCCAGCTTGGTCTGCTCCTGGACCACCTCCTGGGTAGCCTTGGCCTCCGCCAGCGGGCCGGCCTGACCGGCGCGGGCCCGCGCGGAGTCGGTCTCCTGCTTGACGTCGGCTTCACGCAGCTGCACGCCGCGCTCGGCGTTGAGCTTGATCTGTTCGGCTTCTGCCTCTCGGACCCGGGCCTCCTGGTCCGCATCAGCCTGCGCCATGCGCGCGTCGCGCTCGCGGCGCGCCAACTCCTGGCGGCCGATGAGCTCCATGTACGCGAGTGCCTCGCCACCGATGGCCTGGATGGTGAAACTGTCGATGACCAGGCCAGACGTGGCCAGGTCGCCGATGGCCGCCGACTGGACCGCCTGCTGGAACTTCTGACGGTCGAGGTTGAGCTCCTCGACCGTCAGCGTACCGACGATCGAGCGAAGCGAACCCTCGAGCACGTTCTTGACGATGTCGTCGACCTCGCGGATGTCGGTCTTCAGGAACCGCTCGGCAGCGTTGCGGATGGACGTCTCGTCGGCGCCGACCTTGAAGGTGGCCACGCCCTCGAGCGCGACCTTGATGCCCTGGCTGGTGACGGCGTCGCTCAAGGCCACGTTGATCTGCCGAGCGTCCAGCTTGAGAACGCCGAGCTCGTGGAACAGTGGCAACACGATGATGCTGCCGCCGCGCACGACCTTGAGGTCCTCGTCCTGCCCGCGGCGACCAGATCGGACGAGCGCCTCGTTGGCACCGGCCACCTTGTAGCGCGTCGAGGCGTAGGCCACGATGAGCGCCAGCACGACGATGGCTGCGAAGGCGAAGACAGCTTCGGATCCGAAACTGGGCATTACTCCATCCTTTCCTGCGAGAGCGCGGGCCCCGTTGGTCAGGACCCGGCAGCTATGGACCCGTTATCGGGCTTCTTCTTCGGTCTCATCAGAGGGGGCTTCCGCAGGAGCGGACGCGGCCGCTGGCTCCACGATCAGCCCATTGCCGGCCACGCCGGAGATGCGCACGACCTGACCCCGCGCGATGTCGGTCGAGGCTGTCGCCCGAAACTCCTGAGTCGTGCCCTCCACCTCCATCGAGATGGTCCCCCAGGCGGTGCCAGGGATGGCCACCGAAACATAGGCGTCACGGCCGATGAGGTCTTCCTGCGAGAACGGCGGCCCCGTCTCGGAGCTGTACAGGAACCTGAACATGGCCCACGCCAGGAATCCTCCGCCGATGCCGGCGATGACCCCGACGACCGACGCCATCCCGGCGCTGAGGTCGAGCACTTGCGTGCCGAAGAGTCCGCCCACGCCGAACATGGCCACGAAGGCCAGCAGGATGGGCATGAGCGAACTGCCGCCCAGATCGAAGTCGAAGGCTTCCAGAAGGCCGCCGAGGATGTCATCGAGCAGGACGGTGATCAGCAGCAGGCCGCCGCCAAGCAGGGCGCATATCAGGAAGACCGTGTCCGCGACCGAGGTTTCGAACACCGACCAGACTCCCTTCTGCCGGTACCTCCGGCGCTTCGAACGTATTCGGCGCCCTCGGCGGATGCCAAGGGCCGTTCGGACCACCACCCGCCAGGGGCGATGCCGCGTCAATTGTCGGTCAGCGGCCCAGCGCGCGTGTGACGAGCCGGCGACGTCGCCAGCGCCGGATAGGCCATCAAGGCATGGGGGGTGGCCCCTATGGGCCGATGGCGGGCACGCCCGGCAGTGCCTAGTGTCGACGGAGCGATGGCGACCCGCGTGACCGAGGCGCACCGTCGCCCGCCCTGTCATCGCAGTCTTGGACCGCTCCGGAGGGAGCCAACGTGCATTCGACACCGTGGCGCACGCCACACAAGAGAGGGGGGACCGACGAGACGAGTCGTGCCCGGGAGACCGACCGGGGTCGTGGCCCAGGCGGCCAGGCACTGACCGAATTCGCTCTGGTCATCCCCGTGCTGCTCTTCGTGATCGCCGGCATCATCCAGTTCGGGCTGGTCTTCTGGTCCCAGCAGACGCTCACGCAGGTCGCACGCGATACCGGACGCTGGGCAGCGACCCAGCTCTTCTGTGACGGCAACAGTGCCGCGGTCACCCAGACCGCGAACGCCATCGCTGCGAACTCCACGCTTTTCGGCTACTCCGCCGACCTGTGGGCGAACGGTGGTTCAGGCACCACGAACAAGGTGACCGTCAATTGGGAACGAGACAGCGGCAAGCCCTGTCCGCCGCTGACCAACCAGGATGAAGCCTGGGTGCAGGTCTCCATCGACCACCAGATCCCGGTCTTCTTCCCGCTGGTGCCGGGGGACGGGCGGATCTCGACCACTGCAGAATTCCGCATGGAGCCGGAACCGACATGATCAAACGTTCAGTAGACCGCAGCCAACGGGGCCAGGTCCTGCCTGTCACAGCGCTGCTCATGAGCGCGCTGCTGCTGGTAGCGGCGCTGGCCGTCGACGTGACCGGTGCGCTCTCCGCGGAGCGCTACTACGTCACCACGGCAGAGGCCGCGGCACTGGCCGGCGGCCAGGACCTCCAGCAGGCGACGTCCCGCCTCATCAGCGACAACGACCGCATGCGAGCGCAGGAGCCACGCCATGGAGGTCCTCGTCGACCGGCTCGGCGCGAGCGGCACGCCATTGGGCGGCGGCTGTGCCGCCAGCGGTGACGTCAAGGACTGCCCACTGCCCGGAACGCCGTTCCGGGTCTCTATCGAGACGCCCTCGCCCAGCTGCGTCGACTGCGACCCGCGTCGCTCGGTGCAGGTCACCATCAAGAACCCCACGTATCGTCTGACCTTCGCTGCACTCGCGGGCCGACCTGAGTGGCAGATCGACGCCTCGGCGGTGGCGGGACTGAGCTTCGCCAGCAAGTACGCCATCCAGACGCTGCGCCCACCGCATCCACTTCCGAACTCCATCGACCAGAACCGTGAGAACCTGAGCATCGACGGGACCAATACGTGGGTCGTCGTGCCCAAGGGTGACGTCGGCTCCAACACCAGCGTCTTCACCAACTCCGGGGGCACGATCACCTTGGCCTCGGGCTTTCGCATCGAGCACCTCGATGACATCAGCCCCGATCCATGGAACCAGCTGAACGGGCTTCCCGAGGGCAAGCTCCTTCGCCGGCTCATCCCGGATCCCGGCTACATGGTCCCCAGCTTCGATGGCGCTCCGGTCTACAACGACCAGGAGGACGGGCGTTGGGACGCGGTCCCCGGAAACGGGCCGGGCGCCTGTCCCGAACCCGGTGAGGAGGGCTTCCCGGCCGACTACCAGTCCATCCTCGGGGACCCGGGACTTGAGGTGACCTGCTACCTGCCCGGCTGGTACGACGACAACCATGGGTTCAACGTCTCGCAGAACACCGAGGTGGCATACCTCCTGCCTGGGGCCTACTACTTCGGGGGCGCCGGACTGGACGTGGGTGGCACGCTCATGGGCGGCCTGGTGCGAGACGCCCACGGGGTCGTGCTCGTCGTGCCACAGGATGCCGACTTCGCGGGCAACAACTCGGTCGCGATCAGGCTCAACCAGGGTGACGAGACCTGCAGCGCGGACAGCTGCCGCTCGCTGCCGGCCGTCGACTGGGCCGGAGACGAGGTGACGTCGACCGAAGGCCTGCTCCTGACCATCGTCGTCCCTCGCGACGAGGCCTGCTTCGATGACCGGACGCCGCTCGACGTCGCCAAGTGCACCACCGGCAACAACACGCTGAACCTGCCCGGCAACGGCAACCTGGCCATCGCGGGCGTGGTCTACGCGCCGAGCGACAATGCCCAGATCAACGGCGATAACACCGATCAGATCGGGGAGGTTGGTCAGCTCATCGTCTGGACCGTGAAGTATGGTGGCGGCGCGAAGCTCAACCAGGTCTACCCGCAGCCCGACCAGGTGGCCATGGTGCGCCTTGATGCCGCCTGCACCGGCCTGGAGCTCTGCAACCTGCCCTAGACGGCCGCGACGCTCGCCGGATGCGAGGCCCCGCCGACCCCAACGGTCGCATCCGCGCAGGACGTCAGGCGGGTTCAGGACGGTCCGGTCGACTCGGGGTAGCATCGCGGCGGAGGGACCACCATCCTGCCCGCGAGAGGAACGATGCATCTCCAGACCAACCGCTCCCTGCCGCTGACCCTCCTGGCTCTCCTGGTCCTGCTAATAGCGGCGACCCCAGTGGTGTCCGCGCAGGACGAGAGCCCAGCCCCGAGTCAACGCACCACGCCTGCCGATGAATGCGTCGAGCCCGAAGCCTCGGCCGAGCCCGTAACCGACTCCGCGCTGTGGCTGCCCGAGGACTTCCGCATCGAGCTCTTCAACGGCGTGTGGGAAGGCATCCGCGACTACTACGTGGACCCCGGGGCCAACGGGCTCGACTGGGAGGCCATCGGTGACGAGTACGCCCCGCTGGTGATCGGCACCGACAACGCGCACGAGGTCTACGAACTCCTGCGCGAGATGGTGGGACTGCTCGAAGATCCCTTCACCAACTTCTACGCGCCCGACGATCTCGGCGACTCGGCCACCTACGACCCCACCTATGGCGGCATCGGTGCGCTGCTCGACACCAGCGCGGCGGGTGAGGACAGCCCCGGGCTGCGCATCGTCTACGTCTTCGAGGGCGGTTCGGCCAAGGACGCCGGCATCCGTGCCCGCGACAGCATCGTCGGCGTGGAGGGTGACTCCTGCGCCCGCATCGCAGACATCCGCGGCCCTGAGGGCACCGACGTCACGCTCACGGTCGTCTCACCGGGCCAGGAGCCGCGCGACGTCACGCTCGAGCGTCGCCGCATCAACCCACTCATCCTGCCCGAGGCTCGACGGCTCGAGGCCGCACCCTCGGTCGGCTACCTGCAGGTGCTCGCGCTGTCCGGCCAGGAAGCCGCCGACGGTATCGAGCAGGCACTGACCAAGCTCCGCCGCGGTGACCCGCTCGACGGGCTGATCCTGGACCTGCGTGCCTCCAACCAGGGGGCGCCCGCGGTCGTCATCGAGACCCTCGGCACCTTCGTCGAGGGTGAGGTGGGCGAGTACCACTCCCGTGTCGGCAACGAGCCCATCAGCATCAAGCCCGATGACCTCGCGGACGATTACGCGGACGTGCCGCTGGTCGTGCTCGTGGACGAGCAGACGGAGGCCGATGCCGAGCAGCTGGCGGCCATCCTGCAGGACCAGGGTCGCGCCACCATCGTGGGCGCGCAGACGTCGGGCCAGACCCACGGCGCCACCACCGTCGACTTCCCCGAGGGCTCGTTGCTGCAGCTCGTCGCGTACGGCTTCCAGCTGCCCTCTGGGGAGACGCTGGAGGGCGTGGGCGTCACGCCCGACGTGACCGTGGAGGCCGACTGGCTGGCCTACCCGGAGTCGGAGGATCCCTTCATCGAGGCCGCGCTCGAGGTGCTGGAACCGGCTGAGCCGGTGGCCACCGACGCCGCTTCATCCACGGCGCCGGCCTTCGCCGAGGGGTAGAGGTGGCAGGCCACCTCGTGCCCGTCATCCAGCTCGATCAGCGGCGGCACGACCCGCTCGCAGGTGCCGGTGATAGCCAGCGGGCAGCGCGGCGCGAAGGCACAGCCGGGTGGCAGCGCGCCGGCATCGGGCGGCTCGCCACCGACGACCGGTCGCTGCCGCAGGCGATTGGCGGGGTCGGGCTCCGGCACAGCTGCCAGCAGGGCCCTGGTGTAGGGGTGTCTCGCGTCCTCGATGAGCGCGCCGGCCGGGGCCAGCTCCACGATGCGCCCGGCGTACATGACCGCGATGCGGTCGGCGAAGTGTCGGGCGCTGGCCAGGTCGTGGGTGATGTACAGGAAGGTCAGGCTCGCGGCCTCCTGCAGCTCGGCGAGCAGGTACAGGATCTCCGCCCGGCTGGAGGCGTCGATCATCGAGACGGGCTCATCGGCTACGAGGTAGTCGGGCTCGAGCACCATGGCACGGGCGATGCTCACGCGCTGCCGCTGGCCGCCGGAGAGCGTGTGCGGGTACTTGTCGGCGAACTCGCCGGCCGGGTGGAGCTTCACCTGCTCGAGGGCTGCCATCACCAGCCGCTCGCGCTGGGCGCGGTCCGATGGGCCATGGATGACCAGCGGCTCCTCCACCAGCTCGCCCACGCGCATGTACGGGCTGAGGCTGGAGAACGGATCCTGGAAGATGGCCTGCGCGCGCTGGCGGAAGGCCAGCAGCTCCGCCCCGTCGAGCTCGCTGAGGTCCGCGCCCTCGAAGACGATGCGTCCCGCGGAGATGGGCGCCAGCGCCAGCGTGGCCCGGCCCAGCGTGGTCTTGCCGCTGCCCGATTCGCCCACCACGGCCACCGTCTCGCCCTTCTCCAGGTCCAGCGAGACCGCGCTCACCGCGTCGATGGGGCGCGTGGCGAAGAACGAGTGGCGCACGAAGAAGCGCACCGACAGAGTCCTCGACCCGCAGCACCGGCCCGTCTTGCTTCCGTCCAGCCGCTCATGGCGCAGCCTCCGGGCGCGTTCGGCGCCGGTCGTGCTTCCAGCAGCGTGACCACTGGCCCGGGCCGGACCTCGACGTAGGGCGGCTCCTCGCTGCAGGGCTCGAAGACGAGCGGGCAGCGGGCGGCGAAGCGGCAACCATCGATGTGGTCGCGCAGGTCGGGCGGGGCGCCCGGCAGGAACTCGGGCGGCGTGGGGTCGTGCAGGCTGGGGATGCTCGCCAGCAGGCGCTGTGTGTAGGGGTCGGCTGGACGGGCCAGCACGTCTTCGGCGGAGCCCAGCTCACGCACCTGGCCGGCGTAGACGACCGCGATCTCGTCGCACAGGTCAGAGGCCAGGGCCAGGTCGTGGGTGATGAAGAGCATGGAGATACGCCGCTCGGCCTTCAGCTCCTTGAGCAGGTTCATGATCTGCGCCTGGATGCTCACATCGAGCGCGCTGGTGGGCTCATCGAGGATGAGCAGGGGCGGGTCGTGGGTCAGCGCGGAGGCGATCATCACGCGCTGCTTCATGCCCCCCGAGAGCTCGTGCGGGTAGCGCTCGGCGGTGGCCGCGGGCAGGCCCACCCGGGTCAGCAGCTCTGCCGTACGAGCGCGCGTGTCGGACTTGCTCATGCCATCCGAGCGCAGTCGCTCGCCGACCTGGTCACCCACCCGGATCACCGGGTTGAGCGAGTGCATCGCGCCCTGGAAGACCATGGCCATGCGGCTCCAGCGGACCTGGGTGCGGAAGTCGTCATCGGAGAGCCCGATGAGGTCATCCCCGCCCAGGCGGATCGAGCCGCCGACCAGTGTCGCGTTCCTGGGCAGCAGGCGCATCAGGGCCACGGCCATGCTCGTCTTGCCGCTGCCGGACTCGCCGATGATGCCCAGCGCCTGGCCTTCTTCGAGGTCCAGCGAGATGCCGTCGACGGCTCGCAACGGACCGCGCCCGGTGGTGTATTCGAGGGCCAGGTCGCGCACTTCCAGCAGAGCCATCAGTCGCGCCGCAACTTGGGATTGACCACAGGCTCCATGGCCAGCGCCAGGAGCATGAAGGTCATGGCCGTGAGCACGATGAGCAGGCCCGGCGCGACCACCCACCACCAGTAGCCGAGGAAGACGGCGCCGGTGCGGAAGCCGTCCTCCAGGATCTGGCCCCAGGTCGGCAGCGACGGATCGCCCAGGCCCAGGAAGGAGAGGCCGGCCTCGGCCAGGATGACCGCGGGCACGAAGAAGATGAGCTGGGTGAAGACGTAGGGCGCGGTGTGCGGGAAGATGTGCTTGACGAGGATGTGCCGGCTCGATGCCCCCAGTGCGCGCGCCGCTTCCACCTCCTGGCTGCCCGACAGTCCCAGGACCATCGAGCGCACGAGGATGGTCAACCCGGGCCAGCTGAAAGCCACCAGCAAGAGCAGGATGAGCCACAGCTGCGCCCCGAAGACGAAGACGAAGAAGATGAGCAGCGGCAGCAGCGGGACGTTGTTGACCACGTCCGCCGCTCGCTGGATGACCAGGTCGATGCGCCCGCCCTTGTAGCCGCTGAGCATGCCCAGGCCCGTGCCGATGACGGTGCTGACGGTGGCCGCCGAGATGCCGATGAGCAGGGCGATGGGCAGCCCGAAGGCGAGCCCCTCGGTCAGGTCACGCCCGGAGCCGTCGGTGCCCAGCAGCCCATAGACCGTGCCACCCACCACGGTCCGCACCCAGGCCACCGAATCGGTCTCCTCGGCCAGCGCCATGCGCACCTGCGTGGTGTACTCGCCCGTGCAGCGGCTGCAGCTCGCCGTTCTCGTCGGGCGCACCGAACAGCGCGGCGGCCACGTCGTCCTGCAGCACCGAGGCGGGGATGTCCACGCCGTAGGTCTCCGACAGCATCTCCGAGGCCGCCTGGGCCGTCTCCGGCTCGGCCGTGAACAGCACCCGCAGGGGTGTCTCATGGTGGCGCTTGTAGGGCGGGTCTTCGCCTGGGCGCGGACCGCGGATGGTGGTGCGGAGCAGGGGCACCGAGGCGCCGTCCGGCCGCAGCAGCGTGACGCTCAGCGACGGTGGGCGCTGGGCGAAGTCGACCTCGCCCAGGCTGAACGAGAGGAAGCTGGGCGGCTCATCCGCCTGGTAGTCGAAGGCGAGGTCGTAGTCGTCGACGCGGGCGGCCCCCCGTTCGGTCGAGGTCGTCGGCTCGGAGGCCTCGATCGATCTGATGCGGCACCGCGTCGCCGGTGAGCGCGGCCGTCCAGGCCGGCGGCACGGCCTTGGGGTAGTCGGCCCAGACGGCGGGGTTCGACCAGCGGGAGGTCCCGAAGTCAAGCGGGAAGGCCACCACCACCAGCAACGAGACGCCCAGCAGGATGATGGCCATGGTCACGCCGATCTTGCCGGCCGTGCTGTCGAGCACCTGGCGCAGGATGCTGCGGCGCCTCACTGGTAGCGCACCCGCGGATCGAGGAAGACGTAGAGGATCTCGAGGAGCAGGCGTGCGCCCACGTAGATGAGCGTGAACATGAAGGTCAGGCCGATGATGATCGACTCGTCAGGCTGGCCGCTGAACGTCTTGAAGTAGAGCTGGCCCATGCCCTCCCAGGCGAAGACGGTCTCGATGAGGATCGATCCGCCGAGCGTGGCGGCAAGACCAAGGATGAGTCCGGTCACGATGGGTGGCGCGGCCACGCGCAGGATGTGGCGCCGGCGGATGAGCCCCTCCGGCAGGCCCTTGGCCCGGGCCACCGTGACGTGATCCTGCAGGGCCGTGTCGAGGGTGATCGTGCGAGTGACATAGATCGATGGCCCGATGCTCACCAGCACCAGCGTGAGGATAGGCAGCAGCGCGTGCCAGGCCAGGTCCAGTGCCGAGGCGATGGCACCCTCCGGCGGAGGAGTGGAGTACATCCCACCCGAGGGCAGGATGCGCAGCCAGAAGCTGAAGATGAGGATGAGCAGGATGCCGGCCCACCAGGCCGGCAAGCCGTTGGTGATGGCGGCCACGTAGGAGACGAAGCGGTCCGCCCGCGAGCCCGGCCGCGTCGAGAGCCACACGCCCACGGTCAGGCCGATGACGGCGGTGATGATGAGCGAGGTCGTCAGCAGCATCACCGTGCGCGGCAGGCGCTCGACGATGATGTCACCCACGCTGTTGGAACCGTCCGCGGCGCGGATCGAGCGTGCCTCCCCCAGGTCGAAGACGAGCACCTGAGCGACCACCGCCGGCAGGCGCTCGTACCAGGCCTTGTCCAGTCCGTAGGAGGCCTCCAGCTCCGAGCGCCGGGCGGCGATGATCTCTTCGACCGCATCGGGGTCGGTGACCGTCTCCGAGAGCCCGGTGCGCATGGTCCGAAGCTCCTCGCCGACCTGGGCCTCGAGGATGTCGTCGGAGTAGCCGGTCGCGCCCAGCACGAGCACCAGCAGCACGAGCACGATGATGAGCACCGCGCCGAGGCTGGCGGCCCGCACGAGGATCGGGCGCAGCAGGGATGGGCCCACGCTCGATCAGCCCTCCCTGCGTGCGGCTATGTAGACGTTCCCAAGCCTAGAGGTCCACCTCGAGGTCGACCTTGCGTTCGCTGATGAGCGCCAGCGAATCGCTATCGGCTGCGAGGTAGAGCTCGTAGAAGCCCCCCGGGAAGAGGTCTTGCGTGACCTCAGCGGGGATGGTCACCGTGAAGGTGCCTTCGCCGGTCTCCTCGGCCCGCCCGGATGCCTCGACCGCGCCCAGCGCCGGGTCAAGCAGCAGGTACTGCAGGCCCACGCTGCCCGGTCCGCTGACGGTGGCGGTGATGACCGCATCCTCGCCGGCGACCACCGGCGCGGTGCTGATGTCGTCGATGGCCAGGGTGGGCGGCTCGCCACGGTAGAAGTCGCCGGGCTTGAAGGGGTAGCTCGGGTCGCGGAAGGCGAGGAGCTCAGCGAACTGGGCCGGTGGATCGAACTGCTCGAGGTAGAACGGACCCTGGCTGATGACCAGGTGGTCCTTGTCGTCGAACCAGTCCTGGGCGGCCTCGTAGCGGGCCACCGCCTCCTCGGGCGTGACCAGCGAGGTGCCTCCGAACTCGAAGACGCCCGGCGGCACGAATCCGTCCCGCTCGAAGCCGCGCAGCGTGCGGTCCACCAGGCCGGCATCGCGCTTGAGCACGAGGCTGATCCAGGGAACGCTGAAGCGGCTGGCCGCGGTGTCGCTGTAGGCCGCGCGGCGCTGCTCGAAGACGAGGTCGTCCATGGCCGCCTTCAGCTCCCAGGGCATGTCGAAGCCGACCGAGCTGGCATACGCGCCGATGTGGTCGTCGTCGAAGTGCCAGTAGTCGACGTAGACCTCGAGGCTTCCGTCATCGGCCAGGCGGAAGCCCTTGAACGTCTCGAGGATCGGCCGTGACGTCACCGCCAGGGCCGTCTCGATGCGCGCCTTTTCGGGGTCGTAGGCGAGGTCGAACGACTGTGCGATCGAATAGACCGCGTCGGCCATGGTGATGGGCTGGCCGTGGTGCCAGTTGGAGCCGGTGTACTTCGAGTAGTCGAAGGTGACCTTGCTCACGGCTGTCGTGCCCGGTTCGACCGGCGTCCAGGTCTTGGACTCGACGTCCCAGGTGACCGCGTCGGCCGGCACCTCGAGGGTGCCGTCCGGGCCGGCCGATTCGACCTCGTAATCGGCCCGGAAGCCTTTGGGGATGCCGGTAAAGGGATCGTTCCAGATGGGCGGGTCGGCCAGGTTGCGCCAGAGATCGGTGGAGTAGACGTCGCCGAGACCACCGACGGGGTTGTAGGTGGTGCGGTCGGTCCAGACCCACTGGTGACCCACGCGTACGTCGCCACTGCCGGGCACGAAGGCCTCGCGCAGGGCCCACGGGTTGCGCGGCCCGGCCACGATGTCACGCGTCATTCCCTCGAGCGTGTCGACTGCGGGGAAGCTGTTGTCGACCGTGGCCAGCCAGATGCGCACGGACTCGTCGAGGCCGGCCGCGGTCATGAGGCGATAGATGTCGTTGCGCTCCTCGAGGCTGTGGAACTCGCCGCGATAGAGCGTCTGGCCCAGGGCGTCGAGCTCGCCGCGCCCCACCGTCTGGTCCAGGACTTCCAACTCTTCGTTCTCGTACTGCCAGTAGCCCTCCTCGCGCCAGCCGGGCATCTGGCCCAGCCAGGGCGCGATATAGGCGTTGACCGAGCCAACGTCGTAGCGTCGCGGGGCGCTGCGGCCCCAGCCCTCGGTGTAGATGTGCCACTCGAACGCTGCCGGATCGCTGGAGTAGACCTTCTGCAGGGCCGGACCGAACTGGTCGTAGGTGATGGCCACCGCGAAGCCGGCCTGCTCCAGCTCGTTACGGACGAGGTCGGCGATCTCACGCCGCTCGTCCTCGACGCGCCCGACGAGCTTCAGCCGCACCGGCTGGCCGTCGTAGTGCCAGATGCCGTCCACGAGCTCGGCACCGGCCTCTGTCATGGCTTCGGCGATGAGCTCGCGGCCCAGCTCGGGGGCGTAGTCGATGCCCGATCCGCGATCGATGTCGTAGATGGTCAGGAAGTCGGGGTCGCTGGGGCCCACGTGCGTGAGCATGGGCTGACCGGCGCCGCGGTAGATGTCCTGGGCGATGGCGTCCCGGTTGACCAGCAGCTGCATGGCCTGGCGGATCTTCTTGATGGAGAACGGGTTGAGCTCGCCTTCGCCGGCCGGGGCGGGGTTGAGGATGAGCGACACCTGCGTGGCCGGCGCATCGATGAGCTCCACGCCATCGGTGCCGCGCAGGTCCTGGGCGGCCTCGGTCTTGAGGCCGAAGAGGTACAGGTCCACATCGCCGGCCTCGACGGCCATGGGTGCCTGGTCGACGAAGACCGAGTTGTAGAGCAGGCGGTCGGCGGCCGGGCCCGGTTGCCCGTGGGGCGGCGCGTAGGCGTCCTCCTGGGCTGACGCCACCAGCGGCGTCAGGCTCGCCAGCAGGCCCGCGCTGAGGGCAGCCACGAGCGCCAGCCGGATGGGCGCTGCTCGGCGCCCGTCTGCGAGTGTGGGCATCGACCTACTCCTCGTCCGGTGAGGGGCTAGCTTCGACGGGCTCAGCGGGCCCGCTGTCCACCGTCTCCGCCTCGACCAGGAGCTGGGCCAGGTCCTCGATGGTGTCCTTGATGTTGCCGAAGCCGAAGTCGGTGAAGAAGGAGGTGCGGGCTCCGTTGCCCGATTCGTCGAAGACCGAGATGGTCTGCGGGCCCTCACTGGTGATGGGCATGTAGATCTGGGCGGTGAACTCGCCGTCCAGGTCGGTGCGCAGGGTGGAGATGGTGCTGTCACCGAGCTGCACGAAGACGCCCATGTCCGGCTGGAAGGCGAAGCCCTGCAGGGTCACCTGCTGGCCGCCCGGGCCAGACGCCGGGTTGATGAAGATATCCGGTGCGTCGACCTGCTTGGTGCGGGCCACGGCGATCTTCTGGTTGATGGGGCCGAACTCGCCCAGGCGCGCATCCGGCCAGGCCATGTGCACGTCGTCCTCGGTGGCGGTGAGGCTGAAGTAGTCGCCGATGAATAGCCCGCGCGGGAAGGCGTAGTTGGGATTGGAGGCGAAATCGGTGACGCGCGTATCACCGACGGAGAGACCCAGCTCCTCGTTGGTGAAGCCGAAGGTCTCGCCCTGGTCGTCGGAGCGCGTGTAGTAGATGTGGTAGCGCGTCTGCGCCGGGTCGTGACGCATGTCGCCCCACATCGCGTGGAGCGTGCCGTTGGGGTCGACATCGATGGACGGGAAGAACTGGACACGCTCGGTGTCGTCGTCGTTGAGGACCTTGGGTCTTGACCAGCTCTGGCCGCCGTCAAGCGACGTGACCAGGAAGACATCGCCATCGTCGTTGGGCTTGTCTTGCGGCCGTCCGACATAGGCGATGTAGACCTCGCCCTCGGGTCCGGTCGCGATCTGCGGGAACGACGAGGCCCAGAAGCGGAAGAAGGCGTTGCGCGGCCGGAACTCCGTCTCGTTGAAGACCGAGGCCAGGACCGGCGTCGACCACGTCTCGCCGGCGTCGGTGCTGCTGGCCACATAGATCTCGCCGGCGCCCTCCTGGGAGCGGTCGTCGGTGCTGTCCATCCAGGCCACGTGCACGGTGCCGTCGGGAGCGACCGCAGGCTGGCTGCCCTGGACCACGCGCAGCGTGCCGAAGACGCCGGTGGCGCCGCTGTCGTCACCTCGCTCACCGTAGGCACGGCGTACGGTCGGGCTCACCCCCATGGGGTCGCTCCAGGTGAGCCCGCCGTCCTCGGACTTGACCAGCTCGATGGTGGTGCGCATCTCGGTCGGCAGCAGGTTGGGGATCTCGCCGATGTAGAGGATCTCGTAGGAGAGGTCGAAGTTGGTGTAGGTGACGTAGAGCACGTCCTTGTCGGGATCTTCCGGATGAGGCCCGGACGTGAGCCAGGGCTTGTCCAGGAAGCTGAGGTCGACCAGGCCGCGGAGCCGCCCGAACCGGTCGGTCTCGAGACCGTCGGTGTTTACGGTGCTGCGGGCCGAGGAGATCTGCGTGGGCCAGGTGAAGCCGTCGTCCTCCGACTTGGCCACGGCGATGCTCGAGACCTGTGCCGCCACCTCGATCGGTCCCAGGTTGAACTCGTCGATGCCGATGGAGATATAGGCCATGTAGACGTTGCCGTCGCGGTCGAAGGCCATGACTGGATCGCCGCCGGCCCCGAGGTCCTTTTGCAGGTAGGGCACCTGGTTGGGCCCCTCCCAGCGCTCGCCGCCGTCGAAGCTCACGTAGACCGAGTTGGCCGGGAAGGCGTAGTCGATGACGCCGAGCACGAGATGCTCAGGGTCTTCGGGGTTGGCCTCGATGTGCGGCTCGGTCTGGAAGGGCGAATTGCTGAAGTCGCGAGTGACGAGGATGTTGCGGCTGAAGGCCGGCCCCGGCTCGCGGAAGGGGACCGGTGCGCCGGCTCCTGCGGCCTGCGTACGGTTCGAGCCGCCTCCGCTGGTGCCCAGGTTCGGACCCAGCAGCGGGTCGACCGCGGTACTCGGGCCCTGGCCCGGGTCGATGCCCTGGGCCATCAGCCAGGCCTGTCCGGTGAGCAGCTGGCCCGCGGGGCCGAGCAGGTCCATGGGCTCGGCGCCCAGCAGCGGGATGACGTTGGAGGGGTCATGCCCGATGGGGCCTTCTTCCTCCTCGGCGGCAGCCGGGACGGAGATGCTCAGGGCAAGGGCGAGTGAGGCGCCGAGCGCAACGCGCCACGACGTTCGGGGAGCGGTCATCGTTCTCCTTGTGGGGTAACGGGAGGGGCAGGCCGCGCTAGCGGACCCGGTCGAGGATGGTGAGGAGCCCGTCGAGCCGGTTGGCGACCGACATCAGCGCCTCGGAGCGGAAGTCCTCCATGGAGGAGTCGAAGGCATTGGCCCCCATGTCGATGTAGGCCGCACTGAACTGCGCGGTGTCCTCGAACTCGCCGAAGCGCCAGTCGAGGAAGGCGGGCGCGGTGTCGTCGATGCGGTCGACGAGTTGGCCCAGCCTGGCGGGATCGGATGAGAGCGCCAGCGAGCGGATGCGCGCCAGCTGCGCCTCGGCCTCGGGGCGTGTCTCGGGCAGGCCCTTGCGCAGCTCGAAGAGCAGCTGGCGGTCCGACTCGAGCGGATCGTAGAGCTCGTCGAAGCGGGTCAGCGATTCGAGCAGCCGGTCGCGCTCGACGGCGAGTGCCTCGATCTCGACCTGCAACGTGTGCTTGTCAGCCAGGAGGGCATCGTTGGCCAGGCTCAGGTCATCGACCAGGGAGCGCAGCTCATCGGCCGTGGCGGCGCTCGCGGACGCGTCGGCCCCGCCGGTCTCCATCTCGGCAGATCCGGCATCGATGGCCATGGCAGCACTCGCGGGGGCAAGCATGGTGGCGGCCAGCGTGGCCGCAGCGAGCCCGCGAAGGCGACGTCGTGGGGTGTCCGGCGTCAGCATCGGTTGAGGTACCTCTCTCGCGCTTTGCGCTGTCGGGCTGGGCTTTCCCGGGTCTGGCGAGGGCGGCCGTTCGAGGACGACCTTCCCCGATTTCGCGCGAGCCTACACCGGTTCGGGACAGTGCGCTGTCACCGATATCACGTTTCGGTGACAGTACGGAGGTCCGGCGGCCTCGCTGTCAGTCGCGGAACGCCGGCCGCAGCACGAGCACGAGAAGACCGAAGCCGGCCACGATGAGGGTGGCGTCGAAGGCGGCCGCATCGTCGAGCCCGAGGTCCAGCGCGTTGACGTAGACGAGCACGCCCAGCAGGAACACCGCCAGCGTCAGGCTGCCCCACAGCGTGGCCACGATGTCGAAGCGGCGGCGGGCAGCCATCAGCGCGCCAGTCACGAGCAGGACGGCGGGGAAGAGCCAGCCGGTGGGGAAGAGCGAGGACTGGATGCCGCCGAGGAAGAAGACGACGACGAGGAGCGCCCCCAGCGCGGCATAGACGAAGCCGGCACCGATGAGCACGGGCGCCCACGATGAACGCGCCTGGCCGGAGGGGTCGGAGCCGGAGAGGTCGGAGCCGGAGAGGTCGGAGCCGGTGTCGGACATGGCGGCTATCCTATCGGGCCGCATGGTTCGTCTCCCGCTGCTCGCCCGCTCCCTGGCCGTCGTCGTGCTCGGCTTGGCCGTGCTCGTGAGCGGGTCGGTGGCCCAGGACCGCCGCGTGTCCTTCATGGTCTTCGGCGATCCGGCCGAGCTGGCTGCCTACAAGTCGCTGGTGGCCGCCTTCGAGGAGTCGCAACCGGAGATCGAGGTCGAGCTCATCCACATCCCCAGCGCATCGGACTATCGGCAGCGGCTGGGCGCGGACTTCGCGGCGGGCGACCCGGCGGACGTGGTGCTCATCAACTACCGCCGCTACGCGCCGTTCGCGGCCAGGGGAGTGCTCGAACCACTGGCGCCGTACCTGCGACGCAGTGACGTCATCAGTGACAGCGACTTCTTCCCGGTCGCGACCGACCCCTTCCGCTGGCGCGGCCAGCTGATGTGCATCCCCCAGAACATCAGCAGCCTCGTCGTTTACTACAACCGCGACCTCTTCGACGCGGCCGGGCTGGCCTACCCGTCCGATGACTGGACCTGGGAGGAGTTCCTGGCCACGGCCCAAGCGCTGACCCAGGATCTCGATGGGGATGGGGTCACGGATCAATACGGCCTGGGCATCGAGCCCTCGATCTTCCGGCTGGCTCCTTTCGTCTGGCAGAACGGTGGCGAGCTGGTGGTGCTCGAGTCGGGCCTGCGGCCCATCCGCCTGGCGCTCGACTCGCGACCGGCGCGAGAAGCCGTCGCATGGTTCGTGGCCCTGCAGACCGAGTACGGCGTGGCCCCCGACGCGCTGACCGAGGCAGCCGAGGACTCCGAGAGCCGCTTCCTCAACGGGCGCACGGCGATGTTCCTCAACAGCCGGCGAGGAACCCCTACTGCGCGCGGCGTCGACGATCTCGCCTGGGACGTGGCGGCGCTGCCGGTCGGGATCGAGCGGGCCGGCATCCTGCACTCGGACGCCTACTGCATGGCCGCTGCGACCGAGGACAAGGACGCGGCCTGGGCCTTCATCGAGTTCGCCAACTCGCCGCAGGGGCAGGCCATCGTGGCGGCGTCGGGCCGAACGGTACCCTCGCTCATCGAGGTCGCCTCGTCCGAGGCCTTCCTGGACCCGAACGCGGCGCCGGCCAACTCCGCGGTCTGGCTCGAGACGGTCGATACGCTGCGGACGGTGCCGGTGATGGCTAGCTGGGTCGACGTCGAAGAGCTCACCGGCGACGAGCTGGAGCGGGCGTTCTACGGACAGGCCACGGTGGACGAGGCCATCGACGCCATGATCACGCGCACGCTGCCATTCTTCGCGGGCGAGGAAGGCTAGGGCACACTGCCCCGGTGGTGATCGAGGTCGGGGTCCGCGTCCGATGAAGCGCTCGCTGATGTCCTGGCGCGCCGGCCTGTGGCTGCTGCTGCTGCCGTATCTCGTGGGCACGCTGCTGCTGGTGGGGCTGCCGGCGTTGATGTCCGCCGTGCTCGCGTTCACGTCCTACGACGCGCTCTCTCCGCCGGTGTTCGTCGGCTTCGCCAACTTCCGCCTGCTCGCGGCCGACCCGCTGGTGGCCACGGCCATCAGTAACTCGCTCGTCTTCATCCTGCTGGCGGTGCCGCTGCGCATCCTCGGGGCGCTCGGCCTGGCCCTGCTGCTACAGCGGCCGCGTCGAGGCGCCTCTGGCTATCGCACGGCGGCGTACCTGCCCACGGTCATTCCCGACGTCGCCTTCGCGCTCATCTGGTTGTGGATCTTCAATCCTCTGTTCGGGCCCGTTAACGTCGCGCTCGGGGCGCTGGGTCTGCCGCAGCCAGGCTGGTTGGCCGACGCCGAGACCGCTCGTTACCCCTTCGTGGTCATGTCGCTGTTCCAGATCGGCGAGGGCTTCGTGGTCCTGCTGGCGGCCCTGCGCGGGCTGCCCCGCGAGTACTTCGATGCGGGAGCCGTCGACGGTGCCGGACGCTGGGCCTCGTTCCGCTACCTGACGCTGCCGCTGCTGCTGCCGTGGCTGGCGTTGCTGACCTTCCGCGACGTCATCCTTACGTTCCAGTGGACCTTCACGCCCTCGTTCGTGATGACCGGTGGCGATCCCTACTACTCGACCTTGTTCCTGCCGCTGCTGACCTACGAGGAGGCCTTCGACCGCTTCCGATTCGGGGCAGGCTCTGCGCTGATGTTGGTGACGTTCATGCTGTCGGCGGCCATCATCGGCGGCATCTACCTGCTCTTCCGTCGTCGCGGGTACACGGCCGATGTCTGAGCGACGCGGCCGGGGCAGGGGGGCGGTGACCGGCCATGTGGTGCCGCTGTTGGTGGCCGGGCTCTTTCTGCTGCCGCTGCTGTGGATGATCACCGCCTCGCTGCGCGAGCCGGGCCTGGCACCGCCGCGGACCATCGAGTGGCTGCCGGCCTCGCCCTCAGCGGACAACTACGCGGCCGTCTTCGAGCTGCTGCCTTTTGGGCGCTACCTGCTCAATTCGCTGGCGGTGGTGGCGCTGGCCGTGCCGCTCACCGTCATCACCGCATCCATGGGCGGGTTCGCCATGGCTCTGCTCGAGCGGCGCTCGAGGGCCGTGCTGGTGGTGCTCTCGGTGGCGCTGCTGATGGTGCCCATCACGGCCCTTTGGCTGACCCGTTTCCTGCTCTTCAACTGGATCGGCCTGACCGACTCGCTGCTGGCGCTGGTGGTGCCATCGCTGGCCGGCTCGAGCCCGCTGTTCGTGCTCATCTACTACTGGACCTTCCGGCGGGCGCAGCCGGCCATCTTCGAGATGGCCCACCTCGATGGGGCCGGGGTCTTCACGGTGTGGCGACGTATCGCGCTGCCCAATGCGGTGCCTTCGACCATCGCTGTGGCGGTGCTGACCTTCATCCTCTACTGGAGCGACTTCATCAGCCCGCTGCTGTACCTGCGCGACCAGGGCCTCTACACCTTGCCCCTGGGGCTACGCCAGCTGCAGCAGCTCGATCCCACAGACTGGCCACTGCTGATGGCGGGAGCGGTGATGCTCACGCTGCCGGCGGTGCTGTTCTTCCTGCTGGTGCAGCACCTCTTCCTCGGCGAGCGGGGTTTGCGGGGGCGGTAGCGCGGCGGGCGATAGCGAGCAGGCCTCGGGGCCGTCAGGGGTGAAAGCGCGATAGCGCGGTGGCGAGCCGGGGATACGGGGCCGGCGGGGCGCCACGTGGGCGCTGGTTGGGCGCCGTGCTGGAGCGACGGGCGCTGGTTGGGCGCCGTGCTGGAGCGACGGGCGCTGGTTGGGCGCCGTGCTGGAGCGACGGGCGCTGGTTGGGCGCCGTGCTGGAGCGACGGGCGCTGGTTGGGCGCCGTGCTGGCTGCCAGGTTCGCTCCTGTCGTCTGAGTAACCCCACTTCACACTGTCGTTGAACAGATCATGCTGGATGGGCTCGATCTCGTTCTGCTGGGTCGCGATCCCGGTCGTGGTGTGCTGGATCGCCCGCACCTCCACCCTGCACCACGGGCATCGCGCCTGGTTCCGTGGCCGGTGGCACCGGTGTCGGGCACGTTGGCGTCCGCATCTCGCCCGTAACCCTGCAACGGGCCGCCTCGCGTTGAACGACCGTGTGGAAGTGCCCGCCCCCGACCCACCGGGGAGGCACCCTTGTCGAGCGGCTCGTTGCCGAAAGGCCTCGCCCGTGGCGTCCGCTCCTTGGCGGCCCGGGCCCAACACGTCTGTTCCTGAGCGACCGTGTTCCGCCAGGTCCGAACCCGCCGTGTCGTGTGGCGTCCGGTTCTTCGCAATGATCGAAGCGAAGCGATCACCCTGGCCGGCCGAACGCGCCGCTCGGGGTCCCGCGACGCACACTTGGGCATATTCCACGCGCGTGGCGCATGGAATGACTCATGCGCCTGCCGTGAACCCGCGAGACGGCTGGGTCGTGTTCGATCATTGCGAACTGTCTGCGCTCGATGGGCCTCGACGCGACCGTGTGGCCAGCCCGACCCTGTGGCCAGCCCGACCGTGTGGCCAGCCCGAGCGGCTGACGGCCAGCCCGACCGTGTGGCCAGCCCGAGCGGCTGACGGCCAGCCCGAGCGGCTGACGGCCAGCCCGAGCGGCTGACGGCGCTACGACTCCTCGAGTGTCGCCAGCACCGTGCCGACCTTGGCCGCGGATCCGGCCTGCACGAGGATCTCTGTGAGGCGGCCGCTGGCGGGGGCTTCGAGGTCGACGTTGGCCTTCTCGGTCTCGATCTCGGCGATGACCTCGCCCTCCATGACGGTATCGCCGACGGCCTTGAGCCAGCTGCTGACGCGGGCTTCGTCGGTCTCGGCGCCGAGGTTCGGCAACTTGATAGGGGTGCTCACGTGGTCTCCTTCGTCTCGGCGGCAGCCACGATGGCCGCTTCGATGTCGGCGTCCTGGAGGTGCACGACGGTCTCCAGCGGCTTGCTCACCGGCGAGTACACATCCTGTCCGGTCACTCGCAGCGGCGCAGTGCGCAGCAGCGAATGCAGGTTCGGCTGCAGGTAGTCGAGGATGCGGGCGCCCATCGACAGCGTCCTCTGAGCATCCTCTGCGATGACCAGCGCACCGGTTCGGCCCACCGACTCGAGCACGGTCGCGCGATCGAAGCTGGCAGCGTCAAGCCAGCGTGGATCGATGACCTCGACCTCGATGCCGCGTTCTGCCAGTGCCGCCACGACTTCCGCCACGCGCAAGGCCGCGTAGCCCCAGGCCAGCACCGTCACATCCCGTCCCGGTCGCACGAGCCGCGCCCGGCCGATCTCTACCACGTGGTCGAAGCCCGCGGCCGGGAGCACGCCGCTGGTCTTGGCCAGGCGGTGGTCGTCGATGACGAGCACCGGATCTCGGCTGAGCATGGCCGCGTTCCAGCAGCCGACGTAGTCGGCCGGCGTGGTCGGCGCGACGACCCGCCAGCCGGGGTACGAGGTGAACAGGGCCGCCGGGTCGCACGAGTGCTGCGGCCCATAGCCGCGGCCCCGGCTGATCTGGGTGCGCGCGATGATCGGCACCTCGTGATCCCCGCCGTACATGTAGCGGCTCTTGGCGATGTGGTTGAAGAGCTGGTCGGTGGCCTCGAGGGTGAAGTCGGGGTACATGAACTCGATGATCGGGTGCATGCCCGCCAGCGCCGCGCCCAGCGCCGCGCCGGCGAAGCCGTTCTCGCAGATGGGCGTGGAGATCACTTGCTCCGGTCGCAAGGCCACGGCCGACTTGGTCAGGCCCATGACGCCACCACCGAGGTGCCCGACCTCCTCGCCCATGAAGATGGCCTCCGGGTCGCGTTCGACCGAGCGGCCGATGACACCCTGGATGGCCTCGGTATAGGTGATGGGCTCGCCATCGACGAGGGGAGTCTCATCGAGCCGTTCGGCCGGTAGCTCCGGCAGGCCCGGCCCGAGCATGCCTCGAGAGGTGTCCTCGAGTGGTGGGTACAGCTCCTGCGGGATGGCCGGGCCTTCCTCGGTCTCCACGGTGAGGGCGGCTACGCAACGGGCGACGAGCGCGTTGGCCAGGCCCTGTACGTGCTGGACCTGCTCGGCGCTGAGCAGGCCGGCCTCGATGAGCCGGCGCGGGAACGCGACCGCGGGGTCCCGGCCCTTCCACTCGCGTTCCTCGTCCTTGCTGCGGTACTTGAATGCCGAGCCGGGGAGGGGACCGTTCTGGTGGTAGTAGCGGTAGCAGATGGCCTCGACCAGGATGGGCCCGTGCTCGACCGCATGCGCGCGAGCCTGCGCCATCGCCTCCATGGTGGCGATGGGGTCCATGCCGTCGACCACGATGGCGGGCATGTCGTAGCCGCGC
This sequence comes from uncultured Chloroflexia bacterium, assembly GCA_963712745.1. Classification (GTDB taxonomy): domain Bacteria; phylum Chloroflexota; class Limnocylindria; order Limnocylindrales; family CSP1-4; genus JAFMJV01. The sequence goes on along the minus strand of CAVQJC010000020.1, from coordinate 400,476 downwards.
GCGCGCGTCGCAAGGCGTGTGAAGCCGGCTGACTCACGGACCGTGGTGGCCACGGAGTAGTGGTTGTTCTCGAGCAGCAGGATGAGCGGGAGTTCCCAGGCGCGCGCCAGCGCGGCCGCTTCGTGGAAGGCACCGATCTGGGTGGCGCCGTCGCCGAACGAGGCCACGCCGACGTCACCCGTGGCGCGCAGCTTGGAGGCCAGGGCATAGCCGCCGGCGGGCGGGATGCCGCCGCCCACGATGGCCGTGGTCATGACGCCGCCTTCTCGGTCCCACAGGTGCATCGAGCCGCCGCGCCCGTGGCACAGGCCCTGCTCAAGGCCCATGATCTCGGCCATGGTGCGCTGGACCGGGTCGGCCATGGCCTCGGTCACCACGCCCGCCGTGAGCGGGTCGAAGTCGGCCGCCGTGGCCGACAGCAGTAGCTTGGCCACCACGTCGTGATGGGCGCGATGCGTGGAGGTCAGCCAGTCGCTACTCCGCAGGGCCAGCGCGGCCCCCGTGGCCGTCGCCTCCTGGCCGATGCTCGAGTGCAGCGGCCCGTGGACGAGGTTGGCGTTGTCGAGCAGCCACTTCTCGAAGCGGCGGATGGTCTGGATGCTGAGGACGGCCAGGCCCAGCGTTCGCCTGGGCGTGTCCGCCAGGCGCTCGCTCGGTCAGCTCGACACGGGTGAGATCGGGTGCGGTGGCGGCTGCGGCGGTCATGAGGTTCCCTTCGATTGCTCAGGCGATGGTCTCGGGGATCTCGTCGGGCATGGCCTCGCCGGGGGCGAGGATGACCGCGATCACGCCGTTGATGGGCACGATGTCGCCCTCGCCGTGGACGATCCGCGCGAGCACGCCGGAGGCGGTCGACTCCAGCTCCACGGTGGCCTTGTCGGTCTCGATCTCGACGATCGGCTGGCCCTCGCTGACAGGGTCGCCTTCGGCCACGAGCCAGGAGACGATCTCGCCTTCCTCCTGGTTCATGCCCAGCTTGGGCAGCGGGAAGAACGTGGCCACGGGTTCTCGACCTCCTCTGGCTCGAGCGGCCCACGACCGCGAGCGATGGTGTCCTTGATGCGGGCCTCGTCGGGGATGACGAGCGCCTCCAGCGCGCGGTTGTAGGGCATGGGTACGTCGAGCCCGGCCACGATGCGCGGCGGTGCCTTGAGCAGGCTGAAGCCACGTTCGACCACCTGCGAGACGATCTCGCCGCCGATGTTGCTGCGGCGGTTGGCCTCGTGGACCACCACCAGCCGGCCCGTCTTCTCGAGCGAGGCCAGAACGGTGTCGTAGTCGAAGGGGAAGATGGTGCGCGGGTCGATGACCTCGCAGTCGATACCCTCGGCGGCCAGCGCCTCGGCTGCGGCCATGGCCTTGTGACGCATGATCGACATGGCTACCACGGTCACATCGTTGCCTTCACGAACGACGTCGGCCAGGCCGAAGGGGATGGTGTATTCCTCGACGGGGACCTGGCCCTTGATCTCGTAGCCGCGCTTGTGCTCGAAGAAGAGCACCGGGTCGTCGCTGCGGATGGCGGTGCGCAGCAGGCCCTTGACGTCGGCCGGGGTGGACGGCATCACGATCTGCAGACCCGGGACCGCGCTGAACCAGTTCTCGAACGACTGGCTGTGCTGGGCCGCCTGGCCGCCACCGGCGCCGACCGGGGCGCGGATGACCAGCGGCACGCTGATGGCACCGCCGAACATGTAGCGGATCTTGGCGATCTGGTTGACCAGCTGGTCCATGCCGATGGTGATCCAGTCGCTGAAGAGGATCTCCGCGATGGGCCGCAGGCCGGTGGCCGCGGCACCCAGCGAGGAGCCCACGATGGCGGCCTCGCTGATAGGCGTATCCAGCACGCGCCCGGCCCCGAACTCGTCGTACAGGCCCTTGGTCACGCCGAAGGGGTTGCCACGCACCCCCACGTCACAGCCCAGGATGATGACGGTGGGGTCGCGCTGCATCTCCTCGCGCAGGGTCTCGTTTATGGCGCGCTTGACGTTCATGCGGCGGGTCTGGACCTCGCCCGCGGGAGTCTGTGCCACGGTCATCGCCCGATCCTCTGCTGCTCCATGAACTCGTCGGAGTAGAGGCCGTCGTAGAGCGTGTCTAGGGCCGGCTCTGGCGCTGCCTTGGCGAACTCGATGGCGTCCTCTACGGTCGCAGACGCCTCCGCCGCGGCCTCGGCCAGCCAGGCTTGGTCCGCCACGCCGGACTCGACCAGGTACGCGCCCAGGCGGGTGATGGGATCGAACTGCTCCCATCGCTCGTTGCACTCGAGATCGCGATAGGCCTCATCGTCGGCCACGAAGTGCCCGATGTAGCGGTAGAAGCGGGCCTCGATGAGCGTGGGCCCGCCGCCGTTCCGGGCGCGTTCAGCCGCCTCCGCGACCGCATCGTGGACGGCGATGGCGTTGAAGCCGTCGACGGTGACCCCCGGGATGCCGTAGCCGATGGCGCGGTCGGCCACCGAGGGGTTGCGCACGGCCTGCTCGTAGGGCATCGAGATGGCCCACTGGTTGTTCTCGCAGAGGAAGATGACGGGCAGGTTCCAGGCCGCGGCCAGGTTGATCGACTCGTGCCACACGCCCTGGTTGGTGGCGCCGTCACCGTGGAAGCAGACCGTCACGAAGTCCTGGCCCAGCGTCTTGGCCGTCAGCGCTGAGCCGACCGCGATGGGCATGGCCGAGCCCACGATGCCGGTGGCGCCGAGCATGCCCATGTCCACCGCGGCGATGTGCATCGAACCGCCCTTGCCCTTGTTGTAGCCATCAGCGCGACCCATCAGCTCGGCCATCATCCGCCGCGGATCGCCGCCCTTGGCGATGGTGTGGCCGTGGCCCCGGTGGGTGCTGGTGATGTAGTCGCCCTTGCGCAGAGCCGTGCATGCGCCCACGGCGATGGCCTCGGCGCACACGTAGGAGTGGGCCAGGCCGTAGATGAAGTCCTGCTTCCAGAGCTCCTTCACCTGGGTGTCGAACTCCCGGATGAGGCGCATGCGCCGGTACATCTGCTTCAGCTGGTCGGCGTCGAGGCCGGGGCTCGCGCTCAGCGGCGTGAGCGTGTCGCGCTCGAAGGCTGCGACGGCCTCGCAGTTCTCGTCCGCGGTGATGCGGTGTCTGGCGACGGCTTCGGTCATGGCGTTCTCCTAGGGCTCGAGCTCGATGGTCTGGCCGGGCTCCGGTGCTACGACCGTGGGCTGCCACTCGCCGGCAGCGGTGTGGGCGGCCATGAGCTCGACGAACCGCTGGACGTCCGGGTGTGAAGGCCACTGGTAGTGGCTGGCGATGACGTGCTTGAGACCGAGCCACTGGCTGGCCATGACTGCCTCCTGCACGGTGACCTCGCCACCGCGATAGACCTCGAAGTGCGGCAGCGAGTCCTCCGGCAGCGCCACCACCATCAGCCCGTGGGTGGGCCGGTACAGCTCGCCCCACAGGCGGAAGTCGTAGGAGATGGCCGAGTCGCCCTGGTGGTAGAGGCGTACGCCCGGCCCGGCATCGACGATGAAGCCCATGGCCGGCCCGGACAGGAGCTCACCCGATGGGGTCACCGAGAACGACCAGTGGTGGCTCTCGATCGGATGTACCGGGACACCCGCGACCACCATGGGGATGCCCCAGATGGTCACGCGGATCTGGTCGGGATCGACCCCATGGACGGTGGTCAGGCTGTGGGCCACGTCCTTGGCGCAGATGACCGGGCACTTGTCGCGCTTGAGGATCTCCGCCGCCTCACCCACGTGGTCGTAGGCGTTGTGCGTGACCAGCACCAGGTCGACCGCCTCGAGGTCCGACCAGCTCAAGGGGCAGGCCGGGTTCGAGTCCATGAAGGGATCCATCACCACCCGTACGCCGTCGGCTGTCACGAGCTCGTAGCCCGCGGTGCCAAAGAACCTCAGCTTCGCCATGGCCTGCTGTCCTCCGTGGCTCGGTCGCGGCTCGCTGGTCGGCGGGGCCTCTGGTACCGGGCTGTCTCATTGTAGTACAATCCAACAACCAGTCCACTGCGGACATCCAGCGAGGGGAGCGCAAGGCATGGAGCAGAAGACGCTCGACCGGCCGCCCAGCCTCGCGGACGCGGTGGTGGCGCACATCCGCGAGGGCATCATCCGGGGCGACTACGCACCCGGGCGGCCGCTCACCGAAGCCGGTCTGTCCGAGGAGCTGGGGACCTCCCGGGGCACCGTGCGAGAGGCGCTGCGGGAGTTGGCCGGCACCGGCCTGGTCACGCGCAGCACGCACAAGGGCGCCATGGTCTCCACGGTCACGGCACGGGACGCGGAAGAGATCTACACGCTGCGGGCAGCGCTCGAATCGTTTGCCGCTCAGCTGGCGTCGGAGCGGGGCCACCTCGACGAGGGCGCCATGGCCATGCTCGGCCGCCGGCTCGAGGCCATCGAGCGCGCCGCGGCCGCAGGCGACGTACCGGGCATGGTCGCGGCTGACATGGATTTCCACACCGCGCTCTCCGAGCTGTCCGGTCATGCCCTGCTCATCGAGCACCTGGCCGCCATCCAGGTCCATAGCCGTCGCGTGCTCTTCTACAGCGACCTCTATCGACCCACGCCGGAGATCGTGGTGCGTCGACACCGTGATCTCTACGCCGTGCTCCAGACCGGGGACCCGTACCAGGTGTCGCTCGCGGTCGACCAGCACATCACCGGTCCGCACATGGACATCGTGGACAAGATGCGCGCGCGAGAGGAGATGCTCGCCGGCGAGCGCGCCACAGAGGGGACGTCCAGTGAAGACCCGTGACCTGACCGACTTCTTCTCCCTCGCGGGCAAGACCGCGCTCGTCACCGGTGGCGGCTCCGGACTGGGCCTCGCGGTGTGCGAAGGATTCGCCCAGTACGGTGCCGCGGTCTCGGTCGTGGACATCGACCAGGGTGCGGCGCAGGAAGTCGCCGACGGGATCATGGCCGCCGGTGGCCGGGCCATCGCGGTCGGCTGTGATGTGGCCGATCACGCGCAGGTGCAGGCTGCCGTGCAGGCCACCATCGACGAGCTCGGCGACATCCACGTCCTCTTGAGCAACGCCGGCATCGGTGACCGCGCTCCGGCAGAGGAGATGACGCTCGAGCAGTGGCAGCGCGTGCTGGACATCAACCTCTCGGGCGCCTGGTACTTCGACCAGGCCGTGGGCCGGCACATGATCGAGCGCGGCATCGAGGGTTCGATCATCAACACCTCGTCGATCACCAGCATCGTGGGCATCACCACCGGCAATGCCAACTACGCCGCCACCAAGGGCGCGCTCAACGCGCTCACCCGCACGCTCGCCATCGAGTGGGCGCGGTTCGGCATCCGCGTCAATGCCATCGCGCCCACGCACGTGAAGACGGCGCTCATCGCCCGGAAGATGGAGGAGGACCCGGCGCTGGCGGAGTTCTTCCTCGGCAACATCCCGCTCGGGCGCATGGGCACGCCGGAGGACGTAGTGGGTGCGGCCATCTACCTGGCCTCCGAGGCCGGCTCGCTGGTCAACGGCCACGTGCTCGTGGTCGATGGGGGTCACACGGTGCGATGAGCCTGCCCTCGTCAGTCCGCGCTGTTCACATCACCGGGCCCGACCGTTTCGAGATCGTCCACAAGCCGCTACCTGCGGTCCCGCCCGGATACGTGCTGGCGGCACCGTCGTACGTCGGTCTGTGCGGCACTGACCTGGACCTCTTCGACGGCAGCATGCCCTACCTGCACCAGGGCTTCGCGATGTACCCCCTGCAGCCGGGCCACGAGTGGTCCGGCACCCTGCTGCAGCCGACCGAAGAGCTGGCCGCAGGTACGCGCGTCATCCTCGATCCCATCATCGATTGTGGCCGTGCCGACTGTGAGCTGTGTACGAACGGCCTGGTGGTGCGCTGCGTCCAGCGCCTCGAGATAGGGGTGCGCAACGGGCTCGACGGGGCCCTGGCCACGGTGGTGGCGGTGCCGAGCAGGTACCTGCTACCCATCCCCGACGACGTGACCACGCGCGATGCCGCGCTGGTGGAGCCGATGGTGACCACGCTCGAGGGCATCCGGCGTACCGATCCGCAGCCGGGTGAGGACGTGCTCATCGTGGGCTCGGCAACGCTGGGCCTGGCCGGCGCGATGATCCTCTCGGCGCGCGGTATCCGTACGCACGTGCTGCTGCGCAACGAGGTTCGGGCACCCACGGTGGAGGCTGCCGGGGCTATCCCCTGGATAGCCGGCACCAAGGCTGCCGTGGAGGAGTTCGACGTGGTCCTCGAGGCTGCCGGGACGCCTGACGGCGTGCAGGCGTCCCTGGCCCACGTGGCGCCAGGGGGGCGGGTGGCACTGCTGGGCGTTCCTACCACGCTCGTGGAGGTAGACGCAGCCGCCATCGCAGTCCGCGACATCACCATCAAGGGCGTGCTCAACGGACCCGGCCAGTACCCCCACGGACTGGCCGCCATCGAATCGGGCGAGATCAAGCCGGAGCTGCTCATCGACCGCGTCTACCCCTTCGACGAGGTGGAGGCGGCGCTGGCGAGGTCGAGGGAGCGCGGCCGCGAGCGACCCAAGGTGCTGGTCGCGGTCAACGAGGAGGACGCATGAGCGAGCACTACTTCGAGCGGGTCCGGGCCGAGACCGGCGGCCGCTTCTGGATCAACAACCCGACCATCGAGGAGATGGACCTGGCCCTCGCCCACGGGGCCATGGGCTGCACCACCAACCCCGGCTACGGCGGCAACCTCGTCAAGCGCGCACCCAGTGAGGTGCTGCCCATCGTGCGCGCGTGCCTGCCCGAGTCCGACGACGACGAGGTCGTGGCCGATCTCGTCCAGCGCCGGCTCGTGGGCCGCATCTGCGAGCGCTTCGGCCCGCTCTACGAGCAGACCGAGGGCCGGGAGGGCTTCGTCTCCATCCAGGGTGCGCCCGAGTCCGACACCGACGGCGCGGTCATCCTCGAAGAGGCCCGTGCGGCACGCACCATCGCCCCCAACGCCACGCCCAAGATCCCGGCCACCGTGCCCGGCTACGAGGCCATGGAGACCATCGTGGCCGAGGGCAGCCAGGTCATCGTCACCGAGGTCTTCAGCACCGCCCAGGTCATCGAGACCTGCGAGCGCTGGCTGGCGGTGACCGACAAGACGGGCGTGCGTCCGCCCTTCTTCATGAGCCCCATCACCGGCATCCTCGGCGACCACCTGAAGTCGCTCGCCGCGCGCGACGGGCTGGACGTGCCGGTCGAGGCCATGGAGCTGGCCGGGGTCATCGTGTCCCGCGCCTGCTACGAGGTCGTGCGCGAGCGCGAGTACCCGGTCACGCTGCTCTACGGTGGTGCCCGCATCGAGCTCGACTTCAGTGGGCTCATCGGCGGGGGCATGGCCGCGACCATCAACTGGTCCACCGCGGCCGAGCTCGTCGAACACGATCTGCCCGCGCAGGTGACGGTCACCGACCCGGTCGACCCAGCCGTCATCAGGACGTTGACCGAGGCCTTCCCCGAGATGCGCCAGGCGCTCGACCCGGCAGCGCTGCCGATCGAGGACTTCGAGGGGTTCGGCCCGGTCCAGCACTTTCGCGACGCCTTCATCGACGGCTGGAACGGGGTACGCAAGATGATTCGCGAGGCTCGGGCGGGCGGACCGGCCAGATGAAGGCCGTCGTGCTCTACGGGCAGCACGACATCCGCCTCGAGACGGACTGGCCAGAGCCGCCGCCGCCTGGGCCGGGCGAAGTCACCATCGAGGTCTCATGGTGCGGGGTCTGCGGGACCGACATCGAGGGCTGGCAGTTCGGACTCGGGATCTTTCCGGTGGACGAACCTCATCCCCTGACCGGGCGCAAGACCCCGCTGGTGCTGGGCCACGAGTTCTCTGGGCGTATCGCTCGGCTCGGAGAGGGCGCCGACGGACTGCGGATCGGCCAGCCGGTGGCCAGCGAGGTCGTCGTTGCCTGCGGGGCGTGCCATTACTGCCAGCGCCACTACTTCTCGCTGTGTCCCCAGACGGGTGCTATCGGCATGTCGAGCGATGGCGCTTTCGCCCGCTTCGTGAACATGCCGGCCCACAACGCTTTCCCGCTGCCGGCGGGCTTCCCCGAGGACATCGCGGCTCTTGCCGAACCGGTAGCAGTAGGCGTGCATGCCGCCCGCCGTGGCGGGATCCGCCCCGGACACCGTGTCCTGGTCATCGGGGCGGGCCCGATCGGGTTGGCCTGCCTGGCCGTGGCACGTATCGCCGGTGCCTCGGATGTCTACGTCGCCGAACTCAACCCGCGCCGCCTGCGGGTCGCACGCGACCTGGGGGCCACAGAGGCGTTCGACGGCGACGATGCTGGCTGGCCCGACGCGCTCCTCGACCTGACCGGGGGGAGGGGCGCCGACGTCGTCCTGGAGACGGGGGCCAGCGCCGTCTCGTTCGCGGCCGGACTCCGCTCGACCGCCCCCGGCGGCCGGCTCGTCGTGGTCAGCGTGCCACGGGAACCGTACGTGGTCGACGCCCTCGACCTGTTTCAGAAAGAGAAGCAGATCGTCGGCTCCGTCTCCCATACCTATGACGAGGACTTCCGCACGGCCGTGAAGTACCTCGTCGATGGCCGCATCGATGTCAGGCCGCTCGTCACCCGACACATCCACCTCGATGATGCCATCACCCGAGGGTTCGAGGCCCTGGTTGAGGACAAGGATGAGATCAAGATCCTGGTCACGCCACACGACGACTGGGAGCTCCCCGAGACCCCCGCCGCGCCGGGTCTGGTGCAGCAGTAGGAGCCATGCCCATGCAGATCAGGGACCTGCGAGACGTCTTCAGCCTCGCCGGGCGCTCCGCGCTGGTCACCGGCGCTGGCCAGGGTCTGGGCCGGGGGATAGCGGAGGGCCTCGCCCAGTTCGGTGCCGACGTGGCGGTAGTGGATATCGATGCCGAGAGCGCCGGCCGTGCCGCCGACGACCTCAACGCGGCGGGAGGGAGAGCGGTCAGCCTGACTTGCGACGTCAGCGACCAGCAGCAGGTCCGCTCGGCCGTCGAGCAGGCGATCGATGCGCTTGGCAAGATCGACATCCTCGTGGCCAACGCCGGCGTGGGGGATCGCAACTCCGCCGAGGACATGCGCATCGAGCAATGGGACCGCGTCATCGACATCAATCTGCGAGGGGTGTGGCTGTTCGACCAGGAGGTCGGCAGGCACATGATCGACCGTGGGTCGGGAGGGGTCATCGTGAACATCGCCTCGGTGGCGGCGCTGGTCGGGCTCACCACGGGCAACGCCAACTACTCCGCCAGCAAGGGCGGCGTCATCGCCCTCACCCGCGACCTCGCCGTCGAGTGGGCACACCACGGCATCCGCGTCAACGCGGTCGCCCCGGCACAGATCAAGACCCCGCTGGTCCTCGAGTTGATGGAGTCCAAACCGGAGACGGAGGCGTACTTCCTGAGCCGGCTGCCGCTGGGTCGGCTGGCGGACGTCGAGGACATCGTCGGCCCGGTCATCTTCCTCGCCTCCGATGCCGCCGCCTGGACGACCGGGCACGTGCTGGTGGTCGATGGCGGCAACCTCGCGGCGTTCTAGAAGGAGCCATCGATGATCACCGGACTCGCCCATGTCGGCTGCGCCGTCGATGACCTGGATGCGGCCATGCGCTTCTACATCGAGGACTTGGGCATCGAGCACGGGCGCACCCAGCTGAGCGACCAGCCGTACCTCTCGGATGTGAACGGGCTGCCGGACTGCCGCATCCGCATCGGCTTCGCCCTCATCGATGGTGACGCCACACCGCTCGAGGTGCTCCAGTACCTCAGCCCGCCGGGCAAGCCCAGTGGTGCCGGCTTCGGTCGGCCTGGTAGCCCGCACGTCTGTTGGCAGGTCGACGACCTGAGCGCCGTGCTCGAGCGATCCCGCGGGCAGGGCGTGACCGTGCTCACCGAGCCGCGGCGTATCGAGCACGGCCCCTGGTCCGGCTGGTCCGGGGCGTACCTGCGCGGCCCGGCGGACCTGCTGATCGAGCTGGTCGCCGAAGATGGTTCGGCCGGCGGCGGCCGGCTCCAGCGGATCCACCACGTCGGGTACCAGGTGGCGGACCTCGGGCGGACCATCGACTTCATGGTGGGCGTCCTTGGATTCGGACTCGACGAGCGTATGGCGTACGACGATGTGTATTACGCGGGGTCCGCCGGCGAAGCCGGGGCGCGCTTGCAGGTGGCCTTCCTGACCTTCCCGGGGTCGGCCGTCGGGCTCGAGCTGCTCGAGTTCGCGAAGCCTGATGCCATCTCGGCCGATCCGGCCAACCACAATGTCGGCGCCCTGCACTGCTGTTTCATGGTCGATGACATCCACTCCACCTGTGACGAGATGACCGCAGCCGGCGTCGAGTTCGTGGGTCCGCCCGCTGCCGTTACCGCCGGCATCAACAAGGGTGCCCACGCCATCTACTTCGTGGGCCCCGATGGGCTGCGCTTCGAGCTGTTCCAGGGACGGCCCACCAGTGTTACCGGCTGACGCCGTCCGATCCCCCAGCGGATCGGACGTGATTGACTCCGAGGTTCCCTGTATGGTGGTATGCCATCTGACCACACGCGGGATGCCGGCAGCGGGGGCTGCCGGACGGGAGCATCAGCGAGGAGGCGCTGTGGGACATCGCGGACACGAGCATCGGGCCGCCAGAGGAGGTGGCCGCTGCATCGCGCGCGAACGCTCGACCCGCCACATCGACGCTCACCACACCGTGGAGGCGATGCCGCGCGCCCGTGCGCTGGCGCAGCGAGAGGAGGGCAGCAGGCACTGACCGATCCTGAGGAGACGATCTGAGGGAGCAGAGAGAGCTTCATCGGGGTGGGCCCAGAGAGATTGGCCCTACACCTGACGTACCGCGCCTCCTACGGGCGCAGAAAGGACGTGAAGGAGTTGAGGAAGACATTTGCGATCGCGGCATCGACCGTACTGCTGGTGGGCGCCCTGGGTGCCGCACCGGCGATCGCACAGGATGACCAGGTTCTCATCGGCTACTCGGCGCCGGACCTCGTCGGCGCTCAGCTGCAGATCCAGCAGGGCATGGTCGACGGTGGGGCGGCCAAGGGCTGGGAGATCCCAGACCATCACCTCCAACGGCGACGCCAACCTGCAGATCGAGCAGATCAGGGACTACCTGGCGCTTGGGCGTGGACGCCATCGTGAACGTGCCCGAGGACAGCGCCGGCGTCTGCGTCGCGGTCGACGAGGCCCAGGCCGCAGGCGTCCCCTTCTACACCATCGACCGCGCGCCCAGTGGCTGCGCCATCAACATGACCGTGCTGAGCGACAACTTCCTGGCCGGCCAGCAGTCGGGTCAGGCCATGGTCGACCTGCTGACCGAGAAGTACGGCGAGCCCATGGGCACGTCCTGGAGATCACCGGTAACATGGGTCAGAACGTGGCCCAGCTGCGCGGCGGCGGCTTCCACGACATCGTGGATCAGTATCCGAGAACATCGAGGTCATCACCAAGATCGGCGACTGGGATGCCGCGAAGGGCGTCGACATCGTGCGTGACGTCGCCTCCGCCGAGGAGCTCGACGGCATCTACATGCACTCCGACTGCGTGTACACGCCCGGGTACCCTGCAGGTCCCTGGACGAGCTCGGACTGCTCGTCACGCGCGACGAGGAAGGCCACATCTATCCTGACCGGCGTGGACGCCTGCCTGCAGGCGCTCGATGCCATCCGTGATGGTTACTCCGACCAGGCCTCGAACCAGCCCATCCCCGACTTCGGTGTCGTCGCTGCGGACTTCATCGAGCAGGAGCTGATGGGCCAGGCACGATCGAGTTCCGCAGATCATCGAGCAGGATGGCGCCCTGTGGTCGCCGGCCCGCATCGAGGACAGCGAGATCGGACCGCAGCTGTTCCTGTCCACCACGTCGGTCGGCGCCAGACAACGTCGACGATCCGCGCCTGTGGGGCAACGTCGAGGCTGCCGCGGCGGCCGAGTGGCGAGTAGCCGACAGCGGCACCCATCCGTTTTCGGGTGAACCACCGTTCGGAGGGGCGCTCCGCAGCAACGGGGCGCCCCTCCGACGACAGAGGACGGGGTAGGCAGCGATGGACAGAGGTCAACGGCGAGCACGTCGTCGAGATGACCGACATCAGTCAAGACATTCCCGGGCGTGCGTGCGCTCGACGGCGTCTCCTTCGACGTCCGTCGAGGGGAGATCCATGCCCTGGTGGGCAAGAACGGCGCGGGCAAGTCGACGCTGATGAACATCCTCACGGGTCTCTACCCTCCGGACTCGGGGACTATCAAGGTCCGCGGTGAGCTCATCGAGCACATGACCACGCTCGCGCAGCCAGGAGGTGGGCATCGCCATCGTGGCCCAGCACGCGCGGTTCGTGCCCGGAGCTCTCGGTCGCCGAGAACCTCTTCATGGGCCAGATGCCCACGCGCCAGGGCGGCTTCGTCGACTGGCGTGGACTCCGGCGAGAAGCGTCCGAGCGACTGGAGCGATTCGGTCTGGACATCGACGTCGAGCAAGTCGCATGGAGCGACGATGACCGTCGCCGAGCGGCAGATCATCGAGATCTGCGCGCGCGCTCTTCGCCGACGCCAGCGTCATCATCCTGGACGAGCCCACCGCGCCGCTGCCCAAGCACGAGGTCGCACTGCTCTTTGACTTCGTGCGTCGACAGCGTGAAGCGGGTGCCTCCTTCATCTACATCAGTCACTACCTCGAAGAGGTCTTCGAGATCGCCGACCGTGCCACCGTGCTGCGCAACGGCGAGGAGGTCGGAACCGGTGCCGGTCGCCGAGCTGACCCAGCCGGACCTCATCCGCATGATCAGCGGTACCAGCGTCGAGCGCTTCCAACGGCACTCGCCGAGACGTCGGCGAACCGGTGCTGCGCATCAAGGGCGTGAGCCGACCCAGGCGCCTACCAGGACGTCGACCTCACGCTGCACGCCGGGCGAGGTCGTGGGTCTCACCGGTCTGGAGGGTAGCGGCCCGGGCGAGCTGGCGCGTGGGCTCTACGCGCTCGAGGCCCTGGGCGACGGCGAGGTCACTACTCGACGGTAAGCCCTTCCATCCCGACGCACCCAGCCACGCGCTGGAGCAGGGCCTGGCCTATCTGCCACGCGACCGCCACGGCCTCGGCATCGTCGCCATCCGCAGCGTGCGCGACAACATCAGCATGTCCGTCATCGGTCGACTCACTCGCTGGCTGGGCATGATCGACGGCGGCGAGGAACGCTCAGCTGGTCGACGAGCTACGTCGACCGGCTCGGCATCGTGACCCCGTCCACATCGACCCACGTCGAGAGCCTCAGCGGCGGCAACCAGCAGAAGGTGGTGGTGGCCAAGCTGGCCGCCACCGAGCCACGCGTCCTGCTCCTCGATGAGCCGACCCAGGGCGTCGACGTGCAGGCCAAGGTGGAGATCCTGCGCATCGTCGATCAGCTCACCGCGGCACGGGGTGGCCGTGGCCATCGTCTCCGACGAGCTCAGCGAGCTCATCGACACCTGCGACCGCATCGTCGTCTTCTACCGCGGTCGAGATCACCAGGAGTTCCAGCAAGGGCACAGGACGAGATGACCCCAGCGACGATCCTGGCGGCCATCGAGGGTGGCGCAGGGGAGGCTGCACATGCAGTGGCGTAGGTACGTACCGACCATCCTGGACAACCTCATCTGGTTCATCCTGCTGGGGGTCTTCATCTTCTTCGTCATCGGGTCGGACCGTTTCCTCACGCCCATCAACATCGTCAACATCCTCTCGGCCGCCGCGGTCCTCGGCGTTGTGGCCGTGGGTCAGACGTTCGTGCTCATCACCGGCAACTTCGACCTCTCGCAGGAGTCGACGCTGGGCCTCTCCGCGCTGCTCGGCCTCTGGATCATGGTGCCGACCGTGGCGCCCTGGTTCGGCAGCGGCTTCGGCGTACCGCCATCGTGTCCATCGTCCTGATGCTGGCGATGGGTGTCGGCATCGGCTACGTGATCGGTGCGCTCATCACCTATGGGCGCATGAACAACTTCATCGTGACCCTTGCCATGCTGCTCATCCTGCGCGGCCTGATGCTGGCCTTCACCAAGGGCAACGCCGTCAACGCCATCACCATGAGGGCGCGGACATCTTCTACTGGCTGGGCCACGAGACCGTCGCCGTGCCCTGGCTCGGCAACGTGCCTGTGGCCGTGATCGCCATGCTGGTCGTCTTCATCATCGGCCACGTCGTCCTGACCTACCGCAAGTTCGGTCGCGACATCTACGCGGTCGGCGGCAACCGGCAGGCGGCCATCGCCTCGGGCATCGACGCCAACCGGCGCATCCGGCAGGTCTACATGATCAGCGGCTTCCTGGCCGCGCTGGCCGGCATCATGCTGGCCGGCCGCATCGCCTCGGTCCAGATCAACCCGGCGAGGGCTACATCTTCACCATCTTCGCCGCCTGCGTCATCGGCGGCGTCAGCCTGCAGGGTGGTCGCGGCACGATGCTCGGCGTGCTCGGCGGCGTGCTGCTGCTCTCGACCATCGAGCGCGGTCTCAACCTGATGCGCGTCGAGGTCTTCTGGATCGACGTCATCGGGCCTGATCATCCTCTTCGCCATGTTCATCGACGCCCAGCGTGTGCGCTTCCGGGCGCCGGTGGCCGAGGAGGCCCCGGCGGCGGCCGCCACCTGCGGCTGCCGCGGCCCCGACGGGAGGTGGCGCCGAGTCGTGACCTCGGGTCGACTGGTCGACGAGCTCGCGCGCGACGCGACCCTGGCTCAGCGCGTCGAACAGGAGCTCGAGCGTCTCATCCTCGAAAGCCGTCTGGGGCCGGGCGATCGCTTGCCCTCGGAGCGGGAGTTGGCCAGCCAGTTCGGGGTCAGCCGCACGGTCGTGCGCGAGGCCGTGCGGGCCCTCGCGGCCAAGCATCTGGTGGACGTGGCCGTGGGACGCGGCACGGTGGTGCGTGCACCCACGCCCGAGTCGGCAGGCGAGTCGATGCGATTGCTGCTGATGATGCAGGCAGGCGACGCCGGCGTAGACAAGGTCAGCGAGGTCCGTCACACCATCGAGAACGAGATCGCCTACCTGGCCGCGGCTCGCCGGACCGATGCCGACCTGCTCGACCTGGAGAAGATCCTCGACGAGATGCGTGAGCACGTCGATGCTCCTGAGGTCTACATCAACAGCGACGTGGAGTTCCATGCCGTCCTCGCCCGAGCGACCCAGAATGAGCTGTTCGTGATCGTCCTCGATTCGCTCGTGGAGATCATGATCGAGGTGCGCCTGCTCACCCTGCGCGTGCCCGGCATCGCGCGCCTCGCGTTGCACTACCACGAACGAATCCTCGAGGCCGTGAGGGCCGGTGACCCCGACGCGGCGCGCGCGATCATGGACGAGCACATGGACCAGGCGACGGCCAAGCTCCGGCTGTCCGTCGGGGCCGATGTGGAGTGAGCGTGCTGGCGCTCGATATCGGCTCCTCGCGCATCAAGGCGCTCCTGGCCGACTGGGACGGACGAGTCCTCGACGTGCACGACACTGCCACACCCAGGCAGGCGACCGAGCCGGGCGAGCAGGCCTATCCCCTCGATGCCGTCCTCGCGACGGTCGTGAACCTTATCGCCGACCTGGCTGCAAGTCGGCCGCAGGATCGCGTCGATACCCTGGTGTTCTCCTGCCTGGGCACCGCCATGGCGCCGCTGGATCGCGACGGCCGGCCGCTCGGACCCGCTCTGGCTCCTGCCGACACCCGACCGCTGGAAGGTCCTCCGGCAGCGGAGCTCACGGGCCTCGACGCGAAGGAACTCTTCGACCGTACCGGCTCCGATCCGGCCGTGGCCTCATTCCTGCTCCACGCAATGTGGTGGCAACGGGCGCACCCAGCCGTCGCCGAGCGCGTCGACCGCTACCGGTCGCTCCGCGGGTACGCGTTGCAGGAGCTCTGCGGGGCCGATGTCGAGGACCGCTCCTGGGCGTCGCGGACGATGCTCTTCGACCTCGAGCAGGACGGCTGGAGCGACCACATCCTCGACGCTGCTGGCCTGCCGGCAGGCGCCTTCCCGCCCATCGAGCTGCCGACCGCGGCCTTCGAGGTGCGAGCCCCACAGGTCAGCCGACTGGGCCTTGCGCCCGGTGCCGTGGCCGTGCTCGGAGCGATGGACAACTGCTGCTCCTTGCTCGGGGCCGATGGGCCCGACCGCTCCGGGCTGGTCAACATCGTGGGCACCTACGAGCACATGGCCGGCGCCGCGGGCCTGGCCGAGGTTCGCGAGGTGGCCGGGGCCGCGGGTGCCATCGTCCACGCCTACCTGCTGCCTGGTCGCTACATCACCATGACGCGGACACCCATAGGCCCGCTGCTGGCCCAGGCTGCGGCGGGGGTCGAGGGCGGGCTGGAGGCGCTGATGGCGGACCTGAGCGACACTCCCACCGGCGCCGTCATGGCCCTCGAACAGGAAGCCGTGGCCGCGGCCATCGAAGCCGGCACCTCGCCTGGGGCGATCGTGCAGGCGCTCATCGAGTCGGCCACCGATGTGCTTCGGCGGTTCGCCGAGGCCTGGGCCGGCCTGGGCCTGGCCCACTCACCCATCGCCGCGGTCGGCGGCGGGGCACGCCAGACGCGCACGCTCCAGCTCAAGGCCGACCTGCTCGGTCGGACGGTGGTCACGCTCGAGAGCGTCCAGGCTGCCGGCCTGGGGGCGCTGCGCCTGGCAGCCATGGCCAGGCGGGGGCTCGATGCGGAGTCGGCCGCCGAGCTGTTCGGCAACCCCATCACCCGCACCTTCGAGCCACGCGAGGTGTCATCGATGTTCCAGTCACAGGGGGTGTGATCCACATGAACGAGCGCGGCTTTGCGCGCGAACGGGCGCTGCTGGCGCGCGTCGCCGGCCTGCTCTACGACCGGCGATTGACCGAGCTGCAGGGCGGCAACATGAGCCTGCGCGTCGGAGACGCCGTGGTCATGACGCCGACCAAGGTGTCCGAGAATGCCGGCTGGCGCCTGCAAGCGGAGGACATCCTGGTCCAGGGTCTCGACGGCCAGATGATGATCGGAGACCCGGACAGGATCTCGCGAGAGATCCGCATCCACACGCGGCTATACCGCACGTACGCTGACGTCGGCTGCGTGTTCCACCTGCACCTGCCCGAAGCGCTGGCAGCCGCGGCAGGCCGCTGGACACCGGGTGTGGTGGCGTCGACCGCAGAGCCGTACGGCGCCGCGGTGGTGCTGCTGGAACCGGACCTCCGGGCCCAGACGGAGCCGCACGACGCGCGCGCGGTCGAGTTGCTGGGCCAGGTCGCGCGAGCCGATGGCGCGGTGGCCATCGGCTCGATGCATGGCACCTTCGGAGTGGCCCGCGACCTGCCCACCAATCTCCGCGCCGCCGACGTGCTGCGGCAGCGGCTCGAGTCCGGGCGGCTCCGGTACCGGATCCGCACCGCACCGAGCGGAGGTATGGCATGACGATCGAGGGGCGGACAGACGCACTGGCCACGCTGGCCACCATCTTCGGTCGCCTCTTCGAGAACGAGTTCGCTACTCTCGACGGCATCGCCATCAGCGTCCGCCGGGATGGGGGCATGGACTATGCCGACGGCACCGCAGGGCTCTGGCTGTGGCTGGACGACGAGTCCGCCGAGGTCCCGGCTGAGCCGGCCGACCCAGCGGCTCGCGCCCTCCACGAAGCGCTCTACGACGCGGCCCCAGAGCACCAGGCCGTCATCAGCGGCTGGTCTCGCCATCTGCGCGCCTTGTTGCTCGAGGGCAGGGGCGTGCCGCCATCCACGAGCATGATGCGCAACCGCGGCGTGCCCGACCTCGCGCCCCACCTCGTCGAGCCCGAGGCGCTCACCGGGCCCATGCTGGCCGGGACCATCGCTCGCGCCGGCGAGCTCGCCCAGCAGAACGGCATGCGCCACCTGCTCATCATCACCAGCGAGGGTCTGGTGGTGGTCTCGGGTGCGCCGCCGTACGAGGCCATGGCCCACTGGCACAACGTCGAATTCGCGGCGCGCGTCGAATGCATGCGCATCGAGGAAACCGCCAGCTACAGCACGGAGGCATGAGATGTCCCAGGAATGGCAGCTCGCCGTGGACGCGGGCGACTTGATCGGCGAGGGTCCGGCCTGGGACGCACCGGCCGCTTCCCTGCTGTGGACGGACATCGCCGGCATGCGCATCCATCGCCTGGATCCAGCCAGCGGGGCCGTCTGGACGCGTGCGCTCGAGCAGATGGCCGGGGCGGTGCTGCCGCGCGCGACTGGAGGCCTGGCGCTGTGCCTGCAGGATGGTGTCTACCTGGCCGACTCGGACGATGGGCCGATCCGCCTGCTTGCGCCGGTCGAAGCCGCCAACGAGGCCACGCGCCTCAACGACGTCAAGACGGACCGCGCCGGCCGCCTCTGGGGTGGCACGATGGCTCTCGATGCGGAAGCCGGCGCCGGCAGCTTCTACCGCATCGATCCGGACGGATCGGTCACCACCATCGCCAGGCCGGTGACCATCTCGAACGGCGTCGACTGGAGCCTCGAGGGCTCGCTCATGTACTACATCGACACGGCCACTGGGCGCATGGACGTCTTCGACTTCGACCTCACCGCCGGCGAAGCGAGCGGCCGGCGGCCGCTCATCGAGTTCGATGAGGCCTTCGGCATCCCCGACGGCATGACCGTCGACGCCGACGGCTGCCTGTGGGTGGCCTTCTACGACGGCTGGGCCGTGCGCCGCTTCACCCCCACGGGCGCTCTGGAGCGCACCATCGAGCTGCCTGCCGCGCGCACCACCAGCTGCGCCTTCGGTGGACCCGGCCTCGACCAGCTGTATGTGACCAGCGCGCGTGACGGCCTCAGCGCTGCGCAGCTGGCGGAGCAGCCGCACGCCGGCGGGCTCTTCGTCGTCGAGCCCGGTGTAGCCGGGCTGCCCATCACGCCGTTCGCCGGCTGACCACCAAAGAGCCACAGGAAGGTCTCAGACATGCGAGCCACGACACGCCTCGACACCCCCATCGATCCTCTGCCGGGTCGCGGACTGCGCCGGTTCGTGGGCCGTGATTCGGCCCTTGAGAGCGAGGAGATGACGGTGGGCACGGCCCGCTATGCCGACGAGTTCGGCCCCATGGAGCCGCACAACCACGCCGAGGAGACGGTCTACATCCTCGAGGCCGACCGCGCCTGGGTGCGCTGGGGCCCGGGCCGCGACCAACTGACCGAGCGCATCGACCTCGAGGCCGGGGTCGTCATCAACACGCCGCCCCTGGAATGGCACGTGTTCGAGTGGGAGCCAGGCGGCCACGTCGAACTGCTGTTCATCTACGGCCAGGTCGACAACATCCGCCCCGAAGACATGGAGAAGGACGCATGACTACCCCCAAGCCGACCATCGGCTTCATCGGACTCGGGATCATGGGCAGGCCCATGGCCCGCAACCTCATGGCCGCTGGCTACCAGCTGACCGTGCTCGACATCGTGGCCCAGGCCATGGACGAACTCGTGGCCGAGGGCGCCACCGCCGGCACCACGCCCGCCCAGGTCGCGGCCGAGACCGAAGTGCTCATCACCATGCTGCCCGACTCGCCCCAGGTGCAGGAGGTGTACCTCGGAAGCGACGGGGCCTGCGAGGCGCTGCGCGAGGGCTGGCTGACCATCGACATGAGCTCCATCGCCCCGGGCACCGCGCGCGAGATCGCCGAGCGGGCCTCGGCAGCTGGGGCATCCGCCCTCGACGCCCCGGTCAGCGGCGGTGACAAGGGCGCCATCGCCGGCACGCTCTCGATCATGGTCGGCGGGGAGGAAGCTGCCTTCGAGCGCGCACGCCCCATCCTCGAGGTGATGGGGGCGACCATCGTCCATTGCGGTCCCGCCGGAGCGGGCCAGGTCGTGAAGGTCTGCAACCAGGTCGTGGTCGGTGTGGTCATCGAGGCGGTGTCGGAGGCGCTTGTGCTCGGTGCCAAGGCCGGCGTGGACCCCGCGCGCATCGCCGACGTGCTGCAGGGCGGCCTGGCCGCGACCAAGGTGCTGGAGATGCGCCGCGACAACTTCCTCACCGGCTCGTTCGACCCCGGTTTCCGCATCCGCCTCCACCTTAAGGACCTCAAGAACGCCATCGAGCTGGCGCGCGATGCGGGCGTGGCCCTGCCCGCCGCCGCGACCGTGGAGCAGCTCATGCGCGCGGCCGATGCCAACGGCCGTGGCGAATACGATCACTCCGGCCTGGTCACGGTGCTCGAGGACCTGGCGGCGTACCGAGTGGCGGACGCGGTCGAGGACTGAGGGGCTCCGCATCCGGTCCGGGGGCCGGGCTCGCGCCCGCCGCGAGAGCCGACCCCGACTCTTCGCAGGGCCACCGCTGGCTCATCGCGACTCAGCTAGCTACTTCTTCGCGATCATCGAACGCGCTCGCCCAGTCTCGCGACTTCGGTTCCCGCAAGGACCTTCAGGGCGGGCCTCCAAGGCCCGGTCCATGCTCGCCCGGTCATGGTGGGAGCGAACGGCGACCGGCGACCGGCCGGAGCGGCTCTTCGGCCGCCGGCTGGAGCGGCCGGCCGCCAGCCGGAGCGGCTCTTCGGCGGTGTCGCCGGCAATGATTGCGAAGAACCGCCACGGAGGACTCCCGGAGGCGTGGGCTCGCGCCGGCGTGCCGGATTCGGTAGCATCGGGAAAACCCCTGGTGGAGCGAGAGATCCGTGGCGAAGTATGTCTTCGTGACCGGCGGGGTCACGTCGTCGTTGGGCAAGGGCATCACGGCCGCCTCGATAGGCCGGCTGCTCAAGAGTCGCGGCCTCAGCGTCTCCATCATGAAGCTCGATCCGTATGTCAACGTGGACCCGGGCACGATGTCGCCCTACCAGCACGGCGAGGTCTTCGTCACCGATGACGGGGCGGAGACCGACCTTGACCTGGGCCACTACGAGCGCTTCATCGACGAGAACCTGAGCCAGCTGGCCAACGTCACCACCGGACGCATCTACCAGTCGGTCATCGCCAAGGAGCGGCGGGGCGACTTCCTCGGCGGCACCGTCCAGGTCATCCCGCACATCACCAACGAGATCAAGGAGCGTATCGGGCGCGTCGCCCGCGACGGCTCCGCGGACGTGGTCATCGTCGAGGTCGGCGGCACGGTCGGCGACATCGAGTCGCTGCCGTTCCTGGAGGCCATCCGTCAGATGCGCAAGGACGTGGGCCGCGACAATGTGGTCTACGTGCACGTCACGCTGCTGCCGGCGCTCGCTGCCACCGGCGAGCTCAAGACCAAGCCCACTCAGCACTCGGTCAAGGAGCTGCGCAGCATCGGCATCCAGCCCGACATCATCATCGCCCGCAGTGACCAGGACGTGGACGACGAGCTGCGGGAGAAGATCGCGCTCTTCACCGACGTCAACGTCGACGCGGTCGTGCCGGCGGCCACGGCCAGCACCATCTACGAGGTGCCGCTGCAGTTCGAGGACTGGGGCCTGGGCGATCTCGTCGTGCGCCTGCTCCACCTGGAGGACCAGGTCCACGAGCCTGATCTGGCCGAGTGGCGTGCGCTCGTCGACCGCATCAAGGCGCCCAAGCCCGAGCTCGAGATCGCCCTGGTGGGCAAGTACATCGCCCTGCCCGACGCGTACATGTCGGTGACCGCCGCGCTCGACCACGCGGGGTGGGCGCAGGACCACGACATCAAGGTGCGCTGGGTGGACTCGGAGGCGCTCACCGAGGACGACTACGAGGCCGAGCTCGCAGGTGCGGCCGGCATCGTCGTGCCCGGCGGATTCGGCCATCGGGGCATCGAAGGCAAGCTGCTGGCGGCCCGCTACGCGCGCGAGGAGCGCGTGCCCTACCTGGGCCTGTGCCTGGGCCTGCAGTGCGGCGTCATCGAGTTCAGCCGCGGGGTGCTCGGCGAGGAGGACGCCAACTCCACCGAGTTCGACCTCTTCACCGAGGCGCCGGTCATCGACTACATGCCCGATCAGCGCGACATCGACGAGAAGGGCGGCACCATGCGGCTGGGTCTGTATCCGGCCAAGCTGGAGCCGGGCACGAAGGTGGCGGCGGCCTACGGCAGCGAGCTCATCTACGAGCGGCACCGCCACCGCTTCGAGGTCAGCAACCGCTATCGCGAGGCGCTCGTGAACGCGGGCATGCTGCTGGCCGGCCAGTCGCCCGACGGGCGATTGGTGGAGATCATCGAGCTGCGCGACCATCCCTGGTTCGTGGCCAGCCAGTTCCACCCCGAGTTCAAGAGCCGGCCCGAGAAGCCGCACCCGCTGTTCCGGGGCTTCATCGAGGCCGCCATCGTGCACTCGGGCGCTCGCGCCGGGCAGACCCGGACGGCGGTGGCTGAAGAGGCCTAGAGCCGCGCTCCCCGGGGGCGGACGCCGCTCATCACGGCCCTGTCGCTGGTCCGGCCGGGGACTTACTCGAAGGGCGAGCCCTTGCCCTCGAAGGGGCTGCGGAAGTTGTGGATGGGCACGTCGGGGATATGCACCGACTCGGGCGTGCTCAGCACGAACATGACCGCGTCGGCGATGGTCTCCGGCGGGATGAAGCGCTCGCGCTGGTCGGTCGTCAGGCCCGGCGCGTTCTCGCTCCAGAACGAGGTGTCGGTGGCACCGGGCGAGATGAGGTGGACGCGGATGCCCTGGCGATGCAGCTCGACCTGCAGGGCCGCGGTCAGCCCCTCTAGACCCCACTTGGCTGCGCAGTAGGCGGTGCGGTTGTCCTCGCCGATCTTGCCTGCCAGCGAGCCGATGTTGACGATGGTGCCGGCGCCCTGCTCGAGCATCGCGGGCACCACCGCGCGTGTACACAGGTACGGGCCCTTGAGCGTGGTGTCGAGGGTGCGGTCCCAGAAGTCCTCGTCGGTCTGCTGGAGGCTGCCCGGCGGGCCCCAGAAGGCGCAGTTGACGAGGAGGTCGATGCGCCCGAAGCGATCGAAGACCGCCGCGGCCATGGCCTCCACCGACGATCGATCGGTCACGTCGGTCACGAAGGCCGACGCGTCCCCGCCCTGGTCCCGGATGGCGGCCTGGGTCTCCTGCAACCCGGCTTCGCCCCGGGCCACCAGCACCACGCGCGCACCCTCGGCCGCGAGCCGGCTCGAGATAGCGCGACCCATGCCCCGGGTGGCACCGGTAACGATGGCCACACTGCCGTTGGAATCCATGCCTGTCCTCCTGCCTGTCGCTGCGCGGGACCCGATGGTGCCTGTCGCGGCGCGCCCGGGCAAGCCCTCTGGAGTACGGACGTACAATGCCCCGGACCGAACCGAGCCCGACCCCGAGGAGTCACCCTGACATGAAGCTGTTCCTGGATACTGCCGTCATCGACGAGATCCGCATCGTCCACAGCTGGGGCGTGCTCGACGGTGTCACCACCAACCCGACGCTCTTCGCCAAGGCCGGTGGCGGCACCTACCCTGAGGTGCTCGCGGAGATCGCCGAGATCACGTCTGGGCCGGTCAGCGCGGAGGTCATCGCCGACGACCTTGAGGGCATGCTGCGCGAGGGCCGCCAATTCGCCAAGATCGCGCCCAACATCGTCATCAAGGTGCCCATGACCGAGACCGGTCTGATGGCTATCTCGACCTTTGCCGAGGAAGGCATCCGCACCAACTGCACGCTCATCTTCAGCTCCGCCCAGGGCCTGCTTGCGGCCAAGGCCGGGGCCACCTACCTGTCCCCCTTCGTCGGCCGTCTGGACGACATCGCCCAGGACGGTATGGACATGGTGCGTGAGCTGTCGGCCATCCTCGAGATCCACGGCCTCGACGCGGAGATCATCGTGGCCTCGACCCGCTCGCCGCGCCACGTCATCGAGGGTGCACTTGCGGGGGCCCAGATCGCGACCGTGCCCTTCAAGGTCGTGCAGCAGATGGTGGGGCATCCGCTCACCGACAAGGGCATCGCGCAGTTCGAGGCCGATTGGGCCAAGGCCCAGGCGGAGATCGCCGCCAGGGGCTGAGAGGAGCTCCGGCCGGCCCCGCATCGCGGGCCGGGCAGATCTATCCCCTCGGTGGTGCCACGGGACCGGCGAGCAGGGGAGGGCGGGTCGCCAGCGGTGGCAGCGCGCGCCCGGTCGTTTCGTTGGCCGTTCTGACCCGTTGGCGTGGCTGTTGACCAACGGCCGGCCCGTGCTAATATCCGCAGCAGTCCTCCTTCCCACGTTTCGCCGCACGGCCGGCACACGTCTGGTCCGTGCGCGACCGGGAACGGACGGCACCCATCTCTACGCTGCGCAACGAGCCGCGCGCTGTGCTGCTCGGCCCGGCGTTCACCCCGCTGCCGCAAGGATTTGACACCCCGAACGATGGACATCAAGGAACTCGAGAAGAAGGACGTCGACGAGCTCGCCAGGATCGGCGGCGACCTCGACGTGGCAGATGCCGACGGCATGGCACGGGACGAGCTCGTCGAGCAGATCATGCAGCGCCAGTCGGAACAGAAGGGCCAGCGCTACGCGGCCGGCATCCTCGACCTGGTCGAGGACGGCTACGGCTTCATGCGCCGCCGTGGTCTCATGCCCAGCCCCGACGATGTCTACGTCAGCTCCAGCCACGTACGCCGCTTCAGCCTGCGCGGCGGCGACCGCGTAGCCGGCATCCCGCGCCCGCCCAAGAAGGGCGAGAAGTACTGGGGTCTCGTCCGCGTCGAGACCGTCAACGGCATGGACCCCAACGACGCTCGCCGTCGGCCGCACTTCGACGAGCTCACGCCCATCCATCCCTACGAGCTCATCAACCTCGAGGCCGATCCCAAGAACCTGAGCCAGCGCCTGGTCAACCTCGTCAACCCCATCGGCAAGGGCCAGCGTGCGCTCGTGGTAAGCCCGCCCAAGGCCGGCAAGACGATGCTGCTCAAGAACATCGCCAACGGCATCACTGAGAACTACCCCGAGATCCTGCTCATGGTCGCGCTCATCGGCGAGCGGCCCGAGGAGGTCACGGACATGCGCCGCTCGGTCAAGGGCGAGGTCATCTCGTCGACCTTCGACGAGCCCACCGAGAACCACACCCACGTGGCCGAGATGGCCCTCGAGATCGCCAAGCGCCAGGTCGAGGGTGGTCGCGACGTGGTCATCCTGCTCGATTCCATCACCCGGCTGTCGCGCGCCTATAACCTGGCCCTGCCGCCGTCCGGGCGCACCCTCACCGGTGGTATCGACCCCGTGGCGCTGTATCCGCCCAAGCGATTCTTCGGCGCCGCGCGCAAGCTCGAAGAGGGCGGCTCGTTGACCATCATCGCGACCTGTCTGGTCGACACCGGCTCGCGCATGGACGACGTCATCTACGAGGAGTTCAAGGGCACCGGCAACAGTGAGCTCATCCTCGACCGCAAGCTGGCCGAGAAGCGCATCTACCCCTCGATCGACGTGCAGCGCTCCGGCACCCGGCGCGAGGAGCTTCTGCTCGAGGAGCCCGTGCTCAAGATGGTCTGGACCATGCGGCGCATGCTCAGCGCCGTGGGTACCAACGAGGGCATCGAGCTGCTGCTCAACCGCCTCTCCAAGACCGACTCCAACGCCGAGTTCCTGGCCGCGCTGACCCGCCAGGCTGCGAGTGAGGGCACCAACGCCTCCTGACCGGCGCGACCGGCAGGGCCGGTCGTCATACTGGCCCGACCGATGTTCCTCGACCACGTCGACCTGACCGTCATCGCCGGTAACGGCGGTAACGGCGCTGCCACCTTCCGCCGCGAGGCCCACGTGCCCCGCGGCGGTCCCGACGGTGGCGACGGCGGCCGTGGTGGCTCGGTCTATCTCGTGGTCGACGTGGGCCAGACCATGCTCATCGATTACCGCTACAAGCACCACTTCCGGGCCGAGCATGGTGGTCCCGGCCAGCGCTCGCGCCGCCACGGCAAGGCCGGCTCGGACCTCGAGCTGGCGGTGCCGCCGGGCACGGTCGTCTTCGACGGCAAGACCGGCGACCTCATGGCCGACCTCGTCTTCCCTGGCCAGAGAGTCATGGTCTCGCGCGGCGGCCGCGGCGGCCTGGGCAACACCCACTTCGCCACCTCCACCCACCAGGCTCCCAGGCACGCGCAGAAGGGTGAGCCGGGCGAGGAGCGGCGCTTGCGCCTGGAGCTACGGCTCATCGCCGATGTCGGTCTGGTGGGACTGCCCAACGCGGGTAAGTCGACGCTGCTCACGGCGCTGACGGCGGCCACGCCCAAGATCGCCGACTACCCCTTCACCACGCTCGAGCCCAACCTGGGCGTGCTCGACTTCGCCGTCGATGATCCGCTCGACGAGCGCCGGCCCACGCTGGCCGATCTGCCCGGGCTCATCGAGGGCGCCAGCGCCGGGGCCGGGCTGGGCCACGCCTTCCTGCGCCACGTGGAGCGCACGCGCGTGCTCGTGCACGTCGTGGACATGGCCGAGGGCGACCCCGAGCGCGACTACGCCGTCATCCGCGAGGAGCTCGAGGCGCGCGACCCCAGGCTGCTCGACAAGACCACGCTGGTGGTGGCCAACAAGATGGACCTCGAACCGGACCGCGAGCTGCTGCGCGCCTTCGACGAGGCCCGCGCCCGCGAGGACCTTGAGGTCGTCCATGTCAGCGCCGCGGAAGGTATCGGGCTGCCTGAGTTGCGTTCGGCGCTGGCCCGGCTGCTGCCCGACGACGAGGAGATGGGAGGGCCAGGCGAGCCTGCAGGCGTGGTGGTGCATCGCTACGACCCCACCGACGAAGGCTTCGTCATCGAACGCGAGGCCGGTGGCACGTGGGCCGTAGAGGGTCGCCGCGTGGAACGGCTGGTAGCTCAGACCGACTTCGAGAACGATGAGTCGGCCGCGCGCCTCCAGCGCGAGCTGGCCCGAATGGGCCTGGTCGAGAAGCTACGTGAAGCGGGCGTGGAGGCCGGCGACACCGTGCGCATCGGCGATACCGAGCTCGAATGGGAGGCCGAGTCCGGAGCGTGGGTGTGACGGCCCAGCCATTCGGCATCCTGGGGGGCACGTTCGACCCCGTGCACCGGGGGCACCTCGCCCTGGCCGGCGAGGCACGCCGGGAGCTTGGCCTCGGGCAGGTGCTCTTCGTGCCCAACGCGGACCCGCCACACAAGCAGGACCAGCCCGTGACCCCCGCTCTCCACCGCGAGGCCATGGTGGCCCTGGCTATCGAAACCGATCCCGGCTTCGTGCTTTCGCGCATCGAGTTGGAGCGGCCGGGCCCGAGCTATGCGGTGGACACCGTGGCCGAGCTGGCCTCGCGTTCGCTCGACGAAGGGCGGCCCGAGCCCTGGTTCATCCTCTCGGCCGAAGTCCTCGAGTCGTTCCACACCTGGCGTGAACCCGAGCGCGTGCTGACGCTCTGCCGGGTCGCCGTGGCCCCGCGGCCGGGGGCAGGGCCGCTGGATCAGCGCTGGGTGGCTCAGCGTTTTCCGGGACACGTGGACCGCTTCGGGTTCCTGCCGGGTCCCGAGCTGGACATCTCCTCCACCGCCATCCGTGAACGTGTCGGCCAGGGCCTGTCGATCGAGGGATTCGTGCCCGCAGCAGTGGCGCGCTACATCAGCACCGAGGGCCTCTACCGGGGCAGGGCCGGGCAGTGAGGGCACGACTGCGGACCATCGGTCTGCTCGGCGGCATGAGCTGGGAGTCCTCGATCGAGTACGAGCGCATCATCAACACCGAGGTGCGACGGGCGCTCGGTGGGATCCACTCTGCGAGCCTGCTCGTGCGCTCCTATGACTTCGCCGAGATCGAACGACTCCAGGCCGAGGGCGAATGGGATGCGGCAGGGGAGGTGCTGGCCGCGGACGCACGCCGGCTGCAAGAGGCGGGCGCGGGCATCATCGTGCTCTGTACCAACACGATGCACCGCTGTGCCGAGGCCATCGAAGCCGCTATCGAGGTGCCCTTCCTCCATCTGGCCGACGCCACCGCGGCGGCCGTACACGATGCAGGCGTCCGTGAGGTCGCGCTGCTGGGCACGCGCTACACGATGGAGGAGGACTTCTACCGTGTGCGCCTCGAACGCCATGGCCTGGCCGTCATGGTCCCCGACGAGCCCGACCGCGGCCTCGTCCACGATGTCATCTATGACGAGCTCGTCCAGGGTGTCGTCTCGCAGGACTCGAAGGCGCGCTACCTCGAGATCATCGGCCGGCTCGTCGATCGGGGCGCGCGTGGCGTGATCTCCGGTTGTACCGAGATCGAGCTGCTGGTCGGGCCGAACGATGTCGACGTGCCCTTCTTCCCCACGACCGCTCTGCACGCCCGCATGGCCGCGCGCTGGGCGCTGGCTGGACCCGCGGGGGCATGATGGAGACCGGCAGCGATTCGCATCACGACAGGCAGGAGGAACAGACAACGGTGAGTGACGAGCAGGCCACGACGGCCGATCCACGGGCAGCTACCCGACCAGGGCTCCCTTCGAGCCGCCCGGACGGGGGCGAGGTGCGGCCGCGCCTGGCCGTCATCGATGGGGTCGACGAAACGGTGCTGGCCATGGCACATCGCGCGGTCGACCTGGCGGCCGACAAGAAGGCCAGCGACATCGTCCTGCTCGACGTCCGCGGCCAGACCACGATGACCGACTACTTCGTCATCTGTTCGGGCGCGTCGGACCGCCAGCTCAATGCCATCGCGGACGGCATCGTGGAAGGGCTGAAGGAGGACGGTGATGCGCCGCTCTCTCGCGAGGGCGACGCCGGCTCGCACTGGCTGCTGGTCGACTTCGGGGGCGTCATCGTCCACGTCATGAGCAAGCCCGAGCGCGAGTTCTACCAGCTCGAGAAGCTATGGTCGGAGGCCTCGCTGCTGCTGCACATCGTCTAGCGCCTCCGCGCGACCGGGGCGTAGCCGCCCCCGTCTGCACCTATCTGCCCCAACCGGGTGAGTGGTCGTGGTACCACCGGGGCATGGGGGCAGGGCAGGGTCGTCCGTAGCATCGGTTCTCGAGTCGACCGGACCTGCCGGTCGCCCTGCCGAGGAAGATGCGAACGATGACGTGGCTTCGGGACAACTGCCCGCAGTGTGAGCGCCTCCTGGTCAACTCGCGCTTCGACACCACGTTCCGCATGCCCGATGGCGAGGAACGCCTCTGCTTCGCGATCCCCGCCGCGTTGTGTGCCGACTGTCACCAGCTGTACCTTGACCCCGACCTCCTCGAGGTCCTCGACATCCCCGATGGCCGCTGCGTCTTCGCCATCGAATCCGACGGAGTCACCCAGGAGCGTGCCACGCAGTTCCCGGTCTGATCCGACCGGCAGCTGAGTGTCGCTGCCCCGCAGGCTTCCTCCCCCCGGCGCTTCCTACCCTGCCCCGCGCTAACCGGCCCCGCCACCCGGTCGCGACGTGCTTTCCGGCGCCTCGTCTACCACTCCCTCGCCTGCGAATGCCACTTCAGGTCCGAGCCCGGCCACGCGCGTCCGCCGGGTCGCCTGCACGAGGTAGACCCCGGCCGAGACGAGGGCGATGCCGAGAAGGCCAAGGGGCCCCGGCGCCTCGCCCAGGAACAGCCAGGCCAGCAGCGCGATCTGCACCAGCATGGTGTTGTTGATGCTGGCCGACTCCACCGCCGACAGTCGCTGCAGGGAAAGGTTCCAAAGGGTGAAGGCAAAGGCGGTGTTGACGACCGCCAGCCAGGCGATGATGAGCCAGCCACGCGCAGACACGCTGGGGATGCCCTCGAGGCCGACCGCGATGAAGACCAACGCGCCCGCGCCGATGCCCATGCTGATGGTGGTGATGGTGATGGCCGGCAGCTGACCCTCGCGGTTCACGCTGCGCCCGAGGATCGACGCCGCGACGTTGGCCAGCAGCGCGATGCCGGCGGCGACCATGCCGGCAGTCGTGGCTCCGAGATCGCCGGCGAAGAAGAGCCCCGCGCCCAGCGCCACCAGCGCCACACCGACGAGCTGCCAGCGCGACGGCACCTCCGAGAGCGTGATGGCGGCGCCGCCGGCGACGAGCAGTGGCGTCAGCGACAGGACCAGGCTGGTGGTGGCCGCCGGTTGTGCATCAAGAGCCACGAACACCGCTCCCTGGGTGAGCGAGTACATGACCACGCCGAGCAGCACCAGGCGCGTCACGTAGCCCCGGCTGACGCGGTAGTGGTGGCGGCGGTGGCGCTCGCGGACGATGACGAAGCCGGCCAGCACGATGGCCGCCAGGCCATAGCGCAACGCGGCGAACATCACCGGCGGCAGGGACTCGTCGTCAAGGCCCCAGCGGATGAGCACCCACGAAGAGCTCCAGAGTACGGTCACCAGGAGCGCCAGCCACACCGCCAGGCCATGGGAGCGGAGCTCGATGCGGGCGGGCCTCACCCCTGGCGGTTCGCCGATGCCGCGTGTCGCGCGACCCAGGTCTGCACCGAGAGTGCGTCGATGTGCTCGGACATCTGCAGCGTGGAGCCGTCGAGCGCGATGCCCTTGGAGCGCAGGTCGACCGCCAGCAGCTCCACCAACGCAGTCTCGAGTGCCCGCAGTGGCCAGTTGCCAGCCTGTTCGGCCAGTTTCTGGGCGCGGAAGGGCTGCAGCTTCAGGTCCTTGACGATCTGCGCCGGCCTGGAGCCGGCATCGAGGTGCTCGCGCACGAGGATGAGCTCCCGCAGCCGGCGATGCAGCTGCGAGACCAGCACCGGCAAGGGTGTGGCATCGTCGAGGAGCCGCTCGGCGAGCGCCGCAGCGTTGGGCCCCGCGCGCAGGCCGACCGCGTCGAGGAAGGCCCACATCGAGCCCGGGATGGTCTCGCTCACGAGTGCATCGACGTCGTCCGCGCTGACTGAGCCCCCGGGCCGGTAGAGCGCCAGCTTCTCGAGCTCACCGTTGGCCAGCTCCGTGCGCCGCCGGCGATCGACGTCGGATTCGCGGATGTGTCCCCCGACGCGCTCTGCCAGCAGGCGCGCCGCAGCCGGCTGCAGCTCGATGCCCAGCTCCCCTGCGCGTCCGACGAGCCACGGTTCGAGCCGGCCCACACCTGGGGCCTTGAACTCCTGCACCACCCCGCCGGCGTCGCGGATGGCGTCGCGGAGCGCGCCCCGCGCGGCCGGGGCCTTGGCGCTCGAGGCGATGAGGTCGGTGACGCACAGGGCGTTGCCGGGAGGGACCACGCCGACGAGGTCGATGAGGCGCCCCCGGGCCTCCTTCTCGGCGAGCAGGCCAGCCGGCTGACGTACGACCACGAGCGTGCCCGCGCCGAAGAGCGGGGCCATGCCCAGGTGCTGCTCGATGCTGTCGAGGGCGCGGGCACGACGTTTCGCGGCCGAGGCGGAACCGCTCTCCTCGCCGGCGTCGTCATCGAGGTTCGCGCGCCAGACCTCCATGCGCTCGCCCGGCGGCGAGACCTGCTCGGCATACTCCCGCGCTGCGCGCTCGATCATGAATGCGTCCTCGCCCCAGAAGTAGGCCAGTGCCGGCGTCGGGCTCATCGCGCCGCCCGGTCCACGGGAGTGGCCCCAGCCGCGCCAGCGATGGGCTCGTCCGCGTTGGCGGGCAGGCTGCCGTTGGCTTGGGCTCGAGCTCGTGCGTCCTCGACCCAGCGCAGTCGCTCGACAGCACCCGGCTCCAATCCGATGCTCTGGCACAGGACCCGTTCCAGGCGGCACGCGTTGGCGTAGGCGCAGTCGAGTTGGCTGGCGTACTCGGGATGCCGTCGGCGCCATCGGTCGAAGCGCTGCTCGAGCGAGACCACCCGCTGCGTCGCCCGCTTGTCGGCGTAGGTCACGATGCGCTCTTCGATGGGCGCCTCGACGACCCACCGCTCGGCATCGGGGTCGGCCAGCCTGGTGACCGGGTGGGCCATGAGCGCGCGCGCCAACTCCGGGTGACCGGCCTCGCTCAACCAGGCAGCGCCGGCCCTGCCGTGGCCTTGCGCCTTGAGCGGATGGCTGGCCGGCAAGGCCTTGTCCACGTCGTGGAGGAGCGCGGCTGTCTCCACCAGGCGCCGGTCGACGGCGACGCCGGCGCGCGTGGCGCGATAGGCCAGGAACGCGGCCACCTCGGCCACTACCGTCACGTGCTGCAGCAGACGAGGCGTGGGCGCGGTGGACATGAGCAGTGAGAGCGCTTCGGTTCTGGTGGGTACCGCCATCGGGTCGAATGTAGCAGGGGTCACGCGGACCGGTCGTGGTGACCGGTGGGGGCAGGGTGGTCGTGGGGCAGCCCGTCCGCGGTGGGCCGGCGACCATGGCGGAGGCCGACCGTGGCCGTCCATCGAGCGCTATCGCCAGCGTGCCCTGGCGGTCCGTCCGCCAGATCGTGGACCCGGCCGCCTCCAGGCGCGCGAGCGTGTCAGGCGCAGGGTGGCCGTAGCGATTGCCAAGTCCGACGCTGATCGCAGCCAGGCGTGGCCGGAGCAAGTCCAGGAGGCTCCCGCCCGAAGCGGTGGCGCTGCCGTGGTGAGCCACCTTGAGCACGTCCCAGCGTGCCCCCGGCTCGATCATCTCGAGGAGGTCGAGATCGTGGTCGTCCTCGAGGTCGCCGGTCAGGAGGACGCGCTGTTGCCCCAGGCTCACCGCCAGCACGATGGATGTTCCGTTGATGGCTCGCCCGTCGCTGAGGAGGCGATGGGGGAGGGCATGGCGCGGTGGCCACAGGACCTCCACCCGGGCCTGGCCCAGGCGGAAGGTATCGCCCTGGTCGAGGCGCACGCGTCCGATGTCATACCGGGCGGCCGCACTTCGCAGCTCGCGCACGCCCGCACCTTCGCTGTTCATCCCGGTCTCGGCGATGCGGCTGATCGAGTAGCGTGGGGCCAGCCCCGCCAGGCCGCCGGCGTGGTCCTCGTGCGGATGTGTCAGCACGGCCAGATCGATGTGGCGATCCCACACGGGGATGCGCTCGTCCAGCCGGCGCACGAGCAGGTCGGGGTCCGGTCCGCCGTCGACGAGCATGCGCTGACCATCGGCCGTCTCGAGCAGGATGGCGTCTCCCTGGCCGATATCGAGCACGCTGAGGCGCAGTCCGGGGGCGGGTCCGACCACGAGCGTGGCAGAGCCCGCGGTAATGAGGGCCCCGACCGCGCCGATCGCCACGAGCTTCCTCGAGCGCCCCCGCCCCGTACGCGGCGGAGGCTGCCACGGGCGGAGGTTCGAGCGTGGCTCCGAACGTGTTGCCCGCAGGGCCGCGACGAGGGCGGCCAAGGCCAGGGCGGCTCCGACCTGGTCGAGTGGCGAGGGCAGCTCGACGCTGGCCAGGGGCACGCCCGCCAGCAACGTCGCGCCACGCGTCATGAGTGCCAGCGGCAGCCACGAGCCCAGTGACAGTGGTGCCAGCGCAAGGCCTACCACCGGTCCCACCAGCAGCGGCCCCATCACGACCCCGATGGCTGCGCCGAGCATGGCCAGCGGCACGATCGGCGCCACCAGCAGGTTGGCCAGCGGAGAGATGAGCGAGAGCCGCCCGAAGTGCAACAGGATCAGCGGCAGCGTCGAGAGCTGGGCGGCCAGGGACACCCCCAGCGTCTCGCCCAGCCAGCGTGGCGCACGTCCTCGCGTCAAACGTCCGACGGCCGCCTCTGCGGGACCGCCCAGCACCAGCAGACCCGCGGTCGCGGCCAGCGAGAGCTGCAGGCCGATATCGTCGATCATCGCGGGCTCGGCCAGCAGCAGCCCCCAGCAGGCAAGGCCCAGCGCCGCCGCTGCGCCCGAAGGCCGGCCGGACTCCCGGGCGACGAGCACGACGGCGCCCATGACCGCGGCCCGGATGACGCTGGCCTCTGCTCCCGCGAGGATGGTGTAGGTCACGATGGCGACGATGACGAGGAGGCTGCGCGGCCGCCGGCCCAGGCCTGTCGCACGCAGCAGCGCCGTGGCGATGCCGGCCACAAGGGCGATATTCCAGCCGCTGATGGCGACCACGTGCGTGAGGCCAGTGGTGGTGAAGTCCTCGGCCACCTGGCGACTCACGCGCTCGCGCAGGCCCACCAGGATGCCCGAGGCGAGCCCGGCCTCGGGCTCGGGTATCGCCCGCGAGAGTGCCTCGTCTATGCCCCAGCGCAGCTGCTCCACGGCCGCCCCCGCTCCGCTGCCGTGCGCCGCCAGCTCCAGGCCATGGGCCTTGAGGGTGCCGGCCGCACCTCGCGACTCGAGGAAGCCGGCGAAGCCGGGGCCGTCATCCGGCGGTGGCTCGAGCGCGCCGCGCAGTTTGACCCCGTCTCCCGGGACGAGCGCCGGGTGACGCGGCAGCCAGGCGTAGACCAGCCATCCACCGTCGCCCGCCGGCGCGTCGATGCGCACGAACGCCCGCTGCTCCGTGCCTGAGGGTGAAGAGACGTCCACGATCTCGCCGTTCCACTCGCCGCTGCCGACCGGTAGCGGCAGCGCGGTGGCCGCGGTTCCGGTGGCGACGGCCGCGAGTGCCGCCCGCAGGACCACGGTACCGGCCGCCAGACAGAAGGCAGCAGGCGTCACTCGTCCCACGCAAAGCAACAGGGCGGCGCCGACGATCGTCGCCGCACCGAGGGCCAGCACGGCGGAGGCAGGCAGCGGCAGATGGACGTAGTCGCTGGCGGTCAGCAGAGCCGCGGTGATGGCACCGACGGCCAGCCAGCCAGCGCGAGGGAGGTTCGGCATCCGAGGGGCTCGATCCCGCTATCCCGCGTGGACCAGGCTCCTGATGTCGCCGAAGACCTTCTCGCCCACGAGCCCCCGCGTGCGCAGGTCCTGCACGCTCTCGAAGCGGCGCTCGCCTCGTGCGGCAAGGATCTTGGCGGCGGTGACGGGGCCGATGCCGGGCAGCGACTCAAGCTCAGCCTGGTCGGCGTGGTTGAGGTCGATGCGCCCGTCGTCAGCGCGTCCGCCCGGTCCCGTCTCCCGATCGATGCCGAGCTCGGGTACCAGTACTTTCATGCCGTCCGCCAGCGGCTGGGCGAGATTCAGCTCGCGAGTGGCCGCGGTGAGGTCAGCCCGGGGCGCGAACCCGCCGGCCGCAGCTATGGCGTCGCCGACACGGTCGCCGGGTGACAAGCGGTGCAGGCCGGGCCGGGCCACGGCGCCGGCGACATCCACCACGATCCGAGTCAGCGGGACCGGTGAGCTGGCCTCCGTCATCACGGATGCAGCCCCGCCGGCCTCGAGCGGGTCCCCGATCTGACCCATGGGGTCAGCCGTCGAGGGCACCGTCAGCAGGAGGACCAGAACGCCGATGCACGCGGCGCTCGCGGCCAGGCCTAGAAGAGCAGCCAGCGCGGTGATGAGCCAGCGGTTGCCCGGTCGTCCGGGTACCGGGTTGGGCGGCGGCGCGGCCTCGCCAGGCGGGACGGGTGCATCTGACGAGAACGACCGCCACTGCGGCATCGCATCGTTCAAACCGTGTCGCTCCTGCCGGCGGGCGGAAGCGGCGGGGATGGTCGGCGGGCTGTCCGGCCGTCACGATCACGGTGGACCGTCGTCGAACGGGGGCGCGCCCGGGATCCATGGCCGGCTCTGGCGGCCGGTCCCGAGGGCGCCCCTGGCAGGCTATCGAGCGATCCTTAGCCTGCCCTTACCTGCGTCTTCGTCAGCTCTTCACCATGGCCTCGAGGCGTGGGCGCACCTCGGTCGCCATGCGCCGGATGCTCTCCTCGTCGTAGGGCGGTGGGAAGCCGCAGATGAGATGCCGGTAGCCAGCCTCGACGTACGGCCGCAACTCCTCGGCCACCTCCTCGGGGTTGCCGGCCACGATGCGATCGGAGTCGACACCGGCTGAACCAGGCCGGACCTCGTCGTCCCTGGCACCGCCGTTGTACTCGAGCAGCTCGGCCTCGCGTGCCAGGGCCGCCGCACGCGTGTCGCGGATGACCACGCGCTGCAGCTCGACCGTGCGCTCGATCTCGCGATCGTCCCGTCCCAGTCGCTCACAGTGCTCCTGCAGGATGCGCTCAGAGTCGACGAGGGGTCCCACCAGGTTGCCCAGGTTGTTCATGTCGGCGTACTGGGCCACCAGGCGCAGCGTGACCTTCGGTCCCGAACCGCCGATGAGGATGGGGATGCGCTTCTGCACCGGCGCCGGCAGGTTCAGCACCTCCTTGACCTCGTAGCGCGAGTCCTCCGCTGACGAGGGCCGCTCGCCGGCGAGCATGCCGCGGATGATCTGGAGCGACTGCTCCAGCCAGCGCAGGCGCGTGCCCGGACGGTCCCCGAACTCGAGACCGAAGGCGGTGTGCTCAGGCTCCATCCAGGCTGCGCCGATGCCCAGCACCGCTCGTCCGCCGCTGATGTGGTCGATGGTGGTGATCATCTTGGCCAGCAGGGCAGGGTTGCGGAACGTATTGGCCGTGACCAGGTGGCCGATGGTGGCCCGCTTGGTCTGCGCTGCGACCGCGGCCATGGCCGTGTAGGTCTCCAGCGCCGGGCCCTCCCATGAGCCCACGATGGGATAGACGTGGTCCCAGGTGAACAGGGAGTCGTAGCCCAGGTCCTCGGCCAGCAGCATGGCCTCGAGGAAACCGGGCCAGTCGGTGTACTGGTTCCAGACGTTGGCACCGAGCTTGATGGGCGCGTTCATGTTCGGCATCGGTCGCTCCTCGGGCGTGGGGATCAGGTGGACAGGTAGGCTTCGAGCTGGGGCCGGACCTCGCCGGCCAGCCGCTCGAGGGTCTCTCTATCGTACGGCGCGGGGTGACCGAAGATGAGGTGGCGGTAGCCCTGGTCGAGGAAGGGTTTGCAGCGCTCGACCACGTCCTCGACCGTGCCGATGGGCATGCCTGTCCAGGTCTTGGCGTCGCCGTTGTCGGCGAAGACGTCGGCGGTCACCGTGTAGGCCTCCTCGCGCGAGTCGCGGATGAAGGGCGTGCCCATGCCGACCGTGCGCTCGACGGTCTTCTCGTCGCGGCCGACCGCCGCGCAATGGGACACCAGCGCCGCGTCCTTCTCGGCCAGGTCGTCGGGCGCACCGCCGAGGTTGCACATGTCGGCGTATTCGGCCACCAGGCGAAGCGTGACCTTGCGACCTGAGCCGCCGATGAGGATGGGCAGGCGGTCCTGGACCGGCGCCGGCAGGTTGAGCACGTCCTTGACGTCGTAGCGCGGGCCGGCCGCGGTGGGGCGCTCGCCGTCGAGCATGCCGCGCATGATGGGCAGCGCCTGGCGCAGCCAGCGAAGACGTTCCCCGGGGCTCTCCCCGAACTCCATGCCGAAGGCCCGATGTTCGGTCTCGAACCAGGCGGCTCCGATGCCCAGCACCGCGCGGCCGCCACTGATGTGGTCGAGCATCGTCACCATCTTGGCCACCAGTGCCGGGTTGCGGAAGGTGTTGGCTCCCACCAGCAGGCCGACGCTGGCGTGCTCGGTCATGCTGGCCACTGCCGCCATGGCGGT
The DNA here is from genome assembly GCA_963712745.1 of uncultured Chloroflexia bacterium. Classification (GTDB taxonomy): domain Bacteria; phylum Chloroflexota; class Limnocylindria; order Limnocylindrales; family CSP1-4; genus JAFMJV01. Next base: position 363,358 of record CAVQJC010000020.1, on the reverse strand, counting down.
ATAGGCCTCGAATATCGGGCCCTGGTGTGAGCCGACGATGGGGTAGAGGTGATCCCAGGTCCAGATAGAGTCGAAGCCCAGCCGGTCGGCGCGCTGTTGCGCAGCGAGGAAGGAAGGCCAGTCGCTGTACTGGTTCCAGCTGTTGATACCCATCTTCAGTGGGGCGGTCATGTCGGGCATGTCGGTCCTTGGGTGCGGCGCGATGGTGAGGATGTGCCTCAGCGCGCTATGAGCGCCTCCAGTCGCGGGCGGATCTCGGTGGCCATGCGCACCATCGACTCCTCGTCGCACGGCGCGGGCCAGTAGAAGACGAGGTGGTGGTACCCGATGTCCACGTAGCGAGCGAGCCACTCGAAGACGTCCTCGGGTGTGCCCGTGGGCTGGTTCTTCCAGGGCTCGCTCTGCTGGGCGGCAAAGAGCGCGTTGCGGTCGCGGAACGCCTGGCTGCGCGAGTCGCGGATGGTGGGCACGCCCACGTCGATGCTGCGCTCGATCGCCTTCTCGTTGCGGCCGACCGCCTCGCAGTGCTCGATGAGCACGCCATCCAGCCCGGCCACCTTCGAGGGAGAACCGCCGATGTTGCAGATGTCGGCATACTCGGCCACCAGGCGCAGCGTTACCTTGCGCCCGCTGCCACCGATGAGGATTTGCATGCGGTCCTGCACGGGCGGCGGCTGGTTGTGGGCGTTGCGCATCCGGTAATGCGGGCCCGAGGCCGACGGCTGGGTCCCATCGAGCATGCCGCGCACGACTGGCAGGGCCTCCTTCAGCCAGCGCAGCCGTTCGCCGACACTCTCGCCGTACTCGAGGCCGAAGCCGCGATGCTCATGCTCCGACCAGCCGGCACCGATGGCGAGGATGGCGCGGCCGTCGCTGATGTGGTCGATGGTGGTGACGATCTTGGTCAGCATCGCCGGGTTGCGATAGGTGTTGGAGGCCACCATCACGCTGATCGACGGCCTGGAGGTGATCTCGGCGATGGCTGACATGGCCGTGAAGGCCTCGAAGATCGGCCCGTCCGACGGCTCGAAGGGCGGGTAGATGTGATCCATCGTCCAGAGTGAGTCATAGCCCAGCTCTTCCGCCCGCAGGTGGGCCGCCTTGAAGGAGGGCCAGTCGGTGTACTGGTTCCAGATGTCAGCGCCGAGCTTGAGGGGCGCGGTCATGTCGGGCATTCGGAGCTTCCTGGGTGCGTGTCAGGGCACCCTCAGGCTAGCGCACCGGCGGGCCGTAGGATGCAGGCCATGGACCACGTGTCTGTGGCCGCACCAAGGTGCAGAGGTGCGCAGATGCGTTGGGTCGACCCTAGTGGAGGGTGGGGCCGACGTGCACAGCCATGTTGATGACAGTGCCGATGGTGCCAGACAGCGGCTGGTCCGAAGTGATGCCCAGGCGTTGCTCCGTCCTGGCGATGGCGAGGGAGGTCGAGTTGTAGAGCAGCGCCAGCTCGGTGAAGAGCGACGGGTCACTCTCGCTGTACGTGTCCGCGACGGCCCGGATACCGTTCCTCGCGTCCGTCAGGGCGGCGAGTGCGGCCTGATAGTCGGGCGTCTCTTGCCCCACGGAGCTCTGTGCCGTCCGCAGCTTCTCGGTCACCGTTCCGTTGAAGAGGGCCGCCAGGGCCGCATTCGCGGGTGCTGGCGCGGCTGCAGTGGTCTGCTCTGCGACTTCCTGCCGATGCACGGTTTCGGCCGGCATCATGGCCAGCTCCTCTTCGGGCAGCTCCTCCTGCCGATGCACGGTGTCCGCGCGCATCAGCTGCATCTCTTCCTCTTCCTCCTGCCGATGCACGGTGTCGGCCGGCATCGCCATGGCCATCTCCTCTTCCTCTTCCTCCTGCCGATGCACGGTGTCGGCCGGCATCGTGGCCAGCTCCTCTTCGGGCAGCTCCTCCTGCCGATGCACGGTGTCCGCGCGCATCAGCTGCATCTCTTCCTCTTCCTCCTGCCGATGCACGGCGCTCGCGCCGGCCGATCCGACCGCACCAGTCACGGGCGTACCGGCCTGGGCTCGGGTGGCCTGTTTCTCGGCCGGACTGCCGGGGGAACTCACCCGTTTCGGGCGCGTGGTGCCGGATTCCGCCTGCTGATCGACGTGCGTGAGCTCGTGTCGGAGCATGGCCCGGCCTGCCTCACTGCCCAGGTCCGGGGCGTTGCCGGCCAGGAACACGTCCCGCCCGTAGGTGAAAGCCACAGCACCCAACTCGCGGCTGAGCTGCGCGGCAGTTCCGTCATCGTGGATGCGCACATCGTCGTCCGCACGGCGCGCGGAGCGCTGTGCTCCGGGGGTCGTTGCCAGCGGCTTGCCGCCGCCGAGCTCGGCCTCGATGATGCTGCCGACCGACGGGTCCAGCAGGCGGCCCATGCCGGCGTTGCCGACGGCGCTGCGTAGGTCCGCACCGGGTTCCCGGTCGGCGTCCTCGGGGGTTGGTTTGTGGTGGGGCTTCGTGGCGCGCTTGGACTCGGCCGCCATCCGCTCCAGGTCGTGTCGCGACATGGGACGAGGATGCGCGTGCGCTGGGTCCGGCGGTAGGTCCCTGCAGGCGACGTCGGAGGCAGCGGCGACTGCCCTAAAGGGCATGTCGGCACGCGGGCCCGCGCACAAAGAGGCTGGACTGCTCGGCGGCGCGGTCTCACAATGACGGCTCACCCACCCACGCGTGCAGTCGATCGAGAGACCAGTCCGTTGTCACGGGCGAAGCATTCGCAGAACGGGGGACCGCCGCCAGGCCGGGCACGGCTCCAGGCTGCCCTGCCTCGAAACGGCTCGATGCCGGTGGAGCGCCTCAACGCCCGTCTGGAGACGATCTGGGACCACCGCCTGGCGCTGGTGGTGGCACCGCCCGGCAGTGGCAAGACAACGCTCATGGCACGCTTCGCCGAGGGCGTCGACGCGCCGGTGGCCTGGGTCCGCTGTGATCGCTGGGACACGACGCCCACCGCATGCGTGGCCCAGCTGGCCGGCGCCCTGGAGCCCTGGACCGAAGGCCGCTCGGCAGCCTGGACCGACATCGACGACCTGCTCACCGGGTTGGAGGCCTGGGATCCGGCCCGAGCCCTCCTCGTCATCGACGACTTGCACGCGCTCGAGGGCAGCCCCGCCGAAGCGACACTCGAGCGGCTGCTCGATCACCTGCCGGCGGGCTTGCACGTGCTGGCGGCGTCGCGCACGCAGCCGGCCTTCAACCTTTCGCGGCTGCGCCTGTCCGGTGAGCTCCTCGAGATCGACGCCGACGACCTACGCCTACGCACGTGGGAGGTAGAGCGTCTCTTCCGCGACCACTACCACGAGCCCATGGCGCCCGAAGAGCTGGCGCGCCTGGCGCGCTGGACCGAGGGCTGGGCCGCCGGCCTGCAGCTGTTCCACCTGGCCACGCACGGGCGGCCGGCCGACGAGCGACGGCGAGTGCTCAGCTCGCTGGGTCCTCGCAGCCGGCTGGCGCGCGAATACCTGGCTCAGAACGCGCTCGATCGTGTGCCTGACGAGCTGCGGGGGTTCATGGTCCATACCTCCGTCTCGGGGCGGCTCAGCGCCCACATCTGTGACCGGCTGCTCGGCCGCACCGGCAGCGGTGCCATCCTCGAGGACCTGGAGCGGCGCTGTCTGTTCACGACTCGTGTCGATGAATCCGGCAGCTATCGCTACCACGAGGTCTTCCGCTCCCATCTCCAGGGCGTGCTGGTAAGCGAGGTCGGTGAGGAAGGCGCCAGGGCTCGGTTCGTGGCTGCCGGCGATCTGCTGGCCGGGGAGGGTACGCCCGCGGAGGCGCTGGAGGCGTACATCCGCGCCGAGGCCTGGGACATGGTGGCGCAGATCCTCAGTGACGAGGGCCCAGCCATCGCTGAAGAGCCCTTGCGCTGGCTGGGGATCCACGCCCAGGAACCGCTCGGCCACGATCCCTGGCTGGCGCTGGCCGGCGCGCGCAGGCTTCGCTCCGAAGGCCGCTTCGGCGAGGCTGCCAAAGCCTACGGTGCCCTGGCGGCAGACGTCCGAAGCGAGGCCGCCGCGGGAGCTGCCCGTCGAGAGCGTGCCGAGCTGCTCACCTGGCTGCATCCGGATCCCGGCTGGCGACCCGCGCCGGGGACGGCGCCATGGGCTGTGCTGAGGCTGGCCGTGACCGGCGGTCCCGGTACGGCGCAGCGGTACCTCGACGGCAGCGGCGCGATGGCCGGACTGGTGGAGGCGCTGATCCTCATCCTCGGCGGCGACCTGCTCGCCGCTCGCCGGCAGTTGGCGCGACTGGAGGAGGACAGCGGCACGGAGGGTCCTGTCGCCTGCGCTGCCCAGGCCACGCGCGGCGTGCTGGCCCTGCTCGGTGGTGACGAAGAGGGCGTGGTCGACCTCAACGGCGCCATCGGGTCCGCCGAGGGACAGGGCCTCGAGTGGCTGGCCCGGCTGGGGCGCTCACTCCTGGCGCTGAGCGGTCGTATCGACCACCTGCACGAGGCCGCACGCCTGGAAGACACGGCCCGGGCACTTGGCGACCGCTGGGGCGCGGTCCTGGCGCGCGCGGCACGTGCCTGGGGTGTGCTGGTGGCGAGGGCCCGGTCCGCCGACCTCGACGACCGGTTCGACGCGGCCACCCTCGCGGCCGAAGCGCGCACGACACTGCACAGCCTCGAAGCCACCGAACTGGAGGCCTGGATGGCGGCCGTGGTGGCGCTGGCCGAGGCTTGGACAGTTGTCCCCAGCGCAGCGGCCACGGCCCGTGAGGCCGAGCAGCTCGCGCGATCGTCGGCAGCGCCGCTTCCGGGGTTGGTAGCGCGACTGGCCAGCGCGCTCGCACGGGGCGACAAGGCAGAGGCCGAGCGGCTGGCCGGACAGGTCCTGCCCGGCTATGGACTGCGGGTCCCGGCCATCGCGGCTGCCGATGCGGCCGCGCGCAAGACGACGCCCCGCTCGGACGACGTGACCGCCAACGAGTCATCGCCACAGCCGGCCCCGGAGCCTCCGGCGCGATTGGCGTTGTTCGGGTCATTCCGCCTCGAGATCGGGGGCGAGCCGGTGGATCTCAACGCCATCCGGCCGCGCGTGCGCACGTTGCTCTACCTGCTGGCGCTCGAGGCCGGGCGGGTGGTCCATCGCGAGACCATCATGGAGACGCTCTGGCCCGGCTCCGACCCGGATGCGGCGGCACGCAACCTGCACGTAGCCATCGCCACGCTGCGCCGCGTGCTCGAGCCAGGAGCTTCGCGCGGGGGCTTCCGACTGGTGCCGCGGGACGCGGACGGCTATCGCCTGGCCCTGCCGCCGGGCGCGCTCATCGACCTGGTGGGTTTCGAGGAGGCGCTGGCCGCGGCCCGGGCCGCTCTCATCCGCGGTGACCGGGATGACGTGGAGCGCTGGAGCCAGACGGCGCTGGAGCGGTGTCGCGGGGAGCTCATCCCCGAGGCCGGACCCGAAGACTGGATCGTGGGTCGGCGGGAGTCTGCTCGGGCGGAGGCGGTCGAGGCCGCCGCCATGCTTGCGCGCGCGCTGCTCGAGCGGGGAGACCCTGCGGCGGCCGCGACGGTGTGCGTGGATGGCCTGGCCCGCGACCGCTTCCACGATCCGTTGTGGCGAACGCTCATCGAGGCCCGCGACGCCGCCGGCGACAAGGCGGCCGCGACCTCGGCACGCTCCAACTACGAGAGCACGCTGGCCGAATTGGGCCTGTCCCTCTCGGGCTGAGTAAGTCGCTCACTGGGGACCGAAGAACGCGACCTCCCGGATGGCGATGTCGGTACCGCCGTCGAGGCCGCGGTATTGCGAACGCACGATGAGGCGCAGTTCCCTGACGTCCTGGATGTCGATGTGGACGACCTGCTGGTCCTTGGTGTCCTTGAGCTCGTACACGGGGCTGAGCTCGCCGTCGGCCCGCAGCTGGATCTCGAACGGACGGCCCAGCTTCTCGAACTGCTCCCCGTCGGCGCCACTGTCCAGGTTGAGCTGTAGCAGGTCGGACGGGCGCTGCAGCTCGAAGTCGATCTGCCAGCGGCCTCCGGCGCCGCGTGGGCCGACCCAGTAGGTGTTGCTGCCACCGTCGATGACGTTGAGCGCGGGAAAGCCCGGGCGGGAGCGCCCCGTCGCGTTCGTCACGTTGACCCTGGCCCGGCCCCCGATCTGGTTCTGGACCATGCGCACGACATCATCCACGCCGTTCCTGACCTCCGGCATGTACCAGTACGAGGCCAGGCTGCCGAGCCCGACTGCGGCCAGCAGGCCGAAGACCATGGCGCTTGATCCGGGGCGCCAGCGCGACGGTGCCGAGAGCATCGACTCCGGGCGCTGCCCGGCCATGTAGGCCTCCTGCTTGCCCCGGCGGAACAGGCGCGAGAGCAGCGAGGGGCCGCGCCTGGACTCGGGCGTCGGTGGCTCGAGCGGAGCCAGGTCGAGGCCGCTGCCGCACTGTCGGCAGAACTTGCGTCCCGGGTCGTTGCCGCTGCCGCAGTTGGCGCAGACGCGCTGCCCAGGCTTGGGTTTCTGGGGCTTGGTGCGCTGCGGTGGCTTGGCCTTGCGCTGTGGTTCGGTGGCGCCCTTCTCCGGCTGGCGCGACTTGGGCTCGCCAGCTCGCGAGGCCGGTGGAGTCGCCTCCGAAGCGGGCCGCGCGGCCGGTCGGGCCGGGGGCACGGCCCCAGGCACCCCCGGCGGCCCCAGTGGCGTCGCGGCCGGCGGAGGTGGTGTGCCCGGTGGCGGGGATGCAGCGGCCGGCGGCGAGGACGCGAGCGGCTCGCCCTCGTCGTCGACCTTCTCGCCGCTCCACTCGAGGTAGGCATCGCACTGGCCGCAGAAGGCAGCGTCGGACTGGTTGAGCGTCCCGCACTTCTTACACCGGATCATCGGCACTCGCGATCTCCAAGGCAGGCGAGGATGGTAGCAACCCCGCCCGCAGACCGGATGTCGGTGCGGGTAGCCGCCACGGCCGCTACGACGAAGGCGCGGCCCCGGCCACGCGCACGCTGTGCACCAGGTGGGCCGGTTTGGCGCTGGCCACCAGCGCGTCCAGGCGTGACTGGTCTACCGGCGAGTCGGTGCCGCTCACGCGCACCTCGATGCGGTAGTCCGGTCCACCCGGCAGCTTGCCTCCACTCTTGCTCGACCAGGCTGCACCGCCGCTCTCGACGATCTCGACCTGGCCACCGGTGAAGACGCGGACGTGGGCGGCGAGGCCGGTGGCGGTGCCTCGCAGGCGGTAGAGCTCGGCGGCCTGGGCCACGAAGGCGCGGCGGCGTTCGAGAGGCCAGTTCTCGTCGAGCAGCACACCGACCCAGCCGGCCAGCCAATCGAGGAAGTCCTCGGGCGTGACGGCGGGGTCGAGGTAGGCGGGCAGGCTGTCGAGCGCCAGGAACACCGGCGCCAGCGCATCGTCCATGGCCGAGAGCCAGCGACGCGTGAAGTCGTCCTCCTGGTACAGGCCGGGCAGGCCCTCGACCAGCGGATGTGGGCTGGCCAGACCCTTGACCGTGCCGGTCCTCACGATGCCACCGCCATGACCTGGTGCTCGTAGCTGAACACGAGCGCGTGCGGCTCGACTTCGAGCCGGTCGGTGGCCTTGCCCCGCTCACCAGTGATGGGGTCGGCTCCGAAGACCTTGACCTCCTCCACCAGCTCGGCACCGCGCAGGCGCCCGAGCACAGCGAACACCTCGCCCGCCAGCACCGGGCGGCCGAAGGGCCAGCCGTCGCCATCGGGCCCGCCCTCGGTTGGATGGAAGTAGCCGAAGAGCGCCTCGGTCGCGGACTGCTGCAGGCGTTCGGGGTCGAAGCGGCTGGCCGCCCGCAGACGGGCGACCACGGTGACACCGCGATAGACCGGCGGCTCGACGACCACACGTGTGCCCAGAAGGCGGCTCTCGTCGAGACGACGGGCCACGCGTTCGAGCGTGGCCTCGCTCGGCAGCAGGGCCTGGAACGGCATCTCCCCGCCCGTCGGCACCGATGGCACCACCAGCACGCGCACGCCGCCGGCATCGACCCCGTCGCCGGCGACGACGCAGTGGACGCGTGCCAGCTCGGGGGCGGCCTCGCGCGCGAGATGCTCGAAATCCTCCGCGGTGACGGCCCGGTCACGGGTGCGGAGCAGCACGGGGCCGCGGACTTTCGCGTCCTCGATGTCCTCACCGTCCACGCCGCCCGATGCTGGCCGGCGGTTCTCCACCCGGGCTACGTAGGGGATGGACGACTTGAGCACGCTGATGGCGCGGGCGGTCACGTTGCCGCGTGCGCCGCCACCGGTACGGTAGACCGGAACACGGACGGTCGAGCCGGCGGCTGGCACCGCGCCGTGCTGCGCGATGCTGCCATCGGCCAGGCGGACGGCCGGGCCGAACTGGATCTCACCGGCCACCGCATCGAGCATCACGTGGCGGTCCTCGGGACCGCTGCCGGCAAAGCTGCGGGCCTCCGGCTGCGTCCACACCTGCCAGCCGTCAGTGGAGGAGACCTCCACCGTCAGCGGCTCGTCCGACGGCAGCACCGGGCTGCGCTTGAGCGCGAAGGCGTCGCCGGGTGCGCCGTCGGTCGTACCCAAGACCTCGTCGACTACGCGCTCGGAGTTGCTGGCGCGGACCGTGCCGCCGACCGTGAACGCGCCGACCGAGAGGATCTCAGGAGAGGCGCTATAGACCGGCTGGTTCGCCACCGGCGGCACGACGCGCGCCCGGACCCAGCCGGCATGCTGGCCCTCGATGACCGATGCCTCGTGCTCCTCGGGCAGATGGAGCGTGATGTCGCCGTCCCGGTTGAGCCCGCCGGTGCCGTCGCCATCGACCTCGCAGCGAGCCCAGCCTTCGCCGTTCCAGGCCTCCCACACCAGGGGCGGGAAGTCCGGGTCCACGCCGACGCCTTCGATGCGACAGGACAGGCGGATGCGCACCGCGCACGAGGGCGCAGGCTGATCGAGGCCGACGTAGAGGGCATCGTCTGGCTTGGGCACCGCGTCAAAGCAGTAGAAGCTGTTGTCCAGAGCCAGGGCATCATCGTGGACGCGGTAGGCTCCCTGGCCGACGCTCGAGAGCGCATGTGCGAACGCGGTAGGCACGATGGGGAGGTCACGCTGCGTCTCGAAGACGATGGCCTGGTCGTGCTGTGAGCGTGGCGTGGCGACCTGGGTGCCGGCCGCGATGAGCACGGCCTCGGGCTGCGGACCCGACAGCCAGAAGGTCACCTCGACGCGCGCGGCCGCCGGCGGGAAGAGCCGGACGCCGATGAGCTCGAGGAACTTGACGTAGTGGCGCTCCGGGACACGGTTGAGGCGGTAGAGCAGCTGGTCGGTCATCCAGGCGAAGGTCTCGATGAGCGTGACGCCCGGATCGGAGACGTTGTGGTCGGTCCACTCGGGGCAGCGCTGCTGGACCAGGCGCTTGGCATCGTCGACCAGGTCCTGGAAGCGGCGATCGTCGAGGTTCGGCGCCTGCAGGGACATCTCAATCCTCCTCGGGGATCACGTAGAACGGGAAGACCAGGTTGCGTGGGTCGTTGGCGGTCTTGATGAGGTAGCGGATGTCGATGTAGAGCAGACTGCGGTCGTTGGCGTCGATAGTGACCGTCACGTCCTGTACGTCGATGCGAGGTTCCCAGCGCTTGAGCGAGGCCCGCACCTCGAAGCCGATCTGGGCGGCGGTGCTGGCGTCCGCACCGGCGTAGACGAAATCGTGGATGGCGCAGCCGAACTCAGGGCGCATCGGCCGCTCGCCATAGGCGGTGCCCAGGATGAGCCGGATCGACTCCTCGACCTCCTGCTCCTGGCTCACGAGGGCGACGCCGCCACTAGCGTCGGTGCGCAGCGGGAACGCCCAGCCACGACCGACGAACTCACGTGCGTTGGCCATGGCCTAGCCCACCAGAACCGTGGCCACGGTCGGCACCAGCATGCCGGGCGTGGCACAACAGGTCGCCGACGCGCTGGCGCTGGCGGCCGGCTTGCCGCCCATGAGCACGGTCGGGGAACCGCTGACGATGCGGCCCTCCTGCATGGGCGGGGCCATGAAGGGATCGCTCGCGTGCAGGCCCACGTGCGGCGGCGTGTTCATGCCCGAGGAGCCGACCACCGCGGCCGGCTTGCCGCCGATGAGCACAGTCGTCTCCAGCCCCTTGAGCAGCGGGGCGGAGAAGGGCATCGGCGGGCTGGGCTGGGGCACCCCGCTGGCTGGGTTGGGGATCTGGTGGATGGCGCAGAGCCCGGTGATGCGGTCGTTCATGACGATGGCGGGCGAACCCATGTCCGGCTCCCTAGTTCAGCTGGATAAGGGAGCCGTCGATATCGACGACGCCGCTCGATTCGATCTTTACGCCGGCACTGCCCTCGAGAGAGAGGTTCGCCCTCGACTTGACGCTGATATCCGCGTCCGACTCGATCTCGATCTTGTCGCGCGAGGTGATCTTGATGGTGCCGTCGCTGTGCATGGTGATCGTGCTGTCCGACTGCTTGAGCGCGAAACGGAGGCTGTCGTCACCGCTCAGCAGGCTCACACCGGACTTCCCGTCCGCGTCGAGGAACACGATTCGATGGCCCTGCCTGGAGACGAAGCCGCGGCGCGTGACCGCCCCGTTGTCGAAGAGGTCGGCACCACCCAGGCGGGGCTTGTCGACGCCGTTGTAGAGCCCCCCGATGACGTACGGGCGACGGATGTCGCCGACCTCGAAGATGACCAGCACCTCGTCGTTGACCTCCGGCATCACGACCGCGCCGCGCTCGGGACCGGCACCGGCCTGGACGACCCGCGCCCAGTCGCTCTCGTAGTCGTCGTCGAGGGCAGGGAACTTCAGTTTCACGCGGCCCAGGTCCTCGGGGTCGGCGTTGTCGGTGACGAGACCCACCATGACCCCGTCTCGCGCCGGGTCGCCGCCGCCGCGCGAGCCCACGCTCGAGCCGATGGTGACCAGGCCCAGCAGGGATCGGTCCTGGCGTCCGGAGACGAGGAACTCGGTGCGATAGCCCTCGTCGTCGAAGACGTGGCGTGTGTGTGTCAGGGTGTAACGTCCGGCGAAGGGCTCGGCCACGCCGCTCACGCTGACCGCAGCACCCGCCTTCAGCTCCGGATGCCCGCGGGCCACCCCTTCGGCCTCGGCGAAGGTGGAGGCCAGGCGTTCAGCCTCGGCCTTGGCGGCATCGTCCGCTGCCGCCTGCGCCGTGACCAGGCTGGCGGCCACCACCGAGCGTCCGTTGCCCGCCACCTGCGCCAGGTCGGCCGGCTTGTCCCGGACCTCCGCGCTGGTGGTCTCGGCGGCCGCCGTGCTCACGACTGCCTCCTTGCGGGTCATGTCCCAGCCGCGGACCTCGACCTCGCTGACCTGGCCGGCGGCCGTGACCCGCGGATAGAAGCTGAGCAGGCTCGTGCCCATCACCAGCTGGAGTGGGTCTGTAGCGCGGTAGCTGCCCTCACCCGGACCCGCTGTCGCCTCGGTCGGACGCTTGAAGAAGAACTTGCCGTCGAGCACGCCCATGTCGAAGCCGATGGCCTTGGCCCGAGCCGCGAGGAAGTCCCAGTCGCTCTGGTTGGCCTGCGAGATGTGCTCGTGGGTGGCACCGGTCTCGTCGATCTGGCCGACCTCGACGCCGGCGTTGCGGGCGATGGTGCGGCTGAGGTCGGCATCGGTGACATCGCGGTAGGTCTCGGTGCGCCTGCCCGCCACCAGCCGGTGGGACTGGTCATAGCCGCGTACGATCAGGTTGGCTCCCTGGCTGTCGTACTCGGCCTCAAGGGCCGTAACCTCGCCCTTGATGAGCACGCTCTCTCCGGTCTGGCCCATGGCCGTCCCGGTGATCTCGATCTCGCTGCCGATGGAGATGCGTGTCCTACCCAGGACCTCGTGGTCGGCGTCACGGAAGGTGATGGCGAACATATCGGGCAGGTGCAGGTGATCATCCACGAGGACCCGCTCGATGGCCGGCGAGACATCGCGCGCCAGCGGCATGCCGTCGACGGTGATGCCTGGCTTGGTGGCGTAGGCCATGCCCATGCCCGGGGCCATGCTCATGCCCGACTCCCGGTCAGGCGCACGGCCTCAGCGGTGGTGGGGATGAGCAGCTCCGTGCCGGGGTGCACACGCATGGGGTCATCGATGTCGTTGAAGACCGCCAGGCCGCGCCACAACCCGGGTCGGCCGAACTCGGCGTAGGCGATCGACTGCAGGGTCTCGCCCTCGACCACCATGTGACCGCGGCGTCCCTCGCGCGCGCCGGAGGAGGGGTTCTGCGCGGGTGTCTCCGGCGGGGCTTCCTCGAGCGTGATGTTGGCCGTGGCCCGGATGGGCGTGCCGTCGAAGCGGAACATCGTGTGCCGTGCAGTCACCGACTTGAGGAAGCCCTGGAACGACTGCAGCACGGGGCTCGCGCCCCAGACGAAGCGCAAGAGCGGCGGCTGTGCCAGGTCCTGCGTGCGCGATGCTTCGGTGGGCCGTGTCCACGAGAGCAGCGTCTCGATGTCGCGAGAGACATCGCCCGCGGGTTCCTCGAAGGCGTCGAAGAAGATCTCCATGCTGATGGTCATGGGATCGGTGCCCGTGAACTCCGGTGCGGTGGCTGATTCCGCGGCGCGCGTGGGTGGCCGGTTCCAGCGGGCGGACTTGCTCACGCTGTACTCGGTCGGGTTGTAGCTGAAGTTCAGGAACGGCCGGTCGGCCAGGCCCTCGACCACGGTGAGGCTGGCCTTGGGCAGCGTGGTCCCGCTCAGGCTCGGGCGCATCAGCGTGGCCCCAGGAAGCCGTTGTGAGCCAGCTCCAGCGTCTCGGTGGCCACCTGTGCGGTGTCGATATCGAGGTTGGGCCCGGTCCAGCGCACGGGGAACACGTCCAGAAGGCTCCAGAAGGTCACGGGCGTGCCCTCAGCGTCGAGGACCGCGATCTGTGCGGTCACCCTGCTGCCGATGGCCTGGACGCTGGCGACCCAGCCGGCCACGGCAGCGCTGGTGGGATCGACGGGGCGGGTGAGCTTGATGTTCTGGTACTTGGCCCTGCCCGGCAGGCGATGGACGAAGCCGTTGAGCCCGCCCTCGCTGTACTCGTGCACTTCGTACTCGACGGTGAGGCCCTCGCACTTGGTCCAGTTGCCCAGGGTCGAGTGGCCGTCGATGGTGACCGTGAAGCGCAGGCCGAGTGCCGGTTCGGGCATGTCCGTCCCTCCCTACTTCACATCCGCGAGGAAGCCACTGCGCTCGCGGTCGAGCAGCAGCTCCCGCTTGAAGCGCAGTCGGAGCCGGTCGTAGAGCCGCCTGGCCAGTTCCTCGAATTCCTGCTCGTCCTGGGGCGTGGCCCCGGACGCGGTGGAGGAGGCGGCTGGCGCCGGCGAGGCCGCACCGACCGCCGCCCGCTGCGGTGTGGGCGCTCCGGTGGAGGGTGCCTCGGCGGACAGCTCGATGGTCCCGCTGCTGCTGCCCGCGCGAGGTCCGGCGGCCAGCGCCAGCTGGGTAGCCTGGCGGACCTCGCTGCTGTGCAAGGACGACGACTCGGCCGGGGCGCGCTGTGACGAGCGCGCGGCCACCGGCATGTCCAGCCTGGCCGCGCTGCTGCGCGAGGCTCGTTCGACCACCGCTTCGGCCGACTGGGCCTCGCGTTCGAGCTGCTGCCCGGCGCTGCTGTCCTCGCTCGGCAGGCTGGCTCCCAGCCGCCGCTGCTGACCCACGTGGACCAGCTCGTGCGCGAGCAGGGCCTGACCCCGGCCCCGATCGAGCGGCCCGTGGCTCGAGGGCATGACGATGGTGTCGCCGCTGGTGAAGGCATTGGCGTCGAGGTCCGCCGCGGCCGCCGCACCATCTCCCGAGCGGTCGATACGGAGCTTGCCGCCCGCCGTCGACGGCACCGCCGGCACCGGGCCGGCGGTGGGCTTTCCCTGCATCCTGCCGCCGCTGCGCCCGGCGGAGGCTCGCTGGTGGATGGGCGCCGTGGTCATCCTGGGTACGGGTCGCGAAGCGATCGCTCCGGCTGCTGACGACGGCGCCCTTCCGGCCGCCAGCGGGGCCGCGGCCGGAAGGCTAGGTCGGCCCGGGCCGCGCCCGCCAACCATGACCGGGGCGCTCTCGCCGGTCGATCGCCAAACGGCTGGAGCGGCCGTGGCCGACTCGGCCGGGGTGGCCCCGGCGAGAGGATGGGGCGCGGCCATCGGCGCGGTCAGCGAGTTCGGCGGGCTCGCCCGTTCGGGGGTGTTGGTGAGCTCGCTGCCAGCGCTCGACCGGCTGGCAAGGGGTGCGCCCAGGCCCAGGCGGCGGGTGGAACTCGGGTTCGACCGGACCGTACGCCTCGAGCTGGTCAACGGTGCGCGCTGGGCCGGGCCGGTGGAGACGGCTGGGGCCGGCGTGGCAGGGGAGGTGGGAGCCTCTGCGGCCGTGGGCAGGCTGGGCCCGGGCCCAGCCTCGGTGATGGCCCGGCCGGACTCGCCAGGCATGATCACGGCCGGAGGCTCCGGCACATGGTCCAGGCGCAGCTGGCCGGGAGGCGGCGCACCCTCGCTGATGGGTGACCGCTGGGCCGCGGGCACGACCGTCATCGCGGCGCGCTGTGCCCCCCTGGGCGGCGTGCCGGATCGCGCACCTGTCGCGGTCACCGCCGCCACCCGGTTAGGCACGCTTGGCTCGGGCAGCGGCGACTCGTCGGGCAGAGCAGCAGAGGCCGCCGCCTGGGGCTCGGGCGTGGGCCCGTCTATCCCCATGGCCAGGCCATCGAGCGTCGCGCTCGAGCGTGGGGCGCGCTGGCGGCGAACGGGCATCTGGCTCGACCGACCGTAGCCCGGCCTGGGGCCCTCGCCGGCTGGTGCGGGAGTGCTCGGGCGCGGGCGCACCATCGGAGCCAGCTCACCGCCACGGGCCACCTGCTCGACCACCGGAGGCAGTGCGCGGTGCCCGCTGAGCTCGCGTCCGAAGCTGTGGTCCGCGGTCAGCTCGGGCGGCCCGTTGAGGCCGCGCGGAGGCGGCACATCGCGCCATTCGTCCAGCGGCGCAGGCTGAGCCCGCGCCGGCGCCGAACGCCCGGCGTCGGCCGGTTTCGCCGAAGCCGGGCTGGCAGAGGCCGCCCTGCTCCACGGCCACCGCAGCCGCACGAGCTAGGCCTCCTCCGAGATGCGGCGATTGATGGCCGCGATCTCCTCGACGAAGCGCTGGCGGTCCGGGTGCTCGAGCTCCAGGATCTCTTCGAGGGACCAGTGCAGGTGGTACGAGACGTACGCGATCTCCTCGAAGAGCCGGTCGGTCGCGTACGTCATGATTCCCCCAGGCGTTCACCACCGAGGTCGAACGTGACCTCCGCGCGGCACGAGGGGCAGGTCATCGCCAGCTCGGTCGTGCCGTCCTGATTGATGCGCCGGTAGAGGTCCTGCAGGAAGGCCAGGTCGGAGGCGAACATCGACTCGACCACGCCCGGCGTGATGGTGGCCACGCTGCCCAGCCGGGTGATGACGCGTGAGAGCAGCAGTACCGTGAGGTAGGACTCGTTCTCGCGCACTCGTGGGTCCCGCTGGGGGATGATCTCGTCCTTGGCCGTGGCCAGGCGCATGACACCGGCGCGGTGGACGGTGCCGCTCTCGTCGATGTAGCCCCTCGGCAGCACGAAGGAGAACTCCGTGCGGAGGGCCAGCTGGACCTCCGCCGCAGTCCCGGGCTCCGCGGCCGGAAGGGCGCTGGTCACGAGACGCGCTCCATCTGCTCACAGACGATGGTGACCTCTTCCATGAGCACTTCGTTGGAGCCCGACTTCAGCGTGCTCGTGGTGAGCTTGCTGATCCAGGCCCCGTAGAAGTTGTAGCGCGAGACCTCTGCGCCCTCGAAGTCCTTGAGCACGACCGAGCCTTCCTTGCGGGCATCGTTCACACGACCGTCGAGCATGGCCTTGTGCCAGTCCCACAGGTCGCGCGAGGAGTTCTTGGCACGCTTGAGGGTGATCGTCGGCGGCTTGGGCGCCCCCGGCAGCTTGTGGATGATCGGCTTGCCGTCGGCGGTGTTCTCTTTGAGCTCGACGACGTCGAGCTCGGAGGTGAGACCGCTGACCTCGGAGAACTGGGCGATCTCGATCGAACCGATCTCGATCGCGAAGTGCTGGGCGACCAGCGCGTCGGTCGGCAGGTTCGGCAATCCCTTGCCCATCGGATGTGGCTCCTTTCGTTCGTCTCGGCCGTGTGGCTAGCGAGGTGGTGGCGCTACTCGGAGAGCTCCGCGCCGCCCGAGTACTGGGCGATACGGAAGACCACGAACTCCGCCGGCTTCACGGGCGCCACGCCGATCTCGACGATCAGCTGCCCGGCGTCGACGACATCGGGCGGGTTGGTCTCCGCGTCGCACTTGACGAAGAACGCTTCTTCGGGTGAGGCCCCGAAGAGGGCACCGTCCCGCCAGGTCCGGAGCAGGAAGGCGTTGATGGTGCGCTTCACCCGCATCCAGAGGTCGAGGTCGTTGGGCTCGAAGACGACCCACTGGGTGCCCTCGAGGATCGATTCCTCGATGTAGTTGAAGAGGCGGCGAACGTTGAGATAGCGCCAGGCCGGGTCGCTCGAGAGCGTACGTGCGCCCCAGATGCGGATGCCGCGGCCGGGGAATGCGCGGATGCAGTTGATGCCGTCCGGGTTGAGCTGGTCGTGCTCGCCCTTGGTGATGTTGAGCTCGAGGCTGAGCGCGCCACGCAGGATCTCGTTGGCCGGCGCCTTGTGCACGCCCCGCTCCTCGTCGCTGCGCGCCCAGACTCCGGCCACGTGGCCGCTGGGGGGCACGAAGCGCGCCTGACCTGCGACCGGGTCGAAGACCTTGACCCAGGGCCAGTAGAGGGTGCCGTACTTGGAGTCGTAGCCGACCTTGTCGGTGCGCCACTCGCTGACCTGCTGGGCGTTGAGCCCGGGAGGCGCGTCGAGGATGGCCACGCGGTCGCCCATCAGCTCGCAGTGGGCCAGCATCGCGGTCTGTACCGCCTGCACCCCCTCCAGGTCGATCTGGCCGGCCTGGTACATGGCCATCAGGTCGGGCACCGAGAGCATGGTCACGGCATCGACGGCCTCGAGGCCGCTGAAACCGGTGCGGTCGGCCGAATCTCCGACGTAGTCGTCGGGCGTGAGCGTGACCGGCTTGGCCACCTCCGAGCCGCTGAGCGTCTGGGTGCCCCTGGCCGGGGCGCGCTCGAGGCTGGCCGGCCCGATCTCCTCGATCTCGATGAGCTTCGACTCGGTCTTGACCTGGGTCACGACCGAGTCCTTGCCCTTCCTGAAGGAGACGTTGTCGTAGACCTCGTCGGGCTTGCCCGGGGCACGGACGGTCAGCTTGAAGCTGTCCTCGGACGGCTGGCTGGCGTCAGCGACCTCGACCCGGATCTGGTTGCCGGCCGAACCGGGTTCCAGCGCCGTCACGCGGAAGCCGGCCACCGCCTTGTCCTTGGCCGTGGGCAACTCGGCCTTGGCGGCGGAGGGCGGCTGCTCGCCACCGATGCGCACGACGTAGCAGGTGCCGCCGCCGTTGAGGAAGTAGCCGTAGACCGCGTGGGCGAGGTAGGAGCCCTCCGTGAACTCGCCGAAGGTCTGGGTGTACTGGCTCCAGTTTGTGACCAGCACAGGTTCGTTGATGGGCCCGTCCTCGGCGAGTCCGACGAATGCCGCGACTGACGTGCCCACACCCTCGATGGGCCGCGCGCCGGCTTCGACCTCCTCGACGTAGACCCCAGGTGACAGGTACGTCGGCATTCCCGTGATCCTCCAACTCAGGCATGCCCGGTTGGGCCGGGCACTCGTCGTGCATCAGGCTCTCAGCCGGATGGGGCTCGCGGAAGGGACGAGCGGGCCATCGCACGGGCATGGGGGTCTGCCCGAAGAGGAATCGATGCGGCGCCCAAACGGGGGAATCATGGACAGGAGCAGGCCGGGGGCTGGAGATGCGCGCCGCGGTCTCGTACCATGCGTGTCGGTCGGAGGACCGGTGAGGAGGTCGATGACGGTGATCGGGGCGGTAGCGCTTGAGGGTGACCGTTCGCGGCGGGCTCGCGTCGCCTGCTTCGCGGTCGGGCTGTTGACGATGCTGTTGGTGTCATTGCTGCCGGCTGCTGCGCCTGCCCGGGCACAGGGCGGCGCAGGCTCCCAGATGTTGCAGTTGCCCATGCGCTGGTGTGTGCTCGAAGGCACCCAGGCCGCCCGGCGCGATCCCGACGCGGCCGTGCTCGAGCGGATCCGCCGCGGCTCGAGCATCCTGGCGCCGGAGGCCGGCATCACCCTGCGCAGCGCCCTCAACGGTACGCTCGCGCGGGCCAACGCCTTCCCCGTCATCAAGGACCCGCGTCCACGCCTGGGCCGGCGCGGCGACGTCCGGGTGCCCACCGAGTCCACCGCCGAATACACGCTCGTGATGCAGCGCTGCGCCCAGGCCTGGCAGCGCCTGCAGCAGCGCGCTGGAGCGGACACCGACCTCGGTGGTGTGGCCTACGGGCCGCCGGCAGTGATCATCGGTGACTTCGTCGACGGTCGCGGGCGGCGGGTATCCAACGTCTGGGGTTACGCTTTCAGCGCGAGCACCAACGCGGACTACTGCGCGGCCAATTCGGCGCTCATCCGGCATGCCTCGGGTGGCACGCTCATGGTCGTGGACTCGAGCGACGGGACGCCCAGCGCCCTGCTCGACCGGCGCCTCATCGCCCACGAGGTCGGGCACATCCTGCGCCTTGGCCACGGTGACGGCATCGACAACCCGGGCTCGGTCCGCGGGCGCGTGGACAAGTTCTGCGATGACACCGAGAACCCAGACATCGCACCTGGCTCGCTGATGTCACGCTCGCTGAGCTACGAGGACGTCCGCTCCTGGCAGCGCCGCCTGCCCCGCAACGTGGTCCGGCACCACCCCGCGGCGGTCCAGGAGCAGGTCTTCTACGCTCCGCCGCTCAAGCGCAAGCGCTACCAGTTCCTGGAGCGGCTCGCGCACGATGGTGCGCGCACCGTCAGGCGATTGCTGCCGGTCGGTCCGGCCGCCCTTCGGCCGCTGCAGAGGCTGCGCAGCGCGGGCACCCGCGGGACCAGCATGTGGGACGACGTGCGCGAGTTGTCACGCGGCAAGCCACAGCCTCTGGGGTCGGATCTGCGGGCCGCCGGGCTCAGCCAGGAGTTCCTGGACCTGGGAGATGAACTGGCAGGCGACGCGGCGGTCGGCGAAGAAGTACCCGACGGCGAAGAAGTACCCGACGGCGAAGAAGTACCCGACGGCGAAGAAGAGGATGGCGGGTTCGAGGTCACGCTCTGGCCTGATGGCCTGCCCTTCGGGGCGGGCGAGCAGCTTGGCTTCGTGGTCATCGACCTCGACGATGATCGCGGCACCGGCGGCTCACCGGGCGACGTGCCGGGCAAGCCGGTACCCGGCTGGAAGGACCTGCTCGGCATCGAGTTGCTGTTGCGATCGAGTCTCAAGGACGGCGAGCTGAGCGCGCAGGCCTGGTACTGGGAGGAGCCCACGGCCACCTGGCTGGAGCTGGACCCGCCCCCCCGGATCGAGGCCAGTCAGCGCCTCACGGAAGGTGACCACCAGGCCAAGGAGGACGACTCGTCCGCGCGCAGGGACAGCCTGGTCATGACCATCCCCGGCGGCGTGGTGGAGCTCTCCGAACGGTTCGCTATGGCTGCCATGCTGCGCCTGCGTACGGCCGAGGGGAAGGTCTATCGCGACTCGTTCCCGGCGGACGTTCCCGCCTCGGGGCTGGTGTCGTTGAGTCTCGAGGCGGCCGAATACCCGCTCTGTGCCGTCAATCGCGACAGCTCGTCCCCGGCCACTGTCATGCCCGGGGACACGGCCACCCTGGAGCTGTCGAGCTTCGGACAGACCGGCCCCGTGGACGTCTGGCTGGGGGACCGCAAGGCGCCTGTGGCCAGGAACGTCCACTACCAGGAGCTCGGCTGTGCCTGGCCCTGGGTGACCGAGTTCACGCTGCCGCGCAATGCCGAACCCGGCCTGCAGGTTCTGCAGGTCGTGCTGGGCGACACCGGTCTCACCGCCGACTGCACGGTGGTCGTGGGAGACGTCGAGCTTCCCGACTTCGACGCCCCCTGACCGAACGCTCGTCCAGCGACTGGCTTGGCCTAGCTTCGCAACGGCGGCAGGTCCTGGCACACCAGCTGTGCCTGGGCCCCGCTCGACCCCTCCGGTTCCACGATGGCCGCCACAGACCAGCTCCGAACCGGGCCGTCGTCGTCGGCCCGGCTGCCCTGGATTAGCCCGTCGCTGATGAAGCCACCGCCCAGGGCCACGTCGCCGCGGTCGCAGCTGACCTCGGCGGTCTTCTCGCTCTCGCCTTCCTCGCAGCCCTGGCAGGGCGACATGACCATGTAGACGGAGAAGGTCGCAGGCTTCCCGGGCGCACCGCGCTGGCCCTGCTCGCCCGGCGTGCCGCGGATCACCCTTGGGTCCGCGTGAACCGCGTGGACCGCGAGGTCCGCGGTCACCCCTCGGGCCCCGAGCCGGGTCCTTGAGCCAGGTGATCAGGCTCTGGTACCGGTTGCACGCGTTCCGTGGGCTGCTGCCGATGCGCAGGCTGTCGATCTCTCCTGGAGCCTCGAAGTTGCCCCAGAGGCAGCCGGTGTAGCGCGTGTTGGCACTCGCTGCCGCAGGCAGGAGCGTGAGAGCGACGGCGCTGATGATGAGCGCGCTCAGCAGTTGGCGCCTCACGGGTCCGTCCTCTGGTGGCGCGCACCGAGGTCCGCGCAGACGACGAAGGCGGAGAGCTCCGTGGTCTCCGGGTTGGCCTGGGCGACCGCCTGCCAGCCCGTCGGCGCGTCGCCTCCCACCCCGAGGCTGGCCAGGATGACCCCGTCCGTCTCGAATCCGCCGCCGGTGGCCAGGTCGCCGCGGTCGCACATGGCCGCCACCTGCAGCAGCCGCTCGTCGGCCCCGGAGGTGGTCTCGGTCAGGCTGTAGGTGCGCAGCTCGACGTCGGCACCGTCGGCGCCCTTTGGTCCTGCCGGGCCGGTCTGGCCCTGCTCGCCCGGCTTGCCCTTGGGTCCGCGCTTGCCCCTGGGCCCCTTGGCGCCAGGGGCGCCCTTCGCGCCTTGCTGGTTCCAGCGGATCTGGGTAGCTCCCTGGCACACGCCGCCGATCGGGCTGAGCCCGATGCGGACGTCCCTGAGGTAGCCGTACTGGTCGATGCAGCCTGTGTAGGTGGGGCCGGCTGCGCTGGCCGCTGAGCTCAGCAGCGTCGTGGCCACGAGCGCCGCCACCGCGGCCAGCGCCGCTGCGCGCCAGCTCCGGGGGGTGCGATCGGATCGCTGAACCGCGTTCATGGACATCTCCTCCAGTGTGCGCACGGACTTCATCTTGCCACTGCCTGTCACCCGCACGCGAACGTTCGCTGGGCCGTCAGCCAGATCTGCCCGAATGGGCAGGCTGCAGCGCCCGCCCGGCTGCCCGCCCGCTGGTTGTCGCGCGCTCAGGGTTGGCAGACGCTTGCTCCGATGATCCAGGACGTAGACGAATCCCTGCGCGCCCTCGTCAAGGAGGAAGCGCTGGGTGACAACGGGGTCGAGATCGCCTTCGACGCGCCCACCACCGAGTGGGTCTCGCGGCGCAACGCGCCCACGGTGAACCTCTACCTCTACGACATCCGCGAGGACCTCACCCGACGCCAGACGATGTGGGAGGAGGTCCGCGACGAGGCAGGCCGCGTCACCGAGCGCCGCCTGCGTCCGCGCTGGTTCCGGCTCTCCTACCTGTGCACGGCCTGGACCCAGAGACCCGAGGACGAGCACCGGCTGCTCTCGGCCATGCTCGGCTGCTTCATCCGCCACGAGTCGATGCCGCCCGAGAGGCTCAAGGGCGTGCTCGAGGGGACCGTGATGCCGGTCGTGCTCACGGCCGCGCTGCCCGTCACCGAGGACCGCTCCATCGCTGACGTGTGGTCGGCCATGGGCGGTGAGATGAAGCCGTCCATCGACCTCATCGTCACCGCGCCCATGGACGTTGAGCGGGCGCTGGAGGCCGGTCCGCCGGTGCTCGAGGAGCCAATCCTCAGCGTCGTCCGGACGGACATCGGCTCGAAGTCGAAGTCACGCAAGCGCAAGGGTGCGGTGGCGGAGCGGGACAACGGCATCGAGCCCGGCGAGCCTGGCGTGCTGGAGGAGACGCGTCGCGCCGGCACCAAACGCCAACCCGGCCGGACGCTGCGCATCCGCGGCCTCCACGAGCGCCGCACCGGCTCGTGACCGCCGGGCAGGCCCCGGATATCGAGGCTGTGCAGGGCTTCGACGACGACCCTTCGCTGGCCTACCTGCTGATCTGCCTCGGTCGCGTCGAAGGCCGGGTAAGCCGCGCCGTCGAGCGCCGACGCGCACGCGACGGCGAGGACGGTGATCGCTTCAAGGGCCTCTACATCTCCGAGGCCGACGTCGACCGTCTCCTCGAAGGTCACGGCGATGGCCTGCTGGCCGACGACGACCTCGGCCCGGTCTCCGATCCCAGGCTTGATACCTGGGTGCGACGACACTTGCTTGCTGGCGAAGACATGCGCCTGGTTCGATTGGCCCGCGAGTTCGGTCTCTCCGAGCTCGACGTGGAGCTGTTGCTGATCGCGGTGGCTCCGGACCTGGATGCCCGCTTCGAGCGGCTGTACGGCTATCTCCAGGATGACATCACCCACCGTCGGGCGAGCGTGGGCCTGGCCATCGAGCTGGTCGGCCACCCGACCTGGTCCAGTGCCGCCCGCTCTCGGCTGGCCACAGAGGCTCCACTGTTGACGAGCAGCCTGATCATGCTCGAGGGGCAAGACCGGCCGTTGCTATCGCGCTCACTCCGAGTACCCGACCGCATCATCGCCTTCCTGCTCGGAAACGATGCCCCCGATCCGATGCTGGCGCCGCTGTATGTGGAACCAGCGGGAGCTGACCTGCCGGAGGCGCAGCGCCTTGCCGACGCCTTCGTCAGAGGCGCCGAGCTGGTGTATCTCGTCGACCGGACCGGGGCGGCCGCCAGATCGGTCGTTGCCGAGGCGTTTCGATCGCTCGGCCAGCCGCTGGTCTCCCTGGACCTGTCACGAGCCCATGGCGTCGCACCGGACGAGCTGGCTCGGCTGGCCGTCAGGGAAGTGTGCCTGCGCGGTGCCGGCATGGCCATCGGTCCCATCGAGTCCATAGCCAGTACAGCGCCGGAGGCCATCCGCGTACTTGCCGATAGCCCACGGCCGACCGTGCTGATCGGCCACATCGCCTGGGAGGCAGCATGGTCTTCTCGGGTCCCGCTCATCTGGGAGGCGCCGGTCCCGACCGCCGGTGAGCGCACGGGCATCTGGCGCGAGGTCCTGGGCGCATCCGAGTGGATAGGCGAACCGGGATTGCCCGAGCAGCTCATGCCCTTCCGGCTGACGCCCGACCAGGTCGTGCGAGCGACCTCCTCCGCGGTGATGCGATCACAGGCCAGCGGCCGACCCCTGGCCCTGGCCGACCTGCAGGCTGGAGCACGTGCCGAGAACGCCGCGGGGCTGGAGCGGCTTGCGCGTCGTGTCGAGCCGAGCACCTCGTGGGCGCAGCTGGTACTCACCGAAGACACGCTCGAACAACTCCACGAGGTGACCGATCGCGCCCGTTTCCGGGACATGGTCATCGATGACTGGGGCATGGGCGGCGGAGCCACTCGTGGGCGGGGCGTGACGGCCCTGTTCGCGGGTGATCCGGGCACGGGCAAGACGATGTCGGCCGAGGTCGTGGCCGCCGAGCTCGGGCTCGATCTCTATGTCATCGACCTCTCGACGGTCGTGGACAAGTACATCGGCGAGACCGAGAAGAACCTCGACCGCATCTTCGACGCGGCCGATGGCATCAACGGTGTGCTCCTCTTCGATGAGGCGGATGCGCTCTTCGGCAAGCGCTCCGAGGTGCGGGACGCGCGCGACCGCTACGCCAACGTCGAGATCGCCTATCTCCTCCAGCGCATGGAGCGTTTCGACGGCCTCGCCATCCTGACCACGAACCTGCGTGCCAACCTCGACGAGGCCTTCGCCCGCCGGCTCGATGCGGTCATCGACTTCCCCATGCCGGAAGAGGCCGATCGCGAGCGTCTCTGGGAGATCCACCTGCCAGCGACCCTGCCGCGGGCTGACGACATCGATCTCTCATTCATGGCCGGTCGCTTCCGCGTGTCGGGCGGCAACATCCGCAACATCTGCCTGGCGGCCGCCTACCTAGCCGCGGAAGAGCGGCGTCCGGTGACCATGGCTGACCTCGTGCGCGGCACCGAGCGCGAGTATCGCAAGCTCGGCCGCCTCACCGTGGAGGAAGAGTTCGGTCGCTACATCGATGTCATCCGGCCCGCCCATTCGGCCCGCCCGAGGTCGCGAGGCGAGGCATGAGAGCGCGTGGTGCCGCATGATGGGAGCCATGCCAGCCATGCCTGCCCGTCGCGGTCAGCCCTTCAGCGCCGACGAACGAGCGGACATCCTGGCTGCCTATCGGCGGGGCTGGGAGCGCGACCAGGCGGCCCTTCGAGCCCGTGAGGAGGAGGCCCGAAAGGCGGCCGCCCAGGGCATGGCCGAGGCCGTGAAGCGGTACGTGGACGGCGTGCCCATAGTCCCGCTTTCACGCAGCCCCTTCAGCGGGGAGGTGTTCGAGACGTCGATCGACACGTTCGGCATCGACGGGCTGTGGTGGTCGTACGAGGATGACTTCCGGCCCTTCGTCGAGCCGGAGCGCACGCTCTTCGCCTGGACCGGTGCCATGAAGCTCGCCGGACCGCTGCCCGAGTGGTCGCTCATGGCCATGGTCGGACCGGAGGTGCCTTTCGTCCTGCCGCGCATGCTGTCGCACCCCGATGTGCGCGCCGTCGTCTCCGCGGTGGCCATCGGAGAGCACGTGGGCCTGCCCATCGTCTACTACGCTGAGGCCACGCCGCACGACCTCGAGCGCGTCGACGACTGGGGCCACCGCCTCCACTCGTTCCTGCGAGCCGACGGTTCCCCGACCTCGACGCACAGCATCCAGGACGACGACAAGGACTTCGACCTGGTGCCTTGGTTCCGCCGCGGCAAGCTGCTCTGGATCGAGCCGGGCGACCCCGAGCTGCGCTTGCGGCACGACCCGGACGGCTGCCCTTTCATCGGCCTCCAAGGCGAGCGCCGGCGCCAGTACGTCGAAGGCCGGGAAACCTGGCTCGGCTGACGCCGCCGCCGTCCGCAGCCGGGCATCGGGACGCGCGAGCGCGTCACGGGTTCGCCGTCGCCGGCTCCTCGATCGCGCTGCCGGTGCGGCTGACCCCACTCCTCGTACGGCCGAAGAACTTCTGGGGCACGCTCGCGTCGCTGACACCGAGTTCGATGCGGACGAACTCGAGATAGTCCTCGATCGACGCGAACGTCTCGGTGCGGCCGGTCGGCTGGCGCACCACGTAGGCGCCGGTCGCGTGCGGGTCCGGATCATAGATGAATCGCGTGGTCTCGACCCGATGCGAGGTCCCGGCGCGGTCGTTCTTAGCGAAGAACTTGACCTCGCTCTGCTGCGTGCCAGGGTAGCGGTGGGACTGCAGCGCCAGCGCGTTCCAGTCGGCCAGGCTGGGCCAGCGGTTGGCCGCGCTCGTCTCGAGCTCCGCTGCGCTGCGGGGATGCGTGTGCGCCAGGATGACCCAGCCCATCGCCTGCCACTCCGTGTCGCCGGCGAGTACGGCCGTGAGCTCGCTCTCCATGGCCACCGAGCTACGCTCGCCCTGGACCATCGCGTACTGGCCGGTGTGCTTGTTGTAGACGAGGGCGATCTCGCGGTCCATGTCGAGCAGGGCACGCTGCTCGAAGCGTTCGCGGTTGAGCCGCCCGTCGAACTTGCTGGCACCGGGCAACTGGGTCACGTGGCCCGCCGGCAGGCCCAGGAGCTCCTTCTCGGTGGGCATGTGCGAGCGGCGTCGCTCGATCCCCTCGCGGGAGTGGCGCGAGTAGTACTCGCGCGTCTGGTGCGGGTCGGCGCCGCCACCCCTGAAGCGGAGCTCGGCGTCCGCGTCCGGCTCCACTTCCAGCGGCAGCTGGTCATGCGGTAGCGCCTTCGGATTGCCACTCGTCGCCGGCAGCTCGTCGAGGTCGATGATCTCGGTGTCAGCCTCGGCCCACGGCTCGGCAGGGCCATGGCTCGGGCCGGCGGATGTGCCGGGCGGCGTCTCCCACTCGCCCCGGCCGCGGCCGACCGGCAGATCGGGCATCGTGTCCTCCGGCAGTGTCGGCAGATCGGGGATCGTGTCCAGCTCGTCGAGGTCGATGATCTCGGTGTCCGCCTCTGCCCATGGCTCGGCCGCGTCCTCCAGGCTGGTGGCTTGGCCTTTCGTCGGCGGGAGCTCGATCTCCTGGGTCTTGTCGGGGTCGTAGACCTGGGTCTTGTCCGGGTCGTTGACGCCGGTCTGTCCGGGATCGTTGGCCGCCGTCTTGTCGACTTTCCACTCCTGGGTCTGCTCGGCATCCCACGGCGCGGTCGGCACCTCGTCGCTCTGATCCGAGCCACGCCGCTTCGTCGGTGGCTCGAACTCCTGCGTCTGGTCGGCATCGAACTCCTGCGTCTGGTCGGCGTCCCACTCCTGCGTGGTGTCGCCGGAGGTGGCCGGTGGCGGCTCGATCTCCTCGGTCACATCGGCGTCGGGCGCGTCGCCTTCCCCAGGCCGCGTGGTCGCGACCGCCGGGTCGGTGCCCTCGACGTCGCTCGGCCTGACGGCGCCCGAGGCCTCCGCAGCCTCCGCCGCGGGAGCGTGGTAGTGGCTCTCGTACCACTGCTGGTACTGCTCTGCCGTCTGGAATCGATACTCCTGGCCGGGGAACTCGGGCCGGCTGATCCAGTAGGGGTTCTCGGCAAAGGGGTCAAAGCCGTACTTCATCGTGCGCAGCTCTGGCTCGCCGGCTGCGTTGAAGGTCGTGTACTCGATGTCTCCCTGGGCGGGCCCGTTGACCATGCGGGCCTGCCACGCGATGGCTCCGAAGTCGCCGTCGGCGCCGCTCGGCCACTGTGCCCAGCCGGGCGTGATCTTGCCTCCGAGCTCGACTGGATGACTGTGGGAGACGATCATCCAGATGCCCTCGCCCACGTTCTCGGCGTCGAGCAGGTCCTCCATCCAGCGGGTATTGCCCAGCTTGTGCGGGGTGTTGACCCAGGTGCCCGCACCCTGGACCACGGCGTACTGGCCGGTCTCGCTGTTGTAGAGGAGTCCGACCTCCCGGTGGGGATCATCCCTGATCCAGTTGCGAAAGAACTCCATGTTCGCGGCCGGGTCGAGGGCGTCGGGACCATCGAGCTGGCCGACCGAGCCCTCCGGCAGTGGCGAGACCTTAGGCGGGATGTGGGCCACGCCCCCGGGATCGACCCTGGTCCCCGCCGGTGGCAATGCCGGTCTCCACATCACCGCCTGGGGGTCGCCTGCACCGATACGCACGAGCGGCTCGCTGCCGCCCTCCATGTGCGTCTGCATCATGCCCTCGTAGGCCTTCTTGCCCTCGGGGGTCTCAAAGGTGGTCGGTGAGTCGGTGCGCCAGCCGACGACCGAGCCGTGCTCGATGCCGACGCCCGCCTCGATCAGCTGGTCACGGATGGCCTCGTACTCCTCGAGCGAGAGCTTGGTGCCGTCCGCCCGCCGAATATCGAAGAGGTCGTGGTCGCCCGTGAATGGCAGCTCACCGCCCTTCGGCTTCAGGCCGGTGTTGACGATGAGGCCGTTCTCCTCGATGCGAATGAGCGGATTCTCGCCCGCGGCCATCTTGTCGAGCTTCTTCTTGAAGTCCGCATACTCCTCGAGGCGTTGCTTGATGCGCTTGTCTATGGCGCCGCGCAGCTCCTCGGACATGTCCGGCCCGTAGCCGTCCGGGCGCCGGATGCGCGACGGGTCGGGCACCACGAAGACCTTGCCCAGGTCGGCATCGGAGCCGAGGCCGATCATCACGTCGATCTCGTTGAGGGTCTTGGCCTTGATCTGGGCGGGCTTGGGCAGGGCGTTCTTGCCCTTGAGCAGCTCGGCCGCGTGCTTGTTGGTTGGCCGGATGTCGATGACTACGCCCGTTTCACGGGCGATCTTGTCGATGGCGATGACGTTGTCCGCGGGCATGCCGTAGCGGGTCTCGAGGTCGTTCATCGAGAGCGGCTTGCCCACGTCGTCCATGCGCGGCTGGTTCATGTCGACCGGGATGTCGACGAGGGTATCGTCGAGGTTGGCGTCGCCAGGCTGACGCATCGGTGGCGGCTCCGAGCGGTTCACCGGTGGCGTGTCGACATCGACCTCGCCGGGCCTGTTGTCGAGATCCAGCTCGGGGTCGCCTTCTGCTCCCCCGACCTGCCGGCTCTCGGCCTCTGCTCGGGCCTCGGCGTCCAGCTCGGCGTCGGTCTTGCCTTCGGCCTCAGCCCGAGCCTTGGCGTCGGCTTCGACCGTGCCCGGCGGCAGGCCCAGATCGCCTTCGGTCACGCCCGGCGGCAGCTCGCCCTCGGCGGCGGACTTGGCGGCGACACCCGGATCGGCCTGCGGCGGCAGCTCCAGGTCGACCTCGGGCATGTCCGGCGCAGCGGGTGTAGACGTGTCAGCGTCGGTCTTGAAACCATCGGCATCGACGTTGGGTGCGTCGGCCTTGCCTCCTCCGAGCTTGCCCTTGATGGCACCGTAGCCGGCGCCGAGCGTGTCCAGTCCGGCCTTGGCCCCGACGCCCATGCCGCCACCCATGGCGCCACCCATGGCTCCTGCACCCATGATGGCGCCCCAGGGGTCGCCGCTCTTCCAGGTGTCGTCGCTGATGGCGGCCTCGAAGGCTGCGGTCGGGGCCCCGCCCAGCGCACCTTCGATGGCCTCTTCTGCGGCCTCCTTCAGCCACGCCTGGGCGGCGCTTTCGGTAGCCTCTTCCGCGCCTTCCTTGGCACCCGCCTTGAGCGCGGCCTTGGCGCCCGACTTGACGGCCGCCTCCGCCCCTTCCCGCGCCGCCAGTTTGGCCATCTGCTTGGCGATGGCCTTCTGCATCGCCTGCATGATGACCTTGCCCGCTCCCGCGGTCGCCGCCGAGACGGCTGCATCCACCGCGCCGATGGCCACGTCCGCCCCGAGCTCCTCCCAGCCGTAGGCGGCGCCCTTGAGCGTGGCCTTCAGGGCGACCGTGGCGGCGGCTGCAGCCATGGCGCCGTAGGCGGCGGCGATGACCGGGCCGGCGGTGCCGGCAGTGACGATGGTGACCGCCACCGCAGCGATAGCGGCGCCCGCCTGAACAGCGGCATCGGTGTACGAGTCGATCTGCTTGCGGACCTGCTCCTGGGCCTCGGTGGCGGCACTGAAGTTCATCTCGAACTTGGCCTTGGCCGTGTCGAGCTCGGCCTTCTTCTTCGCCTTCTCCTCGTCGGACAGGCTCTCGAAGGCCGTCAGCGAGGCCTCGTAGTCCTCGGCCCGCTGGAGCGCCTGCTCGAGCTGCGCGGCGCTATTCATGGGGTCCGCGCCAGCGGCGAAGATCGAGCCGACCAGGCCGGTTTCCTCGAACGACTTGCGCTCGTTCATCATCGTGCGCATGTTCTCGAGGATCCGCTTGCGCTCCTCGGGCGACTCAGCCTCGGCCAGCTGCCGCGCGAACGTGTCCGGATCGCCGTACTTCATGGAGTGTCCGACGTCGAGGTTCTCGCGCCCCGAGAGGTCGGACAGGACGTCGTCGTCCATGTCCCGGCCGAGATGGCTCTTGTACTTCTTGCGCAGCTCCTCGATCTCCTTGGGTGTCTTGCCCTTGAAGATCTCCTTGATCTTGTCTTCGTCGGTGCCTACGCCGGCGGTGGCGTAGTAGAGCTCCTTCTCGTCGCTGAGCTTGCCGCCAGCCGCGACGAGGTCCTGGATCTCCAGCTGCGAGAAGCCCTGTGTCTCCTGGGCGATGAGCTGGTCGAATGTCTGGGTGCCGTTGGTAGCCTCCGAGTAGGCCTCCTTGAGCTTGCCCATGTTCTGGCGTGAGCGATCGGTGATGGCCTTGTCGCGGTCCTTGTAGCGCTGGTCCCAGTCGGTCGAGAACTTCTTGTAGTCCTCGACCGAGACATCGCCTGAATCGAGCATGGCCTTCATGCGGGCCTTCTCGGAGGCCAGCTCGAGGTTGACGTCCAGGTCGGCCTGCTTGTGCTGGTTGCGGGCGATCTTCTCGAGCTCGTCGTCGTCGGCGTAGAGGCTTTCGTGCTCGCGGTTGGCCTTGGCCGCGTCGATCTTGGTGGCATCGCCTTCATCGAGCGCGTCCATGACCCCGAGGTCGGCGTCGTCGAGTTCGTCGCGCAGGGCCACGTCCAGACCGCCGGTCTCAGCCCCGTACTTGTCGTTGTAGGCCTTCTTGAGCTTGGAGTTCCGCTCCGCGATGTTGGCCTGCAGCTCGGCGGGAGTGAGCCCCTCGCGCTTGGCTCGTGCCTCCTCCTGCTCGCGGATACGCTCGTAGACCGTCTGCAGACCCTTCTCGTCGGTGCCCATGCCCTCCATGGCCATCTGCAGCTCAGCGGCGTCTGCCGCTTCCTCGTTGCCGGACGAGAGCGCGAGCGCGTTGTCGAGCTCGGCGTCCTCCATGTCGTCACGCAGATCCCCGTCCAGCTCGCGCCCGGTCTGCTTGCGGTAGGCCTCCTTGATGGCCTTGATCTCCTCGGGGGACTTGCCGCGCAGCTGCGAGCGGACGGTCTCCTCGTCGGTGCCGGCGCCCTCCATGGCATAGGCCATGGCGGCAGCAGCAGCGTCGGCCGAGCGACCCTCCTTGAGGGCCAGTGCGCGGTCGAGCTCTCGACCGCTCATGTCGCCCTTGACGTCCTCCTCCAGCGAGGTACCGAACGTGGCTTGGTAGAACTTGTTCAGCGCTGCCCGCTCGACGTTGGTGGTGACCTTGCCCAGAGCGGCGTAGACGGCGGCCTCGTCGGTGCCCAGGCCAGAGACAGCACCTCGGATCTGGTTACCCAGCGTGCCCGGGCTGAAGCCTGAGTTGCCTTGCTGCTTGGCAAGCGTGCCGAGGTCTTCCCAGCCCAGCTCGGCGATGGCCCGCTGCTCGATCTTCTTGGACAGCTCGGGAGCACGCCGGGACTTGATGCGGCCGATGGTCGAGCGGGCCACGAACTCGATGCTGCTGATGCCGCCCTTGAGATAGAGGTTGGCCAGCTTCTGCTGCTCGGCGTCGAGCGAGCCGAGCTCCTTCTGCGCCTCGGCCTGGTTGCCCTTGGCCAGGGCCTGCTTCATCTTCGTCAGCGACTCGAAGTCCTGGGCCATCTTGTCGCGGGAGTCGGCGTTGCGCTGCTTCTCCCAGGCCTCGTTGGTGGCCACCGCCTGCTTGCCCCAGTCGACGATGGAATCCCACAGCTTCTCCCACCAAGAGCGCTCGCGGCCCTCCTGGCCGGCGGCCCAGTCGCGCACGTCGTTCTTGGACTGCTTGATCTGGTCGGTGGCGGCCTTGCAGAGGCGGTCGGATTCGGTCTTGGCGGCCGTCTTCTTCTGGCTGACCTCGGTGTCGACCGCCCCGGCACGGGTAGTTCCCCAGCGGACGGTCGGCCGGGCCTCGGTCATGCCCTTGTTGGGATCCTCGTCGCCCTCCCAGTGGCGGCGGATGGCGGCGGCCTGGTTGCTGGCGGCCTGCTTGGCCGCGGTCTTCTGTTTGCCGCCGGTGCTGTCGAGCGCGGACTCGCGCTTGCCCAGTGACGACCTGAGGCCCGCCAGGGCCTGCGCGCCGACCGTCTCGATCTTGCCCAGGAACTCGTCGCGCTTGGCCTCGATGGCCTCCGTGTCCGGCGGACCCTTGACCGCCTCCTGCTTCTCCTGGATCTCCTTGTCGACGGCGGCCTTGGCCCCGCTGATGTCCTCGCTCTCCTCCTGGGATCGCTTCTGGACCTGCTTGGTGGCTGCTGCGGTCGTCTCCTGCAGCTTGCCTTCCGCTGCCTTCTTCTCGTTCTCGACCGCGGTCTTCTGCTCCTCGACCTTGGTCTTGAGCTGCTCCTCGGTGACGCCCGCGGCCTCGGCGATGCCGTTGAGCTCGGTCGTCAGCTCGGTCTTGACGGTGCCGGCTTCCTCTTCGCCGATGGCCGACACGGCCGGCACCGACTTGCCCTTCATGGCCGCCAGGGCGGCGTCGCGGATCTCGTTGGCGCGCTCGCCAACGCGACCGAGCTCGCGCGCGATGACGTCGCCCATGAGGTCGCCCATGGCCGGGTCCGGCGGTTCCAGGCTGGCGGGGCCCTCGTCGACCACCGTGGGTGGCGGCTCGGCCGTGCCCTTGCCGGCCTTCTCGGCGATGGCCTGGACCTGCTTCTTGCGGGCCTCCAGCTCCTTGGTCAGCCTGACCTTCTCGGACTCCGAGAGGCCCTCGCCCGCGAGCCGCGCCTCGAGGTCCTTCATGGCCTTGTAGGCCTCGCTGTTTCGCGGCACGTAGTCCGTGGGGTTGAGGCCCGGGTAGGCGGGCGGACTGCCGAGAGACTGGAACGTCTGGTCGCGCAGGCGCTGCTCGCCGGCGGTGACGACGGCCGTGACGGCGGCTTCGGCCGGTCCTGTGTCGAGGACCTGGTCCTTCTGGGGTTCCTCCGGCATGGAGGGTTGCCCTTCCTTGGCGTCGGTCTCGTAGTCGGGCTGTTCGCCCTTACGTGTGCCGTCGATCTCCTGGCCGGCTTGCTCGACCTTCTGCCCGCTCTGCTTGGCCTCGGTCAGCTCGTTGGCCTTGGTGTCACCGATAGCCGAGGACGACGCCGAGCGCCACTGCTCGAGCGCGGCGTCGCCAAGTGGGACTGGCTTGGGCGCGGGCGGAGCGCCACCGCCACCACCTCCACCACCGCGGCGAGGGGCACCTCCGCCTCCACCCCCGCGCCCGGGTACGCGGCCGCCCGCGGCACCGGTAGCAGGGCCGGTGGCGGCTCCAGTGGCACCGCCGCGCGCGGCGCCCGGACTCGGTCGCTGCTCCGTGAAGCCTCGTTCGCTGGGCGCTTCCGGCGGAGAAGGGGTGGCCGCCGTGGCTTGGGCGGCCCGGCGTCCGGCGGTGCTCTGCAGTGCGGTGCTCGGCCGAGAGGGTTCCGGCGATGGCTGGATGCTGGGCTCGACGGGGGAGGGCCGGCTGGGGTCCGAGGGCGCCGGGGGGCTCAGCTCGAGCGCCCCGGGCGCGGAGCCCGCCACGTGCTGCGAGCCGGCTGCCGTCGACGAGGTCACAGCCGATGGGGTCGTGGCGGGTCCGGCCGAAGGTGCGGACGCGCGTGGCGGCGGCGGTGCCGGCGGGAGAGCCATCGCCGCCGCAGGACCGGTCTCGGAACCGATCGCAGGCGTCGCTGATGCCGCGGGTTCGGGCGCGGCCGCCAGCCCCAACGGCGGTCCGCCCGCTACGGTGGCCGACGGTGCTGCGCGGGGTGCCCCTATCACCCCGGTCGCGGCGGCCGGCGCCACGCTGCCGGGTCGTGCGATGCCCCGGTGTGCTCCGCGCCGCGACCCAGTGGTGCCAGGGTAGCGGCCGGCGCCCGCAGCGCGGGGGGTGCGGGCCACGGCGGCCGCGGGGCCGGACGAACGCCCAGCGGAGGCCGTTCGGGAGGACGATGCTGCAGGTGTGGCCATCGCGCCGGGCTGCGTCACGCCCCGCCGCGCGGGGCCGGGTCCAGCCTCGGCGACCGAGCCTGCCACCGCACCACTGACGAGGCCTGCGACCGGGACGACCAGGCCCAGCGGGCCAGCAGCCCCGGCCGCCGCCAGCGTGCTCGGTCCCAACATCTGTCCGAGGTTGGGACCGGACAGCTCGAGTGTTCGGGGCTCGGGTTCGGCTACTGCTTGGGCCCGCTCCGTGCGGGCCTCGCGGAGCGTCTGCGCAGACTCCTGCTCGACCTCGCGCTGCGGTCCGACCTGACCTTCCGTCTCGCCCGCCGCGGTCGCGGCTCCGTCCGTTCCTTCGCCTTCCGCCACGAGCTCGTCGGTCGCGGCGAGGCCATCCATGCCCTCGGCTCCGGCGGGTGTCTCGCCCTTGGCTGCCTCGTCGGCCTCGGCCTCCTCACCTTCGTGGCCCGGCGACGGAGCGGAAGTGATCCAGGCCATGACCGCTTCGGCGGCCCGACGTTCGGCGCCCTTGCGCTCCGGCTGTTCGGCCATCTGCTCCGGTGGAGACGGTCCGATGGCGGCGCGCTGCACCGGGGTGTCGTCCGTCGTCTCGGGCCCGGGCGCTGCTGGCGCCATGAGGTCGGCCACGGCCGCATTGCCGGCCAGGCGCTGGAGGGTGCGCAGGTCGGCCGGCTGCACGGCCCGCGTCGCGTGGCCATTGCCGTTTCCGCTGGCCGGGGACCGCTGCGTACCGGAGAGCAGGCCGCCGACACGCCCATTGCCGTTCTCGGACGGCGGACTCGCGGCAGCCGCGCCGTCCGATCGCAGCAGTTCGACGAGGGCCCGGGCTCGTGCTTCGGAGTCCTGCTCGATCTGAACCGGCGCTGGCTCAGGTCTGACCGGCCCCTTGGGCCCGTCGCGCGTTCGCTTGGTGGCGTTGTCGGTCTCGGCCATCACCTCGACTCGTGGCACCGGGCGCAAGCCGCGACGACATGCCGCGGCCACAGCCGCGCGCCGGTCGCTACAGCCTCACACCGGAGAGTCCGTCCGCAGAGTCGCTCCCGGTCAGTCATCGAGGACGAACCCGGGACCCGTGCAGGCAACCTCGGTTGCCTCTTCGGGCAAAGGCGCCTTGGCCGGCCGTGACGCGCTAGATGTAGCCCTCTCGCACCGCGAATGCCACAGCGTGGGTGCGGTTGCGCAGGTCGAAACGGCTGGTGACGTCGTGGACGATGTTCTTGACGGTGCGCTCCGAGTAGAAGAGGCGGCGGCCGACCTCGGCCGTGTCGTGACCCTCGGCGAGCAGGCTGAGAACGGCGATCTCGCGCTCGGTCAGTCCGCTGAAGGTCAAGCCCCGGGGTGCCAGCACCCGGCGCTGCAATCGGCCGACCTGGTCCATGAAGCGACCGAGCAGATCCGCCGGCAGCGCGCCCTCGCCCGATGCCACCGTGTGCAGCGTCCTGGTCAGGCTCTTGGTCGTGGCCTCCGAGCGGCGCAGCAGCCCGGCAACGCCGTTCTCGACCGCGAGCAGCATGCCCGCGTCATCGAGCCGCGTTACCACGAGCACCGTGCGTTCGATGCCCGAGCGACGCAGCCGCCTCACCTGCGCGGCCACATCGCTGTCGACCCCCTCAGCCACGATGATGGCCACGGCCCCGGGCTCGCCGGCTTCGGCCTCGACAAGACGGATGGTGGGCTCTCCACGTAGCTGCGACTCGACGCCTGCGCGCGAGAGAGGATCGTCGGTGGCGATCAGCACCGGCAGGATCTCCGGCATCGCGGCAAGGGCTGCGGCCCGGGAGGATGGGGGAGTGGCGAGCGACATGGCTTCCTCTTCGCTACGTATCGCTGGCCAGCCTCCCACCGGCTACTTGACGCCGACTGAAAGAACACTGAAATCGGCCCTGGTCGGGCTGTCCCGGCAGTCGTCCCGGGAGGCAGGCGTTGCCCGAAAGAGCATGGCCTTTCGGGTACTTGGCACGTTAGACTTTCGGTCATGGGCGCCATCGCTAGCCTCGACCAGCAGATCGTCGCTGTCGCCCCGGGCGGGGAAGCCAGCCTCCAGATCAAGGTCCGCAACAACGGCAGCGTCGTCGATGAGCTGGCCGTCTCGGTCGTCGGTGACGCCGCCGCATGGTCGTCCGCGGAGCCCGCCTCGTTGTCGCTCTTCCCCGGCGCCGAGGGCACGGCCACCATCACCTTCCGCCCGCCCCGCAGTGCCTTGGTGCCTGCGGGGGAGATGCCCTTCGGCGTGCGCGTGGCCTCACAGGAGGACCCTGCCGGCTCCACGGTGGAAGAGGGCAAGCTGGCTATCGAGCCCTTCACGGATGTGGGGGCCGAGTTGCAGCCGCTGACCTCTCGCGGCTCGCGGGGCGCCAGGCACGACCTGGCCATCGACAACCGCGGCAACATCCCGCTCAACGCCAACATCACCGGGTTCGATGCCAACGAGGACGTGTCGTTCGACATCAAGCCTCCGGCCGTCGTGGCCGACCCGGGTGCCGCCGCTTTCGCCGAAGTGAACGTGAAGCCGCGCCGCCGCTCCTGGCGCGGCCAGCCCAAGTCACGCGGCTTCACCATCCAGGTCGAAGCTGCGGGTGAGCCTCCCGTGCCGGTCAGCGGCACGTACCTGCAGGAGCCGATGCTGCCCGGCTGGCTCATCAAGGGAGCCATCGGGCTGGCTGCGCTGCTCATCGCCCTGCTGGTGCTGTGGTTCCTGGTCCTCCAGCCCGCGGTGCTGAGCGAAGCCGAGGAGCGCGCCGACGAGGCCGCCCAGGCGGCCGCTGAGGACGTCCTCACCAAGGCCGGCATCCCGCTCGACGGTAGCGCTGGACCGAGCGGCGGCGGCGCTTCGCCGACCCCGGAGCCTTCGCCGACCCCGGAGCCCACGCCGGAGCCGACGCCCGAACCCACGCCGGAGCCGACGCCCGAACCCACGCCGGAGCCGACGCCCGAACCCACGCCGATGCCCACGCCCACGCCGGCACCGACGCCCGAGCCCACGCCGGCCACGCTGTTGCCCGAGGGCGATCCCGTGGCGGGTCGCATCCGTGCCGGCAGCAACCCCGAGGTGCTCGTGGCCGACGAGGGCAAGACGCTCTTCGTGACCGACCTGGTGTTCAGCAACCCTGCTATCGAGTCCGGTGCCCTGCGTCTGCGACGCAACGGACAGGCCATGCTCTCACTGATGCTCGAGAACTTCCGGGACCTGGACTTCCACTTCGTCACGCCCATCGTGGTCGGCCCCGGGGACCGGCTTGACCTCTGGTGCCAGAGCTGCTCGGGCGCGGCGGTCTTCTACTCGGGGTACGAGAGGTAGCGACCATGCGGCGTCTCCTCGCCGTCGTCATCGCCCTGCTCGCGCTGGTGACGACGTTCGACGTGGCCATGCCGGAGCCGGTCGAGGCCCAGTCGAACCCGCCCATCCCGCGGGTGCGGATCGACAAGGAGTGCATCGCCCCGGTCGGCGCGAGCAAGATGCGTGTGCGCGGAAGCGGCTTCACACCGGGGACGCGGGTCGAGATCTGGCTCCGCACGCCAGCCCTGGCAGGGGCCGGACCGGCTATCGCCGCTATCGGCCCCGTCGGCGCCGGCCCCGGGGTGCAGCCGGCTCCGCTGCCCACCCAGGTCGTGGGCCTGTTCCTCGGCCGTGCCCGGGTTGATGAGCTGGGTACATTCGACCGGAATGTGACCATCGACTTCGGCGCTCCATCCACGTACAGCACCAGTGTCGTCTCGAACGAAGGTTGGTACCGCCTCTCCGCTGAGACCGAGGGCGGTGGCAAGCAAGGCCACGAAGACTTCGAGGCCGCGAACTACTGTCGGCCCACGGCCACGGCCGACACCGGCTGCAACGCCGCCATGGACGGCAAGAAGCCGATGGAGTTGCAGATCAGCGGTAAGGGCTTCATCACCAAGTCGGTGGAGCTGAGCATCGAGGGGCCCTCAGGCTCCATGCACCAGGACACGGTCGCCGTCGACGGCAAGGGGCAGGTGCGTACCACCGTGAACATCCGCAACTACCCTGCCGGCGAGTACTTCGTCAGGCTCCACGGTGAGTTCACCGCCTCCACCTGGTTCCGCACGCCCTGTCCGGAGTTGGACGTCCGAGTACTTCCCGATTGCGCCCGATCCGGCTCGCCACCCGCGCGTATGGACGTGCGCGTCGTTGCCACCGGCTTCCACGAGGACCAGAGGGTGTGGGTCATCTGGGATGGGCCGCAAAGCCACGAGTTCTGGAACCCCAGGACCGACGATGATGGCCGCCTGGTGCTGACCATCTCGCCCTACCGGCGAGGCCCCGGCAACTACTCATTGCGCATCCGCTCCGACGATGGGGAGTCGATGATCCGACAACGCTCGGTCAGCTTCAAGTTCCCCTGCGAGCCCACGAACGTCGCAGTCAAGCAGCGCTGCGCACGCCCGGCGCTCAAGGGCGATGGCGCACGACGACTGGCGCTCGATGTCTCTGGTACGGGCTTCGAGCCCGGGAACCTGTCGGTCACCTTCGACGCCGAGGGGACCGTGGAAGCCGAGACCTTCCGGGCCAAGGCCGACGCGAAGGGTGAGTTCAGCACCAGGATCCGGCCGGCGGCGCGGCCACTCGGCAGCTATCGGATCGTGGCCAGCCAGCGCCAGACCGGCCTGTCGACGGACGGCGTCTCCGTGCCGGCGGCCGTGCTGGAGGCCTCCACCTCATTCGATGTCCCATGCCGCGACCGTGAGGCACAACCGCTGACGGTCGCGCCTGTCTGTGGTCCGGAGGCGCCGGGTGAGAAGCAGGCCTACGAGATCGCCGTCGGCGGCAGCGGCTACTACCCCAACGGCCGGGTCTTCATTCGCTTCGGTGACACCGACCAGTTCAGCGTCCAGGCTGACCGGGACGGTGCGTTCTCGACCGTCATCCGGCCAAGCGGCCAGAGTGCCAACGGCCGGGAGGAGCGCCGGGTGCCGGTTCGAGCGCAGCAACTCGATACGCTTGGCGTGGTCGTGGCCGGTTCGCTCGGGCGCTTCAACGTCCCGTGCCCCATCGATCCCAGCATCACCATCGAGCCGGGTCACGGGCCGGCAGGCTACACCACGCTCGTGACCGGGAACGACTTTCGGCCGGGCACGGTCGTGACGTTGACCTGGGACCGGGGTATCGAGGCCGGACGACCCAAGATGGTCGAGGTCGACGAGGACGGTTCCTTCGAGCTCTACGTCTTCATCCTGCCCAACGACTGGCCGGGCGAGCGAACGCTCGCGGCCGCGCTCGTGGACGATCCGGCCGCCTTCGACGACGTCGCCGGCACATACCTGGTGACCCTCGGGCCGGGGGTGCCGCCGGGCATGACAAGGGATGGGATCGTCAGCCGGCGCTGACTGCGAGACCGATGAAGGAACCGGGCCCGATCAGGGCTCGACGTCCAGGTAGACCTCGGCCGAAGTGGCCTTGGCGCGCGGGTCCTCGAACTCCGGCACGCGCAGCAGATAGCAGCCGTCGCCAGTAACCCCGATGACCGAGACGCTGTAGCCGCCCTGGATGGGGTATATCGACAGGTCCTCGATGATCTCCACGCCTTGCGGACCGAAATGGTCCAGGCCTGTGGCATCGCGGATGCCGGGGCCGAAGAGCACTGAGACGACGGTGTCGCCTGCCAGCGGTGGCTCGACGTTGTCGCCCCCGACCAGGTTCGGCTGGCCCATCGGCGAGAGGCTTACCTCCACCGAGGTGTCGGCAGGCGCCGCCTTGCCCTCCTGCTCCAGGTGGTAGATGACCCGTTCGGTACCGCCCGAGCGGCGGAAGCTCAGTCGAGTGATCTTCCACTTGCGGTCGAGCGGGTCGATCACGAGGGTGCTGTCCTCGCAGGTGAACCGGCTCGACTGGGCGGCCGGTGCGGTCGGCTCGGTCGCCGGCCCCGCGGCGCCGGTACTCGTGGAGTCGAGCGGCTTGCCCAGGTCGCGTCCGTTCCGGCGCCACCAGCCGTACAGTCGCCGGAGGTCGTCACTGGTGGCGTCGATCACGCCGTACATCCCCCGCCGATCGTCAGTCCACCGGATCTTGGCCACGCCGTCCTGCACATAGCAGACGATCAGGCCCTCTTCCCAGGGACGAGAACCGGCTACGCCGTTCTCGCAGGCCGTGTCCGTCTCGGGCGGCTCGGGGCTGATGCGGCTCAGTCGTACCGGCCAGTAGGCGGCCAGATCGGCTGCATCGGGGAACGTATAGATAGCCAGCTGCGCCACGCGAGCCGCGGGCTTGACACACCGGATCGCCCCCTTCGCCCCCGCCTCCAGGGGCTGGTCCGACGATGAACGCCAACGATCACACTTGATCGGGTCGGCTCGCTCCAGCAGTTCGTCCTCTGCTGCCTTGCGGGTGAGCGACGTGGGCTCGGGCGTGGCCGTCGGCTCCGGGGTCGGCTCGGGCGTGGCCGTCGGCTCCGGGGTCGGCTCGGGCGTGGGCTCGGGCGTGGGCTCCGGTGTCGGCTCGGGCGTGGGCTCCGGCGTCGGCTCGGGCGTGGCCGTCGGCTCCGGGGTCGGCTCGGGCGTGGGCTCCGGTGTCGGCTCTGGCGTGGGCTCCGGCGTCGGCTCGGGCGTGGCCGTCGGCTCCGGGGTCGGCTCGGGCGTGGCCGTCGGCTCCGGGGTCGGCTCTGGCGTCGGCTCGGGCGTGGCCGTCGGCTCCGGGGTCGGCTCGGGCGTGGCCGTCGGCTCCGGGGTCGGCTCTGGCGTGGGCTCGGGCGTCGCCTCGGGCGTCGGCTCGGCGTGCGGCTCCGAGGTCGGCTCGGGCGTGGGCTCGGGCGTGGCCGTCGGCTCCGAGGTCGGCTCGGGCGTGGGCTGAAGCGATGCGGCGGCAGGCTTCGTGGTCGCTGCCGGTGATGGCGCGACACTCGAAGTCGGCACCGGGCTGGCCGTGGGCTCGGGTGTCGGCTCGACGGTGGGCTCAGGCGTGGGCTCCGCGGTCGGTTCGGGCGTCGGCTCCGGCGTCGGCTCGACCGTTGGCTCCGGAGTGGCTGGCTCCGTCGGTTCGGGCGTGACGTCTGCGGTCGGCTCGGCCGAGGGCTCGTCGGTCGCAGCGGGGCTGGCCAGGAGCGTGGCCTCGACGGTGGGCTCGAGCGATGGGCTGGCGGCGGCATCGTCATCGGAGCCACTGAGCGTGAGGAACAGGAAGACACCCACGATGCCGATGAATGCGATGGCGATGATCCCACCCGCGATGGCGACCGGGCCGGGCCCTCCGCCGCCACTTGCCGCACGTCCGTTCCCAGCGGCACCCGCTGTCGTGGAGGCCGCAGCTACCGCCCGGGGAGCCGCATCGTCGGGCAGCTCCTCGCCACATCGCTGACAGAACGTGCGGTCGGCTTCGTTGAGCGTCCCGCAGCTGGCGCATGTGACCGCCGGTCCGGTCGGCGTAGTCTCAGGCACACCCGGGGAGCGCGGGGGAGGGGAGTCGTCGGCAGGGAGCGAAGCCGGAGCGGCGGGAGGGCCTTCCGGCTCAGCGGGGACGCCCGGAGTCTCGGCCGCAGGGCTCGTCTCGGCACCCGGCTCGGGCGCGGCCATCGACGCATCCAGGGCCGAACCGCATTCGCCGCAGAAGAGGTCGTCGATCGCGTTGGGGGTGCCGCAGTTGGCGCAGACCAGGCCTGACATGGAAGACCAGTCTATCGGTGCCGTCACCGCCCACGTCAAGGACCCTTCGGGCAGTCCCGGTGGCTATGGCTCGATGTCGACAAAGACCGAGGCGCTGTCGTCGCCCTCGCCATCCCAGCCCACCACGCGGAGGTAGAAGCAGGCATCGCCGATGACATCGACCGACGAGAGCACGCCGACGTCCGCCATCGCCGGGTCGTCCTCCGGCGGGATGTAGTTGACGTGTGACTGGTAGCGCTGTGTCCAGAGCGCCTTCACGATCTTCATGCCACGCGGCTCGTAGCCATCGATGCGCGCGCGGTCGCGGACGCCGTTGGCGAGCACGACGTTGAGCCTCGACTCGGAATCCGGGTGTCTTGGCGGCTCTCCCACGAACTCGCCTTCGCCTGGGATGGCCGGGCGGGCCGCGATGCGCGGGGCGATGCCGTCGAGTTCGTCGCCCCGACGCTGGAGCTGGTAGATGACTCGGTCATATCCACGGTATGTGCGGAAGTCGACACGCACCAGATCCCAGTTCGAGCCAACGGGGCCGTCCACCGCCATCGACTCGTAGCAGACGAAGCTTCCGGGGGGCCCGAGCGTGGGGGTCGGCTGCGGAGTCCGCTTGGGCTTGGGCGTGCGGATCGCAGGCGGCGTGGGGGTCGCCTCGGGGAGGAGCGAGGGTTCGGGCGTGACGATGAGCTCGTCTGTCGGGGTCGCGCTGGGAGCGCCCACGCCTGTCCCGCCGCGGTCCTCGACGAGGGTCAGGATGAGGAAGACCGAGGCGATGCCGAGGAAGAACACCAGCACGACGGCGAGGGCCAGCAGGACAGGGTTGCGACCGCTGCCCTGCGCCGGCGGTGCCGGTGCCACCGCGGGCCCGGCCAGGTGCTGGCCGCACTGCCCGCAGTAGGCGCGGCCGGGCGGGTTCGGTGCACGGCAGTTCCAGCACGGCACTGGCGGCACCGTGGCTGGTCGGAGTGGTGCGCCGCAGGCGCCGCAGTAGGCACTTGCCCCCGAGTTCGCCGCGCCGCAGGAAGGGCACGCCACCTGCTCGTTCATCGGACGACGATGTTGACCAAGCGTCCCCCGACGTGGATGACCTTCACGACCTGTTTGCCCGCCAGGTTGGCGATGATCTTGGGCTGG
Organism: uncultured Chloroflexia bacterium; assembly: GCA_963712745.1. Taxonomy (GTDB): domain Bacteria; phylum Chloroflexota; class Limnocylindria; order Limnocylindrales; family CSP1-4; genus JAFMJV01. Next base: position 321,219 of record CAVQJC010000020.1, on the reverse strand, counting down.
GCCATGACGATGGCCTCGATCTCCTCCTGCGGCAGGCCCGGTACGACCTGGACCTTGTCGCGCAGCTTGCCGTTGACCTGGACCGGTAGCTCGATCATCTCGGCGGCCACGAGCGATTCGTCGAAGGCCGGCCACGACTCGGTGTGGATCGAGCGCCAGTCCTTGCCGGCAGCGGCCAGGCGCCGGGACCACAACTCCTCTGCGATGTGCGGAGCCTCCGGCGCGAGCATCAGCAGCAGCAGGTCCACGGCCTCGTCGTAGCTATCGGTCTCGGCCGCAGGCGTCCCGCGGTACTTCATGAGCAGGTTGGTCAGCTCCATGAGCTTGGCCACGATGGTGTTCCAGCGGAAGCCTTCGTGGTCGTCGGTCACGCCCTGCAGCGTTCGGTGGGCACCCACGCGCAGTGCCTTCTGGGCCGCGGCCAGGTCCTGGCCCCGCGGCAGCCTGCCCGCATCGGGGTCGCCATGCTCCCGACCGGTGGGGTCGAGCGCGACCGTCCACACGCGTCGCAGGAAACGGTTGACGCCCTCGATGCCCTGGGGGTTCCAGGGGCCGCCCTGGTCCCACGGGCCCATGAACATCAGGAAGAGGCGCACCGTGTCGGCGCCGTAGCGATGGACCAGCTCATCGGGATCCTGCACGTTGCCCCGGCTCTTGCTCATGCGCTCACCGTCGGCCCCAAGGATCTGGCCCTGGTTGAAGAGGCGCTTGAAGGGCTCGCGCTCGTGGATGACGCCGATGTCGTTGAGGGCCTTGGCGAAGAACCGACTGTAGAGCAGGTGCATGACCGCGTGCTCCGCGCCGCCCGTGTACTGATCGACCGGGGTCCAGCGTTCGTTGAGTGCCTTGTCGATGGGGACGTCGTCTGCCTTCGGAGACAGGTAGCGCCAGTAGTACCAGCTGCTGTCCACGAAGGTGTCCATGGTGTCGGTCTCGCGGCGTGCCTCGGCGCCGCAGGTCGGACAGGTGGTCCTGAGGAAGGCCTCGTTCGTCTCCAGTGCGTTTCCGCCGCCCTCGGGGTAGACGAAGTCGTCGGGCAGGACCACCGGCAGCGCTTCCTCGGGCAGGGGCACGATGCCGCAGTCGGCCGAGCAGTAGACCACCGGGATAGGTGTGCCCCAGGGACGCTGACGGCTGACAAGCCAGTCACGGATGCGGTAGGTCACCGTGGCCTCGCCCTGGCCCTTCGCTTCCAGGTCGGCCACGATGGCCGCGAACCCGTCCGCCCAGGGCAGGCCACTGTAGGGGCCCGAGTCGACCAGGCGTGCGTTCTCGTCCTTGGCCGGGTAGGCCTCGTCGAGCGGGGCGTCGTCGGCATCGTCGGGGCCGGCCACCACGCGACGGATGGGGATGCCGAACTGGGTCGCGAACTCGAAGTCGCGTTCGTCGTGCCCGGGTACGGCCATGATGGCGCCGGTGCCGTAGGTCAGGAGCACGTAGTCGGCGATCCAGATGGGTATGCGTTCGCCGTTGACGGGGTTGATGGCGTCTGCACCGAGAGGCACGCCGGTCTTCTCGCGGTCGGTGGAGAGGCGCTCGATCTCGGTCTCGCGACGGGCACGGGCGACGTAGGACTCCACGGTCTCCCTCTGCCCGGGCGCGGTCAACTCGTCGACCAGCGGATGCTCGGGCGCGAGCACCATGAAGGTGGCACCGAAGAGCGTGTCGGGGCGGGTGGTGAAGACGCGCAGCTCCTGGCCGCCTTCGTGGTGGCCGGAGGGGGCCGTGTGGAAGATGACGTCGGCGCCTTCGGAACGGCCGATCCAGTTGGTCTGCATGAGGCGGACCGGTTCCGGCCAGTCGAGCCCACTGAAGTCGAGCAGTTCGTCGGCGTACTTGGTGATGCGGAAGAACCACTGCTCCAGGTCACGCTTGATGACCGGCGTGCCGCAGCGCCAGCAGACCCGGTCGGCGCCCTCCACCTGTTCCCGTGCGAGCACGACCTGGTCGTTGGGGCACCAGTCCACCGGCGCCATCTTGCGATAGGCCAGGCCGGCCTTCATGAACTGCAGGAAGAACCACTGGTTCCAGCGGTAGTAGTCGGGCTGACAGGTCACGACCTCTGCGTCCCAGTCGAAGGTCGCGCCCATGGAGCGCAGTTGCGTCCGCATGTTCTCGACGTTGCGCATGGTCCAGGTCGCGGGATGGATGCCGCTCTTGATGGCCGCGTTCTCGGCGGGCAAGCCGAAGGCGTCGAAACCGATGGGGAAGAAGACGTTGTAGCCGTTCATGCGCATGAAACGCGAGCGAGCGTCGGTCGGTGTCTTGATGTACCAGTGGCCGATATGAAGGTCGCCCGAGGGGTAGGGGTACATCGTCAGCAGGTAGTAGCCCGGCCGCGAATCGTCAGTCAGATCGGTGTAGTGGAGGCGGAGCTCTTCCCAGCGCTGTTGCCAGTGGGGCTCGATGGCCGCCGCGTCGTAGCGGTCGACCGAGGAGCGGGTGGCGTCGCCGTCCTGGGCGGGGCTGGTCATGCGTGGAACCTCACGGTCTGCCTGCTTCATCTATCCCCGGAATGACAAGACCCCCGTCGATGACGGGGGTCCGCATTGAGGTTCGGGTGGTGGAGCGACGGGGACTTGAACCCCGGACCTTCTGCATGCCATGCAGATGCTCTCCCAGCTGAGCTATCGCCCCGTGTTCCGCATCATACCGAATCCTCGCCATCGTGGCGATTGGTCTTGCCGGGCGCCCGTAGATCGCGCGGCCGAGGTGAGGCCAGCGGCCAGCCCGTGGCGCGGCTGCGGGTGCCCCGCGTACGATGAGACGCGTGACTGCATGGGCGCTGACGTGACGACCGACCGGCACGCCTACCGCGTGCGCCGCTCAGACCGTGCCCGTCGAGCCCGGCTGACCGTGAGCCGCGACGGCGAGGCGGTGGTGGTCCTGCCGCGCCGCATGCCCCTGGCCGAGGCCGAGCGTCTGGTGGGGCAGCATGCCGATTGGCTCGACCGGCACATCGGCCGGATCGACGACGAGCGCGATCGGCTGGCGGCACGGCCGCCGCTGGGGGAGGGACGCGTGCTGGAGGTGGCCGGGGAGCCTCTCCGCATCTCAGCGGTCGTTGCTGCAGTCCGTCCCGTGCGAGGGCGCGTGGAGCCGATCCCCGCCGGCCTCGTCGTGCGCCTTGGCCGCGACGGGCGAGGCACGGCCGAGCTGCTGGAAGCCTGGCTGCGCGAGCGGGCGCGGGCGGTCATCAGGCAACGGGTGGCGGCCAGGGCCATCGAGATGGAGGTCCGGGCCGGCCATCTCAGCATCCGTGACCAGTCCAGCCGCTGGGCCTCGGCCTCGACGAGCGGGGCGCTCTCGTTCAGCTGGCGCCTGCTCCTGGCGCCGCCGTTCGTGCTCGATGCAGTCGTGGTCCACGAGCTGGCTCACCTGCACATCCGGGGGCACACCCGTCGCTTCTGGGCATTGGTCGAACGGCATGCTCCGCGTACGCCCGAGGCGCGCCGCTGGCTGCGGGACCACGCCACGGAGGTCCGCGCAGCGCTGGATTAGCTGCGGGCGTCCGATCCGGCGGGGCGCGTCCGATCCGGCGGGGTGCGGCCGATCCCGCGGGGTGCGGCCCGGACCCTGCTCAGCAGCGCGAGAGGATGACGAACGCGGCCAGCTCGTCGGCGACCTTCTGCGAGTCCTCCTCCACGTGCGGCGCAGCGCGACGCGGGCGGTTGGTGGTGCGGAAGTCCTCGACCGCCAGCTCCAGCTCGCCGAGGCGGTACCCCAGCCGGGTCAGGGACCGCTCCAGCTCCTCGGCCCGCTCACCCAGCTCGGCATCCTCCAGTTCGCGGTAGGCGGACGTGAGCTTGTCGAGCTCGATATCCAGCGCGACGCGATTCGGCAGGAGCAGCTCGACCGACCGCAGCGCGGCCAGACGCTGTTCGACCTCGGTCACGCGCAGGCACACTTCGCCTTCGGGGTCCATGGACGGCTCAGCGGTGGGACTGGGGTCCGGCGATGCGCTGGCCTCGACCGCGGTCGGCTCTACGCCCAGCGAGGCATCCGCTTCCGTGGCCGGGCCGGGATCCCCGGCGCACGCGCTCGCGACCCCGAGCGCCAAGGCGGTGAACACGCTGAGCGTCCGATGCATCATGGCCACCGATGAGCTTCCGTGGTGGCCCGACGTGGGCCCGGGCGGAGGCCGTTGTCGAGGTCGCGCCCGGCAGGGGCGTTGGCTGCGGCTGTCATCGAATGTGGCCCTCTGCTTCGGCGTGGAGCCGGCCGACCCCGTCCCACAGTGTTCGAGCGATGACGGATCACGTCAACCATGGTGGCACCGGACGTCGGACATCGGACATCGCCGGCCACGTACCACGGGGCCGTGTGCCACATACTGAGTGCATGGAGACCGAGTGGGTCCATCCGTCCTGCGATCCAACGCTGCTCCGGTGTGGCTATTTCGAGGAACTGGTCCGACCATGAGGATCGTCGTCACCGGAGGCACCGGCAAGGGCGGGCGCTGGGTCGTGGCTCGTCTGCGCGAGGTCGGCCATGACGTCCTCAACGTCGACCTGAAGCACGATGGCAGTGCCCACGGCCTCTGCCTCGTGGCTGACCTGACCGATCCCGGCCAGTGCTACGAGGCCCTGGCTGGCGCTGACGCCGTGGTCCACTTCGCGGCCATCCCGGCTCCGGAGCTCCGGCCACCCGCCGAGACGTTCCGCATCAACACGCTCTCGACCTTCAACGTCTTCGCGGCCGCGGAATCGCATGGCTTGTCGCGGGTGGTCTATGCCTCGAGTGAGACGGTCCTGGGGCTGCCGTTCGATACGCCACCTGCATTCGCCCCCATCGACGAATCACATCCGGCTCGTCCCGAGTCCTCGTACGCTCTCGCCAAGCTGGCCGGCGAGACCATGGCGGGCCAGTTCGCGCGCCGGACCGGCACACCGTACGTCGGCCTGCGCATCTCCAACATCATGGAGCCGGCCGATTACGAGGCCTTCCAGAGCTACCAGGGCGATGCCACCCTCCGGCGTTGGAACCTGTGGGGCTACGTCGATGCGCGCGACGTAGCGATGGCCTGCGAGTCGAGCCTTGTGGCCCCCGTGAGCGGATCCGAGATCGCGATCATCGCTGCCGCCGACACCGTCATGAGGCGCGACAGTGCGGACCTCATGGCCGAGGTCTATCCATCGGTGCCGTTGCGCGCCAGGCTCGCAGGCCGCCAGACCCTGCTGGCCATCGACCATGCTCGCGAGCTCCTCGGGTACGAGCCTCGCCACACTTGGGGGTCGCCGTAGCCCGCACCATCCCCAGGGCGGCGAGCCACATCGTGACGGTACGGTGCCAGGGAAATGAGTGGTGGAGATGAGGGGACTCGAACCCCTGGCCTCTGCGATGCGAACGCAGCGCTCTCCCAGCTGAGCTACATCCCCACTGAGCGTGGCCCACGGCCACTCGGCGGCCGAAGTATACCCCTGGCGTTCGGGAAGGGCCCGAATGACACGTTCCCGGGCGCGGGCCGGGGAGTAGCATCGGGACGTCCAGAGTCGAGCGAGGAGGCCACCCGTGTTCCGCCTGATCAGGTTCGCTTTCAAGGCCATCGTGCTCATCAAGTTGATGTCGCTCGCGTTCTCCGCGGGCATGGGCGCCGCCTACTTGGTGCAGCTGCGCTCCCTGCATCGGACGTGGGGGGTCCTGAAGGGCGGCGACCAGCGGAGCTTCGCCGGCGACGAGCTGGTGCCGGATGCCGATGTCGTGGAGACCCGCGCCGTCGACATCGATGCGAGCCCGGACCAGGTCTGGCCCTGGCTGGCGCAGCTCGGCTACGGTCGGGGCGGCTGGTACAGCTATGCCCCGCTCGATCGGCCCTGGAGCCCGGGCGGCGGGGCCACGGGCGAGAGCGCCGACGAGATCCTCGAGGAGTTCCAGGACCTGGCCGTGGGCGACCTCGTACCGACGCACCCGCATGGGGGCTTCGCGGCCAGGGTCGTCGAGCCCGGTGAGGCGCTCGTGCTGTTCATCGACGACTCCATGATGCGCGAGCAGGTCGAGGAGCTGGTGGCGGACCGCCTCGACGACGCCGATGTCCCCGCTGGCGCTGACTTCGACATGCCGCCCTATCAGGTCAGCTGGGCCTTCGAGCTGGAGGAGGTTGCGGGCGGGCGGACCCGCCTCATCGAGCGCTTGCGTTTCCGCATCGAGGACGTCAACGGCATCCAGCGTCGCGGCTTCCCGCTCCTGTCCGTAGGCGTATTCGCGCTGATGCGCAGTCAGATGCTGGGCATCAAGCGCCGCGTGGAGGAGGCCGTCGCGGCCGAGGACTGAACCGGGTCAGCGCGAAGCTCCGGGATCGGTCGCGCGACGCTGCGGCAGGCTGCACCGAACGGACCTCTCTGTCCGATGCCGTCCGGTGGTCATGTCCTGAGCATGAAGCAGTAGCCGGCGGGCCGCAGGGAATCGATGTCCTCAGGCGCATCGAGCGCCGTCGCCTCGGGCGACGGCCCCTGCGCCACCACCCCAGACCCCAGACCCCAGCACCACGACCAACAGCTCTGCCAGCAGTCCGACTCGGGTACGCCGGCCGCCTGAGTCACTCCGAGCCACTGGACCGCGTTGATATCCTGACCCCTCGCTCCGGCACGACGGACAGCAGATGGCTCGTCCGTCCCTGGATGCACCATGGGGGGAATGGAGGGTCCCGTGCGGGCTGTCAAGACCACCACCATCTCCATCCTCGCCATCGGCCTGCTGGCCGGTTCGGCGGTCGGGGTCGCGGCGCAGGACGACGGGGCCGACCAAGCGGGAGCCGTCGTGAGCGGAAGCTTCGATCCGATCGGCGGCGCGAGTGAGCCGTGCGAGCCGGAAGGGGACTTCGCCGTGACCGAGGGTGACCCCGGAGACGGCTCCTTCGTCTGGGCCGATTGCATCGGCTTCGTCATGGACGACCCGCGCCTCACCGGCACCGGCTCTGCCGTCAGGAGCGAGCGAGCGTACGACGGCTTCTGGGTGCTGACCACGGAGCTGGAGATCGCCAACGACAGCGGATCGTGGTCCGGGACCGGCACCAACGTCAGCACGGACGGAGATGACGCCGGGGCGAGCATCGACATCGAGCAGCTCGTCCTCACCGGGGCTGGTGGCTACGAAGGCCTGACGGCCATCCTCTACACCGATGGGTCCTTCGCGTTCCGCGGACTCAAGCCCATCAACGGCGTCATCATCCCCGCCGAGATGCCCGACCTGCCCGCCGAGTGACCGTCTTCGCGCTGCGTCACGGTGATAAGGCCGGCACGCTCGGTGGAGTCCGACTTGGAGCGCGGATACCGGTATCAGTAGGCCGATCTACGCCCCTGCGGCAGGCTGAACCAGAAGCGCGTGCGGCCTGACGCCGACTCGGCCCCCACGCGGCCACCCCAGCCCTCCACCAGCTGCTTGACGATGGCCAGGCCGATGCCGGCGCCGCCGAGCGCCCGGTCGCGTGATTTCTCGACACGGTAGAAGCGCTCGAAGACGTGGGGCAGATCTTCCGGCGGGATGCCCTCACCGCTGTTGCTGATGCTCACCAGCACGGTGTCATCGCGGTTCTCGGCACTGAGCGTGACGCCGCCGCCTTCGGGCGCGTAGCGGGCCGCGTTCTGGAGCAGGTTGTTGAGGACCTGCGAGAACTGGTCGGGATCGGCCCTGGCTGGCAGCCGCTCCGGCCAGTCGCGCACGAGTGCCAGGCGCCGGGCCTCGAAGGCTGGTCGCGCCAGTTCTGCCGCCGCGGCCAGCTGCAGCGCCAGGTCGACCTCCACCGGCCGCGCACGCACGTGCGCGGCGTCGCCGAGGGCCAGGTCGTCGAGCGAACGGGCCAATCTGACCAGGCGCTCCGTCTCCTCCAGCAGCGATTCGAAGGTACTCGCGTCGGGCTCGATGACGCCGTCGCGGATAGCCTCGAGATAGCCCTCCAGGTTGGTCAGTGGCGTGCGCAGCTCGTGTGCGGTGTTGGCGATGATGTCACGCCGCTGCCGCTCGCTCTCCTCGAGCTCGGCGGCCATCTGGTTGAAGGAGTCGGCCAGGCTGGCCAGCTCGTCGGGCTGCGGCCGCGGAACGCGGATGCTGAGGTCGCCATCCGCCACCCGCCGGGCTGCAGCGCCGATCTCGGCCAGGGGCCGCGCGAGCATCCGCGAGAGCGCGATGGCGAGGATGACGCCCGCGGCGATGGCGATGACCGTGGCCACCCAGAGCACGTCACGGATGGAATGGTCGAACATGGCATACGAGGCCTCCGCGGTCTCGCCGTGCTCCATCATGAGGTGGGCCATGGCCTCGCTGCCGACGATGAGCACGCCGGCGGTGATGATGCCGACCGCCACCAGTGCCGAGCCGATGCCCACCAGGGCGATGCGGACGGCCAGCCCGCGGCCGAAGGCGGGCCGATGTCCGCCGGCCTGCTCCCCGGGCACTGCGGCTAGGCCTCGGTGAGTGGCGGCGCCGCGCGGTAGCCCACGCCGCGCACGGTCATGATGTAACGGGGCCGCTCGGCGTCGTCGTCGAGCTTGTCGCGCAGGCGGCCGATGTGCACGTCGATGGTGCGGTCGAGCACGTCACCGTCATCGGAGCCATAGACGGCATCGAGCAGCTGGTCGCGGGTGAGGGCCCGTCCGTCGGCCGCCACCAGGGTCACCAGCAGCTTGAACTCGACCGGCGTCAGCGGCACCAGCTCATCACCGCGGCGGACCTCGTAGCGCTCGGTGTCGATGAGGAGGTCGTTCTGGGTCAGCATGGCCGAGGCCGGCTTGGCGGGCACGGCGGCGGCCGGCTGGTTGACCCGGCGCAGGACGGCCTTGACGCGCACCACCAGCTCGGCCGGGCTGAACGGCTTGGGCAGGTAGTCGTCGGCGCCCTTCTCGAGGCCGATGATGCGCTCGGGCAGGGAGCTGCGGGCAGTCAGCATCAGTACCGGTACGGCGCTGTCGGCGCGCAGCAGGCGCATGACCTCGAGACCGTCGATCTCGGGCAGCATCAGGTCCAGCACGATGAGAGCCGGATCCTCCGAGCGCGCCCGGCGGAGGGCCTCCCGGCCGTCGTAGGCGGTGATGACATGGAAGCCTTCGCGCTCGAGATAGGCGCGCACGAGGGCCACGATCTTGCGGTCGTCGTCGACGACGAGGATGGGCCGGGTCGTGATCGCCGGCTCGGCATTGGGCTGTGGGGTAGGCATCAGGACGTTCATGCTAGCGCCGCAGTCTCCCGGGGTTCGGTGACAGCGACATGACACTTGAAGAAATAGAACAGATGTTCTATGATTCGTCGGGCCATGGAACGGTCATCAGAGCCTCTCAGAAGTGCCCTTGCCACCCTCCAGACCCGCTGGGGCAGTGCTGCTGTCCGGCTGGGCGACGGCCGCCCGGTCGGGTCGGCGGTAGCAGCGGGTCGAGAGGCTCCGGCCGTCCATGGCTCCCTCGCCCTCGCGGTGCTCCCGGACTCCCACCCGGGAGCACCGCAGCCAGCCTCGGAGCCGCCCATCGCGGGCGTCATCTCCACCGGCTTTCCGGCGCTGGACGCCATCCTCGGGCCTTCGGGTCTGCCGCCGGAGGCCAGCGTCGTCCTGCGTGGCGGACCCTCCAGCGGCAAGACCACGCTGGCGCTGCGCTCTGTGGCGGAGGCCCAGTCGGCGGGAGATATCGTGGCCTGGCTGGACCTGGGCCGCGCCTTCGACCCGGTGGAGGCGGTCGGTCGCGGTGTCGACCTGCGCTGGCTGCTGGTCATCCGCCCGGCAGATACCCAGGAGGGTCTCAGCCTGGCCGGGGCCCTGCTCACGGGACGCTGCGTGGGTCTGCTGGTGGTGGATCTGCCGGTCCGGTTGCGCGCGCGCTTCGACGACCAGTTGCGCCGTCTCGCGGCTCATGCCCGTCGTGTCGGTGCCCGCCTCGTCGTGCTCGAGCCGGTCTCGGTCGCGGGGTCGGTACAGGCGGCACTGGCCCGGAGCACCGGTCTGCGGCTGGAACTGGAGCGTCGGAGCTGGCTGCGGCTGGGACGGGACGTGGTCGGCCAACGCACGGCCGTGACCGTGGCCAAGAACCGCTACGGGCCACCGGGTCGCAGTGTGGACCTGGATATCCACTACCTCACCGATGGGGAACGTGCCCAAGCGACCCACCGGCTGATACCGGCGGTGCCAGAGGCGATCACCGGACCAGCGCTGGCCCCGGACGAGGTGGAGCCGGCCATCCGGTCGGTCGGTCAGGCACCGCGGCTGGTCGTGGTCTGAGCGCGGCCTCGCGGACGTGCCATCGAGCGAACCATGCGCTTGCTGTACCTGGACTGGCCGCACCTGCCGTTGCGACTGGCGCTCGGCCGCGACCTCGGTCCGGAGGAGACCGTCATCCTCGGGGGACGGCCGTGGGATCCCGGTGCCGTGCTCGACCGCAGCCCTGCCGCCAGTGCGCTGGGCGTGCGCCGCGGACAGCCGCTGGGTACGGCCCACAGCCTGGTCCCGGAGGCGACCTTCCTGCCGCTCGAACCTGCCCGGCTGGCCGATCCCTTCGAAGAGGCGCTGGACGCACTGAACTCGCTGGCCCCGGCCGTGGAAGGGGAGGTCGACCCGGCCGACCCGCGTTTCGGCCGCATCCTCATCGGTATCGAGGGCCTGGCCCGGCTGTGGGGTGACGAGGCGAGCCTGGTCCGGCGCGCGCTGGCCATCGCGGAGCCGCTGTTGCCGGGAAGCCCGCGAGCGGGTATCGGAAACACCCGGTTCGGGGCGGCGGTGGCCGCGCACATCGGCGCTGGTGCTGTGCCTCCCGGCGGGCGGCGCGAAGAGGCGGCCTTCCTCGAGCCCTTGCCGCTGACACTGCTGCCGGCGGATGCGGAGATGCAGGAGCGTCTGCGCGTGCTGGGACTGACCACGATGGGGCAGCTGGCCGCCCTGGACCACTCCGCGGTGGTCTCCCGCTTCGGGGCCGCGGGGGCGGCGATGCATGACCTCGTCCGCGGCCTGGACCGGCGGCCGTTGCGACCACGCCGCCCGGTCGAGCATCTCACCGCAGACGTGGAGCTGGAGCCACCGGTGGAGGAGCTGGAACCGCTTCGTTTCGTGCTCCACCACCTGTGCAGCACGCTCTGTGAGCAACTCGCGGCACGTGGTGCCGGCGCTGCCCGTGCCACGTTGACGCTGACGCTGGAGCGGTCACCGGGAGCGGAGGTGCCGCCGCTCGAGTATCGCCAGGCGCTGCCGGAGCCGTCGGCCGCCGCCGAGCTCCTGGAGCGACTGCTCATGGCCCGCCTGGAAGCGGCACCACCGTCGGCGGCAGTGGGGCGGCTGGCACTGCAGCTCGATGGCACCGCGCCTGAGGCCGGCCAGCAGCTGACGTTGTTCAGTCGGCAGGGTGCGCATGCTGCCCGGCTGGAGTGGCAGCTGGCCAGCCTCGCCATCCGCTTCGGCTCCGACCGCATCCTGCGCGCGGTCACCGGGGACGTGGAGGCAGCCCTCGCTGAGCGGCGGTTCGACTGGCACGACGCGGCACAGCACGATGCGGCAGGGACAGAGGCATGACGCGACTGCTGGGCCAGCATCCGGCCATCGAGGTGGAGGAGGATGATCGCGGCTGGCCGGTCGGGCTGCGTTGGCTGGGTGTGCGCGAACCGGTCGAGACCTGCAACCACTGGCGTATCGAGGAGGCCTGGTGGCGCCGGCCGCTGGTGCGCGACTACTTCAAGGTCGTAGGACCGCGAGTATTGGCGCTCGTCTACCGCGACGGTCTCGACGGCTCCTGGCACCTCGAGCGTCTCTATGACTAGCGACACCAGGGCCAGACGGCCGGCGCCGTCGCACCCCAGGGCCAGTACTCGGACAGGCTAGTACTCGGACAGCCGGGGCGGGTCCTTCGGGCCCTTCTCCGCGCGCTTCGGGCGCTTCTTGGCGTCGATGTCCAGCACCGCCAGCGGGTCGACACGCTCGCGTGCGTAGTCGGGATAGCCCAGCTGCCGGTCCGACTCGTGGACCCTCATCATGGGGCCGTCCATGCGCACGAGGCGATAGCGCATCATCTGCTTGCCCTCGGCTCGGCTCATGCCCCCGATGATCTGGCCGGGCTTGACCTTGTCTCCAGGCTTCACGCGAAGGTCCTTGATCTCGCTGTAGATGCTGTAGTAGCCGTTCCCATCGTCGATGACGATGCCCTGGGGGTAGGCGGGCTTCCTGCGACTCTTCCCCTTCTTCTTGGCCTTGGCAGCCGAAGGGTCGGCGTAGCGCTGGTAGACCTTGTCGAGCGAGCTGGCGTAGCCGGTGTGATCGGCCCAGTCCCGCCCGGCGGCGACGACCGTGCCCTTGTGCGCGGCCTTGACCACGGCGCCCTCGAACCAGGTGATGATGAGGCCGTCGTGGACGCGTTTGCCCCGGATCTCGAAGCGGCCCGTGGGAGAGTACTCGTAGAACGAATGGACAGAGCCACCGCGCACCGGCCAGCGGTAGCCCTTGAGATCGCCCGGTGGCTTCGAGGTGGGCACCTCGGCAGCGGCGACGACCGATTGGGTCAGATCTGGATCAAGAGAGGGTTCTGTGCTCGCATCGGCGGCCATCCCGGCGCCGGGGGCCGGCTTGGCGTATTGGGGAGCAGCCACGATGATGGCTAGCACGACCACGATGACGGCCACGAGGAAACCACCGGCCGTCAGCCCGGAAAGGGCGTCACGGCGCGCAGCGGGGTCTGTTTGCTGGCCCGCTCGCGCCGAGGGCACGGCGTACGCTTGCAGGCCCCTGTCTGCCACTGCCTCTGATTCTACTCGTTGTCAGGGTGTTGACAAGACGCAACACCGCAACGCGGGGCGGCGCCCCGGCGTGCCGGGCTGAGTCCCGTCGTGCCCCGCGGTGGCCGCTCGGCCTGCGGGCCTAGGCGGGTAGCGAGAAACGGCTCAGGAACGACCAGACCAGCTCGTTCACGTCGGCGTCCGCGCCCTCGATCTGCCAGTCGTGGCCGCCGCCCTCGACCACGATGAGCTCGCAGCCCGTGTTCATCGGGGTCTGGCGGCAAGAGCCCGCAGCTAGGCCTTCTTGATATAGAACAGATGTTCTATGATGAGACCGGTGACGAAGGCCTTCGCTGAACTCCACTGCCACACCGACTTCTCCTTCCTCGACGGTGCCTCGTCCGCCGATGATCTGGTCGAACGCGCGGTGGAGCTGGGCCTGTCCGGGCTGGCCGTCACCGACCATCAGGGCCTCTACGGCACGGTCCGCTTCTCGGCCGCAGCCCGCGAGGCTGGCCTCCACGCGGTCGTGGGCATGGAGGTCGAGCTCGTCGATGCGGCGGCGGTCGATCTCCACGCGATCGTGGTCCCGTCGAAACAGCCGAAAGGGCGCTCGCGCCAGGCGCCCACGGTGCACGTGCCGGAGCCCGGGGCAGGGGAGCCAGTCCGTGCAGTCGTCACCCGACGACGCCCTCCCGACCATCGAGAACCGCGTCGCGAGGACCTGCGTGGTGTGCGTCCGCGCGAGCTGGGCCCACACCTGACACTGCTGGCGCAGGACCAGGCGGGCTACGCCAGCCTCTGCCGGCTGGCCAGCGCTGCTCATCTCGCAGGCTCCAAGGGCGTGCCACGCTTCAGCCACGAGCTGCTTGAGCAGCATCGGGACGGCCTCGTCATCCTCACCGGCTGCCGCCACGGGGAGCTGTCGCGCCGGCTGCTGGCCGGCGACCGCGAGGGCGCGGCCCGGGCGTTGACGCGCCTCGGGGCCATCGCCGCCCACGACAGGCTCTACGTGGAGTTGCAGCACCACCTGCTGCCCGACGACGACTGGCTGGTCGCAGAGCTGGCTCGGCTGGCTCACGAGGCCGGTCTGCCCACGGTGGTGACCAACGACGCTCACTACGCGCTGCGCTCCGACCGCGAGCTGCAGGACGTGCTCGTCTCGATCCGCCACGGGCAGGATCTCGAGTCGGCCGCACACCTGCGCCGGCCCAACGCCGAGTACGCGCTCAAGGACGGTGCCGATCTGGCGGCACTGCCACCGGGCCACGACGACGACCCGCTCGTGCGCCATGCCTGGCTCGACGGCATCAAGCGCGCCGGGGAAGTCGCTGCCGGCTGCCAGGTCAGCCTCGAGTTCGAGCGCTACCGCTTCCCGGGTTTCCCGGTGCCCGGCGGAGAGACGCCCTTCTCCTACCTCGAACGGCTGTGCCACGACGGCGTGCGCAGCCGCTACCACCCCATCACCCCGCGTGTGCTCAAGCAGATGGCGCACGAGCTGGAGATCATCGAGCGCACGGGCCTGGCCGAGTTCTTCCTCATCTGCTGGGATCTCATGCGCTTCTCCCGCGAGCGAGGTATCCCCGCGCAGGGTCGCGGCAGCGCCGGCGACTCGATCGTGGCCTACGCCCTGGGCATCACCCGCGTCGACCCCATCCGCCACGAGCTGCTTTTCGAGCGTTTCATCAACGAGGGCCGCACGACCTATCCCGACGTCGACATCGACTTCGCCTCCTCGCGGCGCGAGGAGGTCATCGGGTACGTCTACGAGCGCTACGGAGCGGAGCACACCGGCATGGTCTGCAACATCGTCACCTATCGGGCTCGCTCGGCCGTGCGCGAGGTGGGCTATGCCCTGGGCTTTCCGCGGCCCCTCGTCGACCGCGTCGCCAAGGCCCTCGAGACCTACGACTCGGTGATGGTGCGCCGGGACCTCGAGGCCGACGGGGGCTTCGCCGAGTTCTTCAGCGAGCCGGCGGAAGGTGAGGCGGGTATGCGCCGGCTGCTCGATGACATGGGCGAGCTGAAACGGCTGGTGCCGGTGGCCGACCTGCGTCCGGGCCCGACCGACGACGAGGGTGGCCCCGGCGACACGCCCGCCAGCGAGCACTTCCTGCGCCACGAATCGCAGCGTCGCCTGGCCCTGGCCTCGCTTCAGGACCGTGGCGGGGATGGCGACACGGATGACATGGGCGGCGAACAGGAGCGCCGCATCCTCGCCACCAGCGTCGGGTCCATCGAGCTTGACCCGCTGCCGCCGCGACGTCGCGGCTCCACGCTGGGGCTCTCGCCCTGGGACCGCTGGCTGGAGCTGTGTGCCCGCATCGACGGCCGGCCACGGCATCTCTCGATCCACGTCGGTGGCATGCTCGTTACCCGTGCGCCGCTGGTCGACATCGCCCCACTCGAGCACGCCACCATGCCCGGCCGCGTGGTCGTCCAGTTCGACAAGCGCGACATCGAGACGATGAAGCTCATCAAGCTCGATCTGCTCGGCCTGCGCATGCTCAGCGCCATCGACGACGCCCTGCGCGACATCAAGGCTGACTGTGCCGTCTGCCTGGACCTCGACCGGCTGCCGGAGGACATCGACGAGGTCTTCCGCATGATCGTCGCGGCGGACACGGTGGGCGTCTTCCAGATCGAGTCGCGGGCTCAGATGCAGACGCTGCCCAAGAGCCGCCCGCAGACGCTCGACGACCTCGTGGTGGAGGTGGCCATCATCCGCCCCGGGCCTATCCAGGGCGACGCTGTCCACCCCTACCTGCGCCGTCGCCAGGGCATCGAAGCGGTGACCTACCTGCATCCCTCGCTCGAGCCCATCCTGGCCGAGACGCTGGGCGTGATCCTGTACCAGGAGCAGGTCATGAAGATCGCCATCGACGTGGCCGGCTTCAGCGCCGCCGACTCGGACGGCTTCCGCCGGGCCATGGGCACCTGGCGCTCGGCGAAGGAGATGGAGAAGTTGCACACGGGCTTCGTCGAGGGTTGCATGCGCACCAACGGGCTGACACGCGAGGCGGCCGAGGAGCTGTTCGGCAAGGTCGCCGGCTTCGCCAGCTTCGGTTTCAACAAGAGCCACGCCGCGGCCTTCGCACGGACGGCCTATGAGTCGGCCTTCCTCAAGCTCTTCTATCCCGCCCAGTTCGTGACCGGACTCATCAACGCCCAGCCGATGGGCTTCTACCCGGTGGAGGTCCTGGTCAACGACGCCAAGCGACACGGGGTGGCGGTGCTGCCGGTCGACGTCAACGCCAGCCACTTCCGTGCCACCACCGAGTGGGTCGGGCCGGCGGGCACTCCGCTCCCGCCAGGGGCCGGCATCGACCGGCGTCCGGAGGTGGTCGGTTCGGCGTCGGTGGTCGTCCCCCGCGAGGAGGCGCGTGACCGCTATGCGGCGCCGAGTGCCCGTGGCTACGGCATCCGCCTGGGGCTGGGACTGGTCAAGGGCATCGGCCAGACCGAGGGGGAGCTGCTTGACGCCGCCCGCGCGGAGGATGGCCCGTTCCGCTCCCTGGCCGACCTCGTGGCTCGTACCGAGCTGTCCCAGGAGGTCCTGGAGCGACTCATCCGAGCCGGTGCACTGGACTCGCTGGGACAGCCGCGCCGGGAAGCCCTCTGGCAGCTACGTGAGATCGCCGGGGCCACGCGAGGCCGGGCCGACGGCCGCTCGCTCGGATCACGTTCTGCCCGGGAGCGGCCGCTGGACATCCGCTTGCCACCGACTCCGGCCCCGCCGCTGCCACCGCCGAGCGAGCTGGAGCGGCTCGGCGACGCCTACGCCATCCTCTCGCTCGACGCTCGCCACCAGGTCATGGAGCTGTACCGGCCGGCACTACGTCGGGTGGGGGCGGTGACGCTGGGCGAACTGGCCGAGCGCAGGCCGGGAAGGGTGGCCATCGGTGGGTTGGTGGTCACGCGCCAGCACCCGATGACCGCCAAGGGCACGGTCTTCCTGGCGCTCGAGGATGAGACGGGCATGGTCAACGTCACCTTGTGGCCAAGGGTCTGGGGGAGGTTGCGCGGAGTCGTGCGCCGCCACGCTCTGCTCTATGTCGAAGGTGACCTGCAGGTCGAATCGGGAACGGTGAACCTCGTGGCGCGGCAGATCCGGCCGCTCGTGGAAGTGTGCCGTGAACGGGGCGGGCCGGAACAGCCCGAGGGTGTGCGCCAGCTTGGCCACGCCGGCATGCGACGCCTGGGTTGACCTCGAGCTGCCGCGGACCTCGGCCTCAGCGTCGATGCGTTCAGACGACGCTCTCGAGCAGCTACTTGCCCTGGCGGCGAGACTCGCGGGCTGCCTGCTTGTCGGCACGGGCCTGCGCCTTGGCCTTCTCCGCCTGCTCACGCTCCTTGGCGGCACGGTTGGCTGCCGCGCGCTCCTGGGACGAGCGCAGGAAGCGGCGGTACCAGGCGGCAAAGCCGCCGGCGAAGACACCCACGATGATGGCCATGCCCCAGAGCGGCCCGAGCGTCTCGATCGAGGCCGTCTCAGCGCCGACCTCGGTCACTCCCGAGCCCGCGAGAGCGGCCTGGTCGCGCACCACCAGGATGGTGATGAGGGTCGCATCCAGGACGCCCAGCATCGCGCCCACGAGGTACGAGGCACGGGGAGCGACGAAGCCACCGATGAAGAAGACGAACAGCGAGGTCGGCGGCAGTGTCAGCTGGATGTAGAGGACCAAGATATCGCCGACCTGGCCCTCCGGCAGGGCGCCGCTCTGGCGCGCCAGCTCGAGGCCGAAGGCGAGCAAGAGCAGGCCGAAGGGCAGCCACACCAACGGCTTGCGGAAGACCTGGGGCAGCGCCTTGAGGTCCTCGACCACGTTGGGCATCGCGAGCATCGAGCGTGACGGCTGCGCCGCCGCTCCCGCGTCGGCCGCGACCTCGGCGGATCCCGGAGCGGGCTCCACATCTCGCTGCTCATCGCGATAGCGACGCCGTGCTTCGGCGCGGCTGGTGTTCTTGGGGCGGAGCCGGGTATTCCTGGAACGGGGCACGTGTGATCCTGCTTGCACTCGTAGTTCGGGGCGGCGCGATGGTACCGCGGAAGCGAGCCCGGCGCCTCGGTCACCACGCATCCACGCTCCGCGACCATGACTATCGGGCTCTCGCGCGCGACTGGCGTGCCCATAGACTCGATGGGCGTGAGCCTGTCCTCGCCCGCCCCTGCGCGCCTCTCGGACATCGACTGGCGCTGGGCGCTGCCCCGCATCGCGGCGGTCTTCATCGTCACTCGCCTGCTGGTGCTGGCGGTGGCCATCGCGGTCGAGACGACCCAGCCCCCACCGCCCGACGGCATCCGCGTCGACGACCGACCAGTCATCGGCAGTCTCACCGCCTGGGACGGCACCTACTACATCGGTATCGCCCAGGACGGCTATCACGCCGACCCCGACTACGGTCCCGACTACGCCTTCTACCCCGGATACCCCGCGCTCGTGCGGGCGACGACGCTGCTGACGCAGGGAGACACGAGTCTGGCCTCGGTCGTGGCCGGCAATGCCGCCTTCTTTGGGGCGCTACTGGTGGTCTATGCCCTCTCGGTCCGCTACCTTCAACCTGCACAGGCGGTCCTCAGCCTCTGGTTCCTGTCGCTGGCCCCGGGCGCGGTCGCCTTCGCCATGTCCTACTCGGACGCACTCTTCCTGCTACTCGCGGCCAGCACCTTCCTGGCCATGGAGTGGCGGCACCCCTGGCTGGCCGGGATCCTGCTGGCGTTGACGACACTGACCCGTGTGCCGGGGATCCTCCTGGGTCTGCCATTGCTGCTCATGATCATCGAACGGTCGGGGCCTCGACCTTCGCGAACCTGGCTCCCTCTGCTGATCGCGCCGATCGCCCTGGCGGGTCTCTTCGCCTACTTCTGGTGGCTGACCGGCGACCCGCTGGCGTCGGTATCGGCCCAATCGTTCTGGAGCGCGTCCGAGGCGGTGGAACCGACCGGCTCGCCGAACGGAGAGCTCCTGTTCGAGACCGACCACGGCAACGAGAACTTGGCCCTGGGCCTGGCCCCTTCCTGGATCGTCGCACTTTGGCTCGGGACCCTGGCGTTCTACGTCTTCCTCTTCGTGTTCTTCCGGCACGACCGCATCCGTCCGGCCTACACGCTGGTATCCATCCTGGCCGTGGCCACGGTCTTCCTTTCGGGCACGCTCATGTCCACACCGCGATTCCTGGCCGTGGCCTGGCCCTTCGACTGGGTCTTGGCCGAACGATCCTCACGGGCCGGACGGGCGATCGTGCTCGTCGCCTTCGCGCTCAGCCACGTCGTGCTGCTCTGGCTCGCGTTCACCTGGCAACTCGCGCCGTAGTCGCCGGGGTGGCCGCGCGGATAGGCGCCGACCACCGATAGTCCACAGTCCCGATAAGCGCTCGTGAAGTAGCGCCGGTCAGGATGGTCGCTCGCGGCAGATCGTAGCCGCGGCGTCTCATCCCGTCGCTTGCCCCGCCGGACTCGGAGGTCCTCGATGTCCCGGCGTCTGCGTCTGCTCGTGTCTGCCCTTCTCGCTGTCGCCCTTTGCCTATCGGCCATGCCGATCGTGGCGGCCGACGTGGGCTGGCCGCCGTCGGACGGCCTCGTCGTAGGTGAGGTCGTCACTGGTGGCGCATCGGGGACGGACGAGTACATCGAAGTCTTCAACGCCGGCGACGCAGCGGAACAACTCGGCGGGCTCGAGCTGGTCTACGTCAGCGCCAGCGGCAAGACCGTGACGCGAAAGCGCACCTGGACCGACCGGCTGATCGGACCCGGCGAGCGGATCCTGCTGGCCCATGCCGACGGTCTCTTTGCCGCGGTCGCCGACCACACCTATTCCGGAGGCCTGAGCGCGACCGGCGGCTCGCTCGTGCTGCGCGTCGTCGACGGCCAGGTGGTCGATTCGCTCTCCTGGGGCAGTGCCGCCTCCGACTTCGTGGAGGGCGCGCCCGGCCCGGCACCCAAGGCCGGCGCGTCGCTCGAGCGCAGGCCGGGCGGTGGTTCCGGCAACGGACAAGACACCAACGACAACGCGGCGGACACGCTCACCAACCCGGCGCCGGTGCCCGAGGGGCAGTCTCCCACTCCCAAGCCGACTCCAGCGCCGACGCCGAAGCCGACTCCAGCGCCGACGCCGAAGCCCACTCCCAAGCCGACTCCGCCGCCCACACCAGCGCCCGCACCGGACCCGACGCCGCAGCCCACGCCCGCGCCGACTCTGACTCCTAACCCCGCCCCGACCCCCGAGCCGACCCCCGAGCCGACCCCAGAGCCGACCCCCACCCCGACCCCAGAGCCGACGCCCGCGCCGACTCTGACTCCTAACCCCGCCCCGACCCCCGAGCCGACCCCAGAGCCGACGCCCGCCCCGACCCCCGCCCCGACACCGTCGCCAGCTCCCGACGTGGCCGTCCCCATCCGCGATGCCCGGACGAGGTCGGCCGGCGAGGAGGTCGCGGTCGCGGGCACGATCACGGTGCAGCCAGGCAGGATCCTGGGTGATCGAACGATGGTCATCCAGGACGGCAGCGCCGGCATCGCCGTACGACTCCCGGGCGATGGATCGCAGGCGGACCTGTCCCGGGGCATGATCGTCCGCGTCCGTGGACGGCTGGCCACTCCGTACGGCAACCTTGAGCTGCGAGCCGACGATGACGGTGACATCGAGGTCATCGGCGAGGGTGGGCTGCCCGAGCCGAGGCCACTCGCCAGCGCCAGCGTGAACGAAGCCAGCGAGGGCCTGCTCGCGACCGTCTCCGTCGTCCTGCTCGACGTCGACCGCTACCAGAGCGGTGCGCTCTCGCTCGGCTGCAAGGATGAGCACGGCACCGTCCGCGTCTACGTGTTCCCTCCGGTCGGGATCGACAGGTCCACGCTCAGGAAGGGCCAGCGGCTGAGGGTCACCGGCATCGTCGGCCAACGAGCGAGTCGCTCGGGCGCGGCCGACGGCTACCGGCTGTGGCCACGCGGTATCGCGGATCTCGTGGTCGCGGACGAGCCTCCAGCTGCGACGCCGAGGCCAGCGCCCGCTCCCGACGCGCCTCGGGAGTCGGGGCGACCCCCGAGGGTGCCCATCAGCGAAGCCACGCCCGGTCGTGTGGTGACGATCGTGGGAACGGTCACCTCGAGGGCCGGTCTCATCGATAGCGAGGGTCGCCGCGCCACCGTCCAGGACCGCAGCGGGGCCATCCTTGTGCGTTTCCCGGCCGACGCGGAGCCTCCGGGCGTGGGGCGGGTCATCCGGGCCAGCGGCGAGGTGAGCACCTGGTATGGCTCCCCCCAGCTGGAGGCGACCTCCCGACCTCAGCGCAAGGGTCGGGCGCCGGTGAAGCCCACGAGGATCAGTGAGCCCCCCGGTGAGGCTCAGGAGTGGCGGCTCGTGACCGTCGGCGTGCGCATCATCGAGGTCGACCGAGACGGCGATTCATGGCGCGCGGAAGCGAGTGCGCGAACGGGAGGCCGCTTGCCCATCGCCGGGGTAGCCGGCAGCCGCATCCCGGTGGAAGCCGTCGAACCGGTCCGCGAGGGACGCGTCACGGGCATCGTCCGTCGCGCCCATCCATCTGCCTCGGACCAGCGTTTTGTCGTGGTTCCACGCTCGAGCCGCGATCTGAAGCTGCGCCCTGTCGCCGGGTCCGATGATGACGACGGGGAGCGGGAGGACGATGACGATGAGAAGGACGAAGTCGCCATCATCGCGACCTCGGGTGCGGACGACGATGGCGTCATCAGCGCGACCCTGGGCACGCTCAAGGCGTTCGACGAGCGGGTCGTCCGGGTCGGTGGACGCATCACCGCCATGGCCGCGCGCAGGCTGACCATCGACGATGGCACCGCGGTCGCCAACGTGCGGCTGGCCGATGGCGCCGGGCCCATCGAACCGGCTCCCAGCATCGGCGAGGTCGTCAATGCCACCGGCCGTGTGAAACGGCTCGATAGCGGACGACGGGAGGTCCTCGTCGCATCCGCTGCCGACGTGCACAGGGCCGCGTCGATCGAGACCATCGAAGACCCCGGGCCGGTAGCCGACGCCCGGAGCGCCGCCATGGCCTTCACCGATGGCCACGTATCGCGCCCGGTCCTTTCGGCTCCTCCCCGATCGGCACTCGCCGCCGGCGCGCTGCTGCCCGCGGCTGGTGCCGGCGCCGATGGCCGAATGGTCGCGCTGCTGGTGGTCGGAGGCCTGGGGGGCCTGGCCACTCTCCTGTTGCTGCTTGCTGCGATGCTGGCCTGGCGCTTCCGCGCCGACCTGCGTCCGGCTAGGGAGGCCCGATCTCACCTGAGCCCCGGGGCACCAGCACGGTCGGCAGGACGATAGCCTGCGGCGATTCGGCCCATCCGTCCATGCGCCTGAGAAGCAACTCCGCACCCTTCCGACCAAGCTCGGCCGCGTCCGTGCGCACTACCGTCAGCGGCACAGCGAGGGCCTCGGCCAGCTCGATGTCGTCGAAGCCGACGACGGCCACGCGCGTGCGCCGCTGGCCGAGCGCCCCGACCGCGCCGACGCTCATGCGGTTGTTGGCACAGAAGATGGCGGTCGGCGGTGACTCGCTGCCCAACAGCCGGCTGGTGGCTGCCCGCGCCTCCTCCACGGTCTCGGCGGTAGCTTCGAGGGTGGGGTCGATATCGATGCCGGCCTCGCTCAAGGAATCGCGGTAGCCACGGAAGCGTTCGCGCATCGTGTAGATGCGCAGCGACTGGGCCAGGAGTGCGATACGACGGTGCCCGTGGGCTAGGAGATGCTCGGTGGCGGAGCGGGCGCCCCCGTAGTCGTCGAGCGTGATGGTGTCGGCCTGCAGCTTCTGCTGCGGTCGGTCGAGGAAGACGATGGGCGTTCCCAGCTCCATCTCGCGGGCGAGGTAGCTGTGGTCCTCTCCGACCGGCACGATGAGCAGGCCCCCCAGGCGCTGTGCCACGAGCGAGTCGATGATGCGGTGCTCGCGCTCGGGTCGGAAGTCGGAGCTGGCGATGATGACCTGCCGGTCGCGGGCCGCGGCTGCGTCCTCGATGGCGCGGGTGAGCACCGCCCAGAACGGGTTGGAGATGTCGTCGATGACCAGGCCGATCTGATTGCGGCTGCCACCGCGGGCGAAATCCGCGGCCATGACATTGGGACGGAAGCCGAGATCACGGATGGCCGCCATGACTCTTGCGGCCGTCTCGGGACGCACGCCTGGCTCGCTGTTGATGACGCGAGAGACCGTCTTGAAGCTGACCCCGGCGACCTCTGCCACATCACGCACCGTGGGGCGGTCGAGTGCTCGTCCGCCCCTCGCGCCACCAGTCCCATCGGCTGGGTTCACTGCGTCCTCCTGGCCCTGTCCACGCACTGCTCGAGGCGTATGCTCGGGATTGGTGCAAACGATGTCATCGGCGCGTTGACAACGGTGTCATCCTGAGCCACCATGTGTCAAGACGCAACGTGCTCCAGGACCGCCGCCTGCTAGGAACGGTTGCCGAGAGGCGCACGAGATGCGAATGCCGACACGGGCAGGGAGGCCCGCGCCGGCAGGGAGTAGTCGAGAGGAGGCCGCCTTCCGCCTAGGACGTCGTCGATCTCTGCGCCATCCGACACCTACTGACCCTCGTGAGGAGGAACTACGTGAAGCGATTGCTCACCATCACGTCCGTCGCCCTGCTGACCGCGGCGATGCTGCCGGCGGCGGCCGCCGCCCAGGACGACGAGAAGCCCAACATCGCCTTCCTTCCCGGCATCCTGGATTCCTTCTACCAGGTCATGGAGAAGGGCATCGTCAAGGCGGGCGAGGACTTCGGCGCTCGATATCCAGGTCGCCCAGTACCCCGACACCTGGGGCACGTCGGCCCAGAACCCCATCCTCGATGCGCTCAAGGGCCAGGGCAACCTGGACTACCTCATCACCGCTCCGGTGAGCAACGAGGAGATGATCGCTCCGCTGCAGGAGGCGCTGGACCAGGGCACCAAGATCGTCACCGTCGACACCTTCCTCGGTGACGGCGACTACATCGACGGCCCGGTGACCTTCCCCATCTCGTATATCGGCTCGGACAACCAGGAAGGCGGGCGCATCGCCTGCCAGGCCATCGCCGATGCCATCGGCGGTGCCGGCAAGGTCTACATCCAGAACACCAACCCCGACGCCAGCTCCACCGCTGACCGCAGCATCGGCTGCCGCGAGGTCCTCGATACGTATCCCGACATCGAGATCGTGGGCGAGGAGTACAACGAGGACGTCGAGGCCATCGCGGTCCAGCAGACCGACGCGGTCCTGCAGCTCCATCCCGACCTGGCCGGCATCTTCGGCGTCAACGTCTTCAGCGCCCAGGGCGCCGGCCCAGTCCGTCCAGAACGCCGGCCTCGCGCGGCGAGGTCCAGATCGCAGCCTATGACGCCACCACGCGCGCCATCGAGCTGCTGAGAAACGGCGATGTCACGATGGTCCTCGCGCAGAAGCCCGCCGACATGGGCTACCTGGGCGTGGCCTTCGCCATGGCTGATGCGGCCGGCGTGACCAGCCTGCCGAAGCACGTGACCACCGGCTTCGCCATCATCAACGCCGACAACGTCGATGATCCCGAGGTACGCGCGCTTCATCTACCAGGTCGACTAGCCACCCACTCGCTGGCCTCGATGGCCTAGCGTCGAATCAAGCGTGAGGTGCCCCGCGAGGGCACCTCACGCTTCTTGGAGAGGACCTGGCCGTGACCGATCCTGAGACCCAGGCCCCAGCGACCGAGCCGCGCCTCGAGAGGCGCAAGCGGATCGTGCTGGGCGATCAGCCGTGCGTGGGCATGGGTATTCCTCGCTCGGGCTGATCATCTTCTTCACCATCAGCGTCTACGCCCGGACCGACGGCGAAGTCTTCTTCCTGAACCTGCGCAACATCCAGTCCATCCTCAACACCATCGTCCCCGTGCTGCTGCTCGGCCTGGGCCAGACGTTCGTCATCATCTCCGGTGGCATCGACCTCTCCGTCGGCTGGGTGATGGGCCTGTCGTCGGTCGTCTCGGCCAGGTCCACTCTGCTGCTCGTCGATGCCGGCATCGGCGAGTTCCCGGCCATCGGCATCGGCTTCGGCATCGCGCTGGTCGGCGGCATCCTCCGTCGGTCTTGTCAGCGGGATCATCATCGCCAAGCTCCGCGTGCCCAGCTTCATCGTGACCCTGGGCATGGCCTTCGTGGCGCGTGGCGCCGCGCTCATGATCTCCGAACGGCAGGACCATCGGCGGACTGCCGCAGGAGATGCGCGACCTCGGTAACGAGTCGCTCATGTACTGGATGCCCGGGCGATGGTGGCGGCATCTCGTTCCTGCACAAGCCGGACGTCACCGGCGAAGCGCTGCGCAGCATGGACCGGGTCTTCTCGTGGCCCGTCGTCGTCACCGCCATCACCGTGGTCATCGCGGTGTTCCTGCTGCACAAGACGCAGTTCGGGCGCCACACCTTTGCCATCGGTGGCAACCGCGAGGCCTCGGTTCGCGCCGGTGTCCCAGCCGATCGCCAGACCATCCTGATCTTCACGCTGTCGGCCTTCACGGCCGGCCTGGCCGGCATCCTTCGTACACGGCCCGCTTCACGGGCGGCTCGTCGATCGCCGGTGAGCCACTGCTGCTCAACAGCATCGCGGCTGTGATCATCGGTGGCGTGAGCATGTACGGTGGCCGCGGCAACATCATGGGCACGGTCATCGGGGCGCTCATCATCGCCATCCTCGTAACCGGCCTCATCATGCTGCAGGTCGACCCGTTCCTGCAGTTCATCATCATCGGTATCGTGGTCATCATGGCCGTGCTCATCGACCAGGCACGCGACCTCGTGGCGGGAAGGGCGGAGAGCCAATGAGCGACGAGCAGGGCACGACCATGTCCAGCGAGCCCATCCTCTCGATCCGCCACCTGCTCAAGCGCTTCGGCGGCTTGACCGCCGTCGACGATGTCAGCCTCGACATCTACCCAGGCGAGGTCGTCGGCCTCGTGGGCGACAACGGCGCCGGCAAGTCCACGCTCATCAAGTGCGTCTCGGGTGTCCATCATCCCGATGGCGGCCGCATCTTCTTCGAGGGCAAGCAGGTCCACTTCGCGCGACCGATCGACGCTCGCGAGGCCGGTATCGAGACCATCTACCAGGACCTCGCCCTGGCCGGCAATCTCGATGTGAGCGCCAACATCTTCCTGGGCCGCGAGATCAAGCGGCGATACCTGGGCGGCGTCGTGCGTACCCTCGACGAGAAGCAGATGGTCAACGAATCGTCGGGGATCCTCGACAGCCTTGGCATCCAGATCCCGCAGATGCGCAAGGAGATCGAGAAGCTTTCCGGCGGTCAGCGACAGGCGGTGGCCATCGCTCGAGCCATCTACTGGAACGCGCGCATGATGATCATGGATGAACCCACCAACAACCTGGGCGTGCCCGAGCAACGCAAGGTCATGGAACTCATCGCCACGCTCAAGTCACAAGGTGTCCCGGTCATCTTCATCTCGCACACGCTGCCCGACGTCTTCGCCGCTACCGACCGCATCGTGATCATGCATCGTGGTCGCAAGGTCGCCGAGATGCCCAGCGCCGACACCAACACGACCGAGGTGGTCGAGTACATGGTCGGTGCCCGTGAGCAGGGCGTCATGGACGCCGCGACCGCCGCCGGCTGAGAGAGGCCTGGAGGACGGCTATCGGTTCTCCAGGGCCACGTGTGCGTCCACCAGCTCCGAGGCCGCGTGGATGACGGTGATATGCATCTCCTGGATGCGTGCCGTCCGGTCTGAGGGCACCCGCACCACGTGCTCTGCGGCACCCGCGAGGCGTCCGCCGGTCGCTCCGGTGAGGGCCCACGTGCTCGCCCCGAGCCGTCGCGCCACAGCGATCGCACGCACCACGTTCTCGGCCTCGCCCGAGGTGCTGATGCCCACGACCACGTCTCCGGGGCGGCAGTGCGCCTCCACCTGGCGGGCGAAGACGTCCTCGAAGTGGTAGTCGTTGGCCGTGGCCGTGAGGACCGACGTATCCGTGGTCAGCGCCAGTGCCGGCAGGGCCCGCCGGTGGCGCCTGAAGTGACCGGTCAGCTCGCCGGCGAAATGCTGGGCATCCGCTGCGCTGCCACCATTGCCGAAGACGAACAGGCGCCCCTCGCCCTCGAAGGCCTCGATGAGCTGTGCCGCCAGCTGCTCGACTGCCGGGATCAGCGCCGATCGGGACGCCGCGGCCACCTCCAGGTGCTCGTCGAAGATGGCGGTAACCGTGGCCTTGGCGTCGCTCATGACCCCATCGTAGGCGCTCCCCGGACCACAGGCGTGGGCCGAGCCTGACGGAATCGGCTTGCAGACCCGCTCCACGGTGACTATCGTTCCGCGCAGCCCTCGCGCCGGCCGAGGTGGGAGATAGGGAGTCGATGTGCTCAACGCGATCCCGCAGGTATCGCCGAGCGACGAAGGTCGCCAGTATCACATCGACCTTGCCCCCGGCGAGATCGCCGACTACATCCTTCTCCCCGGCGACCCCGACCGCACCGATCACATCGCGGACATGCTGGACGCCGTGGAGGTCCACCGGCAGCATCGCGAGTTCAACTCCGTCACGGGCCTGCACAAGGGCCTGCGTCTCTCGGTGGTGGCGACCGGCATCGGCACCGACAACGTCGAGATCGTCATCGCCGAGATCCTCGCCATCGCCGAGCGCAAGCCGACGTTCATCCGTATCGGCTCCTCTGGCGTGCTGCGAGAAGACATCGCGCTCGGCGACCTGGTGATCACGACCGGAGCCGTCCGGCTCGAGAACACCACCGCCTTCTACGTCGAGGACGGCTTTCCCGCCGTAGCCGACTACAGGGCCGTGGCGGCCTTGGTCGAGGCTGCGCATCGGACGGGCGTCCCCGCCCACCTGGGCATCACGGCGACCTCACCGAGCTTCTATGCTGGCCAGGGCCGACCACACCCGCAGCTGCCGCCGCGCTATCCGGATCTGGCCGAACGCATGGCCCGGCAGGGCGTGGTCAACTTCGAGATGGAGGCCTCGGCGGTGCTCATCCTGGCCCGACTTGCCGGATGCCGCGCTGGGGTCGTATGCACCGCGTTCGCGCAGCGCATCAAGGGCGTGGCCGTGGTGGGGGAACAGAAGGAGGCAGCTGAGGCGGGCCTCATCGAGACGGGCCTGGAGGCCCTGCATGTGCTCGCCAAGATGGACGAGCAGCAGGTTCGTTCAGGCGAGAAGCACTGGCGTCCCTCACACTGGGCGCCAGATTTGGCAACCTAGTACGGTCAAGATTACAGGCACCGTGCTGCTGACCAGCGAGGCCCGACAAGTGATCGGGGCCCGAAACGGTACCGAGCTCAACCTCACGCTCGGAGGGATAGGAGGAACGGGATGGCCGAGGCATATTGCGTCAAGGACAAGCAGAAGGTCGAGATCCAGAACCCGCAGAAGATCACCATGAAGAACGGCAAGCCCGCGACCAAGGGCACCTGCCCCAAGTGTGGGGGCAGCGTCTTCCGCATCGGCGGCTGAGCTCAACGCTCTGACGCAGACGGTGACCCCGGTCGATGCGACCGGGGTCACTTGCTGTCTCTAGACTGGTGTCGACCCACCGACCACGAGAGACCAGATGCCCACGACCCATCCCCGGGCCCGGCTGGCGGGGCCCGTCCTCGCGCTCGACCTTGGCGGCACGAACGCTCGCGCAGCCGTGGTCACGCCCGACGGCGAGCTGGTCGTGCGCCGCGCCGGCTCCACGCCCATGGCCGACGGCCGCGATGCCGTCGTGGCCTACTGCCTGGGGCTACTGCGGACCGCACGCACCGAGCACCTCGCAGCCGGGGGGCAGGAGCCGGTAGCGATCGGCATCGCCGCGCCCGGCCCCATCGACACCACCTCCGGCGCGTTCATCGATCCACCCAATCTCCGTGGCTCGTGGTGGGGCTTCGCTCTGGCACCGGCGCTGGGGGAGGCCCTGGCCCTGCCCTGGGCCATGGACAAGGACACCAACGTCAACATCCTCGGTGAGCGCGACTTCGGTGCGGGCGAAGGCTCGGACGACCTCATCTACCTGACCATCTCCACCGGCGTTGGCGGCGCAGCCATCTCCGGAGGGCGACCGGTGGTGGGTCCGGACGGGGTGGCTGGCGAGCTCGGACACATGACCGTCGACATGGATGGCCCCAGCTGTGGCTGCGGCGGCATCGGCCACCTGGAAGCCCTGGCCAGCGGGACCGGCATCGTGTCCAGCGCCTGGGCCGCCCTCGAGAGCGGCGCCGAGGCCCCCGAGCTGCGGCGCATCGTGGCCGAGATCGCGCCGGCGCCGTTGGCCGCGGTCCACGTCTCTCGGGCGGCCGACTTGGGTGATCCGGCCGCAGGCGTCATAATCGATCGTGCTCGGCGAGCCGTGGCCGTGGCGGTGGTCTCCATCGTCAACGTCTTCGGCCCGGACGTGGTCATCCTTGGTGGCGGCATCACGCTCGCGTGGGGGGAGCGCTTGATCGCCCCGGCACGGACGGCCGTGGCCGAGTCCGCGTTCCGGACCCAGGCTCAACGGGTGCGCATCGTGCAGGCAGCCCTCGGCGATGACGTCGGGCTTATCGGCACGGTCCCTCTCGTCGCATCGGCCCTGCCGGAGTTGGTCCGCTAGAGGCGACCATCGTGGGGCGACCGCAGTGTCGGCGGGCGCACCACCACATAGCGTCAGGAACCGCGAGCGCGTGCGCGCTCGGCCTAACTGACTGTCCACCAGATGAACTGCTCGCTCCCCGGCGATCGACTGGGCAAGGCGTAGCGTGAAGCAAGGAGTCCCATCCATGACTACTCGGGTCGGCATCAACGGCTTCGGCCGCATCGGCCGTCAGTCGCTCAAGGCACTCATCGAGCGCACTCCCGACGCGGAAGTCGTCGCCGTCAACGACCTCATGTCGGTCGAGCTGAACGCCCTCCTGTTCCAGCGTGACTCCACCTACGGCGCCTTCGACGGCACCGTCGAGCACACCGAGAACTCGCTTATCGTCAACGGCAAGGAGATCAAGGTCCTCACCGAGCGTGAGCCTTCCGCGCTGCCCTGGGGTGACCTCGGTGTCGACATCGTCATCGAGTCCACCGGCATCTTCACCGACGCCACCAAGGCCGCCGGCCACCTCGAGGGTGGCGCCAAGAAGGTCCTCATCTCCGCTCCCGCCAAGAACGAGGACGCCACCATCGTGCTGGGCGTCAACGAGGACATCTACGACCCTGCCAAGCACAACATCGTCAGCAACGCCAGCTGCACCACCAATTGCCTCGCGCCGGCCGCCAAGGTCGTCCATGACAACTGGGTCATCAGGCGCGGCCTGATGAACACCATCCACAGCTACACCAACGACCAGAAGGTCCTCGACGTCTTCCACAAGGATCCGCGTCGCGCCCGGGCCGCCGGCCTGAACATCATCCCCACCACGACCGGCGCGGCCAAGGCCCTGGCCCTCGTCATCCCCGATCTCAAGGGCAAGTTCGACGGCTTCAGCCTGCGTGTGCCGACCCCTACCGTCTCGGTCGTCGACTTCACCGCCGAGCTGGAGAAGGACGCCAGCGCCGAGGAGCTCAACGCGGCCTTCCAGGCTGCGGCTGACGGACCCATGAAGGGCATCCTCGGTGTCGAGACCCAGAAGCTCGTGTCCATGGACTTCAAGGGTGACGAGCGCAGCTCCATCATCGATGCCGAGAGCACCATGAGCCTCGGTGGCAACTTCATCAAGGTCCTCGCCTGGTACGACAACGAGTGGGGCTACAGCTGCCGCGTGGCCGACCTCGTCAAGTACATGGGCGACCGCCTCTAGGCGCGGCCGGGCGCACCAAGGACAGACATGGAGAAGCTCACCATCCGGGACTTCGACCCGCAGGGCAAACGCGTGCTCATGCGTGTCGACTTCAACGTCCCCATCGAGGATGGCCGGGTCCGGGATGATTCTCGGATCCGCGCTGCCCTTCCCAGCATCGTCTACCTGCTCGAGCGCGGCGCTTCGATCGTGCTCATGAGCCACCTTGGCCGGCCCAAGGGCAAGGTCACCGACTCGCTGCGCCTGCGTCCGGTGGCACAGCACCTGGCCGACCTGCTCGGGCGTCCCGTGCCTGCCACCGGCGACGCCATCGGCCTCGGCACCACCGATGCGGTCAACCGCATGAAGCCGGGACAGCTGTTGCTGCTCGAGAACCTCCGCTTCCACGCGGAAGAAGAGGCCAACGATCCCGAGTTCGCCGCCGCCCTCGCGGCCTACGGCGACGTCTACGTCAACGACGCCTTCGGCACCGCGCACCGTGCGCACGCCAGCACCGTCGGGGTGGCCGAGATCCTGCCGGCCTACGCGGGCTTGCTCATGGAGCGAGAGATCCGCAATCTCTCGAGCCTGCTCGAGAACCCCAGGAAGCCGTTCGCCGCGATCATCGGCGGGGCCAAGGTCTCCGACAAGATCAAGGTCCTCGAGTCGCTCATGGCACGGGTCGATAAGCTCGTCATCGGCGGCGGCATGGCCAACACCTTCCTCGTCGCCCAGGGCTACACCGTGGGCAAGTCCCTGCTCGAGCAGGATCGTGTCGAGGACGCCAGGAAGATCATGAAGGCGGCCGAGAAGAAGGGCGTCGAGGTGCTGCTCCCGACCGATGTGCTGGTGGCCAAGGAAGTCACCCGCGGTGCCGAGCACAAGGTCGTGCCCGTCAAGAAGATCCCCAATTCGTGGTCGGCGGTCGACATCGGCCCCGAGACCCGCGAGGCCTTCGAGTCGGCGCTGGCCGATGCCATGACGGTCCTGTGGAACGGGCCCATGGGCGTATTCGAGGTCCCGACCTTCGGCGATGGCACACGTTCCATGGCGCGCATGCTGGCGGACCGGGTCGACGCGGGTGCGTCGGTCGTGGTCGGTGGCGGCGACTCTGTGGCGGCCATCGAGGAGCTCGGCCTGACCAGCCGTTTCACCCACATCTCCACCGGCGGCGGCGCCTCTCTCGAGTTCCTCGAGGGCGTGGAGCTGCCGGGCATCAAGGTCCTCCAGGACCGCACGGAGGCACTTGCTTAGATGACGCTCATCGACTACATCGACGCACAAGAGATCCTCGACTCGCGCGGCAACCCCACGGTCGAGGTGACCGTCGTGCTCGACGAGGGCGCTGTCGGCCGCGCGGCCGTCCCTTCGGGTGCCTCGACCGGCGCCCACGAGGCGGTCGAGCTGCGCGACGGCGACAAGTCCCGCTACGGCGGCAAGGGCGTCCAGAAGGCCGTCACCAACGTCGTCGAGACCATCGCTCCGGCGATCCTCGGCGAGGACGCCTCCGACCAAGGTGGGATCGACGCGATCCTACGGGAGCTCGACGGCACGCCCAACAAGGGCAACCTCGGCGCCAACGCCATCCTCGGCGTGTCGCTCGCGTGTGCCCACGCATCGTCGGTGGCCTACGGCTTGCCCTTGTACCGCTACCTCGGCGGCGCCGGCGCGTGGACCATGCCAGTACCCATGTTCAACATCCTCAACGGCGGCCAGCACGCCGCGGACTCCACCGATTTCCAGGAGTTCATGGTCATGCCTGTAGGCCTGGACAGCTTCGCGGAGGCGCTGCGCGCCGGCTCGGAGATCTTCCACGCCTTGAAGGCCGAGCTCCACGACAAGGGCCTGGCCACGGGCCAGGGCGACGAGGGTGGCTTCGCGCCGACCCTGCCCTCCAACGCCGCGGCCATCGAGACCGTCCTGGCGGCGGTGGAGCGTGCCGGCTACAAGCCCGGTGACGAGGTCGCTATCGCGCTCGACCCGGCCATCACCGAGCTCATCGATGGTGAGCCCGACGCCGAAGGCGAGTACACCTACAAGCTGGCCAAGGAAGGCCGCTCGCTCAAGACGAGCGAGATGGTCGAGTTCTGGGCCGACTGGATCGCCAGGTACCCCATCGTCAGTCTCGAGGACGGCCTCGGCGAGGACGACTGGAAGGGTTGGCAGCAGCTGACCGAGGCGGTCGGTGACCGCTGCCAGCTGGTGGGTGACGACTTCTTCGTGACCAACCCCGAGCGTCTTGCGCGCGGGATCGAGGAGGGCTCGGCCAACGCCATCCTCATCAAGCTCAACCAGATCGGCACGCTCAGCGAGACGCTGCAGACGATCGACATGGCCCGCTCCACCGGCTGGGGTGCGGTCATCAGTCATCGCTCCGGCGAGACCGAGGACACCACCATCGCCGACCTCGCGGTCGGGACCAACGCCGGCCAGATCAAGACCGGCGCACCTTCCCGCTCCGAGCGGGTGGCCAAGTACAACCGGCTCCTGCGCATCGACGCCGAGCTCGGTGACGTGGCCATGTATCCCGGCCTGCGCGCGCTGGCCGGCCAGAAGTAGGTCGACACCGTTTGACCATCCAAGGGCCTCGCACCGACGAGGCCGGTCCCCAGGTCGATCCGGCCGGGGCACCGGTCGAAGATGCCGGGCTCGAACCAGAAGCCATGCAGAGCACCCGATCCGGTGAGGGTCGGGTGCTTGACCGTGGTGCCATCTACGCAGCCCTGGTCGGCCTGGGCATGGCGGTCACCATCGCTATCAGCTTCGAACTGGTGGTGGCCATCCAGGCCCTCGTGTTCATCTCGGCGCCCTTCGCCGGCCTGACCATCGGCTGGTATGCCAACCACAAGTCGATGCGCTGGCGTCCGCGCTGGCGTCTCTTCAGCAACGCCGCCTTCGCGGGGGCCGTGACCGGCATCAGCCTGGCGCTGATGTACGTGGCCCTGCGCCTGCTCTTCATCTACGCCGACTCGGGCTACCGCCCAGAGACGATGGGCGGCCAGCTCGACTGCGCGACCGGGCCAGAGTGTACCTACGCGCGCTTCCTCGACGACGGCAACGAGCAGGACCTCATCGAGGAGGGCATCACCGACGCGGACTCCTTCACCGCCGCGGTCTGGCGTTGGCAGGGCGAGACGGTGCTGATGCTGACGCTCTTCACCTTCGGTGCAGCGCTCGTACCGGCGGCCTGGCGCGCCTGGCGCCCGGCGCCCTCGGTCGAGGAGATCGAAGCGCGCATCGCAGCCGAGTAGGCTCGGGCGTCGGCACCAGCGGGTGCCTTGGCCACGATCGGACACCTCCAGGGGGCGTGGCCATGGCGGCGATGAGCGGTCCTCACCTTCCATGCATGACGGTAGGCCCTGCGTCGCAGGCCTCGATCGACGGCCGCGAGAGAATCTCAGGTAGCGGAAGGCGATGAGGTGCGACCCGCGTACGTTGGCCGCCTGGCCTGCGCCGAGCCACTGGCGAACCCGGCCCGCGCAAGATGGGGAGATGTCATGCGCAAGGTGAAGGTGACGCTGGCGACCGCGGGCGTCGTCGTGCTCCTCGGCGGCGTGGCCAGTGCCGTCGTGGCGGATGAGGAAGAGCCGGCCGGAGGCGGCCCGTTCTCAGCCAGCATCGTTGACTTCCTTGAAGCAGACGACATGGACTGGGTGCCCGGACCGCCCCACGGTCGCTTGGACGATTGGCAGATGGTCCTCGACGTGGATGCCACCGACCCGCGCCCTCGACGGGACCTGGGCGATGGTCCAGAACGGTCACGGCTTCGGGCAGCCCGGTACGCCGGAGGCGTTCGGGGTCTACATCGGCACTGCCAGGCTCCAGAACGTTGAAGGCGCCTGGGTCGGTGAGGTCGTGAACGTCACCAGCGCGCCGTACGAGCACATGCGGTTGGTCGTCGAGGGCGAGGGTGGCTACGCTGGTCTGACTGCCATCATCGACCAGGCCGCTGAGTTCGGCGAGTTCCAGGGCCTCGTCTTTGAGCACGGGTTGCCCGCCATGCCCGACCCCGTCGAGCCGCCCACCCCGTAGCCGCATCGCGCCGCTTGGCTGACTGCGCCGCCAGCCAGGATCAACCGCCTGCTCGACACCCAGTCGAGCAAGGACCGCAAGCAAACCCTCCACGGTCGTCAGGGCGAGCGACCAGCGAGCTGATCCCTTCATCGGTCACGGTCAAGCTGAGCCATCTACCGAGTAGTCACCCGGTCGCGGGCACGAAGAAGCGGCGGTCTCGACCGATCGAGCCGCCGCTTCCGAGCTGCTGAGAACGGGGGAGGGGCCCCCGTTTCCTACTCCGCCTTGGCGGCCTTCTTGGCCGTCGTCTTCTTGGTCGTCGACTTGGCCTTGGCCGTCGTCTTCTTGGCAGCTGTGGACTTGGCCTTGGTCGTGCTCGACTTGGCAGGGGTCTTCTTGGCCGCGGACGACTTGGTGCCGCTCGACTTGGCGGTACTCGACTTGGCGGTACTCGACTTGGCTGTGGTCTTCTGGGTGTCCGAGGTTCGCGCGGACTTGCTCAGGGCGGCGCGGGCCTTGCCGGCGGCCGTCTGCTCGCCCTTGGCCTTGGAGGCCTTGCTGGCGGCGATGCGGGCCTTGGCAGCCTTGGCCGCGGCAGCCTTGGAGACCTGGCGCTGCGGCTTGCTGGCCGCCGACAGCGACTCTCCACCGAGTGCAGCGTTGGCGCGAAGCATCAGACGACTCTTGCGACGAGCGGCGTTGTTGGGATGGATGGCGCCGGACTTGGCTGCGCGATCGAGCGCGGCGGCGGCTTCGGCCACGGCCTTACGGGTCGCCTCGGCATCACCGCCCGCTGCGGCCTCGAGTGCGCCCTTGACCTTCGTCTTGGCGGCGGTGCGCCGAGGCTGCAGGATGGCGTTGCGACGGTGCGACTGACGGACGCGCTTGAGGGCCGAAGGCGTGCGTGCGCCGGTCCAGGTCCGCGATGAATGGGCCAAGGTGATGTTTCCTCAACAGCTCTGGGTGATCTCTGCGGCAGCGTTCGCTGTAGACGAGCACGGGGTGCCACGCCGCGGACAACGGACGCGCGAACGGTGATGGTAACGCAGGACGCCTGTGCGTGCCAGTGGCGATCGCGTTGGCTGCGTCCCGGCAGCCCTCACGGCTCGGGCTCTGGATACAGCTCCGCCGTTACGTCGCGTGGCACTTGCTAGAATCGCCCCGTCCCATGGAACGCATCCCGCAGGACCGCCTGCGCAACTTCAGCATCATCGCCCACGTCGACCATGGCAAGTCGACGCTGGCCGACCGATTCCTCGAGGTCACCCACACTCTCGACAAGCGCCAGATGACGAGCCAGGTGCTCGACAGCATGGACCTCGAGCGCGAGAAGGGCATCACCATCAAGGCCCGTGCCGTCCGGCTCGAGTACACCGCGCGCGACGGGGAGCGCTACGGGCTCAACCTCATCGACACGCCCGGCCACGTCGACTTCAGCTACGAGGTCAGTCGCAGCCTGCAGGCTTGCGAAGGCGCCATCCTCGTGGTCGATGCCGCCCAGGGCATCGAGGCCCAGACGCTGGCCAACGTCTACCTGGCCCTTGCCCATGACCTCGTCATCGTCCCGGTGCTCAACAAGATCGACCTGCCCTCCGCGCAGCCCGAGCTCGTCATCGAAGAGCTCGAGAACGTGCTCGCCATCCCGCGCGAGGAGGTGATCATGGTCAGCGCCAAGGACGGCACCAACGTGGAGGCGGTGCTTGAGGCGGTGGTCGAGCGCGTCCCGGCACCCAAGGGCGACCCCCAGGCCCCCCTCCAGGGCCTCATCTTCGATTCGCACTATGACTCGTACAAGGGCGTCGTCGCCTACGTGCGCCTGGCCCAGGGCACCCTGCAAGCCAACGACCAGGTGCGTCTCATGGGCTCCCGGGTCGACAGCGAGGTCGTGGAGCTGGGCATCTTCCGACCGGCGCTCGTGCCGGTGGAGATCCTTGGGCCTGGTGAGGTCGGCTACGTGGCCACGGGCCTCAAGTCGGTCCGCGACTGCCAGGTCGGCGACACGCTCACCTCGGCCGCCAGGCCGGCCGGGGAGCCCTTGCCCGGCTACAAACCGGCCAAGGCGCTCGTCTTCGCCGGGGTCTATCCCATCAACGGGCCTGACTACCCGGTGCTGCGCGAGGCGCTCGAGAAGCTGCACCTCAACGACGCTTCGATCAGCTTCGAACCGGAGTCGTCGGTCGCGCTCGGCTTCGGCTTCCGCATCGGCTTCCTCGGCCTGCTGCACATGGAGATCGTGCAGGAGCGCCTGGAGCGCGAGTTCGATCTCGACATCATCGCCAGCGCGCCCTCGGTCGAGTACATCGTGACGCTGAATCACGGCGCGGGTGAGGTGACGGTGGAGAACCCGGCCCTGCTGCCCGACCCGTCGGAGATCGAGTCGATCGCCGAGCCCTGGGTCAAGCTCAGCATCGTCACGCCCACCAACTACATCGGCTCCCTCATGGAGCTGGGCAAGAACCATCGGGGCACGTTCCTGGCCATGGAGTACCTGGACCCCACGCGCGTGCTCATGACCTTCGAGCTGCCACTGGCGGAGGTCATCGTCGACTTCTACGATCAGCTCAAGAGCCGTACCCAGGGCTATGCCTCGATGGACTACGAGGAGGTCGGCTATCGTACCGGCAACCTGGTCAAGCTGGACGTGCTCGTCAATGGCGAGGCGGTGGATGCCCTCAGCGTCATCGTCCATCGTGACAACGCCCAGGCCATCGGCCGCGGGCTTACCAAGAGGCTCAAGGAACTCATCCCGCGCCAGATGTTCACCGTGCCCGTGCAGGCCGCCATCGGCTCCAACGTCATCGCTCGCGAGACGGTTCGCCAGATGCGGAAGAACGTCCTCGCCAAGTGCTACGGTGGAGACGTGACCCGCAAGCGGAAGCTGCTCGAGAAGCAGAAGGAAGGCAAGGCGCGGATGAAGAAGGTGGGAAGCGTCGAGATCCCCCAGGAAGCGTTCCTGGCGGTGCTCGGCGGGAGCGAGGTCGACTAGTTGCTGCCTGAGCCGCTCCAGTACCTCTTGTTCATCGGATTCGTCGCGATGATGTTCCTGCTGCGCATCGACGCCAAGCGTTTCAGCGCGGCCGAATGGGACACCCAGGACGGCGAGTGGCGCGTATGGGTGGCCCGCATCAGCTGGTATGCCGCGGGCCTGGCGCTGGCGCTGCTCACGTTCGCCTTTCACCCGTCGCCGGTTTCCGAGCTGAACCTCACGCTCGGTGCTGACCGGGCCCAGGCCATGGTCTACGGCCTGCTCTTCGGTGGAGCCGGCATCATCGGGGCCTTCATCCTGGCCATCCTGCGCAACGGCCGTGTCAGCTTCCCTGTGCCCCGGCGCTACCCGGGCGGTGTGCTGACCGCGGTGGGCACGGCCTTCTTCGACGAGTGGCTGTTCCGCGGCGTATTCCTGGGCCTGCTTCTCGCGTTGGGCTTGCCCGACTGGCTGGCGGTCGTGAGCAGCGCCTTCATCTATGCCTTCACCATCCGCGCCGGCACCGGCAGCCGCGGCATCTTCGTGCTCGGTGCCTGGCTGGCCATCGGTCTCGTGGCAGGCGTGCTGGTGCTGGCGACAGCGGGCATCGCTGCCGCCTTCGTGGGCCATGCCATCACCCGTTTCGCGCTCTTCATGACCATGGGCCAGCCGGAGCGAGCGGCCATCGAGCAGGTGAGCCCGCCGAGGGGTGGTACCGGTGACGGCGGCGCCTACGTCATCCGCCCGCACGACGCCCGTCGCGGCTAGGTCCGGCCCCGCCACGAACGCCGCGCCCGGCCGCGCAGCGCCCGACAACCCAGCGCCCGACCATGCCGCGCCGCCTCCACCGCAGCCGCTCTCGCCCGAGGGGCTGTACGTGCACTTCCCATTCTGTGTCTCGCTCTGCCCGTACTGCGATTTCGTGGTGGTGGCCGGTTCCGCGGCGCGCGGACCGGGCAACCGCATCGAGGCGCTGCTGGAGGCCATCCACCGCGAACTCGAGCTTCGGGCAGCAGGCATCAACGGTCTCTTCGGGAGCGCTCGGGCGCCGTTGGCCAGCGTCTACCTGGGCGGGGGCACACCTACGCTCCTGAGCGCCGGCCAGGTCGGGATGCTACTCGGCGCAGTCGACCGGCAGCTGGGCATCGCGGCCACCGCGGAGATCACCCTCGAGGCCAATCCAGGAGCCTACGAGATCGGCGACCTGGCGGGCTTCCGTGCGGCCGGCGTGAACCGGCTCTCGGTGGGGGCGCAGTCGATGGCCGATGACGAGCTGCGGCGGCTGGGTCGTCGCCACCGGGCCGCCGACGTGACCGGCGGGGTCGCGGCCGCCCGGGCCGCCGGCATCGAGTCGGTGAACCTGGACCTGCTGACCGACGTCCCGGGGCAGTCGGTCGCGTCCTGGCGCACCACGCTCGAGGCGGCGCTGGCCCTCGAGTCGGACCACCTCTCGGTCTACACGCTCACCCTCGACGATCCCGAGGCTGAGGGTCTGACCGGCCCAGAGGGCGACCACCTGCCGGTCACTCGCGGAGCACGGACCTGGCGTGAGAAAGCCCGCGCCGAGCAGTCGCAGGAACGGGCGGCGGCCATGGAACTGCTCGCCGACGAGCTGGCCGAGGCGGTCGGATTGCGTCGCTACGAGGTGGCGAATCTGGCCCGGCCTGGCAAGGAGAGCCGCCACAACCTGCTCTACTGGCGCCGGCGCCCGTACCTCGCGCTGGGCCCGGGCGCGCACGCTTCTGACGGCGCCCTGCGGCGGACCTGGAACGCGGCGCGACTCGATGGCTACATCACCGCGCTGGAGGCGGGCCGTCTGCCGCCGGGTGGCCACGAGGAGGTCGACCTGGCCACGGCTACGGCGGAACGCGCCATCCTCGGCCTGCGCTTGCGCGAGGGCATCGAGGCAGCCCTGGCGGACGAGCCGGCGCTGGCGCCCGGACTGGCCTGGGCCCGATGGCATCATCTGGCCGAGGACGCCGCTGGCCGCACACGCCTGACGCCGCAGGGGCGCCTGCTCGCAAACGAGGTCTTTGCCCGTTTGCTGCCGTCCTCGTCCACATCGGCGGCCTCGGGGGCACCGCGGTAGGATGGCGCGCATGCCAGCCCTGAACCTCCGCCCGGTCGTGGCCGTCGTCTTGTCGGTGGCCCTGTTGCTGGGTTCCAGCGTGCCCGCCGTCGCTGCTGAGCTGCCCGAGCCGACGCCCATCGCCCCGCCCAGCCTGGACTTCGCGCTCGCCGCGCTGGCGCCGGATGCGTCGCCGAGCGGCCTGGCGGCAGCGGAGGTGGTGCCGGCCAAGGTGCGCCTGCCGGCCTGCGGCATCGATGACAAGCTGACGCGCTACCGCTCGGTCAGGCAATGGAAGAAGACGTTGCTCGACACCAATCTCAAGATCAGGCGCAGCTACGACCCGCAGGACCTGGTGTCGGTCAGGAATGCCAAGATCGCCGGGTCGGGCAAGGTGCGCAGGATCATGATCGCCGACCTGAAGGCGCTGGCCTCTGCTGCCCGCAAGGCCGGCAAGCCGCTCGCGGTGCGTTCGGCGCATCGCAGCTACGACTACCAGAAGGCGCTCTTCAATTCGTACGTGCGTACGCATGGCTGGTCGCAGGCCGTCAAGTTCTCGGCCCGCCCGGGGCACTCGGAGCACCAGCTGGGCACGACCATCGACTTCACCACCGCTCCCGGAGTGCCACTCACGACGAAGTTCGGTGATTCGCCCGCAGGCAAGTGGCTGGCTCGCAAGGGCTGGAAGTTCGGCTTCATCATGTCCTATCCCAAGGGCAAGACGCATGCCTCGTGCTACAGCTACGAGCCGTGGCACTGGCGCTACTTCGGCCGCGACCTGGCGGCCAAGATTCATGCCAGCGGCCAGGTTCCTCGGCGCTACCTGTACGAGAACTTCGAGACCGCCCGGTAGGCGCGCGGTCGTCGCGCGGACGTAGGCACCCCCAGGCCGTCGGGCTCACCAGCCCCCGCGGGCCAGGCTCCTCCACATGTCAAACGGGCCCGGCGGGCGTGCCGGGTGGACCGTGGATCCTGTCGCGCCGCGGACTACGATGGCCATGTCCGCGGTGCATCGTCCGGCCGCGAACGAACACCAGACGGCCAACCGCGCGCGTACACGAGGAGTTGCCACGATGACTGCCACCGTCGACCCGAGCGCCAGCTCGATCCAGGAGAAGCTGCTGTGGGCCGTTGATGGCCTGAAGATCGAGCTCCCATCGTGGGCCTTCCTCAACACCGGCACCCGCTTCAAGGTGTGGCAGCACCCCGGCACGCCGCGCAACGTCGAGGAACGCATCGACGACGCTGGCACCGTGCACCGCTATACGGGCATCGCCCGCACCGTGGCCCTGCACATCCCCTGGGACAAGACCGACGACTACACCGGGCTGCTCGAGTACATGAACGCCAAGGACCTCGGCGTCGGCGGCATCAACCTCAACACCTTCCAGGATGCCGACTACATGCTCGGCTCGATGTGCCATCCCGACGCGGTGGTTCGCGAGAAGGCTCTCACGGCGCTCAAGGAGTGCTGCCAGATCGCCGACGAGATGGGTGCACCCGCGGTCAAGGTCTGGCTCGGTGACGGCACGAACTACCCGGGACAGGATGACCTTCGCTGGCGCCGTCACCGGCTCGTCGAGGGCCTGCAGAAGGCCTACGCCTGGCTGCCCGAGGGCGCTCGCATGCTCCTCGAGTACAAGATCTTCGAACCTGCCTTCTACTCCACCGACGTGCAGGACTGGGGCCAGTCGATGGCCGTCTGCAACGCGGTCGGCGAGCGCTGCGTCGTGTGTGTCGATACCGGCCACCACAGCCTCGGCGTCAACATCGAGCAGATCGTGGCCCTGCTCCTGGCGGAGGGCAAGCTCGGCGCCTTCGACCTCAACGACAAGAAGTACGGGGACGACGATCTCATGGTCGGCTCCATCGACCCATACCAGATGTTCCGCATCACCCACGAACTCATCAATGCCATGCGCGATGACGACGACCCGGTGGCCCAGAAGACGGCCAACGAGACGGTCTACATGCTCGACCAGTGCCACAACATCGAGGCCAAGGTGCCGGCCGTCATCCGCTCGGTGCAGACCCTGCAGGAGTTGTTTGCCAAGGCGCTGCTGGTCGATCGCGAGGCACTCCTCCTGGCGCAGCGGCGCGGTGATGTCCTCAAGGCCAACAACCTGCTCTGGAGTGCCTTCTTCACCGATGTCCGTGGTCCGCTGGGCGAGCTGCGGGTCGAGCGGGGCCTGCCGGCCGACCCCTTCAACGCCTATCTCGAGAGCGGTGAGGACGAGCAACGCGCTGCCGACCGCGTCGGGGGCGAAGCCCAGAGCTGGTAGCGCTCGACGTGGCCGCGTAGCGAGGCGTACCCGGTCCCTTCGGCACGTTGACACTCGTAGTCGGTGACTGATACGATAATGGCCGTGAAGTTAGCACTCCTACTATGAGAGTGCTAACCCAAGCGAGCTATGCAAGCACTGACCGAGAGGACCGATTGGCGAGGCGAAAAGTGCGCCCCGGGCCGCTGGAGGACCGTTCCGCGGCCATCCTGCGGGCGATCATCGAAGAGTACGTGGCCACCGCGCAGCCGGTGGGTAGTGTGGCGTTGGTGGACAAGTACGCGCTGTCCATCAGCCCTGCCACCGTGCGCAACATCATGGCCGAGCTCGAGACCGCTGAGCTGCTGGGCCATCCCCATACCAGCGCCGGCCGAGTGCCCACCGACCGTGGCTATCGCCTGTACGTCGAATCCATCTCCGACCAGGTCAGCCTCGCGCCCGTCGAGCAGCTGATGATCCGCCACCAGTTCGGACAGGTGGAGTTCGCCAACGAGCAGTGGTTCCGCCTGGCGGCGTCCACGCTCGCGAGCGCCACCCACGCGGCGGCCATCGCTACGCCTATCAAGCCCAGCGCCTGTCGCATCCGGCGCATCGACATCGTGCCCACCGCCGAGCGCTCGGCCAGCCTGTTGCTGGTCATGGCCGACGGCCCGGTCAAGCAGGTGCTGCTCAACCTCGATCGCGAGTACCGCGGCTCGGAGCTCGATGACATCGCCCGCGGTGTGGATCGTGTGCTGCGGGCCAAGACGACGCCAGAAGTCGACGCGGTCCTGGATACGCTGCGGGAGCGACCCGGATCGGTCGACCCACTCTTCACGCAGGCCGTCGAACGCGTGGCCAGGGTGATGCACGAGTTCGATGCCGCGGCCGTGGAGGAGGTCTTCAGCGAGGGCCTGCTCAACGTCATGAAGGAGCCTGAGTTCGAGCGCTCCGAGCGCCTGCGCCGCGTGTTCAACGTGCTGCAGGACCGTGCCTACCTCGGCGACCTCGTCCAGAAGCTCTCCGCCTCCGACGACGTGCGTGTCTTCATCGGCAGCGAGAACGAACACGAGGAGATGAGCGATGTCTCGCTCGTGGTTGCCTCGTACGGCCGTTCCGACCGCGCCATCGGCGTGGTCGGCGTGGTCGGCCCGACCCGCATGGCCTATCCCCATGCCATCTCTACGGTGCGCTATGTGCGCGGACTCATGAACGAATTGGTGGACCACCTGTACGCATGAACGACAAGAAGACGAACGGCGCCGCTGGCGCCAAGGACGATCCCGAACAGGCTGAGCAGACCACGGCCAGCGCCGCCAAGCGCGGCGGCACCAGGGCCGAGGAGCGTATCGCCGCGCTCGACACGA
The DNA here is from genome assembly GCA_963712745.1 of uncultured Chloroflexia bacterium. Classification (GTDB taxonomy): domain Bacteria; phylum Chloroflexota; class Limnocylindria; order Limnocylindrales; family CSP1-4; genus JAFMJV01. The sequence goes on along the minus strand of CAVQJC010000020.1, from coordinate 278,147 downwards.
GCGGCGCCTCGCTGCGCGCGGAGGTGGAGCAGCTCAGCGCCGAGCTGGAGGCCGCCGAGCAACGGGCAGCCCAGGCCGAAGCCGGCTGGCAGCGCGCGCGCGCCGACTACGCCAACCTCAAGCGCCGGTCGGAGGAGGCGAGTGCCGAACTGGCCGGTCAGGCTAGCGACCGGCTGATGATCCGCGTGCTCGATCTGGCCGACGACTTCGACCTTGCGGTCGAGCATGTGCCCGAGGAGGCCAAGGGCAGCCCCTGGGTGGAGGGCATCGCGGCCATCGATCGCAAGCTGCGCGGCCTGCTCGAGGCCGAGGGCATCGAAGCCATGGGAGGGGAAGGGGAGCCCTTCGACCCCCAGACGCAGCAGGCCATCAGCTACGAGGACACCGAGGACGTGCCTGATGGCACCGTCATCAAGATCCTGCAGCGCGGGTTCACCATTCGCGATCGCGTGCTGCGACCGGCGCTCGTGGCGGTCGCCCGCAACGACGACATCGATGACGACGAGATCAGCGACCACGACATCAACAACGACGACTGACATCAGGACTCAACAAGGAGCGACAACTCATGGGACGCATCATCGGCATCGACCTCGGCACCACCAACTCGGCCATCGCCGTGATGGAGGGCGGTGAACCCACCGTCATCCCCTCCGCGGAAGGCGGCCGCACGGTCCCGAGCGTGGTGGCCTTCAGCAAGCAGGGCGAGCGCCTCGTGGGCCAGATCGCCAAGCGTCAGGCCATCACCAACCCGGCCAACACCATCTACAGCATCAAGCGCTTCATCGGCCGCCGCTGGGACGACCCGGAGGTCCAGCGCTCCATCAATCTGGTGCCCTACAAGGTCGAGAAGGACGACACCAGCGACGGCATCGTCGTGACCCTCGCCGACGGCAAGGCCTACAGCCCGCCCGAGATCAGCGCGATGACGCTGCAGAAGCTGAAGACGGACGCTGAGGCCTACCTGGGCGAGCCCGTGACCGAGGCCGTCATCACCGTGCCCGCCTACTTCGACGACACCCAGCGCCAGGCCACCAAGGACGCTGGCCGCATCGCCGGCCTCGACGTCAAGCGCATCATCAACGAGCCCACGGCTTCGTCGCTGGCCTACGGCCTGGACAAGAAGACCGACGAGCAGATCGCCGTCTACGACCTCGGCGGCGGCACGTTCGACATCTCCATCCTGGAGCTGGGCGACGGCGTCTTTGAGGTCAAGGCCACCAACGGTGACACCCACCTCGGCGGTGACGACTTCGACCAGAAGGTCATCGACTGGCTGCTCGAGGAGTTCAAGAAGGACCAGGGCATCGACCTGTCCAAGGACCAGCAGGCGCTGCAGCGCCTCAAGGAGGCGGCCGAGCGCGCCAAGATCGAGCTGTCGACGACGAGCACGACCGAGATCAACCTGCCCTACATCACCGTCGACGCCGACCGCAATCCCAAGCACCTCGTGATGACGCTCTCGCGGGCCAAACTCGAGGAGCTGGTGGCCGATCTCGTCGACGCCACCGCCAAGCCGGTGGAGGCCGCGCTCAAGGACGCCGGCATGAAGGCTTCGGACATCGACGAGGTCATCCTGGTCGGCGGTCAGACCCGAATGCCCGCCGTGGTCGAGGCCGTCAAGAAGATGTTCGACGGCAAAGAGCCGCACAAGGGCGTGAACCCCGATGAGGTCGTGGCCGTCGGCGCCGCCATCCAGGCCGGCGTGCTGGCCGGTGACGTCAAGGACGTGCTGCTGCTCGACGTGACCCCACTCTCGCTGGGCATCGAGACGCTGGGCGGCGTGATGACGCGGCTCATCGACCGCAACACCACCATCCCCACCTCCAAGAGCCAGGTCTTCTCGACCGCGTCGGACAACCAGCCGCAGGTCGAGATCCACGTGCTCCAGGGTGAACGCGAGATGGCCAGCGGCAACAAGACGCTGGGTACCTTCATCCTCGACGGCATCCCCACGGCTCCCCGCGGCGTGCCCCAGATCGAGGTCACCTTCGACATCGACGCCAACGGCATCCTTGACGTCAAGGCCAAGGACAAGGCCACCTCGCGCGAGCAGTCGGTACGTATCACGGCCTCGTCGATGCTCTCCAACGAGGACGTCGATCGCATGGTCAAGGAGGCCCAGGAGCACGCGGCCGAGGACAAGGCCAAGCGCGAGTCCGTCGAGACCCGCAACCAGGCTGATGCCCTCGCCTTCCAGGCCGAGCGCACGCTCAAGGAGCTGGGTGACAAGGTCCAGCCCGGGGACAAGGCCAACGTCGAGTCCAAGATCGAAGCCGTGCGCTCCGCGCTCAAGGGCGAAGACGAGGCTGCCGTCAAGTCTTCTGCCGCCGAGCTGACGTCCATCCTCCAGGAGGTCGCTACCAAGGCCTACCAGTCCTCAGGTCCGACGGCCCCGCCGGAACCGGGTGCGGCCGACGATGCAGGCGACGACTCGGCGGGCGATACTGCCGACGACAGCGAGGAGGCCGTGGAGGGCGAGTTCAAGGAGGTCTAGTCCGGGCGGGATCGGTGCCGCTCGACACAACCCATGCTGGGACGAACACGCGGTGCGATGCAACGCCTCCGAGGTGACTCGGGGGCGCCGGCGCCGTCCTCACGCAAGCGCCACCGCGCCACCCCGCCGAACGTCGCCGGCAAGGGCCCGCTGCTGTCGACGCCGGGCCTCGGGCTCGGCGTCGTGGTCATCGTCCGCGACGAGGCGCCGTACCTGGCCGAGTGGCTGGCGTACCATCACGCGCTCGGCGTCGGCCACTTCTTCATCTACGACAACGGCAGCACCGACGGACTGCACGAGGTCATCGAGCCGTGGGTCAACCACGGTCTGGTGACACTGGTCCACTGGCCCCTGCCCGGGGGGCAGATCGACGCCTACTCCCACGCCCTGCGCTTCTACGGTGCGTCGTTCTCGTGGCTGGCCTTCTTCGATGTGGATGAATTCGTGGTCCCGCTCGTCGACGACGATATCCCCTCGGTCCTGGCTCGTTTCGGTGATGCCGCCGACGTGCGCATCCCCCGGGTCGACTTCGGCTTCAGTGGACACCGCACGCCACCCGATGCCCTGACCGTGGAGGCCTACACCGAGGTCGCCGACGTCTTTCGCCGTGACCCGGCCAAGCCGCCGCGCGTCAAGACCATCCTGCAGCCAGCCGCCATCTCGGCGGTGGGCATCCACACCGCCACCGTCGCCGACGACCCGCGCGGGCCCGATGGCAAGGCGGTGCCCAGCCGGACCGTGGGCAGAGCCTGCTGGGACTTCGTCCAGCTCAACCATTACTACACGCGCTCGTTCGAGGAGTTCGAGGCCAAGCGCGTGCGGGGCTCGGGCACCGGCCGTATCGATCGCCCGGCCATCTCCTTCGACCTGCCGGCGCTGCGCACGGACACCAGTGCCACCCGCTTCGCCGGGCGCACGCGGGAGATGATGGAGTACATCGGCAGCCTGGCCGCGAGCCCATACCGCTACGGCAGCCAGCTCCGGCTCGAACAGTTCCCGCGTTTCAACGACCTCGGTCTGTTCACCGAGTTCGCGGTCGCCAACACCGTCGCCGAGGAACCGGCGCCTCGGCGCGAGCCACGCCTGCGCATCCCCAACGAGTACGGTGGCATCGGCTTCGTAGGCGTCATCAGCGGCCACGGCCACGAGGCCCGCGAGAACGAGCTGTCGGGTTCCATCCACCTCGAGCCGCTGCTCCAGCGGGCCCGCGGACGGCTGCTGGCCACGCTCACGGACGGGCACATCGACGAGGGCGTCGTCCATATCGATCTCGACCCGGCCGGCGAGCGGCGCGTGCATGCGTTGGGCTTCGTCGTGGACACGTCCTCACCCACGCGCCTGGAGGTGACGTCGAGCCGGACCGACCAGAGCCAGAGCGAGCCGGTGGTCCTGAAGCTCGAGACCGGCAACACGTATGCTGGCGTGGTGGAGCTCGACGCCTGCGCCCGAACTCGTCGCGCGCGTCTCGGTCCGGCTCTCGTCGGGCGATGGCGAGGTGGGCGTCAAGGACCTCTTCGTGATCTCCTATGGCTGAGCAGGCGCGCAGTTGGCGCCGCCGCATCGGCCACGCGGTCGGTGCCCGGTCGCCCGGAACGCCCCCTGGCGGGGCCCCCGCCGCCTCGGGCCCGACGCTGGGCAAGATGCGCCGGGCCAAGCCACCGAACGTGGTCGGCCGTGGTCCGTTGCTGTCCGGCGAGGGTTTCGGGGTGGTGCTCGTGGCCATCGTCAAGGACGAGGCGGACTACCTGGAGGAGTGGCTGGCCTATCACATCGCGCTGGGCGTGGACCACTTCCTCATCTACGACAACGGCAGCACGGACGAGACACCCGGGCTGCTCGAGCGCTTCATCAACCACGGCCTCGTGACCTGCATCGACTGGCCCATGCGCGCGGGTCAGCTGTCGGCCTACAACCACTCGTTGCGGATGTTCGGGACGACCTCGCGCTGGATGGCCTTCTACGATCCCGACGAATTCCTTGTGCCCCTCGTGGACGACGACATCCCCACGTTCCTCGAGCGCTTCAGGGACAAGGCCACCGTGCGCATCCCGCGCCTGGAGTTCGGCTACTCCGGCCACCGCAGGCCACCCGGGGCGCTGACCATCGAGGCCTACGCGCAGGTGGCCAACGTGCTCGACCTGGATCTGGACATGCCGCCGCGGGTCAAGTCGATCGTGCAGCCGGCTGCGGTCTCGGCGGTGGGTGTCCACCTCGCCTTCGCCGCCGACCTGCCCGAGCCGGGCCAGCCGACCGAGACGGCCGAGGTGGAGGTGCGCGGGCTGGCCCAGCTCAACCACTACTACACGCGCTCGTTCGAGGAGTTCGAGGCCAAGCGCTTCCGCGGCTCCGCGACCGGCCGTCCCGCCCGCCCGGCCGTGCCCTGGGACCTGCCCACCATCGCCACCGACATCACGGCCCAGCGTTTCACCGCCCGGACACAGGCCACGATGGACCGGCTGCGCCAGCTCGACCCGCGGCCATACAACTACGGCAGCCAGCTGGGCATCGAGTATTTCCCGCGACCGAACAACCTCTTCCGCTTCGGCGAGTACGCCGTGGCCAACTTCGCGGCCGGCCTCGATGAACCCAAGCGGTTCGCGACCGTGCGCCTGAAGAACCGCTACCCCGGAGTGGGGCTCATCTCCGATATCGCGGCCGACGACTTCAGCCCCGAACGCGGTGCCTTCTCCGCCTCGCCCCACACGGGCGCTCTCGTGGAGCATCTCGGCGGCCGTGTCGAGACCTCGCTGTGGTCGGCGGACGAGCCGCCCGTGATGGCCTCGCTGGGTACGCTGGCCGTGCCCGGCAGCGGACCGGCGGCGCTGCTGTTGAGCGAGGGTGCGGCCGAGCTGGTGTTGCCCCTACCGGCAGAGGAGGCGTTGCGCTGCTACACGCTGGCCTTCCTCGTCGATGCGGCGGCCAGGGTCCGTATCGAGGCCTCGGTCGTCCGGCGCGAGGGCGATGAGGGCGACCCGGTGCTGATGAAGGTGCCGGCCTCGGCGGCCGTGGCCGGGGTCGTGGAGATCGAGCCGCTGCCGCACCACGGCGCGCAGGTCCTCATCCGCTTCGCGAGCGAGGCCGAGCAGCTCGACATCTACGACCTCTTCGTCATCTCCTATGGATAGCGACTACCGATGAGCTCCATCAAGCGCGTGGGCCGGGTCCTGCGGCGTGGTCGTGACGACGAGCGCAGCGTGCGTCCCGCCCTCATGGATCGTGGCCGTTTCGAGGTCTCGGTCATGGCCATCCTCAAGAACGAGGGGCCCAACATGGAGGAGTGGCTATGTCACCACATGGCCATCGGCGTGGACCACTTCTTCCTCTACGACAACGGCAGCACCGACGAGTTGCACGAGGTCCTCAAGCCCTACGCCGACCACGGCATCGTGACCACCGTCTACTTCCCCATGCGCGGCCTGCAGCGCGATGCCAACAACCACGTGGTGCGGTTCTTCGGCGACACCACCGAGTGGATCGCCTACGTCGATATCGACGAGTTCCTGGTGCCTGAGCGGGACGAGCCGATCAGCGCGGTCATGGCCCGCTACCCCCACGCCGAGCAGGTGCTGGTCTCGCGCAAGGAGTTCTGCTACTCCGGGCACCGCACGCCGGCCGAGGGCCTGGTCACCGAGGTCTACCGAGAGTTCAGCGAGCAAGTGCCTCGCATGGGCACCAGCGAGGTCCTGGCCAAGCCCATCATCCGCCCGCGAGGCGTGGCCAGGGTCGGCGTCCACAATGCCTACACCGTCCACGGGCGCACCGTCAATACCGCCGGCGAGCCCACCTCGGAAGAGGCCACGGTCATCGAGCACCCCACCTTCGCCAACCTCCAGATGAACCACTACTTCACCAAGTCATGGGAGGAGTTCCAGGCCAAGCGCACGCGCGCCACGACCTCGACCCACGCGTTCCAGCTGCCGGACGTGCCCTTCGAGATCCCCGGGCAGGTGGACCACGTCATCGACCGCTGGCAGCCGCGCACCCGTGCCTTGATGGAGGAGATGCGGACGCTGGCCCGCAGCCCATCACGCTACGGCAGCAAGCTGGCCATGAAGGGCTTCCCGGTCAACGACCTGTTCGGGCAGGAGGCCACGGCCATCACCTCGAACGAGGCGGCCGGTCTCACCGAGGCCCGCAAGAAGCGATCGTTCCGGGGGCTGCCGATGCCCGGGGTCAGGGGCGCCATGGTGCGCGCCGACGACCTCGGCTACGAAGCCGCCCCCGGTCGCTTCCTGGCCTCTGCGCACCTGGCCCAGGAGATGGCCTGGCTGGAAGCCGAGGTCACCTGGGCCATGCCCGGTGGCGTGCCGGCGCTGGAGGTCGAGGGCGGCGCCTCCGAACGGGGCGAGCCGACGACCGTGCGCTTCGACGGTGCCGCCGGTGCGCTCATCATCCCCGCCGGCGGTCCTGGACTCCGCTGTCACGCGCTCGTCTATGCCCTTCGCGTCGGCGGTGGCGCAACAGCGTCCATCACGGTCGAGCTGGCCGCGCGCGAAGCCGGAGAATGGCGGCGCTCGGCGGTCTACGAGATGCCCGGTCCGGGCACGTACCTGGGGTTCGTGGCCCTGGAGAAGAAGCCGCGCACCATCGACGCCGTGCGCGTCGCGCTCGACGGCGCGAACGAAGTCGCGATCTACGACCTGGCGCTGCTGACCTTCGGCTGAGCCCGCTTGCGGCCTGTGGCCGTCGCACCGCGGATGCGTCCGAGCGAGACCCAGGCTTCCGGATCCTCCGCCAGCTCGGCCACGCGCGGCGGCAGCTGGCCGTCACGTAGGTGGGCCAGCGTGGTCGTCTCGAGGATGTCGCGCAGGGCCGCCCGCACGGCGATCCAGACATCGGTCAGGGGCTCTGCGGCGCCGCTGTAGGCCATGTTCTCCGGCCGGTCGCCGCGAACGTTGGCCAGCGGCCCGTCGACCGCACGGATGACATCGGCCAGGCTGATGTCTTCCGCCGGGCGCGCCAGCGTGTAGCCGCCTTCGGGACCCCGCTGGCTGCGCACGATGCCCGCGTGCTTGAGCTCGAGCAGGATGGTCTCGAGGAACTTGGCCGGGATGTCCTGCGCCACGGCGATGCGGTCGGCCTTGATGGGCTTCTCGGTGGCGGTGGACAGCTCGGCAGCGGCCCGGGCGGCATAGTCGGCTTTGGCGGATACCCTCATCCTGGAGCCATTGTCCCATATCTTGATAGGAAATGTGGGCGGACCGGCCGGGGCCTCGGACGCGAGCCTCACCCGGGCCTGCTAGGCTCAGCGACGCACCAAACCGACCAGTGAGTCGGAAGTGAGGAGAACTGCCGGGATGAAGCAGGAACGGAGCGCCAGGCGGCGTGAGCGCATCCTCGATGCCGCCTTCGCGGTCTTCAGCCAGCGCGGCTACCGGGGGGCTGGCGTGGACGAAGTCGGACGCCAGGCGGAGACGAGCAAGGGCGGCGTCTACTTCCACTTCCCGACCAAGGAGTCGCTCTTCCTCGAGCTGTTGCGCACCACGGCCGACCGGCTGGTGGGCAAGGTCGAGCGTTCGATGGTGCCCTACGACGACCCCATCGAGCGAGCCGATGTGGCCCTGCGCACGGTGCTGCATGTATTCGCGGGACACCGCACGATGGCGCGCCTCTTCCTCATCGACGCGGTCGGCGCCGGGGCCGAGTTCGGGGTCGAGCTGCAGCGGCTGCACGAGCGTTTCGCCGGCATCGTCGCCGAGCAGCTCGACACGGCCGTCGGGAGCGGCATCATCGAGCCCATCGATACGCGCGTCGCCGGCATGGTCTGGTTCGGCGCGCTGAACGAGGTCGTCACGCGCTGGCTGATGGCCGAGCAGCCCGGCCGGCTCGAGGATGCCTACCCCACGCTCCGCGCCCTGCTCCTGCGCAGTGTCGGCATCCCCGAGCTGCGGATCGCGCAGCTCCCGCCGCCATGACCATCGCGGAACGGGCCGCCGGACCTGACCTGCGCCGGGCCCTCGCGCCACTCATCGCCCGTGTCGCCGGTCGCGAGGCACCGACCCTCGTCTCGGTCACCTTGCCGGTGGGGGGCGTGGACCCGGTCGCACTGCACGGCGTGGCGCTCCCGCTCGGGGCCTCGCTCTGGCTCCAGCCCAGCCAGGGCATCTCGCTGGTGGGCATCGGCGAGGCCTGGGCCGCGCGCCAGAGCCACGGCGCCCGCTTCGCCATCGTCTCGCTGGCCTGGCGCACGCTGCTCGACGGGGCGGTCATCGACACCGGCGGCGCACCGTCTCCAGCCGGCCCGCTCTTGCTGGGCGGCTTCAGTTTCAGTGATGAGCCGGCCGCATCGCCCGTGTGGGAGGGCTTTGAGCCCGCCTGCATGGTGCTGCCGGGACTGCTGCTGGCTACCACGCCGGAAGGTTCGTGGCTGACGGCCTCGATGGTGGCCGAACCAGGCGGCGTCTCGCCCGGCACGATGGCGCTTTCGCTCCACGAGACGTGGGCCCAGCTGGCTTCGGTGCCCCTCCGCCCGGCGGGCCCTGCGCGCCAGTCGTTGCGTGTCACGGCCCGCACGCCCGAGGAGCCCACCTGGCGTGACTCGGTCGCCCGCCTGGCGGGTGCCGTCGGCCGTGGGCGGCTGGACAAGGCTGTGCTCTCCCGCCAGGTGTCGCTCACGGCTGCATCGGATATCGGGCTCTCGGACGTCATCCGGCGCCTGGAGGCATCAGCTCCCGAATCGACGGTGTTCGCGGTGTCGCGGGGCTCGCGCACGTTCGTGGGTGCCACACCCGAGCGCCTCGTGCGCCTGCGCGGCCGCGAGCTCCGCACCATGGCCATGGCCGGTTCTGCGCGCCGATCTGCCGAGGCCGAGGCCGATGACACGCTGGCTGCCAACCTGCTCGCCAGCGACAAGGAGCGCGAGGAGCACGCGGTCGTGGTGGCCATGTTGCGCGAGGCACTGGGTCCGGTCACCGAGGAGCTGTCGATCCCGCCCACGCCGAGGGTGGTGCGCCTGCGGCACGTGCAGCATCTGCTCACGCCGGTGACCGGCCGCCTCCGCGCCGACGCTGACGTGCTTACGCTGGTGGAGCGGCTCCATCCCACGCCCGCGGTCGGGGGCACGCCTCGTGACCTGGCTCTCGAGCTCATCGCCGAGGAAGAGCCACACGAGCGCGGCTGGTATGCCGGGCCGCTGGGCTGGGTCGACCGCCACGGGGATGGTGAGTTCGTGGTGGCGCTGCGCTCGGGCGTCATCAGGGGCAGTGAGGCCGTGCTCTTTGCCGGCTGCGGCATCGTGGCCGATTCCGACCCCGGACGCGAATGGGACGAATCGGCAGCCAAGCTGCTGGCGCTCGGTTCGGCGCTGGGACGGATCGAAGCGTGACGGCGCCGATCATGCCGGCTGGCCCGCTCCGGGCCATCGTCGAGGAGCTGGTGCGTGGCGGTGTGCGCGATGTCGTCATCTGCCCCGGCTCACGCTCGACCCCCCTGGCGCTGGCCCTGAGAGCGACGCCCGAGCTGCGCACGTGGGTCCAGCTCGACGAGCGTGCGGGGGCCTTCTTCGCACTCGGCGCGGCCAAGGCCTCCCGCCGGCCAGTGGCGGTGCTGGCCACGTCCGGCACGGCCGCGGTCAACTTCGCACCCGCGGTGGTCGAGGCCCGCTATGGACGCGTGCCCTTGCTCGCGCTCACGGCCGATAGGCCGCCCGAGCTCCAGGGAGTGGGGGCCCCACAGACGATCGACCAGGTCGATCTCTACGGCCGCCATGCCAAGTGGTACGCAGCCTTGCCGGTTCCCGACGACTCGGCCGAAGCCGAGGCCGAGGCACGCAGCGTGGTGGGCCGGGCCGTCAGCGTGGCCACGTCCGTCCCGGCTGGCCCGGTGCACCTGAACCTGCCCTTCCGCGAGCCGCTGCTGCCGGCCGGGGCGCTCATGCCCGAGGGCGCGCTGACGCCCGAGGGCGCCGGCCCCGATCCGGCCGCGCCCGACCCGCCCGCCGAAACGGCGCCCGACCCAGCTGACGATCTCGAACCGCGAACGACGCCCGAGGGTCTCGCGCGTCTCGTGCGTGCGTTCCAGGCTTCGGCCCGCCCGCTGGTGGTCTGTGGCCCGCTCGATGCCCCCGGCTTCGCCGCTGCGGTCGCGCAGTTCGCTATCGCTGCGGGCGTTCCGCTGCTGGCCGATGTGCTGTCCGGTGTCCGCACCGGTGCTCACGACCGCCGTGTCGTGGTCGCCCACTACGACGCGCTGTTGCGCTCGACCGCCTTCCGCGAGGAGCATCTGCCGGACCTCGTCGTCCGCTTTGGTGCGAGGCCCACGTCGAAGGTGCTCGACGGGCTCCTCGACGGGCTCGGCGTGCCTCAGCTGCTGGTTGACCAGGGTGGGGGGTTCAACGTGCCCGGCGGCCCTACGGTCGTGCGCATCGAGGCCGATCCGGTGCGCCTGGCGCGGTCGGCTGCCGTCGCGGTCCTGGGCCACTCCTCGGCCGACCCGGGCTGGCTGCGGGCCTGGTTGGCGGCCGACGCCGCCGCCGCTCAGGCGCTGGCGGCCTGGTTCTCCGGGCTGTCTGAGCCGTTCGAGGGAGAGGTGGCGCGCGCGCTCGGCGATGCGCTGCCCGATGAGACCGTCGTCATCGCCGGCAACAGCATGCCCGTGCGCGACCTGGACGCCTTCCTGCCCGCCTCGGCCCGTACCCTGCGCCCCCTGGGCAACCGCGGCGCCAACGGCATCGACGGCCTTCTGTCGACCGCGTTCGGGGCCTCGGCCGTCCAGGAGCGGCCGGTCGTGGCCGTGGTCGGCGATCTCAGCTTGCTCCACGATCTGGGAGCCCTGGCCGGAGCCAGGCGACTCGGGCTGACGGCCTCGATCGTGCTGGTCAACAACGATGGCGGCGGCATCTTCTCGTTCCTGCCCCAGGGTTCGGCGGACCGACCCGAACTGGGCCTGCCGGCGCACTTCGAAGAGCTCTTCGGAACGCCCCACGGACTCGATCTGGGTCCTGTCGTCTCCGCCCTCGGCGCGACGCACCGGCTCGTCGAGCCCGGGTCGCTGGCGCCATCGCTGGCGGCGGCGGTCAGATGCCCGGGCGTGGATGTGCTCGAGCTGCGCACCGAGCGCACCCGCAACGTCGAGTTGCATCGCGCCGCGACACAGGCCGTGGCCCAGGCTATCGAGTCGCAGCCATGAGCCTCAACGTCCTGACGGCGGGCGCTGGGACGCCGCTGCTCCTGCTCCACGGTTTCACCGGTACCGCGCTGACCTGGTCCCGGCAGATCGAGTCGTGGAAGGGCTCGCACCGCGTCATCGCCCCGGACCTGCTCGGCCACGGCGGCTCCGAGGCCCCCGCCGACCCCGCCCGCTACGCCCTCGGGCGACAGGCCGATGACCTGGCGGACCTGCTCGTCCTGCTGGGAGCCACGCCCGCCGCTGTGCTGGGCTACTCGATGGGGGCTCGGCTCGCGCTCGTGCTGGCGCTGTCTCATCCGGTGCTCGTCGAGCGGCTGATCCTTGAGAGCCCGTCGGCCGGCCTGGCCGAGGCCGCCGCGCGGACCGAGCGAAAGGCAGCGGACGAGCGGCTGGCCGACGACATCGAGACGGAGGGCACCGAGGCCTTCGTCGACTACTGGGAGACGCTGCCGGTCCTGGCCACCCAGGCGGCGCTGCCGGAGGCCGAGCGAGCCAGGCTGCGCCGGGAACGGCTGCGCCACGACCCGAGCGGACTGGCGGCCTCGCTGCGGGGCGCCGGCCAGGGCGCGATGGAGCCGCTCCATCAGCGGCTGGTGGGCGTGCAGGCGCCGACGCTCGTGCTGGCTGGGGCCCTCGACCTCGTGGGCCTGGAGCGCGCGCGGCTCGTTGCCGATGGTATCCCCGGCGGACGCCTCCAGGTCATCCCCGGTGCCGGCCACACGCCGCACCTGGAGGCCCCCGAGGCCTTCGAGTGCATCGTTCTCGACCATCTTTCGCTCAGTGCGATCAACTAGGAGGACCAGCCCATGCCGACCGACTGGACGACTGCCCACGAGTACGAGGACATCCGCTACGAGCACTCGGGCACGGGTATCGCCAAGATCACCATCGACCGCCAGCACGTTCGTAACGCGTTCCGGCCGGAGACCGTGAGCGAGCTCATCGACGCCTTTCGCCGGGTGCGCGACGACAGCGCCATCGGCGTCGTGCTCTTCACCGGCGCCGGCGACCTGGCCTTCTGTTCCGGCGGCGACATGACGGTCAAGGGCGAGGGTGGCTACATCGCCGCCGATGGCACCGCCCGCCTCAATGTGCTCGACCTGCAACGGCTCATCCGCTCGCTGCCCATCGCCGTCATCGCCCTGGTCAACGGTTATGCCATCGGGGGCGGCCACGTACTGCACGTCATCTGCGATCTCAGCATCGCCTCGGAGAACGCGGTCTTCGGCCAGACCGGGCCCAAGGTCGGCAGCTTCGACGGCGGCTACGGCGCCACCATGCTGGCGCGGATCGTGGGCCACAAGAGGGCCCGTGAGATGTGGTACCTGTGCCGCCAGTACAGCGCCCAGGAGGCGCTCGAGATGGGCCTGGTCAACACCGTCGTGCCCCTGGCGCGCCTGGAGGCTGAAGGTGTGCGTTGGGCCGAGGAGATCCTGGAGAAGAGCCCCACTGCCATCCGCATGTTGAAGCGCTCGTTCAACGCCGACGTCGATGGCCTGGCCGGCATCCAGGAACTGGCCGGCGACGCCACCATGCTCTTCTACCTCACCGAGGAAGCGCACGAGGGCAGCAAGGCCTTCCTCGAGAAGCGCAAGCCCGACTTCTCGAAGTTCCCTCGCCGGCCCTGAGCAGCACGACCAAGGACCGATGATATGAGCGGACGGGCGACGGGCTCGGCCTCGCGGCCTTCGCGCGCGCGAGCCTGGTTCGTGGCCATCCGCCCGGCCACGTTGCCGGCCGCGGTGGGCCCGGTGCTGGTCGGACTGGGCGTGGCTATCGGGCTCGGCTTCTTCGAGCTGCCCGCGGCGCTGGCCTGCCTGGCCGTGGCGCTGCTGCTGCAGATCGCCTCCAACGTGGCCAACGACCTCTCGGACTTCCGGTCCGGTGCGGATGACGAGCAGCGGCTGGGACCACCGCGGGCGGCGGCCCTGGGATTGCTCTCGGAGCGCGAGATGCTCGCCGGGCTCGGGGTCATCGTCGCCCTGGCAGGGCTGGTGGGGCTCTATCTCGTCTGGCTCGGCGGACCGGTCATCCTGGTGCTGGGCATCGCGGCGGTCATCAGCGCCTTCGCCTACACCGGTGGGCCGTGGCCCTACGGCTATCACGGCCTGGGCGAGGTCTTCGTCTTCGTCTTCTTCGGCCTCGTGGCGGTAACCGGCACGACGTATCTGCAGACGCTCGCCCTGGAGCCGCTGGCGCTGGCCGTGGCGGTCCCGGTGGGGGCGCTCATCACGGCCATCCTGGTGGTCAACAACCTGCGCGACATCGATGGTGATCGACGAGCCGGCAAGCGGACGCTGGCGGTGATGTTCGGCGCCCGCGCGGCCGTGGTCGAGTACGACCTGCTGCTGGGCCTGGCCTTCGTCATCCCGCCCGCTCTCGCGGTCGTGGGCGCGACCTCGAGCGCGGTGCTGCTGCCGTTGATCAGCGCACCCCTGGCGGTGCCACTCCTGCGCGTGGTGCATGCCGGCGGTGACCCGCGACGCCTCAACGCCGTGCTCAAGGGCACGGCCCGACTGTCACTCGCCTTCAGCGTCCTGCTCGCCTCCGGCCTGGCCCTCCCGGGGCTCGCCTGATGCGCCTCGAACGAGCGCGCGTGGAGATCGTAGACGTGCCCTTCCGCGAGGCTGTCATCAGTGGAGCCCAGCGTTGGGATCAGCATCGCGCAGGCATCATCGTGCTGCGGACCGACGACGGCCGCGAGGGCCTCGGCGAGTTCCCCGCACCGAGACCGAACGACCTGGGCGAGGACGTCTCACCGCGACTGGTGGCCGTCCTGGAGGGCCTCGACCTCGGCGACCCGGTCTCGGTCGAGCGCACGCTACGCGAGGTCGACGCCTGGCCCTTCGTGGGGCGAGCTGCTCGGTCCGCGGTCGAGTCGGCGTTGGTCGATCTGCTCGCGCGCGCCAACCACCGCACGCTCGCCGCCCACCTCTCGCCCGGGCCGGCCTCCGTCGTGGCCGTGAATGCCATGCTCGGCATCGTCCCACCCGCCGAGGCCGCTGCGCTGGCTGCCGCGCTGGCTGCCGGGGGCTTCGGCTGTTTCAAGCTCAAGGCCGGCGACGAGCCCGACGGGGCGCTCGTCGAGCGCGTGGCGGCGGTGCGGGAGGCCATCGGGCCGGAGGCGGCCCTGCGGCTCGACTTCAACGGCAGCCTGGCCTCGGAGATGGCTGCCGATGTGCTCGCCAGCGTGGCCCCGTTCGACATCGAGTACGCGGAGCAGCCGATCCCGCCGAGTGCCGGCGCGGAGGCGCTCGCGCGACTGCGCTGGACCGGGTCGGTGCCCATCGCGGCCGACGAGGCCGTGCGCGACCTGGGCTCGGCCCGTGTGCTCCTCGATACCGGCGCCGTGGATGCGTTGGTGGTCAAGCCAGCGCGCGTGGGCGGGTTGCGTCAGGCCGGCGCCATCGTGGAACTCGCGACCGCAGCCGCCGTGCCCGTGATCGTGTCGACACTGTTCGAGACCGGGGTCGGCCTGGCCGGGGCACTGCATCTGGCTGCCACCGCCCCCGGGGCCCAGGCGCACGGACTGGCCACCGGTGCGCTGCTCGAATCCGAGTTGCTCGCCGAGCCGCTGGTGATCACCGATGGCCACATGGCCGTGCCGGCCGGACCAGGGCTGGGAGTCGAGCTCGATGAAGCCGCCATCGCGCGGTACCGCGTCACGTGAGTCGCCTGGTCCCCGACCCGCTGCTGGAGCGCGTCCGCCAGGACCCTACGGCGCCGGCGCTGCGCAGCCCTTCAGCCACCTGGACGCGCGAGGAGCTGCTGCGAGCAGCTGACGGCCTGGCCACGGCGCTGGCAGCCGAGGGCGTGGGGCAGGGGAGTCGCGTCGCCTGCCTGCTTGCGGACGACGCTCCGGCCGTGGCACTCATCCACGCCACCCGCCGGCTCGGTGCGGTGCACGTGCCGCTGAACCGACGCGCCGCGTCGGCCGAGCTGCGCGCTCAGCTCGAGCGGGTCGGGGTCGATACGCTGCTGTTCGACGCCGCCCACGCCGGGCAGGCCCGCGACGGCGCGCCCGAGGGCCTGGCCGGCCAGCGCATCGAGGCGCTCCTGGCCGGCGCACCCTGTGGGCCCCCGCCGGTACTCCGGGGCGAGATCGACCTCGAAGCGGCGGCCACCATCGTTTTCACCTCCGGCACGAGCGGCGAGCCCAGGGCCGCCATCCTCAGCTACGACAACCACCGCGCCAGCGCCCATGCCTGGGCCGGCTTCCTGCGGCCACGGCCGGGTGACCGCTGGCTGGCCTGCCTGCCGCTCTTCCACGTCGCCGGCCTGGCCATCGTCACGCGCGCGACCCGCTGGGGTGCTCCCCTGGACCTCCACCCGACGTTCGATGCCGCGGCCGTGAGCGACGCGCTCGATGACGGTGTCAGCCACCTCTCACTGGTGCCGGCCCAGTTGACCCAGCTGCTGGCGGTGCGCGAGGCCCGGCCGGTACCCGGGACACTGCGGGCCATGCTGCTCGGCGGCGGACCCATCCCCGCCGACCTCCTGTCGGGGGCGCGGGCCGCCGGATACCCGGTGCTCACCACCTACGGCATGACGGAGACCGGCTCAGGCATCGCAGCCGGTGGTGCCGACGTGGCCACGCTCGCCGACCCGCTGGCCGCCCGGCCTCTGCCGGGCGTGGCGGTGCGCGTCGAGCCCGACGGGGCGGCCGACGGGAGCGGCGAGATCCTGGTGCGCGGGGAGATGGTGTTCTCAGGCTACGCCGGCGACGACGCGGCCACGGCGGCGAGGCTGCAGGACGGCTGGCTGCGTACCGGGGACATCGGCACGCTCGACGGGGACGGCCTGCTGCGCGTCCTGGACCGGCGCGACGATCTCATCATCTCTGGCGGCGAGAACGTGTCCCCGGTCGAGGTGGAGTCCGTGCTCCGGGCCCATCCCGGCATCGCGGACGTCGCGGTGGTCGGCCTGGCCCATGAGCGCTGGGGTGCCGTGCCGGCGGCGGCCATCGTCGTCGCCGTGCCGCCCGGGCCCGGCGACGACGAGCTCACAATCCACTGTCGCGCGCGGCTGGCCGACTACAAGGTGCCGGTCCGCTTCCAGCGGCTGGAGGCGCTGCCCCGGAACGCCCTCGGCAAGGTCCTCCGCCGGGACCTCCGCCGCGCCTTCGGCGATGACACCGCATGATCCCGTACTACACGCGGCTGGGCCAGGGCCCTCCGCTGCTCCTGCTGCACGCCACGCTCAGCTCGGGGCGCCAGCTGCGGGGCCTGGCCTCGAGACTGGCCGGGCGCCACACCGTCATCAGCGTCGACCGCCGCGGTAGCGGACGGAGCCCCGTCGACGGACCGGCGGAGCCCATCGACGTCGCCGTCCACGTGGCTGACCTCGTTGCCATCGCGGAGCGCGAGCGGCTGGTCCGAGCCGCCGTGGCCGGGCACAGCTACGGTGGCTGTGTCGCGCTCGAGCTGGCCGCGCGCGAGCCGGGCCTGATCGGCGCCGTCTTCGCCTACGAGCCGCCGTATGGCCCGCTGGCCTCGGCCAAGGCACAGGCGGGCATGGCCCAGGTTGCCGGGCACACCCTCGCTCTGAGGGACGATGGCGACCTCCCGGGCGCTGCTCTCGCCTTCATGGAAGGCGTTGCGGGCGCGGCCGCTGTGGCCTCCCTGAGCCCGGCCGCGCGGGAGCGCATCGGGCGCGCCGGGCAGGGTGCGGTCGCGGATGCGACCCTTCTGGGCATGGACCCCCTCGGCCTCGCTCGCATCGACTGCCCAGTACGCGTCGCCACCGGCACCGCCAGCGCGGCCCTCTATGCCCAGATCGCCGCCGCGCTGGTCACTCGTATCGACGGTGCCGAACACGCCCGCCTCGAAGGGCTCGACCACATGGCGCCCGTGCTGCGACCCGAGGCCGTCGCCGCCTCCATCGAGGAGTTGCTCGAGCGATGAGCCAAGGCAACAGCGCTCCCCCTCAGCGGGTCGAGCAGATGTTCGACCGCATCTCCGGTGTCTACGACGGCATGAACCTGGCCATCAGCGGATTCCAGGAGCCTCGCTGGCGCCGGCAGCTGGTGAAGGCCTCGCGCATCGGCCCCGGCGGGCGGGCTCTCGATGTCGCTTGCGGAAGCGGCAAGGTCACGACCGACCTGTGGCGGGCCGCACAGCCGGGCGGCGAGGCGCTGGGGATCGACTTCAGCGCGGGCATGATCGAGGTCGCTTCGAAGCGACAAGGACAGGATGCGCCCGGTCTCACGTTCCGCCAGGGCGACGCGCTGGCGCTGCCGGTCGACGACGACGCTTTCGACGCGGCCACCATCGCGTTCGGCATGCGCAATCTCGCCGACTACGGGCGCGGCTTCGCCGAGATGGCCCGGGCGGTGCGGCCGGGCGGAGTGGTCGCCTGCCTGGAGATCACCCGTCCCAGCAGCCGGGTCGGCAAGCTCATCGGCCGCTGGTTCGACAACATCGTCCCGCTCATCGGCCGGCTCGTCGGCCAAGGCGACGCCTATGCCTACCTGGTGCAGTCAACGAAGGACTACCCCGGCCCCGAGCGCATCGCCGAGATCATGCGCCAGGCCGGGCTCGTCGAGGTCGAGTGGACGGGCCTGTCGGGAGGCATCGTGGTACTGCACATCGGCCTCGTGCCCGGCGCGTCCGACTGACCCACTGGCGCATCCGCTGCCCGCGCCCAGCTCGAGCGTAGCGTGGGCTACCATCGGAACGTGTCCGCCACGTCTCCCGCCGCGCTCGTCCATGCCCGCGGCCTGACCAAGCGCTTCGGTAGCTTCACCGCCGTCGATGCCGTCGAGTTCGACGTCCAGGCGGGCGAGGCCTTCGGCTTCCTCGGCCCCAACGGGGCCGGCAAGACCAGCACCATGCGCATGATCGGCTGTATCTCGCCCGTCACCGCGGGAGAGCTCAGCGTGCTCGGGATGGACCCCGGGTCGGAGGGCTCGGCCATCCGCCGTCGCCTCGGCGTGGTGCCCCAGGCCGACACGCTCGACCTGGAGCTGACGGTCATGGAGAACCTCATCATCTACGGGCGCTACTTCGACCTCTCCTACAGGGAGTGCCGCCGTCGCGCCGAGGAGCTGCTCGAGTTCGTGCAGCTGACCGAGAAGGCCGACTCCGAGGTGGAACCGCTCTCGGGCGGCATGAAGCGCCGCCTTACCATCGCCCGCGGCCTCATCAACGAGCCCGAGATGATGCTCCTCGACGAGCCCACCACGGGCCTTGACCCCCAGGCGCGGCACATGGTCTGGGAGCGTCTCTACCAGCTCAAGAAGCAGGGCGTCACGCTCATCCTCACGACCCACTACATGGACGAGGCGGAGCAGCTCTGTGACCGCCTCGTGGTCATGGACAAGGCCCGCATCGTGGCCGAAGGCTCGCCCAAGTCGCTCATCGACGAGTACGCCAGCCGCGAGGTGCTGGAGCTGCGATTCGATGACCTCAAGACGCCGGACCTGGAGGGCAGGGCCGGCGACCTCATCGAGCGCACCGAACAGCTGCCCGACCGCGTCCTCCTCTACACCGACGATGGCGAGGCTGCGGCCGAGGCCCTCCATGCGGACGGCATCCGTCCCGCCAGCCAGCTCGTGCGCCGCTCTTCGCTGGAGGACGTCTTCCTGCGCCTCACCGGCCGGCGGCTCATCGAGTGAACGCGCGCGCCGCGCTGCGAAGCGTGCTGCGAGTCGTGGAGCACCACGCCTTCGTGTACCGCCGTACCTGGCGCGGCACTGTCTTCTCCACCTTCCTTAACCCCATCCTCTTCCTGGCCGCCATCGGCGTCGGCCTGGGCTCATTCGTCGATGACTCCAATCCGGCCGGCATCGAGGGCGTCAGCTACGTCATGTTCCTGGCGCCCGGCATCCTCGTGGCCACGGCCATGAACACGGCCACCTTCGAGTCCACCTACCCGGTGATGGCCGGCATCCGCTGGCTCAAGACGTACGTGGCCATGATCCTCTCGCCGCTCGATGCTCGCCACGTGGCGACAGGGCAGCTGGCGTGGGTGGCCGTGCGCCTCACGTTCGGAGCCATCGTCTTCCTCGCGGTGATGGTGGTCTTCGGTGCCACCGACGTCGCGCGCGCCATCGCCATGCTGCCCGTGGCCGTCCTCACGGGACTGGCGTTCGCAGCGCCGATCCAGGCGTTCGCTGCGGCACAGAAGAACGACGCCCCGTTCGCCGCGCTCTTCCGTTTCGTGATCATGCCCATGTTCATCTTCAGTGGCACGTTCTTCCCTATCAGCCAGCTGCCCGACCTGCTGCAGATCGTGGCCGTGCTGACGCCGCTGTGGCACGCCGTGGCGCTGGCGCGCGGCATCGCCCTCGACATGTTGGACCCGGCGCTGGCCGTGGTGAACGTGACCTACCTGATGTCGCTGGCCGTGGTCGGACTGCTGGTCTCGTACCGGACCTTCCAGCAGAAGCTGGCGGAGTAGCGCCTTGCTGATCACCACCCGCTTCTTCCCTACTCGCGCCCTCGGCCGCTCACGTGCCCACAAGGTGCTCGAGCGTGACGTGCTCGTGTACCGGCGCAACTGGACCATCATCGTGTCCGGCTTCTTCGAGCCCATCTTCTACCTGCTGGGCATCGGCTTCGGCCTGGGCACGCTGGTCGGCGGCGTCGGCGACATCCCCTACGCGGCCTTCGTGGCACCGGGCCTGATGGCCACCGCGGCCATGAACGGCGCGCTCTTCGAGTCGACCTTCAACCTCTTCTTCAAGCTGAAGTACGCCAAGACGTTCGACGCCATCCTCTCCACGCCGCTGGGGCCCTCGGACATCGCCATCGGCGAGGTCAGCTGGGCCCTGACACGCGGCCTGCTCTACGCCCTCGCCTTCCTGCTGGTGATGCTGCTGCTGGGCCTGGTCCTGTCCCCCTGGGGCATCCTCATGGTCCCGGGCGCGCTGCTCATCGGCCTCGCGGCGGCAGCGGTCGGCATGGCCGCCACCACCTTCATGCGCAAGTGGCAGGATTTCGATCTCGTGACGGTCGTGAGCATGCCGCTGTTCCTGTTCAGCGGCACGTTCTTCCCCATCTCCGTCTATCCCGACTGGCTGGAGACGATCGTGGAGTTCACCCCTCTCTATCGCGGCGTGCACATGCTGCGCAGCTTCTCGACGGGCGAGATCGGGCCGATGGTGCTGGTCGACATCGCCTACCTCTCGATCATGGGCCTGGTGGGGGTGGCCATCACCGCACGGCGACTGCGCGGCTTGCTGCTCAAGTAGGCACCGGCCGTGTGGGTCGCTGCGCAGGCAGGCGGAACGCGCTGGACCGAGCCCCGGACGGACCGAGGCGCCGTTCGCGAATCGCTCGCGGAACGGCGCCTGTGCAGCGTCGGGAGGTCAGGTCCCGGCCTCGGTCCGGACGTCTGCACGGCTCAGACGTCCTCAGAGAGGGGAGAAGGCGTCCGCCCCTCGATACGTACTGCAAAACTACGTACTACCTACGGACTCTAGCCGTCGGCCGGGTCGGCGTCAACCCCTGGGGCGCACCCCGAACAGTCTCCTGGCTCCACTCAGGCCGCCCCAGTCGATGCGCTCAGCGTGGCCGAAACGCGCGTACGCTGCAAGCGCCTCGCGCATGGCCTCGACGAAGGCGGCCCCGCGAGGGGAGAACCCGTTCTCCCACCAGATGCCGAGCACGCGGATGGTCCCGGTGTCGCGATCGATACGCGGCTCGATGCGACCGACGAAGCGGTCGCCCCACAGCAGCGGCAGGACGTAGTAACCCCAGCGCCGCTTCGCCTGCGGCACGTACACCTCCCACACGTAGTCGAAGTCGAAGAGGCTGCGCAGCAAGTCCCGGTCCCAGGCCAGCGGGTCGAGCGGTGCGAGCAAGACCGCGCTCGGGTCGGCAAACGGCCTCCCCGTTGCGATCTCCTCCGCGGCCGCCGCGAGGGCCGCCGCCTCATCGTGAAGCACGTAGCGCGTGCCGCGCACGCCGTCCACGGCGACCGGCACGAGCTCGCCCGTAGCTACCAGGTCCGCGCACAGCTCGGTGCGGGTGACAGTGCCGGGTGGCGTGTCCTTCGACGCTCGCGCCGGGCCGATGCCGTACCACAGCTCCGATCGGCCACCCTCGCCGAGCAGGCCGTGGGCGCGGTAGCGAGAGAGCAGCCGATGGCGACGTTGCTCCCGGTCCGGCCGTTCCTCGCCCAGCAGTGCGGGGGGATGGAGGCGCTCGATGAGGTCGTAGTAGCGCCGATTGCCCTCCCGATAGGCGAGCCCGATGATGCCGGCCTCCGAGAGCGCTTCGAGCACGGCCCGGACCTCGCTGGTCGGCCCCCAGTACCAGTCGATGGCGGCCTTGCGCGCGAAGTCGAGCGAACACAGCGGTCCCTCTACACGGATGCGGTCGAGGACGTGCTCGACCGTGCCCTCGTAGCGGGTGAAAGTGCCACCCTCGTGGCGTCCCTTGAACTTGTCCCAGGTGTGACGATGCCACGGCAGTTCGCTGGTGAGCAGCAGGGAGAGGCCCTTGTTGTAGGCCTCGAAAAGCTCGCGACGCTCGTAGAGCATCTCGTTCGCCCAGGCCGGGTCGTAGTCGCGGACGCGAGCGTGGAGCACGAGGTCGTGGTTGCGGCCGGCCACCGCCAGCGGGTCGAACTGGATCGAGCCCAGGCGGTCGAAGACCGCGCGCACGCCGTCGAGCCCGGGCGGCTGCGAACGCGCCGGCGCGAGGAGGTGGCGCTGCACGAGGAAGCGACGCGCCGCGGCAGCGGAAACCGTGATCGAGTCCATCTCGGCTCGAGCATACGGCTCTCCTTCCGGCGCCGTGGGTCCGAGCGTGGGGAGGCTACTCGCGCGCGGGTGGGGTCCGCCGACGCACCGCGGCCATGGCCGAGGCCAGCGCTCCGCCATGGCCGGCCTCGGTGAAGCGGCGCCCGAACTCCGCGAGTCGAGGTTCGGAGTCCAGCGCGGCATCCAGCAGGGGCCCGGCCTCGTCCGGCCTCCCATTCGCGACCAGGGCCAGGGCGTGCCAGTAGCCGACTTGGGCCTCGTCCGGTGCCAGCTCATGGGCCGCCGAGGTGTATTCGAGCGCGGCCGCGAGTTCACCCGCCTCTGCTGCCTCGCTGGCGGACGCCAGAGCCTCGTATGCGCGGGCGACTCGCAGAAAGCGGCCGATTACCTCGAGCGGCCGGTCGGCCGCCTCCACGCGCAGGTCGAAGCGGCGAGCCCACGGTTGCTCCGTGGCTGCGCCGGGCGCGACCAGCAATGCCGCCGACCGGCTGCCGCGGATGTCACCGCCGACCTGTTCAGCGGCGTGAAGCGTGGCCGCGAGCCGGTCGGCCAGGTCGCCGCGGGCACGACCGAACGTATCCAGCATGGCCAGCCAGACATCTGCGCGTTCGAGCATGTTGGCCTGGACGCTGACCCCCGCTGCGCAGACGTGGCCCGCCTCGGCCACGCAGCGATCCCCCGTATGAGCCGCCGAGCGTCCGGTCGCGTCGACCAGTCCGACCTGGCGCATGTCCCGGCCCCGGTCGGCCCTGAGGAGCTCGGTCAATGCGTCCGGGGCGGGGCGCCCGCCGCGGAGCAGGGCCAGGCCGCGGGGCCCCAGGTCGATGTTGGTGAACGACTGCGTGGCCACGGCGCCCACGCCTGGTTCCAGCCAGGGCACGACCGCGCCTGCACCGGGCCAGGCGGTGGCGACGGCAACACCGATCTCTCCGCTGCGGGGGTCGCGCGCGACGATCGAGTACGTCACTAGATTGAACGCCGAAAGTCGCTCCCGGCCACTTCGTGCGCTCGTTCTACTCGATCCCAGCGCGGGAGCCGGGAGGGGGCGCAGCATGACGAGCGTGCCCGGTTCCGGCACCCTGCTGCTGGAGGCCATCGATCTGCAGGTCCACTTCCCCGTCGGCGGGGGGTCGTTGGGCCGGACGCAGGCCTTCGTGCGCGCGGTGGACGGCGTCTCGTTCACCATCGAGTGCGGTCAGACCCTGGGGTTGGTGGGTGAGTCGGGCAGCGGCAAGTCCACCATCGGACTGTCCCTGCTGGGCCTGGTGCGGCCGACGGGCGGACGCGTCCGACTCGACGGCGAGGAGGTCGACTTCAGCCGCGCCAGCCTGCGCCGACTGCGCACCAAGACCACGATGGTCTTCCAGGATCCCAATGCCTCGTTGAACCCGCGCCGATCGGTGGGTGCCAGCGTGCGCGAGCCGCTCGAGATCCACGGCTTGCACAGGGGATCGGGTGCTCGTCGGACGCGCGTCGAGGAGCTGCTGGACCTGGTCGGCCTGAGCGCCCGCTTCGCCGACCGCTATCCCCATGAGCTGTCGGGCGGCCAGCGCCAACGCGTCGGCATCGCCCGGGCGCTGGCGTGTGAGCCGGAGCTGATCATCCTCGACGAGCCGGTCTCCTCGCTCGATGTCTCGGTGCAATCGCAGATCATGAACCTGCTGCGCCGCCTGCAGCGCGAGCTGGGCCTGACCTACCTGTTCATCGCTCACGACCTCGCAGCCGTGGAGTACATGAGCCACCAGGTGCTGGTGATGTACCTCGGCCGCATCGTGGAGACGGCTACTCGAGACTCGCTCTACCGCTCGCCGAGACACCCGTACACCAAGGCGCTCCTATCGGCCATCCCATCGGCCGAACCCGGGGGGCGAGCACGCGAGCCGCTGCTGCTCGAGGTCGACATCCCCAGCCCCATCTCGCCACCGGCAGGCTGCCGCTTCCGCACGCGCTGTCCCTGGGCCATCGACGCGTGCGCCGAGGTCGACCCGCGGCTGGAGGTCGTCGACGGTCAGGGCGCGGTCGCCTGCATCCGCACCGACGCCATCGAGGCGGGAGCACCGGTCAGGTGAGCAAGGAAGGCAGCAGCCACGGCATAGTCGATTCCCGGACTGGCGAACGAGATCGAGGGCCGACTGCTCGTCGCAGAGCCAACGGGCCTACCTTCCCTATACTCCCCCCTTGCATGGCCACGACCCGCGACTACTACCAGATCCTGGGGCTTGAGCGAGGTGCCAGCGACGAAGAGATCAAGCGTTCCTTCCGCAAGCTGGCCCAGCAATGGCACCCCGACGTCAACACCGACCCTGATGCCGATGCGCGCTTCAAGGAGATCAACGAGGCCTACCAGGTCCTCTCCGACCCGCAGCGCCGGCAGCAGTACGACATGTTCGGCCGGGCCGGCGTGGGTGGCACCGGGGCCGGGGCGGAGGGCTACGGGCCGTTCGGCGGCTTCCAGGGCTTCGGTGACATCTTCGACGCTTTCTTCGGTGGGGCTGCCGCCGGTGGTGCCCGCCGGACCCGTCGGCCGGCCGGTGCAGACCTCCGCTATGACCTGCAGCTGACGTTCGACGAGGCCATCGCCGGAGCAGAGAAGGAGCTGACCTTCACCTCCCTCGACACCTGCGCCACCTGCGAGGGCTCGGGAGCGGAGGCGGGTTCTGAACCGACCGCCTGCTCCCAGTGCGATGGCAGCGGCGAGGTTCGCGAGGTGCGCAACACGCTGCTCGGCCAGATGGTCAACGTCACGCCCTGCGGACGCTGCCGCGGCAGCGGACAGGTCGTCGACAAGCCTTGCCCGACCTGCAAGGGTGATGGCCGCTCGGAGCGCACGCGCACGCTGCGGGTGAACGTCCCGGCCGGCATCGACGACGGCCACCAGATCCGTCTGACCGGGGAAGGGGAGGCGGCCCCCAGAGGCGGTACTCCCGGCAACCTCTACGTCGTCACCCATGTCGAAGAGCACCCCGTGCTGAAGCGCGACGGCACCGAGCTGTACATGGAGCTTCCGCTGTCGATGACACAGGCGGCGCTCGGGGCGGCCATCCCCATCGTGACCCCTGACGGCGAGGAGATCCTCGAGGTCAAGGCGGGCACGCAGCCCGGTTCCGAGATCCGTCTCCGCGGCAAGGGTGTGCCGCACCTGCGCCGGGCCGGCGCTCGCGGCGACCTGCATGTGCTCGTTGACATCAAGGTGCCCACGCGCCTGTCCGACCGGCAGCGCGAGCTGCTCGAAGAGCTGGCGGCGGAGTCCGGCGAGCTCAGCAGCGACGGTGAGACCAGGCCTGCCGACGGCCCCCGTACGAGGCACGGCAAGCGCTCGCTCGGCGACCGCATCAAGGACGCCATCAGCTGAGCGCATCTGACGCGGCGGCGGAGCGACCGTCCGTGACCGACGAGGGCACATCCGCCGCCGGCACCTGGCTCGAGCTGTCGATCGCATGCGATCCCGAAGCCGCCGAGGCCGTGAGCGAGATCCTCTCCCGCGATGCCGGTGGGGGTGTCTCCGTGGAGCAGCCGTTCACGACCGAGCGGGAAGGCCTGGTGGCGTCACCCGTCCCCGACGCGCCGGTGACCATCCGCGCCTACCTTCCGGCCATCGACATGGTCGCGGCGCAGGCCGCCATCGCGAGTGCGCGAGAGCGGCTGGGCCATCTCACCGCCTTCGAACTGCGCCCGATCGGCCAGCTGCAGGTCCGTGAGGTCCACGAGGAGGACTGGGCCAGCGCCTGGAAGGAGCACTTCCCGGTCATGCGCCTCGGTTCGCGCATCGTCATCAAGCCGACCTGGCGCGAGTTCGAGGCGGCGCCGGACGACGTCATCATCGCCCTGGACCCGGGTATGGCCTTCGGCACCGGGCTGCACCCCACCACGCGGCTATGCCTGCTCGGGCTCGAGCACTGGGCCGACGAGCGCCTGGTCAGTGGCGCCTCGGTCTTGGACGTCGGCTCAGGCTCAGGCATCCTGGGCGTGGCTGCGGCGCTGCTCGGCGCCGCTTCGGTACGGGCGGTCGACACCGACCCCATCGCCGTCGAGTCGACGCTTGAGAACGCCGCCCGCAACGGCGTGGCCATCGACGCGCGCGGGGGCAGCCTGCCCATCGACGAGGGTCCGTTCGACCTCGTCTTCGCCAACCTCGTGGCCAGCCTCCTGGTCCAGCTGGCTGCGCACCTGAGCGCTGCCGTCCGGCCCGCTGATGGCACGTCGCACAGCGGCGGCCGCCTGCTCGCTTCGGGCATCTTCATCGACCGCGAGCCCGAGGTGCGCCGGGCTTTCGCGGCGGCCGGCCTGCGCGTCGTGCGCCGCGAACAGGAGACCGAGTGGGTCGCCCTCGACCTGGAGCGCCCCCGTCCGTGATACCGGCCGAACTCTTCCCGGTGCTACTGACTGCGCACATCGTCCTCGCCATCTCGCTCTTCGTGCCTGCATTCCTGCTGCCCTTCACCATGCGCACTCGCGGTGTCGACGGCGAACCGATGGTGGGCGGGCAGTCGGGCCGCTTCGTCCGCTTGCTCGTCTGGCTGGAAGCTCACGGCACGGTCATCATCGGTGCCGGCGTGGCCATCACCGGCATCGGCATGCTCCTGGTGCTCGGCTCTGCCTTCCTCCAGCAGCCCTGGTTGCTGCTGGCGCTCACCATCTACGCGCTCATCCTGGCGGTGGCCTTCTTCGTACAGCGGCCCGGCGTTCGCCGGCTGCTGGGACTCAAGGAGGCCTCGACCGAAGAGGAGAAGGAGCGCTGGCGTGTTCGCGCTCGACGGCAGCGGTACATCAGCTACGGCATGGCCACCGCCATCGGCGTCATCGGGTGGCTCATGATGAGCAAACCTACGTTCTAGCCGGGAGGGAGATGCCAGTGACCGACGAGACCTGTCTGTTCTGCAAGATCATCGCGGGCGACATCCCGTCCGACACCGTTCATGAGGACGACGTGGTGGTGGCCTTCAACGACATCAACCCGGTGGCGCCGGTGCACCAGTTGATCGTCCCGCGCCGCCACGTGGAGTCGGCGGCCGAGCTGGCCGAGAGTGACGCTGCGATGCTGGGACGGATCTTCGACGTGGCCGCCGCGCTGGCGAAGGCGGCCGACCTGCCCGAGCGGGGCTATCGCGTGATCACCAACGTGGGCCCCGATGGCGGCCAGTCGGTGCCGCACCTGCACTTCCACCTCATCGGCGGGCGGCGCATGGCGTGGCCGCCAGGTTGACGGCGGCACGGCGAGCGCGTGGCCTCACACGCGCGTCGCTCCTGGCACGGTCGGCGGTCCTGGTCCTGGCGGCCAGCGCCACGCTGGTCGCCTGCACCAGCGTCGACCGTCCCACCGTGCAGTCCGACGAGGTGGCGCTACCCACCCCGATGCGCTCGTTCGACGCCTCGGTGGCATCGACGCTCGACGAGCTGGCTGCGGCCGTGGGCGCCCTCGGCGAGCGGCTCGAAGACCCAGCCGCCGCCTTCCGTCCGTCGGAGCCGCCGTCGCTCCTGCAGCTGCCGCGCGTCATCCGGCGGGCTGCACTAGCCGATCCCGACGACGCGTTCGTCGTCGTCTACCAGGCAGAGGACACCGGCGCGGCCATCGACCGTGGCCAGGACCTGGCCGACTACCTGTCCTCGGGTTTCGGGCAGACCAATTACGTGGCCGACACCCAGTTCTCGGTGAGCGTCCTGGGCGACACGGTCATCTTCACCAACTGGTCGAGCCGCCGCTCGGACGATCCGGCTCGAGCAGAGGCCGTGTTCGACGCCATGGCCGCGGTGGGCACGCCGGTCGAGGTCCAGAAGTAGGAGCCGCCTGCGCGCTACTCGCCGTCGTCCTCGGCTTCGTGTACCTGCAGCACGACCGCATCGCCGCCGGCCCACTCGCGCACCTCGTTGCGGCGGATCTTCATGGTGTGGGTGCGGGGGAAGTCCCTCCCCGGCCACAGCCGCCAGGCGGCGATGCGCTGATGCACCCCCAGGTCCCCGTTGGCGGCCTTGACGATGGCATCGATCTCCGCGCGCAGATCGTCGTCGGCCTCACGGTCGTTGGCCACCTCCTGGTCGGCGCGCAGGATGGGCACCGAGCCGGGCGGTAGCACCACCGCCTCGATGCGGCCGGGCTCCGTCTCGAGCACGACGGTCTGGGCCAGACCGTGCTCGGCCAGGGCAACCTCGATGTCCTCGGGAAAGACGTTGAGCCCGTTGGGCAGGACGATCATGTTCTTCAGCCGGCCGGACAGCCTGAGGTCACCCGACTCGGTGAACTCGCCGGTGTCACCGGTCCTGTACCAGTCGTCTTCGGTGCGCGACGCGCGAGTGTTCTCCTCGTCGCGCCAGTACCCGGCCGACACGTTGGGGCCGTAGACCTGGATCTCGCCGGTGTCCGGGTCGATCCTCACCTTGGTGTCGGCGTGCATCCGTCCGACGAGGCCCGGCGGGTGGCGCCACTCATCGTTGGCCACCGCGAAGCCGACCTCCGTCGAGCCGTACCCCTGCACGACGGGGATGCCGATCTCTTCCCAGGCCACCTGGAGCTCCGGGGGCAGATAGGCACCGGCAGAGACGATCAACTCGAGCGCACCGCCCATCGGTGCGTGGAGCGGGCGGAACATCAGTCGACGCAACCGATAGGGGAGATGGCGGGCGATGCGTCGGCCGCGCTCGACGAGGGACTCGCGGCCACGCTTGCGGGCCTCGCGCATGAGGCCGCCCCAGAAGAGCTCCAGCAGCTGCGGCGTGACGACGATGGCATTGACCTTCAGGTCGCGCATGACCTCGAGGATGATGCGGGTGTTGCGCGAACGAACGTAGATCACTTCTGCTCCCAGCATCGTCCCCGTGTACAGGGTCCCGATCTGCTCGAGCAGGTGGGAGAGGGGCAGGATGGAGACGGTCCGCCAGTGGCGCTCCTTGATGAGGTCGGTGAACATGCCCATCGAGGAGAGGAAGTTGCCGTGCGTCAGCAGGACGCCCTTGGGTGCGGCCGTGGTGCCCGAGGTGAAGTGGATCTCGAAGAGCGAGTCGCGACCGGGCTGTGGCCACGAGCGGACCTGTGCCTCCCAGTCGTCCGGCCAGTCCACCTCGGGATCCGAGGTCAGTTCGGCCAGCTTCATGGCCTGCAGCTGCTCGAGGCCGAACTCCGCAGGATCGGGCGCATCATAGCCCTCATCGATCGCCAGCCAGGTCGTCTCTGCCCGGTCCGCGATGCGCTGGACCACGTTCGCGGTCATGCGCAGGTCGATGGGCACGATGATGACCCCGGCACGCATCGCGCCCCAGTAGACGGCGGGCAGGCGCGGCGTGGAAGGCGACCACGTGAGCAGCCGGTCCCCCACCTCAAGGCCGGCCGCCCGCAGCCGCCAGGCCGCCAGCATCGAGCGCCGCTGCATCTCACGTGCCGTCCACCCCAGCTCGATGCCGTGGTCGGTACGCAGCCCGTACATGACCCTATCGGAGGGCCAGCGTTCGGCCGCATCATCGAGGATGCCGATCAGCGACTCGAAATCTGAGGCGTGGGGAAAGTCGCTCATGGCTGCGCAGTCTAGTGGGCGTCCAGGTCTCATGGGAACTGACCGATGGCCCCCGAAACGTCGTCCTCCCACGTCCGGCCATCGGCCCGCTGGAGGATCCCGCGCTCAGCCGGTCGCCCGCAGCGAGCGCGCAGAAGCGGCCCGCGCCTCTCGATGGACGGCGGCGGCTGCCGGATGGACGGTGACGACTACCTGCCCAGCCCATCACCGCCATCGACCGGGCGTTGACCCACGATGACCGCGATGAGTAGACTGCCAGCGGGCCATCCGGAACCCGGACGGGCTCAGCGAGCGCATCGATCTCCGGCCCTACCCGTTCCCTTCGCCTACGGAGAAGCTGTGGGAGCTGGCCGGGCAGACCGTGGTCGAAGGTGACCGCGCCTGGTCTCGACGCCATCGCGGCCTCGAACGAACATGATGAACACGTCGACCAGCGATCCGCACGAGCGGCTACCGAGTCGCTCGGCGGCCTTTCGCCCTTCGACCTGCCCGACGATCTCATCCGAACCGAGACGCTGGCGCCGTGATGGCTCGAGGAAGGCTCGCTCGAGTCGGCGCCAGTGTCCTCGGCCTGCCGATCGCGCTGAAGACCGAGCCAAGGGTGGAGGACGCCTCGGCCGGGCGACAGCTGCGCTCGAGGCCATCCCTCGCTTGGCGGGGCCCCCGCCGCTGGGCCTGCTCAGCCCTTCCGGCTGGAGAGGACGGCGAGGGGAGGCAGCAGCATCCCCAGGAAGAGCACGTTGCCCACCACGTTGATCATCGCGCCCAGGGCGAGGGACATCGCGGAGTCGAGAAGGAACCAGGCCACCGCCCCCACGAAGAACGCGCGCGCCACGCGCGGCCGGTCGACCGTGGCCGGGTCGAGGTAGACGTAGACCATCGATGCGCCCCAGCCGACCATCACCGAGCCGGAAACCCCGATGGCGAACGAGATCGTGTCGGCGGTGGCGACATCGGGTTCAGCCGGCAGGTAGAGCACGTCCATCAGCGTGTCCGGCACGCCCACGAGTGCCAGCACCACCAGCGCGCCGCCGACACCCACGATGACGGCGCCGGCGACCAGCAGCCAGCGGTGCCACAGCCGAGTCTCGTCCCTCTCGCCCATGGACCGAGTGTGACGCAGCAAGACGTGTTCGACCAGCGTACAGGGCAACCTTCGCCTGAACTCTGTCGCCTCGACCTGGCCTGGTGGGCGGTTCTTCGCGATGAATGCAGGCGCGTAGCCTCGGCGGGCCTTTTCGAGACAGCCACAGCCATGCCGGTCGCCCCCGAAATGCGCCCGCGAGCGTGAGACCCGGCTTGGTCCCATCGACCGCTACGCTCTGTCGCCGCCTAGCCGGCGTGCGGCCCCCGGATCGTTCGATGACTGCGAAGACCCTGTGGCCTTATCCAGGGGCTGGCCCTGCAGGCCCCCCACACGGTCCCGACCATGTGGGGGCCCACCTCACGCTGCGACGCGAGCCATACAGCCGTTTGACCGGCCTGCATGCCCTCACGTACACTCCACGCCGGCCTGCTTGCGCGGATGCGTTTCGCGCGAGGCTCCCCCGTCGGTCCTGGTCCCGGCGGTCGAGTGCGGCCTGATATCGACCAGCGGGAGGTGATTTCCTAGTTGGCTGAAGTCCGAGTCGGTGAGAACGAGACCTTCGAGGCAGCCCTGCGTCGCTTCAACAAGAAGATCCAGCAGAGTGGCATCCTGGCCGAAGCACGGCGACGCGAGCATTTCGAGAAGCCCAGCGTCAAGCGAAAGCGCAAGGAAGCGAAGCGGAAGAAGGCGGCGCGCGGCGAATAGCCGCGCTCCTCAGAAGACCCAAGGTCCGAGCCCCCTCCACCTGCCCAACGAGAGGAGGTCCGCCATGAGCCTTACCGAACAGCTCCAGGCTGACATGAAGAGCGCCATGCGGGACGGTGACGCGCAACGACGCGACACCTTGCGCATGGTGCTTGCTGCTGTCCAGAACGCCGCCAAGGAGAAGCAGGACGACCTGTCTGACGAGGAGACGCTGGCAGTCCTGACCAAGCAGGTCAAGACACGCCGAGAGTCCATCACGGCCTACCGCGACGCCGGTCGCGACGACCTCGCGGACAGGGAACAGGCAGAGATAGACGTCCTCTCCCCGTATCTGCCCGAGCAGATGGGCGAGGACGAGCTTCGCGCGCTCGTGGTCGAGGCCGTCGCGGCCACTGGTGCCGACTCGCCCCGCGACATGGGCCGGGTCATGGGCGTGCTCATGCCCAAGGTCAAGGGCCGTGCCGATGGCAAGATCGTCAGCGGTCTGGTGAACGAGGAACTAGCCAAGGCCGCCGCGGCCTCGTAGGCTTCCCACATGCTGGCACGCCGGGGCAGCCAGATCCTCGCGTTCACCAAGCGTGACGCGGTCCGCCTAGGGCTTCTCTCGACCCTGCTCGTGGCGGGACTCACCGTCGTTCTCGCCTTCGATGACCTGACCTCGATAGCCGCGCCCGACGACTTCGTATCGGTCTTCGGCTGGCTCCTGCTGTCGATCGCAGTGGTCACCACGCTCATGGCCTGGATGTGGCGCTTCCGCTCACGGCTGTGGCACCGCAACAACGCCATGCTGCTCGTCGCCCTGGCCCTGCTGACGGCGGCGACGCTGCTGGTGGTCACCGGCGACAGCGCCGTGGCGCCGTTCCTGGTGCCGACGTTCGCGGTGGGCCTGCTGCTATCGGTGCTCCTCGATTCGGGTGTGGCCAGCGTGGTCACGGCCATGGTCGCGGTCATGGCCGGCGTCATCACCGGGTCCATGGACCTCGCCGCCTACACCCTCCTCGGTGGTCTCGTGGGCACCATCGTCATCGGCCGCGGCGAACGATTGAGCCAGTTCGTGCAGGCAGGCGCCGGCATCACCGCTGCCAACGTGGCGGTGGTGGTGGCCTTCACCATCATCTTCCGCAGCGAGGACCTGCAGGTCTTCGCCCAGCTACTGGCGGCATCGGCCATCTCGGCCTTCGGGGCCGCCGTCGCGGCCGCCGGCACGTTCGCGGTGCTCGGGAGCCTTTTCGGCATCACGACCTCGTATCAGCTGCTGGAGCTGGCCAACCCCACCCAGCCGCTGCTCCGCCGTCTGCTGCTGGAGGCGCCCGGCACCTATCACCACTCGCTGATGGTGGGCAACCTCGCGGAGCAGGCCGCCGAGGCCATCGGCGCCGACGCGCTGGTCACGCGCGTCGCCGCTCTCTATCACGACGTGGGCAAGCTCTACGACCCCTTGGTCTTCATCGAGAACCAGGCTGGTGGCGAGAACATCCACGACCAACTGCCACCCGAGGAGTCTGCGGCCCTGATCGTCGGCCACGTGGCCCGGGGCATCGACATCGCCTACCAATACAAGCTGCCCAAGGTGCTCATCGGCTACATCCCGCAGCACCACGGCACCGCCCTGATGGGCTACTTCTACGCCAAGGCGCGGCAGATCGCGGCCGAAGAGGAAGGTGTACCCCTGAAGTCCGCCGCAGGCAAGGCGGCCGGGGACAAGGTCGATGCGCGTCGATACCGGCACGCCGGACCCAAGCCGCAGACCCGTGAGGCAGCCATCCTCATGCTGGCCGACAGCGTGGAGGCCTCGGTCCGCTCGCTGGCCAGCCATGAGGAGCCGGCCATCCGCGCGATGGTCTCGCAGATCATCAGTGACCGGCTCATCGACGGCCAGTTCGACGAATGCGACCTCACCCTGCGTGACCTCGACCGCATCCGCGAGTCGTTCATCGAGCAGCTCCTGGCCATGTACCACCGCCGCATCGCCTATCCCACCAACAAGATCGTCGAGCTCGAGTCCCGGCGGAGCGTGGAGCAGCGGGGGGCTTGAGCGCCGGCACAGACCCGGTGAGCGTGGAGGTGGTCGTCCGCCCGGACGTGCCCCGCCTGATCGAGCCCGAGGAGTGCAGACTCGTCCTGGCCGCAGCCGTGGCCGCTGCCGGAGCGCCGGCCGGTTCGGTGGTGACCCTGACCCTGAGCGACGACGCCGAGCTGGCCGCCCTCAATGCCGAGCACATGGGCAAGGAGGGGCCGACCGACGTGCTCAGCTTCCCGTTGCTGCCGCCCTCGGCATTCCCGCCGCACCCGGGCCAGGACCCAGCGCTTCGCGAGACGCCTGACGCCTTTCCCCGGCCGCCGGGAGAGGCGCTCCTGCTCGGCGACGTCATCGTCTCGGTCGAGCGAGCCATGGAGCAGGCCGCGGGCGGCATGGGCGGCCAGACCAACGACAGGCGCTGGGCGCCGGCCGACGAGCTGCGGCTGCTCATCACGCACGGCGCGCTGCATCTGTGCGGCTGGGACCACGCCGAACCCGTGGAGAAGGCCGCGATGCGCGCCCTCGAACGACAGCTCCTGGAAGCTGGGCGCGCATGAGCAGGAGATGGGCTGTTGCGCTGACGGTGCCCCTGCTGGTCCTGCCGCTGGGCGCGCAAGCGGCGGACGGCTGTCTGCCATCTGCCGACGATCCGATGGCCGCGCCGGCCCGCACCGACCATCGTGCCAGTGGCAACCGCGTCGCAGGGGGTTGTGGGCCACTCGGCGAGTCCGTCGTCGATGTCGAGCTCGGGGGCAGGCCACGGTGGGTGCTGCCCGACCCCGCTGATCGAGGCGACTCCTGGCTCGTCGTGCTTGACGACGGTTCCATCGAGCACGTCGTCGCCCGGCTGGGGGAACGATCCATGGTGCGCCCCAGCGAGTCACCCCCGCTGCGTCGGGGTGACCCCCCGCTTGCGTCGATCACCAGCGAGGGCCGGCTCCTTGTGGACAGTGCCCTGACCGCGGCGGACTCGTTCGCCGACCCCGTCCCGGGGGCGCGCGTGGTGGAGGGGCCCGATGGCACGCAGGTCGCGCTGACCGCTCCCACCGACCGCTACGACCACGGCGTCCTGGGCGACGGTCTGGAGGCCACCGCGGTGACGCTGCGTGACCCCGCCGGCGGCGTCTCCTCCATCGAGATGGCCGAACACGAGGTCATCGAAGGCCTGACACCCATCGCGGCCGACCTCGATGGCGACGGCGAGCCTGAGATCGTGGTCACCATCAGCTCTGCTCGGCTCGGCGCCGGCCTCGCCGCCTTCGGCCCCAGCGGCGAACCCATCGGCCGTTCCGAGCCCATCGGACAGGGCTACCGCTGGCTGCACCAGGTGGGGGTCGGCGGCACCGGTCCGGGCGGCGAGATCGAGATCATCGCCGTGCGCACACCGCACATCGGCGGGACCGTGGAGGCATATCGACTCGTCGACGGGCGCCTGGAGCTGGTGGCTGCGGAACCGGGCTACAGCTCGCATCAGCTGGGCTCGGCCAACCTCGACATGGCGCTGCTGGCTGATGCCGATGGAGACGGCCGACTCGATGTCATCGTGCCCAGCCAGGAGATGTCGACCATCGCCGCCCTGGCGCGCAGCGCCGACGGTTTCGAGTCCGTGCTCTTGCTGCCGCTCGAGGGAACGCTCGGCACCAACGTGGCCGCGACCGCGGACGCCGCCGGCCGGCTCGTGCTCGCAGCCGGCACCGAGGACGGCCGCCTGCGCATCTTCCGCTAGGTCCGCCCCTCGGCGTTGCGCATGAGCGGCAGCTGTAGCCTGAAAGTCGCGCCGTGGCCGGGCTGGCTGCTGACGCTGAGTTCCCCACCGTGACCGATCGCGAGTCGTCGGGCGATGGCCAGGCCCAGACCGGCGCCGTCATGGTCCGCTCGAGCGCCGCCGGCCCGCTCGAAAGGCTCGAAGATGCGCTCGAGGTCATCGTCCCTGATGCCGGGTCCGTCGTCGGAGACCGTG
Organism: uncultured Chloroflexia bacterium; assembly: GCA_963712745.1. Taxonomy (GTDB): domain Bacteria; phylum Chloroflexota; class Limnocylindria; order Limnocylindrales; family CSP1-4; genus JAFMJV01. Next base: position 242,542 of record CAVQJC010000020.1, on the reverse strand, counting down.
ACGACCGCGGTTCGGCCGGGGGTATCGACGGTCAGCCCGAGACGGACGACGCCGCCGGCCGGCGAGTGCCTGATGGCATTGTCGACAAGGATGAGCAGCAGCTGGTCGATGCGGTCGCGATCGACCTCTACGCGGGCGGACGCGAGCGGGCCCCTGGTGGCGGCCTCGAGCCCGATCCCACGCGCCTCGGCCATCGACGCGCAACGGCGCCGGATGTCCTCGAAGTAGGGTTCCAGCTCCAGGGGCTGCCTGTCCATCGAGATGGCCCCCGCTTCGGTCGACGCCAGCGCCATGAGGTCGCCCACGAGGCGGCCCATCCGGTCGGTCTCTCCCACGATGTCGTCGATCAACGGCTCCCCGGCTTTCGCCACCAGCCCCTCGCGGTCGAGGATCTCCGCCGAGGCGCGGATGATCGACACGGGCGTGCGCAACTCGTGCGAGGCCACGGCCACGAAACGGCGCTCGGTGGCGAAGGCCTCGCTGATGGGCACAAGGGCACGCTTGGTCACGAAGAGCGTCACCGCTACCGAGCCGCCGAGGCCGATGAGCGCGATGAGCCCGATCGCGACGAGGAGCTGGCGCTCCAGTTCCTTCTGCAGCGAGAGGTCGTGACCCGCCTGCAGATATAGCGTCGTGGTCGGCTCACCCTCCTCCGAGTCGCTGCCCTCGCGCTCGATCTCGACGGGCAGGCCCACCCCGTACTCCCGCTCGAACTCGATCTGGGCTTCGCCGTAGTGGGTCGTCAGCAGCCGCACCTCGCGACCACCGTATCGACCCGACCGGCGGTCGTCACCCTCCGACGCGTTCTGCAGCGCGTCCAGGTCGGGAAGATCGCTCAGCACCGCGGCGGTGGTGCTGCCGTAGACGTTGCCTTCGTCGTCGACGATCAACACGAACGTGTCGGCGACCCCCAGCGGTCCGCTGTACTCCCAGCGTGCCTCCTCCTCGAAGAGCTCGTGCAGCGTCAGCGGGTCGGTGATGGCGGCGTCGAGAGACCGGTCGATGGATTCGCGCATGAGCGCCGTCGCCACCACGGCCGTGGTGGCACCGATGACCACCACCAGCGTCGCCACCGTCGCCAGCGTCAGCGCTGAGAGTCGGACCCGTGTGTGCCACAGCAGGGCCTCCGATGGATCACGTGGCGGGCGGAACCACCTCATGAGATGGCATCCACACGCAACGTGTAGCCGACGCCCCTCACCGTGCGCAGTGCGTCACGCCGCCCCAACGCTTCCAGCTTTCGACGGAGATAGTGGACGTACAGGTCGACGACGTTGCTGTAGACATCGGGCTCGGCGCCCCACACCGCATCGAGGATCTGCTGGCGGGTGAGGACTTCGCCGTGGTGACGTACCAGGAAGGCCAGCAGCGCGAATTCCCGCGCCGACAGCTCTTCGTGCTGCTCGCCGACCGAGACGCGGATGCGCAAAGGGTCGAGCACCAGATCCCCGGCCGTGAGCGTCTCATCGGTGTTCTCCGGCGCGCGACGGGCGAGGGCACGGATGCGGGCCAGGAGCTCGTTGAAGGCGAAGGGCTTGGGCAGGTAGTCGTCGGCCCCGTGGTCCAGGCCCTCGACGCGATGGTCGAGGCTTCCGAGCGCGGTAAGCATCAGCACGGGCGTGGTGTTGCCCCGAGATCGCAGCAGGTCAAGGACCTCCAGTCCGTCGAGATCGGGCAGCATCCGGTCCATCAGGATGACGTCGTAGTCGCGGTCACCGGCCAGTGCCAGCGCCGCGACCCCGTCGGCCGCGATGTCGGTGCTGTAGCGCTCGGCGGTGAGGACCCGCTCGATGGCCCCCGCGATCTTGTCCTCGTCTTCGACGATCAGTACACGCACCTCCATATGGTCGCGGCAGCCGGCACGGGGCGCAACGTCTTCTCGGCATTCTTTGAGAACTCTCATGCGCGGCACATGGACTGCCAACCCCAGACCGGGAGACTTGGCGGTATCCGCAATCGCAAGTGGAGATCCGGATGCCCCAGCGACTCGCCATCATCGCGGCCAGCCTGGCCGCCACCATCGTCCTGACCGTCGGCCTGGTGGCCGCAGGGTTCGGGCCGTCGCCACGACCGTCGAACGTGGCTGCCAAGGCCCCCGAGAGCGCGGCCAAGGAAGCAGCCCCGCCCAACCTCGAGCCCGAGGTGGTCTACATCAAGCCGGCTCCCAAGCCCAAGACCGTCGTCCTCAAGCAGCAGGCCCAGGCCAAGCAGTCCGCGCCGGCGAAGTCACGCAAGAAGGTCGTCCAGGTCCGGCAGGTCCGGAGCGACGACGATCGTTACGAGGACCGCGAGCACGAACGCGAAGCGGCAGCCGAGCGGCGCAAGAAGGCGGCCGAGCGCGCCAAGGAGCGCCGCGAGCACGAAGGCGAGCGCGACGACGACTGATGGCCGGCACCGGGGGCCCAGGGCCTGCTGACTCACGCGCGGAGACGTCCAGGACGCGCCCCGCCCGGCCCCGCCCTTCGACGCGTCCGGCCCGCCTGATGGTCGGTGCCGGCGCCATCGCGGCGCTGACCGTCATCGGTTCCGGGCTGGTCCGTTTCCCGGTAGCGTCCGACGACGTGGTCGCGACCACCTCCGGCAACGGAGCCGGTGAGGCCGACGCCGGCTCGAGGGGCGTGCGCTCGTCTGATGCCAAGGCCAGCAAGGCCAGGGCCAGGACCAAGCGTGCTGTCAAGTACGTGCGCCTGAAGCCCGGCCAGAAGGCGCCCAAGGGCGCCAAGGTCATCCGCGAAGCTGCCCCCACTCCGCGCATCGTGGTGCGTCGCACGGCACCGGCACCGGCACCGGCGGCGGCGCAGAGGACCAGGGTGAAAGTCGTGACCAGGACGAGGCAGTCCGGGTGAACGCGCTCGCGGTTCCGGCCCAGCCCACCCTCCGCGGGCAGACGCTCGTGGACCGGACCTACAGGTTCGAGGCCATGGGTGGATCGGTCCTGCTGCGTGTGACCGTACCCGCCGGTGCCGAGGAAGCCGCCGACCGCGACCTGCGACTCGCGGCCCGGCGCATCGAGCGCTGGGCCTCGCGCATCACCCGCTTCGATCAGCGCTCGGAGCTGTCCGCCCTGAACCGAGACGCGGGGGAGGCGACCTCCATGGTCGGGCCGACCATCCTTGATCTGCTGATGCGTGCACAGGCCGTGGGCGAGCTGACGAACGGCCTGGTGGACGTGACCCTGCTGGGGTCCCGTCTCGCCGCCGAGCACGGGGGGACGTTCGAAACGGCCGGCAGCCGCTGGTGGCTCGATCGCGCTCGGCGGCGAGGCCGGGTCCGGCGGGAAGGTCAAGTGGAGTTCGATCCCGATGGCGTGGGCAAGGGCTGGATCGCCGACCGTGCGCTGGCCCTACTGGAGCGCTACCCGGCAGCCATGGTCGATGCCGACGGCGACGTCGCGCTGCGCTGCGGGCAAGGCACCGACTGGGCCGTGGCCATCGCAGACCCGCGTCGCGCCGGGGAGGACCTGGCCGTCCTGGCCGCACCGCAGGGCATGGCGCGCACGGTCGGCATCGCCACCTCGGGGACGACCGTGCACCGCTGGGAGCACACCACCGGCTGGGCCCACCACCTCATCGATCCGCGCACCTCTGCCCCGGCCGAGACGGACCTGGTCCAGGCCACCGTCGTCGCCTCTGACGCGCTCACCGCGGAGGCGTTGGCCAAGGCCGCCGTCATCGCCGGTTCCGAGGACGGACTGCGCCTGCTCGCGGGGGCCGGTGCGGCCGCAGCAGTACTGCTGCTTCGCAGCGGCGAGTGCATCGCGCTCTCCGGCTCGGAAGGCTGGCTGCGCTGATGTACGAGGGCCTGCATCCACGCACGCGCTGGCTCCGCTGGGCCCTGTTCCTGGCTGCTCATCGCCATCGTCGTGGCCGGCACCGGAGGCACGGCTGCCGAGACCGTCTCGCGCTGGCTGGCCGAGGAGTACGACAGGGTCCCGTGGTACGTCACGCGCACGAGCGCCCTGCTCTCCTACCTGGCACTTACGGGCTCGGTCGTCTACGGCTTGCTGCTCTCGACCAAGCTCCTCGACCGCATCACCCACCGCGTGGTCTCGTACACGCTGCACCAGGATCTCTCGTCTATCGGCCTGGCCCTGGCGCTGGTCCACGCGGCGGTGCTGATGATCGATCGAAGCGTGCCCTACAGCCCGCTCGAGATCGTCGTGCCTTTCAGTGGCCCCTACCGTCCGCTGTGGGTAGGGATCGGGCAGATCACGCTCGGGCTCACGATAGTGGTGCTCTTCAGCTTCTACGTGCGAAAGCGCATCGGCCAGCCAAGGTGGCGTCGTCTGCACTACCTCTCGTTCCTGGTCTTCCTCGGCGCCACCGCCCATGGCCTGATGGCCGGCTCGGACACGCAGGCCCCGTGGGTCTTCCTGGGCTACGTCGTGATGAGCGCCGTCGTCGCCTTCCTGTTCACCTACCGGGTCGTGCTCGCGATGGCTGAGCGACGGGTGACGAAGGCTGCGACGGCGGGCGGGACTGACGCCGGCTCGGCCCAGGGTTCAGGCGGCGACAACGGTTCCAGGGCTCCCGCCGGCGCTCGCTGACCCCCGCCTAGTACCATCGCCCCTGTGGCCGCGCCCCGCGGAGGTCGGGAGGCGGCCGGTCGGCATGCCCGCTGGAGACCAGGAACGTCGTGAAGAAGGTCGTGGTGGGCCTGGGGAACCCGGGTTCGCGCTACGAGAAGACACGCCACAACATCGGCTGGATGGTGCTTGACCGGCTGGCCGACCGGCATGGCGCGTCCGGTCGAGCCAAGACCAAGGACGCTGCGGCCACGGCGCGCGGCCGGCTCGGCGACGATGAGCTCATCCTGGTCAAGCCCATGACCTATATGAACGCGTCTGGAGAAGCCATGCGCAAGGTGCTGGCGCGCGAGCGTGTTCCGCTCAAGGACGGTCCTCGTCGTGGTGGACGACATGGACCTGCCCTTCGGCCGGCTGCGCATGAAGGCCAGGGGCAGCGCCGGCGGCCACAACGGGTTGCGGTCGATCATCGGCGAGCTGGGCACCGAGTCTTTCGCCCGCCTCCGGGTCGGCATCGGCGCGGGCAAGGGTGGCGCCGTGCAGCACGTGCTCGGCGACTTCGAGCACGCCGAGCAGAGACACCTGGACATGATCCTCGATGCTGCAGCCGATGCCGTCGGACTCTGGGCCAGCTCGGGACCCGAGGTGGTGGCCAACGAGTGGAACGGCTGGAAGCCGGACCTGGCCGCAGAGGACGCGCCTGCCGCGCCAGGCGAGCGATGGCCACGGCCTGACGCAGCTGCAGCAGAGAGACCCGAGCCCGAGGGGCCCCAGCCGGAGGCGCTCGAGCCGGAGAGGCCCGAGCCGGACGCCGCAGGCGTGGTGCGCACCCAGACCGGCTGGCGCAAGCTCCTGCCGGGCATCCTTGGCGGACGTCACCGGGACGAGGCGTGACCGACGCCATCCGGCGCTCGCGCCTGCGCCGGGGGCGCGACGACGACGCTACGCCAAGGCCTGCGCGCCACCGGATCCCCGATCTCTCCCCGCTGACCAGCGTGCTCGCGCAGACCGGAGAACTGCGCTCCCTTGTCGAACGCTACGCGAACGCGGCCGGCGGACGCGTCGGCCAGGAGCTGCGGCACGTCACCTACGCGGGCATGCCCCACGGAGCCAAGACCTATCTCGCGGCCGCGCTGGCGGAGGCGTCCGGCGAACGGCTGGTGTGGATCGCACGCGATGCGGAGATCGCCGACCGCGTGGCGGAGGAGCTGGCCGCCTGGCTCGGTAGCGCTGAGCATGTGGTCACGCTGGAGCCGCGGACGGCTCTGGCCTTCGAGCGCTCCGAGCTGGTGCGCGACGAGTCGGCCGCACGCGTGGCAGCGCTGGCGGTCTGGTCCGAACAGGCAGGGCCTGCTCGCATCCTCGTGGCCAGCCTGCAGGCGCTCTTCCAGCGAACGCTCGGGCCGGCCGACATCCCCGCCGACCCGATGACCGTGACCAAGGGCGCGCGTCTGGCCATGGACCGCGTGGTCGGCGCGCTCGTGAAGCTGGGCTACGAGCACGTGCCCGAGGTCGGAGGCCGCGGTGAGTTCGCCCGGCGCGGCGGCATCGTCGACGTGTTCCCGGCAGGCCAGCCGCTGCCCGTACGCATCGAGTGGTTCGGTGACGAGGTCGATTCGCTGCGCGCCTTCGACCCAGCCGACCAGCGCGGCGCGGGGCCGTTGGGGTCGGCGGCCCTGCTTCCCGCCTCGGAGTTCCTGCTCGGCCCGGATGTACGCGACATCCTGGTGGAGCGGATGAGGCGCACGGTGGAACGCCTGCCCGATGCACTGCAGGAAGACCTCGCGCGCTTCGACAGCGGCACGCTCGGTGACGCTGCGGAGCTGTGGGGTGGCTACCTCGCCCCGCACACCGCCATCGATCACCTCGGTCGGTCGATCTGGCTCATCGACGAGCCCGCTGAGGTCGCGACCGTGGCGGGACTTCCTGCAGTCACAGGCGGACGACCGACGGGCGGAGCTGGAGCGCGCAGGCGAGATCCCGGCGCGCTGGGCCACGGCCTACCCCACGCCGCGCGAGTGGAAGACCGCGCTCCACGAGGCGCACACGCTCGAGCTGACCTGGGAACCGGAGGCCGATGGCGCCCCTCCGGGTGGCAACCCGTTCGGCTGGCACGAACCGGTCCTGCCGCCGGCCCGCATCGGCGACCTGGCCGCCACCGTGCGTCGCTGGCGTGCCGAGGGTGAGCGGGTGGTGCTGGCCTCGGACCAGTCGGCTCGCCTGGCCGAGATCCTGGAGGAGGATGGCCAGGTTGCCCCGCCCTTGCCCGACCTGCATGAGCCGGTGCCCTCCGGTGGGCTGGCGCTCATCGAACGTAGCCTCAACGGCGGCTTCAGCGGCGGCCCTGAGCGGCTCGAGTTCGTCACCGATCGAGAGCTCTTCGGCAGCGTGCGGGTGCGCCGCCCGCGGGCCATGCGTCGGGTCGTGCCCCGTGACCTGCTCGAGCGGCTCGAAGCCAGGCGACGTCGTCGTGCATGTCGACCACGGCGTCGCCCGCTACGAGGGCCTGGTGCGCCGACCGGCCGCGGGCAAGGGCTCCGAAGAGCGCGACTTACCTCGAGCTGCACTTCGCCGAACGGGGACGCATCTGGGTCCCGGTCGAGCAGATCGAGCGGGTCTCACGCTACGCGGGCGGTGACCATCCCGCAGCTCTCCAGGCTGGGCGGCGGCGAGTGGCAGCGCGCCCGGACTCGGGTCAGGAAGGCGGTCGGCGACCTGGCCCGCGACCTGCTGCGGCTGTACGCGGAGCGCGCCAAGGCGCGGGGCCGCACGTTCGGCGAGGACACGCCCTGGCAGGCGGAGATGGAGGCCGCCTTCCCCTACGAGGAGACACCCGACCAGCTACGCGCCGGCAGTCGACGTCAAGGCCGACCTGGAGCGCGACACGCCCATGGACCGGCTGGTCGTGGGCGACGTGGGCTACGGCAAGACCGAGGTCGCGATGCGGGCGGCCTTCAAGGCCATCGGGGCCGGCACGCAGGTGGCGGTGCTGGTGCCCACGACCGTGCTGGCGGCCCAGCACCTGGTCACGTTCCAGCAGCGTTTCGCGGCGTATCCCGTGACGGTGCGCTCGCTCAGCCGTTTCGTGTCCAAGCGGCAGCAGCAGGACACGCTGGCGGGGCTGGAGGCCGGCACCGTCGACATCGTCATCGGCACCCACCGGCTGCTCTAGCAAGGACATCCACTTCAAGGACCTCGGCCTGGTCGTGGTCGACGAGGAGCAGCGCTTCGGCGTGACCCACAAGGAGCGCCTCAAGCAGCTCAAGACCGAGGTGCACGTGCTCACGCTCTCGGCCACGCCCATCCCGCGCACGCTCAACCTGGCGCTCGTGGGCGTGCGCGACATGAGCGTCATCGAGACGCCGCCGGAGGACCGGCTGCCCATCCAGACGCGGGTGGCCGAGGCTTCGGCCGGGCTGGTGCGAGACGCCATCCTGCGCGAGCTCGACCGCGGCGGCCAGGTCTTCTACGTGCACAACCGCGTCGAGACCATCGAGGCCCAGGCCGAGCAGCTGCGGCGACTGCTGCCCAGCTGCGCGCATCGTGGTCGGCCACGGGCAGATGCCGGAGGGTGCGCTGGAGCAGGTCATGCTCGCCTTCGCGGCCGGCGAGCTACGACGTGCTCGTGTCCACCACCATCATCGAGTCGGGCCTCGACATCCCCAACGCCAACACCATCGTCATCGACCGGGCCGACGCCCTCGGCCTGGCCCAGCTCTACCAGCTGCGCGGTCGGGTGGGCCGCTCGTCACGGCGGGCCTACGCCTACCTGCTCTACCGGCGCAAGGCCGCGCTCAGTCCGACATCGCACGCAAGCGCCTGGCAGGCCATCTTCAACGCCTCCGAGCTGGGCGCGGGCTTCCAGATCGCGCTCTCCGACCTCGAGATCCGTGGCGCCGGCAACATCCTCGGGGCGAGCAGCACGGTCACATGGCGGCGGTCGGCTTCGACCTCTACACGCGCATGCTGGCCGACGCGGTCGAGGAGGAGAAGGCGGCACTCGAGGGTCGCGAGCCGCGCACGGCCCGGACGCAGGCCAAGATCGACCTGCCCGTCGACGCCTACCTGCCCGACGACTACGTGCCCGAGGAGCCCCAGAAGCTGGAGCTGTACCGGCGTCTGGGCCGGGTCGGTCAGCGACGACGGACTCGAAGAGATCCGCGCCGAGCTGCTCGACCGCTACGGCGCGCTGCCGCCGCCGGTCGAGCGGCTGCTGGAGGTCTCGCGGCTGCGCTACCGCGCCGAAGAGGCCGGCCTGTCACAGGTCTCCCGTGAGGATGGGCAGCTGGTGTTCCGCTTCGGTCCCGACTGGTCGCGCGCCGACACCATGCGCGCGCTCGCGCCGCGATCGGTCGATGACCCGCTGCGGGCGCTGCAGGGCCGCGTCAGGTACGCCTCCAACCAGGTTCGCGTGCGCCCTCCCAGCCGATGCGGACCGTGTTTGGCGGCTGACCCGGGCGATCGTCGATCGGCTGGCCGACGCCGCGAACGATGGTCTAGCCGGCCTCGTCTGAACCCGTTGCCGCGGCGCGTCTCGCCGGCGGAGCCTGGCCGCCTTGCGTCGTTCGAGCTCGCGCGCCACTCGCGAGCTCACGCGGCGCCACGCTCCAACTCCTCGGCCAGCGCGTAGCCGGTCGCGAAGGCATCCGGCTCGGCTTCGCCCATGACGGTCGCGGCGGCCACGAAGTCCCGATATCGGGTCATCGCCGCGCCGTAGACCATGGCCAGGAAGACAAAGCGCAGCCAGACCAGCGCCACGAACACCGAGGCCATCACGCCGAACGCCTGGAAGCCCGAGACCAGCCACGGTGAGATGACGCTGTAGAGCAGTGTCATGAGCGCGATGACGATGCCGACCAGGACGGCGGGCAGCCGAGCGCTGTGAGCGCTGGGCGGGTTGGCCGGCATGACCCGATAGATGCCGTAGACGAGGCCGGTGGCGAGGGCCAGCGTGAGCGATCGCGCCGATGACCGAGATGAGCCATTCGGCGTCGAGATCGAGCGACTGTGCGACGACGGTCAGGACGCCGGCCACGAACACCGCCGCGAGCACGCCCACGATGACGAGCACGACCAGCAGCACGCCCAGCACACGTGCCAGAGCGCCGCTGACCCGCTCCCCGGGGAAGAAGCGCTCCATGGCACGGGTGAGGTTGAGGTACAGACCGCTGGCGCCCCAGGCGAAGCCGATGAGGGCGATGAGGCCACCGGCCGTGGCGAAGTCCCGGGCGCCTTCGATGGCCGTGTCGGTGAAGCCCGAGAACGCCGGGAACGCCCGGTTGACGAGGTCGATCGCTTCCTGTCGGAACTGTGGGTCGTCGATGAGCAGGAAGACGCCGGCGATGACCAGGATGATGGTGGGGATGAGCGCGAAGAGCGCGGCGTAGGCGAGCCCGCCGACGATGAGCCCGCCGCCGGTGCTGCGGTAGACGACCTGGATGCCGATGCCGCGCCGGAACAGCGAGTAGCGCATGAGGATGGGCAGCAGCATCCGCTTGAGGCGGCCCTTCTTCGGGCGGCTCGGCCTGGTCAGGCGGCGGAGCCTGTTCAGTCGGTTCCGGTTGCCCTGGGTCGACTTTGGGTCGGTCACGCCATCGATTGTGGCAGGGGCCGGAGCTTCAGGCGGTCGCCCGGCTCCTCGTCCTCGCGAGAAACGTGCCACGTACTCGGGGCGGTAGCGGTCGTACAGCGTCACCAGCAAGGTGATGAGCAAGCAGGTAGAAGAACGTGGTCGTGAGATCGAAGGGGGTCCCGGCCACCCGATAGACGAGGCCGAGGACCGCGACGATGCCGAGGTTCAGCAGGCCCGTGAAGACGAACTGGCGCAGGGCTGCCGTCGGGCCGAATCCGCGCCGCTCGAGCAGCGTGCTCAGGCCGGCGTTGGCGATGACCACGATCGAGACGATGATGGTCAACTGCAGGGGCTCAGCCTCGACCCCCAGGACCTTGGCGAAGATGATCGAGACGAGACCGATCATGGCCAGCTTCTCGAAGAGGCCGGGGCGCAGGAATGTCTGGGCCATGCGTGCGCGCTCGGCATCGAGACGTTCGGCCGGGACCTCGCGATCGGGTTCGGCATCAGCGTCGATGGTGAGCGGACGGTCCCGCGGCGGAAGCTTGTTCTTCATGATCCAGTAGGCAGCGTAGATCAAGGCGGCGACGACGACCACGGCGATGACCACGATCCAGGGCTTGGCCGCGAAGGTGTCGATCCACGATGTGCCTGCGGCCACGCCGAAGATGTCCTCCTGCACGAAATCCGTGAGGTCTAGCTGGGCGATGTGGATCCAGTACTCCTGCGGCAGCTTGATGAAGATCCAGATGAAGGCTGCGGCACCGACGACGAGCTTGTTGCTCATGCGGCGCGGGTCCCAGAACAGCCGCACCGACTCGTAGAAGATGAAGAAGTACTCGAACGTGTTGGGGAAGATGAACAACACCTCGCGGATGCCCGTGAGCTCGAAGAGCGCCACGCCGATGAGCCGGTAGTAGATCAGGAAGCGGGCCACGCTGAGCGCGAACCGGTTGGTCCAGTTGCGCAGCGTGGAGATGTAGGCGATGACCAGGTAGTAGATGTCCAGCGCCTTGTCGTAGTTCTGGTAGCCGGTCAGATCGGCCTCGGGCGCGACGGCCGAGAAGACGGTCTGATCGACCGCGTCGATGATCAGGCACGCGACGATCGCGGGCAGCGGGAAGCGGATGATCGCCAGCGGCACCAGCAGCCGCGAAAGGATCACGCCGATGAAGATAATCTCGTTGAAGCCGAAGTCGTCCATCAGGCGATCTCCATGGGTCTACAGGCCCACGTTCTGGGGCATGCTCAGCATGAACGAGAAGCCGCCGAGGAACAGGAGGACAGCGAACAGGAGCATCATCAAGCGCACGCCTCGGCCCTTGAGCTTCGTGCCCACGCCGGCAAAGAACAGCACCGACGCCATGATCACCGCGACGAGCACGAAGTTGTCGCCCGGTCTGATTGGCCTTGGCTGAGGTCTCGGCGAACGCATCGGCCTCGGCGTTCAGACGAGCCGCATCGGCCTCGGCGACCGGTGCGTACTCGGCCATGTCGAAGGGGGTCCCGGGCGGGCGCTTCGCCGTCTGCCGACAGCTCGAGCCAGGCGTAGAAGGCAGGCTTGAACTCGTCGCGGAAGCGCTCCTCGACGAACGCGGCCCCCGTTTCGTTCTCGTCAGCCTCCTGCTGAAGCCAGAGCGTCCACAACTGGACGTCCACCTGGGCGAGTGTCCCGAAGATGGTCATCTGCTGGGCAGCGTCGGTCTTCGCTGACAACGCACTCCGCGACGCCTTGGCCTGCTCGCCACCCCAGCGGGTCGCCTGATACGCCGACCAGGCGGCGACGATGGTGGCCAGGGCCAGCAGGACGGCGGCGGCCAGCTCGATCCAGTCGGTTCGGCCGAAACGATCCTGGGCGATCTCGTCGAGCCGAGCGCCGTAGGGCACGATGGCGTCGGACTCGGGCGCAGCTTCCCGTGCGAGGGGACGGCTTCGTCCTGCGGTTCGGGCGGCTCAGGTGCTCCTGGATCGCTCGCTCATGCGCTCCTCTTTGCGTTCTGCGTCGGGTTCGCTGCGCACGATAGCAAATCGCAGGCGCGCTAGATTCGGCACATGCCCGACCACCCTGACACCATCGACGGCCTGCAGGCCGCGTTCACGGAGCACGACTACGTCGCCGACCGCGCGCTCGTCACCTCCGTCTTCCTTGGCCTGCGCCTGGGCCGGCCGCTCCTGCTCGAGGGCGAAGCCGGCGTGGGCAAGACCGAGCTGGCCAAGGTCCTCGCGGCGGTGCTGGGCACGCGTCTCATCCGGCTGCAGTGCTACGAGGGCCTCGACGTCAACACCGCGGTCTACGAATGGAACTATCCCCGCCAGATGCTGGAGATCCGGCTGCTCGAGGCCCAGGGCAAGCTCGACGACGCCCGCGCGCACGACATCTTCGCGCCGCGAGTTCCTGCTCAAGCGCCCCCTGCTACAGGCGCTCGAGGCGACCGACGGCGCAGCCGCCGGTCCTGCTCATCGACGAGATCGACCGCGCCGACGAGGAGTTCGAGGCCTTCCTGCTGGAGATCCTCTCCGACTTCCAGGTGACCATCCCCGAGATCGGGACCGTGCGCGCCGAGCAGCCGCCCCGGGTGGTGCTGACCTCCAACCGCACGCGTGAGGTCCACGACGCACTCAAGCGCCGCTGCCTCTACCACTGGATCGACTACCCCGCGGCCCAGCGTGAGTACGAGATCGTGCTGGCCCGCGTGCCCGACACGCCCGAGCGGCTGGCCGTGGCCATCGTGGCCTTCGTCCAGCGGCTGCGGGCCGGCGAGCTGACCAAGGTGCCGGGCGTGGCCGAGACCATCGACTGGGCCGCAGCTCTGCTGGCCCTCGGGGCCGGCCGGCTCACGCCCGAGCTGGTCGACGACACACTGGGCGTGGTGCTCAAGTACGAGGAGGACGTGCAGGCCATCCGTGGCGCTACTGCCGCCGCCTACCTCGAGGAGACCGCGGCCGGCGCCGCCTGAACCCATGAACCAGCCGAGCCCGTCCGTGACCGGCGTCTCCGGCGGCGCGTTCTTCTGGAACGCGCTCCTGTTCACGCGCGCCCTGCGCGCCGCCGGCATCACCACCGACATCGGTGCCGCCATCGACTACTCGCGAGCATTGACGCTCGTCGACATCGGCGACCGCGAGCAGGTACGTGCGGCCGGCGCGGCCATCTTCGTGCGCCGGCGCGACGAGGTGCCGGTCTACGACGAGGTCTTCGCGCGCTTCTGGCAGCGCTACGAGCTGGCCATCGAGCCGCTGGACCTGGAGATCGACGTCGAGGGTGGGGCAGGGGACCAGGAGCAGCTGGCCCGGATCGCCGGTGAGGGCGGGGAGGACCTGGGGCAGGTCGCGGGGGCGTGATACTGACGAGGGCGGCGCGGACGCGGAGGGGGCGATCTGGCCGACGAGACCGGTGAGTCGAGTCATGGAGCGAGCGTGAGCGCCTCCTGCACAAGCCGTTCGACCGCATGAGCCCTGACGAGCTGCGCGACGCCGAGCGGCTGGTGGACCAGGTGCGGCCGCGGCTGGAGATGCGCCGGGCGCGACGGCAGGAGCTTCACCGCCACGGACGCCTGGTGGCGGCGCGGCAGATGTTCCGGGCCAACCTGCAGCACGGCGGCGACCTCATGGAGTGGCTCTGGCGCGTCCGGCCATGCGCCCACGCTCGATCACGGTCATCTGCGACATCACCGGCTCCATGGAGCGACATTCCCGCCTGCTCATCCGCTTCGCCATGGCCCTGCACCGGATGTCGGCGGTGCGAACGGAAGCCTTCGTGTTCGGCACCCACCTCTCACGGGTCACCCACGAGCTCTCCGGTCGCGATCCCGACGCCGGGCTGGAACATGTCTCGGCCGCGGTCTCCGACTGGTCTGGCGGCACCCGTATCGGGGACTCGCTCCGGCAGTTCAACCGCGACTGGGCCCGCCGCACGCTGCGCTCGAGCGGTGTCGTCATCATCGTCTCCGACGGCTGGGACCGCGGTGACCCGGCCCTGGTGCGGCACGAGATGGCGCGCCTCCAGCGCAGCTGTCATCGACTCATCTGGCTCGACCCGCTGGCCGGTAGCGAGTACTACCAGCCGCTCGCAGGCGGCATGGCCGCGGCCTATCCCTTCATCGACGACCTCGTGGCCGTGAACGACCTGGCTTCGCTCTACCGCCTGGGCGAGCTGCTGGCGGAGATGGCCAGCCACCGCAGCCGGCGACCCGATCGCAACGGGCGTCCGCGGGTGCATCGTGCGGCGCCCATCCCGGTGGTGCCGCGGGTGGGGGTCGTGGCATGAGGGAGCTGCTGGGCACCCTGGAGGCCTGGGCCCAAGACGGGGTCGACATCTCGCGGGCCGTCGTCGTCCGCACCTTCGGCTCCTCGCCGCGCCGTGAAGGGTCGACCATGCTGTGGGCCCCGGACGGCCGCATCAGCGGCTCGGTAAGTGGTGGTTGCGTCGAGGGCGCCACGGCGGAGCACATGGCGAAAGCTGCCTCAACGGGAGAGCAGCGGGTCGTCCGCTTCGGCATCAGCGACGACGACGCCTGGGACGTCGGCCTCGCCTGTGGCGGCACCATCGACGTGCTGGTGCAGCCGCTGGTCCCAGCAGCTGCGCTCGAGGCGGTCCGGGCCACGGCACACGACCGCCACGCCGGGCGAGTGGTGGTCACCGCCCTGCCCGACGGCTCGCCAGCGCACGTCCATCGGGGCCTCCGCCCTGGGACCGGCGGCAGCGCCGGAAGTCTCGCTCGTGGTGCACGAGGACGGCCGGCTGGAGGGCTCGCTGGGTGACGCCGCCTCCGATGCGGCCCTGGTCGAGTCGGCGCGCACGGCGCTCTCACGAGGTGTCTCGGAGGTCGTCGAACTGGCCGGTCGCCAGCTCTTCCTGGAGGCGTTCGAGGTGCGGCCACGCATCGTCATGGTCGGCGCGGTGGAGGTGGCGGTGATGCTCGTACGCATCGCACGCGAGCTCGACTACGAGACCGTGGTCATCGACGGCCGCCCCGCCTTCGCCAGGCCTGAGCGTTTCCCGGGCGTCGACCGATTGGTCATCGGCTGGCCCGACGAGGTCGCCGACGAGATCGAGCTGGGCCCCGGCGACGCAGTGGCCGTGCTCTCGCACGATCCCAAGTTCGACGATCCGGCCATCACCGAAGCCCTGCGTCGCGAGTGCCGCTACGTCGGCGCTATCGGCAGCCGCAAGACACAGCGGGCAAGGCGCGAGCGGTTGCACGCAGCCGGGCTCGACCGAGCAGGTGGCGCGCCTGCGCGGACCTATCGGGCTGGACCTGGGGGGCCGCGACCCGGCGGAGACTGCACTGGCCATCATGGCCGAGATCGTGGCGGCACGGCATGAGGCGAGCGGCGGCGCCCATGAGCGACCGGCCGGACGGCTGAGGCGCCCTGGACGCCTTCCTGAACAGCGTGGAGCGGGCTACATCGTGCGCTAGACTCCAGAACACCCACTACAGACCTTGATGACGGGAGCATCCTGCCGTGTCCGCCGACTCGCTTCGGGCCCAGATCCGCGAAGTCCCCGACTTCCCGAAGCCCGGGATCCTCTTCTACGACATCACCACGCTGCTCAACGACCCCGAGGCCTTCCGCGAGGCCATCGAGCTCATGAACGAGCCGTTCAAGGGCGAGCAGATCGATATCGTGGTGGGCATGGAATCGCGCGGCTTCATCTTCAGCGCGCCGATGGCCTTGCACCTGGGAGCCGGCTTCGTGCCGGTCCGTAAGCTGGGCAAGCTGCCGGCAGAGACCATCAGTGTCGAGTACGAGCTTGAATACGGTACGAACACGCTCGAGGTGCACCGCGACGCCATCCGGCCCGGCCAGCGCGTGCTCATCGTCGATGACCTGCTCGCCACCGGCGGCACGGTCCTGGGCACGATCGAGCTGGTGAAGCAGCTCAAGGGCGACATCGTGGGCCTCTCGTTCCTGGTCGAGCTCGGCTTCCTCAAAGGCCGTGACCGCCTCGATGGCTACCGGATCAACAGCGTCATCGGGTACTGAGGGTCCCGACCCGCAGGGCTCCGCCGAGATGGCCGAGGCTGCGCCGGTGCCTGTCCCGGATGACGGTCCCAGTGCATCGCAGGACGAGCCCGCAGTGCCGCATGCCCCCAGCCCGGACGCCAGCGGTGAGCCGGGCCCGCGGATGCACGACCCCGCCCGGCGAGCCTTCTTCTTCCAGTTCGGGAAGCAGGCGGTCACCGCCGTGGGGCAGGTCGCCGGCATGGCCGACGTGGTCGGCCGCACTTCCAGCAGCATCGCCAGCGAGCTGCTCGGGCTCGACCAGCCGCCGCCGGGACGCACGTCCGAGTTCACGCGCTCCGGCCGCAGCAGCGCTCCCGTGGTCAGCATCGCCGCGCCGGCCGCCGAGGACGCCTTCCGCAGTGCCTACCGGCTGACCGTCGACGAGCTGGTGCTGCTTGACCAGCGCAGCATCCCCGAATCGGTGGTGGAGGTCTCGGCCAGGCGGGGAAGCGACGTCGCCTACTACCTGCGCCTGGGCGTGGCCCGCGGCGGGCCGCTCATGGCCCAGGTCGCCGCCTACGGCCTGGCACTGACCGCCCTTGAGCGTGCGGAGCAGCCGCCCGAGCAGCGCCAGATCGAGCTGCAGCGCACCGAGCGTGCACTGGTCGAGGCGCGCCCATCGGCCCGGCTGCCCGCTTGGTCGATGGCACGGATGCGTGCAGCCGTCGCCCAGCTCGACGAGACGGTTCCCGGCGTCGAATTGGCTCAGTCGCTGCGTGCGGAGGCAGACGCCATCGCCGAGGACATCGGGCGCTGGCAGGCCGCCATCGCCTCGGGCATCGCGCAAGCGCTGCCCCAGCCATCCGATCGCCCCGCGACCATCCTCGTCCACGGCAGCCAGGGAGCGCTGGCCGGCGGCCTGGTCGGCACCGGACTCGCGGCGCTGTCAGCGCTGCGCGACGCGGGCCGCGAGCTGCGCATCTTCGTGACCGAGGGCCGGCCCTTCATGGACGGCGCGCGGCTGGTCAGCTGGGAGTTGCGGCAGGCCGGTATCGAGCACCGCATCATCCCCGACGCTGCGGTCGGCTGGCTATTCGATGCTGAGCCGGTCGACGCGGTGCTGATCGCGGCCGAGTGGATCGCTGCCAACGGCGACGTCGGCGCACTGCTCGGCAGCCGACTCATCGCCGGGGCCGCCGCGGCATCGCGTGGACCTGGCATGGAGCGCCCGCTGGTCATGGTCAGCGGTCTCGCCGCCACCCGCGATCGGTCCACGCCCGATGGGCGTGCCATCCCCGTCGAGCTGCGGCCGGCCCGCGAGCTGACCGCCTATCCTGGCGGATGTGCCCGTCCGGGCTGCGGACGCACTGGTGCCGGCCGCGGACGTGGTGCCGCTCGAACACATCGGCCTGCTCGTCACCGAGGACGGCGCCGCCGACCCCGGCGAGACCCGCTGATGGCCACCGTCACCCGGGATGGCGTGGCTGCCGGGCGCCACCTCGAGGTCCGCACGACGCGCGACCGTGAGCTGCTCCACCAGTTCCTGGAGCAGGACCGCATCTTCGCTGCCTACGCCATCGCCGATACCGACGACCGCGAGTTCGACCGCACCCACTTCGGCATCGCCTTCCACGAGCGCACCCCGGTGGCCGTGGTCATGGAGTACAAGGGCATCTCGCCGCAGCCGGTGTTCGCCATGGGCGAGCCGGCTGGGGTCAGCGCCATCCTGCGCGACGTCGTCCGTCCACGCATCGCCTACCTCGGGGCCAGGGCGGAGGTGGTGTCCGCGGTCCGCGACCACTACCGCGCCGACGCTCCGGCGCCGATGGTGCGCATGGCCGTCGACCGTGCCTCGTTCAAGCCCTTCGTCGGCGATGCCGTTCGTCTGGACCAGGCCGACACGCAGCACCTCAACCGGCTCTATGGGCTGGGCATCACGGCCCACCTGCCGCAGGAGGCCGTGGCCGCGGGCCTCTACTACGGCGTGCGGCGAGGGACCCGCCTGTTGGCCGCCGCCGGCACGCATGTCATCAGCCCGCAGTGGGGCGTCGCCGCGGTGGGTAACGTCTACACGCACCGTGAGTACCGTGGCCAGGGCCTGGCCAAGGTCGTCACCAGCGCGGTCACTGCGGACCTGCTGCGCACGTGTGAGACCGTCGTGCTCAACGTGCGCGCCGACAACCCCCCGGCGATCGCCGCCTACGAGGCCCTGGGCTACCACGCGCACACCGAGTTCGAGGAGCGGCTCATCCACCGTGAAACGTCGCTCTGGGATAGCATCGTCGGGCCCATCCGGGCCCTCGTTTCCGACTTCAGGAGGAATGGATGACCGAACGCCCCGCTCCCGACCGCCCGATGCAGACCACCTCCGGTGACGCCATGACTGGCCAGACCGCGTCCTATCCGCCCCACGATGTCGCCGACCTCGGTCTCGTGGACGAAGGTGTTCGCCGTATCGAGTGGGCCGAGCGGGAGATGCCGGTCCTCCGTCTCATCCGCGAGCGCTTCGAGCGAGAGCAGCCGCTGGCCGGCCTGCGTATCGGCGCCTGCCTGCACGTCACCACCGAGACCGCCAACCTCATGCGCACGCTCAAGGCCGGCGGCGCCGAGGTCACGCTCGTGGCCTCCAACCCGTTGTCCACGAAGGACGACGTGGCAGCCGCCCTGGTGGCGGAGTACGGCATCAGCTGCTATGCCATCCGTGGCGAAGACAATGAGACCTACTACCAGCACCTCAACGCGGCCGCGGACACCCATCCGCACATCACCATGGACGACGGTTGCGACCTCGTGGCGCTGCTCCACAAGGAGCGGCCGGGACAGCTGTCCGAGGTCCTTGCCGGGACCGAGGAGACGACCACCGGTGTCATCCGCCTCAAGGCCATGGCCGCCGATGGCGCCTTGGCCTTCCCGGTCGTGGCCGTCAACGAGGCTCAGACGAAGCACCTCTTCGATAACCGCTACGGCACGGGCCAGTCGACCGTCGATGGCATCCTGCGCGCGACCAACTACCTTCTGGCCGGGCGCCGCTGCGTCGTAGCTGGCTACGGCTGGGTCGGTCGCGGCATCGCCAATCGCCTCAACGGCATGGGTGCCCTAGTGACCGTGGTCGAAGTCGATCCGGTACGCGCCATCGAGGCCCTGATGGACGGCCACCAGGTGATGACCGCGGGCGAGTCGGCCCAGTGGGGCGAGATCTTCGTCACCGCCACGGGTAACCTCAACGTCTTCCGCGAGGAGCACTTCCGCGTGATGTCCGACGGCGCCGTGCTGGCCAACTCCGGGCACTTCGACGCCGAGCTCGAGCTGGCCGCGCTCGAGCGGCTGGCCGAGGGACACGTGCGGGAGGTCCGCGAGAGCGTCAGGGAGTACGACCTCGGCGAGAAGAAGCTGTACCTGCTGGCTGAGGGCCGGCTGGTCAACCTTGGTGCGGCCGAGGGTCATCCGGCCGCGGTCATGGACATGAGCTTCGCGGGGCAGGCGCTCTCGGCCGAGTACGTGGCCCGCAACCACGAATCGCTGGCCAACGAGGTGCTCGTGGTGCCCGCGGACCTCGATGCGCAGATCGCCCGGCTCAAGCTGGAGGCCCGCGGCATCTTTATCGAGGGCATGACCCCCGAGCAGGTCGAGTACACGAACTCCTGGAAGCAGGGCACCTGACCGAGCGGTCCCGCTTGAGTCGCGGATGGCCGGTGTCGCACAGACGCCGGCCGTTCTGACTCCCACCGCTCAGCGTGGCGGCGGGCGCCGCCCGAACGCCGCGGCCACGCGTGAGGTCGTCCACGAGCACGCCGGGGATGATGCCACCCACGATCAGCAGCACGACTGCCTGCGGCAACCACGTCCCCAACATCCGCCGGGGTTAGCGCCTAACGCGGTCGCGCGCAAGGCTCAGGCTCGTCGTTACGTTCTGTCGGATGGTCCCTGGCAGCGACATGCAGGGGTAGCCTACCCGCGGCACTGGTCGGTCAGAACGGTCGCAAGACCCTGGCCATGCTGCCCCCACCGGCCACGCGCTTGGTCGACTCGAGCAACTCCGCGCCCTCGGCCCAGGCCACAGGATGGTCGCGCTTCAGGCGCCTCTCCTCGCCGACCATGATGGTCCACAGCTTGGGGTAATGGTCACGCAGGTACTCGCTCGAGCGGTAGCGCGCCATCAGCTCGTGGACGAAGGCCGAGTAACGTGTCACCGGGTCGACCTTGGCGGCCAGCGTCTCGAACTCGTGCTGGTAGCCAGCAGCGGCCCGGAAGCGCCCAAAGAACCCGCCCACGCTGTACGAGCCGGTGTCCCAGCCCTGTGAGTGACCGCCACGGCGCAGCAGCGGCGCCGGCGATTCGAAGACGCAGATGACCTCGCCGTCGATGCGCTCGGCGCGCATGGTGCCGCCGAAGGAGACGTAGCTGTTGGCCACGCCCTTGCGATCGGAGACCGTGATCCGGCCCCAGGAGAACTCCGCCTCGCGCGGCATCCGGCTGGCGTAGGTGATGGCCTCGCGCACGCCGAAGCCGCGCGCGCCAGTGACCCAGTACTCGACCAGTTCAGGGTCGTAGTGGCGCAGGGTCGGCTTGGCCCGGATGGCCACGAGCAGGAAGGCTGGCCCCGGCCGGTCGGGCAGGTCGGGGTCGGCGAGGAAACCCCAGTCGGCAAGGTATTCCGCCGCGCGCTTGGGGTCGATCGAGGTGGGAAGGTTGACCATATGGGTTGCAGCATGCGCGCGCGTTTTCGGTCTTGGGCACGGCCATCGGTCCCGAAGTGGCCTGCCGCGGGGCACAGGCCACCGGGTCGCTTGGCCCGGGGCGGGAGAGAGCCTGATTCGCGTGCTAACCTTCGCGGACCCCATCACAGGAGAGCGCTGTTTCATGACCAGGATCACCGACTCGGGCCCGTATCTCTTCACTTCCGAGTCGGTCACCGAGGGCCACCCCGACAAGATGTGCGACCAGATCTCGGACGCCATCCTTGATGCCATCATCACCGACGCCGCCGCCCACCGGTACCCAGAGCCGCGGGTCGCCTGTGAGACCGCGACCACTACCGGGCTGGTGATGGTCCTGGGCGAGATCTCGACCCAGGGTTATGTCGACTTCCAGGCGATCGTACGGGACACGGTTCGTGATATCGGCTACACCAAGGCCGAGTATGGCTTCGACTACCTGACCTGCGGCACGCTCGTCTCGATCAAGGAGCAATCGCCGGACATCGCCATGGGTGTCGACGGCCAGGAGTTGGGGGCAGGCGACCAAGGCATGATGTTCGGCTTCGCCTGCCGCGAGACGCCGGAGCTCATGCCCCTGCCCATCGCCCTCGCCCACCGCATGTCCCGCCGCCTCGCCGAGGTGCGCAAGAGCGGTCAGCTTCACTATCTGCGACCGGACGGCAAGACCCAGGTCACCGTCGAATACGAGGACGGTCAGCCCAAGCGGGTGGGCACCGTCGTTGTCTCAACCCAGCACGATCCCGATATCCGCATCGAGCAGTTGCGGGCCGACGTCATGGAGACGGTGATCCTGCCCAGCATCGAGCCTGGACTACGCCCTCAGGATCCGATCATGCACGTCAATCCCACTGGCTGGTTCGAACTGGGCGGGCCCATGGGCGACGCCGGGCTCACAGGCCGCAAGATCATCGTGGACACATACGGCGGGATGGCTCGGCACGGCGGCGGGGCCTTCAGCGGCAAGGATCCGACGAAGGTCGACCGCTCGGCAGCGTACGCGGCCCGCTGGGTGGCCAAGAACGTTGTCGCAGCCGGCCTGGCCGACCGCTTCGAGGTGGAGCTGGCCTACGGTATCGGGATCGCCGAACCAGTCAGCATCTCGGTCGAGTCGTTCGGCACCGGCGCCATCGCCGACGCCGAGATCCAGAAGCTGGTGGAACAGCACTTCGACCTCCGTCCAGCAGGCATCATCAATGCCCTCGACCTGTGGCAGCCGATCTACCGCCAGACTGCGGCCTACGGCCACTTCGGGCGCGAAGACCTGGACCTGCCCTGGGAGCGCACCGACAAGGCGGCGCAGCTCAGGGACGACGCCGGCATCAAGTAGGCCGCCCGGCTCCTCCGTCCCGGGCCGGGTCGGCGCCGGCCCTGGCTGGCCGGCGGAATCCCGTCAGCCCCCGTCAGCCCCGCGGGATGCGAGCGCCTCGCGCGCGACAGCGAGGTAGCGATCGACCGTGTTCTCCATGCTCAACTCGCGGGCCAGCTGTCGCACGCCCGGGTCGGGGTCGGGCAGCGGTCGGGCCAGAAGCTCGCTGATGGCCGCGCCCAGCGGCCACGGCTCGGAGGGCCCGAAGAAGTGGAGGGCACCCGGCGCCCAGCGCGCGTACTCGCGCGTGCCCGGCAGGTCCGAGACGAGCATGGGCTTGCCGGCGGAGATCCAGGACGACATCGAGCCCGAGGCCGAGAGGTCGGTGAAGGGCAGGATGGCCAGGTGGGTGGCGGCGATCCAGGTCTCCAACTCGTCCTCGCTGAGGTAGCCGGTGATGCGGAAGCGGTCACCGAGCTGCAGCTCCTGGGCTTTGTCGAGGGCGAGGTCGTGGACGAACGTGCGTCCTTCGACCGGTCCCCCCGCGTACACCATCACCGCGTCGTCGGGCATGTAGGGCACCGCCTCGACCGCGTAGCGGTGGCCCTTCCGTCCGTAGACGAAACCCAGCAGCGTGACCAGCCGGCGGTCACCGAGGCCCAGCCTGGCTCGAGCCTGAGCCGGGGTCAGCGAAAGCTCGCGACGCTCGACGAAGTGAGGGATGACGCGCATCTTCTCGACCGGGACGATCCCCCGCAGTCGTTCGACCTCGATCTGGGAGTGAACCACGATGCGATCTGCGTTGCGCCCCAGCCAGCGCAGGCTCCAGGCATCGGGCTGCAGATACCGCTGGCGGAGGCCGGTACGGTCGAAGACATCGTGCATGGTCACCACCAGCAGGCCCTTGTAGGCCCGGCGGAACCGCATCAGGCGGGGCAGTGCGCGGCCGTTCTTGCCCCAGCCGCGACGGTTCCACTGCATCAGCGCCACGTCGCAGTCGGCCAGGCCATCGGCTACCGCGGCGAGCTGTTCGGAGGACTGGTCGACGCGACCGGCCTCGACCTCGGTGACGGTCAGGCCCGCGCGGGTGCGAGCCTCGTCGGCGATGAGCTGGCCGTAGCGCCGCACGCCGCTCTCCTCGCGGCCCAGGTGGAGGAAGCCCAGGTCACGCAGCTCGACGGCCATCGTGTGCGCCTGGCTCGGGTCAGTCGTCGACGTAGCCGAGCCGACGCAACAGGTCGCCGGCCTCCGCGTCGATCTCGGCCATCTCCGACGGGAAGAAGGTGTTGCGCCACGTGCCCACCGAGGAATTGTCCGCGCGCATCGTGGCGGAGACGAACGCATCGCGCGATGTCCTGCGCCTGATGTCGAGGAAGTCGAGCATGCGCTCGGCCTCGTCGATAGGCCGGCGCACGAGGTCCTCGTAGCGCAGCTCGTGATAACGCTCGGCCCCCAATGCCGGCCCGTCGCGCAGGCCGACCTCGGTGTAGCGGCGCCAGGCCCAGGCCATGCGGCGCGCGTCACTCGTGCTCAGGAAGTCGTCGCGACGGTCCGGCTCGACCCAGAAGCTGGGCCAGGGCCCGTGCAGGTAGCCGCCGGGCTCGCGCTCTCCCGACCACGCGTCCTCGGCCCGCAGCCAGGGCTTGTGCATGTGGGAGCTGGCCGCGTCCCGGCCGTCGCGGATGATGTGGACGAACTGCGAGTCGGGGAAGGCCTTGGCCAGGAACGGGATGAGGAAGATGTTGGTGGGCGTCTTCTCCGAGAAGCGCAGATCCCCGTCGCGTTCGACCCGCACCAGCCAGCTGTAGACCATGCGGAAGAACCAGCGCGAGCGGCGATAGCTCCACAGGCCCTCGTAGACATAGCGGCCGGCGGCCTTGGTGGCCGGCGGCTCGTGGTGATAGGTCACCTCCGGCAGACGGCCGAGGCAGTCGCCCAGGAAAGTGGTGCCCGAGCGGGCCGCGCCGATGATGAAGATGGGCCGCTTCAAGGCCGGCAGGACCGAGCTCGACAGCCGCTTGCTGTTCATCTTGCGATGCCGGTCGAGCTTGAGGTAGTAGCGCCGCTCCGCGCGGTACGTCTTGCGTGCGATGCGCCACAAGTCCGCGAAGCCCAGCGGCAGCGGCTCGGGGTTCACGTCCGGCGGGAGGCTGGGGTTCATGCCCCGGGGCGGTCGCGTGTCAGCCGGCTCCTGCCCGCCGGCCTCCTCCGTCATCCCTGCGGTCTTCGGTTCCTCTGTCACGCTCTCGGTCACGCTGGTCGTCTTCCTGCCTCTTGTCCGGGGTCCCGGCGGATGATAGCCGCCCTCGTGCACAATCGTGTCATGTACGCCGTCATCATGGCCGGCGGGGGCGGGACGCGGCTCTGGCCGCTGAGCCGAGTCCGTCGCCCCAAGCCGTTCCTGCCGCTCCTCGAGGGCGATCGCACCCTGCTCGGAGCCGGCGTCAGCCGCCTCGAGCCGCTCATCGCGCCCGAGGACGTCTACGTCGTGACCGATGCTCGCTACGCGCCGCTGGTGCAGGAGGTCGCGCCGCAGATCCCGGCCATCAACATCATCGGTGAGCCCTGCGGGCGCAACACCGCCGCTGCGGTGGCGTTGATGGCGCATCTCGTCGAGCGGCCCGCCGACGAGGTCATGGTGGTGCTGCCGGCCGACCAGGCCGTGGCCGACGAGGCGGGCTTCCGCTCGGCCCTGGTCGCCGCCGGCGAGCGCGCCGCCGGCGGCGACCTGGTGACCCTCGGGGTCGAGCCCACGGAGCCGTCCACCGGATACGGCTACGTCATCGCCGTCGGCGACCCCGTGGTACACGGCGGGCGCGACACGTTCCGTGTCAAACGCTTCGAGGAGAAGCCGAACCCGGCGCGAGCAAGGGAGCTCATCGCGTCGCGGGCGGCGTACTGGAACGCGGGCATCTTCGTGTGGCGCCGGTCGGAGCTCGTGGCCGGCCTGGAGCACCACTCCCCGGACATCGACGAACCCATCCGCGAGTGGGTGGCGGGCGCCTCGCCGAGCGGGGTCGCCGGCTGGCCGGGCGCGGAACTCGAAGAGACCTATCGTGACCTGCGTGCGACCTCTATCGACTACGCCCTGCTCGAACCGGCCTCGACCGAGTCAGCGGTGGCGGTCGTGCCCATGGCCGTGGGCTGGAGCGATCTCGGCTCGTGGTCGGCCCTGCGTGACCAGCGCGCCGCCGTCGGCGCCGCCGTCATCACCACCGAGGGCTCCGCTCGGGTCATCGACGTGGGCGGGAAGGACGTGCTGGTACATGCGGCCGGCGGGCGTACCGTGGCCACGGTCGGGCTCGAGGACGTCATCGTGGTGGACACGCCGGAGGCGGTCCTGGTCATCGCGGCCGACGCGGCCCAGGACGTCAAGGCCGTCGTCAACCAGCTGAAGGAGGAGAAGAGCGACCTCCTGTAGGGGAGTTACGGCCCAGGGGGAGGCTGCGGCCCGTAGGGGCTACGCGTCCGTCAGCGCGCGGCCGCCACCCGGTAGAGACCGAGGTAGCGGTCGACGATGCGAGGTGTCGCCAAGCGCTGGGCCAGGGCCTCCACGTCCGGATCCCGCCCGTTGCCCGAGACCTTCAGCGTGTCGCTGATGCAGCGCGCCAGCGGCCCCGCCTGGTACGGCCGGAAGAGGTGGAGCGCACCTGGACGCATGGCCTTGAGCTCGCGGAAGGGCGCGAGGTCGCTGCCCACGATGGGCCGGCCCGCCGAGAGCCAGGTGGCCAGCGCGCCAGAGGCCGACATCCGCTCGAAGGGGCAGAGCGCGACATCGGTAGCCGCGAGCACCTGTTCGAGCTCGGGCTCTGGCAAGTAGCCGAGGAAGCGCACACGGTCGGCCACGCCGACCTCGGCAGCGTGTTCCTCGAGGGCCCGGCCGACGTGGTCCCGGCCCTCGATGGGTGAGCCCACGAAGAGCGCCGTGACCTCTGACGGCAGCTCGGTCAGCGCGTCGATGACGAGCCGGTGGCCGCGACGCCTGGTCAGGTAGCCGAGCAGGGTTACCACAAGCAGGCCGTCGACCCCGAGCGCCTCGCGGGCGGCTGCGCGGTCGGGCAGTCCGTCACGGACCTCCACGAAATGGGGCACGACCTCGACCTTGGCCGACGGGACCATGCCCCGCAGCCGTCCACGCTCCTCCTCGGAGTGGACGATCAGGCTGGACGCGGCTGTGCCCAGCCGGCGCAGGCCCAGCGCCGCCGGGGATAGGAAGCGGTCCCAGACACCTTCGCGAGCGAAGACGTCGTGGAGGGTGATGACCACCGGGCGCCGCAGCGTCTGGAGCACGACTTCCATGCGCGGGATGCCCCCGCTGCGCGGGCCCCAGTCAGCCAGCTTCCATTGCAGGTGGACGACATCAGCATCGCTCAGGCGCCGCGCGGCCCGACGCAGGTCGGCCCACGAGGCGCCGCGGCCTCCGGCATCGCTCTCGATGACCTCCAGGTCCGGCCGAGCGGCAGCCTCGGCCGCGAGGATTCGGCCGTAACGGCGCAGGCCGCTGCGTTCGCGCCCGACGTGCAGGAAGCCGATGCGGATCGGTCGGTCAGCGGCCATGGGGCCTGGTCATCCGAGGTAGCCGAGCTCGCGCAAAAGGTCGCCGTGGCGCCGCCGCAGGAGCGTGCGCAGAACGAGGTCGAGCGAGCTGCCGCCGGTACCCACGCGCGAACGGTAGATGGTGCTGTCATCGCCGCCGGACCGGCGACGCTGCGCCGTGAACCAGAGGTAGCGATCGGTGGCTCGATGCTCGGCCGGATCGAAGTCGAGGACGCCCGGGTCCCAGGCCTCGCCGAGGAACGCGAAGAGCCGCCGTCCCTCGGTCTCGGGATCGGCCACCAGCTCCTCGTAGCGCAGCTCGAGGAAGCGATCCTCGGGGCAGTCGGGCTCCGAGCCTTCGGGCTGCGCCGACGTAGCGCGCCCATTCGGTGCGCGCCGCGCGCGCTGCCGAGGTGTAGCCCCAGCGGTCACGGAAGCTGGCCACGACGTCGTGACCGTCGCGCAGCAGATGCACGTAGAGCGCGTCGGGGAACAGCTCCTCGATGAAGTCCAGGTGCAGTGTGTAGGTCGGGTCCTTCTCGGCCCAGCGGGACTTGCCCGAGCCTTGCAGCACCGCCGCCTGAAAGTCGGTGTAGAGGTCATGGATGTGCTCGAGCCACCAGGTCCGGTCCAGGCCGTAGGTCGAGACGAGCTCCCAGTTTCGGCCAACGATGGCCTCGAGGTCACGCAGGAAATGCGTCTCCTCGCCGCACGAGATGTGCGGGTGGGAGTCGAGCATGAGGCGCAGCAGCGTGGTGCCGGAGCGAGGCGAGCCGATGATGAAGATCGGCGCGGTCTCGCCGCCGGCAGGGGTGCCTGCGGCCGTCGCTGGTCCTTGACGTGTCTTGCCGGCCACAGCTCCCTCTGCCTCGTTCCTGCCTGACTGGCAAGTCTAGCGACGGGCCGCGGTACCATTCGGGTTCGTGTCGCCGCGTGTCGCGGGGCATCCAGGAGGGAAGGCGAGAGGAGGGCCAACGCCCGTGTCCGAAACACCGTCTGCGGCGCCGTCGATCGTCTTCGGGACCGATGGCTGGCGTGCCAGGATCGGCGAGGAGTACACCTACGACAACGTTCGCCGCTGCGCCCAGGGCGTCGCCGAGTGGGTCATCGAGCAGGGGACGCAGGCGAACGGCGTCGTCGTCGGCTACGACCGACGGTTCAGCAGCGAGTACTTCGCGGCCGCTGCTGCGGAGGTGCTGCTGGCCCATGACATCGGGGTGCTCATGGCGTCCGAGGCCATCCCCACGCAGCTGACCTCGTACGAAGTGGTCGAGCGCGGCGCGGCCGGCGCCATCGTCATCACCGCCTCTCACAACCCCTGGACCGACAACGGCTTCAAGATCAAGTCGCCCACCGGTGCCGCGGCCAGCCCGGAGATCCTGCACGCGGTCGAGGCCTCGATCGTGGCCAACGCCGCCGGCACGCCCCCGCGTCGACCGTTCGACGAGGCCGAGGCAGCGGGCATGGTGGAGTACATCCAGCCCTTCGCCGGCTACGAGCGTTTCGTGCGCCGCACGCTCGACCTGGACAAGCTGCGCGCGGCCAGGATGCGCGTGCTCGTGGACCCGCTCTACGGCTCTGGCGCCGGCTGGATCAGCCGCTTGCTGGCCGGCGGCGAGATCGTCGTCGACGAGATCCACAGCGAGCGCAATCCGTGGTTCGGCGGGGTCAACCCCGAGCCTATCCGCCCGCACGTCGACGAGGCCCTGGAGCGCGTCCGTGATGGCGGCTACGACCTGGGCCTGCTGCTCGACGGTGATGCCGACCGGGCCGGCGCGGCCGACGAGAACGGCGTCTTCATCCACCAGCTTCAGTGCTACGGCCTGCTGGCCTACTACATGCTCGAGCACCGCGGCGAACGTGCCCCGCTGGTCTCGACGGTGAACGAGACCTCGATGGCCTTCCGCCTCGGTGAGATCTATGGGGTGGAGGTGCACGAGACGCCGGTCGGCTTCAAGTACGTCGGGCCCAAGATGATCGAGACCGGCGCCATGATGGGCGGAGAGGAGTCGGGTGGCTATGGCTTCGGCATGCACCTGCCTGAGCGCGACGGCATCTATGCCGACCTGCTCCTGCTCGACCTCTTCATCCGCGAGCGCGATGCCGGCCGGGCCACGGTCTCCGAGGCCGTGGCGCATCTGCACGAGGTGGCCGGGCCGTCCTTCTACCTGCGCACGGACGTCCACACCGACCGGGCCTCGTACCCGGCGCTGAAGGCGCGCTTGCTGGTCGAGCTCAGCGAGCACTCGCCGGCCACACTCGGCGGTCGGTCGGTCGACCGCACTGTGCCACTGGACACCGGCGACGGCTTCAAGTTCTGGGTCGACGACGGGTCGTGGCTGCTGGTCCGGTTCAGCGGCACCGAGCCGCTCGTGCGCGTATATGCCGAGGCCAGCAGCTCCGAGCTGCGCGACGCCCTCCTCGCCGAGGGTGATCACATGGTCAACGGCTAGGACCGCCCGGCGCCGACATGGAACAGTCCAACCTCACCAACATCCTCGACGAACCTGCGGCCATGGCCCGCGCCGACGGCGAGGGCATGCTCGGACAGCTGGCCGCCCTGCCCGAGCAGCTCGCCGAGGGCTGGCGCATCTCCCGGGGCCTCGAGCTGCCCTGGGGCAAGCCCGCAGCGGTAGCCATCCTGGGCATGGGCGGCTCGGCCATCGGGGGCGACCTCGTCAAGGGCATCTGGTCCGACCGCATCGACGTTCCCCTCCAGATCGTGCGTGGCTACGAGCTGCCCGCGTGGGTGGGCCCTGAGACGCTCGTCATCGCCAGCTCCAAGAGCGGTGCCACCGAGGAGACGCTGAGTGCCTTGCAGGCTGCGCTCGAGCGCCGTTGCCCGGTCGTAGTCGTGAGCACCGGGGGTGCCCTGCGCAACGTGGCCACCGCAGCACGTCTGCCCTTGGCGACATTCCCCGACCGCGGATCTCCCCGGGCGTCGATGGGATGGTCGCTGGCCATCGTGGCCGGCATCCTCGAGAAGGCCGGTGTGCTCGAGCTCGACGAGGCCGAGATCGCTGCGGCAGTCGCCGCGGGCCAGGCCATGGCCGCGCGCTGCCAGCCGGGCGTGCCTTCCGCCGACAATCCCGCCAAGCAGCTGGCCTGGTCGCTGGTCGACCGTTTCGTGATGGTAGCCGGGCCCGGCTTCCTGGCGCCGGTGGCTCGCCGGTGGAAGACGCAGCTCAACGAGAACGCCAAGGTCAGCGCGGCCTTCGAGGAGCTGCCGGAGGCGACGCATAACACCGTGGTGGGGTTCGAGCAGCCCGAATCGCTGCGCGACCACCTCGGGGTCGTGATCCTGCGCAGCGAGCTCGTGCATCCGCGCGACGGCCTGCGGTCGCAGCTCATGGGCGACGTCGTCGGCACAGGACAGATCTGGCACACCTTCGTCGACGCAGCCGGCGAGGGCCGGCTGGGGCAGGCGCTCTCAGCCCTCGTCCTGGGTGACTACGTGAGCGTCTACCTGGCTTTCATGTACGCGGTGGACCCCTCGCCGATCGACGTCATCACCCATATCAAGGAGCAGCTCGCACTGGCCGATCAGGCCGACCCGGAGTAGACCTTCGGCCCCTGTCACCTCTTGGCGGAGTCGCTACTCTTGGGCGACAGGGATCGACGTCCGTCGAGCGGACCCGGCGAGGGTCCGACGCGGCGTCGCGGCAACGGCTCGTCGGGGCGGACAGCGACGGGCGGGAGGATGGGAGCGATGCACTCGAGCGTCATCGGCAAGATCGAGAAGGCGCACCGCTATGCGCGTGAGCGTGACCGCATCACCGTGGAGCGGCTGGCCGTCACCTTCGCGGGAGACAACGACTCCCACCAGATCGTCCTTGAAGCCGATGGCTGGCAGTGCACCTGCCACTACTTCGAGTCCTGGAAGACATGTGCCCATATCGCGGCCATGCAGGAGATCCTGGGGGTGATGCTGCCCGAGGAGCGGCAGACGTCGCTGTTCCCCGAGGCAGAGGAGGCCGCCGAGGCCACCGGCGCCTGAGGCCCCGCTGCTCCCGACGACCCCATCCGCTATTCGGCCATGAGCCGGTAGAGGAACCACTGCCAGCCGCGCTCGCGGTCGAAGTCCGCGCGTAGCTCCAGCAGCCATTCGCCCGCCGCGGGCACCTCCAGTCCGTCCAGTCTTGGCGCCGCGCGCGCCCCGTCCCCGAACGTCGCCGCGGCCCGGGCCGGCTCAGCGGTGGCGAACGTCCCGAGCGGCTCGAGCGTGCCCGTCCAGCCGGACATGGCCGAACCGTCGTCGAGCTGCAGCCCGAGGGTCTCACCGATGGCGACCGGCAATACCTCCAGCGTCTCGAGCGGAGGGCGGTAGCCGACGTGGACGCAGAGGT
The DNA here is from genome assembly GCA_963712745.1 of uncultured Chloroflexia bacterium. Lineage (GTDB taxonomy): Bacteria > Chloroflexota > Limnocylindria > Limnocylindrales > CSP1-4 > JAFMJV01. The sequence goes on along the minus strand of CAVQJC010000020.1, from coordinate 211,590 downwards.
AGGCGTAGCAGCCGTGGCCCGGCTCACCGCTCACCGAACCGGACGCGGAGACGAGTTCGAGCCTGGGGCCCGGGATGTCGAGCAGGAGCTCCGGCCCGCCGCTTCGGTCGGGCGTCTCGACCAGCCAGGCATGCTGGCTCGGGCCGTGGCTCTCGGTCGTCACGCTGGCCGTGACTACGTTCAGCCCCGGATGGTCGGGTCCGTCGAACGACGTGGCGCCCGTCGACAGGAGCTCCTCCCTCCCTTCGCCGTCGGCCGGCCGGGAGACGACCCAGATCTCGATCGGCTCGGTGAGGGCCAGGTCGGTGGAGAGTTCGAGCGGCGCCCCGCGCATCCAGCTGTCGAGTGCGCGGTCGTCCGGCGGGGCCACCGCCGGGGCTGCCGGGGAGGTTCCGGCGACCCGGCCGAACGCGCCCTTGAGCCAGACCGTCGGCGGCTCAGGCGGCGGTGCGTGGGGGACGTGGATCGGCCCCGATGGCGTTCATGCCCGCGAGCATGACCATGGCGCCGAGCAGGGGTACCAGGCGCATGCCGGGTCGGTGCCTCAACCCGCCACCTTCACCTTCACCGTGGCCGAGCGGCTGTAGCGCAGCCCCTCGTCTGCCGGGGCCGGAAACACGGCCTTGAATTCCCAGGTGGCGGCCGGCGCGATGGTCAGCTCGTAGTTGCCCGATGAGTAGGTCGACTTCATCCACGCGGTCTTCCAGACGTCGTTGCTGCCGGCACGCCGGTACCTGAGCTTGACCGACCGCCCGTTGAGCGGATTGCCCCGCAGTTGCCGATAGGCGGAGCGGTCGTCGATCTCCAGCCGGGCCCGGAGTGTCACGCTCTCTCCTGCCGCCAGCGAAGACCTGGTCGCGTCCAGCCGCAGGATGGTGGCGACGTCGTTGCAGCTGGAGATGGGGGTCTTGTTGTCCGGCGTGTCGTAGAGCTCCTGCAGCGTGGCCACATCGCACCGGCCGAAGGCATGTCGTCCAGCCCCGGGCTTGGGGCGCGTGGGCGTGATGGCCTGCATCACAGACTCGCCGCCGGCCAGGGTGAAGCCGGCGCTTGACGGGTGGGTCAGCCCGATGATGTGTCCGAGCTCATGCAGCAGCACGCGGCGGATGTCGAAGCAGCCCTGGGCCGACGATGTCTTCTGGCACCAGCGCAGCGAGCCCCACGCGTAGTCGGTGCCGTAGGGCCGCAGCCACACACCCCAGAAGCTGGGGATGCTGCGCCCGGCGCAGGCGATGCCGTTGATGCCGCAGTAGCCGGGGACGTTGCCGCCGTAGGCCACCGCGTTGGAAGCGGACGAGCGATAGACGAATCGTGGGCTGCGGGCTCCCGACGTCCGCCGGGCGTCGTTGGCGGCCGACAGGAGCGGCGTCGTGGCCCACGATGGCGGGGCCGCACCCGACTTCCAGCGGAAGGGCAGGGTAGTGTCCTTGGGCCAGCCGCCGCGAGAGAAATTCGGCACCGGGCGCGGCGCCCCCGCCGGCTGCAGCGCGGCCGCAGAGATGTCTCCGTCATGGGGCAGACAGGTCTCGATGCACTGTCCGTCGATGAGGCCGTTGGAGGCGCCGGTCTCGACATCGAGCAGGAGCGTGCCGGTGAAGCGGCGTGATCGAGGCTCGTGGGTGGCAAGCCGCACGGGTTCACCGGCCAGCGCGTCGCGGTGGGGGTAGACGAGGCCGTCGAAGCTCCGCGTCCACAAGCGGCAGCTGCGCCGGATCTCGATCATGGTCAAGCGGGTACCGTCCTCGGCCCGGTCGCCGATGAGCAGTCGCCCATCACCGACGCGGATGGCGAAACCGCGACTGCCGGCTCGCACCACCGCCTCTCTGCCGCCGCGCCGGAGTGTCAGACGATGCTCCTGCACGACGCCGTCCTCATCCAGCACGACCTGCCACGGTGACGCCACTTCATCGTCGCGTTCGGTCGTTCTAGGGAGGCCATCGCAGGGTGGTAGCCCAGCCACGTCGATGGGAGCGGCGGCGGCAGCGGCCACCGGCAGCGATGCTGCCAGCACCGCACCGGCCAGCGCCAGCAGCGCGGTGCGCTCGGGGAATCCACGTGTGTGTCCTCGCATGGACAGCCCTTCCTCCGGCGGATGACCGGCGGTGGAGGCGGTTGAGCGCAGTATCAACGGGCGCTCTTACCCCGCACTTATGCGCGTGTCGCGCGGACTCCACCGCGGTAGACTCGGCAGGACAACCAAACAGCGGGATCCGGGTCACGCGAAGACCGGTGAGAAGCCGGCACAGTCCCGCTACGGTGAACGGTGCTCTCGCGCCGCAAGTCCGGACGCCGTGGCCTGGATCGTGCGCCAGCCCTTCGAGTGAAAGGGGAAGCACGTGCGTTCGCCGACCATCGACCCAGCCCTCGTCACTTCGCGTGGCCGGGGCTTTGTTGTGACCATTGCAGCCGGAGCGCTCCTGATCATGTCGGTCACCGTCGCTACCGGATCGGGCTCGGCCGCCCAGGCTGATGAGGACGCCTTCCCCGTGACCATCACCGATGACGAGGGCACGGAGGTGACCATCGCGGCGGAGCCGCAGCGCATCATCAGCCTCTCACCGGCCAACACCGAGATCGCCTACGCCCTCGGCGCCGGAGAGCGCATGGTCGGCCGTACCGACTCGGACGACTACCCGCCAGAGGCTCTGGAGCTGACCCCGGTGGCTACCTTCAGCAGTGCGAACATGGAGCAGGTGGTGGCGCTCGAGCCCGACCTCGTCCTCGCCGGCGGGAACAACCTGACCGATCCCGATGACATCGCCACGATGCGCGACCTGGGCATCCCGGTGGTCGTCGTCTACGCGCCCGATGTGCCCACGGTCGTGGCCGACATCGAACTCATCGGCGAAGCCATCGGTGCGCCCGACGAGGCGGCAGCCGTGGTGGCCGAGATGACGGCCGGCTTCGAAGCCGTGGCGGAAGCGGTGGCCGCGGTCGAGTATCGGCCACGCACGTTCTACGAGATCGGCGCCGAACCCGAGATCTACGCTCCTGCGCCGGAGTCCTTCCTGGCCGACATGATCGTCCTGGCGGGCGGTGACCCGGTCACCACCACCGACGCCGGCGCCTGGTCGATCCCGCTCGAGGAGCTGATCGTGGCCGACCCTGAGATCATCGTCCTGGGCGATGCCAACTACGGGGTCTGCCCCGACGTCGTCGCCACCAGGCCCGGCTGGGACACCATGACCGCCGTGGCCGTGGGCGACGTGGTGCCAGTCAACGACGTCCCGGTCACCCGCCCAGGGCCGCGTCTGGCACAGGGCCTGGCTTCGCTGGCTCGGGCGATCCACCCGGAGCTGGAGCTGGCCGGCTTCCCGAGCGACCCGCCGATGTGTGAAGCCGCCTGACCATGACCACCCAGGACCTGGCGCGCGGGGGCGCGACGGTCCGCCACAGCTCCTTCGAGGCCCTGCGCCGACACCCTGTCGTGCTGGGCCTCATCGGGCTGCTCATCCTGGCCGTGGCCGTGGTCGCCGGCATCGGCCTGGGCACGGTACAGATCTCCCCCAGCGAGACCATCGCCATCCTGGCGGGCCAGCTGGGCTGGGATGTCGACGGCACCTGGGCCCGCTCCTCGGAGACCATCGTGCTCACCCTGCGGCTGCCGCGGGTCCTGACCGCGCTGGTGGTCGGTCTCGGCCTGTCCATCGCGGGCGTCACCTTCCAGGGGCTGCTGCGCAACCCGCTGGCCGATCCCTACGTCCTGGGCACCGCTTCGGGGGCTGCCCTCGGAGCCGCCATCGGCGTGCTCCTGCCCATCCACATCGCCTGGCTCGGGCTGGGAATCGTCAATATCTTCGCCTTCATCGGCGCTCTCGCGGCGATCGCGCTGGTCTACCGCGTGGCTGGCGGAGGCGGACGCTCGACCATGACCTCCATCCTGCTCACCGGCTACGCGGTGGGCTCCATGCTCGCGGCCGGGCTCTCCCTGGCCATGTACCTGTCAGGTTCGCAGCTGCGACAGATCTTCTTCTACCTGCTCGGCAGCCTCTCGGGCTCGGACTGGCAGAGCCTGGCCATCGGCCTGCCCGTCATCGCCGTCGGGACCATCCTCATCCTGGCCCGAGCCCGCTCGCTCAACGGCCTACTGCTGGGCGACGACACGGCCCTCCACCTTGGCGTCGACGTGCGTCGCGAGCGCGCCATCCTGCTGGGCCTGGCCTCGCTGGTCACGGCGGCAGCGGTGGCCCTGGCCGGGCTCATCGGGTTCGTAGGCCTGGTCGTGCCGCACGTCATCCGGTTGGTGGTCGGCCCCAATGCGCGCGTGGTGCTCCCGCTTTCGGCCATCTTCGGTGGCGCCTTCCTGGTCATCGCCGACCTCGGCGCCCGGCTGGTGGGGGAGCTGCCCGTGGGCATCATCACCGCCGTCATCGGCGCGCCCATCTTCGTGCTCCTGCTGCGCCGCTATCGCACGGGGTACCAGCTGTGAGCGCGCCGGGACTGCGCGTCGACGTCGAGGGCCTCGGCCTTCGCTATGGCCAGACCGACGTGCTGGCCGGCGTCGAACTGCACATCGAGCCGGGCGAGCGGCTGTGCCTGGTCGGGCCCAATGGCGCAGGGAAGTCGAGCCTGCTGCGCTGTCTGACCGGCCTGGCCGAGCCGACCAGCGGCACGGTCGTCCTCGACGGCGAGCCCCTGGCCGGCATCGAGCGCTCGGCCATCGCGCGGGCCATCTCGGTCGTGCCCAGCCAGGTGGACCTACCCTTCTCGATGCACGTCGAGGAGGTCGTTCGACTGGGACGCATCCCCCATGAGAATCCCTTCACCGGCGCCGCTGCGTCCGACCGCGCCGCGGTCGAGACGGCCATCACGCGGGTGGGCATCGACAGGCTGCGTGGCCGCGACGTTCAGCAGCTTTCGATGGGCGAGCGCCAGCTCGTGCTCATCGCCATGGCCGTGGCCCAGGGTGGCCGGCTCATCGTCCTCGACGAGCCCACCGTCCACCTCGACCTGCGGCACCAGGTGGAGGTGCTGTCGCTGCTCGAGCGGCTGACCGACGACGGCTTGACGGTGCTGGCCGTGCTCCACGACCTGCCGCTGGCGGCCCACTTCTTCCCGCGGCTGGTGCTGCTTGACGAGGGGCGGCTGGTGGCCGACGGCGCGCCGGCGGAGGTGCTCTCACCCGAGCGCATCCGTGACGTCTACGAAGTAGACCCGCGCTTCGTGCCCGCGCTCGCCGCCGGTGGGTGGCCGTAGGCCAGGACAGGCACACCGAAGCGCTCGAAATCAGCCGGGTTGCGGGTCACGACCGTTGCCCCCACCCGCCAGGCCGTCGCGGCGATGAGCGCGTCCGCCAGCGGGCAGCGTCGGCCTGCGGTCTGCAGGTCTCGGCGACGGCGACCCGCCCAGCGTGCCCCCTCCGGATCGACGGCGATGAACTCGAGCGCATCGAGGAACCTAGTGATGGCCGCGCGTTCCGGGGCATCGCCGCCCGATAGGGCCTCGGTCGTCACGATGTCGCAGGTGTACAGCTGGCCGGTCTCGGCAAACAGACGTGCGACGACCTCCGGGCCTCCAGCATGGCCACGAGCGTGATCGATGATGACCGTGGTGTCGAGGACGTAGCCCGACATCTACACAGGGTCCTCGCGATCGATGCGCTGGTCGCGTACCCACCGATACAATTCCTCGGGTGTCTTCCACCACGGCGAGTCCTTGAGGGCACCGCGGGTCTCCTCGATGGCCCTGCCCAGCCGCTCGCGCTTCATGCGAGCCTCGACGGCTTGGGCGATCCAGGCGGAGCGCCCGCCGGCACCGGCGAGGTCGTCGACGGCACGCAGCACTTCCTCGGGGATGGTGATGGTGGTACGCACCATGGTCATGGCGAATCCTGAGTATGCGGCGCAGTATGCACGAGCATCATACCACGGCGGCCGACCACCACCAGTCGCCGGCTTCCTGGGGGCTACTCGCGCTTGCGGGGCGGGTCGAAGAAGGGCAGCTCGATGACCTCGGCACCGATGCGGCCGCGCTCGCCCTCGACGGACCACTCCATCTCCAGCTCTGTGCCGATCTCGGCCGAGGCCGCGGCCACCGTGCCGATGGCCAGGTTCTTCTTGAGCACCAGGCTCCACGAGCCGCTGGTGGCACGTCCGACCTGCTGGCCGAAGTCGTAGATGGGGATCTCGTCTCGCCAGGCGTTGGCCGACAGCGCCGGGCTCAGCCCGTGTGCGGCGTACAACCGCTCGAGGTCGGCCCAGTCCAGATCGAGCCCGACCAGCCGTCGGGGCGGGCCACCCGCATCCCGCTCGGCGCGCAGCGCGTTCCGGCCGACGAAGGCGACCTCCTTCTCCAGCTTGACCAGCGAGCCCAGGCCCAGCTCATAGGGCGAGTAGCTCTGCTCGCGCGTGAGCGCGTGATGGGACGAGATGTAGTCGACGCCGGCCATGATGAGCCCGGCCTCGATGCGGGCGACGTCGAGCGCGAGGATGCCAGCCGGACGCAAGGCGTAGGCCGTGCCGGTCTCGACGAGCGCGTCCCACACCGCCAGCGCATCCTCGACCGGGATCCACAGTTCGTAGCCGAGGTCGCCGGTGTAGCCGGTGCGACTGACGTCGAGGTTGACCCCGGCGATCGTCAGCGCACGGTGGCTGAAGTAGCGCAGCTCGGTGAGGGACGTCTGGGCGGTCGCCTCGAGCACATCGCGCGCGAGCGGCCCCTGCAGGGCCAGCGCCGCCAGAGCGTCCGTGCGGTCCTCGATGTCGACGTCGAGCCCGCGCGAGTTGAGCTGCAGCCAGCGCAGCTGGCCTTCGGCCGCGGTCCAGAACCATGAGCCGTCGTCGTGGCGCATGAGCGTGCCGTCGTCGATGACGCGGCCCTCGCTGTCGCACCAGGGCGTGTAGATGACGCGACCCGGCTTGACGGACATGGCCTCGCGGGTGATGACGCGATCGACCAGCCGATCGGCATCCGGGCCGGCCACGCGGTACTTGAAGAGGGGCGAGACATCGATGAGCGCCGCGGCGTTGCGCAGCGCGTTGTACTCGATGTCGATATGCGGCGCATACGCGCTCGAGCTGAACACCCCCGACCATTCACGCCACTGTCGCCGGACGTTCAGCTCGAGGGTGCGCTCGTCAAAGGCTGATCCGACTGACATGAGCAGAGTCTAGGCGTCGCGTCGCGCGCTGGCCCGGCCGACCCGCAACCTCGCCGGGCGGGTAGCATGGGACATGACACTCCGGCGACCGACTGATGTCGTCGAGGGCGCGTGGGGACCCTGTCGAGGGGCAGGGGAGGCGCGCCAAGCGAGGAGAACGTGCCACAACGCTACGACGCGGTCGTCATCGGTGGCGGCCACAACGGCCTCATCAGCGGCGCCTACCTGGCCAAGGGTGGCCTGCGCACGCTCGTGCTCGAGCGTCGCGAGATCCTGGGCGGGGCGACGCTGACCCAGGAGATCTTCCCGGGCTTTCGCTTCAGCGTGGTCTCGTACGTGGTCAGCCTGCTGCGACCCGAGATCATCCGCGACCTGCAACTGCCCAGGCACGGCCTGCACATCCTGCCGCTGGACGGCACGTTCACGCCGGTCGACGGCGACCATCTCTGGCGCACCGACGATCACGCGCACACCATGCGCGAGCTGCGCCGCTGGTCGCTCTCCGACGCCGAGGCCTACCAGGAGTACGGCCAACTGATGGCGCAGATGGCGCGCTTCATCAAGCCCATCCTGGCCATGACCCCGACCGACCCGCGCCGGCCCGACCCACGCGACGCGTCGGCACTGGGCTCACTCATCAAGGATTTCTCAGGCCTGTCGCGCCGGCAGCAGCTCACGTTCATCCAGCTGATGACGATGAGCGCAGCCGAGTTCCTCGATCGCTGGTTCCAGACTGCGCCGCTGAAGGGCACCATGTCTGCCTCGGGCATCATCGGCACCTACCTGGGCGTGCACTCGCCCGGCACCGCCTACGTGCTGCTGCACCATTACATGGGTGAGATCGACGGTGCCTTCCGCGCCTGGGGCATCCCCAAGGGCGGCACCGGCGGGGTGGCCGCGGCCATCGCCAGCGCCGCGGCTGCGCTCGGCGCCGAGATCCGCACCGAGGCTCCGGTGGCCGAGATCCTGGTCCGTGACGGCCGCGCCACGGGCGTCGTGCTCGAGAGCGGCGAAGAGATCGAGGCCGACCATGTCCTCTCCAGTGCGGACGCCCGACGCACCTTCCTGGGCCTGCTGCCGTCGGGCACACTGCCACCGGACTTCGAGGCCGACGTCCGCCGGTTCCGTTTCCGGGGCTCCAGCGGCAAGGTCAACCTGGCGCTCGACGCGCTGCCCTCGTTCACGTCGCTGCCGGGACCCGGTGAGCACCTCCGCGGGGCCATCAGCTTCTCGCCCTCGATCGACTACATGGAGCAGGCCTACGACGACGCCAAGTCCGGCCGCTTCAGCCGCAAGCCCTACATCGACACGATCATCCCCACGCTGGTCGATCCCACCATGGCGCCGCCGGGCAAGCACGTCATGAGCTGCTTCGTCCACTGGGCTCCCTACAAGCTGGCCGAGGGCACCTGGGACGACCAGCGTGAGGCGTTCGGCGACGCGGTCATCGACGTCATCGCCGAGCGGGCGCCCAACATCCGCGACATCATCCTCCATCGCCAGGTGGTGACTCCACTGGACATGGAGCGCGACATCGGGCTCACCGAGGGCAACATCTTCCAGGGTGAGTTGACGCTCGAGCAGCTCTTCTTCAACCGGCCGGTGCCGGGCTGGAGCCGCTTCGAGACGCCTGTCCGGAACCTGTGGCTCTCCGGCTCGTCCACCCATCCGGGCGGCGGCATCATGGGCGCCAACGGCCGTCTCGCCGCGATGAAGGTGTTGGAGCGATCCAAGCGCAAGGGGGTGGCGGCATGAGCGCGCAGGACTGGGATGCCATCGTCGTCGGCGGCGGCCACAACGGCCTCGTGGCCGCGACGTACCTGGGCCGGGCCGGACTCTCGACGCTCCTGCTCGAGCGTCGTGAGACCGTCGGCGGCATGGTGGGCACGTCGGAGATCGCGCCGTCGGCGCGCGTGCCCACGCTGGCCCACACGGTGGGCCGCCTGACCGCCTCGGTCGCGAGGATCTGGACCTCGGCGCGCACGGGCTGCGCCTGGTGCAGCCAGCGGCCCTCGTCACGGCCGTCGGTGGAGAAGGCGGCCCCATCACCCTCTGGGCCGACGCGGCCCGTACGGCGGCCGGGCTCGAAGCCGTGTCCACATCCGATGCGGCGGCCTGGGAGTCATTCGACGCCGAGGTGCGGGCGCTCGCCTCCACGCTCTGGCGTCTGCTGCTGATGACGCCGCCTGACACCAAGAGGGCCAACCCCGACGTGCTCGTCAGTGGCCTCAAGCTCGGCTGGCGCTATCGCCGGCTCGAGTCGCGGCTGGCCCGCGAGTTCACACGCATGCTGCCCATGTCCATCGCCGACTATCTCGAGGACAACCTCGAGTCGGACGCGCTGCGAGCGCTCATCGCGACGCGCGGCTTGCGCCACACGGCCATGGGCCCGCATCACGGGGGCACCAGCGCCGTGATGCTCACCAATTCGGCCGGCAGCGGCGGCGGCGCAGCCGGCGAGACCGTCTACGCCCGGGGCGGCCCGGGCGCGCTCGCAGCGGCGCTGGCCGAGGCCGCCCGCGCGGCGGGCGTGGACATCCGCACCGGTGCTGAGGTCATCGCCATACGCGACGCTGACGGCACCGTGAGCGGCGTGGCCCTCGCCGACGGTGAAGAGCTGCAGAGCCGCGTCGTGGTCAGCGGACTTGACCCGCGCACCACGCTGGGCGGCCTGGTCGATCCCGAGACGCTGGGGCCGGAGCTGGGCTGGGAGGTCGACCACCTGCGCGACCGCGGCGTCACGGCCAAGGTCAACCTGGCCCTGGCCGAGCTGCCCACGTTCGAGGGGCTCGACGGGGACGAAGGTGCCATGCGTCTGCGCGGTCGTCTCGTGCTGGCTCCGTCGGTCCGCTACCTCGACCTGGCCGCCGACGCGTCGAAGTACGGACGCATCAGCGACGCTCCCTGGCTGGAGGCCACCATCCCCAGCCTGGTCGACCCGCTCCTGGTCGACGGCGCCGCGGCTGCTGGCGTCCGGCACGTCATGAGCGTGCTCGTCCAGACGGCCCCATACGAGCTGCGGGATGGCGACTGGGATACCCAACGCGAGGCGCTCGGCGATCTCGTGATCGGGACCCTGGAAGGCGCAGCCCCAGGCATCGGCAGGCTGGTCGTAGCGCGGCAAGTGCTGACGCCGCTCGATATCGAGCGCGACTTCGGGGTGTCGGGCGGGCATCCGTTCCACCTCGAGCCCGGCCTCGACCAGTGGTTCGCCTGGCGGCCGCTGCTCGGCTACGCCCGCCATCGGCTGCCGCTCGATGGTCTCTACCTGGCCGGCGCGGGAGCCCACCCCGGCGGTGGTGTCACCGGGCTGCCGGGGCGCAACGCGGCACGGGCCGTGCTCGCGGACCAGAAGGCCGCTTCCTAGCGACTAGCCAGATAACCGCCGCGCGCGGCGCCGCCGGCTGTCTGCGTCCGCCGAAGGGCCGCGTCAGTCGGAGGACATGCCTTCCTCATCGAGGGTCCAGTCCCAGGCGTGGATGCGCTCCAGCAGTCGCTTGGCGGTGAGGTCCAGCTGGATGGGCGTGATGGCCACGTGCTTGGTGGCCACGGCATGGAAATCGGTGCCTGGCTCGGAGACACCGGTCGGCGGTGGACCGCCGAACCAGTAGTAGGGTGTGCCGCGTGGATCGAGGCGCTCGAGCAACTTGTCCTGGTAGACGCGCTTGCCCATGCGCGTGAGCTCGACCCCGGCGTACTCGGAGGGGTCGGCGGCGGGCACGTTGACATTGAGCAGCTCGCCCTCGCCCAGCCCGTGCTCGAAGACGTTGCGGGCGACCTTGGTGGCGACCTGTCGGGCGAGCGCGAAGTCTGGTTCGCCCTCGATCTCCTGGCTCATGGCGAGCGCCGGGCAGCCGGAGAGTACCGCCTCCATGGCCGCGCCGACGGTACCCGAGTAGGTGATGTCGTCGCCGATGTTGGAGCCGTAGTTGATGCCTGAAGCCACCAAGTCGAAGCTGACCCCGAAGTAGCCCAGGAAGGCGAGGCTGACCGCGTCGGTGGGCGAGCCGTCGACTGACCAGCCCCGCGAGCCGTCGTCGAGCGTGCGTTCGCGCACCCGCAGGGGGCGCATGAAGGTCATCGAGTGGCCCACCGCCGACTGGTTCGTGTCCGGGGCCATGACGTAGACGTCGCCGATGGGGTCCAGCGCCTGCTTGAGCGCCAGCAACCCGCGCGATTCGATGCCGTCGTCGTTGGTCACCAGGATGCGCGGGCGGCTGTCCCACTCGGCCAGCGGCCTGGCCCGGCGCGGCGTAGCCCTGGCACTGGGGATATAGCGACCGGCCGAGGCCAGCTCGGCGTAGCTGCCGGTGAGGGCGTCGACCGGGGCGCCGCTGCGGGCCCGGTTGGAGGGCGGGTCGTGTAGCTCGCCGGGGGTCTGCTCCTGGTCGTCGTTCATGCGGTCTCCTCGTGGCTGGCGTCGGACCTGGCGGGTCGGCCCGACCGGCCCGGCTCGGGTGCGCCATCGGCGCGAGCCGGTGTCGTCGTCGCCCCGCCGGGGGGCGTACCCACGGCCGGTGGCGTCGGTATCCGCACAGGCCGGCCTTCACGCTCCTCGAGCCGGCGGGCAGCCCTGCTCGCGACGTCGCGCGGGCCGCCCTTCGAGCGGTTGAGGTAGTGGAAGAAGAAGGCGCTGATGACGGCGGCCACGGGGATGGCGAAGACGGCACCCACGATGCCCTGCAGGCGGATACCGATGAGTACGCTCACGAGGACGACGACCGGGTGGATGCCCACCGAGCTGGCCATCACCCGCGGCTGCACCAGGTTCATGGTGATGAACCAGCCCACCGCCATGATGGCGATGATGGGGATGAGTGCGTCGGGCTGGGTGAGGATGGCGGCGACCACCGGGGGCGCCCACGAGAGGAAGGGCCCGAAGAAGGGGATGAACTGGAAGATGGCCACCAGGGCGGTGGTCAGCGGCACGTAGTCGATGTCCAGCACCAGGCTGCCAGCGGCGGCGATGCTGCCGTAGACCAGCCCCTGGATGGCCTGGCCGCGGATGAAGCCACCGAAGGAGGCGGCCACGCTGGTCTGGAAGAGCCGCACCTCGGGGGCGTAGCGTGGCGGCGTGACCTGGTTGATGAAGGCCAGCAGGCGGTCCTTGTCGATGACGATGAACAGCGACAGGAAGATCATGAACATGAGGTTGCCCAGCATGCCCAGGCTGGCGAAGGCGATGTCCTGGAGCGGACCCACGAACTGGCCGGAGGAGGCCGCGATCTCCTGTAGCGCCTCGTCGAGCACGAGCACGAGATCGACCTGCAGGCCCACGGCCTCGAGGCGCTGCTGCCACGGCTGCACGATCTCGGGGACGCGCTCCTGGAGGGTCGGCAACTCGTCGGTGAAGGCCACGATGGAGCCGGCCAGCTGGGTGGCGATGATGAGGCCCAGCGCGGCCAGGACGAGGAAGAGCAGGCCGTAGACGACGACCACGACCAGCGTACGCGGCGCGGCGGGCAGGAAGCGCTTGATGCCGTCGACCGCGGGCGAGAGCACGAAGGCGAAGACCCAGGCCATCACCACGATGAGGATGATGTCGCTGAAGTAGCGAACGACATCAGCAGCCAGGCCCGCGAAGACCAGCGCCACGGTGAGCGTGGCGAGGATCAGGAGCGCGCGAATCCAGCGCCCCTCTTGCTCGACGAGCGGGGACATCATGGCGCGAGTCTACCCCGCGGCCCCGGCCTCAGAGGATGCTCCGCCACAGCCAGCCGACCAAGGCCATCTAGGTCAGCGACGCGGAGCCAGGCCCATGAGCTGGTGGCACTCGGCGAGGGTCTCCGCGGCCATGGGCGCGAGGGCGTCGGCCCCGGCCGCCAGGACCTCGTCCACAAGGCCGGGTTTGGCCTGCAGCTCCGCGTGTCGCTCGCGCGCGGGGCCAAAGTAGGCCAGCATGCGCTCGACCAGCAACTTCTTGGTGTCGACGCAGCCGGTGCGCGCCGAGCGTTCTCCCTCCCAGATGTCCTCGTAGTCGGCCGGGCTGAAGATGCGGTGCAGCTGGCACACGTTACAGACCTCCGGCCGGCCGGGGTCGCTGCGGCGCTGGCGCTGCGTGTCGGTGACCATGCTCATGATCTGCCTGCGGATGGTGTCCTCGTCGGCGAAGATCTCGATGACGTTGCCCAGCGATTTCGACATCTTGTTGGCGCCATCGGTGCCCTTGACCACGGGTGCTTCGCTGAAGACCGCCTGGGGCTCGGGGAAAACCTCGCCGTAGCGACCGTTGAACGAACGCACGATCTCGCGCGCCAGCTCCAGGTGCGCCGCCTGGTCCTTGCCCACCGGCACGTAGTCGGCCTTGTAGATGGCGATGTCGGCCGCCTGCAGGACGGGGTAGTTGAGGAGCGCCAGGTTGACGTCGTCGGGCTGATTGCGACGCTTCTCCTTGAAGGACGGCGTGCGCTCGACCCAACCGGTCGGCGTGACCGACGCGAACAGCCACATCAGCTCGATGTGCTCGAGCCGGTCGGACTGGCGGAAGAGCACCGCGCGCTCGGGGTCCAGCCCGAGCGCTAGCAGGCCCATGGCCATCTCATGGGTGTTGCGCGCGATGAGCTGCGCATCATGGGTGGAGGTCAAGGCGTGGTAGTCGACGATGCAGTAGATGGCGTCAAAGCCGTCCTGCATGGCGATGTAGTTGGAGAAGGCGCCCAGATGGTTGCCGATGTGCGGCAGGCCCGAGGGTTGCACACCGGAGAACACGCGGCCGCTGCCGGGCGTGGGCTGGGTGCTGGAGGTGGTCTGGGTAGTGGTGTCGGTCATGTGCTCGCTGCCTGGAAGAAGGGTGGGACCGGAAAGCGATCCCGCCGACGCTCGACTCTAGCAGGCGAGCGCTGCGCTACGATCGGTAGATGGATCATGATGCGTCCGACATGACGACCGCAGACTCCGCACCTGTTTCGACGGGCCCGCGTATCGCCCTCTTCGGCCTGGGCACGGTCGGCACCGCCGTGGCCGCCAGGCTGACGGACCCCGCCTGGGGTGCCTCGGTGGCCCGCCGCGGCCATGCGCTGCCGCAGCTGGTGGGCATCGCCGACCTTGACCTTGAACGCGACCGCGGCTTGACCATCCCGCCCGCGGTTCGCCAGGTGACCGACTACGCCGAGCTGCTGGACGACGATGTCGACATCGTCATCGAGCTCATCGGTGGCTCCGGCGTGGCCGGAGAGGCCGTACTGGCTGCGTTCGCCGCGGGCAAGAGCGTGGTCACGGCCAACAAGGATCTGGTCGCCCGCCGGGGCCGCGAGCTTGAGGACGCGGCCCGCGAGGCCGGGGTGGCCCTGCGCTTCGAGGCCGCGGTCCTGGCCGGCGTGCCCGTGCTGGGTCCACTGGTCGACGAGCTGGCGGCCGACCGCGTCGACGCGATCAGGGGCATCCTCAACGGCACCACCAACCACATCCTCAGCACCATGGCCTCCGACGGACGGGAGTACGACGACGTCCTGCGCGAAGCCCAGGCCCGTGGCTACGCCGAGGCCGACCCGGTCAGCGACGTTGAGGCCTTCGACGCCGCCTACAAGCTGACCCTGCTCTCGCGCCTGGCCTGGGACGGCTGGATCGACCTAGAGGCGCTCCGTCGTAGTGTGCCCGCGGTGGGCGGCGACGCTCAGCCAGGCATCACCGGTGTCAAGCGCCGCCACATGGGCGTGGCAGCCAGGATGGGCCTGGCGCTCAAGCTGGTGGCGCGGGCCGAGCGCGCCGACGACGGTATCCGCGCGGGTGTCACGCCCATGGCCGTGGCGGTAGGCTCCGCGCTCGGGTCGACCGGCGGCGTGACCAACGTCGTCGAGCTCGATGCCGAGCCTGTCGGGCGCATCACCTTGGCCGGCCCGGGCGCCGGCGGCCCCGCCACCTCGAGCGCCATCCTTTCCGACGTTCTGGCCCTCGCGGCTGGTGCCGGTTCCACCTGGGGCCGGCTTCCGCCGGCCGGTCAGATGGACGTGACCGACGACCTGGCTGGTGAGCGCGGCTGGCTCGTGGTCGTCGAGGGACTGGGTGAGGCCGGCTTCCCCGAGACCGTCAAGGAGCTGGCCCTGGCCACCACTGACGAGGGCTTCGTGAGCAGGCCCATGTCGTTGACTGCCATGAGTGCCAGGCTGGGCATCTTCGACCGGGCTGTGACCGTGTACCCCATCCTCTCGGACGCCTAGCGACGTGCGCATGAGCCAGGTCCTGCATCAGCTCCAGGCGGAGCAGTCGAGCACCGGTCGGCGTCCGCGGCTGATGGAACGTTTCGCCGAGTTCCTGCCCCTGACCGAGGCTACCCCGCCCCTTGGCCTGGGCGAGGGGTTTACCCCACTCGTGCACGCGCGCAACCTTGGTCGTGCCATCGGCGTGCCCCAGCTATACCTCAAGGTCGAAGGCCAGAACCCCACCGGCTCGTTCAAGGACCGGGGCATGGTGGTGGCCGTGGCCAAGGCCATCGAGAAGGGGGCCAGCGCCGTCATCTGCGCCTCCACCGGCAACACCAGCTCGTCGGCCGCGGCCTACGCGGCAGCGGCCGGTATCGAGGCCGTCATCGTCCTGCCCAAGGGCAAGATCGCGGCCGGCAAGATGTTGCAGGGCCAGGCGGCCGGCGCCCGCGTGGTGGCCATCGACGGCAACTTCGATGACGCCCTGCGTATCGTGCGTGAGATGACCGCGCAGGCTGATCCGGATCACCCCATGGAGTTGGTCAACTCGGTCAACCCCTACCGGCTCGAGGGCCAGAAGACAGCTGCCTTCGAGGTCTGCGAGGACCTGGGAGGGGCTCCCGACTACCTCGCCATCCCGGTCGGCAACGCCGGCAACATCACGGCCTACTGGAAGGGCTTCCGAGAGTACCGGGAGGCCGGCCTGGTCGAGACCGCGCCCAGGATGATCGGGTTCCAGGCCGAAGGTGCCTCTCCGCTGGTGCAGGGCCACGACTTCGATGACCCCCAGACCGTCGCCACCGCCATCCGCATCGGCCGGCCTGCCAGCGGGAAGCTGGCCCTGGCCGCGCGCGACGAATCGGGGGGTCTCATCGATGCGGTCAGCGATGACGAGATCCTTGCCGCCTACCGCGACCTCGCTCGCCTCGAGGGCATCTTCTGCGAGCCCGCCAGCGCCGCCTCGGTGGCCGGCGTGAAGAAGGCTGCGGCCGACGGGCGTATCGACTCCGGGGCCACCATCGTGGCCGTGCTCACCGGTCTCGGCCTCAAGGATCCCGACACCGGGCGGCTCCTGGTCGACCCCTTGCTGGAGGCTGAGCCGAGCGTCGAGGCCGTGCGCCGCGCTCTCGGCTGGTGAGCGTACTGCGCTCGGGCGCCGACCTCGTCGGGCGCCGGGTCACCATCGACGTCCCGGCCACGACCGCCAATCTTGGTGCCGGCTTCGATGCGCTGGCCATGGCCCTGGACCTGGCTACCCTCATCGAGCTGGAGGTGCTCTCGGCGGAGCGCGAACCGGTCTACCAGGTAGAGGTGCGCGGCGAGGGTGCCGGCCATCTGCCCAACGGCCGCCGCAACCGCTTCATCAGCGCCCTGCTCGAGGGGCTGGCGGATGCTGGTGTCGACCCGGGCGGGGCCGCCTGGCGCGTGCGCATGGACAACCGCATCCCGGTGACACGTGGTCTGGGCTCGTCGGCCTCGGCCACGGTGGCGGCCCTCACGGCTGCCGATGCCCTGCTCGACGGTGCCCTCGGCCGCGAGCGGATCCTGGAGTTGGCGACCCTGGCCGAGGGGCACGCTGACAATGCCGCCGCGGCCATATATGGAGGCCTGTGCGTGGTGACCGAGGTCGAGGGCGCCCCACGCGCGATCCGCCTTGACCCGCCCGAGGGGCTGCTGGCAGCACTCTATATTCCCGACAAGCATCTCTCCACGGCCGCCATGCGAGCGGCCCTGCCCGAGTCGGTGCCCTTCGCCGATGCGGTCCACAACGTGGGAGCGGCCACGCTGATGGTCGCCGCCCTGAGCCAGGGTCGATTCGACCTGCTCGCCGCCGCCACGGTCGACCGCCTGCACGAGCCCTACCGCACGAACGCCTACCCCGAGCTGCCCCATCTCATCGAGGCCGCACTGGCGGCCGGTGCACGGGGAGCCTGCCTGTCGGGTGCCGGTCCCACGGTCATCGCCTTCAGCGAGGACGTCGCTGCCGCGGCTACCATCGCCGCGGCCATGGAGCGACGGGCCCAGGAGCTGGGCCTGGGCGGGCGGGCCGCGGTCCAGTCGGCACGGGCCGACGGTGCGCGTGTCATCGGTGGTGGTGACAACCGGCCCGAGGGCTCGGCGCTCGACCTCACGTAGACTCCCCGTATGACCCGACTCATCGTCCAGAAATACGGCGGCTCGTCGCTAGCCGACGCCGAGCGCATCCGCCATGTGGCGGGGCGCATCGCCCGCGATCGTCGTGACGGCGCCGACCTGGTGGTGGTGGTCAGCGCCATGGGCGACACCACCGATCATCTCACTGAGCTCGCCGCAGCCATCACCGACGAGCCCGACCCGCGCGAGATGGACCTGCTATTGGCGACGGGCGAGCACATGAGTGGCACGCTCGTGGCCATGGCCCTGCATGCAGAGGGTGTCGAGGCCATCTCGCTGACCGGGCCCCAGGCCGGCATCCGCACCGACAGCAGTCACGGCCGCGCCCGTATCGCCAATATCGACCCTGCGCGCCTGCACCGCGAGATCGGGCGTGGAAGGGTCGTCATCGTGGCCGGCTTCCAGGGCTCCACCGGTGAGTCCTACGACCTCGCAGAGGTGACCACGCTGGGGCGTGGTGGGTCGGACACCACGGCCGTGGCGCTGGCTGCCCGCCTCGGTGCCGACGCCTGCGAGATCTACACCGACGTCGAAGGTATCTTCACTGCCGACCCGCGCGTCGTGCCCGATGCGCAGCTCATCCCCACCATCGGCTATGAAGAGATGCTCGAGCTGGCTCACCAGGGTGCCCAGGTCATGCAGACCCGGGCCGTCGAGCTGGGCTGGGTCAATGCCGTCAAGGTCCGAGTTCGCTCCACGTTCAGCGACCACCCGGGCACAACCATCCAAGAGGTAACTGCTGTGGAGCTGCGAGACAAGGTCCGGGCCATGGCGCTGGACCGCAAGGTCGCCAAGGTCACCATCGTCGGCGTGCCCGACCGCCCGGGCATCGCCCGGGCCATCTTCGAGCCGATGGCTGATCAGGGGCTCAACGTCGACATGATCGTCCAGAACGTCGGCCATGACGGCAGCACGGACATGTCGTTCACCATCGATCGCGCCAACGTGGCTCGCACCGCGCGCCTGCTCGAGTTGCTGGGCAAGGATCTCGGCTTCGAAGATGTCCAGACCGATACCGCCGTGGCCAAGGTCAGCATCGTGGGCGAGGGCATCCACAATCACCCCGGCTACGCGGCTCAGATGTTCGGTGCCCTGGCCGACGAGGGCATCAACATCAGCATGATCTCGACCTCCGAGATCCGCATCACCTGCATCATCGCGGAGGACCGGATCGACGCCGCGGCCAAGGCCATCCACCGCACCTTCCGGCTGCAGGAGCCCGAGGCGGTGGAGGCGGCGGAGGAGGTCTCAGCTGGCTGACGGCTCGGTGCCCGGTTTCGTTTCCCGCCTCGAGCGATTCGAGCGGGTCGACTCGACCCAGGCCGTCGTGCGCGGTTGGCTCGAGGAGGGCACGGCGGAGGTCTGCGTGGCCGTGGCCGATGTGCAGAGCCATGGTCGGGGCCGTCTGGACCGCATCTGGCAGGACCGTCCCGGCGGCTCGTTGCTGGTCTCGGCCGGCTTTCGGCCGACCGGCCTGTCCGCGGCCCATGCCTGGCGCCTGCCGGCCATCGCGTCGATCGCCATGCTCGGCGCGGCCACCTCGCTGCTGGGCCCCACGGCCGACCGGCTCGCCCTCAAGTGGCCCAACGACATCATCGCGGTCCATCGCGGGCGCCTGTTGAAGGTCGCCGGTCTGCTCGCCGAATTGGCCTTCGAGGGCGACCGGCTCGCGTCCATCGTGGTCGGCCTCGGCGTCAACGTGGACTGGGCCAAGGGCGAGTATCCGCCGGAGCTGGCCGATTCGATGTGGAGCCTGTCCGAAGCCTCTGGTCGCCGGCGCATCGACCGCGATGCCCTGCTGGAGGCCTGGCTGGAGAGGTTGGAGCCGCTCTACGAAGAGCTGCGGGCCGGGGCCTTCGATGCCCCCCGCTGGGCTGATGCCCAGATCACCACCGGCGCGAGCGTGACCGTCGAGACCGGTTCCGAGGCCGTGGTAGGTACGGCCGTGGGGGTCGACCGTGAGACCGGCTCGCTGCTCGTGCGCACCGGTCCGGGCCAGCCGCTGAGCTCCATCACGGTCGGCGATGTCGTGCGCTGCGCCGTGGACGCCGCGGCCTGACCCCTGTAACGGCTAGACTTCCCCGGTGTTTTGGAAGGGGAGAGGGCGTGATGAATCCGCGGCTGTCGTCGTCCCATTCGATTCGGACCGGCCGGCGGTCGAGGCTGCCAAACGGGACCCGGGCGCCTTCGAGCAGCTATATCGGAGATACGTGGCACAGATCTACAGCCTGGCGCTCTACGAGACTCGCGACCCGCACGCCGCAGAGGACATTACCGAGGGTGTGTTCCTGAAGGCGCTCTCTGCGCTGCCCCGCTTTCGCGAGCAGGGTGAAGGCGAGGACTCCACCTTCCGCGTCTGGCTCTATGCCATCGCCCGCAACGTCATCGCCAACGAACGACGGCGTGACCGCCGTCACCCTCAGGACCCCCTCGAGTTGGCGCTCGACATCACTGCGCCTGACGATCCGGCGGTGGCGGCCGAGACGCGCCTGGAGGCGCGGCGAGCGCTCGCGGCCGTGATGGAGCTGCCCCCCGAACGGCGCCAGGCAGTCGTGCTGCGCTTCGTCAACGAACTCAGCGCGCGCGAGATCGGCGAGATCATGGGCAAGTCCGAAGGCGCCGTCCGTGTGCTCATCCACCGCGCCCTGGTCTCGGTGCGTGGGCGACTGGAGCCATGACGGGAGCCCCCGAGAACGCCACGCAGCTTGACAGCGCCATCGACTCCATCCTCCGGGGCGACGACGGTCCGCGGTCCGGCGCTGACGGCGAGCTGGCCGCGACCGCGCGCCTGCTGCGCGACTCCCTGCCCCGGCTGCACCCGCGCTTCGGTTTCGAGGATCTGCTGGCTGCCCGCTTGGCCGCTGCCCGCCGGATGCAGACCGGAGAGCCGCGGGCCGTCCTGGCGGAACCGGTCCCACTCCATCCTGCTGCCACGACCGGGCGCGGGTTGGAGCCGGTCGATGCCCAGGGTGTCGATCGACGCCGCCGCAGCCTGGTAGCTGGCGGCGCCATCGCCTCGGGCGTCTCGCTGGCGCTGCCGCTGGCGGGCGCGGCCATCGTGGCCTGGCGTCGCTCCCGATCTTCGGGGGGCATCCTCTAGTGCCCATCCGCCTGCCGTTCCGCCCGCGCCCCGATTCCTCGCGCTCAGACCTCTGGACCAAGTGCCCCGGCTGTAGCGAGATGATCTACAACAAGCAGCTCGAGGAGAACCAGCGCGTCTGCCCCAGGTGCGGGCACCACTTCCGGCTGCGGGTGGATGTCCGCCTCGGCAGCCTGCTCGATGCCGACTCGTTCGAAGAGCATGATGCCGGGCTCGAATCGCTCGATCCTCTTGGCTTCGTCGATCTCAAGACCTACCCCGATCGGGTCGCTGAACAGAAGGCCAAGACCGGCATCCGCGATGCGGCGGTCTGGGGCATCGGGGCCATCGAGGGCCAATCGGTCTCGATCTGCGCCATGGACTTCGCCTACATGGGGGGCTCGATGGGTTCGGTGGTGGGCGAGAAGATCACCCGCGCCGCAGAGGCCGCCCTCGAGCGGCGCATCCCCTACGTGGCCGTGAGCACCTCGGGCGGCGCCCGCATGCAGGAAGGCACGCTGGCGTTGATGCAGCTGGTCAAGACCTGCGCGGCGGTGGAACGCCTGGCGCTCGCAGGCGTGCCCTATGTCAGCATCATGTCCGACCCCACCACTGGCGGCGTCTTCGCCTCCTTCGCAGCCCTGGGCGACGTCAACATCGCTGAGCCCAACGCCCTCATCGGATTTGCCGGCGCACGCGTGGCGGCGGGCACCACCGGCGATGAGCTGCCCGAGGGCTTCCAGCGTGCCGAGTTCCTCTACCGCCACGGCTTCCTCGACCTGGTCGTGCCGCGGGCCGAGCTGCGCGCTGAGGTGGCTCGCCTGCTGCGCTACCTTCAGCCCAGGGCCGAGCGGATCAACCACAACGGGCATTCCGTCAACGGGCGCGGTGGGGCCGATGCGGAGGCGATCCGTGGCTGAGCCGGTGACCGCGATGCCCGAGAGCGCCGACCCGGGGTCGGTGATCGCGGATGTCGATGAGGAGGCCCTGCGCGAGGCCGTCTGGGCGCGCGTGCAGATGGCCCGCAACGTGCAGCGCCCCCACACGCTCGAGCTGCTGGGAGGCATGGCCAGCCAAGTGGTCGAGCTCCATGGCGATCGCGCCTTCGGCGACGACCCCGCGCTGGTGGGAGGCCTGGCCACGATCGGCGAGCACCGCGTGGTGTTCCTGGGTCACCAGAAGGGTGGTGACGTCGAGGAGAACATCCGCCGCAACTTCGGCATGCCCCACCCAGAGGGCTACCGCAAGGCCGGTCGGCTGCTGAAGCTGGCCGAGCGGCTCGGTCTGCCGGTGGTCACCTTCGTGGACACGCCCGGAGCGGCACCCGATGCGCCCTCGGAAGAGCGGGGCCAGGCCGAGGCTATCGCCCGCAACATCGCGGACATGACCTCGCTGCGTACGCCCATCGTCACCGTCATCACCGGTGAAGGGGGCTCCGGCGGGGCGCTGGCCATCGCCGTCGGCGACGTCGTGCTCGCGCTCGAGAACGCCATCTACTCAGTCATCTCGCCGGAGGGCTGTGCCAGCATCCTCTGGCGCACCAGCGACATGGCCAAGCAGGCCGCGGTGGCCATGCGTCTGACGGCCCGCGAGCAGCAGGCGCTGGGGGTCATCGACACCGTCATCAGCGAACCGGGAGAGGGGGCTCACGAGGATCCCGACGAGACCGCGCACCGGCTGGGCGAGGCCATCGAGGCGCAGCTCGAGGCGCTGGTCCACCATGATGTCGACGAACTGGTCCGGGCCCGTTACGCGCGGTATCGCAACTACGGCGCCTTCACCACCAAGGATCTGCCGGTGCGTGAGCGCCGTGAACGCCAGAACTGGGTGGACCGGCTGCGCACGTTGCTGGACTCTGGCCAGCGGGTGATGGCCGTAGGCGAAGGCGAGCGGCTTGCGCCCGATGCGGCCGACGACCTGGAGGACGGACAGGGCACCGAGGTCGATGGGCATGCCCATCTCGGCGACGAGGGGAGTGATACGTGACCGACGAGGCGGCCGGGCGAGTCCCGGAGGGCGCGGACGAAGGGTCGACCGCCCGGCTCGAGGACCTGACGGACGAGGTGCTGCCGGCGCTCATCGCCCGCTTGCGCTCGAGCCGGCTGGGCGAGCTGGAGGTGCGCACGAGTGGCTGGCGCGTGCGCCTGCGACGCGACGTGGGTTCGCCGTCGCGGATGGCTCTGCCCGCCGGCGGCCCCGGTGCGGAGTCCGAGTCGTCCCCTGCGCTCGACGGCAGGGTGGCACGCTCCCCGGCGGTCGGCTACTTCCTGCCTCTCTCGGGCCTCGCGGTGGGGAACTCGGTCCAGGCCGGCGACCTGCTCGGTAGCGTCGATGTGCTCGGCATCGCGCAGGAGGTCACAGCTCCAGCCCACGGCATCATCAGTCGCGTGCTAGCCGAAGACGGGCAGGCCGTGGAGTACGGTCAGGCACTCATCGACGTCGATCCCTTCGAGGTCGAGCTCGGGAGCGAGGCGGTCGGCGAGGTGGCCGAGTCGTGATCACCCGTGTCCTCATCGCCAACCGCGGCGAGATCGCCGTACGCGTGCTGCGCGCCTGCCGAAGCATGGGCATCGAGGCGGTCGTGGCCCACAGCGAGGCCGACACCGAATCGCGCGCCGTGCGCATGGCCGACGAGTCCATCTGCATCGGCCCCGCCGAGTCCGCACGCTCCTACCTGAGCGCAGCGTCGGTCATCAGCGCAGCCCTGGTCAGCGGCTGCGATGCCATCCATCCCGGCTACGGCTTCCTCAGCGAGGACGACGGATTCGCGGAGATGACCCGGGCTCACGACCTCACCTTCATCGGCCCCTCGGCAGAGGTGCTCGAGCGCTTTGCCTCGAAGGCAGGGACCCGTGAGTTGCTGGCCCAGCACGGCCTGCCCATGGTGCCCGGCTCCCACGGCATGCTGCGCGACGACACGCATGCGCTCGAGGAGGCCGAGCGCGTGGGCTATCCGCTGCTCATCAAGCCCAGTGCTGGTGGTGGCGGCAAGGGCATGCGCATGGTGCGCACCCCGCGCGAGCTGCAGCAGGCGCTGACGGTCTGCCGCTCGGAGGCGCGAGCCGCGTTCGGGGACGATTCGCTCTATCTCGAGAAGTGGCTCGAGCGGACGCGGCACGTCGAGGTCCAGGTGCTCATCGACATGTATGGCCACGGCGTCCATGTCGGTGAGCGCGACTGCTCGGTCCAGCGGCGGCACCAGAAGATCGTGGAGGAGGCACCCAGCCCGGCCATCGACGAGGCCACACGCACGGCCCTCTGCGAGGCGGCGGTCAAGGCGGCCGTGGCCGCGGGCTACCAGAACGTGGGTACGCTGGAGTTCCTCGTCGACGGCGAGGGTCGCTACTACTTCATCGAGATCAACGCCCGCATCCAGGTGGAGCACCCGGTGACCGAGATGCTCAGCGGCATCGATATCGTGGCCGAGCAGATCCGGCTCGCGGCCGGCGAGGAGCTGGGCTATGGCCAGGAGGATGTCCACAGCCGCGGTCACGCCATCGAGTTCCGCATCAATGCCGAGGATGTGCGGGCCGATTTCCAGCCCCAGGCCGGGGTGGTCGAGCACTACGTTCCGCCCGGTGGCGCCGGCATCCGCATGGAGACCCACCTCTACAGCGGCTACGAGGTGCCGCCGTACTACGATTTACTCCTGGGCAAGCTCATCGTCTGGGGTCCCGACCGGGAATCCGCCATCGCACGCTCTCGCGTGGCGCTGCGCGAACTGCTGGTCGAGGGCATCGAGACGAACATCCCGTTCCACCGGGCCCTCCTCGAGGACGAGACGTTCCTCTCGGGTGGCTTCGATACCAACCTGCTTGACCGCAAGGGTGCGGCGGCGTTCCTTGACGCCGTGGCGCCCGACCACGGGGCCTGACCCTTCCGGCCCGCATCGAGAGGGAGACCATGACCGACGCTCAGGGGCACTCCGCCGGGCAGCCGTCCGCTGTCCTGCTCACGACCGCCGAGCTCCAGAAGCTCATCCCCCACCGCTGGCCGTTCCTGCTCGTCGATCGCATCGTCGAGGAGGACCGCGAGCGGGGCTACATCCGCGGCGAGAAGGCCGTCACGGCTTCAGAGTGGTTCTTCGGCGGGCACTTCCCCGACCTGCCGGTCATGCCAGGGGTCATCCAGGTCGAGGCACTGGCCCAGACGATGGCCGTCTACGTGGCCCGCGAGGAGGGCTTCGGCGACCGCATCGGCCTCTTCGCCGGCATCGACGGATGCCGCTTCAAGCGGGTCGTGCAGCCGGGCGACCGGCTCACGTTGGAGGTCACCATGGAGAAGCTCGGTCGTCGCTTCGGCAAGGGCCGGGCGGTCGCCTCGGTCGACGGTGAGATCGCCTGTGAGGCGCTCATCTCCTTCGTCATCCCACCCGCGGAGGCCCTCCGATGACGCGGCGCATCGCCCTCATCTCCGACATCCACGGCAACCTCGACGCGCTCGAGGCTGCCCTGACGGCCATCGAGCAGCGCGGCGCCGACCGCGTCATCGTGCTCGGCGACTTGGTGCTCAACGGACCCCGGCCGGCCGAGACGGTGGAAAGGGTCAGGCGGCTCGAGGCCGACGGTGCCTGGGTCATCGCCGGCAACACCGACATCGCTGTGGCCGACGGCGACTACGCTGCGGCTTTCCCCTGGCTCGACGAGGTGCCGGCCGGCCACCGGGCCGCCGCCGAGTGGGCCCGGGAGCAGCTGGACGACGAGCAGCTGGACTACCTGCGACGGCTGCCTGCGGAACGCCGGCTGACCGTCGGCGACGAGCTGGTGCTGGCGACGCATGCCTCGCCCGGCAGCCAGACCAGCGGCCTGCCCGCGGACCTGGACCCGGCCGTCACCGTCCAGCGCGTCACTCGCACCGACGCGCGGGTCGATCTGCTGCGGCCACACGCACGTGGCCGACATGCGCGAGCTGGGCCGCAAGCTCATCGTCAACCCGGGGTCATGCGGCTACGCCTTCGACGGCACGCCTGACGCCTGCTGGGGTCTCCTCACGCTGGAAGAAGGAGCCGACCCACAGGCCGAGCTGCTGCGCGCAGCCTACGATCCGCAGTCCGCCGCCGAGCAGGTCGCCGAGCGCGGGCTGCCCGGCGACGTCTACCGTGCCGCTACCATCCGCACCGGGAGGTTCGTCCGATGACCTCCGTCGCCGGGGGCCGCCGCGTGGTCGTGACCGGCCTCGGGGCCGTCACCCCGCTGGGCAACGATGTCCCGACCTTCTGGCGACGCCTGGTGGCGGGGGAATCCGGCATCGGCCCCATCACCTGCTTCGACGCCTCGCGGTCGACCGCCCGCATCGCCGGCGAGGTGACCGACCTCGACCCCTCTGCCGTGCTCGACCGCAAGGAGGTCCGGCGCAACGACCGCGCCACCCACATGGGCCTGGTCGCGACGCATGAGGCGCTGATCGACGCGGGCCTGCCCAGCCGGTTCGAGGGCCAGGCCGCGGAGATGACCGGCGTGCTCATGGCCTCGGGCCTGGGTGGCACCAACACGCTCATCGAACAGATCGCCATCTGCCGCATCGACGGCCCGGGCCGGGTCAGCCCCTTCTTCATCCCCATGGCCATCGCCAACATGCCCGCGGGCGTGGCTGGCATCACCTTCGGGGCACTCGGCCCCAATTACTCCACCACCAGCGCCTGTGCCTCGGCCGGTCACGCACTCGGCGAGTCCTACGAGATCATCCGCCGCGGCGACGCCGACGTCATGCTCGCCGGGGGTTGTGAGGCGCCCGTGGCTGACGCCATCGTGGCCGGCTTCGCGCGCATGAAGGCGCTTTCCACCCGCAACGACGAACCCGAGGCGGCGAGCCGCCCCTTCGACGCAGCGCGGGATGGATTCGTGGTGGCAGAGGGTTCGGGCACGCTGGTGCTCGAGGAGCTGGAGCACGCCCGACGCCGCGGCGCCCGCATCTATGCCGAGGTCTGTGGCTACGGCGCCACCGCCGACGGCCACCACATCACCACGCCCTCACCGGGTGGCATGGGGGCCGTGCGTGCCGCGCGCCGCGCGCTCGAGAAGGCCGGCCTTGAGCCGGCCGACATCGACCTCGTCAGCGCCCATGCCACCAGCACCGGCGAAGGCGACCCAACCGAACTGCTGGCCATCAACGCCCTGGTCGGAGATCACGCCGCCGAGGTCAGCGTGACTGCCACCAAGTCGTCCATCGGGCACACGCTCGGTGCGGCCGGTGCGGTGGCGGCCGTGGCTACGGTCAAGGCACTCGAGGAGGGTGTCGTACCGCCCACGCTCAACCTGCACCAGCCCGACGAGCGAGCCGGTGCGCTGGACCTGACCCCGCTCAAGGCGCGGGAGCGCGAGCTGGACGTGGCCCTCGTCAATGCCTTCGGCTTCGGTGGCCAGAACTCGGCCATCGTGCTCCAGCGCTGGAACGGTTGATGGCCGAGCGCGCGGAGATGGCCGAGCTGTTGGCTCTCATCGACCGTCTCGAGCGACTGCTGGAGCGGTCCGGCCTGGCCGAGCTCGAGGTGGAGCACGCTGACACCACCGTGGTGCTGCGTACGCTGGGCGCGATCGCTCCGGTGGCGGCTGCCGTGGTGACCTCGACGGTCTCGCCCGATCTGCCGCTGGCCGAGCCACCACTCGAGGATGAGCCAATGCAGGAGCGAGGCGCCCATGCTGTCAGCGCGCCGCTGACCGGGGTCTTCTACCGCTCGCCGTCGCCCGACGCCGAGCCCTATGTCCGGGAGGGGGGCCAGGTCAATGCCGGCCAGGTCATCGGTCTCATCGAGGCCATGAAGCTGTTCAATGAGATCAAGTGCGACGTGACCGGCACGGTCAGACGCGTCGCCGCCGGCGACGGTGACCTGGTCAAGGCCAGGCAGACGCTCATCGAGGTCGATCCCGCATGAGTGGACCTGGCGCCGTGCCCGGCGGTCCGCCTCGCAGCGTCCGCGTCAGCGGGTGGGGCTCGTACGTACCTGAGCGGGTGCTCTCCAACGCCGACCTCGAGCGGCTCGTCGACACATCCGACGAGTGGATCCGGACCCGCACCGGCATCAGCGAGCGGCGGGTGGCCGCCCCGCACGAGACGACCGCCACGCTCGGCGCCATCGCCGCCCTGCGGGCCATCGCGACGGCCGGGCTGGAACCTGACGATATCGACGTCATCGTCGTGGCCACGCTCACGCCCGACTACCCCATGCCGTCGACGGCAGCCCTTGTCAAGGAGGCCATCGGCAACACCACCGCGGCCGCCTTCGACATCGGCGCCGCCTGCTCCGGCTTCGTCTTCGCCTACGCCACCGCCGATTCCTACGTCCGCAGCGGGATGGCCCGCAACGTGCTCGTGGTGGGGGCCGAGCTGCTGACCCGGTTCCTCGATTTCGAGGACCGCGGCACCTGCATCCTCTTCGGCGACGGTGCCGGAGCCGTGGTGCTCTCTGCCTCGGACGAGGACGGAGGCGGCATGGCCGGCCTGGAGCTGACCACCGATCCGGACGGTGCCTACATGATCTGGATGCCATCGGGAGGGTCCAAGAGCCCGCCCAGCCTGGAGACGGCCCGCCGCGGCGAGCACTTCATCCGCATGGAGGGCCGTGAGACCTACCGTTTCGCCACGCGCACGCTGGCCTCCTCGGCACTGGCGGCCATCGAGAAGGCCGGCTGGCAGCCGGCCGACGTGGACCTCTTCATCCCGCACCAGGCCAACGTGCGCATCATCGAGGCGGTGGCCAAGGGCCTGAACCTGCCCATGTCCAAGATGTTCGTGAACATCGACAAGTACGGCAACACCTCTGCCGCTTCGGTCGGCATCGCGCTCGACGAGGCCGTACAGGAGGGCCGCGTCAAACCCGGTGACAAGATCGTCTTCGTAGCCTTCGGGGCTGGCTTCACGTCTGGAGCCGTCGCCCTGACCTGGACGGCGGACCCGGCCCAGGCCGAGCGAGGCAGAGCCGTGGAGCCGGTGGCCAGCGTGCGTGCGCCGCTCGACTGGGCCTCGGTCGATCCCATCCCGCCGCGCCTGGCTGCGGTGCTCGACGATCCCAGCGGACCACCGGTCCCACTCGATGACGTCGTACCCGGCGAGCCCGAACACGCACACACGAAGGAGCAGCCATGATCGATCTCAGCGGCCGGACAGCCCTCGTCACCGGGGGTTCGCGCGGCATCGGCCGTGCCATCGCCGTGCGTCTCGCGGAGCAGGGCGCCGACGTCTGCATCAGCTACAAGGGCAATGTCTCCGCCGCCGAGCAGACCGTGGCGGCCATCGAGGCGCTCGGGCGAAAGGCCCTCGCCGTGCAGGCCGATGCCCGCGACCAGGAGGCCGCCATCGCGCTCGTCAGGACGGCCCTCGAGGAGCTTGGGAAGATCGACATCCTGGTCAACAACGCCGGCCTCAATCGCGACGACCTCATCATGCGCATGAAGCCCGAGGACTGGAGCATCGTGCTCGAGACGAACCTCTTCGGTGCTTTCTACACCATCAAGGCCGTGACCCGGCCGATGCTCAAGGCGCGCAGTGGACGCATCATCAACATCACCAGTGTCTCGGGCCAGGCCGGTCAGGAGGGCCAGGCCAACTACTCCTCGTCCAAGGCCGGCCTCATCGGCCTGACCAAGGCTACGGCCAGGGAGTTGGGCTCTCGCGGTATCACGGCCAACGCGGTAGCGCCGGGATTCGTGCCTACCGACCTCACCGCCGACCTGCCCCAGGAGCTGCTGGAGGAAGCCAAGCGGCGCACACCGCTCGGCCGCTTCGCGACCCCCGAGGACGTTGCCGCGGCGGTGGTCTTCCTGGCCTCCGATGAGGCCGCCTGTATCACCGGTCAGGTCCTGGCCGTCGATGGCGGCATGGTGATGATGTAGTGAAGACGGGGTAGGCTAACGGGCCATGGCTCAACTCAGAACGGCGCACGTCGTCGTCGCGCTCCTGGCCCTGTCCATCCTCTTTGGTGCGCTGCCCGCCGGTGCTGCGTCCCCGGGCATCGTGCAGAGCGAGGACGGATTGCGCGTCGCGCTCGACTCGATGCGCCAGCTGGCAACCGATTCGCGCAACAACAAGGGCAAGAAGAAGACGACGCGGCCCAAGAAGGGCCTGCCCGTCAAGCTGGGCAAGGACGGACGGCTGACCGTATTGCTCATCGGCTCCGACTGGCGCAAGAACTCCGGTGGTGAGCGGCTCGACGTGGTCATGGTCGCGACCATCGACCCGCTGACGGGCAAAGGAGCCATCGTCAGCATCCCTCGAGACATGGCCGGCATCCCGCTGGCAGGCGGCGGCAACAGCGGATCGATGCGCGTGAACTCGATCTACTACTTGCGCTATCGCAAGCCCGGGCTCAAGCACGCGGCCATCGACCGCAAGGGCATCGACCGCTTCCGCAAGGACATCGAGGCCTTCCTGGGCACGGAGATCGACTACTGGGCCATGACGCGCTTCGCCACCTTCGCCAATCTCATCAATGCGCTGGGCGGGATACGCGTGGACATCGAGGAGACGGTCATCGACAACTCCTACCATCATCGCCGCTCACGGGGCGTGTACTTCCCGGCCCAGAACGACTACCGGCTTCGGGGCGACCCCGCCTGCAAGCCCAAGCCGTCGAAGTGCCGCAGCGCCCTGGTCTACGCTCGCAGCCGCAAGGGCACGATGGGCAACCAGTACAACAGCGACTGGCGCCGCGCCGAGCGGCAGCAGGACATGGTCAAGGCCGCGGTCAGGGAGATCATCGAGGACGACGGCGCCGGGGTGCGCCTGCTGGGTACGCTCCTGGCCGTGCGCGACAAGATCGATACGAACATCCCCAAGACGACCGAAGCGGCCGCTCAGCTCTACGCTTTGGTGCAGAAGATGAAGGTGCCTAAGTCGAGCATGAAGGTGCTGGCCCCCGCCACCTGGGGCTACCTGGCCGACGACGGCACCGTGCGGCCCAACCTGCGCACCATCCGCTCGTGGGTCAACCGCAACTTCTACAAGGTGAAGCAGCCCAAGGACTGAATCCCGCCGACCCCGGCAGGCGGCACGGGCGGTGGTGCTGTGCCATCCTCGCGGGGTGAGCGCCGCCAACGACCGGACCGCCCCGGAACCGGATGTCCCCGACCTGGAGATCGCCTCGGTCTCCGGTGCCGACGCCCCCTTGAACCGTCGCCTGCATCTGGCCCTACGCGTGATGCTGGCAAGCCTGCTCGCGCTAGCCATCGCGTCGGCCTGGTTCCTCTACGAGGACGGCATCGGCGTGGCCGACCTGGTGCTGGCGGTGGCCCTGGTGACCTTGGCCCTGGCGCTCTACGTGATGTACGCCACCTCGGCCGCGCTGACCCGCAACCGGCTTGAACGCGAGGCCAGCATCAGGCGCATCGTGACCGGCCTCTCCCGCTCGCTCTCGCCGGAGTCCGTGGTGGACACCGTCATCAGCGACCTGCGACGGGCCACCGACGCCGACCACGTGGTGGTCGCGCGCGTCAGCCAGGACCAGGCCGTAGAGGTGACGCTGGTGGCCGCCCAGGCCGACGCGCCGCCCTCGCGCACCACCCTGCGGCCCGAGCTGGACGCCCACGGTGCGTTGCCCGGCGAGCACGATGAAGGCGTGGGCGAGAGCGTGGGCGCGTCGGACGAGGCTGCGGCGGCAGCCGAGGAGATCGCCCGGCGTGTGCGTTCGGCCTACGGGCTGGCCCATACCCTGGCTACGCCGCTGGTGGCCGAGCGCAGCTTCCTGGGAGCGCTCCTGCTCGCGCGGCGCGCCCGTGAAGGCTGGAGCGAAGGCGATCGCCGGCTGCTCGCGTGGGCGGCCAAGGAGGTGGCCACCGCGTTCCAGCGCACGTACGCCCTGGAAGCTGCCGAGCGCGGCGCCAAGATCGACGTGCTCACCCGTCTGCCCAACCGCCGCTACTTCGACGAGGCGCTGGCCATCGAGAGCCCCCGCCGGCGGGCCAACGACACCATCGGCATCCTCATGGTCGACATCGACCACTTCAAGATCATCAACGACCGCTTCGGTCATGCCACCGGCGACCGCGTGCTGCAGGCGGTGGCCACGGCCATCACCCATGCCGTCCGCGAGGAGGACACGCCCGCTCGCTACGGAGGGGAGGAGTTCGCGGTCCTTCTGCGCAGGACGGACGCGGAACAGGCCGTCGAGGTGGGCGAGCGCATCCGCCGTGCGGTGGTCAAGATGCACCCCGCCAGCCTGGGCATCAGCGAGCCGGTCACCGTCTCGGTCGGTGTGGCCGTGGCCGGTCCCGACGGTGTGTCGATGGCGCGCCTCGTGGAGCGGGCCGACCAGGCGCTGTACAAGGCCAAGCGACAGGGGCGCGACCGCGTCATCGCGACCTAGGCCGTGGCGCCTCGCGAGATGCGGCCGCCGGCTGATGACGCCACCGCCGCTCTGACCAATGCCCGCATCGCCGCGGTCCTGGCCGAGATCGGGGACCTGCTCGAGGTCAAGGGCGAATCGTCGTTCAAGGTGGGCGCCTACCGACGGGCAGCGGATTCGGTGGCCCGCGCCGGCTTCGAGGTCGCCGCGGCATACCGCGCCGGCGAGCGGCCCCGCCTGCGAGGGGTCGGCGGCTCCATCTCCGAGCGCATCGCGGAGCTGGCCACGACCGGCCGGCTCGGCTATCAGCAGGACCTGCGCGCCGAAGTGCCGCCGAGCCTGCTCCAGTTGCTGGCCGTCCCCGGCATCGGCCCACGTACCGCCGGCGAGGTCTGGCGCAGGTTTGGCATCGCCACCCTGCCCGAGCTGGAGAGGGCGGCCAGAGCTGGCCGGCTGCAGCAGATCCGGGGTATCAGCGCCAGGACTGAGGCGCGTATCGTGGAGGGTATCGGCGAGCTGGGGCAGCGTCCCCCACGGCGCATGCGCATGGGCGAGGCGCACGACCTGGCCGAGCGTGTGGTGTCACTGCTCGAGACGATGCCCGGGGTCATCACGGCCACCGCCGCCGGCTCGGTGCGCCGATGGCGTGAGACGGTCGGTGATCTCGACGTGCTCGTCGAGACCGAAGAGCCCCGGTCGGTCATCGAGAGCCTGCGGGCCTCGCCGGCCATCGAGGACCTCGAGGTCGGGATCAGGGGTGGGGCGGACCGGGTCTCGGTTCGGTTGCTGGACGGACCGCAGCTCGACCTCCTGACCATGCCGTCGGGCGTGGCGGGCAGCTATCTCGTCCACTTCACCGGCTCGGCCGAACACAACGTGGCCCTGCGGCACCGGGCCCGCGAGCGCGGCTGGTCCCTGTCCGAGCGTGGACTCGTGCCCCTCGATGATGAGTCAGCCGCGCCACTGACTTTCGCCGACGAGGCTGCGCTCTACGCCTTCCTCGACCTCACCCAGATCCCCCCGGAGCTGCGCGAGGGCCGGGGGGAGATCGAGGCCGCGGAGGCTGGGCTCCTGCCTCGCCTGCTGGAGCGGGTCGACCTGCGTGGGGATTGCCACAGCCACAGTGACTGGTCCGATGGCCGCGAGACGCTCGAGATGATGGTCGAGTCGGCGCGGGCCGACGGGCGCGAATACCAGGTGCTCACCGACCACTCGCACAGCCTGACCATCGCCAACGGGCTCGATGCGGCCCGCGTGCAAGCGCAGCGGCGGGTCGTGGCCGAGCTCAACGAGCGCTTCGAACAGGAGCTCGCCGAGGGCCACCTGCCCCCGGGCGCGAACCCGGCGGGCTTCCTGCTCCTCCACGGGACCGAGCTCGAGATCACTGTCGACGGACGGCTCGACTACGACGACCGGCTGCTGGCCGCGTTCGATGTGGTGGTGGCTTCGTTGCACGTCGGTCGCCGTCAGCCGCGGGAGCAGTTGATGGCGCGCTACGAGCTGGCCCTGCGCAACCCCCACGTGGACATCATCAGTCACCCGTCGGGACGCAAGATCGGCGAGCGAGCGGAGCTCGACCTCGACTGGGAGGCCTTCTACCGGCTGGCTGCCGAGACCGGGACGCTGCTCGAGATCAACGGCAGCGAGGCCCGCCTTGACCTGGACGAGCACCGCATCCGCGCCGCCATCGATGCCGGCTGCCGCTTCGTCGTCGACTCCGATGCCCACGCGCGCAGCGAATGGCGACACCTCACCTGGGGCACGGCCATCGCGCGCCGCGGTTGGGTCCGGCCGGAGCTGGTGGCCAACACCCTGCCGCGGCCCGACTTCCTGGCCCTCATACGCGAGAAGCCGCACCGCGTCTGATGTCCGCTCGCGTTCGGCGGGGTAGCGGGCGTGTGTGGGGAGTGGTGGTACGATTCGTGTTCGCCAGCCGCTGGTGTGTGGCTATGCCTGCGATACCCTTCGGCCCTCCGCCCGTGTGCGGACCTTCAATCCATGCCCCGAGGAACGAATGAGCTTCGACCCGCTGACCGAGAACCAGCCAGCTGCCCCCTCCGCCGCCGCTCCGGGCGTCTCGAGCGCCATCACCGCCAGTCGCCAGAAGCGGCAGCTCGTCGATCAGGCCATCGACGCTGCCCGCCGGGCCGACTGGATCGCTGCCGCGGAGATCAACCTCAAGGTCCTCGAGATGGGTCCGGACAGTGCCGCCGAGAACCGCGCTGCGAAGGCCTACTGGGAACAAGGCGAGCTAGGCCAGGCGCGCGAGCACTACCAATCGGCCTTGGCCATCGATCCCACCAACCGCATCGCCGAGCGCAACATCGGTCGGTTGCGCACGCTCATGGTCGATGCCGGCTCCCGCACGGTCCCGGCGCAGGTGGGCAGCAAGGCAAAGGTGAGCATCTTCGTGGAGGAGACCGGAAAGACCGGTTTCGCTCACCTGGTGGACCTGGCCAGCCCTACCGACCTGGCCCAGGTCAACCCCGGAGATTTCGTCGAGCTCAGCCCGTCGGGCCCGCGCGTCGTGGCCAAGTCCAATGGCGTCAAGATCGGCGCGGTGGAGCCCCGCGTGGCGGCTCGCCTGCTGCGCCTCATGGCCGATGGCAACAAGTACGCTGCCGGCGTCACCAGCCTCGGAGACGAGGACGTGCGTATCATCATCCGCGAGACCTACCAGGACCCCTCGAATTACGGCAAGGTCTCATTCCCGACCGCGGCCAAGGTCAGCGACCTTCGGCCCTACACCAAGGGCACGCTCGTACGCGAGGAGTCCGACCTGGAGGAGGAGCTCGAGCTCGATGAAGAGCCCGAGTCGTTCGAGGACATCGGCTCCGTGCTGCCGGCCGAGACACAGGCCGAAGAAGGCTTCCAGATCGAGGGCGAGGGCTTGCTGGCCTCGGACGACGACGACGATGACGACGACGTCGATATCGACGAAGAAGGCGACGAGCTGTAGGGTCGAGCCCAGGGCACCCAGCCCCGGTCCATCGGAATAGCGCCAGTCCTGACGTTCGGCGGCGCCCACCCGCCGAATGAACCGATGCCTGTTCGGCCCTCCCCCGATAGACTCAGGGGTACACGATGGCGGACCCGCAGAAGCCCTCCCAGACTCATACACGCGGCCCCATCCTGCCTGCCTTCGAGCGCCTCGCGCCGGTGCCGGACCTGGCGGCCCTGGCCGCCCAGATCGACTCCCGCACCAAGGCCGGGGACGTCGTGCTCGAGCTGCATGGGCGAGGCGGATGGGTGACGCGCTGCGCCATCGATGCGCTGCGCCGCTCATTCGCCATCGAGTCCACGGCCCTCACACGGCTCGTGGCCGAGATCGTCCTGCGTCCGCCTGACCTGCGCCACCTGGACGCAGCCGTGTCCGGCATCGCCGTAGATGCCCGCGGCATGGAGGGCGGTCTGCGCTCGGTCATCGAAGCCAGCTATGCCTCCCGCTGCCCCGGCTGTGGCAACACCGTGACCGTTAGCGAGTTCGTGTGGGAGGCCGATGCCAGCGACCCTTCGCGCAAGACGTTCTCCTGCCCACGTTGCCGCGATGGTCGGGCTGAGAAGCGCCCTATCGCGGTCGACCCCGACGACCTCTATCGTGCACGCTCGGTGGACGCTTCCGCGGCCCGCGAGATGCTGCGCCAGCGCTTCCCGGCACCGACCGCCGATCATCCTCTACCCGCCGAGATGGTGGACCTCTACCCCCCTCGCGCCCAGGTCGCGCTGGCGGCCATCCTCGACCGTATCGAGACCGAGTTGCGCGCGCCCTCGGTGCAGGCCGCCCTGCGGCTGGCGGTGGTGCATATGGTCCTCGCCATCAGCCGCCTGAACGGCTATCCGGGCCGGGTCTCCGGGGTCCGCATCAGCGCCGGTCACGTCCGCGGCTCGACGTCCCGCCAGTGGCGCGAACGCAACGCCTGGGCCGCCTTCGAGGAGGGTACGCGCACGGTGCGAGCCTTCGTCCAGGCCGTCGAGGCCGGCGGAGGGCGGACGCCCGCCCGCGTGGGCCCGGACCTGCGAGCGCTGCAGGACGGCAGCGCCAACGTGGCCCTGCGCTTCGGCCTACCCCACGGACGAGAGACGTTCGGTCCACCCCCGCGTCCAGGCTCGGAGCCGGGGGCCCGGCCGCGCGTACGCCGCGGTATCAAGCTGGTCCTGACCGAACCGCCCATCCACTGGTCGGCCGATAACCTGGCCTTTGCCTACCTCGCCTCGTCCCTGGCCATCGGGCCCGAGGGCGCCGCCACCCTCCCGCTGGCGAGCGTCTTCGGTCCTGCCACCAAGGCCGAATGGGCGCGCGACGCGGCCACCCTGCAACGAGCGCTGAGCGCGGTGCGACCGGTGCTCCTGCCAGATGCCCAGACCGTGGTCATGCTCGAGGGCGCCAGCCCGGAGGCGCTCGTGGCCGTGGTCATCGGCGGCGTGGGCGCGGGCTTGCGCGTCGACGATGCCGTCCTTGGGGCGTCGGAGCGGGGCATCGACGGTACGGTCCAGTTCGCGCTTCCTCGTTCAGCCACGGCCGACCGGGACGTGGCCATCCGATCGTCCTCCGACCGGTCGGGTCCATTCCAGATCGCCCAGGTGGAGGCTGCCATCGCCGACATCGCGGTGGCCGTCCTGCAGCTGCGCGGGGAGCCCACACGCTTCGACCGCGTGCTGGGCGAGGTGCTGCTCGGGCTCGACCACCTGGGCCACCTCCGCCGCCTGGTGGGTACGCCGCAGACGTCGGACGAGGATGAGTCCGAGCAGGAGGAGCGTGAGCCGGGGTTGTATGGGGTCGTCAGCGACACGCCCCTGCCAGCTCACGCCACGACCGCGACCGACGCGACCGAGCCGTCCGGGGACGGGGACGGGGCCGGGGACGGAGCCGGGGACGGAGCCGGGGACGGAGGATCGTCCTCTGTGACCTCGGCGCAGGGAGATATCGACTGGGCCGACCGCGGGCCGGCCAGCGACCCGGTGCGGCTCACGCTCGACATCATCCGCAAGGAGCTGCGCAAGCGAGATCACCCGCGCCTGGTCGAGCTCGAGGAGGACCTCTGGTGGCTGCGCGACCCACGTGACCTGGGGGCGGCCAAGCAGCCGCTCTCCGAGCGGCTCGAGTGGGGCATCTTCAGCCTTCTCACCACCAGCGGGGGAATCGGCCGGGAGGCCTTCGACGAGCGCGTCGGCCGGCTCTTCCGCGGGCCGGAGACGGCCGACGCCGAGCTCGTTGAGGTTACGCTCGAGAGCTATCGCAGCGCCGAGCCTGCCGAGGACGGGCTCCTGCGTACCGACGAGTCGCTGCAGCAGCGCTATGCGGAGCACGGGGAGATGGTCGGCCTGCTCACCGATTTCGCCCATCGCGCCGGCATGCGGGCCTGGGTCGCCCAACGCGAGCAGCGGCGTCGCTACGCCGGCGGGGTACTGGGCGATCTGCTCAGCGACCCCGAGCAGCGCGTGTACCTGCCGCTGGTGGCACCCGGTCCCCAGGAGGTGCTGGAGCAGATCGACTGCATCTGGTACGTCCGGGGCAAGGGCGCGTTCCTTTTCGACGTGGAGTGGCAGGCCGCACTCGACGAGCCGGTCATGAAGCGCGGGCCGCGCATCGAGACCACGGACAACGTCGTCCGCTTCCTGGTGGTGGCGGACGAGCGAGCCTCGCTGCTACGCCTGCGACTGGAGCGCTCGCCTGTGCTGAGCGCGCGCCTCGAGGCCGACAATTGGCATATCCTCAAGTGGAGCAACGTGCGCCGGCTGTGGTCCAGCACGCGGGCCGACCTTTCGGTCCTGAGCCCGCTGCTGGGGCTCGACCCGGCGGTCGAGCGGGGCGCGGACCAGATCGCCATGTTCAACGCGTGAGCGCTCGCTCCACCAACACTCGCCGGGAGGTCGCCGTTGTCCCTCGCTGAATCCACCGTCACGCCCGTCCATGCGTTCGCCGACCGAGCCTGGGAGCAGTTCCTGGAGCTGAACCCGCTGTGGGCCACGATGCAGGGCGATGAGCGTTGGGATGACCGGCTCGACGACCCCGGTCCCGATGGACGAGCTGCGATGCTGGCTCTCGCCGGTGCCTGGGAGGCGGAGATCGATGGCTTCGCCAGCCTCGATCTCTCGGTCGAGGACGAGATCACCCTCGGACTCATCCGCTTCGTCATCGCCAGGACCAGGGGCAGCCACGATCTACGTCTGTGGGAGATGGAGGCGCTGGACCAGTACGGCGGTCCCCAGGGCCTGGTCGGCGACCTCGCACGCCTGCAGCGTGTGGACTCGCCCGAGCGCTTCGGGAAGCTGATGGCACGTCTGGCGGCCTATCCGGCCTGGATGGCCGCACATCGCGCCAACGTGGCCGAGGGAGTGGCTTCGGGGCGGACGGCTGCGCCGGCGGTGGTCGAACGCTGCCTGGTCCAGACGCGCCGCATGGTCGAGTCGCCGGCGACGCAGTCGCCCATCGTGCTCGCACACCCCGAGCTGGACGAGGAGGAAAAGGCCGCGCTGGTAGGGGCCGTGGAGGAGCACGTGATCCCGGCCTTGCGGGAGTGGCTGGCCATGCTTGGCGAGTACGCCGCACATGCCCGGGCTGGGGACGGCGTCTGCCACCTCGCCGACGGCGAGGCCATCTATCGCCACCAGATCCTGACCTGGACCACGATCTCGGAGGATCCACGGGCCATCCACGACTACGGCCTGGCTCGGCTGGCGGAGATCGAGGCGCGCGAGGCCGCCATCGTTGCCACGCTTGGCTTCGACCACGTCGCGGCGCTGCGGGCACACCTGGAGGTCGCACCAGAGAACCACGTCGACGAGCCTTCGGAGCTGGTGACCTTCGCTCGCGAGCTCATCATGCGTGCCGAGGCTGTCGCGCCTGACTGGTTCGGACGGCTCCCGAAGGACGGCTGCGAGGTGGTCGCGGTCGAGCCGCACATGGAGCAGGAAGCCCCACCGGCCTTCTACATGACGCCCAGCGCCGACGGCAGCCGCAAGGGCATGTACTTCATCAACACGTACGATCCAGCCTCCCGCCACCTGCACCGGCTGGCGGCAACGACCTTCCATGAGGCCGTGCCGGGCCATCACTTCCAGCTGGCTATCGAGCAGGAGCTCGCCGGGCTGCCGGACTTCCGTCGCTTCGGGGCCCGGCTCGCGGCCGGCTCCTTCATCGAGGGCTGGGCGCTCTACACCGAGCAGCTGGCGCGGGAGATGGGCCTCTATCGCACGCCGCTGGAGGACTTCGGTGCCCTCGAGACGGAGGCCTGGCGGGCCGCCCGCCTCGTCGTCGACACCGGGATCCACGCGCTAGGCTGGACCCGCCAGCAGTCCATCGACCTGCTCATCGAGCGAGCCGGTCTCTCCCGGCTCGAGGCCGAGACCGAGACCGACCGCTACATCAGCTGGCCGGGCCAGGCCTTGAGCTACATGATCGGTCAGCGCGAGATCCTGGCGCTGCGGGCGCAGGTCGAGGAGCGCGACGGCCATCGCTTCGATCAGCAGGCCTTCCACGACCAGGTCATCGGCCATGGCTCGCTGCCGCTCGATGTGCTGCGCGAGCAGCTGCCCGCCTGGGTCGAGCCAAGAGCCGGATAGGCGACCCGACGTCATCCTGAGGGGAGGACCACATGACCACTGCCGCGCTCCAGCCGACGCCCGTCCACCGCTTTGCGGACCAGGCCTGGGAGGAGTTCCTCGCGCAGAACCCGCTGTGGGCGACGCTTCAGGGCGACGAGCGCTGGGACGACCGGCTCGACGACCCGTCCCCTGAGGGACGCGCAGCCCTGATGGCCACCGTCGAAGGCTGGTCCGCGGCCGTGGACCAGCTGGACGGCGATGCCCTAGGCGTCGAAGACCGCCTCACCTTGGGCCTGATGCGGGCCATCGTGCGGCGCCTGCGCGGTGCCCACGAGCTGCGGCTGTGGCAGATGGATGCGATCGACCAGATCGACGGCCCGCAGGCCTTGCCCGGGGAGCTGGCCCGGCTCCATCGGACCGACACGCCCGAGCGATTCGCGAACCTGCTCACGCGCCTGGCCGCATACCCGGCCTGGATGGCTGCCCATCGTGCCAACTTGGCCGAGGGCCTCGCGGCAGGTCGCACTGCCCCCGCCGAGGTGGTGGCACGCTGTATCGACCAGACGCGGCGGATGGTGCAGGCACCCGCGGCCGAATTGCCGCTGCTGCTGGCCGATCCCAAGCTGGGAGATGAGCAGCGCGCGACCCTGCTGTCGGCAGTCGAAGAGTTCGTGCAGCCGTCGCTGGCGGAGTGGCTCGACATGCTCGAGCGCTATGCCGCGCACGTTCGCCCCGGTCCGGGTGTCTGCTATCTGTCCGACGGTGAGGCGGTCTACCAGCACCACATCATGGCCTACACCAACCTGCCGGAAGACCCGCGCGCCATCCACGCATACGGCCTCGCTCGGCTCGACGAGATCGAGGCAGCCGAGGCGCCTCTGGCCGCCGAGCTTGGCCAGCCGAGCGTGGCTGCGCTGCGCACATTCCTCGACGGGGACCCGCACAACCACGTCGACGATCCCGCGGACCTGCTGCGGGCGGCGGAAGAGTGGATCCGGCGGGCCGAGGCCGAGGCTCCCGCGTGGTTCGGCAACCCACCGAGCGAGCCCTGCGTGGTGCGGGCGGTCGAGCCGCACGCGGAGCGCGATGCGCCCGCGGCCTTCTACTACCCGCCGGCCGAGGATGGCAGCCGTCCAGGTACCTACTTCTTCAATACCTACGACCCGCCCTCACGGCCGCTCCACCAAGCCGTCGCGATGACCTACCACGAAGCTGTGCCCGGCCACCACTTCCAGTTCACCGCCGAACGGCAGCTCGGCCATCTGCCGGCCTTTCGCAAGCATGGCGCCATGCTGGCCTGCGGCGCCTACGTCGAAGGCTGGGCCCTGTACGCCGAGCGATTGGCCGGCGAGATGGGCCTGTATCACACGGCTCTCGAGCGGTTCGGGGCGCTGGAGTCGGAAGCGCATCGCGCGGCCCGCCTGGTCGTCGATACCGGCCTGCACGCGTTCGGCTGGAGTCGTGAGCAGTCCGTCGAGGTCCTCGTCACGCGGGCCGGGCTGGCACGCCTCGATGCCGAGATCGAGACCGACCGCTACATCGCCTGGCCAGGCCAAGCCTTGAGCTACATGATCGGTCAGCGCGAGATCCTGGCGCTGCGGGCGCAACTGGAGGGGCGCGACGGCCATCGCTTCGATCGCCAGGCCTTCCACGACCAGGTCATCGGCCATGGCTCGCTGCCGCTCGACGTGCTGCGCGAGCAGCTGCCCGCCTGGGTCGAGCCCAGAGCCGGATAGGCGCCTGCGCGACCGGCCGCAGGCTCAGAGGATGCGGCCGGGTCCTCCGCGGGCCGCCTTCGCTGCCTCGTGCATCTCCTCCAGATCCTGGCTGGTGATGGTGAGGAAGCGGTGGGGCATGTCGGCATCGGCGTCGACGAGCATGCGCAGCAGGAAGCCATCACCCTGGTCCACGACCAGGATTCGTGATCCGGAGTGTTCGTTGACGTAGCGGCCGATGAGCCGGAAGGCAAGCTCGTTGCGATCAGCGCGGTGGCGGGAACCACGGCGCTCCGCCCCTCGCATCGAGGCGGCCACGATCTCGTCGTCGGGATAGGTGGTCTCGACGAACCGATAGCGCTTCTGGGGTTCGTCCGGGAGCAGCTGCTCTGCCTGCCCCAGCGCGGTGGCCAGAAAGCCTCCGTCGCGCTCGAGGAGCATGACGTCCTGGAGTTGCTGGTGGTCGAACACGAGGCCGAGCGAGCGCAGCGCTTCCTCATAGTCGCGCCTCGGCGCGGCACCTTCGATGGCCATCATCTTCCTCCGGGCTTGCCAGCCCATCGTATCCGACCGGGCTTCGCACCAAGACGCGTAGCCGCAACCGGGAGGCCGGCCCGCCTGCCTATCGAGCTAGGCCGAGGCCAGCTCGTCCAACGCGCGGCCGAGGCGTTCGACCTCGTCGGGGGTGTTGTAGTGGGCGAGGCTGACCCGCACACTCCCGCCTGTCTCGGCCAGGCCCAGGGCCTGATGTAGCTCCCAGGCGTAGTGGTCGCCGTTGCGCACGTAGATGCCACGTTCTCCGAGGAAACGGGCCACGCCCGCGGGCGCGTGGCCGTCGAGCGTGAAGGCCACCGTGGGGCAACGTTCCGCTGAACGAGCCGGGTCGGTCAGGCCGTAGACGCGGCTGCCCGGTACAGCGCCGATACGATCGAGCAACTGTGCGCCCAGCGTCGTCTCATAGCGGCGGATGGCCGAGAAGGCAGCCAGCAGGCGTGATCGGCGGAAGCGGTCAGCCTGGCCCGGAAGTCCCGGCGCACCGCCCTGGGTGATGCCGACCTTCTCCAGGTAGCGGATCGTGCCGCCCAGGCCGGCCAGCAGCTCGAAAGCCTTGGTGCCGGTCTCGAAGCGACCGGGGATGGCGTCGCCGGCTGGCCGGACGTGGAACGGCGGCAGCGCTTGCAGCAGCTCTCGCCGCCCCCAGAGCACCCCCAGGTGCGGCCCGTAGAACTTGTAGGGCGAACAGACCAGATAGTCGGCACCGAGGGCCTCGACGTCGATCGGCAGGTGGGGCACCGCCGCCACCGCGTCCACGAACAGGAGGGCGCCGGTCTTGTGCGCAAGGTTGGCGATCCGGGGCACGGGATTGATGTTGCCGGTGGCGTTGGACACGAGACCCACGGCCACCAGTCGTGTCCGCGGCCCCAGCACCCGTTCGAGCTCGTCGAGATCGAGCGTGGCGTCCTGCGCGCTGATGCCGACCCAGCGGACCACCAGGTCGTGTGCCTCCGCCACGGCCAGCCAGGGGGCCACGTTGGCGTCGTGGTCGAGACGGGTCACGACGATCTCGTCGCCGGCCTCGAGGGAGGCGCCGATGGCGCGGCTCAGCGCGTAGGTGATGGTGGTCATGTTCGGTCCGAAGCTGATCTCGTCGGCATCGGTGCTGCCCAGCAGGTCAGCCATGGCCAGGCGTGCGTCCCGGACCAGCTCATCGGTCTCGATGCTGGGCGCGTTGGGGACGCCGTGGTTGGCATTGCTGCCCAGGAGGTAGTCGTTGATGGCGCGCAGGCACGTGTCTGCGACCTG
Organism: uncultured Chloroflexia bacterium; assembly: GCA_963712745.1. Lineage (GTDB taxonomy): Bacteria > Chloroflexota > Limnocylindria > Limnocylindrales > CSP1-4 > JAFMJV01. The sequence goes on along the minus strand of CAVQJC010000020.1, from coordinate 168,782 downwards.
CGTGCCGGCGGCATTGTCCAGCCAGGCCACGGGCCCCTCGGCGGGGCCCGGACGGCGCAGGGCAGGGAAGCGGTAGCGGACGGATTCGATATCCCAGTCGGTCATCGGTCCGAGTCTAGTGGCGGCGGCGGGCTCTCGGGCTCAGCGTCGACGACTGCGTCGGCGCCGTCCTCAGGTGCTTCGGCCAGAGCCTCGACCGCGATGCGCTCGCTGGGGTACATGCCCCTCGAGCCGAGGCGCTCGATCAGGCCGACCTTGCGCATCCGGTCGCGAACGCTGCCCTTGGCGTGCACGATGACCAGGTAGGTGCCGCGTTCTTCGAGGGCCCCGATGAGGCCGTACAGCGCATCGGAGGTGGTCACGTCGAGCTCGATGGTGGCCTCGATGTCGAGCAGCACGGCCCTGGGTACCTCGTCCGCCGCGTCGACCGCCCGCAGGACCCGGTCGGAGACGGCGGTAGCGTTGAAGTAGTAGAGCGGCGTGTCCAAGCGAAGCATCAGCAGCCCTTCGATAGACTCGGCTTCGGGGTTGCGACCGGCATCGACGAAGTGCTGGTGCGGTCCAGGCAGCCGGCCGAGGGTAGCCATGGCTGGCTTGCTGGCGGTGTACAGCAGGATCACCACCGACACGAGGGCCGCGATGACCAGGCCGACGAGGACGTCGGTGGTCAGGACCCCGATAGCCGCGATGAGCGCGAGGGCGGCGTCCGTCTTGCGCCACTGGACATAGCGCCGCCACTCAGCGAAGTCGACGAGGCTGATGACGGAGGTGATGATGACCGCCGCCAGCAGTGACTGGGGCAGGTTGGTGAACACTGGAGAAAGGATGACGATGGTCAGGACCATGCCCGCAGCTGTGACCAGCGAGGCCAGCTGCGACTTGTTGCCGGCGGCCTCGCCCGCGGCCATGGAGCTGACGCTGGCGTCCACTGCGAACCCGCCCGCCAGGCCGCTGGCAGCGTTCGAACCGCCCAGTGCGATGAGTTCCTGGTCGGGCTCGATGCGGTAGCCATGACGGTTGGCAAAGGCACGTGACGCCGCCAGTGACTCGGCCAGGGCGAGGAACATGATGCCGGCCGCGCCGGTGGCCAGGTAGGCGAGGTCGCCGAGGCTGACATCGGGTACGCCCGGGGCGGACACGCCGCCAGAGATGTCGCCGACCACTGCCACGCCCTCGTCGGCCAGGTCCAGGGCGGTCGAGAGCAGGATGGCGCCGATGACGGCGATGAGCGGCCCGGGTATGCGCCGGTCGATGGCCCGGGCGGCGATGATGATGACCATGGCCGCCAGGCCCAGGGCCAGTGAGATGACGTTCGTCTCGGGCAGCTCCCCGATGAGGTGGGCCAGCTGATCGAAGACATTGCCATCGCTGCCCTCGACGCCGAGGAGCTTGGGCAGCTGGCCCACCGCGATGGTGATGGCCAGCCCGACGATAAAGCCGGTGATGACCGGCTTGGCCAGGAACTCGGCCAGGAAGCCGAGCTTGAGGATGCCGGCTGCGAGCAGGTAGACGCCCACGATGATGGCCAGCATGGCCGTCATGGCCGTGTAGGTAGCCGCATCGCCAGCGGCCGCGGGAGCTACGACGGACGCGGACATCACGGCCATGGTCGAGCTGGTGGTCACCTTGGCGTGGCGGCTGGTGCCCAGGATGGCGTAGGCCGTGAGGCCGGCCGTGGCCGTGATGAGGCCCACGCCCGCAGGCACGCCGGCCAGCTCCGCGTAGGCCATGGACACCGGCACCATCACCGCCCAGGAGGTGATGCCCGCGGCGATGTCCTTGCCCAGCCACGCCCTCGGATAGCGGGGGAGCCAGGCGGTGATGGGCACATAGCGGCCCAGAAGCTCGCGAGCCGAGGGCCGCGCAGCCTTGGGTGGCACGCTCGCGTCGGCTGAGGTCATGGGTTCCGATGGTATCTCCTGCTCACCGGCCCAGGAGCCTCAGGGCGCTACTTGCGGCCAGGACCGCGGCGCCTGGCGCACACTTGCTGGCCGCAGGTCAGGTCACCGAAGATACGGTCCGGAGCGCAACAGCCTGCGCATGAGGCGAAACGCGGCGGGCCCAGTCCGCGCAGTCAGAGGAGAGGCAGTCAATGGCGGACATGGACATCGACCGACACCTCGAGCAGATCGAGTGGACCAGCCAGCAGGAGAACGGTGAGGTCCTGCTCTCTCCCGCCTGGGAGGTCTTCATCCTAGGCATCTCCATCCTCTCGGTCTTCAACCTCGTCTTCATCGGCCTGTTCAGGAACCCGCACCTGGACCAGGTGTTCATCATCATGGACTCGATCCTGACGGTGATCTTCCTGCTCGATCTGGGCCGCCGTCTGGTGGTTGCGCAGGACCGACGCCGCTACTTCCTGCGGGGCTCCGGCTGGATCGATCTCCTGGCCGCCTTCCCGGTGCTGCGCGTCCTGCGCATCCTCCGCATCGTGCGCGTGATGAGCGATCATGCGACGCCTGGGTGGACCCATCAAGGGGCTCAAGGCCTTCTTCTCGAATCGCGCAGCCGGCGGGCTGCTCTCGGTGCTGCTGGTGGCCATCCTGGTCTTCGAGTTCGGTTCGCTGGCCATCCTGTGGGTCGAGAGCGGCGCCGAGAATGCCAACATCGAGACGGCTGCGGACGCCGTCTGGTACCTGCTGGTGACGATGTCCACCGTGGGCTACGGCGACTACTTCCCGGTCACCGACGCGGGCCGGGTCATCGGCGGGCTCATCATCGTGGTCGGTGTGGGCGTGTTCGGCACCCTCACGGGCTTCCTGGCCAACGCTTTCCTGGCCCCACGGGAGGCGGTCGAGGCCATCGTCCCGCCTCCCGTGGGGCCTGCGGGCGACGACACGGGAGGCGCCGTATCACCCGAACCGGGCGGTTCGAGGGTAGACGCCGGCAGGTAGGATGCCCACACGTAGAGGAGAGGGAACCCGATGATCTTGCTCGGTTGTCTACTGGCCTTCAGCATCGCGGTCGCGCCGCGCGTGGTGCTGGTCCTGGCCTGGATCTTCAGTGATCGCTGGGAAGTGGTCTGGCAGGGCAACTGGATCATGCCGCTGCTTGGCATCATCTTCCTGCCCTTCACCACCATCATGTTCCTGCTCGCCTGGCAGCCCGCCCTCGCTGGTGGCGCCAACATCGAAGGCTGGGACTGGATGTGGATCCTGATAGGCCTCTTCCTCGACATCTCCAAGTGGTTCGGCCTGTGGGGCAATCGCGGAACGGCCGCCGAGTCTGCCCAGCGCTACTACCCGTCCGGCGCCCCGAGGTATGGCGGCTCCGGTGGCACGCAGGCGTCGGTGTCCAGCGGCCAGGTCCCGCGCGGTACCTCGCCCACGGCCCCTGGCAGTGATAGCGATCCGGCGGCTGCCAGCACACCCCCTGACATCCCCGGAGACGACAAACCCGGCTCCTGATGGCGGCGCTCCCAGGCGGCGTCCGCCGGACGAAGACGCGCGGCCTCGCAGGAGGTCGCGCGTTCGCCTATCCTGCGCGCTTCGAGCGACGCCGCGATCCGAGGCGCCCAGGGACGAGCGGAGGAGGAGCCACGTGACCGATGAACAGCGGCCCGAAGCGGCTGGACCCGAGATCGAGAACCTCATGGCCGAGGGCCGCACGTTCCCGCCCGACCCTGCCTTCAGCGCACAGGCCAACGCCGGCTCCGACCTCTACGGCACCGCCGAGGAGGACTACCAGGCGTTTTGGGCCGACCTGGCAGCGTCCAAGCTCGACTGGTTCGAGCCCTTCACCACGACCCTCACCTGGGAGCTGCCGTTCGCCAGGTGGTTCGAGGGTGGCAAGCTCAACGTGTCCTACAACTGCGTCGACCGACACGTCGAAGGTGGAGACGGAGAGAAGGTCGCCTACCACTGGATCGGCGAACCGGGTGACACTCGCACGCTTACCTTCGCCGACCTCCATCGTGAGGTACAGAAGGCGGCCAACGCCCTGAAGGAGCTGGGCGTAGGCACGGGCGACCGCGTGGCCATCTACATGCCCATGATCCCCGAGTTGCCCATCGCCATGCTCGCCTGCGCCCGCCTGGGAGCGCCGCACACGGTCGTCTTCGGCGGCTTCAGCGCTGACGCCCTGGCCAACCGCATCGACGACGCCCAAGCCAAGCTGCTGATCACCGCCGACGGCGGCTGGCGTCGGGGCAAGGCAGTCGAACTCAAGACCGCCGCCGACGAGGCGGTGGCACGCACCAGCAGCGTCGAACGCGTGCTCGTGGTGCGGCGCGTGGCCGAGGCCGTGCCGGCCACGATGGTCGAGGGGCGCGATGTGTGGTGGCACGAGATCGTGGACCGCCAGGCGCCCGACTGCCCACCTGTCCCGGTCGACTCTGAACATATGCTCTACCTGCTTTATACCTCCGGCACCACGGCCAAGCCCAAGGGCATCATGCACACGACCGCGGGCTACCTCCTGGGCGCCAGCTACACGCACGAGATGGTCTTCGACATCAAGGATGACGACGTCTACTGGTGCGCGGCCGATATCGGCTGGGTCACCGGCCACTCCTACATCGTCTACGGTCCGCTGGCCAATGCCACCACCGGCGTCCTCTACGAAGGCTCCCCCGACACGCCTACCTGGGAGCGCTGGTGGCAGATCGTGGAGGAGTACGGCGTGACCGTGCTGTACACGGCACCCACCGCCATCCGCGCCTTCATGAAGCAGGGCGAGGACCTGCCGGCCAGGCACGATCTGTCCTCGCTGCGCCTGCTCGGTAGCGTCGGCGAGCCCATCAACCCCGAGGCCTGGAGCTGGTACCAGGAGCATATCGGCGGCGGCACGGCGCCCATCGTCGACACCTGGTGGCAGACCGAGACCGGCCACATCCTCATCACGCCGCTGCCTGGGGTCACCACCACCAAGCCCGGCAGCGCCACCTTGCCCTTCCCGGGCATCGAGGCCGACGTGGTCGATGCCACCGGCAAGTCGGTGCCGCTGGGAGAGGGAGGCTACCTGGTGCTCAAGCGTCCGTGGCCGGGGATGCTGCGGGGGATCTACGGCGATCCCGACCGCTACAAGGCCACCTACTGGAGCCGCTTCAAGGGCATGTATTTCGCGGGTGACGGCGCCAGGCGTGACGAGGATGGCTACTACTGGCTGCTTGGTCGCGTCGACGACGTGATGAACATCTCCGGCCATCGCATCAGTACCATCGAGGTCGAGTCCGCCCTCGTCGACCATCCTGCCGTGGCCGAGTCCGCTGTGGTGGGCAAGCATGACCCGGTGACGGGAGAGGCCATCTTCGCCTTCGTCATCACGCGGGCGGGCGTGGAGACAGGGGACGAGCTGGCGGCGGAGCTGCGAGCCCACGTAGGCAAGATCATCGGGCCTATCGCCCGGCCCAAGTACCTGCTCTTCACGCCCGACCTGCCCAAGACCCGCTCGGGCAAGATCATGCGACGGTTGCTGCGTGATGTGGCCGAGGGTCGCTCGCTCGGTGACACCACCACGCTCGCAGATGCCTCGGTCTTCGACTCGATCCGCGCGGGTGCAGGCTCGGCCGAAGAAGATTAGTCTCGCCTCCGGTGGCCAGCCACGTCTCGGCCGGCCGAGCTTGGTACGAGACAGGAGGCCCGATGGGCTCGATGGGACTGGAGCGCACGTTCGCGGTCGTGGTCGGCACGATCCTGGTGGCGCTCGGCCTCGCGGGCTCCGTGGGCACTCCCATCGCGGGCGGATCGGGGGACACCGGTATCATCGTGACCGGCTTCGGCCACGACCTGGTCCACCTCGTGACCGGGGCACTGTTCCTGCACGTGGGCATCGCTCTCAATGGCCGCAACCGGGCCTTCGGCCTGGTTGGCCTGGGCCTCTTCTATCTCGTCACTGGCGTCCTCAGCCTCGTCAGCAGCGACCTCCTCGGGCTCTACGATGCGCCAACCTCAGGCTTCGATCAGCTGGGCCATGTCCTGCTCGGTGTCGCCTCGGTCGTCATCGGTTGGATGGGGCGGGGAGTAGAGCGACGAGAGTTCGGCCGGGCTGCCTCGCGACCCATCCGCAATCCGTGAGCGACGCGCGAGCCCCCCGCGACCGCCTGGGTCGGCCGCTGCGCGACCTTCGTGTGTCGGTCACCGACCGCTGCAACTTCCGCTGCACCTACTGCATGCCGCGGGAGATCTACGGCTCGGCCTTCCGCTTCCTGCCGCATTCCGAGCTGCTGACGTTCGAGGAGATCACTCGGCTGGCTCGGGTCGCGGTGTCCTTGGGTGTGACTAAGATCCGCCTGACCGGCGGTGAGCCGCTGCTGCGCCGCGATGTCGAGGCGCTGGTGGCGATGCTGGCTGCGATCGACGGTCTCTCTGACCTGACCTTGACCACCAACGGATCCCTCCTGGCGTCCAAGGCCGAAGCCCTCGCCTTGGCCGGGCTGCGGCGCGTGACCGTGAGCCTCGACTCGCTCGACGACGCGGTCTTCTCAAGGCTGAACGATGTCGAGTTCCCGGTGGCTCGCGTGCTCGAGGGCCTGGCGGCGGCCGACCGCGCCGGCCTTCACCCGCTGAAGGTCAACATGGTCGTGCGCCGCGGTCTCAACGAGGACAGCATCCTGCCCATGGCCCGCTTCGCTCGCGAGCACGGATACATCCTTCGCTTCATCGAGTACATGGACGTCGGCCACACCAACGGCTGGGCCTTGGAGGAAGTGGTGCCTGCGGCCGAGGTCGTGGAAACCATCGACGCAGAGCTGCCCCTCGCGTCGCTCGAACCGCAGTATCCCGGCGAGGTGGCTACGCGCTGGCGCTACCGCGATGGCGTCGGCGAGATCGGGGTCATCAGCTCGGTCACACAGCCATTCTGCGGGGCCTGCACGCGTGCGCGCCTCACCGCCGAGGGTGTCCTCTATACCTGCCTCTTCGGCACCGAGGGTGTGGACCTGCGATCGCCTCTGCGAGAGGGGAAGGACGACGGGGCCCTGCGTACGCTGGTGGCCGATGTGTGGTCAGGCCGCACGGACCGCTACTCGGAGTCGCGTTCGGATGCGACGGTGGCCCTGCCCAAAGTCGAGATGTCCCGGATCGGCGGCTGAATTGGTCGCTCATGCCATGGACGGACGGGTATCCTGACCGGGACGCGTCGTGCCCCGCGCCCCCGGATGGCGCTGGGCTGCGCGCCGCAGGAGGCCAGCGATGACCACGTCGGGACTGCCCCAGGGTGATGATCCCGGGCCCGAGCAGGAGGCCATCTGGGAGGAGACGCCAGGTGATGGCGTTCCCGAAGATGAAGCCGTCGTGGCCGCGGGGGTCGGGGCCGGGAGTTCCCGCGGGCTGACGCGGACCATCACCTCGACCGCGCGGACACCGGGCCCAGCAGGGCTCTATCTCGCTGATGTGCCCAACCGCATCATGGCCCTCGTCATCGACATCATCGTGCTCTCGCTGGTGGGTTTCGCGCTGGCCTGGCTCTTCGGCGGCCTGGTCAGCGAGCCTGGCGCCATCGACGCTCCCGGCGGAGAGCTGGATCTGCTGGCTTTCCTGGTAGTGCTGGTGCTGCAGCTGGGCATCAGCCTGGCCTACTTCGCGGGGTTGTGGACGTACGCGGGCGTGACCGTGGGGATGCGCCTGCTGGGCCTGCGCATCGGAGACGAGCGCGACGGATCCCCGCTCATCTTGCGCCACTCGCTCGTTCGCTGGCTGATCGTCGGTATCCCCGCTCTGCTGACCTCGCTGGTGGTGTACGTACCCAGCGCCGTCGGCCTCATCCTGGCTGTCGTGGGCATGGCCTGGTTGCTCTTCCTGCTCTACACCATCGCGCAAAGCCCGAGCAAGCAGGGGTTCCACGACCGCTACGCGCACACCATCCTGGTCCGCGCCCGCCGTCGCGCTCACTGAGCGCCGCTCGCCCCCGTCGGATTTCTCCACCGCTCGTCCACAGTGCTGCCGGATCGGTGGATAGCGACAGCGAGGATGGCGTCAACTCGTGGACAACTCGATTGACCGTGGCCGACCACGGAGGCATAGTTGGTCTTGCCCGGAGGGGCCAGGCACGACGCCAGGAGCGCTGCGATCACATCAACGCGAACCGGCACTCGGAGCCGCTGAGATCGCATCAAGGCGGATCCCGGGAGAGCGTGAAGGTCGCTCCGGGCACTTCGTTGCGCCCGGCGCGGGCTACCCTGTGGTGGAGCAGCCACAGGAGTGCGCCCGATGTCCCATCCGATCGTTCCGTACAGTCAGCGACTCGACGAGCTCGAGGCACGCGTCCGAGACGAGACGGACCTCGTCCCACGGCTGGGCCTGGTCCTGGGCTCCGGCCTTGGCGGACTGGCCGACGAGATCACTGACTCAGCCGAGATCCCGTTCGAGGAGATGCCCGGCTGGCCGGCGCCGTCGGTGCCTGGTCACAGCGGCCGCTTGATCATGGGCATGCTGCGTGGCGCGCCCGTAGCCTGCTTGCGTGGTCGCCTGCACATGTACGAAGGGCTGAGCGAGCGGCTGGTCGTAGAGCCGGCGCTGCTGCTCGGCCGCCTTGGTGCGCCGGTCCTGCTGCTGACCAACGCGTCGGGTGGCGTGAACCCGGCCCTCGGCGCGGGCACCCTGATGGTCATGCGTGATCACATCAACCTCACCGGGCGCAACCCGCTCATAGGTCCCAATGACGATCGCCTGGGTCCCCGCTTCCCGGATATGACCGGGGTCTGGGACAGTGAGCTGCGCGAGCGCCTGCAGTCGGCCGGGCGAGCCGTGGACGTGGCCCTCGCCGAGGGCATCTACCTCGGGCTCACCGGGCCCACCTACGAGACCCCCGCGGAAGTACGCATGATCGGGGGCCTTGGTGCGGACGCCGTGGGCATGTCCACGGTGATGGAAGCTGTGGCGGCGCACTGGGCGGGCATGCGCGTCTGCGGCGTCTCACTGGTGACCAACGCCGGCGCCGGACTCTCGCCCACGCCACTGACCCACGCCGAGGTGGTCGAGGCCGCGGATGCGGCCGGCCCTCGGCTGGCCCGCGTCATCGGTCGCTTCGTGGAGGAGTTGGAGGCCTAGCGCAGGCCGCCCCGTCCTGCGTGGGCGTTACAGCGTCGGCAGGTCGCGCCCAGCCGCTTTGGCCGCGGCCTTCTTCTCGGCCCACGCTCCGAGCACGTTGTCCTTGTGCGGCCGGATGGGGCAGTGCTCGTCGCGATTGCGGTCCTCGTCGCAGTAGCCGAGCGGCACGCACTTGGGCGCGAGGAACGAGCCCAGGAACGGGCTGACGGTGAAGATCTCGTGGCGGATGAGCTGGAACAGCCGCCGGATCTCCCACTGAGCCATGGTGCACAGGCGCAATCCGGACATGTGGATGAGCGCCCGCAGGTTGGTGGTCATGACGAGATTGGTGCGCGTGGCGTTGGGCATGACGAAACGCGCGTCCTCCCCGGGGATGCCCGCCTGCAGCATGTCCTCGTAGACCTGGAGCGAGCCCGAGAGCTGGTCCTCGAAGCTCTGTCGAACCTCATCGTCAGCGTCGCTGACCGAGCCCGGAACCATGTAGCTGGGCTCCTTGTACTTGACGTAACGCTGTGACTGCTGGTCGAAAGCCAGGCCAGCCCGATGGCGGACGAGCTGGTGCGAGAGCGTACGTGTCACACCCGACACGGCGAACGTGAAGACGATGTGCTCGATGGTCGAACCGTGGCCCGAATCGATGACCCGGCGGACCAGATCCTGCTGCTTCTCGGCTGCGACGCGGCCGCCGGTAGCGCGTTCGAAGATGTCCTGTGGCTCGAGCTCGCTGTAGCAGGTACGGCAGGCCGTGTAGATCAGCGGTACGTAGTACTGCTCGACGATCTCACGTGTGGGGAAGAGCAGCGTCGCACGCATGCCCAGCTCACGGGTCGCCGGGCTACGCGGCATAGCGCTTGGAGGACGGGCTTCGCGCGGGCTGGGGGAGTCGGTCACCGGGCGAGTGTAACCGAGGGGCAGCTGCAACCGAGGGGCAGCGGTTCCCCGCCGCTCGCCCGTCCGTGCTAGCGTCCTTGGTGCCGAGGCATCCCCAGAACACAACGAGGTAACCCATGGTCCTGCGCAGCCTCTTCGGTGGCCCAAGCGAACCCGAGCACTCGGAGGGCCCGGAGGTCTCGAATGCCGGTGAGACCCAATCCATCCGTCGCATCGCCGGCCAGATCGATGCCCTGCCCATCGACCAGCGGCGCTTCATCGCCGGCTTCGCCTACGTCCTCGCTCGCGCTGCCCATGCCGACCTCGACATCAGCGAGGCCGAGGTGCGTTCGATGGAGCAGGCGGTGGTGGAGGTCGGCCACCTCAGCGAGCCGCAGGCCGTGCTGGTGGTGGAGATGGCCCGCAACATGGCCGAGCTCTATGGTGCGACCGACGACTTCGTGGTCACCCGTGAGTTCGCCAACAACTCCACCCGGGAGCAGCGTGAGGACCTGTTGCGCACGGCTTTCGCGGTCGGTGCTGCCGACGACACCATCACCGCCGCCGAGGTCGCTGAGCTCAACGAGATCGGCAAGGAACTCGGGTTCCGCGCCGACGAGGTCGACAACGTTCGCAACGAGTTCCGCGACCAGCTCGCGGCCATCCAGGCCATGCGCGCTGCGCGAGGAGCCTGACAACACATCGACGAAACGCACCCGCGCGGCGGGACGGCGGGCGTCGACGCGGATATCATCGCCCCAGCGCGGTGTCCGGGCGCGCGACCGATAGCCCGCGGCCGTCCGAGCGAGGGAGACTGTCATGACCATCGACCCAAAGGCACTCGTCGTCGAGTTCATCGGCACCTTCTTCCTGGTGTTCACCGTGGGGATGGTCGTCATCGACCCGGGGGCCGGCGACCTGGGCGGTCTGGCCATCGGCACGGTCCTGGCCGTGATGGTCTACGCGGGGGCCCACATCTCCGGGGCGCACTACAACCCGGCCATCACGTTGGGCCTGTGGCTGCGCGGTGCGACCAAGCTCAACGACGCCATCGCCTACTGGGTGGTGCAGCTGGTGGCGGCCGTGGTGGCGGCCATCGCGGTCACGGTCATGAAGCCCGCCATGCCGGCGGAGGTGCTGAACAGTGACCTCGACGCCGTCCCCGCATTGCTCGCGGAGTTCCTCTTCACCTTCGCGCTCGTCTATGTCGTGCTCAACGTGGCCACGGCCAAGGGCACCGAGGGCAACCACTACTTCGGCTTCGCCATCGGCTTCACGGTGCTCGCCGGTGCCTATGCGGTCGGCGGCATCTCGGGCGGTGCGTTCAACCCGGCCGTGATGCTCGGCGGCATGATCATGAGCGTCTTCGCGTGGGGTGACATCTGGATCTACCTGCTGGCGACGCTCGCCGGCGGTGCCGCTGCGGCCGGGCTGTTCCGCTACCTGCAACTGGGCGGCGACGAGGGGTAGCGCCTCGCCGCGCCCGTCGCACATGGGTTCGCCACGCGGAATCTTGTGCTGCCCCGTGGCATGATGGTCGCGATGGACGAAGGCTCGCGACAGCGCCGTCGACTTCCCGGCCGCGGCCCCCGTAGTGTGCGTGTGTTGCGGCGTGCCCGACGCCGGGCCCGTTTCCGTGAGTCGCTCGTTGAGCTTGGCCCCAAGTCGCGGCAGATCACGCTCTCGGACGGCCGTGCTCTCGGCTTCGACGACTTCGGCGACCCTGACGGCACGCCGGTGCTCTTCTTCCACGGGTTCGGCTCATCCCGCGTGGTCCGCCACCCCGACGACGAGATCGCCACCGAGCTGGGCGCCCGCGTCATCGCCGTCGACCGCCCCGGCATCGGCATCTCCACGCGCCAGCCCAACCGGCGTGTCACCGATCACCCGCGCGACATCGCGGAGCTGCTCGACATCCTCGGCCTCGACCGCTGTGCGATCGTGGCCTGGTCCGGCGGCGGCCCGTACGCGCTGGCCTGCGCCTGGCAGATGCCGGAGCGCTTCTCGGTGGTCGGGCTTATCAGCGCCCCCGCTCCTCTGTCGGGCGCGCCCGGCTCGGTCGGCTACACCTGGCGGCGCCACCGTGCCATGTCGCGGACCGCGGACCACGCACCCTGGGTCATCGCGCTGGCCATGTGGCAGTGGTCGCGCCAGCAGAAGTCGGACCCGCACAAGCAGTTGGACGAGGCCATCAGCGGCATGATCGAGGCCGATCGCCAGATCCTGGGCGATCCGGCGCTGCGCGCGGTGATGATCGCCAACGCCAACGAGATGTACCGCCAGGGTAACCGTGGGATCTACGACGAGGCCATCTGCCTGGCCCGCCCGTTCGGCTTCCCCATAGGGGGTGTCACGGTGCCGGTGCGCATCTGGCACGGGGCCCAGGACAAGGTCGTGCCCGTGGGCATGGGCAAATACCTCGAGCGGATGCTCCCGGACGCGGTGGCGACGTACTACCGCAACGAGGGCCACCACTTCGTCTACGGGCGCTGGCGTGAGATCCTGGCCGTCATCGTGGCCGAGACACGCGCACCCGCGCGGCCGCCAGCGGCTGACGAACGAGCCGAGGGTCAGCTGACCGAGGGCCCCACCGCTCCCGGGACCCGGGCTCCGTCGCCCCGTTGATCCGACACCTGGTTCTTCGTGGCAGTGGGCTCAGGGGCGATGGGCCCCGGGTCGACGGTCTTTCCCGGCGCCTCGGGCCGACGGTCTTTCCCGGCGCCTCGGGCCGACGGTGCCACTCGGTCAGCGTCGAGCGGAACCCGTACCGAACACGAGCGGAGCCCGCCCGGTCAGAGGGCGGGGTCCGCTGGAGCGATGACCGAGGGGGTCGGTCCTAAAGGCGCTTCTCGATGGAGCCGCCTCGGCCCTTGGGCACGATGCGGTAGTAGGTCTTGTTGAAGACCAGCTTGCCCACGTGCCACAGTCGGCTCGGCTTGGGCGGCTTGGGCGGGTTCTCGTAGTCGAAGCGGAGCAGCGTGCCCTTGCCGTCGCCGACCTCGAAGAAGCACATGACCTTGCCCGTGTAGATCGATTCCTTGGCGTGCGGTTTGCGCTGCTGCACCATGGCCGAGACTCGTTCGGCCACCACCGGTGCCTCGAAGTGCGCCGTGGAGCCGGCCTTCGAGAGGGGCAGGTTGGTGGCGTCGCCGAGGGCCCACACGTTGGGGCGGTCGCCCACGTTGAGGGTCTTGGGGTCGGTCGGCAGCCAGCCGCCGGGGGCGGGCGCGATGCCGCTGTCCATCAGCACCTGGGCGCCCTTGTGCGGCGGCACCAGCACCAGCAGGTCGTATTCGAGCTCCTCGCCCTCGAGGCTCTCCACGACCTTGCGCTCGGCATCGATGGTCTCGACGTTGAAGAAGGTGTGCAGCTCGATATCCTTCTTCTCGAGCTCGGGCGTGACCATCTCACTCACGCTTTCGATGGTGAAGGCCCGGGCGATGGGTGAGCAGAAGTGGACCTCGCTCTTGTCGCGAAGGTCCCGCTCGCGCAGCTCGGCCTCGATGAGCAGGGCCACCTCGAGCGGCGCCGGCGGGCACTTGTAGGGCATGCTCGCGATGCCGACCACGACCTTCCCGCCGGTGAAGGTGTCGAGCGCGTGGCGCAGCTTCAGTGCTGCCTCCTCGCTGTAGAAATGGTGTGCCTCCTGCTCGAAGTGCTCGATCGACTCGGGCAGGATGCGCGACCCGGTAGCGATGACCAGGTGGTCATATTCGAGGGTGCTGCCATCCGCCACGGAGACCGTCTTGGCCTCCTCGTCGATCGCGGTGATCTCACCGATGACCAGGTCCACGCGGTCATCGAGCAGGCGTCGTTCCGGCTTGCGTAGAGACTTGGGATCCTCGTTGCCCATGGCGATGTACATGAAGCCGGGCTGGTAGACGTGCTCGCCCTTCTCATCTACGACGGTGACCTTGGCCTCACCGGCGTCGATCTGCTTCTTGATCTTGCGACTGATGAGGTTGGCTACGAGCGTGCCGCCGACGCCACCGCCGAGGATGAGAACGTTCTGCATGAGTGGGACTCCTGGTGTTTCTCGAACAGCTACTTGAGCTTCTCGATGACGATCTCGTCGTAGCCCTCGTGCGGGAAGACGCCGATCAGCTTGTGGCCGGCCTTGTCGACCCAGGCCGGGATATCGGTCTTGGAGCCGTTGTCGCTGGAGATGACAGCCAGGACGTCCCCGACATTGCCCTCCCGGATGGCCCGGATGAGCTCCATCAGCGGACCGGGGCAGAAGCTGCCGCGGGCGTCGATGGTGGTGGTGGGGGTGCTCTCGAGCTCGAGCGTGGTCATGGTTCTCCTTTCGGGGGCGGTAGTGGGGAGGATCTAGATGAAGAGGGAGCCGGTGTGCTCCTCGGTCATCATCTCGAGGACGGTGGCGGCGCCGACGGGGTCGCCCAGGCCGTCGATCATGTCCTCGCGCTTGAGGCCGTACATGTCCATGGTCATCTGGCAGGGCAGCAGCTCCACACCCATCAGCTGGCAGGCTTCGAGCAGCTCCTTGGGCGAGGCCACGTTGTACTGCTTGCTGAGCTTGCCGATCATCCACGGGCCCATGCCCATGAAGTTCATCTTCGACATCTTCATGTGGCTGATGCCGGGGCGCTGCATGAACGAGAGCATCTTCTGCATGGTGTTCTCGCCGGTGATGCGCTTCTCGTCCTTGACGAAGGGCAGCAGGCCCCAGAAGGTCATGAAGATCGACGTCTTGTAGCCGCTGGCGGCGGCGACACTGGCCAGGATGAGCGTGGGCATGACCTTGTCGTACTCGCCGCTCCAGTTGATGATCACCAGCTGGCGCTGGGCGGGTGCTTCAGCGTCTCCGGCCGCGGCCGCGATGGCCTCGGTCAGCTTGGCCTCGGCGGCCTGGTCGGTGGCGGCCTCAGGAGCCGCGGTCTCGGTAGCCATGAGCCTCCCTTTCTGTGCTCGTGCGCCGGACTAGGCGCGCTTGATGACGAAGCGGTAGACGCCGCCGTCTTCGGTCTGCTCGACGATGGCGTTGCCGGTGGAGCGGGTCCAGGCGGCGAAGTCCTTGACCGAACCGGGATCGGTGGCCAGGACCTCGATGAGCTCTCCGGCCGGCACGGCCTTCGCGGCCTGGGCGGTCTTGACGATGGGCATCGGGCAGGACAGGCCCTTGGCGTCGACTGTGGTGTGGATGGCATCGCTCATGGAGGACTCCTTCCGAGCTTGTACGGGTTGGCTAGATGAAGAGCAGCTGGGCGTCGCCGGCCGCGATGTAGAAGGCGGTCACGCCTTCGGTGCCGTCGACGAGCGGGTCGAGGTCGTCCTCAGTGATCTTGAGCAGGTCCATCGACAGCGAGCAGGCCTGGATCTCGACTCCGCCGAGCTCCTTGGCCATGGCCAGCGTCTCGTACCAGGGGGCCTGGCCCTCCGCGCGCAAGGCATCGACCGCGGCCTTCCCCTCAGCGCCGGCTTCAGCGGCGAGGCCATGGTCGTTCTTGATGCGATCGGCGCGGAAGGCGTCCAGACCCCAGTACTGTAGGAAGATGTGCACGTTCCGGCCCAGCGCGGCCGCGCCGGAGGCCATCACGGCCGCGGCGTTGAGCTTGTCGTCGGTGCCGCTGAAGAGCACGATGGCCAGGGGCTTGTCATCCATAGTCGTCTTCCTTACTTGCTGGAGACCGAGCCGTTGTCGGTCGATTCGATGGCTGCGGAGAGCTCGGCCATGCGGGCGAGCCGGCGGCGCATCACCTGGGCCATGAGGTCGCAGGCGCCGATGACGCTCTGGTCGGTCAGCCGGTAGACCGCACCACGGCCGTCACGCGCGGCCTCGACGAGACCGGCCTGGCGCATGACCGCGAGGTGCTTGGAGACATTCGGCTGGGTGATATCGAGCGCGCTGGCCAGCCGTCCCACCTCCCGCGGCTCTTCCGCAAGCAGATGCAGGATAGCGATGCGCGCAGGATGCGAGAGGGTTCGGCAGATCTCCGCCTGGAGCTCGTGGATCGGGTCCATGCGCATATCATCCCCATATGCCCACGTGCGCATGAGTGCTAAACGTCACATCGGCATAGGGCCATCGGCCCGTCGCGGTCAGGCCGAGCTGATGACGCGACGCGGCGGTGCCTGTGCTCAGCAGCATGGACGTCGCCTTGATCACCGTGGGCTCTCACGGCGATGTCGTTCCGTTCCTGGCCCTGGCCAAGGGGCTGACGAGCGCGGTTCACGCCGTGCGTCTCGCCGCTCCGCAGCCAGTGGCGCCGTCGCCGTCGTGTGTCAGCCCAAGACGCTGGTCGGTCCTCACATCGCCGAGGCTCGCGGCATCCCGGTGTTCCTGTTGGCCGACGCGGTCGGTCTCATCGAAGCGGCCACGGGCACCAGGGGCGGAGCTTCGGCCTAGGTCCGGGCCGTTAGGCCGAGGTGCTCTCCGCCGTGCCAGGACTGGGGGAGGGGTCCGCGGTCGCTGCCGGAGGCGGCGCGGGAGTCGGTTCGGGCGGGACGTACTCGCCCGGCTCGATGCGCATCGTCTCGAGGATCTCCATCGAGGTCTCCAGGAGGCCTCCGAAGGGCACGCCCGGGAGCGATTCGATGGCGACCACGATGACGTCCCCTTCGACGTCGAGGATGACGAAGCGCGACTGCTGGTTGGCATACTGCACGAAAGGGACGCCGCCTTCACCGATGGGCAGTGCCCAGATGAGCAGTTCGAGCAGTGCGCACTCGTTGTAGGTCGGTACGCCCACATCCAGCCGAAGCCCGGCATGACCGTCGACCTCGATGAACTCGGGTGGCCCAGGGTTGAGGTAGGGATTCCCGGCGATCGATCTCGGCCAGCCGTTGGACGCCGGGCTCGACGATGGTCATGGAGGTGGGGTCACAGGAGTCGAGGTACGCCTCGCCGTCGAAGCGGGTGACACTGAGCACGGTGCCCGGCGCGCTGGTGTGCTCGAGCGTGAAGATCGGCCCGCCGCCGGAGGGGCCCACGATCCAACCTTCCTCGACACGGAAGTCGATGGTCGGACCCACGAGTGCGCTCGAGTAGCGTCCGGCGTCGAGGGGCGTGCCTTGTTCGGGCAGGGGGTCGCTCGACGCCTCCTGCGCCGCGACACCGGCCGGCAGGGCGAGCATGGTGGCCGCGATCGTGGCCAGGAGCCAAAGTCTCTTCACGCGGACTCTCCTCTACTGCGCCACAGCACCCGGGTCGCCACGGCCCAGCCGGCGATGACCAGCAGCGCGTACGAGACGCACCAGATGCAGATGGCTTCGATGACGAAGATCTCAAGGTAGGTGAGCCAGGCCAGGAAGGGCAGGCTGAGCAGGCCCACCACGTACGAGACCAGTACTGCCCGGCGGTCGGCGAGAAGCCACCACACGAGGGCGCCGATGAGCGTCGCCGCTGAGGCGGCGGCCCCGAGGAGGCCGGTGGGGAGGCCGAAGACCGCCGCGTACTCACTCTCGTTGACGGTGTCGCAGCCGTGGAGCACGCCACAGGCCGGGCTCCCTCCCGAGAGCTTGGTGAGCCCCAGATAGAGGGCCACCCCGAGCGCGCCCAGCGCGAGCAGTGCCAGCAGCCAGCCGAGGCTGCCGCGGCGCCCCCCGACCGCCACCACCGGCGCCGATGCGCGTGGGGTCAGGCTTGTGCCGCCTGCGCGGCTTCGGTGATGGCCGCGTCGAGATCCTCCCAGGTCGGCACACCCACCAGTAGCTCACCGTTCACGATGACGGTGGGAGTGCTGGCGATGCCGAGGGCCTCGCCCTCGGCTCGCTCAGCCAGGACCGCCTCACGGAACTCCGACTCGTCCATGCGGCTGAGGAACTCGTCGCGGTCGAGTCCGACGAGCTCGGCCATATCCGCGAGTCGGGATCGCGAGAAGGAGCCGTCCTCCACGCCCTGCTGGTTGTGGAAGATGATCTGGTGAAGGTCCCAGAACTTGCCGTCCATGTCCTCGGCCACGCGCATGGCGATGGCGGCGTCGAGCGACTCCTCGCTGAAGATGATGAAGTCCTTGTAGGTGAAGCTGGCCGTCCCGTCGGTCACGTGCTCGGCGATGAGCAGGGGCTCGATGCGCTCGGTGAACGTGCCGCAGTGCCCGCACTGCGGGTCCTCATAGGCCTCGACCACCACCGGCGGTATGGTGTCCGGCTGGACCAGCGTGCGACCCTGCCGCAGCTCCTGGGCCGGGCCCTTTGCCTCGGGCTGGCTGACGGTATCGGTGGCCTCGTCGCTGCCGAGGCCACCGCTGACGAGGACGAGGGCCACCACGGCCACCAGGCCGATGGCCACCGCGGCGATGCTGATGACCAGCATCGACGGTCCCGATCCGCCGCTCGATCCGCTGCTAGCGGCAGGCTTGCCGTCACCGCTCTTGCGTGCAGCGCGTGCAGCGGCGCGCCGTTCCTTGCGGCTCATGCTGCCGCTCGAGGAGGGCTTGGGGTCGTTCGAACTCATCAGGGGATCACCGTACGTGGGAATGCCTTGGCCGGGACAGGATACGGCCGAGCCGCAGATAGCGCAGGCGTCGAGGCCGAGCCTAGTCGTTGGCGCGCGGCGGAGGCGCGAGAGCTCGCCGGGCCACCACCACGTCGGCCTTGGCATTGGCGGCCACGTGGGCGGTCACGGTCTCCATCCAGGGGTGGCTACTGCGGCCTGCGCGATTGCCGCCCACCACGATGGTGTCGTACCCGCGTTCGCTGGCCAGGCGCTCGATCGTCTCCGCGGGGTCGCCGGCCGGTTCGATGAGCCCGGCCTCGATACCATGCCGACGAAGGACGCCGCGCGCCTCCACCAGTTCGCGAGCGTGCTCGACGGCAGGTTCCGGCGACTGGCCTTCGACATGGCCGAAGCCCTCGGGTACGACACTCACGACATCGACACGCCCGTCGAAGGCGAGGGCCAGGCGAGCGGCCATCTCCAGCGCGCGCTGTCCGGCTTCTTGTCCGTCATAGGCCACGAGGATCTTCTTCATCCGGCCGTCCCTCCGGGCGCACATGGGCCCCTGCTGGTTCGGAGGCACCCGCGTCCTGTCCGTCATGGTGCTGCCGTGTGGATGGCGCGCCCAGTCCGAACCGTCACGTGGCTCGGGCCGAATGTCCTCAAAGCGGACCAGAGAAGAAGATCACGGCGTCCCGGCCCGGCCGAGACGCCGCGTTGAGCAGCGAAGAGAGGCGGCGCTCGCCCGCTCCCCCCGATGGGTTGCCCCATCGCGGGCGAGCACCTTCCGATCGCGGACGGCCGGTCAAGGAGCCATCCGTGAGCGAACATGACGATCGTCCCAATTCACCGCCAAGCCTGACGATGGCCGGATGGCACACATCCGGGGGCCGATCGGCCCCACGCGGATCTCATACCAGGCTGCTGCGTCTTAGGTGCATCGGGCCCCCGATGACTGGGCCGTTCGGACCGGCAAGGATATGCCCGGACGTGCGAAACTAGGAGTCGTGAGGTTGGAATTGACGCACCGAGGTTCGTACGCCATTCGAGCGGTGCTGACTCTGGCTCGGGCGGAGGGCGACGAGGTCGTGCCCGCCCGACGCATCGCCAAGGACATGGATATCCCGGTGCGCTTCCTGCCCCAGGTGCTCGGCGACCTCAGCCGTGCCGGCATCGTGGAGGCACGCCTGGGCCGAGCCGGCGGTTATCGTCTGTCGCGGCCGGCCTCGGATATCAGCCTCCTTGACATCATCGAGGCGGCAGAGGGAGACGCCCGCCGCCAGAAGTGCGTCCTCAGCGGGCAGCCCTGCGGCATCGGCGAGCCATGCGATGTGCACGACATGTTCTACGAAGCGCAGGAAGCCATCCTGGCGCGACTCGACGATGTGTCGGTGGCCGCGGTCGTGTCTGGCTCCGCGCCGCCACCCACCGACGGGCCCAGGCAGGACGGCGCCGACTGACGCCCTGGCCGCCGACTGACGCCCTGGCGGCCGTAGCCCGAACTCAGCGTCAGAAACTCGAGCCTGGCTTGTGCTTGGCCACGTACGCCGCGGCCTGGGCTCGGCGCTGCAGGTTCAGCTTCGAGAGGATCGAGGAGACGTAGTTCTTGACGGTCTTGTCCGAAAGGTAGACCTCCGCCGCGATCTCCTTGTTGGTCTTGCCCTCAGCCACCAGCAGCAGGATCTTCTGCTCCTGGGCGGTGAGCTGTGCGAACTCGTCGGTGTAGGCGCTGGTGGCGATGCGGCGGACGCGCTCGAGGACCTTCTCGGTCACCGCTGGGTCGAGCAGCGATTCGCCACGCCCCACGGCTTCGAGGGCGTTGACGAGATCGCGAGCCCGGACCTGCTTGAGCAGGTAGCCGCTCGCGCCCGCCACGATGGCTGAGAGCACAGCCTCTTCGTCGGGGTAGCTGGTGAGCATGACCACGCGCACGTCGGGATGCTCGGCGCGGATGTCACGACAGGCCTCGATGCCGGAGCCGTCGGGCAGGCGCACGTCCATGATCACCAGGTCCGGCGCGAATCTCTCGACCGCGCTCAGGGCTTCTTCGACGGTGCCGGCCTCGGCCACCACCTGGAACGCCTCGCGGCGATTCAGCAGCGCCGCGAGGCCCTGGCGTACGACCTCGTGATCATCGACCACGAGCAGACGTAGCTTCTTGGCCGGCGCTGACTTGTCCGTCGCGGACGGGCTCTTGGGGATGCCCTGGGCCTCGTCCGGGTCTGTCATTGACTGGACTCCTTGGTTCTGCCGAGCTCTCCCCGCGGCATCTCGAAGACGACCTGCGTGCCGTCGTAGCCACTTGTTATCGCGAGCGACCCGCCGAGCGAGTCAGCGCGTGCATGCATGTTGGTGAGGCCGTGATGACCAGGCCGCTGTGCCTCGCTGGTGTCGAAGCCTCTGCCGTCGTCGATGATAGACAGCCTCAGGACTTCGCGACGGTCCTCGACGTTGACGGTGACCTTCGAGGCCTGCGCATGCCGCGCCACGTTGCTCATGGCCTCGCGGGTGAGCTGGATGAGTTGGAGGGTCTCGTCGGGGTCGAGCGGTACCTCGGGGTCGCTCGCCAACTCGACCTCGATGAGCGTGCTGCGCTCGAACTCGTCGGTCAGCGTGGTCAGTCCGGCCAGCAGGTCCACGGCCGTTCGGGCGTCGGGGTCGAGCCCCATGATGAAGTCGCGGATCTCCTGGATGGTGCCGTGGATCGATTCGATGGCGTGATCGATACGTTCCACCGCCGCCTGCGGGTCGGCCTCCATCAGTTCCTCGGTATCCTCGAGGGCCAGACTGACCGCATACAGCGATTGGATGGACCCATCGTGGAGATCCTGGGCGATGCGCTCCCGCTCCTGCAGCACTGCCAGCTGACGCAGTTCCTCGTGCATGCGCGCGTTGTGGATGCCCAGGCCGGCGTGGCGGGCGAATGATTCCACCAGCCGTTCGTCATCCTCGCTGAATGGATGCCCGTCCTCCCGGTCGGTGAGATAGAGGTTGCCGATGGCGCGGCCCTCGACCTTGACCGGAACGCTCAGGAACGAGGTCATCTGTGGGTGCCCCGTGGGGAAGCCGACGCTGCGGGGGTCAGCCGGTATGTCAGAGATGCGCACGCTCACGTCCTTGCGCACCGATTCGCCCAGCAGACCTCGGCCGCGGGGAGGGGCGCCCACCTCCGACCGCTGCCGCGCGCTCATGCCGCTGGTGATGAATCGCTCCATCGAACCCTGGTCGTCGGGGATGCCGAGGGCGGCGTAGCGCGCGCCGACGAGCGGCCGCACGCTGTCGACGATGATCTGCAGCACGCGCTCGAGCGAAAGTTCCTGGGAGATGGCCACGGTGGCGGCATCCAGTGCTTCCAGGCGGCGGCGCGCGTCCTGGGCTGCGGCGGCCCAGGCCTCGGCCTCACGGATGGCCGCTTCGGACTGTTCGGCATCTGTGGGCGGCCCAACGGTGCGGCTGGTCGTATCGATCCGGTCCATCAGGGTCAATCTACCAGTCCTGACGTGACCAATGGCCCGTGTCAGGCGTCCTGACGGCCCTGAAATCGGGCAGCGACATGGTTAATCTTCCGCCATGCACGCGAAGGCATCACCCCCCATGTCCGACGGAGCGAACCCCAGGAACGATGCGATCGACGAGGCCATCGCATCAGTCTCCGGTGAGGAGGAGCCGGCAGATCTCGACCGCATGGTGCCGGTCGCGCTGGGTACCACCAGCCGGCGCGGTTTCCTGCGTGGCGCATTGGCGGTCGCTGGCGGGACCGCCGCAGCCGGGCTCATCGCGGCCTGCGCTCCGGCGAGCGGAAGCGCCTGGTCCTACGCACCCCTGCGCACCCTGACGGCGGCGGCCGCCACGCCTGAGACTGCGGCCGCGGAAGGGACGGACGGAGAGGCCGTCGCCACGACCGAGCCCCTGACCGAGGAGCAGGGTCCCACCGAGCCCCTGCCTGAGGGCTGGACCGAACACGACATGGCTGCCCGCGAGAAGGTACGCCGGTTCGTGGGCAACCTGGCCGGCCCTCTGAACATGTCCGAGTACCTCGGTGAGCCCGTGCAGGACCCCGAGTTCACGCTGGTCGAGCACGGCAATCATCCGCTCACACCGACCGTCGACGGCGACTGGAAGGTCTTCGACCTGACCGTGGACCAGATGGACTGGCAGATCGATGCCATGAAGGAGCCGGTCAAGGCACTGGGCTACAACAAGATGTGGCCAGGTCCGGCGCTGCGGGTCACCGAGGGCGACAAGGTCCGCATCAACGTGACCAACAACCTCGACGAGACGACCGGCGTGCATATGCACGGCATCGAGTTCGACGACTTCCACATGGACGGCATCCCCTTCGTGACGCAGCCGCCGATCATCCCCGGCGAGACGTTCACGTATGAGTTCACGGCCACCCCCCACGGCTCGCACATGTACCACTCGCACCACAACGCCACCGACCAGGTCGGGCGCGGCCTGCTCGGTGCGCTCATCGTGGATCCGGCCGATCCTGCGGAGAGCTATGCCACCAAGTACGGGGTGACGCAGGAGTACATCTTCATCCACAACGACTCACTGGGCGGCTTCACCATCAACGGCAAGGGCTTCCCGGCGACCATCCCGATCATCGCCAAGAAGGGCGAGCGCGTGCTCATCCGCTACCAGAACGAGGGCGTGATGATGCATCCCTGGCATACCCACGGGTTCCGCCAGCACGTGGTGGCTCGCGACGGTGCCCAACTCGAGAGCGCGTCGTTCTACTGCGACACCCTTGGCGTCAACCCCGGTGAACAATTCGACGCCATCGTCGAGTGCGATCGGGTGGGCGTATGGGCGTTCCACTGCCACATCCTGCCGCACGTCGAGGGCCTCGACGGCATGTTCGGCATGGTCACAGCTCTCGTCGTCCAGGAGTAGGCGTCTATGAGGCAGGCGGCTCGGGCCTTGCAGGCCTGTGTGACCGCAGAAAGGGTCCATGAGTCCCTACGCCGAGCCGTACTCTGCCCCCGACGCTGGGGTGAACGTGCGTCCCATTCGAACGATCCTGCTGGCCACCGACCTCACCACGGCCTCGCGTGAGGCGACCGAACGTGCCATCGACCTGGCCAGCCGCCTCGAGGCGCGCCTGCTCATCGTGAACGTCCTCGAGAAGCGCCGGCTCTCGGGTGGCGGTTCCCATGAGCGCGTGGACCAAGCACGTGCGGAGCGGGAGACGCTGTTGGTCAAGACCGTGCGTGGCGCGCGCGATGCCGGTGTGACCGCGGAGTTCCTGGTGTGGGAGGGGGATCCGGGGGACTCCATCGCGGCGGCCGCCGAAGCCGAGGACGCCGACCTCGTCGTCGTGGGCACGCGCGGCCGCAGCGGCGCAGAGCGCATGCTGCTCGGATCGGTCTCCGATCATGTGGTCCGGCACGCGGAGTGCCCGGTCCTCGTCGTACGGCCGTCCGCGCGGCCTGGCGACGATCCATAGACTCGAGACGGTACTCGCCAGCAGCGATGTCACCGATGACGAGTTAGCGTGTCCGGTGTGCGTGCATCTCTGACCGTGGTCCTGCTTCTCCTGCTCGTGAGCGCGTCCGTGGCCGCTGTCGAGGAACCCGATGGGCGCCTGGATGTGGTGCTCGAATTCGACACAGCACTGGGTCGGCACCAACGACGTCCTGCTCAGCGTGTACGACACATCCACAGGTGAGTCCCTGGCTGACGACGGGGTGACGTTGGACCTGGTGCTGACCGGCCCGGACGGTTCACGAGTGCATGCCACGCCGGCCATCGAACGTTTCGCGACCTACGGCCGGCGCCTCTATCGGGCGCGGGTACCGCTGGGCGTGACGGGCCGGTGGGCCGTCGACGTTCAGGCCGATGTCGCTGCTGTCGGGCACGAGGGCCGTGCGTCACTTGATGTCTCGCCCGACATGGGCACGCCGCCTCTCGGGTCCCAGGCACCCGGCGGGGACACGCCCACCATGCGTGACGCCCACAGCCTGATGCACCACATCAGCTCCGATCCCGAGCCGCTGACCGCGTTCTACACCTGGTCCCTCGATGACGCCATCAGCCAGCGCCAGCCGACGGTCTTCGTCATGGACTCCTACGCTTTCAGGCCCAACGCGGCCTGCGGCGGCGCTCTGGGCATCCTCCACGAGGTCTTCATCGACTACCCCGGGCTGACCATCATCCACGCTGAGCCATGGCACATGGCCATGGGAACCGATGGCGACATGCTCGAGCTGGACCCGCCGGAAGGTCCGGCCGTGCTCACCGACTACGCCGAGGCCTGGGGCATCGCCGAGCCGCCGTGGGTATTCGTCATCGACCGCGAAGGCAGGGTGCACGCCAAGTTCACCGGGGTCATCGGCAGCGACGAGCTGCGGGCGGCCATCACTTCGGTGACACCCTGGCGGCCGGTCGGCGGCTGAGGGCCTGACGTCACGCCGCTGGTGGTCCGTCTCCCACCCGCAGTTCGGCTTCAGCCTCTCCGATGCGCGCGAGTATGCCGTCGCGCAGCTGATCCAGCCCGGCGCTTACCGCTTTGGCCGCGGTGCCGATGGTCGTCAGCTTGGTCTTGAGTCCGCGCACCGCGTCGAGCTCCGCCCGGACGCGCTCGAGCGCTGCCTGGACGGCCCCTGAGTCCACCTCGATGTCTGCGTCCCGGGTCGAGGCCAGGGCCAACAGGCGTGCGAGGCGCAGCGCAGCGTGGAGATCAGCCGGCTCGGGGTCCTCCGGGTCGATGGCGCAGTAGACGTCACCCAGGCGCACGTCGAATGGAGCGATCCCGGCCGGTGCGTGTGCCGCACTGAAGACGACCAGGCCGACCGCGGCGTCGCGGTTGCGCTTGGCCTCTCCCAGCTCGTCCCGCATGGCTCGCCCCGAGATGGCGCGGTCCTTGCACTCGACCACCACGCGCACGCTGGCCCCACGTGTCGTGGTCGGGTCGATGGTGACCACGAAGTCGCCTTTCTTGGAGCGGAGGACGTTGCCGGCCGCGTCCGTCGTCCGCTCGACGAGGTGGTCGGTGCCGCGCATGGCCTCGGCCAGCATGGCTTCAAGGAGGTCCTCGAAGTCGGCCCCCTTGGCCGCGGAGCGGGCTCGTTCACCGGCGCGCGCGGCCGACGCCGCCTCGATGGCCGTGAGGCGGTCGTTCAGTGCCTCGAAACCCTTGCTCACTTCGCTGCGGAACTGGTGAAGCGGGGAGCCCATGCGCGTGGGGTCGAGCAGCTGGGCCAGGCGGGACGCGTCGCCCTCGAAATAGCTGCCGAGTAGGACGCGCATCCGCCCGATAGCCGAGTCGCGGCGCTCCTCGTCGAAGAGCTCGCGAGTGAACGTCCGCAACTGGCCCCGGTCGCCGAGGAACGTCTCCAGGGTGCGGGGCAGACGACCGTCGCCATCGGCGAAGTTCTGGCGCATGACCTCGTCGACCTGCGCAGTCACGCGCTCGTTGAGTGACTCGGTCTGCCGCAGCATCGCCTCGAACTCGCGTCGGACCGCATCGACATCTAGTGACGCGCCAGCATCCTGCAGTGCCAGCAGGCCGATACGCAGAGCACGCGACACCAAGGCCGGGCGGTCTGCGGGCGGCCGCACGGCGAGGAAGGCGGCGAGACCGGGGTCGATGACTGCGAGGTCCTCGATGACCACCCGGTTTCCGTCGAGGCGTACGTGCCCCGGTTCGCTCGCGTGGTCCGGCAGCGCGACGATGGTGGCGGTTTCCATGGCTCCACCATGGCCCAGGCCCGTGCCAGCTAGCGTGTCACGCGGTGGGCTACCCTCCAGCCATGCGCATCCTCATCGCCCACGGCGCCTCCGGCAAGGCCGCCTCGATGCAGGCGCACGTCGACGGACTCGAGGCCAGAGGCGTGCCGGCGAGCGCCATCGACCTGCCTCTGCGCAAGGCCGAGCGAGCGGTGCCGGCCTATCGCGCCCAGGTCGAGGCCCAGACGGAGTCACCATCGCGGCTGGTCATCGGTGGCCAGTCATACGGCGGACGCGTGGCCAGCCTGCTGGCCGCCGAGTCCGAAGGTATCTGCGCGGGCCTGGTCTGCTTCAGCTACCCCCTGCATCGACCCGGACAGCCGGACTGGGAGGTTCGGAGCGCACATTGGGGCCGCCTGGAGGGGCTGCCGGTCCTGCTGTTCTCAGGAGAGTCCGACCCGTTCGCCAGGTTGGACCTGCTCCGACGCGCCCTGGAGGAGCGACTGCCTTCGGCGCGGCTGGTGACCTACCCCAAGGTCGGCCATAGCCTCAAGCCGGTGCTCAACGACGCGCTCGACCATGTCGCGGCCTTCGTGCGCGAGCTCGAGGGGCAGCGAAGCGACGGCGGGCTAGCATCGGCATAGCGGTCGGGGGCATCCCCGAACTCCGCGAGCACCCGGGCGCCGAGGAAGTCGCCCAGTCCGGGCAGACCTCGTAGGATCTCGGCGTCCGGGTGTCGACCGAAGGCGTCGACGAGCTCGGCCTCGAGCCGGGTTATCTGCTCGTTCAGCGTGGCGATGACCGCCACGAGCGCGACCGCGTTGGCCGCCTGGGCCTCAACCACCAGCGCTGGCGCCGCCAGCTGCGGGACCTGCAGCGCCGAACGGATCTCGCGAGCCCGTCGCTCGAGGTTGCGCTGCCGGCCAGCCCGCCGCAGGAGCGAGACGATGCGGGCTTCGCTGAGCCGTCGTCCTCGTTCGGGGTCGGGCGCCACCCTCAGCACCGCGAGCGCATCAGGATGGGCGAGCTCCTCGAAGGCGGCGAGGGCTCCGGGGTAGTACTCGCGCAAGGCGCTGCGCAGCGCGCTGGTCTGGCGCTGCCGGGTCCAGACGAGGTTCTGATGGCTGCGGGCGAGGACCTTGATGGCGCCGTGCAGCTCGCTGTCGGGAGCGACGACCCGATGGTGGTGACGGTCCGTGCGCACGAGATCGGCGAGGACATGAGCATCGCCGCGGTCGGGCTTGGCCCGACTCGCCGTGTGGCGCTCCCGGTAGCGGGAAGCGGCGAGGGGGTTGACCGCGTGGACCGTATAGCCGGCCGCGAGCAGGGCGGTGACGAGCAGGCCCCGGTCGGTCTCGATGCCGACGATCACCGCCTCGGGCTCGTCGGCATGCTCGCCGAAGAGGGCGTGCATCCGGGCCACGCCCTCGAGGCCTTCGGAGACCCGCCGCGTGGCCAGCACCTCCCCGCGGTCGTCGAGCACGCACACGTCGTGGTGCGCCTCGGCCCAGTCGATGCCGACGAAGATCATCGTCCCGTCCTCCCTTCGCTCGTGCGGAGCCGCAGGAGGAGGGTCGCGGCGAGCTGATGGACCAGTGCTCGATCGGCACGCCACCCCAGCAGCCATCTCGACCGTCCTCGCCGACCACCGGGGGCACGCTCTAGCCCTGGGACTCGGAGGGTCCGGCTGTACTCAGTGCTCACCCGGTGGCCCGGCTCGGTGACCAGTCTGATCACTCAGTCCTGGTCGGGACCCATTAGCTGGTACTCCGCCCGACCGAGCGATGTGAGGCGGGCGGCACCTCCAGCGAACCTCCGTTGGGCAGGACCCGCACGATGGTGTCGGGCGACAACCGACGCACCAGCTGAGCGAACTGGTGTGGTGGGTCGATACGGGTCGATGGCCGCATCCAGCTCAGACCCAGGGGATGCAACGTGCCCCAGTGGATGGGCACCGCGATGCGCGGCTTGATGACGGCCGCCGCCCGGGCCGCACCCATGGGGTCGAGGTGCTCGCTGGGCTTGGCCGTCGGTCCCCAGCCCCACACCGGCAGCAGGGCCACGTCGAGTCCGGTGTCGAAGTCGGCCATGCCGTCGAAGAAGGCAGTGTCACCGGCGAAATAGACGTGTTGGCTGCCGTGCACGATGAAACCGAGGCAGAGCTCGGTGCCGCCGACCGGTGGCCCGAAACCCTTGTGTTCGGCATGGACGGCCTCGACGCGCACGGCCCCGACGGCATGCTCGTCGCCGACTCCGAGCTCGATGATCTGCGTGAAGCCCCGCCGCCGCAGCTCCCCGGCCATGCCGGTGCGGGCCAGGATGGTGACGTCGAGGCCGAGCAGCTTGAGCGAGCCGTAGTCGAGGTGGTCCCAGTGGGAGTGGGAGATGAGCACCGCGTCGATGTCCGACCACAGCTCGCGTGCGGGCGGCCCGGATCTGCGCGTGAGCGGCCCCACGCGCTGCCGCAGCAGCGGGTCGGTCAGCACACGCACCCCGTCCATCTCGATCAGGATCGTGGCGTGGCCGAGGAAGGTCACGCGCATCAGGCCGGCATCGCTCACCCCGGAAGTATCACCGAACGGAGCGGACGTCATCGGCGGTACCATCGCAGGCATGTTCGCTAGGGAGACTGTCCGCAGCGCGCCCAAGGTGCTGCTTCATGATCACCTCGACGGCGGGCTGCGGCCCACCACGGTCATCGATCTGGCCCGGGATGGCGGCTATGCCGGCCTGCCCACCGAGGACCCCGATGAGCTCGGCAGCTGGTTCCGTTCGGGCGCCGACCGCGGTTCGCTGGAGCTGTATCTCCAAGGCTTCACGCACACCGTCGGCGTGATGCAGACGCCCGCCGCCATCGCCCGCGTGGCCTCGGAGTGCGCCCAGGATCTGGCCGCGGACGGCATCGTCTATGCGGAGGTCCGCTACGCGCCGGAGCTTTCGACACAGGGGGGCCTCTCGCTCGACGAGGTCATGGAGGCCTGGCTCGATGGCTTCGAGCAGGGGGCGCAGGCAGCCGCAGGGGCTGGGCATCCCATCGTCATCCGCGCCATCGTCACGGCCATGCGGCAGTTCGCCCGCTCGGTCGAGATCGCCGAGCTGTCCGTTCGTTACCGCGATCGGGGCACGGTCGGGTTCGACATCGCTGGGCCTGAGGATGGCTTCCCGCCGAGCCGCCATCTCGACGCCTTCCAGCTCATCCATCGGGAGAACTTCCACATCACGATCCACGCTGGCGAGGCCTTTGGCCTGCCCTCGATCTGGGAGGCGCTGCAGTGGTGCGGGGCGGAACGACTTGGCCACGGCGTTCGGATCGTAGATGACATCAGCGTGGGAGCGGAGGGCGATGTCCGGATGGGCCGCCTAGCGCAGTTCGTGCGCGACAACCGCGTGCCCCTGGAGATGTGTCCTACCTCCAACGTGCACACCGGGGCGGTGCCGTCGATCGAGCAGCATCCCATCGATCTGCTGCGACGCCTGCGCTACCGCGTGACGGTCAACACCGACAACCGGCTGATGAGCGGCGTCACCCTGACTGATGAGTTCATGGTGCTGATGGATGCCTTCGACATCGGCCTCGACGAGATGCAGTGGCTCACGACCAACGCCATGAAGTCGTCGTTCCTAGCCTTCGATGAACGACTCCGTCTCATCAACGGCGTCATCAAGCCCGGCTACGAGCGCATCAAGGCAGAGATCCAGGCTCGCTCGCCGCGACTGGTCTGATCAGGCGGCCAGCTCGAGGTCGATCTCCGGCTCGTCTACGAAGGCGACCGAGGTCCCGCACTCGGCGCAGGTGAAGGACGCCTCGCACTCTGTCAGCTCCGTGAAGGCGAGGAGGGATGTCTCGTCGCACCAGGGGCAGGTGAGCGTGACCATCTGTGTGTCCTCCGGGCTCTTTCGACGGCCGGCAAGCACCGGCCTGGGACACACGTTGCGCGACGGCCGTGCCAGCTACCGTGTCACACCTAGCCTGCAGGATTCCGCGGCCACGAAAGAGCCCGGCGAGATCTCCGTCCCGATGCCTGAGTGACTGGCGGACCAGCCTCTCCGGCTCCGTTTCGATGACCCCTCCGGGCTGATACCTACGATAGGCAAGCGGCCGTGGTGGGGCAATAGGGTTCTCCACGAGATTCGAGGATCCGGTGCAGCTCCGTCCACGATCGATCCACAATGCCTGTCCACGATCGGTCAACGAGGTGGTCCAGCATGCGGGGCCTGCTGCACACTCGCGCCATCTGGCCGATGATGCGGCCATGATCGGACCGCCCTCATCAGTCGCCCTCAGCGGCCTCGCGCTGGCACTCGGACTCGGCTTGGCACCGGCCTGGGCCGTCGCGGCCGAGGAGCCTGCGGCAACCGTGCTCGACGAGGAGCTCATCGCCGAGGTCATCGAGGTGCTGCAGGAGCGGTACGTCGACGACGACGTGCTGACGACCGAGAAGCTCAGCGTAGGGGCCATCCGCGGCATGATCGATGCACTTGGCGACGACGGCCACACTCGCTACCTCACCGCGGAGGAATACGAGATCGAGCTGGACGTCCTGGATGGCCGGATCGCCGGCATCGGTGTTGTGCTCGACCAGCGCTCGGCCGCGCCGTTGATCGTGGCCGTCATCGACGGCTCGCCGGCCGACCTGGCGGGATTGCGGGCCGGCGACGTCATCGCCGCGGTCGACGACCAGGAGACGGCTCGCTTGCCCCTGGGGGAACTGGCCGACCGCGTACGCGGGGCGCCCGGCTCGGTGGTTCGCCTGGGCGTCGAGCGCCCCGGGTCGGGGGCCCGGGACACCATCAGCATCCGCCGCCAGGACGTCGAGGTGGATCCGGTGGCGTGGGCTATGGCGCCGGGCTCGGACGCCGCGGTCATCCGGGTGGTGCAGTTCTCGGGCGGCGCTGGGCGCCAGGTCCGCGAGGCGGTCCAGGATGCCCTGGACCTGGGAGCGACCGGGATGGTGCTCGATCTGCGCGGCAATCCAGGGGGCCTGGTGACCGAGGCGCTCGACGCAGCCAGCGCCTTTCTCGACGAGGGCGTGGCCTATCTCGAGCGGGGCCGTGACGAGGAAGCAGTCGAGATCCGCGTCGACCCCGGCCAGGCGATCACAGCCGACCTGCCGGTGATCGTGCTCGTGGACTATGGCACGGCCAGCAGTGGCGAGATCCTGGCGGCAGCGCTCCGCGATAACGAACGCGCGCTGGTGGTAGGTCAACAGACCTTCGGTACCGGCACCATCCTCAACACGCTGCGCCTCAGTGACGGCTCAGCGCTGCGCCTGGGCGTGCGCGAGTGGCTGACGCCCGATGGCGAGGAGATCTTCCGGGTCGGTCTCGCCCCCGACGAGGAGGTCGCGCTGCCCCTGGGCGCGGCGCGGCTCGGGCCGGGCGATCTGGTCGGTCTGACGGCGGTCGAGTTCGAGGACAGCGACGATGTCCCGCTGCGCCATGCCATCCGGCTGGCCGAAGCTGGCCGCCGGCCCTGACCGGCGGCAGCGCCCAGTCCCGCTCTGTCGACGCTGCGCTGGCCAACCGCTCCTGCCCGCACCAGGCCCCACAGGACCACCCCCGAACCCGACCATCGTCCCCTTGCCGACGGCCCCGGCGATGGCGAGGCTGTGCGTCAGTCCGACCGTCCGTGTCCGGTGGAGGAACCGTCGTCCATGCCCCAGCCCGCAAGCCTGTCCCTGCCGCGGTTCGGCCGCCTTGCCGTGCTCGTCCTCGCGGCCGTCATCGTGGCTGGTGGCCTGGGCCTGGCCGCGGGTGGGAGCGCCATGGCCGGCAGCCCCGGCCGAGACGACATCACCCGTTTCATGTGGGCCATGGCCGGCCAGGAGTCGGGCTGGGACTACTACGCGCGCAACCGCAGCTCAGGTGCTTTCGGCAAGTACCAGATCATGCCCTTCAACTGGCCCTCGTGGGCCGGGAAGTACCTCGGCGACCGCCGGGCCGACCAGACGCCCTACAACCAGGAACGAGTGGCCTACGGCAAGCTGCGCGACCTCTTCGGCTGGCTCGGTTCGTGGAAGCGCGTGGCCTACTGGTGGCTCACCGGCAAGACCGACCCGGAGATGTACTGGTCGGCCTACGCCAGGGGCTACGTGACCAACATCATGCGCCTTCGCAGACGGGCACCCGAGGGTGGCGCACCGATGCCCGCGCGGACCAGCTCTCGCGCGCGCAAGGGCGACTGGCGTCGCTCGGGCAGCGAGCAGCGGCTGAGGCTGTCGGTCGGCGGACGTCTCTGGCCCGAGCGTGGACAGCTTCGGGACGGTCAGGTGCTGCGGGTGCAAGCCGCCAAGACCACCACACGCGGGGAGCGCTGGCTCGGGGTGGTCACAGCCGACGGCCGTGCCGGCTGGCTCAGGCAGGTCCGGACCGTGCCGGCCCACGCGCCGAAGTCACCCAAGCGCTGGCGCGATGTCGGCGACACGGGCGAAGCGGGTGCACGCCGTGACCGCAAGCTCGCGCGACCGCGACCCCGCTAGCCATCGGACTGACGAACAGCCAGCGCCGAAGTCCCGGTACGGACCGGGACTACTTGACCTCTACGATGCGGTAGCGGATCGACGCCGCCGGCGTGGTCACGACCACGTCATCCCCGCCGCGATGCCCCAGCAGTGCCTTGCCCACCGGCGAGGCGGCGCTGATCTTGCCGTTGGCCGGGTCCGACTCAGTGGAGCCCACGATCGTCAGCTCGTCCTGCTCGCCGTCGACCTCGTAGACCACGGTCGAGCCCATCGAGATGGAGCCGCTGGTTCCGGCTTCGATGACCTCGGCGGTCCGCACCCGGCGCTCCAGCTCGAGGATGCGGCCCTCGAGGAATGACTGCTCGTTGCGCGCGGCCTCGTAATCGGCGTTCTCGCGCAGGTCACCCAGCTCACGCGCGTTCTTGACGCGGTCGACCACCTGCGGCCGCTCCTCGGTCTTGAGCCGTCCGAGTTCTGCCTGCATGGCCACCAGGCCCTGGGCCGTCACGTGGGTGGGAGCTTCCCTGGGCGGCGAGGCAGCCGCGGCGCCGTTGCCAGAGGCGGCCTTGGCCGCAGTGCGGCGGGGGCTTCGGGCGGCGCCCGAAGCCGCGGGGGCACTGCGCTTGCGACCCGATCGGTCGGACCGCTTGACGTTCGACGTCTTGGTCGGAGTCACCTCGACCGACAGGAGCGCAGACTGGACACCGGTCTCCCGGGTAGGACCGGTGGGTGAGTCTAGGTTCGCCCACGGGAGCAGGGGCGCGCCTTCCGGCAGCTGCCGCCGGATGTCCTCGGGGATGGCGCTGGCGAAGATCTCGATGAGCTCGTCCTCGTACTCCTCGGGAGCATCGGTCTCCGCCCACCACAGTCTCAACCGGCTCTGATCCCGCAGGGTCTTGAGCCAGTAGCCGCCCGGATGCGGTCGCGCATGGCCGAGTTCGGTGGCGTAGAGCGAGGCCACTCGCGCACTCAGACTCTTGGACGTCCGTCCGACGTAGAGCAGCGACTGACCGGGGACCCAGAACGAACGCAATCGCTCGGCCAACGTCGTCTGCGTGGGCCGTTCGCCGTCCAGGCGCAGGTCGGGCACCCGCTCGAGCCAGCGTCGGACCTCGTCGATGTCGATGGGTGCGGAATCGGAAGCGGCAGGGGTCTCCACCACGAAGATCCCTGGAGAGCGGCTGGTCGGCTTGGAGCCCCAGCGTGCGGGCCCGTCGACTTCCAGGCCGATGGATCGCAGCAGGTCAGCCGCGGAAGTGGAGGGGGGTACAGAGGACATACCTAGAGAGTGACACAAAGAGGCATCGAGCCTCTCGGGGCTTGGGCTTGGTCTTGGGCTTGGCTGTCCTGACGGAATGGCCCACCCTCCCCAGATAAGTGGCAGATAAGGGGCTGCACGCTAGACTTCCTAGAGTCTCCGTCGCCACGAGGAACGTCTGCCCACGATGAC
The DNA here is from genome assembly GCA_963712745.1 of uncultured Chloroflexia bacterium. Taxonomy (GTDB): domain Bacteria; phylum Chloroflexota; class Limnocylindria; order Limnocylindrales; family CSP1-4; genus JAFMJV01. Next base: position 134,942 of record CAVQJC010000020.1, on the reverse strand, counting down.
AGCGCATGGCGGCCACGGACGCGATGTCCTCTTCCGCCACGAGGCGGCCGAGCGAGCGGTGCGCGTCCATACGGTCGACTACGAGCTGAGTCTCGAGTTGACCGAGGGCCGCGAGACCTACACCGGCCACGTCATCATCACCTTCCACCTCGAATCACGCGATCAGCCTCTCTTCCTGGACTTCAGCGGCCTGGTCCGGCGGTTGACCGTGAACGGCACCGAGGAAGAGCCCGACCACCGCGACAGCCGGCTGTGGCTGCGGCCGGACTGCCTGCGGACCCACAACCGGGTCATCATCGAGTACGAGAACCACTACGACGACACCGGCGACGGACTCCACCACTTCATCGACCCCGAGGACGGGGAGAGCTACGTCTACAGCAACCTCGAACCGTTCTCGGCGCACCGGCTCTTCCCCAGCTTCGACCAGCCGGATATCAAGGCCACATACCGCCCGATGGTCACTGTTCCGCGCGAGTGGCAGGTGGTCAGCTCGGATGCCGCGGTCGACATCAGCCCCCTGGCCGGCAGCCGCCGGCTGCACGAATTCCCGCGCACCTCGCGCTTCTCGACGTACGTCTTCGCGCTCCTCGCCGGCCCCTTCGTGCGTGTCGAGTCGGGGCATGACGGCATCCCGTTGGGCGTCTACGGTCGAGCCTCCATGGTGACGGAGCTCGAACGGAGCGCCGACGAGATCTTCGAGGTCACCGCCCAGGGCCTGGACTACTTCGCCGACCTCTTCGGACGACCGTTTCCCTTCGGCAAGTACGACCAGCTCTTCGTGCCCGAGTTCAACGCGGGCGCCATGGAGAACGTGGGGGCGGTCGCGTTCCACGACAGCTTCCTGTTCCGCGATCCGCCCAGCTACAGCCAGCGCCTGATGCGCGCTGAGGTCATCCTCCATGAGCTGGCACACATGTGGTTCGGTGATCTCGTGACCATGCGCTGGTGGGACGATCTGTGGCTCAATGAGACCTTCGCGACCTACCTCTCCTATCGCTGCCTGGCGGAAGCGACGCGTTTCGAGGACGCCTGGCAGGTCTTCAACGGCCAGATGCGACCGGCCGCCTACCGACAGGATCAGCTGGCCACCACCCATCCGGTAGCCACGCGTGTCGAGCACACCGACCAGGCCATCGGCAACTTCGACGCCATCACCTACGAGAAAGGCGCGGCCGTCCTCAAGCAGCTGGTGGCCCGGCTGGGTGACGATGCCTTCCGCCGCGGCCTGCATCGTTACGTCGACCGCCATGCCTGGGGCAACGCCACCCTGGCCGACTTCCTCGGTGCCCTCGGTGAGGCCGCCGGAGAGCCGCTTGACGAGTGGGCCCGGCTGTGGCTCCAGACGCCCTCGCTGAACACCATCGGCGTGGAATGGCTCGCCGACGGCGGAGCCATCGAGTCCCTGGAGGTGGTCCAGTCCGCGGAGGAGTCGAACGCCACGCTGCGTCCGCACGCCACGGTCATCGCGCTGGTCAGTGCAGACGAGGATGGGGCCCTGTCCATCGAAGCCATCCCCGTGAGCATCGAAGGCGAGCGCCAGGCCGTGCCTGAGGCGAGCGGCCTTTCCGCGCCCGCATTCGTCTATCCCAACCACGGCGACCACGACTACGCGCTCGTGGCGCTCGATGAGCGCTCGTTGGACTTCGCGCTCGAACGCCTGCCGGACTTGCCCGATGCCATGCTGCGCCAGCAGGTGTGGTCGACGCTATGGGAGATGGTGCGGGCCGAGGGGCTGCGCTCGACCGAGTACCTCGAGGCGGTGCGCCAGTTCGCGCCACGCGAGACAGACCGGGCCCTGGTCGAGGCCATCGTCGACCGCGCCAGGGTGGCCCAGCGACGCTACGTGCCCGAGGAGCTGCGCGAGTCCAGCGCGGCGTCCCTGACGCGGGCGGCGATGGGCGCCTTGCGCGCGGCGGACGACCCCGATCTGCGCCTGGTGTGGGCTCGCACTGCCGCTGCGCTCGCGACGGCACCCGACGATATCACCGAGCTGTTGGGCCTGGTCGACGGACGTTGGTCGGTCGAGGGGTTCGCAGCTGATCAGCAGCTCCGCTGGACGCTGGCCACAAAGGCGATGGCGTTCGCCCTCGATGGCGCCGCCGAACGGATCGTCGCAGAGCGAGGCCGCGACCGCTCCGACCGCGGGCAGCGCGCGGCTATCCGGGCCCAGGTCAGCCGTCCCGAGGCTGGTGTCAAGCTCGACGCCTGGGAGCGGATCAACGGCGCGGGATACGGTTCCGACTACCTCACGCGAGCAGCCATCAGCGGCTTCCAGTGGCACCACCAGCGGGAGCTGCTGCTGCCGTACCGCGAACGGTTCTACGAGTCGGTCGAGGACGTCTATGCCACCCGGGACCATGCGTACGCGGAGGCCTACCTGCGCTGGCTCGTGCCGGATCTGTGGGCGGAGCCCTCAGAGCTGGAGCGCATCCGCGTCTTCGCCGCCGGGCTGGCCGCTGACCGCGACCTGCTCCGACGCCACCTCATCGAAGTCGCCGACGACGTGGCGCGCGACATCCGCGTCCGCGCCTTCGCCCGCGGGGAGCTGCTAGCCGTCGGCTAGCGTTGGACCTCAACGCCTCACCGGGCTCCGTCGTCCGCCTGGGGCTCCGCGCCGGCCACCACGGCTGCCGGCTCCACCCCGTCCACCGGCGGAGCCCGAGCGCACGCGGCGGCTGGCCGGATCGACCTCGAATCCGCGTACCTGGCGTACCGGGAGATCGCGCTTCAGCAGGCGGTTGATGCCCCTGAGTTGATCCTCCTCCTCGAATGAGACGAGCGAGATGGCGATCCCCTCCATGCCGGCCCGGCCGGTGCGGCCGATGCGGTGCACGTAGTCCTCAGGGTCGTAGGGGATCTCGAAGTTGACCACCACCGGCAGAGCCTCGATATCGAGGCCCCGCGCGGCCACGTCGGTGGCGACCAGGACCCTGACATCGCCACTCTTGAACATCTCCAGGGCCCGCTCGCGCTCGGGCTGCGTGCGGTCGCCATGGATGGCCGTGGCTTCCACGCCACTGCGGTCGAGCTGAGATGCCAGCCGGCGGGTCATCTGCTTGGTCCGCGTGAACACCAGCACCTGGCGCAGGTCGCGCGAGCGCACCAGGTGGGCGAGCAACTCCCGCTTGCGGTCGGCATCGACGAGGTAGGCGACCTGCTCCACTGACTCGGCGGCGGAGATGGTGGGCGCCACGTCGACCGACTCGGGCTCGTGCAGGAAGGTGCTTGCGAGCGAGCGGACCTCGACGTCAAGGGTGGCCGAGAAGAGCAGGTTCTGGCGTCGTGCCGGGAGCATGGCCACGATGCGTCGGATGTCGTCGATGAAGCCCATGTCGAGCATGCGGTCGGCCTCGTCGAGGACGAGCACCTCTACCTGGCCCAGGTTCAGGGTGCGGCTGCCGGCGTGGTCGAGTAGGCGACCGGGCGTAGCCACCACGATCTCCACCCCACCCAGCAGGTCCTTCTCCTGGGGGCCCATCGGAACGCCGCCATACACGATCGTGGAGCGCAGGCCCACGTGCTTGCCATATGTCTTGAAGCTCTCGTGGACCTGGATGGCCAGCTCCCGCGTGGGGGTCACGACGAGCACCCGGATGGGATGCCGCGCCGGAGAGAACGATCGGTTGGCATGGACCTTCATGCGTTCGAGGATGGGCAGCGCGAAGGCTGCGGTCTTGCCAGTGCCGGTCTGCGCGCGAGCCATGAGGTCGACGCCGCGCATGACGATGGGGATGGCCCGGTCCTGGATGGGGGTGGGGTCGGTGTACCCCTGTTCCTCCACGGCGCGGAGGAGTTCCGGGCTCAGGCCCAGGTGATCGAATGGCATGCGGATCCTTGCTGTCGTCGTGCCGCCCACCCTCAGGGCCAGGTCCAGGGCGGTCACATTCGTATCAGCGCGTATCGCGCAGGGCACCGACCCGGAGGTGCCGCGACAGGAATCAACGAGAGCGCGTTCTTGCGATGGTGCCAGTGTAGACGTTGCGACCGCGATCGGTACTTAGCCACGTGGCCGATCAGCTGTCGGTGTCGATGTCCGAAGTTTGCAGGCGAAACACCGGGCCGTTCCCCAGGCGCTCGGCCGGCGTGCCGTACTTCAGGATGAGGGCTGCCACCGCCGCCTGGCGCTCGGCTCCGGAGAGCGGGACGGCCACGTAGGACCGGCGCCGTCCTGCGAGGGTGGCCTGGCAGCGGGGCTCGGCGCGCAGGTTGGCCGACCAGCTCGCGTCCTTCGAACCGGCGGCCAGCAGGAGCGAACCAGCCGGCTCCTGGACGAATCCGACCGTGACCGAGCGAGTCGACCCAGTGCGACGGCCGATAGTCTCGAGTCGGATGACCTTGCCCCAGGCGACGAGGTCGTCTTCCATCTGCGACTCCGGCCGCCTCACGTTCTCGGTCAAGACGGGCCGCGCTCAGTGGCCAGGGCCATCTCGAGCCGGCGCCGCAGGCGAGGGCGATCGAGCTGGGTGCGGTGCTGCCGGATGGTCGGAGCCAGTCGCTCCAGGCGGTCGGCGGCCTCGTCGTGAGCGTCGGCGAACGCCTCCAGCTCCGCGCCGAGGCGAGCGGCCGAGGCTGGCCCAGATCCCCGTGCGCGCACCAACAACGCTTCGATGGCGGCGAGTGCGCCCCTGGCTTCCTTGTCCGTCTCGATCCAAGGGGGTGCGACACCGGCGTTGTGCAGCAAATGGTGCGCCAGGGCCATTTCCCCCGCGAAGTGGACGTCGTCGAGCTTGAGCGGTCGGCCGTGGCCAGGCAGGTCGTCGAAGTGCCCGTCAGCCTGGGCCTCGCGGATGAGGCGCTCGGTCAACGTCTCCCAGGACGGAGCTGTTCGCATCGCACCCTCGGCGTCCCTCCGGACGAGCGACTCCCTGGTCGGTTCACGCGAGCGTTCCACGCGCGGATGCTCGCACGCTGGGCCCGGGCCTGTCACATACCGGCGGCCTGGGGTCAGTGGGCGCGTGCGGCGACCGCACCTTCCCCCTGCGGGCGCAGCTTGCGCTCGAGGCCGCAGACCGGGCAGGTGGCGCTGCGTCCATCGTCGGCAGTGACCATGAACGTGGTGCAGCCGTTGGTGCTGCAGAAGAGGCGATGGGTCGCGGCCCGGCGGAGGCGCCGCTGAGCGTGGCTCCGCCGACTGATGTGGAGTGATGTGTGAGGTGCTCGTGAAAGCATGGTGGGTATCCCTTTCGGCCGGCGGCGCGACCTCGCAGGTGCGCTCGGGCCAGGCCTGAGTGGTGTGTTCCGCTCGACGCATCCCGTCGCGGGGAGCGGATGATCGTTGGTCGGCTCGCGTCAGCGGGAGCAGGCCGGGTTCTCCGGTGCTCGACCGCGCGCGGCTTTCGGGATGTACAGGCAGTGTAGCGCATCTGTTCGAATGTGCCCTCGAACGATGGTCAGGGTACCCTGCCGCCATGAATGCCATGCCACCCGACATGCTGCCCTTCACCGGCGACCCCGAGGCCGATGCCCTCCTCGCCAGCGACCCGATGGCCTTGCTCATCGGCTTCGTGCTCGACCAGCAGGTGAGTGTCCAGAAGGCCTTTGCCGGTCCGCTCGAGCTGCGCCGACGGATCGGCACGCTGACCGCCGGCGACATCGCGGCCATGGACCCGGGCGACCTCGAAGCGGCCTTTCGCGAGCGGCCAGCCCTGCATCGCTTTCCGGGCAATATGGCCAAGCGGACCCAGGCGTTCTGCGCGGCGATCGCCGAGACCTATGCAGGCGATGCCGCCCGCATCTGGACCGAGGCGGTCGACGGGCCGGACCTCGAGCGGCGCCTGCTGGCCCTGCCCGGTATCGGCGAGATGAAGGCCAAGGCGCTGTTGGCCATCCTGGGCCGACGGTTCGGATTGCAGCTCGACGGACTTGCCGAGGTCATGCCGGGCTACCCCACGCTGGCCGATGTCGACTCGGCAGAGGCGCTCGCGGCCTATCAGGACAAGAAGCGGGCCTACAAGGCCAAGCTCAAGGCCGAGGGCGGCAGCTTCCAGCCGGGCGACACCGAGGAGCCGCCGAGGGCCTGAGACCGCGTCTCACCAAAGGGGCTTCCCTCCGCCGCCGCCAAGGAGTACAGTCGGGCTGGAGGTACTCGGATCGAATGGTCGATCTCCGCAACCGGCAGGTCCGGAATAATCGGAGCCCCAAGGCCTCGGAGAGGTCGTGGGCGCTGCCGCAGACAGCGGATGGATCGCGCGGGATGAGCAACCTTCTGACCAGGCCCCGAGCGGGCAACATCTCATCTGATACTCGCGCCGGCTGATCCGCGCGACTGGGGTCGTGTGCGACTGCGCGGGCCCTGTGATGCGCGAACCGGATGACCTAGGACCCACGCACGGAGTGTGGGTCTTGTGATTCCCCGCTACGCGTGGGCAGCCCGCCGCAGACCCTGCTGCAGTGCCCGCGCAGCCTCGCCCGGCCTGCCGTCGCCGACGGGCTCGCCGTCCAGCCGCACGATAGGCATGATCTCGCGCACCGATGACGAGCTGAAGGCCTCGTCGGCGGCGGCCATCTCGGCCAGTGGGAACCAGCCTTCGGACACGCCATAGCCGAGCTCGTCGGCGATGCGGATGACATAGGCCCGGGTCACGCCGGCCAGGATGCCGAGGTCGATCGCGGGGGTGAAGAGCGAGCTCCCGCGCCGCCACCACACGTTGGTGACCGGCCCCTCGAGCACGGAGCCATCAGCGGCGATGAAGACAGCGTCCTGCGCACCCCGACGGCGAGCCTCGTCGAAAGCGGCCATGTTCACCGCGTACGAGGTCGACTTCACTCCGTCGAGCAGCCAGGGCGCGTCCCTGCGCAGCCGCGGATCGGTCCCCAGCTGCAGCGAGACTGCGGCGATACCTGCGGCGCGCACGTCCTCGAGGTCCAGCGCGACGGGCAGGACCACGACCATCGACACGGGTCCTGCGCCGGGACGACCGCCGGTGACGGTCAGCCGGATGGCGCAGTCGGTGGCACCCGCGGCCTCGATGACCTCGCCGGCAAGCCGTTCGAGACCGGCGGTGTCGGGTGCCTCGAGCTGCATCCGCAGGGCCGACTGGCGGAGTCGATCGAGGTGCTCCGACATGGCGAACGGTCGACCGCCGTAGACGCGCACGGTCTCGAAGGCCGCCAGCCCTCGCAGGAGACCGGCATCGTCGGCGTGGATGACCGGAACCTCGGGGTCCACCACGCCGCGTCCGAGCACGCCGACCGCGAGCGGCGTCAGGTCGGGTTTCATGCGGCGAGAGGGGCGGGCGAGGCCGTGCGGATGGCCTCCAGCAGCGGGCGAGCCTTGACCCACGACTCCTCGACCTCGGCGCCGGGGTCCGAGTCCCAGACCACGCCGCCACCGACCCAGAGGTGGATACGGTCGCCCGCGACCGCGAAGGTGCGGATGGTCAAGGCCAGCTCGAAGTCGCCGTTCGGCCAGACCCTGCCGAGCGCGCCCATGGACGCCCCGCGGCCGACCGGTTCGAGCGCGTTGATGTGGTCGAGCGCGGCGATCTTGGGAGCGCCGGTGACCGAGCCACCGGGGAACAGGGCGGCCATGGCGTCGGCCCAGCCGATCCCGTGGCGGATGGTGCCCTCGACGCACGAGACGAGGTGCTCGACGCCGGCCATCTGCCGCGCCTGCATCAGCTCCGGCCAGGCGACGCTACCGGGCAGGCAGATGCGCCCCAGGTCGTTGCGCTCGAGGTCGACGATCATGACGTGCTCCGCGGCGTCCTTGACCGAGTCGCGCAGGCCCGCTGCGTCACCGCTGGGCCGGGTGCCCTTGATGGGCATCGTGCGGAGACGATCGCCACGGCGTGCCAGGAAGAGCTCCGGGGAGGCTGACACGATCGACCAGCCGTCGCCGGACAGCATCCGTGGGTGGAGCGGAGCGAGGGGCGCCAGGGCGACCGCGAGGCCCGCCGCATCACCGCCGAACGGAGCCGAGAGATGCTGCACCAGATTGACCTGGTAGACCTCGCCGGCGGCGATGGCCTCGCGTGCGGCAGACACCGCCCGCGCGTAGTCGGCAGCCGGCCAGGTCGGTTCCCAGGCGCCCACTTCGAACGGGCCCACTGTCGCGGGCGCTTCCCCAGCCTCGTACAGCTGCACGGCCGCCACCGGCAGCTCGGCTGGCTCCGGCCGTCGGGCTCGCCCGGACCGCCGCATGGGCTCGGACAGGGCATAACCGAGGTAGACATCGGCCCAGCGAGCGTCGCGGCCCGCGGGCAGACCAGCGGTGCCGGTCACGAAGAAGCCGGCCTCGCGCAGGTAGGACTCGATGCGCTCGAAGGCGCCTGTCGGCTCGGTGATCTCAAGCATCCTTGGCGTGCTCACCATGGGTCCGGGTTGGGCTCCCCGCGTGGTGGATGGAAGCTGACGATCACGCGCCATGGGGCCGAGGCCGGTTCGTCGGTGAGGAGATCGAATGCGCCCGGGTATCGCTTGCGCAGGGCGGTGCGCAGGTCCGGCAACGAGCGTTCCAGCAAGGCCACGTCGGCCACGCCCCTGGCGAAGTCCGCCAGCTCGGGCGCCGGCCGGAAGCGTGCACGCACGAAGATGGCCTCGAAGCCGTCGGCCTGCCAGGCGATACGTATCGATCCATCCTGCTGCAGCATCGGCCCATGGTAGGCCCAAGCGCGCCCGCGCGGTCGGGTCGGGGTGGCCCGTGCGGACGCTCGCGCCACGAGCAGCGTCCAGCCGATTATGCTGGAGCCATGTTCGAGGAACGTCCCGACATCCAGGAGCGATTGGACGGCGAGCTCGTTGCCTGGATGACCACGGTCGATGCCGCCGGTCAGCCCCAGACCTCGCCGGTGTGGTTCCTGGTACAGGACGAGGTCATCGTGGTCTACTCGCTGGCGCGCACGCCACGCACGCGCAACATCGCGGCCAATCCGCGCGTCTGCCTCAACCTCAACAGCACGCCGTCGGGTGGCGAGGTGGTGATCATCGAGGGCCTTGCCGAGATCGTCGAGGACGGCAGACCGGCCTTGGAGGACGCGCGCTACGCGGCCAAGTACGAAGTGCCCATGTCAGACCTGGGCATGACGCCCCTGACATTCTCTGCCGACTATCCCGTACGCATCCACATCCAGCCGACCAGACTGCGCGCCTCGTGAGCGGCCGCTCGCCGCGCCCCATCGTCGACCAGGAACTGAACGCCTACGCGGCGCGGCACTCGACTCCCTCATCCCAGCGGCTTGACGCGGTCGCTGCCTCCACGCGCGCCTGGAGCGAGGCGGCCGGGGCCATGATGATCGACTCGTCGGAGGGCCAGCTGTTGAAGATGCTGGCTGGCCTGCTGGGCGCCCGGCGCATCCTCGAGGTCGGCACCTTCAGTGGGTACTCCGCGCTGGCCCTGGCTGAGGCCCTGCCCCCCGATGGACACATCGACACGCTCGAACTCAGCCCAGAGCACGCAGCCAAGGCGGCCGAGCACATCGAGGCCGCCGGGGAGGGCGCCCGCATCACCATCCACACCGGCATCGCGCTCGATGCACTCGACCGCCTGAAGGGCCCCTATGACATGGCCTTCATCGACGCTGACAAGTCCGCCTATCCCGACTATTACGACCGCATCCTGCCGCTGATGCGCCGCGGCGGGCTGATCGTGGCCGACAACGTGCTGCGCCATGGGCGGATCCTGGACGCCGAGTCGCCCGACCCCAGTATCAGCGGCATGCGCGCCTTCAACGACAGGGCGGCGGCCGACCCGCGGGTCGATACCGTGATGCTCACGGTGCGTGACGGGATCTCGCTCGTCCGCGTCCGTGACTGAGGTGGCTCCGGCGCGTCCGGCGCTGACCGCCTGACGGTGGCGTGCCACGTGCGCGGCCTGCTGTGCGAACGAGACGTGGCTGGCTCGTTCAGGGTCGGCTCATTCGGCTCCGCGTAGCGCATCGGTCGGCGATAGCCGAGCCGCCCGCATGGCCGGGTAGAAGCCGGCCACGGCACCGATAGCCACGGCCGCCGCGATGCCACCGACCACGGCCACGGCCGGGATGATGGGCATCCACTCCTGCGACAACGCGTAGGTCACCGCCAGGCCGGCGCCGAGCAGGACGCCCAGCACGCCACCCACGACCGCCAATGCCAGCGCTTCGCTCACGAACTGCAGGGCGATGTGGCGCCGCGTCGCGCCGAGGGCACGACGCAGGCCGATCTCGCCGCGGCGCTCCATGACCGACATGAGCATGACGTTGGCGATACCGAAGCCACCCACGATAAGAGCCACGGCGCCAAGGCCGAGGAACAGGTCGGTGAAGGCGACCGCGGCAGCAGCCTTGGCCTCGAGCACGTCAGAGGGCCGGGTGACCTCGACCTCGCTGGGATCCTCCGGATTGGCGGTACGGCCCATGACCGCGCGGACGTCCTCGATGTAGTCGACGTCGCTGCGCACGTAGATGGTGGAGGGGCTGCCGTCGTGTTCATAGAGGTCCTCGGCGAGGGGGATGCCCACGAACGCGGACGAATCGAGTTCTGACGCGAGCTCGACCGGAGCGAGGATGCCGATGACCGTGAACCAGCGATCGTCCATCCACACGCGCACGCCGGTCTCGTCGATGCCCAGGCGACGCGCGGCGGTGTTCCCGAGCACGGTCGTGGGCAGGGTCGATGAGGCCTCGTCCAGCCAAACGCCAGCCGCGATCTCGGCACGCAGCGTGTCGAGCAGATCGAGGTCCGCGGCCGTCACGCTGATGCCGCCGGTGCGGCCCTCGTCGATGTAGTCGGTGCGGCGCACCGTGGCCTCGACCGTGGCCACGCTCGAGGCGCCCTCGACCGGGCCCACGCGTTGGATCATCGCGCGTGCTTCCGGAGCCAGCTCAGCCTCGCCACCGAACAGCGTCTGGCCGGCCGTGACGCGCAGCATGTTCGTGCCCAGGCGGTCCAGCTGCGAGAGCAGGTCGGAGCGACTGGACTCGCTGATGACGAGTACGCCGACCATGGCCGCGATACCGATGGCGATGCCGATCATGGTCAGCGCGGCCCGGACGCGGCTGGCCCGCAGGCCGATGGCCCCGAGACTGACCAGGTCGGTGGGGTGGAGCTTGCTGGAGTCGGGCTTCTTCGGCCTGGTCTGCGCCACGGGCGGCGGTGCCTTGCCCTCGATGGGCTTGGCCACGGTGCTCATGCAGCCACCCGCATGGCGCTGTCGCGGACCATGCGTCCATCGAGGATCTCGAGCTGGCGCGGCATGCGTGTCGCGACCGAATGGTCGTGGGTGATGACCACGATGGTCGTGCCGTCGCGGCGGTTGAGTTCGTCGAGCAGGTCGAGGATGACCTTGCCGGTCTTGCTGTCGAGGTTGCCGGTGGGCTCGTCGGCGAGGACCACGCTGGGCCGGCCCACGATGGCCCTGGCGATGGCCACGCGCTGGCGCTCACCGCCGGAGAGCTTGCTCGGGCGATGGCCGGCGCGATGCGTGAGGCCCACTCGCTCGAGCGCTTCGCCCGCCAGCTTGCGTCGCTCCGCCGGGCTCACACCGCGGTAGAGCAGGCCGTTGCCCACGTTGTCCTGGGCGGTCATGCCCTCGAGCAGGAAGAACTGCTGGAAGATGAAGCCGACGTGCTGGCTGCGCAGGCCCGAGAGGTCCTTGTCCGACAGCTTGCCGATGTCGAAGCCGGCGACCTTCACGATCCCGCTGGTGGGCTTGTCCAGTGTGCCCAGCACGTGGAGCAGGGTCGACTTGCCCGACCCTGACGGACCCACGATGGCCACCAGCTCGCCCTGGCGAACACGCAGGTTCACGCCACGCAGCGCCTCGACGGGCGGATCACCAGGGTAGGTGCGGACGGCGTCCTGCAGGTCCAGCACGACCGGGCCCAGAGGCGGTCGCGGAGCGGTCGGAGCCGGTGTCACCGTGACCTGGGCCATCGGAGGTCGCTGGGGCATGGGCGGTGGCGCTGGTCGTGGTCCTTGGGAAGCCGGTCCCATCATGAATGCTGGCCGTGGAGCGGATCGAGGCCGAGCAGGCAGCGGGGCGAAGATGGGAGGACCTGGGGGTCCCGGCGGTCGTGCCGGCGCGGCCGGCCTCGAGGGCGGCTGGGGCATCGCGCCGGGCCGGCGGACCGAGGGAACCTCGACGGCGGGCGTCTCCACGTTGTCGGTCAGCCACTCGCTGCCGAAGTCGTTGCCGGGCCGGGCCGGCAACGGGCTACCCGGCCCGGGCGCAGGGCGCTGAGCGTCCGTCATGCCGGCACCACGACCGTGTCGCCCGCGCCGAAGCTGCCGCTGACCTCGACCCCTGCGTCATCGAAGAGCCCAACGTCAGCGGCTACCAGGTAGGTGCTGCCGTCGTCGGCCACCATCTCCAGGGCGTAGCCACCCTCGCGTAGCGCGAGCAGCGCGTCGACCGGGACCGTGAGCACGTCCGGGCGCGTCTCCCGCACGATGCTGACCGTCACCTCGGCGCCGTCGAGGTCGCCGACCACGGCGGTGTCCTCGAGCTCGATGGTCACCTCGACCGTTGGCTCGCTGGCGCCCTGCAACGTCTGGGCCACGCTCGAGATCTGGCTGACCGTTCCGGCGGCCTGGATGCCGTCCGGGAGCTCGACGGTGAGCGCGTCACCAGCCTTGAGGATGTCGCGTCGGTCGGCCTCGAGGTCAAGGCTCACGACCAGGTCGGTGCCGCTGGTGTAGGCCACCGGTTGGCCGACCTGCGCGCGCGAGCCCAGCTCCGGGATGACCTCGGTGATGCGGACGTCATCGGGCATGAACGTGACTTCGCCCATCTCCACGCGCCCGTCCTTCTCCTGGCTCGTCTTCTTCTGCCACTTCTTGACGGCCGACTCGGTGCGGGCACGGAAGTTCCAGCGCGGGTTGACGTTCTTGCCCAGATAGCCCAGCTCCTTGAGGCTGGCCTCGAGCTGTTTGACGTCAGGCCCGTTGTCGCTGTCGGTGTTGAGCGGGCGATAGGCCGGCCGGCTGCCGTACATCAGGTAGGACGCCTTGGTGCCGTCGACTTCGTAGACCTTGTCGCCAAGTTCGATGATGTCGCCCGCCTCGGGGAGCTTGGTGAAGGTCCCGTTCATGCCCGAGAGGATGACTCCCTCGCCCGCGTAGCCAAGCGTGCCGTCGAACTCCTCGGTCGATTCCATCGTGCGTTGCGTGATGGTGGCCGTGGAGACGGGCACGATGGGGGTGGCCGCGGTAGCCTGGTCTTCGGAGGTCAGCACGGGCAGGTTGGCGCCGACGAAGACCGCTCCAACCACCAGGACGACGAGCGTTGCGAATGCCAGAAGCCTCATCATCAGCCGCCTCCTCGGCCGCCGCCGAAGCCGCCGGGGCCACCGGGCGGTTGCTCCAGTCCGATCTCATCGCGGCATGTCTGCATCAGGCCACGGAACTCCTCCGAGCGGGGGTCGATACCGAGTTCGTTCATGCTCCGACCGCCGCTGCGCTGGAGCCGTCCGTCCTCGCCGATGGTGGGGTCAGGGTACTCGGGGTAGCCAGCGTCGCGGATGCACTGGGCCAGCAGCAACTGCTCCTCGAGGCGTTCCTGCTCGGCCGCGGGATCGACCTCCGGGCGGGCCGCCTCGAGGATCGAGCCACAGGCTGCCTGGGCCACCAGGAATCCCTCGCCGAAGCGATCGATCTGGCGCCGCCCGTCGCCGCCGCCCAGGCGCAGGAAGCGCCCGCCTCCGGCGCCCGTATCCGGGTCGTCCATTTCGACTCCGTTGTCACGCATGCACTGCGCGTAGGCCAGTAGGGCCTCTTCGCGATCCTCGAACTCAAGGACAGTCTCTGAGGTCTCTGCCTCAGGCACAGGCGTCTCGTCGGGACCCGCGAGCGAGGCCACTTGGGCGCTGGCGCCGACGGCGACGGCCAGCGTGAGCACGGCTGCGACGGGGGTCGCGGTGAGCACGGATCTGGGGATGAGGTTCATGCGTCAGTCTCCTTGGTACAGCACACGCTGGGATATCGCCGGGAGTGGGTCAAGCGGGCGGGGCACCACCGGGCCCAGCGGGGAGTTCGATGCCCAGGTCGGCCTGGCAGGCGCTGACGTCCTCACGCAACCGGGGGTCGCTGACGTCAAGGCCGCCGCCACGCAGCGGCCCACCCGCGCCCTGGTCGGGATCAGGGTCGGCCACGTCCCAGCCCGATTCGCGCAGGCATCGCGCCATCTCGAGTCGCTGCTCGGCGCGCTCCGCCTGCTCCGCCGGGTCGAGCTCGGGACGCAGCGACTCGAGCATGTCGCCACAGGCCTCCATGGCCGACACGAACTCGCTGCTTTGCTGATCGAACGTCGTCTCTCCATCTCCACGGCCAAAGCCCAAACGGCCGCCGTCCACGCCGAACCCGGGGTCGTCCATGTCCACGCCGTTCTCGCGCATGCAGGCCGCGAACTCGAGCAGGGCCTCCTCAGCATCGACTTCCTGGGCGATGGCGGGCGGCGTGGCTTCAGCCTCGGTGCCAGGCTCGGCCAGGGTGGCGACCTGCGCTATGGCGCCACTCCAGGCCGAGACGGTGAGGAGTGTCGCGCCTGCCAGAGAGGCGATGCCGGTGTGCGGAACGATGAGTCTCATGGGACCTCCGTGACGCGGGTATGCGTGCTCTTCGGTCACGTAGCGTGAGCGCCGGTGGTCAGTCTCGCGACGGCTCCCTGTAAGGCTGGTGTAATGGCCGGGCCCGGGTCAGGACGCGTCGGCGCCAGGAGCGCCGGGAATCTCCAGGTCGAGCTCCGCCGCGCAGGCCGTCGAGGCTCGCTGGAATTCGGGCGAGAACGGGTCGACGACGAGCTCGCCGTCGGGTCCACGCATGGAGCTGATGGTGAGCCCACGCACCGGGTCAGGGTCGGGGAAGTCGATGCCCTCGCCCCGCATGCACTCCGCGAACGAGAGCAGCTGCTCGGTCTGCTCCGCCTGCTGGGCCGGGTCGATCTCGGGCTGCAGTGCCGCAAGCAGGTCCCCGCAGGCCTCCATGGCGTCGAGGAACTCGGGGCTTCGGAAGTCGATGCTGGCCATCACCGATGGATCGGCGAAACGCACTCCTTCGGGACCGAACTGTGGATCGGGCAGGTCCAGCCCGTTGTCGCGCAGGCAGGCCACGAACCCGAGGATGGCCTCCTCGCCGTCGACCTCGTCAGCCGGGGCTTCGCTGGCGGCAGCTTGCGGGTCGGGCGTCCGCAGCGTGGCCACCTGTGCATGGGCCGCGGCGCCGAGCGAGAGGAGCATGAGCAGCACGAGGAGCGGCGTAGCCGCAGAGCGAGTTCGTTTCATGGGGCCGAGGATAGTCGTGCTCGGCCCGTTCGTCAGATGCTCAGGTCCGCGGGTCGTGGTGGTCGTGGAACCGCCAGGCTGCCCGGCGCGGTTCGCCCTCGCCGACGTGTTCGGGCGCATCCTCGGGCAGGCCGGCCGCGAAGCGGCCATAACGAGCCGCCAGGGGAGACGCGCTGAAGCCGTGGAAGATGACCGAGAGGATCACCGTCCAGGCCACCACCGGCCCCAGGGGGTCGGTCGGCACGCCCGCCTGCTCGAGGGCTTCGAGGCCCAGCAGGGCGAACACGATCGAGGCCAGGCCGCGGGGACCGAACCAGCCCATGAATGCGACCGTCCTGCGGGCGAAGCCGGTGCCGAGCAGGGCCAGGCCCACCGGGATCATGCGCAGAGCGGTCAGCGCGAGCACGGCATAGAGCACCACCGCCGGGTCGGTCATGTCGAGCACATGGTCCCCCACGATGATCAGGCCGAAGACCAGCCATACGATGATCGAGAGCAGCAAGGACTGCGCCTCGGTGAAGGCCACCGCAGACTCCACCCGTTCCTTCTGCCCCCTGCCGAAGGCGAGGCCCGCGGCGAAGGCTGCGATGAAGCCGCTGCCGTCGAGCCCGGTGGCGACGGCGTATGCAGCCACGGCCAGGGCCAGGGTGGCCAGCTGGCGCGAGCTGGGGGTAGCCGTCTTGCGCTGGTCGGCCCGGACGAGCAGCCAGCGGCCGGCCCCGCCGATGACCACGCCCACGACGATCGCCGTTCCCAGCTCCAGCACTGCATCGAGGACGGGGTTCATGCCGCTGACGTCGCCGACGGTGGCCAGGGCGATGGCGATGGTCACCACCGGCGCCGCGATGCCGTCGTTCAGCCCGCTCTCGACGTTGAGCACACGGCGGATCCGTGCCGGCACGGAGGTGTCGGTGATGACCTGCTGGCCGAGATCGGCATCGGTGGGCGCGAGCACGGTAGCGATGAGCAGGGCCAGGCCGATCGAGACGCCGGGGAACAGGCCCAGGGCAAGGAGCGTGCCGAAGGTGATGGTCAGCGGCAACCCGATGGCCAGCAGCCTGAACACGATGACCGAGTCGACCTCGAGCCGCTTGAGCCGCACGGTCGACGCCGCACTGAAGAGGACCAGCGCCAGCGTCAGCTCCGCGAGCTGGCCGAGGGTGTCCGCGTCCGGCAGGTCGGTGGCCAGGACACCCAGGCCGGCGCCCCCGATGAGCGTGCCGATGACGAGGAAGGAAAAGGCGGCCGAGACCGACGACTTGGCGAGGCGCGCCGCGACCAGGGCATATGCGGCGACGGCCAGGGCGATGAGGCCGAACGCGATCTCGGGGCTAGGCTGGGACTCCACGGAGCCCGAGTCTACCGACGCGAGCGGGTTCCGAGCGGGTCAGTCGCGCCGGCGGGTATGGCGGTACCGGCGGTAGACCTCGGGGTTCCCGCTCGGCGATGAACGATGGCGTGGCGCGGTTGAGCCGGCGTCACGAGAGCCGCATCGGGCGAGGGTAGCGGCTACGGCCCGGGATGGCGGTCGGTCAGCGCGGCAGGTCGCCGTCGCCGGGGTCGTTATCGCGCAGGAACCGCTCGATCTCTCCGATCAGCTCGTCGCCCGATGGCAGCCGAGCTTCGTCGGACATCTCCTCCAGGCGTGCCACGTAGGAGCTGGTGGAGTCGTCGGAGGCCGCGGCGGTGTCCAGCTTGGCGGCCATCGTGGTCGCCGCGAGCTCGAGTACCGATGTCGGGACCGTGTCCCCGAGGTGATGCTCCACCGCGCGGACCAGGGCCACTGCGGCAGCCGGGTAATCGCCGCTGACGTAGTGGGGGACCTGCGCGAAGTAGCCGAGCGTAGGGATGCCGGCTTCCGCCACGGCGAGGTCGATGACCGAGACGGCCGCTGACGGCACCTGCATCGAGCCGATCGGGCCCGCCTCGACGCCACCCCGCAGCAGACCGTCCATCGAGGAGACGCCCAGGATGGTGACCGGTCGCGTATGGGGCACCGCGGCCGGGATCGAGCCCAGAGTCATCCACTCGCTGACGGACAGCTCATGGGCCAGCCGCACCAGCTCCCGCGAGAGCTCCTGCCATCGGTAGTCGGGCTCGGGCCCGGCCAGCACCAGCACATCGCGACCGGCATAGCGCTTGTGCCTGATGGTCAGCTGTGGCCAGTCAGCTGCGCGCAGTCGTCCGTCATCTATATGGAGCGTGGGGCGCCGCGCACGGTAGTCATACAGGCCGTCGGCGTCGATGTCGGCCACGACCTGGCCGTCCTCGGCCAGCATGGCGGCGGCGGAGGTTGCGGCGGAGCCGGCATCGACCCAGGCGTCGAAGGCGACGATCATGAGCGGGTCGTCGAGCGCCGGGTGGTCGAGCAATCGGTAGAGCGTCACCGCTACAGCATATGGGCAGCCCAGCATATGGGCAGCACCGCCGGTCCGCAGGCGTAGACTCCGCCCGATGCGACTGGACCGCGCGCTCCTCGCCGATGCTGCACGAGCGTGGGAATCGTGGCCCATCCGCCTCTACCTGCTGCTGCAGTTGGTGGCCGGAGCCGTCTTCGTGTGGCGGCGCGGCACCCCTACGCTCTCGATGGTGCTGCTCATCTGGCTGGGTTTGCTGGTACTCGCCTTCGTAGCCTGGTGGGCCGGTCGCCACCGCCTGGCACATCCCCAGCCAGACCGAGTCCCCGCCGCCGGACCGCGCGCCGCCTTCGCGCTCCTGGGTGCTCTGGGGATGACGCTGTTGGGCTTCGGCCTGGACGCGGAGATCGGCTTCGTGCTCGTCGCATGCGCGCTCGGCGGATGGCTGTGGGCTGCCTGGCGGGCCGGCGGGTTCGAAGGCCTGGTCGCGCGCCTCACGCGCGACCCTCGGCCCTTCGTTCCGCTGCTGCTCCTCATCGGCCTGCCACGGCTGATCGCGGGCGGGCCGCCGTACCTGGTGGGTGCCGTGCTGGCGCTGCCCAGCGGGGTCGGCCAGCAGTCGTTGTACCTGCTTGGACTGTACGCACCGCTCGAGGCCCTGAGCCGGCGGCCGGCGCTGGCCGCGGTCCTGGCCGCACTCGTGTTCGCCGCCGTTCATGTACCGCTGCTGGTCGAGTCCAACGAGGGTGACCTGCTGGCGGCGGCGGCGAATGCGGTCATCTTCCAATCGGGTGTGGGACTCGTCGCCTGCCTGGCCTATCAGCGCCATCGCGCGGCCGTGCCCATCGGGGTGGCTCACGCACTGGCCATCGGTTAGGCCGATGCGGTGCAGGTCCCATCGGTCGGTCAGCCCAGCGCCGGAGCCGGATGCGGCTCGCCTCCGATGTCGGTGAAGAGGAGCGTCACCAGGCAGGTGGGGAGTGCCCGGCGCATGGGGTCTGTGGCCTCCCTAACGGGGTCTCATCCCTAGCCGGGCTTGCTGCGCTTCCGCACCCGCGCCAGCGCCTCCTCCCAGCCGGCATCGAGCGGGCTACCAGGTTCGTCGAGGTCGATGAGGACCGGGGCGTGATCCGACGGTGTTGGTGGGCCCTTGCGTGCCTCGCGGTCGATCTCCGCCCAGATGACGCGGTCGGCCACCGGCTGGGTGCCGTAGAGCAGGTCGATGCGCATGCCCATGTTCTTGTGGAACATGCCCGCGCGATAGTCGTACCAGCTGAAGCGGTCGGTGGCGGGCTGATAGGCGCGGTAGGTGTCGACCAGGCCCCATTCGCGCAGGGCGGACAGCTTGGCCCGCTCCGGCCCCGAGACGTGGGTGGCGCCATGTGCCGCGGCGGCATCCCAGACGTCGTCGTCGGTAGGGGTCACGTTGAGGTCGCCACCGAGGAGCACCGGCTGGGACGGGTCGGCGGTCTCCCCGAGCCACTGTGTGAGCCGATCGAACCAGTGCAGCTTGCCCGCGTACCAGGGAGACCCCAGTTCGCGGCCGTTGGGGGCATAGAGGCTGGCCACGCGGATGCCGCCACACACAGCGCTGACCATGCGGGCTTCCGTGAGCGGGTCGAAGTCGTCCGCGCTGGGCGCGTCCTTCGTGCTGCGGCTCTCGCGCACGGGCCCGTCGCCGAAGTTGGTGACCGGGGCGTCGATGCCGACCTTGCTGGCGATGGCCACGCCGTTCCAGCGTCCCTCGCCGTGGTGCAGCAGCTCGTAGCCGGCCATGCGGAAGGGCATCTCCGGCACGTCGTCATCCGCGAGCTTGGTTTCCTGCAGCAGCAGGATGTCCGGTGCGGCGCGTTCCAGCCACTGCTCGACAGCCTCCAGCCGGGCCTTGAGCGAGTTGACGTTCCAGGTGGCGATGCGCATCGAAGAGCAGGGTAGCCGGTCACCGGCGCCGGCGAGTATCGGCTACACGACAGGGCCGCTCGATGGCCGAGCGGCCCTGGTCATCAGCGAGCCGACGCGGCGCAGCGGCTGTCAGCTGCAACCGCTGGTAGCGCCGCAGTTGAGGCACTTGTAGCAACTGCCGTTGCGGACCATGATGCTGCCGCAGTCCATGCACGACGGCGAGTCGGCGCTGACCGAGAAGGCGATGCGCTGGCCGGCGCCGAGCGAAGCCACGTGTCCATTCGAGCTGGTACCGCGGGACGCGCTGGCCTTGGCGGAGCCGGGCTCGGATCCCACCCCCAGGCCGAGCGGCCGGGCCCCGCCCGCGCCATCGGAGGAGGACGACGGGGCGGGCGGGGTCTCGGCCGAGGTGGAGTCGGCCGGACCATCAGCCGGGTCGAACGCGCCCAGCTGCGGGGATGGGTCGCCAGGCGGCTCGGCCACGACCTCGCCCCCGATGATGCCGAGGGCGTCGCGGTCGTCCTTGGAAAGGAAGCGGGAACCCATCCAGCGGAAGATGTAGTCGACGATGGACTTGGCGATCGGGACCTCCGGATTGCCGGTGAAGCCCGACGGTTCGAAGCGGACGTGCGTGAACTTGCCCACGAGGTCGCGCAGCGGCACGCCGTACTGGAGGGCCAGCGAGGTCATCGTGGCCAGCGTGTCCATGAGGCCGCTGACCGTGGAGCCTTCCTTGGCCATCTTCAGGAAGATCTCTCCCGGCTGGCCGTCGGGATAGAGGCCCACGGTGATGTAGCCCTCGTGTCCGGCGACCTGGTACTTGTGCGTGATCGCACGCCTTTCGTCCGGCAGGCGGCGACGGTATGGCTTGGGCTCCCCAGTGAGCTCAAGCCCCGTCGCCTCGCCTGCCGTGGGAGAAGTCGCTTCAGCGGCTGTTTCCTTCTTCTTGCCCGTCGAGAGCGGTTGGCTGCGCTTGGAGCCGTCGCGGTAGATGGCGATGGCTTTCAGGCCCAGCTTCCAGCCCTGGAGGTAGACGTCCTCGATGTCCTCCGCCGTGGCGCTCTCGGGCATGTTCACGGTCTTGCTGATGGCGCCGGAGAGGAACGGCTGCGCAGCGCTCATCATGCGCAGGTGACCCAGGTGGTGGATGGAGCGCTCGCCGTTGACCGGCTTGAAGGCGCAGTCGAAGACCGACAGGTGCTCGGGCTTCAGCTCGGAGGCCCCTTCGATGGTCTCGAAATCATCGATGTATTCGATGATGGACTCGACCTCGTCGGGCGAGTAGCCAAGCCGCTGGAGGGCCAGTGGCACCGTCTGGTTGACGATCTTGAGGAAGCCCTCGCCCACCAGCTTCTTGTACTTGATGAGGGCGATGTCAGGCTCGATGCCGGTGGTGTCGCAGTCCATCATGAAAGCGATGGTGCCGGTGGGCGCGAGCACGCTCACCTGGGCATTGCGATAGCCGTGCTCCCGGCCCAGCTCCAGGGCCTCATCCCAGGTATTGCGCGCCTCGGCCACCAGCTGCCCGGGGGCCCGCTCCTGGGCCAGCTCATGGGCCGCGTCACGGTGCTTGGCGATGACGCGCAGGAACGGGCCCTCGTTGACGGCGTAGTCGTTGAAGGGACCACCGTGATCGCGAGCGATGATGGCCGACTGCCGGTAGGCCTCGCCGGTCATGATGGCGGTGATGGCGCCGGCGTAGGTGCGACCCTCATCGGAGTCGTAGGCCAGGCCGCGGCTCATGAGCAGGGCGCCGAGGTTGGCGTAGCCCAGGCCCAGCGGACGGAAGCGGTGGGAGTTCTCTTCGATCTGGTCGGTCGGATAGGAGGCGTTGTCGACGAGGATCTCCTGCGCCGTGATGGTCAGGCGCGAGGCATAGCGGAAGGCCTCGATATCGAACTCCCCGCTGCCGTCCACGAACTTCATGAGGTTCAGCGAGGCCAGGTTGCAGGAGGTGTCGTTGAGGAACGAGAACTCCGAGCAGGGGTTGGTGGCGTGCTGCCGGTCGGTGTTGGCGACCGGATTCCAGTCATTGATGGTGGTGTCGTACTGGATGCCGGGGTCCCCGCAGACCCAGGCCGCCTCGGCCATGTGGCGAAAGATGGTGCGCGCCTTGTGCGTGCCGGCCGGTTCGCCGGTGGTGACCTCGTAGGTGGTCCAGTCCTCGTCGTTCTCGACCGCAGTCATGAACTGGTCGGACGCGCGCACGCTGTGGTTGGCGTTCTGGAAGAAGACCGAGCCGTAGGCCTCGCCCGTGAAGGAGGGGTCATAGCCCGCCTCGATCAAGGCCCAGGCCTTCCGCTCCTCACTGGCCTTGGAATCGACGAAGTCGAGGATGTCGGGATGTCCCGAGTTGAGGATGACCATCTTGGCCGCGCGGCGGGTCTTGCCGCCGGACTTGACCACGCCCGCGAAGGCGTCGAAGCCCTTCATGAAGCTGACCGGACCCGAGGCGATACCACCGCCTGACATCTTCTCTTTGGAGCCGCGGATGGGGGAGAGGTTGACGCCCGCGCCCGAGCCGTACTTGAAGAGCATGGCTTCGGTCTTGGCCAGGTCCATGATCGAGGACATCGAGTCCTGTACCGAGTTGATGAAGCAGGCCGAGCACTGAGGCCGGGGCTCCACACCGACGTTGAACCAGACCGGGCTGTTGAAGGCCATCTTCTGGTGCAGCAGCAGGTGGGTCAGCTCCGCCTTGAACGTGGCCAGGTCCTCGTCGGTGGCGAAGTAGCGCTGGGTGGCGGCCCAGCTGGTGATGGTGTTGACGACACGATCGATGAGCTGCTTCACGCTGTACTCGCGACCGGGCGTGCCGATGTGGCCGCGAAAGTACTTGCTGACGACGACGTTGGTAGCAAGCTGGCTCCAGAAGTCTGGGACCTCGACGTCCTTCTGCTCGAAGACAGACTTGCCCGATTCGTTGGCGATGCTCGCGTCGCGCCGCTCCCACTTGACCTCGTCGTAGGGGTGCACGCCGGGAGTGGTCCAGCGGCGTTCGAAGGTCAGGCCCGAAGAGGTGGCGCCGGTGAAGCGAAAGTCCTCGTCCATGGCAGCTCGGCTGCTGGAGCGCTTGCTCCGACCGTTGCGTGTCCCTGGACGTGCTGTCGCCTCCCTGCCTCGGCTAGCACTGCGGACCTTGGCGACAGCCTCAGCCATGACCTCTCCTCTCGAACGTGTGGCGCCAACGACGACATCGGCGCGCTCGGATACTTGCGTGACGGGCCGCTCGCGCGGCTCGGACCCGTCGCCGGGCGGTCGGCTCTGTGGGTGGGCACCGACCCTTGTTCCCCTCCCTGGGATCGCTCGGGAGGGCACTCCCCGAACCCAGCGGCGGTCGGCAGATTGTGGACCGTGGCCACCGTCGCTGTCAAGACCGAAACCACTACATGTTGGGGTTCGAGTCACCATGCATACACAACATGTTGCGGTCCTGCCTCCGAGCGTGCGGACGTTGTGGAAGGACTGTGAACGGCCTGCGTGGATAGCCTGCGGACAGGATGACTAGGATAGAACAGACGTTCGCTCTCGTCCAGTGGCAGGGAGGTGGCGCACTCGGCGCTGACGCCGGCGGGGGCGAGCCAGCGCCAAGCGGCGGGCGGCCGCGGTCCGGATCAGCGCGCCGGTGGCGGGCCGGAGGTGCCCCGGACCTGCAGCATCACTGGCAGCTCCACCAGTCGCGGCGCGGCGTCCTGGTCGCGCAGCCGTTCGAAGAGCAGCTCGATGGCGGCCGCCGCGACGTCGTTGATGGACTGGGCGACAGTGGTCAACGGCGGCGTCACATCGGCCCCGAAGGCGATGCCATCGAAGCCGACCACGGACAGCTGGCCGGGCACGTCGACGTCGGCAGCGTGGGCCGCGCTGAGCGCGCCTACGGCCATGAGGTCGTTCTCAGCGAAGACCGCCGTGGGCGGGTCGACGGCCGCGAGCCAGGCCTCCATGGCCACCCGGCCACTGGCGGCCCGGAAGTCCCCCCGATAGATGCGGCTCTCCGGCAGGTCGATGCCGGCCTCATCGAGGGCGGCCTGGAACCCCTGAAGGCGCCGGGCGCTGGTGCCCAGCCCGCCAGGGCCGGCGATGACGGCGATGTCCCGGTGGCCCAGCTCGATCAGGTGGCGCCCGGCCAGATAGCCACCGCGCCGGTTCTCGACCATGACCTGGGACACCGGTACATCCCCGAGTTCGCGATCGACCAGGATGGTCGGTGGTCCGCGCTCGATCAGATGCACGAAGCCCTCCGAGGGCTGGCTGGCGGCGATGAGTACGAGCCCGTCGACCTTCTTCGACAACAGCACGTCGAGGTAGCGCGCTTCCTTGGCCGGATCACCGTCGGAGTTGCAGATGATGGCGCTGTAGCCGCGCTCGAACATATGGTCTTCGAGGCTGCGGGCGAGGTCGCCGAAGAAGGGGTTGGCGATATCCGGGACGACCACGCCCACGGTGTGGGTGCGGCCCCGGCGCATGCTGCGAGCCAGCGCATTGGGCCGATAGCCCAGCTCATCGACGGCCGCTTCGACCCGGGCTGCGGTGCCCGGATCCACCCTGCGCGTGTGGTTGATGACGTGCGAGACGGTCGTGGTGGAGACACCGGCGCGCTCGGCCACATCTCGGATGGTGGTCATGGTCGGCCCCCGAGGGTAGGCGACTGGTGCGGCATTGACATGACCATCGCGCGCACTATACGCTCACGCAAACGGTTGCGCAATCGGTTTCGCAATCGGTTTTGCCTGTCCGCTGACCGCTCGAACCAAGACGGTCCGTCCGACCCAAGGGGTGCGCCATGCTCATGTCCATGAGCGATACCAACGCCGCGGTGATCGTCGCGGGCTCCATCAACGTTGACCTCATCGTGGGGGTGCCAGTCCTGCCGGGGGCGGGGGAGACGGTGCTCGGCAGCCGCTTCATCCAGCAGAACGGCGGCAAGAGTGCCAACCAGGCGGTCGCCGCGGCCCGCGTCGGGGCGGCGGTCACGATGCTGGGGGCCGTCGGCGGGGACGATCTTGGACGAAGCGCCCTGGCTGGCCTGGCCGAAGCCGGCGTCGACGTCAGGGCCTGCCGGGTGGTAGAGGACACCTATACCGGCCTCGCGCTCATCGTCGTCGACGATGCCGGCGAGAACCAGATCGCCGTCGCCTCCGGCGCCAACGGCCGGCTCGACGGACCCATGATCGAGGCGGAGGTCGCCCAGTTGTGGCCGGAAGTCGGGACGGTCTGCCTGCTCGGGTTCGAGGTCTACGACGAGGCCGTCCTGGCCGCTGCGCGCTGGGCCGCCGCCCGCGCCTTGCGTATCGTGCTCAACCCGGCCCCGGCCCGTCCTATCCTCGAAGAACTCCTGGACTTCCATCCCATCCTCACGCCCAACCAGACCGAGGCGGAGATGCTGACCGGCGAGGCCGACCCTGAAGCTGCGGCGAGGGCGCTGTCGGCACGCAGCGGAGCTCCGGTCATCGTCACCCTCGGAGCAGAAGGTGCGCTGCTGCTCGACGAGACCGGGCTCGAACGACTTCCCGCGCTGCCGGTCGAGCCGGTCGACACCACCGGTGCTGGAGATGCGCTCAACGGCATCCTCGCTGCCGAGCTCGCTCGTGGGGCGGAGTTGCGTGAGGCCCTGCGCTGGGCCATGGTGGGAGCGGCACTGAAGACGACGAAGGCCGGCGCGCAGGCGGGCCTGCCCACCCGGGAGGACATCGCCCGACACCTGGCCTGAGCCCAGCTGGAGGAGAGACCCACATGCCCGTGCCAGGTGCCGGCGATCGCGAGCCCTCGGACATCCTGGTCAAGCTCTACGATCTGCCACCGCTGGACCTCTCGCGTACCGATGCTGCGGGCGTCGACATCCGCCGGCCGATCGCGCCCGAGAAGCATGTCGTCATCGACTGGATCGGCGAGCACTTCGAGCCGGCCTGGCAGAGCGAGGCCGAGCGCTGCTTCGCCAACCAGCCCCTCAGCCTGTTCATCGCCACGCAGGGCCGGGAGGTGCTGGGATTCGCCTGTTGGGACGCCCCCGCACTGGGGATCTGGGGCCCCACCGGCGTGTCCGAGTCGGCCCGCGGCCAGGGCGTAGGGTCAGCGCTGCTCCTGGCCACGCTCCACGCCATGCGTGAGCAGGGCTACGCCTACGCCATCATCGGCGCGGCCGGCCCCATCGAGTTCTACCAGCGCTTCATCGGGGGCATCGTCATCCCGGGCTCGTGGCCCGGCCTATACCGGGGCACGCTGGGCTGGAAGGCAGCCGCAAGCGGCGAGTAGCTTCCGATTCGCTCACTGCTCATGGTCGCGTGGCGCGAGGAGACGATCCGAGCGAGCGGCCTCACGTCGGCAGGCCCGTTCGCGGGCACGAGGCCGTAGGTGTTCACGTTCAAGCCATGCCGGGGGGGCGTGCCGTGCAAGCGAGGCCCGTCCGGCGTCGTTCGCGCGGCACCACGGCTCAGGTTTCGCGGTGTGACCACGCCGGGTCGTAGGGCGCTGTGACAGGTGGCGGACACCATGACTTGTGACACGTGGCTGACACCATGGCTGTCGGTTCGGTACGTCGTTGACGGTACGTCGTTGACATGGATGCCAGCGTCGGCCTAGCATGCCCACGTAAACGGTTGCGCAACCGATTGCATGTCCCTTGGAAGACGCCGCAAGCACGGCCGCGCGGCCAAGTCAGGGAGTCCGGGAGAGCTACGGGAGGTTTGGATCGATGAAACGCTCACGAATGGGCCGCGCGGTTGCTATCGGCATGGGCGCCGCCATGGTGCTCGTGATGGCAGGTGTCGCCACGGCCCAGGACGACCCGGGGATGGATGCCAAGAAGGTCATCCTGGACACCGACATGGTGGAACTGTTCGATGACGGCATGGCCATGCTCATGCTCGACCGGGCCGAGAATATCGACCTGCTCGGTGTGACCGTCGTGTCGGGCAACACGCCCATGCCGGCCGGCATGGCCACCGGTGTCCGCCAGCTCGAAGCGCTGCGCTCGGACACACCCATCTACGCGGGTAGCCGCTACGGCATCCGTAACTGGCGCTTCGACCCGGAGATCCTCGCGGCCGAGCAAGTGATCAGCCCGGTCGTCTCCTGGCCTGGCTACCTGGGCCACTACGACGACACCATCGGCGGGGACCCCATGGCCGATTGGGTCGAGGTCTACCAGAGCAAGTACGGCGAGGCGCCGTCCTACGAGAACGTCTACGAGCAGGGCAAGCCGGACGCTGACGGCAACGACGAGGCTGTCGACTTCCTGGTGGATTCGGTCAACAAGTATCCCGGTGAGGTGACGCTGGTGGTCATCGGCCCGGTCACCAACATCGCCCGCGCGATCATGAAGGATCCGACCTTCCCGTCGAAGGTGAAGGAGATCGCCTACATGGGCGGCTCGTTCTACCTGCCGGGCAACTCGTCGGCATCGGCGGAGTTCAACTGGTGGGCCGATCCAGAGGCGGCCAAGGTCGCTGTGCGGCAGCAATGGGGCGATCCCATGTCGGAGTCCTATGCGTCGTATGGCAACCAGATGATCGCCGGGCTGGAGGCCAACGCCAACACCGGCGCTATGCCCGAGGACCTCTACCACCAGATGGTCGAGGGCACGTTCCCCGGGATCCAGGAGTTGTTCCTCGCGCGCGAGGAAGCCCGCGAGGCCCAGGGCCGACCCGTCACCATCGGTAACATCTGGGATCTCTTTGCTGCAGGCTACGTGATCGATCCCTCGATCGTCCTGTCCTGGAACGACGATCCACGTCCCGAGGATGACGTGGCACAGCCCATCTACGGCGTGCATGTCGACGTCGACACCAACGACGGTCTCGACTACGGGCGCAGCCTCGCCTTCCGCGAGGAGGTCGGCCCGGTCGGGACGCAGAAGGCTGCCATCCAGAACTTCATCGACGAAGACAAGTTCTGGAACGAATTGGTAGTGCCGCTCTCGATGGACCCCGAGAAGTAGCAGCAGGCAGACCCTAGGCCCCGACCGCGGGGGCATCGATCGACAGAGGGCGGCCGGCGTCCGAGGTCGGCAACCCTCTGTCACGTCGCGATTCCCAGGAATCTGCTTGACGTCGACAGACGGGCACCGTAGACTCGCGACGTAAACGGTTGCGCAAACGGTTGCGCACCGAGCGTGGGGGCTGACATGGGTCGGCTCGCCGCGGCAGAGGACAGGCCCCGAGGGGGCCACAAGGAGGATCCACCGAAATGGTTGGAATCACCAAGAGCCGCTGGCTCGCCACCGGCCTCAGCACGCTCATGGCGGCCGGGCTGGTCGTCGGATCGGGCGCGGTCGCCTTCGCCCAGGATGAAGAGGAATGCCCGGTGGCAGTAGTCACCGGCGAGATCCCAGACCTCACCGGGGAGCTTGGCCGCAAGCCCAAGGTCGGTCTGGTCATGAAGTCGCTGGCCAACGAGTTCTTCATGCAGATGGACGCCGGTGCCAAGGCGTTCGCTGCCGAGAACGCTGACCTCTTCGACTTCGAGACCGTGGGCATGCAGGACGAGCGAGACTTCAACGCCCAGTTCGAGGCCATCGAGAACTACATCACCAGCCAGTTCGACGTCATCGTCGTCGCCCCGGCCGACTCCAGGGCCATGGTCGAGCCGCTGGCCCAGGCCATCGATGCTGGCATCGTCGTCGTCAACATCGACGTCGCCCTTGACGAAACCGCCAAGGAAGAAGCTGGTGTCAATCTGGCCTTCTTCGGTCCCGACAACCGCGCCGGAGCCAAGCTGGCCGGCGACGAGCTCGGCAAGCTCCTCGGCGAGGGTGGCAAGGTCGTCATCCTCGAGGGCAACCCCGAGGCCGACAACGCCGTCCAGCGCAAGCTCGGGTTCGATGACTCGGTGGCCGAGTACGGCCTCGACCTGCTCGAATCACGCACCGCCAACTGGGAGCAGGAGCTCGCCAACGGCGTGATGACGGACTTCCTCACCAAGTACCCGGACGTCCAGGGCGTCATGGCAGCCAACGACTCCATGGCCCTCGGCGTCGTGTCCGCGCTCGAGGCCGCCGGCAAGGTCGGCGAGATCGCGGTCGTGGGCTTCGACAACATCCCCGGCGTCCGCCCGCTCGTCGCTGACGGCAGCATGCTGGCCACGATCGAGCAGTTCGGCGCCAACATGGCCGTCTTCGGCATCGAGTTCGGCCTGCGCGAGATGGCCGGCGAGTCCTTCTGCGGCTGGCAGACGACCCCCATCGAGCTCGTCACGGCGGAGAACGTCGTCGTCGAGTAACCAGCAGTAGCGAGAAGGGTCGGTCGTTGGCCTCCCCCGGCGGCCGACCTTCTGTATCATCTGCCCAGGAGCTCTGAGCGAGGACTCGATGACCTTGCCGTCAAGCGACGCCACGAACACGGCCGCATCCGCGACCGCGACCGCCGCGTCACCTGACCGGGAGCCGATCGTCGAGGTGCGCTCCCTGACCAAGGAGTTCCCGGGTGTGCGAGCGCTCGACAGCGTCAGCCTGACCATCCTGCGGGGCGAGGTGCACGCCTTGGTGGGCGAGAACGGCGCCGGCAAGTCCACCCTCGTGAAGGTGCTCTCCGGCGTCGAGCAGCCGGACGGCGGCGAGATGTTCCTCGATGGCTCGCCGTACCTGGCCCACGACCCGCAGGAGGCCATCGAGGCCGGCATCCGCGTCGTCTACCAGGAACTGAATCTGCTCACCTACCTCACGATCGAGGAGAACCTCTCCTTCGAGTCGTTGCCGTCGCGTCGCGGCCTCGTCGATCGCGGCGAGCTGCGGCGACGGGCCGAACGCCTGCTGAAGGAAGTGGGCCTCGACGCCTCGCCCGACACGCCGGTCGAGGACCTGGGCATCGCCCAGATGCAGTTGGTCGAGATCGGCCGCGCGCTCCTCACCGACGCGCGAGTCCTGATCCTCGACGAGCCCACCGCGACGTTGACGCCTCGCGAAGTCGACCAGCTCTTCTCGATCATCCGCAAGCTCACGGGGCAGGGCATCGGCGTGCTCTTCATCTCCCATCATCTCGACGAGATGAAGGAGATCGGCGACCGTGTCACGGTGCTTCGCAACGGCCAGTGGGTGGCCACCGAAGACGTCGCCGACGTCACCGTGTCCGAGGTCATCGAGCTCATGGTCGGGCGAGCCATGACCGAGGGCTTCCCCTTCCGTGCGGCGGTCGAGCGCGGCGATGAGCTGCTCTCGGTCGAGGGCCTGACCTATCGCGGGAACGTCGAGCCCGTCTCCTTGAGTGTGCGCGAGGGCGAGATCGTCGGGGTGGCCGGCCTCGTCGGCTCGGGACGGACCGAGGCGATGCGCGCCATCTTCGGCGCCGACAAGGCGACCGCGGGCACCATCCGCGTCCGTGGGGAGGAGATCCACGTGGGCGGGCCCAAGGACGCGGTGAAAGCGGGTATCTGCCTGCTCACCGAGGACCGCAAGTCCCAGGGCCTCATCCTCGACATGACGCTAGCGCAGAACACCACGATCACCAGGCTCGACGCGGTGGTGCGACGAGGCCTGATGCAGACCGGCAAGGAGGACTCCGAGACGCAGCGACTGATCGATGCCCTCAGCATCAAGGCCCAGTCGCCCACGCAGGTCGTCCGCTTCTTGTCGGGCGGCAACCAGCAGAAGGTCGTCGTCGCCAAGTGGCTCTTCGCCGAGTCGGACGTCCTGATCTTCGACGAGCCCACGCGCGGCATCGACGTCGGAGCCAAGTTCGAGATCTACAACCTGATCTGGGACCTCGCCGAGGAGGGCAAGGGGCTCATCGTGGTGTCGTCCGACCTGCTCGAGCTGCTGGGCATCTGCCATCGCATCATGGTCTTCAGCAAGGGCGCGGTCGTGGGCGAGCTGCAGCGTGACGAGTTCAGCGAGAAGGCCGTGCTCGAGCTGGCCTACAAGAACTACCTTGATCCGGCCGCAGCGTCCGCGCGCGTGGGTGGGGCCTCGGGGGTGGCGGCATGAGCCAGACACCGCAAACCAGCCCGTCAGGTACCGCCAGCATGCCGCTGGCCAGTCGGGCCGTCACCTTCGGGCTGCGGGAGGCCGGCGTCGGCGTGGCCCTGGTCGTGCTCATCATCATCTTCAGCTTCCTCTCGCCGTACTTCGCGACCACGTCCAACTTCACGTCCATCCTGGCGCAGGTTTCCATCAACACCATCCTCGCGGTGGGCATGACGTTCGTGATCCTCATCGCCGGCATCGACCTCTCGGTCGGATCGGTGCTGGCGCTCTCGACCGTGGTCGGTGCCAAGCTCCTCACCTCGGACCTGGATCTGATGGTCGCGATCCCGCTGACGATCGTGGCCTGCGTCGGCGTCGGCGCCGCCTGCGGCCTGTTCAACGGCTTCGTCACGGAGTGGTGGCGGGTGCCTTCGTTCATCGTGACGCTGGGCATGATGTCCATCGCCCGCGGCTCGTCACAGGTCATCAGCAACAACGTGACCATCACGGGCATGCCCAAGATCTTCAAGGACTTCGGCAACTGGCAGATCTTCGACCTCGTGCCGGTCTACTTCATCATCGCCATCGCCATCGTGTTCATCGCCTGGTTCGTGCTGCGCTTCACCATCTTCGGCCGCTTCATCTACGCCATCGGCAATAACGAGGAAGCGGTACGGCTGTCGGGCCACAACCCCATGCCCTTCAAGATCAGTGCCTTCCTCATCTGTGGGCTGCTCGCAGGACTGGCCGGGCTCGTCTTCCTGCTCCGCCTCAAGGCCGGCAGCCCCATCGCCGCGGTGGGCTGGGAGCTCACCGCCATCGCCGCGGTCATCATCGGCGGCACCAGCTTCGCGGGTGGCAAGGGTTCGGTCATCGGCACCTTCTTCGGCGTCTGCCTGCTGCAGGTGCTGGGCACCGGCCTCATCCTCGTCGGCGTGGAGGACAACGTGCGCACGATCATCATCGGCCTCGTGGTAGTGGCGGCCGCCGTCTTCGACACGTACCGCTCGCGCATCATCGCGGGACTACGGGCCAGATGAACGGGCGTTCCTGATCCCCGACGGCACC
Source organism: uncultured Chloroflexia bacterium (assembly GCA_963712745.1). Classification (GTDB taxonomy): domain Bacteria; phylum Chloroflexota; class Limnocylindria; order Limnocylindrales; family CSP1-4; genus JAFMJV01. Next base: position 103,527 of record CAVQJC010000020.1, on the reverse strand, counting down.
GCCGCGGGCAGCAGGGCCGTCAGGCCCAGGGCCAGCGCTGGTTTCGCGACGGCGGCTGGATGGGCGGCTGAAGGACCGTCATGAACCGGCTGCCGCTAGAGGCCGGAGTAGGAGTGCAGGCCGCTGAAGAAGAGGTTGCCGAAGTAGGTGAAGAGCACAGCCGCGAAGCCGAGGACCAGGATCAGCGCTGCCGGCCGGCCTCGCCATGATGCCTGGCTGCGCGCGTGCAGGTAGACCGCATAGATGAGCCAGGTAACCAGGGCCGAGGTCTCCTTGGGATCCCAGCCCCAGTAGCGGCCCCAGGCGATCGAGGCCCAGTAGGAACCCAGGATGATCATGGTGGCGAAGATGGGGAAGCCGATGACGACCGAGCGATAGGCGACCTCGTCCAGTACCTCGTGGCTGGGCAGCCACGAGAAGCGGTCCTCTTCGCCCTGTGCGAGATAGCCGACGGCGGCGCCGAAGGAGACCGCCAGCACCCCGTAGGCGATCATGGCCATGGCCACGTGGATGGTCAGCAGCGGCGGGTTGTCCAGGGCTGGCACCAGCGGCTCGATGGCGGCCGGAAGCGTGGCCGCGTAGCCCGCGAGGAAGAGTGCCACGCCCAACGGCAGAAAGGCGATCGAGCGGATCGGGTAGCGCCGGGAAAGGAAGAGGTAGCCGCCCAGGATGCCCACCGCGAAGGCGATGGAGAACTCGTACATGTTGCCCCAGGGACCGCGCTCGACCACGACGGCGCGCGTCAGCAGCGAGCCCGCCAGCACCAGGAAGGCAGCCCCAGTGAGCCCCAACGCGATGGCCGCCACGGTGGCCGAGCCACGCGGCGATGTCTCCGCGGGTCCCAGCGGGGGAGCGAGGTCCACAGGGCCGGCGGTCGCCAGGCGCGGACCGACGGCTGCGGTGACCGTGAGGCCGGCCGTCCTGCGGCCGACCGCCAGGAGCGTGGTGTAGGCCACGCTGCCCACGAAGGCGAACGAGAGCAGCAAGGCGCCGACCACGAACAGGTACTGGGACAGGGTCGCCACGTCAGCCGTTACCGATGATCCATGTCCAGCGCCGGGTAGAGCCGCCTAGGCGATGGCGGCGCCACCCTCCGGCGGTCCGTCCGACGAGAGGATGACCGATGAGCTCGTCTTGGCTCCCAGCTTGTACTTCGTGCCGCAGGCGGAGCAGGTGTCGATCTCCGCACTGCGCACCGTGCCGTCGACGGGGCAGGCCACGCTCAACGGGTCGCCGTTCATGGCGCAGGCCTTGGCGCGCGGGGGATAGATGAGCGCGTGGTCCTCGCAGTAGGGCACATTCGGTGGGAAGACCGGGCTGCCCTCAGCGTCCACCGGCGCGGGCACGGCCTGTGCTTCGCCCCGCCGCACCTTGCCGCGCCGGCGTTTGAGCAGATACCAGCCCCACATGAGCACGATGATGGTCACGATGGGGCCCGCGATGGTGGCGGTCAGCACGTAGGGCAGCAGGCCGATGAGCTCGCCCCAGGCGGGCACGAGCACGGTGGTAAGCCAGTCCAGGAACGAGGTCCAGGGGTCGGTCGCCATGGCGAGATACTAGCGCCGGCGTGATTGTTTCGGGGCGCGCTTGGGGTTGCCCTTCTTCTTCGTCGCTCCGCGTCCCGGCCCCCAGCCCTCCTGTTCCGCTTCTGCGGGGTCGGGCGCGTCGAAATGGCGTTTTGGCGGTGGCTTGCCCTGGCCGATGCCGATGGGCTTGGTTCCGCTGCCGCCCCTGCCGCGGTGGACCGACCGTCGCCCGGTCCCGGCCACCTGGGCCATGAGCCAATCGACCGAGCGCGTCACGCCCCCGGTGCGGTTGGCGCGGGCCTGCAGGCCGCGGTCGCGGGTGACGACGATGGTCCGGCTGCGACCGGCATAGGGCTGTGACCGCAGGATGCTGACGAGCAGGTCGTCGGCGCTGCGCGAGCCCGAGTGGTGGAACTCGATGCCGCGCGTGGCCCGGTTGCGGCTGGCTTCGCCCGGTGCCGCGTGACCATCGAGACCGACGATGATGCGCAGATGCTTCGGGCGCCAGCCCGAGAGGCGCGGGAGCAGCCAGGCCACGCCGCCCTCATCGCGGCTGCCACGCACGTCGTGGAGCAGATTGTCGCCGTCGATGAGGAGCAGGTCGAACTCCTCGACGCCATCGGGTCGGGTCACTTGAGCTCCTTCAACCGCGGCCGGTCCCGGCGGCTACCATCGGGGCATGCTCCTTCTTGTCGATCTTGACGGTGTCGTGTACCGGGGTACGGAGAAGATCCCCGGCATGCCCGAGCTGCTGTCGCAGCGCGAGGCAGACGGCGACATCATCGTCTATGTCACCAACAACTCGCGCTGGCACCGCAGCGAGTACCAGGCCCGGCTCGCGGACATGGGCGCCCCGGCCGCCCCGGAGCGCATCCTGACCTCGGCCCGCGGCACCGCCCTGGCCCTGGCCGCCATGGCCAGCCCACCGCGGCTGACGATGGTCTTCGGTGGCCGCGGGCTCCAGCGCGAGCTCGACGACGTCGGGCTGGCCACCGTCGAGTGCTCGTACACCGGCCTGGCACGGCAGCCCGATGCAGTCGCCTGCGGGGTCGACTTCGACCTCTCGTTCGATCGGCTCTCGGCCGCGGCTGCAGCCGTTCGCGAAGGCGCGTTCTTCGCCGCCACCAACCTCGATCCCGTCTTCCCCATGCCCGACGGTCTCAAGGCCGGCGCAGGCTCGATGATCCAGGCCATAGTGACGGCCAGTGGGCGGGAGCCGGACCTGGTCATCGGCAAACCCGAGCCCGGGCTCATGCGTGAGGCGGCCGCGGTGGTGGGTATGCGCGTGGAGGAGGCGGTGGTCATCGGCGATGGGCTGGTCACCGACATCGCTGCAGCCCGGGCAGTGGGTGCCCGCAGCGTGCTCGTGCTCACGGGCGTGACTACGGCCGAGCAGGCTGAGGCGCTGCCCCCCGACGGACGCCCGACGGCGATCGCCACTGGCCCACAGGATCTTGGGCATGTACTCGACCAGCTGGCGGCCACCCAGGGCTGAGCGCACGACGTGTCACCTATGGCGCGGCTGGCGCGGCCGGGGCCGGGTGCGCTGCCAGCCAGGCGTCGAGGGCCTGTTGCAGCTGGGCCCGCAGTTCCTCGTCATGGTGCAGGAACGCGGAAGCGTAGGCCTGTCGCATGGTGCGCACGACCTCGCCGGGTGTCACGCCCAGCTGGAGCACGGCTCCCTCGAGCTCGCGGACGAGCGACAAGTCGGAGACGGTGCGGTCGTCGGTGTTGATGGTGACCGGCACGCCGGCGCGGATGAGCCGGGGCAGGGGAGCGTGCCGGTCATCGGTGCCGATGCCGGCCTGGCGGTTGCTGGTGGGGCAGATGTCCAGCGTGACGCCCCGTTCGGTCAGCTCGGTCATCAGCGCTCGGTCGTCGGCCGCCGGGGCGCCGTGGGCGATGCGCCAGGGATCGACCTCGAGGGCTCGCCACACCTGAGCCGCACCGCCCCACTCGCCGGCGTGGCAAGTGATGCCCAGGCCTCCCTGCCGCGCCACCGCGATGGCCTCGCTGAAGACCCGCGGGTCGGGCGCGTCCCGCTCGATGCCGGCGATGTCGAAGCCGGTCAGGCCCTCACCCAGGAAGTCGAGCGAGGCCTCCGCCACGCGCCGCGCGGTGTCTGCATCGTGCGTGCGCAGGGCCACCGTGATGAGGCGCACCTCGATGGCGGCCCGCTGGGCCGCGCTCCGAGCGCCACGAACGACCGCCGCGATGCCGTCGGCCAGGCTCATCCCGCGCTCGAGGTGTAGCGACGGAGCCCAGCGGATCTCGGCATAGGCCGTGCCCTCCCCGGCCACGTCCTCGACCAGCTCGGCAGCCACGCGTTCGAGTGCCTGCGCGTCCTGCAGCAGCGCGATGGGCAGGTCGAAGGCACGCAGCAGCTCCGCCTGGTCGGCGCAGCGCTCGGGAGCCACCAGGCGGTCTCGCATGGCGTCCACGTCGAGCGGCATGTCCGGCAGGCCGTGGTCGCGCTGTCCGGCCAGCTCCAGCGCCGAGGCGGGCCGGAGCGATCCATCCAGGTGGAGATGCAGCTCTGCCTTGGGCATCGACGTCAACCAGGCATGCAGGTCCATCGATCGGGTCGCCATCCCCCCATGCTAGCCACCCGCGGACCGACAGGAACGCCCTCGCCAGAAGGTGACCGCCGGCCCGAGGCAGGTGGGAGGTGTGGCGGATGGTCCGGGCCGGGCGACGCGATAGACTCGGAGGACTGCCCCCGACGCCGACCGACCATTGGCCTTCAGCGGCCAGTGAACGCACGAAAGAGGACGACCACGCGATGCGCCTGAACGTCGAACGCCGCCAGCCCTGGGATGTCGAAGCCGACGTCCTGGCCGTGACGGTGCCTGCCACCGACGAGCTGCCCGAGTACCTCGCCGAGGTCGATCGCCGGCTCGGCGGCGCCATCACCGAGCTGCGGGCCGTCGGGGCCATGAAGGGCAAGCTCTGGGAAGCGAGGCTGCTGCCGGCCCGCGAGCTCGGAGTGCGCTTCGTGCTCACGGTGGGCATCGGCGACGGCCGCGCCATCGACCGGCTCGGGGCCCGTCGCCTGGGGTCGGTCATCGTGCGCCGCCTGGCCGGCCTCCAGGTCTCCACGCTGGCGCTGCACCTGCCCGACCAGCTGGTCTCGGGCAGCGACACGCTCGAGGTCGTGGTCGAGCTGGCCACCCGCGGGCTGGTCGAAGGTGCGGCCGAGCCGTCCGCCATCTACAACGAGCGGGCCGACGACCTGGTGCCCGAACTCGACGATGTCACATTGGTGGTGGAGTCGGGCCAGCCCGCGGTCCTGCTGGCCGGCGCCGAGCGCGGTCGCATCATCGGTGAGGGCGGCAACCGCACTCGCCGCCTGGCGCAACGGGCTGCCAACGACGTCTCGCCCGCGGTCCTGGCCGATGAGGCCGCCGACCTGGCCAAGGCGTACGGCCTCGAACTGACGGTCTTCGGGCCCGAGGAGGCCGAGCGCTTGGGCATGGGCATGTTCCTGGCCGTGGGGCGCGGCTCGGACAACCCTCCCAGATTCATCGCCCTGCGCAGCAAGCCGGAGCTCGAGCGCGACGGGCGCGGACGCCTGCTGGCCATGGTAGGCAAAGGCGTCACCTTCGACACCGGCGGCATCAGCCTCAAGCCGTCGCCCCACATGGGCGAGATGAAGACGGACAAGACCGGCGCCTGCACGGTCCTGAACGCCATCGCCACGGCCGTCCAGCTGGCACCTGACGTGCCCATGCTGGCGGTGGCGCCGGCTGTCGAGAACATGCCCGGCCCGCACTCGACGCGTCCCGGCGACGTCGTGCGCGCCATGAACGGCAAGACCGTCGAGATCAACAACACCGATGCCGAGGGCCGCCTGATCCTGGGTGATGCGCTGACCTGGGCCGAGCGCCAGGGCGCCACTCACATCGTCGACGTGGCCACGCTTACGGGCGCCATGTCCCGCGCGCTCGGCCGATACGTGACCGGCGGTTTCGGCAGCGACGACGGGTGGTGGTCGGAAGTGGCCGCCGCCGCCGCGCGCCAGGGTGAGCCCCTGTGGCGCATGCCCCTCATCGATGATCTGCGCAAGGACCTCGACTCACCGTTCGCCGACATGTCCAACGTCGGATCGGCGGAGGGCGGTGCCATCACCGCGGCGCTGTTCCTGAGGGAGTTCGTGACCCTGCCCTGGGCGCATCTCGACATAGCGGGCACGGCCTACCTGAGCAAGACGGACGCGTTCTCCACCAAGGGCTCCACCGGCGTCATGCACGCGACGCTCGTCGAACTCGCGGTGGCGGACACCGCGGCGCCGCCCTCCCAAGGTGGATAGGCACTCGGCCCCGCGGATCTGCCCTCGGCCCGGGGGCCAGGAGGGACCGCAACCGTCTGTCGTGTGCGTCAGACCCCGACGACGGAAGCGAAGACGCCGGCCGCGATGAGGGCGGGTCCGAAGGGGATGGCTGTCTTCATCGTCAGCCTGCGTGTCAGGACCAGCACGAGCACGATGGCCGCGAAAGCGACCGTGCCGAAGAGGAAGCCCACGAATAGCTGGGAGAGGCCGTACATCAGGCCCAGGCTCACGGCCAGCTTGAGGTCGCCCATGCCCAGGGCGCCCTTGAAGATGCGGTCGGTCAGTGCCAGCAGGGCGGGAGCCAGCAGCGCCGCCGCAAGCGCGGTGAGGTCGCCGTCGGCGATGAGTATCTGCGATTTGCCGGCCAGGACCGGGTTAAGCCCGAGCAGCATGACCACCGCGCCGTACACGATGAGCGGCAGCGTGATGAGGTCGGGCAGCAGCCGCTGATCGAGGTCGGTCGCGAGGAGCACGATGAGCGCGGCGATGTACAGGCCCAGCACGACGATGTCGATCGGATCGGACCAGCGCGCGAGGAGCAGCCCGAAGGAGGCCGCGCCTCCGAGCACGACCGCCGGAGTGCGCCAGTCGACGCCGCGCACGGCGCCATCGACGTGCACCGGCCAGCGGGCGGCTAGGCGATCGGCGCCCAGCCCGAATAGGCCGCCGATGACGGCGGCGACCATGACGATGGCCGTCATGGTCGAACCCGTCGGGCCGAGTGCAGGCAGCCACGCGGCTCACCGATATGCATGCCATCGATGGTGCCCGGCGTGGTGTCCGGGCGCACCGGCTCGAACGTACTAGCCGCGAACGAGCGCGGCAAGCGTTTGCGGGGCCTGTCATGGAGGAGTAGCATGGGTCACAGCGACCGAGTGCCGTGTTCGGTCATCCCCCGTGCCCGGGGTGCTGCGTACGGCAGCAGTGGGAGTTACATAGCCAGACGTGTCTAGCGTGAATGCGCGAGCACACGGAGCCGCCGTGCCTTGGCTTCGCCTGTTCGTGCTCCTCTTCGCCGTTGTCCTCGCGGTGCCGGCCATGCCAGCACCCGCAACCGAGGCTGCCAGCCTCAAGGACCAGATCGCCGCCGCCAAGAAGCGACAGGCGTCTCTTACCCGTTCCATCAGCAAGTCCCAGAAGCTGGTCGAGCAGCTCAAGGCGGACGAGCAGGACACTCGCACGGACCTGGCCCAGACGATCGACAAGCTCAAAGACATCCGTGCCGACCAGGACGCGGTGCGGGCTCGGATCAAGAAGGTGCGCGCCCGGCTCGACCGGATCAAGGACCGCCACACCGAGCTCGTCGAGGAGCAGCGGCAGACCGACTACACGCTGGGGCTCCTGGAGCAGGAGCTGGCCAACGGTGAGGCCGACCTGAAGGCCCGCCGCGAAGCGCTGGGGCTGCGGCTGGCCGAAGCCTATCGGGCGGAGAACACCACCCTCATCGAGCAGGTCTTCACAGCCGAGTCGTTCTCCGATGTGCTCACCGACACCTCGGCCTACCTGGCCTACGGCGAGCAGGACGCGCAGCTCGCGCAGCAGATCACCCAGGACCAGCAGGCGCTGGACTCGCTGCGACTGCTGACCACATCCACGCGCCTGCGCACCGACCAGCTGCGGCGCGAGACGCTCGAGACCTGGGAGAAGGTGAGGGAGCTCAAGCAGCAACTGCACCAGGCCGAGCGCCGCCTCAAGCAGCTCGAGAAGAGGACCGAGAAGGCGCGCGACGCACAGAAGGCCGCCATCGCCCGCATCGCGGCCAACAAGAAGCAGGCGCTGGCCATCGTCAAGAAGCAGCAGGCCGCGCGGTCCAAGCTCATGAGCAGCATCCGTAACAAGGTCGCGGCCATGCAGGCTCGGGCCAGCGCCCAGTTCGGTGGTGTCGCGCCCACCGGCGGCAGCGGTCGCTTCGACTGGCCCACCCGTGGCGCCATCACCCAGGGCTACGGCTGCACCGGCTCCGGCTATGAACCGGCGCGCGGCAGCTGCCCTCACTTCCACGACGGCATCGACATCGCCAACAGCTCGGGCACACCTATCTACGCGGCCGCGGATGGGGTGGTCGCCTTCATCGGCTGGAACCCGTACGAGTACAGCCCCGCCTTCATCGTGGTCATCGCCCACGGCGGAGGCCTCTCGACCCTGTACGCGCATATGCTGCCGACCTACCCCGTCAGTTCCGGACAGTCGGTCAGGAAGGGCCAGCGCATCGGTAGCATGGGCAACACCGGCCGGAGCTTCGGCAGCCATCTCCACTTCGAGGTGTGGTCCGGCGACTGGACGCCGGTGAACCCCTACGCCTACCTGCCCTAGCTCGAGGCGGACGCTCGGTCAGCGCCCAGCCCGTCGAGGGTCCACCGTCCTCGAGCCGCGGTGGGCCTCCCAGTGGACATGGGGGCCGCTGGTGAGACCGGTGAGACCGATGGCGCCGATCACGTCACCCCGCTCCACGCGCTGACCAGTCCGCACCATCCTCGTCGGCTGGAGGTGAGCGTAGACCGTCGAGTAGCCCCGAGCGTGGCCGATGATGACCACGAAGGCACGCGCGCCGGCATCCCAGGGGCTGAACCCCGCATAGGCCACGTACCCGTCGGCTGAGGCGCGGATCCTGGTTCCTCGCCTGGCAGCGATGTCCACGCCGTCGTGGAAGTAGCGACACGAGCCGCGTCGACCGTTGGTGTGGTATCCGGTGCAGCCGTACGGCTGCGAGATCTTGCCGGCCACCGGCTTGCGGAACCCCCTGGCGCTCGCGATGTGCGCGTTGTCAGCCCGGCCCTTGGCCAGCGCCGTCATCCGCTCGATGGCAGCCCCGAGCTTCTGCTCCGCCCGCTCACGCTCGAGCCGCCGTGCACGGATACGGACCTTGGTGACCTTGTGGGTGTAGAGCCGCTTGAGCTTGCGCATCTGGGAGGTGCGACGCTCGGCGCGCTGCACCCTGCGGTCGAGCACCGCAACCTTGGCCTTCGCCTTGCGCACGCGCTTGCGCAGCGCCGGCTTGTCCACCACCTGCTTGCCGCGAGGGTCGGGACGCACCCGCGTGGACCTGCCCAGCTCGACCGTGAGCCGGTCGAGGCGCGCGTGGGCCTTGTCTGCCTTCTGACCGATCGCATCTCGCTGCTGCACGGCCGCGCGCAGCCTGCGCTTCGAGGCCTTGATCAGCTTGGGCCCCTTCCGGCGCTGCTCCAGGAGACGCTCGATCTGCTTGTCGGCGCGTCGCATGGCTGTCTCGGCTTGCACCTGACGCTGCCGGAGCGTGGCGATGCTGCCGGAGCTACCGGCCGCGACCGGAGCCGGCTCCACGGCGGCCGTCGAGAGCGCCAGCGACGCCACCAGCAGCGGGGCCAGCAGTCGCCACGCGAGGTCGACGGGCGAGAGGGCGCGGCGTGCTCGGAACATGGACACGATGCTGGGCAGCGGCGGTGCTGGACGGCACCACCTGTCGGGGGGACCCCCGGGGTACCATCGGGCGCCCTGCCGAGCGCGCTTCGCGTGCGTCTAGAGATGCCCCAGCGGGTTGATGGTGGAACGTCCCCGGCGCAACTCGAAGTGGAGGTGGACGCCGGTGCTGCGTCCGGTGCTGCCCATGTAGCCGATGACGTGGCCCTGTCGCACGAGCTCGCCGACACGGACGCGGCGGGTGGGCAGGACGTGGCCGTAGAGCGTCTCCAGGCCATTGGCGTGGGCGACCACGATCATGAAGGCCCGTCCGTGCTGGTCCCAGGGGTTCCAACCGATGTAGGAGACCACCCCCATGGCGGATGCGCGGATGGGCGCTCCACGGTACGAGACGATGTCGAGCCCGTCGTGGAAGTGGCGGCAGCCGCCCCGCGCGGGGTTGAGCGGGTAGCCGGTGCAGCCGTAGGACTGGCTGATGCGGCCACGAGCCGGCCACACGAACCCGGACGTCCTGATCTTCTTGAAGCGGGCCTGCTTGACCGCCCGCCGCTGGGCCAGCTTGGCCATGGCCAGGATGCGCCCGCCGAGCGCCGCTTCCGCGCTCTCGCGTCGGGCGATGGCGTAGCGGTACCGGGCCCTGGACGCCGAGACGTTCCTCCCTTTGGCACGCACGTTGCGACCAGCGCGTGCCGTCAGGCGCTTGACCGAGCGCAGCTGGCGTTTCTGTCGCTTGAACTTCTTCTCCAACCGCACGACGTCCTTGAGCGTGACCTCGGCAGAGGGCGAGCGGATGGTGGTCGCAGCCACGCCTGCACTGGGCTGGGCGGGGTCGAAGGCGAGGAAGCCCAGCTGGGGGTCGGTCGCCAGGGCGGGCTCGTCATCGGTCGAGGGCTCTGCTGCGGCTGCCTGAAGCACGAGGATGGCGGTGGCGGTGTCGGGCGGCGGCGGGGCCTCGGTCGTCGAGGCTACGACGGCCGATCGGGCAGACCGCAGCGTGCTGCGGGTCGCAGCCAGGGTCGCTGCGGCCTCGCGCCGGCGCGCAGCGGCCTTGCGCAGCCGCTGTTTGGCGGCCTTGAGCTTGCGTTTGGCTTGCTTGTGCGCGCGCTTGTAGGCGTGCACATCGCGGTCGGCGGCCCGCATGACCGACTCGTAGTAGAGCTGGCTCCTACGGATGGCCACGATCTGCGGGGTCAGGTCGCGAGCCTCGCTAGCCGAAGGCCAGGCTGCACCGGCCGTGGCCAGGATCACCAATGCCAGCACCGTGACGAGGGCGCGCGGGCTGCGCTCGCGCGAGGTTCGCTCGAGTATCGCGGTGGCAGGCATCTGCGGGCTCTCCCGTGCTGAAAGCGGCCGCACCGCTGGCGAGCTCGACGGGCTGGGTCCCGTCCGCTGGGCGGCCGCCAATCGATGCTATGGAGAGCCCACGGGCTTCGATCTGGTGCATCCGTCCGCTGGGGCACAGGACCTTCGGGAGGGTCGGACGCATCGCGGCGAACGGCGGCGTGTGCTGAACGTGCCCACGAGAGACGGCGCCGCGGGTGTAGCATCCCGGCGTGAGTCGAACGCTTGCGGTCATCCTTGCCGGGGGCGAGGGCGAACGTCTATCGCTGCTGTCGGGTGAACGCGCCAAGCCCGCCGTGCCCTTCGCGGGCAAGTTCCGCATCATCGACTTCACGCTGTCCAACTGCGTCAACTCCGGGTTGACCAACGTGATGGTGCTGACACAGTACGCACCCCTCTCGCTGAACGATCACATCGGCGCGGGCAGGCCCTGGGACCTCGACCGCAACAGTGGCGGCATCCGCATCTTCCAGCCGTTCCTCGCAAGGGGCCGACCACGCGAGTGGTACCTGGGCACCGCCGATGCGGTCGAGGCCAACCTCGATCCGATCCGGCAGTCTGGCGCGGACGTGATTCTCGTGCTCGCGGGTGATCACATCTACAAGATGGACTACGGGCCGTTCATCCAGCAGCACCGCCGCAAGCGCGCTGATGTGACCATCGCGGTCAAGCCAGTACCGATCGAGGATGCCCGTCGCTTCGGCATACTCACGCTCGACGACAGCGACGCGGTGACTGAGTGGCAGGAGAAGCCTCGCCAGCCCGAGTCGAACCTCGCCAGCCTGGGCATCTACGTCTTCAACCCCAGGGCCCTCGAGAAATGGCTTGGCGAGGGGCGCAACGACTTCGGCAAGAACATCATCCCAGCCATGCTCGACGCTGGCGCCCGTGTCTTCGGCCACCGTTTCGACGGCTACTGGCAGGACGTGGGCACCGTGCACGCATACTGGGAGACCCAGATGGAGTTGCTCGACGACCATCCGCCGCTGGACCTGTACGACCGGGACTGGGTGGTGCACACCCGGTCAGAGGAGCGGGCTCCCGCGCGCATCGGTTCCACCGCCAACGTCCACCGTAGCCTCATCAGTCACGGCTGCATCGTCAGCGGCACCGTCGAGCACTCGGTGTTGTCCCCGGGCGTACGAGTCGACCCGGGCGCCATCGTACGTGACAGCGTGATCATGTTCGATACCCACATCCGCGCGGGGGCCGTGGTCGACCGGGCCATCCTGGACAAGGAGGTCAACGTCGGGCCGAACGCCATCGTGGGGACGGGCAACGACTTCGAGGTCGCCAACGTCGACGAACCCGAGCGACTGAACTCGGGCATCACCGTCGTGGGCAAGCGTGCGCAGATCCCAGCCTCGGCGCGCATCGGCCGCAACGTGCGCATCGCCGGTGACGTGCGCCCGGCGGACTTCCGCTCCAAGCGGGTCGCCAGTGGCAGCAGCATCGAAGTCAAGACCGCCCGTGCGCGCAAGCGGAAGGCCAGGAAGTCCTGACCGACGGGACAATGCACCCGGCCGTCGACGCGGCCACCGTGGACTCATGGCTGGCCGCGCTCGGACTCGAGCCTATGGACCGGGGCGAGCGCGACGGCATCACGAGCTGGGATCTGCGGCTCGACGGGCGACGGCGAGCTGACATCCGTCTCACGCTCATCCTCGACCCTGGCGCAGTGCTGCTGCTGTGGGTGCACTATGCGCCGCCGCTGAGCGACTCCTTCCGTGTCTCGTACCGCCAGTTCCTGCGCTGGAACGACGAACTGCCCTTCATCAAGTTCGCCCTCTCAGCCGACGACCGGCCGATGCTGACGTCCGAGCTGCCGGCGTCCGCGCTCGACCGCGACGCGCTCGGCGTGGCCATCGGGCGGTTGCTGGCGGTCTGCGACCTGACGCTCGACCGGGCGGTCGTGTGGTTGTATCCAGGTCAGAAGCAGCCGCCCCCCATGACCCGGCCATCGCGGCAGGCAGGGCTCTTCGAACGTTATGGCGAGGAGCTGGCCGAGTTGCTCGAGACGAGGCTCGACGTCAGCGAGACCGAGCTCACCTGAGAGACCGGTCCACCGGCGCCTGTATCCGACCCACGTCGGGCACCCCGGCCGAGGCGATACCGCGTGGCTCATCGAGGGGGAGCGGGTCTGAATGATGCGAGCGTCCGGGCCCTCGCCGCGACCTCATGGACGCCGCGCAGGCCTGAGGAGTCGGTCCTGGGTTGCCTGCGCCGCGCCGCCGGACGGCGGGTCTCCTACAATGTTGCCGAATTGATTCGTCAAGGTGATCGGCGTCAGACTTCGCTCTGGGAGGCATCCTGCGTGACGAAGCTCGTGGACGTGGCGCGACGCGCCGGAGTCTCCGTCTCCACCGCGTCATACGTCGTCACGGGTGCTCGCCCCGTCGGCGCTGAGACTCGCCGCAAGGTGCTTGAAGCGATCGCAGAGACTGGCTACACGCCTGACACCGTGGCGCGATCGTTGCGATCGACGCGCTCCGAGACCATCGGGCTGGTCGTTCCAGACATCAGGAACCCGTTCTTCACGCGCATCATCGATGGTGTCGAGACGGAGGCGCGCTTCAGCCAGCAGACTCTGCTCTTCGTCAACTCGGGTGAGGACCCCGACCGGGAGATGGTGGCCCTGCGCGAGCTGCGCTCTCGCCGTGTCGATGGGCTGGTCATCGGCCTGACGCGGAACACGCCAGAGCAGGCGTTCCGCAGCCTGCTGCGTTCGAAGACGCCGGTCGTCTTCGTCGATCGAGCAGGGCCGCCCGAGTTCGACCAAGTACTCGTGGCCAATGACGTCGCGACGCGTGTCATCGTCGACCACCTAGTCACCGCGGGTCACCGGCGCATCGGGATGGTCGCTGGCGTTCGCGGGATCTCGACGGCTGAGGATCGCATCTCCGGCTTCCGCGAGGGCCTCGGACAGGCCGGTCTCCCGATCGACGATTCCGCCATCCTGGATGGGGGTTCGCGCCGCGAGCTCGCTCGGCTCGCAGTCACCGGGGCGCTGGGCTCCGGGGCGCGCTTCGATGCCCTTGTCGCCGGGAACAACGACATGGCCCTCGGGACGCTCGAGGCGGTGGCGCTTCTCGGCCTGCGCGTGCCCCATGACATCGCCGTGGTATCGCTCGACGACCTGCCTACCGGTCACCTGCTGACGTCCCCGCTGACTGCCGTCGTCCAGCCCGCCTACTCCATGGGGCGAGAAGCGATGCGCCTACTCCTGCGTCGGATCGCTTCGCCGGATGCCGCGCCCCGGGAGGTCCGCCTTAGGGCCGCGTTCGTGCACCGCGAATCATGTGGTTGTCGTCCCCTCGTAAGACCGACCTCATCCGTCCTTCCACCGGAGACCGAGCATGCTTCGCAGAAGGAGATGTGATGCGTGCTGAGGGTCCGTTGCCCCGCTACCGCGACCTGCCGGAGGTGTCGACCCTCGGCTCGGCGCGGTCCGCGTGGGGGTTGTTCGGTGAGCTGGACGAGGTCGGTACCCTGAACCTCATCACCCCCGACGTCGTTCGTCGCGCAGCAGCCCTCGTTCGTTGGGGAACAGTCTTTCCACTCAACTGGCGCATCGATCTGCCCGACCCACCAGTCCTTGGTCGCGGGGCAGTCCGGAGGATCGAGAAGGACCTCGATCCGGGCACGGATGATTACTACGACAACTACTACCCACAGGCCTCGAGCCAGTGGGACGCACTGCGACACGTCGGTCACCCGACACTCGGCTACTACAACGGTCTCCCCTTGGACGATGCGGGTAGGCTGGGGTCCTCGCACCTGGGCATCGACAAGTGGGCCGAGCGCGGCATCGCGGGCAGGTTCGTCTTGCTCGACGTGGACCGCTATCGTGCCGTCCGCGGCGCGCCGCTAAGTCACGACGAGCGGACCCCGATCTCGAGTACAGAGCTCGACGAAGTCCTGCGATCACAGCAGACGACGCTCGAACGTGGCGATATCCTCCTCATCCGCTTCGGCTGGATCGCTTGGTACGGGCAGCTCGAGCACGCCCGGCGGGAGATGCTCGCGGCCACTGAGATCATCCCGGCCCCGGGCCTAGACGCCGCGGAAGAGACTGCAGAATGGCTGTGGGATAACGGTGTCGCGGCGATCGCCGCAGATTCCCCCGCGCTCGAAGCGATGCCATTCGACCGCTCGACCGTGGAGGGATTCCTCCACTATCGCCTGATCACCCTCCTCGGCATGGCGGTCGGTGAACTCTTCGACCTCGACGGTCTGGCGGACGATTGCGCGGCGAACGGTGTCTACGAAGGCCTGTTCGTTGCGGCGCCCATGAACTACCCGGGTGGATCGGGCTCGTCGGCGAATGCCCTCGCCATCAAGTAGCGACTCGATGCCGAGGCTGGAGCACGGCGAAGAGCAAGGATCCCTGGACACCCGGCGTCGCCATCGGCTGCCCGCGGCCACCATCGGGAGGCGGAGCATCCGACCCATGGGCAGCGCCTCAGCCGCACATCAAGCGACCCGGATCTGAGAAGGAGTGTCTCGCGATGCATGACCCGCTCTTCAGCGTGCAGGACAAGATCGTCATCGTCACCGGTGGCCTGGGGCAGATCGGATCGGAGGTCGCGAAAGCGCTCCTCGATCGAGGTGCCCGTGTCGCGATCTTCGGGCGGCACGTGACCGGCGAGCGCGCCTCAGCCGTCCTCGGCGAGAGAGCAGCCGGCGACCGCATCTCGTTGCACACCGTCGACATCACCAAGCGGGTGACGATCGAGCAGGCGCTCGACGAGTTGGAGGGCCGCTGGGACACGCCCGACGCGCTGATCAACAACGCCGGCCTCGACACCCAGCCAAGTGCACCTCCAAGCGTCTCAGGTCCGTTCGAGGAGTTCCCTGAGGAGGTGTTCCGCGAGGTCGTCGAGGTGAACCTGGTCGGGACCTTCCTCACGACGCAGGCGGTGGGGGCACGGATGAGGCAGGCCGGCAAGCCGGGCGCTATCGTGAACGTCGGGTCGATCTACGGGATGGTCTCGCCGATCCAGGACATCTACGCGTACCGCGAGGAGCAGACCGGTGTCCCCTTCGTGAAGCCTGTTGCATACAGCGCCGCCAAGTCGGGCGTCTACAACCTCACAAGGTACTGTGCCACGTACTGGGGGCGGCACGGCATCCGTGTGAACACACTGACACCGTCCGGGGTCGCCCGCGACACGCAGGACGCGACCTTCCAGGCGAACTACACGGCGCGGATCCCCATCGGCCGCATGGCTCAGGCCGACGAGTTCAACGGCGCGGTCATCTTCATCGATCTCTGAGGCCTCGGCCTATATGACCGGTGCCAACCTGGTCGTAGACGGAGGTTGGACCGCCTGGTGATGCCGCGCCGGGTTGGCGGGGCCTACGTTGGGGACGGGATCGCCTCCGTGACCGGGACGAAGACGTCGAGCGTGCCGTCGCCGATGAGAGCTTCGATCTCGCAAAGCACGCTGGTCAGGCCCACGTTCGCTCGCGTCGAGTAGCCGGCATCCGCACCTTCGGCTGGCCCCTCCATCCGAGCGATGAGTGTCGTCAAGGCGCGATCGAAACTCGCTGCGAAGTCCAGCGGGGTGTCGGGAGAGCGAGCGTGGCCAGACGAGCCTGAGAACTCGAACGTCTCGGCCTTGTCAGCCGGATCGGCGTGCATGGTCATGTTGACGGTGCTGGTGGCGCCTCGCTCATGCTGCAGCGAGAGGTGCGTTTCGCCCACCGGATCGTGGGCGGTCACCGAAACGCGGGTCACCGGCCCCAGCACCGCGACGAGCTGCGACACGATGTGCGGCCCGACATCCCAGAGGGCACCGCCCTCTCGACGCCAGGCGGATCTGGCGTACGGGCTCCCCTGGGCCAGCGCGGCGGAGATCCACTCCACGTGGCCGCTCGTGTTGCCCATGCGCGCCTGTGCCCGCAGCCATTCGGAGCGCACCTCGTCGAACAGTCGTGTGAGGAACACGACGGCAGCGACCCCAGCCTCGGACACGGCGGCATCGATGCGTTGGGCGTCCGGCACGGACAGTGCCATGGGCTTCTCGAGAAGCAGGTGCTTGCCAGCTCGTGCCGCTGTGACCGCCATGCCGACCTGTGCTGCTGGCGGTACAGCGAAGTCGACGACGTCGACCGAGGCAAGAAGCTCCTCGAAGCTGCTGAAGGCGCGCAGTCCGAGTGACGCTGCGATCCGATCGCGCTCGGTCGCATTCCGGCCCCAGATGCCACGCCTACCTGCCCCCTCGAGGGCGGCGATGGCTGGAGCGTGGATGGTCTCGGCCCAATAGCCTGTACCCACCAGTCCGATCGATATCACCGACCGATCCGCTCTGCGATCGACAGCACCTCTGCCGCCGCCGCCGGCGGGAACGCCGCCAGCGGGACGCTGACGAGCGGGCTGTCGATGGCTCCATCGCGGTGCAGCAGGCACTTGAGAGCTCCGAGCTCTGACGCGTGGCGGCCCAGCCCGTGCGCCTGGCCTACTGCCAGGATGTCCGACATGACATCGATCTGGTCCTGGAGGCGCCGGACCTCCTCCGTGTCGCCCGCGAGGTGGGCCGCGTGCAGGTCGACGAAGAGGTCGGGACAGACATTGCCGATACCGGGGACGACGCCGTCCGCGCCGGCCGCCAGAGCTTCGGAGGCGAGTCTGTCCGAGCCGATCATCACCATCCGTCGCGCGTCACCGCCAACCTCGCGCAGCACCCGCCGGAATGCTGCCATGTCACCGGATGTGTCCTTCAGCCCGATCAGCACATCGCGTCGCAGCAGGTCGATGACGACATCCGAAGGGAGCTTGCGGCCTACATTCCCGGGGATGTCATAGGCGACCACCGGCAGCGGGCTGGCGGCCGCGATCAGCTCGAAGTGTGTGGCCATCTCGACGGCGCTTACGTCGGCGTAGAACGGTGCCGTGACGACGACGCCGGCGACCGGGTACTGCTCGATCCAACGAACCTGCTGAAGGACTCGTGCCGTCGAGCCGCCGAGCGCTCCGGCGAGGACGGGAACGGCGCCGCTCACGGCCGAAGTCACGACCTGCAGCGTCGTGGCCCGGGCCGCATCATCGAGATAGATGGCTTCGCCACTCGATCCGAGCGCGAAGAGGGCATCGACTCCTGCATCGAGTTGACGGCCCACCAGGCGCTCGAGACTGCGCGCGTCGACCTGGCCCCTCGCGTCGAGCGGGGTGCACAAGGGCGTGACGATCCCTCTCATCGTGCTCATGGCGAAGCGGCTTGATCCGGCATCAAACTCGGTGTTGCTCCATGTAGTCGCGGTCGAAGTCCAGACCGTGGCCAGGCACGTCTCGGACCGTGAAGTGACCGTCCACGACCGGTTGCGGCGTGCGCACGGCCTTGAGAGCACTGAGCGTGCCACCTTCGGTGTCCTCGGCGATGTAGGCGTTGGGGAGTGCGCACAGGACCTGGGCGGACAGCTCCAGCATGAAGTGCGGCGCCATCGGACGGTTGAACGCCTGGCTGAGTGCCGCGATCTCCATGTACGGCGTGATGCCTCCTACGCGCACGATGTCTGCCTGGACATAGTCCACAGCATTGGCGACGAGGTAGTCGCGGAACTGATAGATGGTGTAGACATTCTCGCCGATGCCGATGGGTGTCTCTATCTGACGTCGAAGTTGCGCGTGCCCCGCGATGTCATCGCTGAGGAGCGGCTCCTCGACCCAGGTGAGGTCCAGGCCCCGCAGGGCATTGATGCGCCGTACGGCGTCCTCGGGACCCCAGCCCTGGTTCGCGTCGACCATGAGGGCTCGGGGACCGATCACCTCACGGATCCTTAAGAGTCGTTCGACATCCTCCGTGGGATCGGGTTTGCCGATCTTGACCTTCATGGCCGGATAGCCAGCATCCCGCCAGCGTGTCACCTGTGCCACGAGATCATCTTCGGACAGCCCCAGGTTGATCCCACTCGCATAGACCGGGATCGTCGTTCGCACCCGGCCCAGGACGTCGACGAGCGGCTTGCCCTGCTCTCGGGCGACGAGGTCCCAGAGTGCGATGTCCAGGGCACCAAGCGCGGTGGTGGTGAATCCGGCTCCGCCCAGGTCATGCAGGAAGTGCCAGGCCTCGTGCCACACCGCGCGCGGCGATGCGTCCTTGCCGACCACGAACGGGATGAGGCTGTTGCGGATAAGCGCTTCGATCGTCTTGCCGCCATCGCCCGAGGTGTGGCTGACACCGGTCCCGGTGACCCCGCTGTCGGACGTGACCTCGACCAGCACCAGCTCGATATGCGTGACGTGGTGGATGGTGTCGTACCAGTCACCGGTGAGGATGGGGAGGCGAGTCACCATCGTGTCGATGGAGGCGATCTTCATGGTGCGGCTCCTATGGCGCTATCGGATGTGACGGTCGTTCCTCGCGGCGAGCAGCTGATCATCCCTTGACAGCCCCGGACGCCAGCCCGGAGATCAGCGACCGCTGGGCATACATGAAACCGATGAGGATGGGTATGGCGGCGAGTACTCCACCCGCGGTGAGGAACTCCCAGCGGATCAGGTTCTCTCCGATGAACAGATTGAGACCGACCGGGATCGTCCTGTTCTCGGTACTTGCCGTGAACGTCAAGGCGAATAGGAACTCGTTCCAGGAGTAGATGAACGCGTACGTCCCGGCGGCGGCGATGCCCGGACGTGACAGGGGCAAGATCACGTGCCGGAAAGCCTGGAGCTTCGAGCACCCGTCGATGTAGGCAGCCTCCTCGATCTCGATCGGGATCTGGTCGACGAACCCCTTCATCAGCCAGGTGCTGAAAGACATCGCGAACGCGCTGTAGACGAACACCAACCCGATCTTGCTATCGAGGAGGCCCAGGTTCTTGAGCTCGATATAGAGCGGCACGATCAGCAACATGGTGGGGAACAGCTGGACCAGCAGGATGCCGACCAGGACCGCCCGGCGACCGCGGAACCGATAACGGGAGAGCGCGGTCCCAGCCAGCAGTGCGCTCGAGATCGTGAGGATCACGGTACCCGTGGCCACCATGAAGCTGTTGGCCATGTACTGGAAGAAGGGCGTTGTCGTGAGCAGGTTCGTGTACGCGTCGAAGGTCGGATCCCGGGGCAGGATGCCCCCCGTCGACATCTCGCTCGGAGGTGTGATGGAGGTGATGAACATCCACGTGTACGGCGCGAAGACCCCGACGATCCACGCTGCGATGAGCAGGTAGACCGGCCGGATGAAGGATGGCCAGCGGCTGCGCGGAGGTCGCGCCGTCGCCACCGAGGCCGATCGTGCAGCATTCCCCAGCGCGGTCATGTGATCTCGGCCTTCCTCGTCAGACGGAAGTAGAAGACGACCAGGATCATCAGCACGGCTGCCTGTGTGACTCCGAGCGCGGCGGCCGTCCCGAAGTCGAACCCGCGGTACGCCGTCTGATACGCGAGCAGCGGGACCGTCAGCGACGCGTTCGCGGGGCCACCGTTGGTGAGGATGAGGATGAGGTCAAAGTAGTTCGCCGTCCAGATCAGCCGCAGGATGGTGGTGATGAGGACCGTTGGCATGATGAGGCGCAGCGTGATGTACCAGTAGGTCTTCCAGGCATTCGCGCCATCGATCCTGGCAGCCTCGATGAGCTCGGACGGCACCGCCTGCAGGGCTGCCAGGAGCATCACCGCGAAGAAGGGGACGCCCTGCCAGATATCGATGAACATGAGGGTCGGCAATGCCGTCGCCGGGTCCGCCAGCCAGGCCATGGGGGTGTCCTGCAGACCCACGGCCTGCAGGATCTCGTTGAGGATGCCCAGGTTCGGGTCGAGGATCCACATCCACATCAGGGCGACCAGCACGCTCGGGGTCGCCCAGGGCAGCAGCACGAGCCCGCGGATGAGCCCTCGCCCCTTGATTGCCTGATTGAGGAGCAACGCGCCGATCATGCCCAGGACGAGTTGGAAGGCCACGTTGCCGATGGTCCAGACCGCCGAGTTGCGCAGCGCCTTGTGAAACTCGGAAGACTCGATGAGCCCGATGAAGTTGTCGAGACCGACGAACGTCTGCGCACTGAGGTTGAGCAGGTTCGTTTCGGTCAGCGACAGCCACAGCGCGTTGAACGCCGGGTAGAGGATGAACCCGCCGATGATCAGCAGCGCCGGTGCGAGCATGATCCAGTGCACGGGCAGCGAACGTCCACGCCAGACCCCTGACAAGCGAGACCGGCCGGTCTCGGGCTCGGGTCTGAGCGGCGCATCTACCGGGCGGGACACGTCACATCGTGGATATCGAGAGGGAGTCGCCCCGCCTCCGGTGACTCCGGCGGCGGGGCGGCAGGGCTACGATCGGTCATCCCGATCAGGTTTGCACTTGTAGGGTCGGGTTACTGCGCCAGTGTCTCTGCGACCCCCTCCACGACGGCGTTATTGTCGTTCTCGCCGAGCAAGGCGCCCTGGAATAGTGGCTGCCACGTCTTCTGCGTGGCCTCGGTGGTCCCGGGGATCGCCGGCCAGGCCGTGACCACGTTCTGCGCGGCCTCGACAGAGATCTGGAAGAAGCGATCGTCCTCGAACCGGGGATCACCGGCCACGGACTGGACCACCGGCAGGTAGCCGTTGGTGGACTGCGTGATGGCGAGCTGCGGCTGCTGCTCTGCCAGGAATGCGATCCACTTGAAGGCAGCATCCTTGGAGTCGCTGTCAGCCAGCACCGCGTTCGCGTTCATGGTGCCCATGTACGTCGTCTGGCTGGGGTCGCCGGTCGCCGACGGGATGAGCGCGACACAGACCTGGTCGCCGTTGCTGGCTTCCAGTGTCTTGGCTGCACCCAGATGATTGATGATCATGGCCGCCGTGCCTGACTGGAAGTTGGCGATGATCTGCGCGAACCCATCGTTGACGGCCCCTGGCGGCGCGGACGGATAGGTCGAGATGTACAGGTCGTTCGAGGCCTTGGTCTCGGGGCTGTCGAAGGCGACGTTCCCGTCCTCATCGAGGAAGCGCGCGCCACCCGCGACGAGGAAGGCTGCCCACTGGTCCTGGCCGTTGGGCCCGCCTCGGATATCGAAGCCCCAGGTTTCGTTCTCTGGATCGGTGAGCGCCGCAGCGGCTTCCACGAACTCGGTCTGCGTAGTGGGGACTTCGACGCCTGCCGCCTCGAAGAGGTCGCAACGGTAGTACAGATAGAACATGAGGAACTTGTTGGGCATCGCGAAGATCGTCGAGCCGTCCGGGCTGGTCACGAAGTCCCACATGCTGGGGATGACGTCGTCCTTGGCTGCCCATCCCTCGATGTAGCCGTCGAGCGGCTCGAGCATCTGGGCCTGGAGCAGCTGGCCGAACATGTTCGTGTTCAGGTGGGTCGCATCGGGTGCGTTGCCGGCCGCGATGGCGTTGACGAGGCTGTCGTAGAACTGCGGCTGAGCGACGGAGTCGCGGATGTTGACGGTGATGCCGTTGATCTGCTCGAACTGGTCCGCGAGGTCCTGGATGGTCGTATCCGTGACGTCGTCCTGCCAGTACCAGTAGTCGATGCTTTCGCCGGAGTCCGCTGCGCTCACAGCTCCCGCGAACGCGAGGACCGAGGCCAACGCGATGGATGTGCCTGACCTGAATCTCATCTTCTCCTCCTTGGGCTACTGCCAGTGACTGGGCCCATGCCCAAACCTCCGCCGGCCATCCTATACCATCCAATGGCCTCGGGCTATACTTCCAGAAACGTTTCGCGAACCGTTTGCGCGCTGGCGCGGTATGGCGTCGGCGGAGAGCAGCGAGGAGTCCATCTGGTGAGTCAACGGGTGTTGATGCCACGTCTGTCGCAGGACATGGAGACAGGGCAGGTCGTGGAGTGGCTGAAGAACGAAGGCGATGCGGTCGACGAGGGGGAACCGATCCTGGTCGTCGAGACCGACAAGGCCAACGTGGACGTCGAGGCTCCGGCTTCGGGCGTGTTGCGCCGCGTCCTGGCCCAGGTCGGGGACGATGCGGAGGTCGGCAGCGTCCTGGCCATCATCGCCGGCGAAGACGAGGAGCTGCCAGCCACCGAGCCTGCCGCGGCCACCGGTGGCTCGCACTCGCAGGCAGCGCCGGTCGCGCCGAGCCCGGAGAGTGCCTCGGCCATGAGTGACAGCACACCGACGCGATCGCCTGGCGGCGGTCGCCGGCAACCGTCGTCACCGGCCGCTCGACGGGTTGCTACCGAACTCGGTATCGACATCGCCAAGGTCGGCGGGAGCGGGGCGGGTGGCCTTGTCACCGAAGCGGATGTGCGGGCCGCCGCCAGAGCAGGATCGAACCGTGGGGTACCCGCCGCGGGAGTCACCGAGGTTCCCCTCATCGGCACTCGGAGGCGGATCGCGGAGCGCCTTGCGTTGAGTCGGCGAACCGTCGCCGACGTGACCACGGTCATCGATGTCGACATGAGCTCCGTAGCGACGCACCGCCAGGCCTCGCGCCTGCCTTTCACGGCCTTCGTGGCCTGGGCTGTGGCGCGTGCCCTGGTCGCCTTCCCGGCGCTCAACGCGACGCTGCAGGAGGACCGGCTCTTCCGGCATCAGCACATCAACCTGGGAGTGGCCGTTGCCCGCGATGATGGGCTCGTCGTCCCGGTCATCCAGGACGCCGACCGGCTCTCGCTGGCGGAGCTCGCGTCGGCCATCGAGCGTCTGTCTTCGGCCGCTCGCGGCAACGAGATCAAGCCCGAGGACTTGACCGGATCGACCTTCACGCTGACCAACTCGGGAACCTACGGCTCGCTGTTCTTCACGCCGATCGTGAACGTGCCGGAGGTCGCCATCCTGGGCATGGGTCGCGTGGCGGAGGCCCCGGTAGTCCGCGCGGGGGCCGTCGAGGTCGGCACACTGATGTACCTCTCGTTGAGCTACGACCATCGGGCGGTCGACGGGGCGGACGCCGTATCGTTCCTTGCTGACGTCAAACGCCGGCTCGAAGCGATGGGCGAAGAAGGCGGATGACGGCACACGAAGGACCTCCGGCGATCGGCCAGCGGCCATCCGACGCACTCACCGAGGCTGACCTCCTCAAGATGTACCGCTGGATGGTCCTGACTCGCGCCTACGAGGATCGAGCGCAGGAACTGTGGTCCACGGGGGTCGTTGTCGAGTCACTGCACGGTAGCCAGGGACAGGAGGCCATCGGGGTCGGAGCCTGCTATGGCTTGCGACCCGACGACGTCATCCTGCCGTCGCTTCGAACGCGAAGCGCCTACTTCGTCAGGGGCGTCTCGCCGCGCCACTTCCTGGCAGGCATGCTGGGCAAGGCCACCGGCGCCGCCAACGGCAAGGCGACTGCTCACCACATGGCCGCGCCCTCGTCGGGCGTGATGCTGGGCAGCGCGATCGTGGGCGGTTCGATCCCCGTAGCGACCGGAGCCGCGCTCGCGTTCAAGATGCAGGCTCGCGATAGTGTCGCCGTCTGCTTCTTCGGCGACGGCGCAGCTCAGCGAGGGGACTTCCATGAGGCCCTCAATTTCGCGGGGGTCTTCCGCCTTCCGATCGTCTACATCATCGAGAACAACGGCTACGCGGAGTTCACTCCCATCGAGAAGCACTTCGCGGGTCCCAGCCTGTCGATGCGGGCTGAAGGCTACGGCTTCGGGGGATCGACCATCGATGGCAATGATGTGCTGGTGGTCCATGACGCGGTGGCCGATGCCGTCGCTCGCGCGAGATCAGCCGGGGGGCCCACCCTCATCGAGTGCATCACCTATCGCCAGCGCGGTCATTCATCCAGTCATCCGCCGACCGAAGGCCGCGACGCGGGCGAGGTCGAGTCCTGGCTCGCGAAGGATCCGATCACGCTCTTGCGGAGAGAACTCCAGCGACGCGAGCTGCTCGATGACGAGCTGGCTGAGCGAATCGGGCGTGAAGTCGACGAAGAGATCGCCGCGGCGGTGCGCTTCGCCGAGGAGAGTCCGACACCTGATCCGGCCGAGCTCTACCGAGACGTGTATGCGCCTGCCGAGGCCACGCGGGAGGGCACGTGATGGGTGTGGTCACGAACCGCGATGCCGTGCAGCGCGCGATCCGGGAAGAGATGCAGCGGGACGAACGCGTCTTCCTCTTCGGCGAGGACGTGGCGGAGCCGGGCGGAGTCTTCAAGGTGTCGCGTGGACTCCTCGATGAATTCGGGCCCGAGCGGGTCTTCGATACACCCATCAGCGAATTGGCGCTGGCCGGGATCGCCGTTGGCGCCGCGATGATGGGCATGCGTCCGATCCTCGAGATCATGTTCGCGGATTTCACCACCATCGCGATGGACGGCATCGTCAATTCGGCGGCGAAGGCCAGGTTCCTTTCCGCCGGCGAGGTCAGTGCGCCGCTGACGATCCGCATGACCTATGGGGCCGGAGCACGTTGGGGAGCGCAGCACACGCAGTCGGTCGAGTCGTGGCTCACGAATGTCCCCGGCCTGACGATCGTGATGGCCTCGACGCCGTATGACCTCCTGGGATTGCTGAAGTCAGCCATCCGCTCGCCCGATCCGGTCATCTTCCTCGAGCACAAACAGACCTACGGGAAGAAGGGCGAAGTGCCAGACGCCGAGTTCCTCGTGCCCATCGGCCGAGCCGACGTCAAGCGTCGCGGAGATGACGTCACCATCGTGGCCTCGGGGGCCATGGTCGATCGGTCCCTCAGCGCGGCGGAGACGCTCGCCAACCGCGGCGTCAGCGCGGAGGTGGTGGACATCCGCACGGTCCTGCCGCTCGACGTCAAGACCATCGTCGAGTCGGTGGTGAAGACGGCCCACCTCGTGGTCGTTCACGAGGCGCCGGTCTTCGGTGGGATCGGCGGTGAGATCGCCGCATCCGTCGCAGAGGAGGCGTTCGGCTACCTCGATGCGCCCATACAGCGGCTTGGCGGCGCGTGGGCGCCGATCCCGTTCGGGGAGGTGCTCATCGATGAGTACCTGCCGGGCGAGTCGGACCTCGTGCGCGCAGCGTTGCGGACCCTCGGCGAGCCCGTGAGCTAGTCCTGCAAGCCTGGGAGGCGGCAGCCACATGGATGCAGTGATCGGCATCGACATCGGGACATACAGCTCAAAGGGTGTCGCGTGTACCCCCGATGGTGTCCTCCTCGCGGAGGCGCGTGTCGAGCACGGTGTCTCGATGCCTGGGCCGGGCAGGCTGGAGCACGACGCCGATGCTGTCTGGTGGCATGACTTCAGGGCACTCAGTCGCCAGCTCATGGAGAACCTGCCCCCCGGGATCAAGATCGCGGCCGTGGGTCTGAGCGCCATCGGTCCGTGCCTGCTCCCCGTTGACCGGTCCGGCCGTCCGCTTCGTCCGGCCATCCTGTACGGCGCTGACAACCGGGCCGACGACCAGTTGACAAGGCTCGAGCACGGCCGCAGAGCCGCCATCGCTCGTCTGAGCGGCACGCACATGACGAGTCAGGCGGCTGGACCGAAGATCATGTGGCTGATCGAGAATGAGCCGGATGTGATGAGCCGGACCTCCAGGCTGATGACGGCGGCCGGGTACCTCGTTCTGCGGCTGACAGGCGAATACTCGACCGATCATCACAACGCCTCGTACTTCGCTCCGTTCTACGATCTGCGCCGAGCCCGTTGGGACCTCAGGTTTGCCGACGGCTTGGTTCGGGCCGACCTGCTACCGCCGCTACGCTGGCCGAGCGAGGTGGTCGGTCCGGTGACGCGCAGCGCAGCCGCTGCCACTGGCATCCCAGCCGGGACGCCAGTCCTGGCCGGGACGACGGACGGTGCGGCCGAGGCCGTCGGCGCCGGCGTCATCCGATCGGGCGACCTGATGCTCTCCTACGGCAGCACGTCTGCGCTCGTCCTGGTGCTCGACGGCTTTCAGACCGCCAGGCCATTGTGGGTCACACGCGGTTCGTGGCCTGACGAGTACGTGCTGACCGCGGCGCTCTCGACGAGCGGTTCGATCACGACTTGGTGTCGCGAGCAGTTCGCCCGCGAATTCCCCATCGGTGGGGCTCTCGACGCTGGTGCGGCGTACGAGCAGCTGTCGCTCGAAGCCGAGGAATTGACGCTGGGCGCTCGCGGCCTCCTCCTCCTGCCGTACTTCAGCGGGGAGCGGAGCCCGTTCAACGACGCCAAGGCCCGCGGCGTCATCGCTGGCTTGAGTCTGTCGCATCGTCGTGGGGACGTGTACCGAGCCATCCTCGAGGGTACGGCGTTCGGCATCCGCCACAATCTCGAGACGATGATCGATAGCGGCACGGTTCCTCGGCGAACGGTCGCCGTCGGTGGCGGCACCGCCAGCCGTCTCTGGCTGGAGATCGTCTCTGATGTGACGGGGCTGGTACAGGAGATACCGGATCGTTCGACCGGGGCCGCCTATGGCGATGCGTACCTGGCAGCGACTGCGGTCGGCCTCCTCGATGAGGGTTCCGGGGACGGCCACTCATGGGTTCGCATCGTCGATCGCGTCGAGCCGGACCCACGGCGGTCGGAGCGATACGAACCCAACTATCAGCTCTATCGTGCGCTCTACACGAACACCAAGAAGGTCGTGCACGCACTCGCCACGGAGGCCGGCACCACGACCAAGACGAAGGACGGCGATGCCGCCGTCAGCCCAAGGCGCGCCACGTGACCGTCATCGCGATGCCCCGCAGCAGGGGTCCGTGCAAGGGTTTGCTGCGCAGCCCGAGTTCAGGGTGGATCCAGCCCCAGCTGGCGGGCAAGATCGTTCAGGTCGGCGGCCACCAGCTCGGCCGCGTCGCCGGGTTCGGGATCGAGCGATGGGATGTCCCACCACTCGTCAGGCCGGTACACGAAGGCCGTGCGCATGCCAGAGGCTCGCGCGGCCTCGATGTCATCGTTGTGCGTCGAGACCAGCATGATCTCATGGGGCGACAGATCCAGCCAGCGGGCGACCGTCTCGTAGGTCGTGCGATGTGTCTTGTACACGCCGATCATCTCGCATGAGATGACCGCATCCCATGTCAGCCCCGAGCGACGCGACGCTTCGATCACCAGCGCCGTGGTGAGGATAGTGAACGGGGAGACGACGAAACGCTGCCGCAGGCAGGGCAGCGCGTTGATCACGTCTGGCCACGCCGCCATCGCTCGCCATGCGAGCGTGAGCTGCGAAAGATCGTCAGGCCCGAAGCCCGTGACGGCGTGTTCTTCGAGCGTGGCCCCCAGCGTCACCGCCAGCACGTCATCCATGTCCAGGGTCGCGCGCCCGCCCTGCTGTGGGAGACCTGCATGGACCATGCCGGTCGACAGCCGACGCCAGGTCTTGGTCAGCGCAGGCCAATCCGCGTCGACGTGGCGAAGCTCACCCTGTCGCTTGAAACCTTCATGCACCGCGGAATGCCAGTCGAAGACCGTGCCCCCCGTGTCGAAGGCCAGTGCGGCGATGTCATTCATCTGCTCGATGTCATTCATCGCATACCCACAGTCTCTCGCAACGGCACAGCCCATCCCCGCGGCCGGGGCAGCCGCTGCCTGGGGATGCGGCCCGGGATGGGAGCAGCGTGATTGGCCTTGTAGTACCCGCTTCGCATCGCTCCATGGTGTCACAGACGGGCAGGCCCGGTCTCCGCTCGAAGCGAGCGTAGGTACGGAATCGGGGTAGATAGATGGCTGGATCCACTACGCGAACGCCGCTCGATGTCCTGGCCATCGGCCGCGTCGGCATCGATCTGTATCCCGACCATGACGGCATCGCGCTGGACCGTGTCGAGTCATTCCATCGGTACCTCGGCGGGAGTCCGACCAACGTTGCTGTCGCGGCTGCGCGTCTCGGCTACCGGGCGGCGGTCATCACGCGAACCGGGACCGATCCATTCGCGTCCTTCGTCCATCGCGAACTCCGACGCCTCGGGGTCCTCGACCACTTCGTCTCCGAGGTTCCTGGCACGACCACGACGCTGGCCTTCTGCGAGCTCTTCCCTCCAGACGAGTTCCCGCTCTACTTCTTCCGCAGCCAGATCCTCCCGACCTGCTGATCGAGGCGAGTGACCTGGACCTTGATGCGATCGCTGCAGCCGGGGTGTACTGGGCGACATTATCGGGGTTGTCACGAGATCCAAGTCGCGCGGCCCACCATGCCGCCTGGCGCGCCAGGGGCCGCTCGGGCTTCACGGTGCTCGATCTCGACTATCGCCCGACCTTCTGGGATTCCCCGAACCGGGCGCGAGCCGAGGGCCGTCGGGCACTAGGTCGGGTGACCGTGGTGGTCGGGAACCTCGGTGAGTGTGAGGTGGTACTCGGGGAGTCGGAACCCGACCGGGCCGCCGACGCCTTGCTGGCGGCAGGGGTCGAGCTCGCGATCATCAAGTTGGGTCCGGCTGGGGTCCTGGCCAAGACCCGGACGCGCCGGGTCGCCATGCCTGCGCTACCGATCGACGTGGTCAATGGACTGGGGGCGGGCGATGGTTTCGGCGGCGCGCTCTGTCATGGCCTACTCTCCGGCCTTGACCTCACGGAGATGCTTCGTTTCGCCAGCGCAGCTGGCGCCATCGTGGCGTCTCGTCGAGCCTGTTCGACCGCGATGCCGACCCGGAGCGAGGTCGTGTCCTTGCTCGATGGAAGCGACCGACGTGGATGACCGGCGTAGCTGTCACGCTTGCCTCGCCCTCGAGATCGGGCTCTCGGTGCTCGTGTCCGGCGCGGAGTGCCTGGTGGTCCGGCACTATCGACTGACCCGGTCGGTGTCCTAGGTGTCCGGATACGTCGACGCTGCCGCGTTCACCCTGCTGGGAGAGGATCGATCCGGACTGGTCGTTGCCCTGCACGGTCTCAGCGCCAGCAGGGACCAGCCACGCATGTATCTCGAAGGCTTCGACGTGCCTCAGGCCGGCCTGCTCGCTCCCGACCTGCGCGGCCATGGTGAGACCGAGTTCCTCGGAGAACCGGAGGACTTCACGCCGACTCAGCTCGGTGCTGATGTGGAGGCACTCATCCAGCAGTTGGGCCTGGGCTCCAGGCGCCTGCTCGTGCTGGGCATCTCGCTTGGGGCGACCGTGGCCCTGGAGCTCGTACGACACGCCTCCCTCGACATCGTGGCAGCCGTCTTCATCCGTCCCGCCCACGGATCCGCGCCGGCTCAGCACCTTCGCGTCAATGCGTCGATCGCGGCCTACCTGCGTGAGGATCCGAGGCATGCCCTCAGCCGATTGCTCGCCAGTGACGAGTACCGGGAGGTCACCGCGGCTTCGGCGCGGGCGGCGGCCAGTCTCCGCGACAAGGTGACCTCCGCTCAGGCCGCCGAACGCGCCCTGAGGCTCGCCGAGGGTGCGACCTGGACCGCCTTCACGCCCGACGAGAGCTTCCCGCACCCGCCGGCGTCGCTGATCGTCGCGGCGCGGAACGATCCGTTGCACCCTCGCGCGGTGGCTCATGAATGGCACCGACGCATATCTGGGTCGCGCCTTTCGGAGTTGCCGTCTCGCGACGCCGACCCGGCCGTGTACGCGGCCCTGGCACGCTCGACGGTCCAGGAGTTCCTTGCTCAGCAGGCTGCAGACGCGGTCCCGATCAGATGACCTACTTCGTGGGTGTCGATGTCGGTGGCACGAAGTGTGCGGTCACGCTCGTCGACGAGGCTGGCAGGATGCTCGGACGGTCCTGGGCCGAGCACATCGACAGGCAAGCCGATGAACTGACGGACATCGTGCTCGCAGCCACCAGAGCACTGCTGGCCGAACACGCGCTGGATGCTGCCGACGTGAGCGCGTTCGGCGTCGCGGTCGCGGGTCTCGTAAGCAGGGACCGTTCCACACTGGTCCGTTCGCCCACGCTCCGCGCCGTCGATCTCGACCTGGGACCACGATTGGCGGCCCGACTCGGGCGTAGGGTGATCGTGGTCAACGACGCCAACGCTGCGCTCTACGGTCACATGCGGCTGGTGACTCGGATGGGCGACGGAGTGGACGGTGAACGTGCCGGAAGCCAGCCCCGGGTTTCGCTACTGCTTGCGCTCGGAACCGGTATCGGCGGGTCGATCATGGTGGGCGACAGGATCGTCCTCGGGGAGAACGGCTACGCAGCCGAATTCGGACACGTGGCGGTGGACTTTGCCGATCAGCGCATCTGCCTGTGCGGAGCAACGGGCTGCGTTGAGCAGTTCGCGTCGGGTCGCGGGGTAGCCGAGTCGGCGCTGCTGACGCCGCCCCCGCCGGACTCGCAGGCCCGTCTGACAGCCATCGGTGCATCCCAGCCGTACTCGGCCCGTGCGATCGTCACTGCAGCCGGGGGTGGTGACCCCTGGGCCGCGGGCCTGCTGGCGCATGGCGGAGCCATGCTCGGCCGCGCCATCCTCACGTTGTGCGTGGCGCTTGATCCCGGCATCGTCCTCATCTCCGGTGGCTTCGGGCACGCCGCGGGCGCTTGGCTCCTGCCGCACGCTGAACGGGAATTGCGGAGCCGCTGGCCCTATGCCCGCGAGCGCCAGTTGCCACCACTGCGTCGGGACATCATCGGGCCGTTCGCAGCGGCCACCGGTGCAGCGCTCCTGGCAAGTTCAGAGCCTGAGAACGGAGGCCACCCGTGAGTGTCACGAACGATCGCATCCGTCTTGGTGTGATCGGCGCCGGGCGCATCGCCCAGGTCGCGCACCTGCCTGCCACAGCCAAGGCGGCGGGTATCCGGCTCGTCGCCATCAGCGACCCGTCCTCGGAGCTTGTCACCGCGGTGGGTGCGCGCCATGGCGTCGACGCATTCACTGATACCGATGAGCTGCTGGCGTTGGATCTCGATGCGGTCCTGATCGCCGTGCCCGACCGGTTCCATCTACCCCTCGGGCTCCATGCCTTGGAAGCAGGCAAACACGTGCTCATGGAGAAGCCGCTTGCCATGACCGCAGCAGAGGCGCAGCGGCTCGCGGACGCCGCACGCGATCGTGGGCTCCGTCTCCAGACCGGTTGCATGAAGCGCCACGATCCGGCAGTCGAGTTCGCAAGAGCCAATGTCGCGCGCATCGGCCGGATCCTCAGCGTGCAGACGTGGTATCGCGTCATGGCCGCGTCGAGGGCGGGCCTGCAGCGCACCTTGTTCCCGCCCGTCGTGGTCGATGAGGCTGTGCGTCGGGTCGAGGAGGAGGCGAAGAGTGATGCCGAGCGCTACCGTCTGCTCACCCACGGCGCCCACCTGTTCGATGGGCTGCGCTATCTGGCGGGGGACGTGGCCTGGCTCAGTGCCCGCCACTCGTCGGTCGATGGAGACCATACCTGGCATGGCACCGCCGGGATCGCGAGGGGCAGTGGACTCGCCTCGTTCGAGATCACGACCAACGTCCACAGCGACTGGTCAGAAGGGACGGATATCTACGGCGAGCTGGGGCACATCCGCATCCGGTCGCCGTACGTCTTCTCCAGGCTCGGGAGTCGGGTCGAGCTGTACCTCGAAGACGAGCGCACGGCAGCAGTCCCGCGCTTCGAGGACACCGACCCGTTCAAGCGTCAGCTTGAGTCCTTCGCTCGCTCGATCCTGGAGGGTCATGAGACCGATCCATCGCCTCATGACGGGATCGAAGCGCTACGCCTGATCGAAGCGGCGGCGGAGAGTTCCGCGAGAGACGGTGCCACAGTCGAGATCGGCCCCCGGTGAGCGCCGCCTGGCCAGGCTCCGTAGATCGGCATGGTGTGCACGGGCCAATCGTTTCGACTATCGTTTCGACCTACATGGTAACCGGGCGGTTCGGTGGTGCAGCGGCGAGGGCCGGGGAAGCGTTGGACCCGGGCGCTGCCGTACCGCCCACTCGAGTGGCGCTGCCCGCGTCGGACATGCGAGCTGAAGGCGCGGGTGTAGCCAGCGCGCTTCCGGTCTGCCGGTAGCTCTGACAGGAAGGAACGTCGCGATGCAGGCTCCACTCGAAGGTATCAAGGTCCTGGACATCAGCCGTGTGCTCGCCGGACCGTTCTGCTGCATGTTGCTCGGTGACATGGGTGCCGACGTGGTCAAAGTCGAGCGTATCGGGCGTGGCGACGACGTCCGGAGCGTGGGCGACAAGGTCGGTGGCGAGAGTCTCTACTACATGATGATGAACCGGAACAAGCGTGGGGTGACGCTTGATTTCCGCAACCCCAGGGGTATCGAGCTCCTGAAGTCACTGGTGCGGGAAGCCGACGTCCTGGTGGAGAACTTCCGAGCCGGCACCATGGAGAAGATGGGTTGCGGGTACGAGGTACTCAAGGAGATCAACCCGAGCCTGGTGATGGCAAGCATCTCCGGTTTCGGTCAGGACGGGCCGTACGCGGACTACGCGTGCTTCGACATGATCGCCCAGGCGATGGGCGGCCTCATGGACCTGACCGGCGAGCCGGAAAGGCCGCCGGTAACCACCGGCACGTTCCTCGTCGATTACGCCAGCGGGATCTATGCCGCGTTCGGCATCCTCGGGGCACTGCGCGCCCGGGACGAGACCGGGGAAGGCCAGCACGTGGATGTCGCACTGTTGGACACGGCCGTCTCGTTCCTCGTCACGGCTATCCCCGAGTATCTGCTGCTCGGCAAGAAGATGACCAGGCGAGGGAATCGGGATCGTTACGCTGCCCCGTCGAACCTCTTCGAGGCCCAGGACGGTCGATGGGTCTACATCGCGTCTGCGACTGATTCGCTCTTCCCGCGACTGCTCGAGGTCATCGGGCGGACGGAGATCCTGCAGGACCCGCGGTTCGCGACCAACGAGGCTCGCATGCGCAACGTCGAAGCGAGCGAGGCCGTGCTGTCCGACTGGGTCATCGAACGACCCGCCGACGTGGTCGTGGACCTGGTTCGCGGGGCCGGACTTCCATGCGCGAAGGTGGCGAGCATCGACGAAGTGGTCGAAGATCCCCAGGTCAGGCATCGCGACATGCTGGTCGAGATCGAGCACCCCACAGTAGGGCGCTTCCCGATGCATGGATTGAACGTCCACTTCTCTCGATCGCGCCAGAGCATCCGCCGCCCGCCGCCGCTACTGGGGCAGCACAACGGGGAGGTCTACGCTGAATGGCTGGGCCTCGACAGTGATGCCGTGGAAGAGCTGGCGGCCAGTGGCGTCATCTGAGCAGGTGTACTGATGGCAATCTGGTCGTCACGTCATTCCGCTCAGATTCCGACGGCTTCACGCATCAGACATTGAGCGAGGTTCGAGAGAGGGGCAGCCCAAGATGAAACGCAAGCTCGTGACGATGGCAGAGGCTGCCCGGTTGGTGCCTTCCGGCAGCACG
Organism: uncultured Chloroflexia bacterium; assembly: GCA_963712745.1. Lineage (GTDB taxonomy): Bacteria > Chloroflexota > Limnocylindria > Limnocylindrales > CSP1-4 > JAFMJV01. The sequence goes on along the minus strand of CAVQJC010000020.1, from coordinate 69,840 downwards.
ATCGCGGTCGGTGGCAGCATCATCAGGCGGTCGCCGGCCGCGTTCGTCAGGGAGCTCATCCGTCAGGGTGTTTCGGATCTTCGGATCCTGGCCTTCCCGGCGGGCTTCACCATGGACATGCTCGCCGGTGCCGGCGCCGTGAAGCGGGTGGAAGCGGTCTACGAGGGGCTCTTCCAATTCGGGATGGCCTACAACTTCCGGCGCGGCGTCGAGCAGGGATCGATCGAGATTCGTGACTTCCCGGAGACGTCGATGATCGCGCGGTTCCGCGCGGCTGCACAGGGCATCTCGTTCATGCCCACCGATGTCCTGATGGGCACCGGGATGGCCGCCTACAACAAGGAGCAGATCCGCGAGATCGTCTGCCCCTTCACCGGCAAGACCTATCACGCCGTAGAGGCAGCCGTCGCCGACTTCACCGTTCTCCACGGCTACGTCGGGGACGAGTACGGGAACGTGCAGTTCCCGGTGCAGCGGGACAGCGACGACATCGATCCCATCATGGCCAAGGCGGCGAACCGGCTGATCGTCACGGTGGAGAAGATCGTCCCGCATGAGGAGATCCTGCGACGGCCCAACCTGACCTACATCCCGCATCTGTGGGTCGAAGCCATCGTCGAGGCGCCATTCGGTGCGCATCCGCTCAGCTGTGATGGTTACTACGACGAGGACGTCGCACACATGGAGTACTACCAGGAGTGCTCCAAGGGCGGTCGCTTCGACGAGTACGCGGAGAAGTACATCCACGGCGTCGAGGATCACTGGGAGTACCTGCAAAAGGCGCTGACTCCCCAGCGCATCTTCGAGCTCTCAGTACATTAGGAGTCGAATCCGATGGCCTACGCGGACGATTACACCCTCAACGAGTTGTTGGTCGTCGCTGCCTCCCGGGAGCTGCGTGATGGCGACCTCGCGTTCGTCGGAGTCGGCACTGCTGGACGGGCGTTCACGCTGGCGGTCGGGATCCCGATCGCCTCAGCCAGGCTGGCGCAGCTGACACATGCCCCGGACATCACCATCTACTGGGGCAACCTCCTCAGCCCGGACCTGACGCGGATCCCTCCAGAACTGACGCAGCACCATGTGACCACCTGGCCCTGTGCGAGCCAGATGGCCCACACGGGCGACAAGTGCGACATGCTTGCGCGCCGTCAGTTCGACGTGTCGTTCGACTCGGCTCCCCAGATCGACCGCTTCGGCAACCTGAACATCACCGCCATCGGCGACTATCGGAAGCCCAAGGTCCGGCTCGTGGGATGCCTCGCCCAGACCGACCACTTCGCCTACGTCAAGCGACCCATCGTGATCACCGACCTGCGCAAGCGGACCTTCGTGGAGCGCGTCGACTTCATCACCAGTGTGGGGCACCTCGATGGCGGGGATTCTCGCGAGCAGCTGGGGATGGATCCGGGCGGGCCCTGGCGCGTCATCACCGACAAGGCCGTGTTCGGGTTCGACGCCGAGACGAAGGAGATGCAGCTTCTCTCGGTCCATCCCGGCGTCGAACTGGAGCAGGTGCTCGACGCCATGAGCTTCCGCCCCCTGATACCCGAAGACTGCCCGACCACCGAGGCGCCGACGACAGACCAGGTCCGCCTCATCCGGGAGCTGATCGACCCGAACCACATCCTGCTCATCGCCTGATCTCGTCCCGAATCTACGGCCCTGATGAGGGCCTCCTCGACGACGATCGGGCCGCGACCGACGTTGACGAGGCGTGCTCCGCGAGGCAGTGCCTCGAGCTCACGGGCACCGATGAGACCTCTGGTCTCAGCCGTGAGGGGCGCGGCGATGACGAGCCAATCGGCAGCCGGAAGCAGGCGATGCAGGTCGCTGGCGGCATGGATCCAGCCTTCGCCGGGCTCGCCTTCACGGCCGGAGCGCGCCACGAGCGTGACCTCGAGGCCGATCGATCGGAGCAGCCATCCCGCTGCCCGTGCCACCGTGCCAGCACCCAGGATGACTACCCGTCCGCCAGACAACGACCCGAGGACGCGAGGGTGCCATCGGCGTGCGGCCTGAGCCCGAACAGTCCCCGGCACGTCCTTGACCAGCGCGAGCATCAGCGCCAGTACGTACTCGGAGAGCGGAGCGTCGAAGACGCCGCGGCTGTTGGTGACTGTCACGTCGCTCCTGATGAGTTCAGGAAAGAGCGCCCGTTCGACCCCCACGGCACCGATGTGCAGCCAACGCAATCGCCTGGCGGCGTGCCAAGTCGACTCGAGCGATTCCAGTGGAGGCCCGTAGTGGAACACGACGTCGCAGTCTTCGAGGTTGGCCCTAGCGGCCCCGATGTCGTCGGCCATCACGTAGCTGGCACCCGTGGCCGTCTCGGGAAGCCCGGGCGGCCGTTGCCGGGCTTGGCGGCCGATGACGAGCACGCGTGCCTTCTTGGCGATCAAGCGCGTGGCTCCCGATGCAGCTCGAGATCCGGTCGACCTGGCCGTACCGGCTCTGTCGTCGTCGGCAGATACTCGCCGGCGCCCCTGGGGCGGGATGCGATCACGGCGCGGCGCTAGCTGCGCGCTCGGACAGAAAGGAGGCCACGCGCGCAGCATCGTCGGCGGTGAGATCCTGCGCGATGACGGGGACGGGCCGGGGCAGTGAGGCGTGAAGTCGCATCACGAGCTCGTAGTCCATCCCGCCCATGCCAGGTGCTGCATATCCCGCCGCGACGACGTCCTTGGCATGCATTGCCGCGGTCTGTTCCCCGAGCCCGTCGAAAGCTTCGGTCAGGATCTCCCGCTGGTGCGGCAGCGTGCGCACGGTCAGAAGGTTCGCAGGGTCGAGGACGACTGCCAGATAGCGGGCGTCATCGCCCAGCTCGGCGAACAGCCGCATCGCAGACTTGGCATCGTGGATGACGTTGCCGGGCTCGGGCTCGATGCCGAGTCGTACACCTGACTCGCTCGCTGCCGGTATCAGCGAATCGAGGGTGATGCGCAAGTCCCGCCATGCCGCGGGCGAGCGGTTGTCGGGATGTGCACGCCACTTGCTTTCCCGATCGCGGGTACCGCTGCAAAGAGTCACGACCTCCGCTCCCATGACCGCGGCTCTGGCGATATTGCTGCGGCAGGCACGGGCGCCTGCCTTGCGCGTAGCCTCGTCAGGGTGGATGGCGTTGAACGTGCCGGACAAGCCCCAGATCCGAACGCCAGCCTCCTCGAACGCCTTGGCGATCGTGGCGGCTTCGGGAACGGTGAGGCTCGGATCGAGTGTTGGCCGCCTGATGGCGGAGAGGTTGAGCTGGGTCGCCGTGAAGCCTGCGGCCCTGATCATCCCCGCGACCTGAGCCGCGGGTCCCGACGGGAAGGCCCTGGCGAAGACGCCGAGCTCGATCATGGTGACATCTGCCTCTGTCCGCGGCTACGCGTGGCACCGTCCCGGGGCTCGGGGGACGAGCGGCCGGTGGGGCATGCCATCTGGGCGTGCGGCTCCATCCTATGATGGGGAGCCCGCGCGTGTGCCACCGAAGCGATACGCGCTCGCACAGCAGTGGCTCAAGAGCGCGGGATGCCAGTCGATGCACGGTGGAACCCGGAGCCAGCGATAGCCCCAGTCGCTACACTTGCGCACCTGATGGACCGAGTGACACGAGAACGCCGCCGGCCCTCCCACGACGTGCTGAGCGGGGAGTCGGCTGACGTCTACTTCCGGCGTGCCGAGGAGATCCTCGAGGGCGAGGGCCTGGACCCGGTCGTGGTCATGGAGGTCTTCTCGCGTTCGGAGGGGATCCTCTGCGGCATCGACGAGGCCAAGGTCCTGCTGGCCTCCGTGTTCGCCGAGAGTGACGAGGAATACGTGGTCGAGTCGCTTTCGGATGGGGACGAGTTCTCGGCCAAGGAGATCGTCATGCGCATCCGTGCGCGCTACCGTGCGTTCGGGCTGTACGAGACGGCCATCCTGGGCATGCTCGCCCAGTCCACGGGCTGGGCCAACGCGGCCCGCGAATGCGTGGCCGCAGCCGCGCCCCAGCCGGTCATCAGCTTCGGCGCACGTCACGTCCACCCCCACATCACCGACGCGCTTGACTACGCAGCCATCGTGGGTGGCTGTGTGGGTGCCTCCACGCCGGCCGGTGCGCGCCTGGCCGGGCTGGCCCCCACGGGCACGATGCCGCACTCGCTCGTGCTCGTCATCGGCGACACGGTCCATGCCGCGGAGGCCTTCGACCGCCATGTGGCGCCGGACGTGCCGCGCATCGTCCTCGTCGATACCTTCAAGGACGAGGCCGAAGAATCGCTGCGCGTGGCGCACGCGCTGGGTGAGCGGCTCTACGGCGTCCGCCTCGACACGCCCTCGGAGCGGGGGCGGGTGACGGCCGACCTGGTCATGGAGGTTCGGGCCCGGCTCGACCTCGACGGCTTCGAACAGGTCAAGGTCATCGTCTCGGGCGGCCTCACGCCCGACCGCATCCGGTACTTCAAGGATGCCGGTGCCCCGGTCGACTTCTTCGCCGTCGGCAGCTACATCAGCGGGGCCTCGCCCATCGACTTCACCGGGGACCTCAAGGAGATCGACGGACGGCCGATCGCCAAACGCGGTCGTATCCCGGGCGTCACGTCCAGCCCGCGTCTCTCGCCCATCGATCTCAGGGAGTGGCTACCCGGGTAGCTCGCCCGCGTCGGCCAGCCGGCCCAGCCAGAGCAGGCCGACCAGCGTCTTGGCGTCCTCGACCTCGCCGCGCGCCGCCATCGCTACCGCCTCCTGCCAGGGCAGCCGCACGAGGTCGAGGTACTCGTCGACATCGGGACCGCGGTAGTCCTCGAGCGGCCAGAGGTCGGTGGCAAGGTACAGGTGCATCTGCTCCTCGGTGAAACCCGGTGCAGTCCAGAAACGCCCGAGCTTGCGCCAGGAGCCGGCTCGGAAGCCGGTCTCCTCCGCGAGCTCGCGCGGAGCCGCATCGTCGGGGTCCTCCACGGACCCGTCGGGCATGCGATCGAGCGTCCCTGCCGGCAGCTCGAGCACGACCTTGGCCACGGGCGTGCGCCATTGCCGCACCATCAGCACCTCCTCGCCGTGGATGGGGATGACGCAGATGGCGCCGGGGTGCTCCACGACCTCGCGCGTGTGGCGCTTGCCCTGTGGGTCCTCGATGGTGTCGATGCGGAAGTTGATGAATCGGCCCCGGTGAAGCAGGCGCCGCTCCACGCTGGTCTCTCTGAGGTGGTCGTCGGTCATGACTGGAGCATACGGGCTGCCGGCGCCGGTCTCCCGGCGGCACTTGCGCTCCCGTGGGGTGAGGTCGTTGCCGGTGCTGGGCGGTCGGGACTGGTGCGCGCCGTCAAACCCGGTCCTAGTACGACTTCGCCATGGAGGGTGTTACCCGTGGCCGCGAGTATCTGAGGCGTCAGGGAGCCACCTCCCTCGACCGAGACCCGAGCACTCGCGGACCCAGGGCCCAGGCCCGACTCACTGGGAGATACACAGGATGAGCCGTTACAAGGATCTCGCACTCCGCCTCGCTGCGGTCGCTGCGTTCGTGCTCGTGCTGGCGGCGCCCATCCGCTGGTGGTAGACGACAAACTCACGGGGCCGGCGACGCCCACCCTCGCGCCGTTCGCCGGTCCCATCCCACCCCACATGCGCGATACCGAGTGACATCCTCGCCGGCGCCGTCAGCGCCGGCGTCTTGCATAGGGAGGCCCCGCGACTCGATGCTGCTGCTCTATGCCATCGCCGCCGGCCTGCTGCTCGGTCGGCTGATGGGTGGACGGGTCCGCAACCTCGAGCGCGTCCATCTCGTGTGGTGGCAACTGGCGGTCGCGGGGCTACTCATACAACTCCTGCTCTTCGCTCGTCCGGTCGCGGAGCTGGTCGGGGCTGGCGGACCCCTCCTGTACGTGCCCTCGACGCTGATGGTGCTGGCCGCGCTCCTGCGCAATCTGCGCCTGCCGGGCATGGGCATCCTTGGCCTCGGCGCCGGACTGAACCTCGTGGCCGTGCTGGCCAACGGTGGCTACATGCCCTCGTCCCCCGAAGCCTGGATCCAACTCACCGGGAGTGCGGCCCTGCCGGTCGACCACTACACCAACGTGGCCCTCATCGGGCCGGCCACGCTCTTCCCCTTCCTCGGTGACATCTTCGTCTTTCCTCCGCCGCTGCCCATGGCGACCGCCTTCTCGGTAGGCGACGCGCTCATCGCCCTCGGTGCCATCGTCTTCCTGGTTAGCGCCATGCGTCGGCCCGACGTCGCCGCCACGGCCGTGGCGGCCACGTCGCCCCAGCCGTTCGGGCACTGACGGTCATGCTCAGCCGGGAAGTCGCCACCGCGCTCAAGCACCTGGCCATCGCGGTCGAGGCTGACCGGGGGGCCAGTCTCTATCTCGATCGCGGCGACGGCGTACTCGACCTGGTGGCCTCGGTGCGCGACGGCGAGGCCCTCTCGGAGGGACAGGCCGACAGCGCGAGCCAGGCGGAAGAAGGAGGGCTGCTGCGACGCTGGCTGCCGACGGCACGGGGCGATGCGAAGTCTCCGGGTGCGGTTGCGCGCCTGGCGCTGCCCGAGGAGCGTGGCGGCCTGCTGGTATTGGAACGCCGTCGCGATGAGCCCTTCACCGACGAGGACCTGGCCCTGGCTCGGGTGCAGGCTCGCCAGCTGGTCGGCCGCGTCGCCACCCGCCTGGGGCCGCGTCCGATCGCCTGGTCGGCCCAACTCGAGGCCGTGCAGTCGGTGGCCGCACAGCTGACCCGCCTGACCAGCGTCGAAGAGGTCAGCGCGGCGCTCTGCTCGCAGACCCAGCGTGTCGTGGCCTTCGACAACGCCCGCGTCTACGTCCTGCGCGACGACGGGCGCACCCTCGATCCGGTGGCCTTCCGGCCCCACGCACGCGAGTACCTCGGCGAGTCACCGGCAGGCCTGCGGGTGACCATGGGGGAGGGCATCACGGGCTGGGTCGCTGCCACAGGCCAACAACTGATCATCGATGACGCAGCCCAGGACCCGCGGGCCGTCCAGGTCCCCGGCTCGGCGCAGCTGACGGAAGAGTCGATGTTGCTTGCCCCCCTCCGCTCGGAAAGCCGGGTCATCGGCGTGGTCGTGCTCTCCCGGCTCGGCCTCAAGCGCTTCTCCGAGGACGAGTTGCGGCTTCTCGGCGTGCTCGCCGACCAGGCCGCGGTCGCTATCGAGAACGCGCGCCTTCTCGCGGAGCGCGACACGCACGTCAGCGAGCTCGCCGCACTGCTCGACATCAGCCAGGCAGGTGGGGGCGCCAGCGACGAGCGCGACCTGGCCACCGTCCTGGCCGCCAAGCTGCGCAAGGCAGCCCGCATGGATGCCTGCCTCATCTCGCGCTGGGACGAGGAGAGCGGCAAGCTCCTGCCTATCGGCGCCGACGGGCGACCCCTCATCGGCCCCGAGCGGGACCTCGCTGCCCACCGCACGCTGCGACACGTGCTGCTCAATGACGAGCCGGTCTGGCTCCATTCGGGTGTCGACGAGCTCGAGCCCGCCGAACTCTCGCGTCTCCATCAGCTCGGCGGTGCGGCCGTGCTGCTGCTGCCGCTGTCCACGGGCGGCCGCGTCACGGGACTCGTGGAGTTCATCGCCGCGAGTGGCGGGCGCAACTTCCGTGACGGCGAGACCTCGCTGCTGCGCACGATGGCCAACCAGGTCGCAGCGGCGCTCGAGAACGCCCGCCTCGTCCGGCAGCTGCGCGATGCGGCCGAAACGGACCTGGTCACGGGCGTGTACAGCCACCGTCACCTGCAGGACCGGATCCGCCAGGAGACGGCCCGCGCCACGCGTTCCCATTCCCCCATGAGCGTGCTCATGGTCGACCTCGACGACTTCAAGCGCATCAATGATCAGCACGGGCACCAGGCAGGCGACCGCGTCTTGCGGGCTATCGCCGGGGCCCTGCGCGCAGCCGTTCGGACGAGCGACGTCGTGGCTCGCTACGGCGGCGACGAGTTCGTGGTGCTGATGCCCGATACCGACGGTGACGAGGCTGCCCATGTCGCGCAGCGCGCAGCGACCGCCGTGGTCGAGCTCGGTCATCCCATGGCCGATGGCAGCGAGGTCCACATCTCGTGCTCGGTCGGCCTGGCCCTGCACCCGCGTGATGGCCGCAGCGGCAAGGCGCTGCTACGGTCGGCGGATGCGGCCATGTACGGCCACAAGCGGTCGCGTTCCGGTGCCGCTCGAGGTGCCCGTCGAGCGGGTGGAGCGACCCTGCCGGAGAAGATGATCATCGGCCCTGAGCCGCAGGTGCCAGCCTAGCTACGCCCGACGCTTCGTAGTTGCCCACGCGCGGCGTGGGAGACCTGGCGGGTGCGCACGCAGAGCCTCGGGGAAACTTTGTAAAGGGTATTGACAAAGAGCGTATGCTCACTTCGTCCAGTCCTCTTACAAAGTGAGATCGTGCCCACCGCACCACCTGCGAAGGCGACCCATCGGCAGACCCGGCGATCCAACGAGCAGCTCGTGCTGCGCACTGTCTACGAAGGCGGGCCGCTCAGCCGCGCTGATGTCGCGCGAGCCACCGGACTGACTCGCACGACCGTCTCCGATATGGTCGAGCGCCTCCTTGCCGACGACCTTGTGATCGAGGTCGGCACCGGTCCCTCGACTGGCGGCAAGGCCCCCATCCTGCTGCGCGTCCCCGCAGATGCCCGGCACTTGCTCGGCATCGATGTCGATCGTCATCGTCTGCGAGGGGCCCTGGTCAACCTCCATGGCGACGTGCTGGTGCGTCACTCTCGCGAGTTGCAGGGCCGCGATGGAGTCGAGGCGATGCTTGACCTGGAGTCACTGGTGACGGGTCTTGTGGGGACAGCAGAGCGCCCGCTGCTAGGCGTTGGGGTGGGCACGCCAGGTCTCATCGACACGGCGTCCGGCACCGTTCGCTGGGCCGTCGGGCTCGAGTGGCGCGATGTGCCGGTCGGTGAGCGGCTGACCTCGCTGACAGGGTTGCCCACCGTGGTCGTGAACGATTCTCAGGCCGCCGCCATGGCGGAGTGGGCCTTCGGCCGTCACGACACGTCCTCAGCCATGGTGGTGGTCAAGGTCGGGGAGGGCATCGGAGCGGGGATCATTCTTGGTGGGCGCGTCTACACCGGGGATGACTCGGGAGCGGGCGAGATCGGCCATACGCGCGTAACCGATGACGGGGTGCACTGTCGTTGTGGCAGTAGTGGCTGCCTGGAGACCGTGGCAAGCGCAAGAGCGGTGCTGGACCGTGCTCGGCATCTCGCCCCGTCGCGCACGGATTCGACGCTTTCGGAGCAGCCCATCACGCACGAGTCGATGCAGCTGGCATTCGCTTCCGGCGATCCGCTGGCCAACCAGATCGTGCTCGAGGCCGGCCCGCCGCTGGGGCGGGTGCTGGCGACGATGATCGGCACGCTCGGCGCCCGCGACATCGTGCTCATCGGACCCATGACCGACTACGGCGAGGCCTGGCTCGAGAGCGTGCGGGCTGAGGCTTACCGCTCTTCGCTGCCGCTCCTTGCTGAGCGCAGCACCATCCACTTGGGCCGGACCGGGGACGAAGCTGTCGAGCTCGGCGCTGCGGCCATGCTCATGGCCTCCGAGCTCGGTTTGGCGCTGGCCAAGTGACGGACACGGACAAGCGGACATCGCGGCACATCGGAAACGGCATTCGCTGTGACGAGGATCATCGCGCCCTCCCGCGTTGGAGGATGCAAAGGGAGGAGGGCAGCGAAGGCCCCAACTAGAGCTTGGACGCTGCGGCGTCCTCACCGTTAGGTAGCCCTTCTCGTTCGACAAGCGGACGAGATCAAGGAGGAGGTGCAATGCACCACACACGAAAGACTGCGATCGCCGGCACCACGCTAGCGGCCGTCGCGCTCACCTTCAGCAGTCTCGGCGTCGCCGCTGGCGAAGTCGAAGGCATCCCCGATGCTCCCACCGGCTACCCCGAGCTCGACCAGGCGCTCGCAGGTGACCTCGCCGGCACCAAGGTCATCGTCCAGACGCAGTACATCGAAGGTGGCGGCGAAGTCTTTGCCAAGTCCCTGGCTCCGTTCGAGGCCGCGACCGGCATCGACATCCAATTGGCAGCTGTGCCGGGCGGCCTGCACGAGACACAGGTGAACGTGGGGTTGAACGGTGGCAGCGCTGCTGACATCATCCAGCTCGCCCAGCCTGCAACGATCAATCGATACGGCGCCGATGGGCTCATCAAGGAGATCGGCGGCATCGTCGGTAACACCGACAAGCTGGTTGCGGAGCAGCCGGTCCTAGGTGCGTACACCGACGCCGATGGCAACATCTGGGCCATTCCCTACCAGGTAGGCACCAAGTCGCACGTCTGGTATCCCATCAAGGCGTTCGAGGCTGCGGGCTACGAGGTGCCGACCACGTGGGATGAGCTGATCGAGCTCAGCGACCAGATCGTGGCCGGTGGCAGCAACCCCTGGTGCATCAGCGTCGAGCACGGCGCCGTCACCGGGTGGGTCGCCACCGACTGGGTCGAGGACGTCTTGCTGCGCACCGCGGGTGTCGATGCCTACAACGCGTGGCTGGCAGGCGAACTGCCGTTCGACAGTCCCGAGCTCAAGGAGGCCTTCGAAACGGTCGGCCAGATCTTCTTTACTCCCGACTACGCCTATGGTGGCAACACCTACATCCTGAACACGTGGGTCGGCGAGACCATGGATCCCATGTTCGATGAGGACCTCCAGGCTCCGAGCTGCTGGATGCAGAAGCAGGCCAACTGGTACGGCCCGACGTTCTTCCCCGACTACGACGACGCCGCTGAGAACCCAAGCTCCAAGTACGTCATCGGCGAAGACATCGGCCTGTTCTACCTCCCCGGCATCAAGGAGGAGTACGGCAACCCACTGCTCGGTTCCTCTGATGCCTTCATGGTCACGACAGACCGTCCCGAGGTTCGGGCCATGGCCCAGTTCCTGGCGACGCCGGAGGCGGCTGAGGCCTGGATCAAGAGCGAGGGCATCCTCTCGGCCAACTCGACGACCCCGCCCGAGTGGTTCGAGGGCAACTACAAGCTGCAGGTTGCCGCGGACATCGTGGCCCAGGCAACGTCCGTAGCCAACGACGCCTCGGACTCGATGCCACCGTCCGTGGGCGGCGGCTCGTTCCTGTCGGGCATGGTGGACTGGATCAGCGCTGGCGGTGAGAACACCGACGAGGTGTTGCAGTCCATCGACGCCACGTGGCCGACTGAGTAGCCCCAGGCGAACGTACTCGGAGGGGCGGGCGGCTCTAGCTGCCCGCCCCTCCGAACGAGCCCATCACACGACGGCCATCGGAGGATGAACGAGTGACGAGCGGGACGACGTTGGACGACCAGCGAGATGCCTCGCTGCGTGCCTTCCTCATCCCGGTCGGTGCGATCCTGGCCGTTGTGGGGGTGGCCATCGGCGTCTACTACCTGGCGGTCGATCAGACGGCTGCCGCCAACACGCTCGCGGTGCTGTTCGACCTGCTGGGCAACGCGGAAGAGGCCGCGGCTCTGCGAGCGGGCAGCGGCAACACCGTCGTACCCAAGCTGCTCCTCGCGGGCATCGCCCTGGCCGTCGGTGTCGGCGGCATCTGGCTCTTCTACTGGGGCCTCAACGCGGTCGTCATGCATCTGTCTCCACGCTGGCGCTCCAGCCTTCTGCCGTGGGTCTTCGTGGGGCCGGCGCTGCTGCTCCTGACAGTCTGGCTGGTCTGGCCAGTGGCCCGGACGATCATGCTGTCGGTGACCGAGGGTGACAGCTTGGCCAACTGGAGCTGGGCGCTCACCGATCCGGCCAACCACCAGATGTATTTCAACAACATCCTCTGGCTGGTCGTGGGGGTGGCAGGAGCAGTGGGTTTCGGCCTGCTCATCGCTGCCCTGGTGGACCGAGTGAAGTACGAGTCGACGGCGAAGACCATCATCTTCCTGCCGTTGGCCATCTCGCTCATCGGTGCTTCGGTCATCTGGCGTTTCATCTACGTCTGGCGGGCGCCTGATAAGGAGCAGTACGGCGTCCTCAACGCGATCGTCACGGGGCTCGGCGGGGAGCCGGTCCCGTGGATCCAGACCTCCGACTTCCATCTCAACACGTTCGCTCTCATCGCGATCCTCATCTGGCTACAGACCGGCTTCGCCATGGTCGTGCTGTCGGCGGCCATCAAGGGCGTGCCCAACGAGTTGCTGGAGGCTGCCAGCCTTGACGGTGCCACTGAACGTCAGAAGTTCTTCAAGATCACCGTGCCCCTGATCCGAGGCTCGCTGATCATGGTCACGATCACCGTGTCCATCGTCGTACTCAAGGTCTTCGACATCGTGTACACGATGACCGGGGGCCGCTTCGACACTGACGTGGTCGCGAACCAGGTGTACCAGCAGGCGTTCCAGTTCTTCAACGTCGGGCGCGCGTCGGTCCTGGCGGTCGTGCTCTTCCTGGCCGTCCTGCCGTTGGCCCTGCTCAACATCCGCAACGTCCGCAAGCAGGGGATGTCGGCATGACGGCAGGATCTCGGTCCCTGCCCGCACCACGACGGCCCCGGGTCAACCGCTGGCTGTTGCGGGTCGCGGTCATCGTGCTCTGCGCGGTCTGGTTCATCCCGACCTTGGGGATCCTGGTCAGCTCGTTCCGAGGTGCCGAGGCGGTCACCACGAGCGGGTGGTGGACCACGTTGCTCAGCCCGTTCGAGGAGAAGTGGACACTGCTCAACTATGAGGCAGTCCTCGGCACGGCCAACATGGCCAACGCCTTCATCAACAGCCTCATCGTGACCATCCCTTCGACGATCATCCCCGTCACGGTGGCGGCTTTCGCGGCCTATGCCTTCGCCTGGATGCGTTTCCCGCTGAAGGGCACGCTGTTCCTGGTGGTGGTGGCGCTCATGGTGGTGCCGCTGCAGATGGCGCTGATCCCGGTCCAGCAGTTCTACGCCGCGATGAACCTGAACAACACCTTCATCAGCGTATGGCTGGCACACACCGCCTTCGGTCTTCCGCTGGCCACCTTCCTGCTCTACAACTTCATCAGTCAGCTGCCGGGAGATCTGTTCGAGACGGCGAGCATCGACGGCGCCAGCCACTTCCAGATGTTCACGCGCATCGTGCTGCCGCTCTCGGTGCCCGCCCTCGCGGCTTTCGCGATCTTCCAGTTCCTGTGGGTCTGGAATGACCTGCTGATCGCGCTCGTCTATCTCGGGGGACTGCCGGACCAGTCAGTCATGACGCTCGAGCTGTTGAAACTGATCGGCAGCCGCGGCCAGGCTTGGAACTTGCTCACCGCTGGGGCGTTCATCACGATGTTGCTGCCGTTGGCGGTGTTCCTTCTGCTTCAGCGCTACTTCGTTCGCGGCATCCTCTCCGGTTCGGTCAAGGGCTGAGCCAGATCGGTGACCAAGACAGCGGGCGCACGCAACCGCCGAGTGAGTGGCACCAGCTTCCCGAGTCGGCCGACGGCGCCGGCGGATGCGGTCATCGGCCAGCTGTTGCCGGCCTTCGAAGGTGCGCAGCCGCCGCCATGGCTGCTACGGCGCATCGCCGCCGGAAACACCCACGGCGTGACGGTCTTCCTGCGGGCCAATGCGGCTGACGCCGATGGCATCGCCGCGCTCACCGACGAGCTCCACGCGGCCGCCGCGGGGCGCTTGCCGCTGCTCATCGGCGCAGACCAGGAAGGCGGGCAGCTGGTAGGCCTTGGCCACGGGACGACCCGGTTCCCCGGCGCCATGGCCCTTGGAGCCGCCGATGACGAGTCACTGACCGAGGCAGTCGGCCGGGCCACGGGCCGTGAGCTTCGGGCGCTGGGCGTGACCGTGGACTACGCGCCAGTCTGCGACGTGGCCGTGGAGCCCGGCAACGTCTCCCTGGGAACGCGCTCCTTCGGCTCCGATCCGGCCGCGGTCGGACGGCATGCAGCAGCGCTCACGCGGGGCTTGCAGGAAGGCGGTGTGGTGGCCACGCCCAAGCACTTCCCGGGCTTCGGGGCGGTGGACACTGACCCCCATTTCGACCTGGCGGCCATCGAGCGCGGACTCGAGGAACTGGAAGCTCGCGAACTGATCCCCTTCCGCCGGGCCTTCGAAGCCGGCGCCGGCATGGTCATGTCGGGCCACGTGGCCCTGCCGGCGGTGACGGGTGACCGCTCGCTACCGGCCACCGTCTCAGGCCGGGTGATGCACCAGCTTCTGCGCGAGCGGCTCGGCTTCGAAGGCGTATCGATCACCGACGCCATGGACATGAAGGCCGTGGCCCAGGGGATCGGCGGCGTGGTGGACTCCATCGTGGCCCTGCGGGCCGGCGTAGACCTGCTGCTGATGACACCCGACCGCTCTGCCCAACGCCGCCTGGAGGAGGGCTTGCGACAGGCGGCCGCGCGAGGTCTGGTGCCCCTGACTCGGATCAGTGCCTCGCAGCGTCGCCTGCTGCGGCTGCGGCGCTGGCTCAAGCACTTCGCCTGGCCCGAGCGCGCCTACGTGAGAAGCGAGGGGCACAGGGAACTCGCCCGACGGTCCGCGCGCGCCGCCATCACGCTCGTACGGGACGAGGCCGGTCTGCTCCCGCTACGCCCTGGCGACGACGACCGGGTCGTCGTCATCGCGCCCGAGCCACGCGAGCTGACCCCGGCCGATTCGTCGGCCACTGAGCCGCTGGCGCTGGCGGGGGCCGTGGCTCGGCACCATGCGAACGTGGTCGAGATTCGGGTGCCGTCCGAGCCGGGGTCGGCAGACATCGCGGCTGCGATGTCTGCCGCGGCAGACGCCGACTTGACTATCGTGGCCACGCTGGCCACCGCTGTGCAGCCGGCCCAGGCGCGGCTCGTGGAAGCGGTGCTCGCGACCGGCACCCCGACCGTGACCGTGGCCATGCGTACGCCCTACGACCTCGCCGACTACCCACGATCGGCGACCCACCTGTGCTCGTACTCGATCGTGCCTGCCAGCGTCGGCGCGGTGGCGGATGCGCTCTTCGGCCGGGCTCCGATAGGCGGCCATCTGCCCGTGGACATCCCGGGGCTCTATGCTCGCGGACACGGCATGGAGGTTTCGCAGTGGCCCTGATCGACGAGATCCGAGAACAACCCGAGGTGGCAGCGCGTCTGCTGCAGGAGGCGGGACCCGAGATCGCTGCGGTGTGCGAGACGATCCGGGCGGCTGATCCGAGCCACATCGTCATCGCCGCGCGCGGTACCTCGGACCACGCGGCCATCTACGCGCAATACGCGATGGGGGTGCTGGCCGGCACATATGCGGGCCTGGCCACGCCGAGCGTGCACTCGCTCTACGGAGCCTCGCCGGACTACGGCCGCGCCCTGGTCATCGGCATCAGCCAGTCGGGAGCCTCTCCCGACGTGGTGGGTGTCATCCAGGCAGCGCGTGCCCAGGGGGCGCTGACCCTGGCCATCACCAACACGCTCGGCTCGGACATGGCCGAGGCAGCCGCCCATCACATCGCCCTTCGCGCCGGCCCGGAGCGCGCGGTGGCGGCCACCAAGACCTACACCGCCACGCTCCTGGTCCTGGCCATGCTGGCGGCCGGGCTCTCCGACTCGGCTGCCGCGGCCGAACTGGCCCTGCTGCCGCAGGCGCTGGCACGCGTCCTCGACGTCGACGACGAGGCCGCGCGCATCGCGGCCGACATGACGCAGCTCAAGCGCTGCGTCATCCTCGGACGCGGCTATCACTACGCGACCGCGCGCGAGTGGGCCCTCAAGCTCAAGGAACTGAGTTACACCCTCGCCGACCCGTATTCCTCGGCCGACTTCATCCACGGTCCCTTGGCGCTCATCGAGGCCGGCTTTCCCACGTTCTGCGTGGCCCCGCGCGGCGCGACCGAGCGTGACATGGCCGAGGTCATCGCCCGACTGGGTGGCGAGCTCGGGGCGCGCCTGCTCGTCGTCTCCGACGACGAGGCGCTGAGGGCCAAGGGCACCTGGTCACTGCCACTGCCGAGCGGCGTGCCCGAGTGGCTCATGCCCATCGTCTCGATCGTTCCTGGCCAGCTGCATGCCCGGCACGTGACCATGGCCAAGGGCGGAGATCCCGAGCAGCCGCGCTCGATCAGCAAGGTCACCCTCACCAACTAGCGAGGATCCCGGCCGCCGCCGGTCGGGCTACAGGCCGGCCGAAACGTTCCAGAGGTCGACGCCCGACCCTGGCTGGGCATAGCGGTCGATCTCGGCCAGCTCATCGTCACTGAACGGGGCACCGTCGAGTGCGCCCACGCTGTCTTCGAGCTGCTCGGGCGAGCTGGCGCCGATGAGCGCCGAGGTCACTCGCACATCGCGCAGTGTCCACAGGATGGCCATCTGCGCGAGCGACTGTCCGCGCCGCTGGGCGATGTCGTTGAGCGCCCGGATGCGGGCCAGGTTCTCCTCGCTGAGCATGTCATCGCTGAGAGTCTTGCCCTGGGTGGCGCGACTGCCCGCGGGCACGCCGTCGAGGTACTTGCTCGTCAGCAGGCCCTGGGCCAGGGGCGAGAAGGGGATGCAGCCTGCCCCTTCCGCTTGGAGGGCATCGAGCAACTCGGATTCGATCCAGCGGTTGAACATGGAGTAGTTGGGCTGGTGGATGAGCAGGGGCGTGCCCAGGTCGCGCAGGATGGCAGCCGCCCTGCGCGTTCGCGCCGGCGAGTACGAGCTGATGCCCACATAGCGGGCCTTGCCTTCGTGCACCGCTGTCGCCAGCGCGCCCATCGTCTCCTCCAGCGGGGTATCGAGATCGATACGGTGGGAGTAGAAGATGTCGACATGGTCCAGGCCCATCCGCGAGAGGCTGGCCTCGAGGCTGGCCAGCACGTGCTTGCGCGAGCCTGACCAGCCGTAGGGACCAGGCCACATGTGCCAGCCAGCCTTGGTGGTGATGACCAGCTCATCGCGGTAGGGCTTGAGGTCCTTGGCGAAGATGCGGCCGAAGTTCTCCTCGGCCGAGCCGAAGGGCGGCCCGTAGTTGTTGGCCAGGTCGAACTGGGTGATGCCCAGGTCGAACGCGCGGCGGACGATCGCGCGCTGCCGGGCGAACGGCGTGTCGTCGCCGAAGTTGTGCCACAGACCAAGCGAGATTGCCGACAGCGGCAAGCCCGAGTTGCCCGTGAATCGGAACTCCATGCGCTCGTACCGGTCCTGGTCCGCCCAGTAGTGGGGCTGCAGGTCCTCGGCCGCGATCTCGGGCTTCTCGCGGGCTTCACGCTCGGCATCGTTATGGGATGTGCGGTCGATCATCGGTCCCTCTCCATCGCCCGTGTCGGGCGTCGTTGGTGCTGTGACCCGATGGTACGCGCCTCGCCGGCAACACACGGTGCTGAGGACGACACTGCACAGTCGCGGCAGCGCTGGTCCCGATCGACTGCCGGCATGTGACATGGCATTCGTGGCCCGCAGCGGCCAGCATCGAGTTGCACGCCGTTCCGTAGCTCGTCCCAGGGAGGCCACGATGACCAGGACCTTCGAGCGATTCCTGCGCTCCTTCAGCGACGAGGAGCTGGTGCGGTTCGCCGCGGAGCGCAGCCTGGTCCGGCCGCCCTACTGGCGCATGCTGCGCCTGGCTCTGCAGGTCGAGATGGCGCGACGTGGGCTTGACGTCGAGCCCGGCTTCGGCGCCTTCGTCGCAGCGCCGGCGGTTGCCACTGACCCTGAGGTGCCGCCGCATCGCATCTTGAGCGCCTACCACCGCAAGCCTGCGAAGAGGCGGGCCGTCGGAGAAGGCTGGCCCGGTTGATGCCGAGGCTGCCGGGAGCAGCTTGCGGCATGCCAAGGCCGCTCCAGTCGACGAGTCCGCCAGAGCCGATGTCGGTTGCAGCCTGGCGGATAATCGGCGTACGGGCGGCGCCGCTGCATCTGCGCTACGCACGGTGGTCGCCCGGCGGCGTTGGGGGCGTGTCCCGTGGACGATGGGCCGGCGAGTCACCGCATCGACACCCTGCTGCTGCTCGGCCTGCCAGCCTGCGGGAAGTCGGTGATCCGCCGGTTCCTGTCCACCGTACCGCCGCATGCTGCCGATTTGCGGTCCCGTATCGGGCCGACCATCCAGCTCGACGATTTCCCGTACGTCAGCTTCATGTGGCGGATCTCCGAGGTCTTCGAAGACCTGGGCTATGGCCCCGTCTTCTTCGACCCGACGCGAGTGCGGTTCGAGGACCCCCGCGTATTCGGAGCCCTCGTCCACCTCCTGAACGAGGACTACGCCGCGTTGCATGAACCGCGAGGCCCGTCGACGCTGACGCCGGGTGACTGGATCATCGATCGATTGGAGCGTGCCCACGTTCTGGCGGGGATGCCAGCGCCCTTCTCGTCTCTGGGGCCGCCGGGTCGCTTGGCGGTGTCGACGGCCATCGCGGACGACGCCGCCCGCTTCGCGGGGGAATGGATAGCTCGGACCCGACCGCCCGGCACGACCGTGGTGATCGAGCTCTCCAGGGGCGGGCCCGAAGGCTCGGCCCTCCCACTCGCGCCGCCGTACGGCTACGCGTATGCGTTGTCTCTGCTGTCTGCCGAGATACTCCGCCGTGCCGTGATCCTCTACGTGTGGGTGACACCCGAAGAGAGCCGCCGTCGCAATGTGCAGCGGGCCCAGCCGGGTGCGCAGGGCTCGACCCTTCATCATGCCGTGCCCGAAGCGACGATGAGGACCTGCTACGGGATGGACGACATGGGCTGGCTCATCGACCACAGTGAACGACCCGGGACCATCACGCTACACGCACATCAGGCGACATTCCAACTGCCGGTCGCGCGCTTCGACAATCGACGTCAGCTAGAGCTGCTCCGCTCTGACGACATCGCTACGAGGTCGGTCGGACAGGCCGAGCAGGTGCACCAGTTCCTGGAAGAAGCGTTCGCCGGTCTGGCCGCACACGCTCGGGCGGTGGCCGAAATTGGGCGCTAGCACCAGTGGACGGCTGTCGGCAGGACCGAGTAGGAGTGCGCGCAGGAGATGGCGCGGTGTCTCGGTGAGTTGAAGGCTGGGCGGTGGCCGGAGTAGCGGCCCTAGGCCGTCGGTCACTTGACCTCACCCCCACGCAGGAGTGTCATACGCCCAAGCGGGAGGCGATGTCGCGCCGAGCCACTGGCGAACCCGACCCGTGAAGAAGGGGAACTCCATGAGAAGCCTCCGCATGGCGATTGCAGCGACGCTCGCCTGCTTGCTCCTCGCTGGCACAGCGACCGTGGCACAGCCTTCGTCGTCGGCGAGTGATGCTCCGACCGAGCAGATGGGGCTCACCCGAGATGAGGCGGTCGCGCTTGTCCTCGCCACCGACCCGCGCTACGTGGACCTGCCCGACTTCCGCCGACTCGACATCGAGCGGAGTGCCCACTTCGACATGGGCATCATCCTCGGCTCCGACTACTACCGGGTGCTGCCCACCCTGCCCACCGAGTTCTCAGGGTTGGGCTTCATCGACTTCCACTACCCCGGCAACTGGCTCATCGAGACCACGCTCGTGCGGGACTGCTCCACGCTCTATGACGGCGACGGTCCGTCCAGCGAGACCCCACCGTTGCCTGACCCCTGCGAGTGGCGACATTCGTGGTTCTACCGAGTCCAGCCCGATGGCAAGGTGTCACTCCTTTTCGATGAGGGCGACCCAGCCACGGAGCCTGCCGAGGAGCGGTAGCCGCATCGCGCCGCCTCGGCTGCCTGCGGCGCTCGAACGACCCTACCTGTCAGGCTGAGGTGAGACACGGGCAGTAGCCCATCACCACTCCCGGGGCGAGAAGGAACAGCCTGACGATCATGACCCTGACCACTGACCATGGAGCGCGCGCATGATGCGGCCATGGACCGAGACCCGACCCTGCCCGCACGCCCTGTGCGCCGGACGTTCAGCGCCGAGTACAAGCGCGAGATCCTCGCGGAGTACGAGGCCGCAGCCGGTGGCGGCTCGAAGGGCGCCATCCTTCGACGCGAGGGCCTCTATACCTCGCACATCAGCGAGTGGCGCCGGTCCCGCGACGCGGGCGCCCTCGCCGGACTCGCCCCCAGGCCGAGACCACCGGCCGTCTCGCCGGAGCAGCGCGAGCTGGCCCGGCTGCGTCGCCGCGCCGAGACGGCCGAGGCGGAGCTGGCCAAGGCCCGCCTGGTCATCGACATCCAGGGAGAAGCGTCCGAGCTCTTGGGACGGCTGCTGGCCGAGAGCGACGAGGACCCGAAGCAGCCGCGGTGATCGAGGCCGCCTTCGGTGAGCTGGAGCCGCTGGTCGGCACGAAGGGTGCCTGTCAGGCGGTCGGTCGTGCCCGCGCCAGCCACTACCGCCACGCTCAAGGCCCCCGGCTCGGTCCACCCAAGCCACGGCCGAGCCCGCCCAACGCCCTTACGTCCGTCGAGCGCCGGTCGGTGCTCGACGTCCTGCACTCGGAGCGCTTCGTGGACCACGCGCCGGTACAGGTCTGGGCCACCCTGCTCGACGAGGGTACCTGGCTCGCCTCGGAGTCCACGATGTATCGGCTGCTGCGCGCGGACGGCGAGGTGCGCGAGCGACGACGAGTGGCGAGCCATCCACCGCGTACCGTGCCCGAGCTCGTGGCTGATGGGCCGGAGCGGGTGTGGTCGTATGACGCCACCGCGCTGCGGGGGCCACGCCGGGGCTGCTGGTATGACCTCTTCGTGATGCTCGACATCTTCAGCCGCTACGTGCCCGGCTGGCTCGTCGTCGAGGGCCAGGAGAGCCACGTCGTGCGCGACTGGATCGAGGCCGTGGTGACCGCCCAGGCCATCCCTGCGGGCACGCTCACCATCCATGCCGACCGGGGCTCGGCCATGACCTCGAAGCCCGTCTCGCAGCTCCTCGCGGACCTGCGCATCGGACGCACCCACTCCCGGCCCCACGTGTCGAACGACAACGCCTACAGCGAGGCCGGCTTCAAGACGCTCAAGTACAGCCCGGCCTTCCCGGAGCGGTTCGGCTCGCTGCAGCACGCCCGTGCCTTCGCCGACGGCTTCTTCGACACCTACAACCATCACCACCGCCACTCGGGCATCGGCTACCACACCCCCGCGTCGGTCCACTTCGGTACCGCCGCGGCGGTCCGCGAGGGACGCGGCCGGGTGCTCGACGCTGCCTATGCCGTCCATCCCGAGCGCTTCGTCAACGGACCACCGAACCCGCCGAGGCTGCCCGGCCCAGCCTGGATCAACAAGCCCAAGGAGGTGGAGGGACAGAGCATCACCTGACGACGTGTCTCACTGGACTTGACGGGTTCCGCGATGGGACCGACAGGGAAGGTTCCGCAGTGGGGTGCTCGGTCCGAGAGATGGGACTCGGCCTGACTTGATGTCGCGGCAGCGCAGCCAATGCTTCGGCTCAGGCAGTGGTCATCCGTGCAGCAATCTGTGCAGCAATCTTGGTGCCGCTGGGTGCCTCTCGGTGCCGCTCGACGCCGGTCATCCACGAGGGGAGGTGGGGTGGCTAACGGGGCTTGAACCCGTAACCTTCGGAGCCACAATCCGATGCTCTGCCTATTGAGCTATAGCCACCATGCGCACGACGTCCGACCGCACGAAGGCGGGTGGACCGAGCGAGTCGGAGTGTACCCGTTCGGGCGATAGTGCGAAGTCAACGGGACTCGACTCAGGTCGAGGCTACGACGAGGTCGGCGCTGAAGATGGTGATGACGAAGAGCAGGACCAGATCGGCGAGGAGCGCGTTCACCGCCGTCGAGCCGGGGGACTGGCGGAACCAGGGCACGACCGCGACGAAGGAGAGGAAGATGCCGAGGTAGGTCCGCTCCGCCCACCAGGGCTGCTGAAGCAGCAAGCCCAGGCCGGCGAGGACGAAGACGACCGTCGCCAATAGGGCCACCAGGCCGAGGATCTTGCCGAGCGGACTACGGATGGTGACGTTCCCGGGCAACAACCAGGGACCGTCCTTCACACCGGTGCGGACAGGCGTCCAGGCTGCCAGGAACCAGATGAGGTGTGCCAGGCCATGCATCACGAGGATGATTACGACGAGGATACGGAAGAGGTCGACCATCACAGAGGGAGGGTAACGGCCCCTGCTCTACCCGGTGACCCGGGCCGCTGCGAGCACCCTGGCGGGCGCCTCGTAGCTCGCGCCTATCGGGCTCTGACGCTACGCGAAGCGCACCGGCACATTGCGCGTAGCGGGTGAGTGGACACCGAGCGGAGAAACCGGAAGCAGCGGGAGGCCGTGAAGTCCGACGCGCCTACGTTGGCCGCCTTGAGTCGCTCCGAGCCACTGGCGAAGACTTCCGTCGCGAACGTCTGCCAGGCGCTGGCGGCGGTCGAGCGGGAGGAGTCGGTCGTCACGGTGTGCGCACGCGGGGCGCACGACCCCGGCTTGCACCAGGACGCACGGGAGCAGGTGTTCGAGCCGCTCTACACCACTGAGCCCTTCGGCGCCGGCCTGCCGCACTTGCGAAGCATCGCCCGCCGTCACGGCGGCAACGTGCGGATCGAGCACGATCCGTCTGGCGGCACGCGCGTGGTGCTCTCGGTCTCCGCCTGATGCCCGACTATCGCGGCGGACGCCACCATCGCGGTGCGCCACTCAGCCGGTTCGCCAGCGACGCCGGTGCGCTGGCCGCGTGGAACAGGTGAGTCGTACAGCGACAGTCGCTGCAGCCAAACCCGGCGATGGTCGCGTATTCCCCGCAGGCTTCCAGCTCGGCGGCCCACTGGTGCTCACGCCGCTCGCTGCCGCGATCGACGATCGCTCCGACAACGGTCGTTGCCGCACGCAAGTAGTCGACGTGCCAGTGACGCCGGCCGTCGCCACGCTGGTGGCGTCGCAGTCGCGCGTCGAGCCCACCCGGGCCGAAGGCGCTGCCGACGTAGAGATAGCAGCCTTCGTCCAGCGTCACCCACAGCCGCCTGCCGACTGCGATGCGAGCGGTCCGGGGACTGCTCAGCACCAGGACGTAGGTGCCGGTCGTGGCAGCCAAGTCGTTTCCTGCCGCTGTGATGGCCCGCACCGAGCTACGTTCGCGCGATCGCGGTGCCGAGCGGTGAGCTGATCATTCGGCGCCAGCCATTCTTCATGCCGTTGAGTGTGGGGTAGGTAGGGCGGATGTGCAGCATCGGGACCGGGCCTGGCCGGCGTCGCCCCGGACTCATACCCCACACGATGGGCAGGTCGTGGCCGGTCATCGATGCAGATCCGAGTTCGGGACCCTGCGGGCCGCACTACGCGGCTTGGAGGCATGCTGCAGCACCGCCAGGCCGCACCAGGCTCTCGACTCTCTCCGCCGTCGAATGGCTTGGGACGGGTACGCGCCCATGTGGGACAACATCATCCGCTGCGTCGCCGGAAGCTGACCGCTCATGCCGACGACCTCTGACGGGTCGACATGTCTGCCTGCCTCACCTTGGGGTGACTCAGGTATCGATCCCGGCCCCACAGTCCGCTCCAGTGTCTTCGACCCGGTGGCTACCCCGGCCACCCCCAGGTACCGACACCATCATCGGATAGTGGCAGCCTGGTTGGTCGTCTAGACGCAGAATCAGGCGCGCATCGGCGGTTCGCCGGTAGGCTTTGGGCTGACACGAGCGGCGCATGTCATCGGGAGGATGTGGATAGATGTCGACCATCGGACTCGGGATCCAGCTGTGGGCCCAGAACACGGACTGGCCGTCTTTCCTAGCGGCCGCCCGCCGCGTCGACGAGCTCGGCTACGACCACCTCTGGACATGGGACCACCTGGTCTCGGCCGTGGGTGACCCGGACCGGCCCGTCTTCGAGGGCTACGCGAGCCTGGCTGCCTGGGCTGCGGTGACCAGGCGCGCTCGCCTCGGGCTCCTCGTCGGCGCCAACACGTTCC
The DNA here is from genome assembly GCA_963712745.1 of uncultured Chloroflexia bacterium. Lineage (GTDB taxonomy): Bacteria > Chloroflexota > Limnocylindria > Limnocylindrales > CSP1-4 > JAFMJV01. Next base: position 46,143 of record CAVQJC010000020.1, on the reverse strand, counting down.
GCAACCCCGCGGTGGTGGCCAAGACCGTCGCGACCATCGATCACATCAGTGGCGGTCGCGCCATCCTCGGGCTCGGTGGCGCCTGGCACGAGCGCGAGCACGCTGCGTTCGGGGTCGAGTTCGGGCGAGGCTTCGGCGACCGCCTGGACTGGCTCGAGGAGGCCCTCCAGGTCGTGCGCCCCCTGATGGCCGGAGAGGAGGTGACGCACGATGGCCCGCGCTACCGGACCGAGCGGCTGCGCCTGGCTCCGCCTCCGATCCAGGCACGGGTGCCCATCATGGTCGGCGGCGTCGGCGAGAAGAAGACGCTCCGGAGCGTCGCCCGCCATGCCGACATCTGGAACGCCCAACTCGAGCTCACTGAGGCACCACACAAGATCGAGGTGCTAAGGGCGCACTGCGCAGATGTCGGGCGCGACCCCAGTGAGATCGAGTTGACCTACAACTGCAAGATCGTGATCCGCGATAGCGAGGCCGACGCCCGCGCCGTCCTCGACCGCCAGCTGGCGGCCAACAGCATGGAGCCCGGCAGCGCCGACGCGAGTTTCTGGGCCGGCTCGGTCGAGGCGATCGGCGAGCGCATGGCTGCCTTCGTCGCCGCCGGATTCCAAGGCTTCACGATCGAGGAGATGGCGCCGTTCGACGAGGAGACGCTGGAGCGCCTGGTCGGCGAGGTGAAGCCACTCGTCGAGCGGGGCTGATCGGCCGCCTGGCGCGGTGACCGGTCGGGTGCATTCCGCTGCACCATTGCTGCCTCGTGACCAGCAGAGGGCAACGGGGTCACATGGGTCGCGCCTCTGACTTGGACGCGGCGACCGTATCGCTCACTCGAACAGGGAGAGATACTGCCCGTAACCTTCCTTCTCGAGGTCTTCGAGGGGGATGAAACGCAGGGCAGCGCTGTTGATGCAGTAGCGCTGACCCGTGGGCTCGGGACCGTCGGGGAACACGTGTCCGAGGTGGCTGTCGCCTTCCGCGCTTCGCACCTCGGTCCGTGGCCTGGACAGCCTGAGGTCCTCGTTCTCGACGATGTTGTCCGGCTCCATGGGGCGGGTGAAGCTGGGCCAGCCCGTGCCGCTCTCGTACTTGTCGGTCGAGCTGAACAGGGGCTCTCCGCTGACCACGTCGACGTAGATCCCGGCCCGCTTGTTGTCCCAGTAGGCGTTGTCGAACGGCGGCTCCGTCCCGTCCTCCTGGGTCACGTGGTACTGGAGCGGCGTCAGGCTTGCTCGCAGGTCGTCGTCGTCTCGTCGCGCTCGCCGGCCTCGCGTCTCGCCCGTCTCGTCACCCCAGATGGACTCCAGGAACGGATCGTGTCCCGAGCCCGCGCGGTAGGACTCGTAGCGCTCGGGCGCCTTCTTGTAGAAGTCCTGGTGGTACTCCTCGGCGCGGTAGAACGGCCCGGCCTCGACGATCTCGGTCACGATCGGCCCGTCGAAGCGGCCGCTCTGCGGCCAGCGCGTCCCGCGACGCCTCGGCCAGGGCCCGCTGCTCGTCGTCGTGGTAGAAGATCGCCGTGCGGTACTGCGAGCCCCGATCGACGAACTGCCCGCCGGCGTCAGTCGGATCGATCAGTCGCCAGAAGAGATCCAGGAGCTCGTCGTAGCCGATCCGCATCGGGTCGTAGCTGACCTGGACCGCTTCCGCGTGACCGGTCATGCCCGAGGACACCTGCTCGTACGTCGGGTCCTTCTCCGAGCCGCCGGTGTAACCGGAGATGACCTCGTAGACCCCGTCCAGCTGCTCGAAGGCAGCCTCCATGCACCAGAAGCAGCCCCCGGCAAACGTCGCCCTCGCCGCATCGTCGGGAATCATCCCCTCTGGCTCGTCCGACGCGGTCGTCACTGCACCGATGCCTCCCAGCACCATCCCGAGCGCCAGCAGCATCAGCATTGCCATCAGTCGATCTCTCATGACTTCGAACCCCATCTATGTCTTGCGGCGAAGCTAGCGCGGGTCCGTCCGCGGTATCCCGGACAGGCCTACTCGCAGGCAAAGTGGCAGGTCGGTGTGTCGATGGCGTGTCGGCGCACTGCCACGGCGGCCTGCGGTGTTTGGACCGTCACCATGGCCCGATCGTGTCAACGCGTGGCCAACCGAAAGGCGTGACTGGCGGTCATCACGCGCACACCACAGCCTAGGTGCATGAAGGCCCCGGGCCCCTCGTCATCCCCTGGCAGGGCCGCCAGCTGCGCGTCCGCTACGACGACGCCGGACCACGCCCTCCAGCCCGCAGGGCGCGCGCATCCGCTTGCGTATAGCCGGTCGGCCGCGGCGAGGGTCGGCGTCCCGGTCAGGTATGGAGTCAGGGTGGCGGCGTCGTGAGGCCGTGGGCATGCTGAGACTTGCTGTCAGGTGGAGAATCAACCCAGCGGGAGGCGACGACGTGCGGCCCGATGACCATGGCCGCCTTGGACCGCGCCGAGCCACTGGCGAACCCGGCCCGCCGAGCAAAGGGGGGATAGGCGGTGCAGCACATCCGTGACGAGATTCGCATCGAGGCGCCCGCCGAGCATGTCTGGTCCTACGTGACCGACAGTTCGCACTGGGATGAGATCCAGCCTCGGGCCAAGCACACCGACTTCAGCGGACCGCTCGATCAGGTCGGGACCACCTTCGTCCAGACCTCTCGGATGTTGGGCTTCGAGACGAAGTACGACCTCACGGTCACCGAGGTCGAGCCGCTGCGGCTCTGCCACGTCAAGGCCGAGCCTGGTCCGTGGGACATGGTCTGGCGGCTCGAACCCGACGGCGACGCCACGCGCCTGGCCATCGAGTCCGACTTCGAGATCCCCGGCCCGCTGCCGGGGGCCCTCAAGAACCTCATGACCAAGGGCTGGATGGAAGGGAGCGTGCGCAAGATGCTCCTCGATATCAAGGCCTTCACCGAAGCCACGGTCCCAGCCCACGCGTAGGCCACACGCACATCGACAGGCCCGTCCCGCGAGGGGCGGGCCTTGTGCGTGCCGCGCGCAGCGACCCGACTGGGTCTCGCTCGGACACGGCCTGCCGTGACTGGAGGGTGTTCAGCGCCATCTTGGGCTGGGTTTGCCGCCTGGTTGCGTACAACCTGCCGGCCCGCGCGCGTCTAGGCCTCATGGTCGGTCATGAGCTGAACGTATCTCGCCGCTGACTGCGCCTGCTAGGGTTGGCGCCGGCGTCCGTACCGATGGCTGACCTCGGGTCAACCGCTGAGGTCGCCGCACGGGGGGCAAGGGAGGCTGCCCGTGCGGGCTGTCAAGGCATGGAGCACCACGCCACAGCACTGGCACTGATCAGCCGCATCCAGGTGGCCGTCGCCAACCACGACACGGCTCCCGACCCCGACGCCATCAGCTGGGCCACCGTCGGCTCGATGGAGAAGACCCGACACGACCTCCAGGCCTTGAGCGACTGGCTGTTCAACGAAGGCGAGTACGCGGCATGAGCCGGACCGACATGATCCGCACCCACGGGTACGACCCCCGTGGACCCGGCGCCGACCGCCGCTACGGGAACATCCCCGACACGGCCACCCGCGACGGGGTCGCCGACGCGCTCGAGGAGGCCCGCCGGGCCTGGCGCGACTGGCAGGATGCCTGGGCGGGCGTCCAGCAGGCCATGCGTTCCGCCGGCATGAGCACCGACCGCATCGACGCCTACCGCGAGGGCACCGGCTACGACGAGGGCGGCGGCCAGTCGCTCGAGGGCTGGCTCGACGAGATCGAGGACGCACTGACCGAAGGAGACCCAAGATGACGACGAGGAAGACCACCACCACCGAGCTCCGTCGCTGCGCGGGCAGCGCCCGCTTCGGCATCGAGCCCCACGAGGCACCGATCAGCGAGTTCCCCAAGCAGCCCAGCCGCAAGGATGGGCTGGGCACGATGTGCACCGAGCACTGGCGCGCGTACGTCAAGGGTCTGCGCGAGGCACGGAGGGCTGCCGAGTCGACCGATGGACCGGAGGTTGACGCCGCGTAGGTCCCGCGCCGCTCACCAACGGGGCCCCGGGCGAACGTCCGGGGCCTTTCCTCGTGCCTTCGGCTGGACGCCAGCACGATGGTCAGTCCGCCACGTGGGCGCCCCGTCGCGCCCGTGGGCCAGACGTGTACCACGGACGCTGGTTGGACCTCCCGCATTCGCAGGCCCAATAATCCCGTCATCCCCCATCGTCTATTGGATATGGAGGCAGAGCGGGGTCCCATGTCGGGAGCGGGCACGATGTCGGCGGGAAGGCGTGCCGATGAGCCCGACGCGGGAAGGGCCGCGGCGTTCCAGCAGCTGGCCGATCAGCGCCTCGAGGCGAGCTACCGCCTGGCCAACGCCATCCTCGGGAACGAGCACGAGGCCGAGGATGCGGTCCATGACGCCATCGTCCTCGCCTGGCGGCGCTGGTCCTCGCTGCGCGACCGGTCGAGGTTCGACGCCTGGTTCGACCGCATCGTCCTCAACGTCTGTCGCGATCGCCTGCGACAGGCATCACGACGCCGGGCCTCGGACATCGCCGAGATGACCCTGAGCACCCCCGATGCCACGGCCGAGGTCCATCGGCGGATGCTTGTCGAACAGGCCCTCGCCCGGCTCAAGCCCGATGACGTCGTGGTGCTGGCGCTGCGTCACTTCCTCGATCTCGAGCTCGCCGACATCGCCGTCCTCCTCGACATCCCGCTCCAGACCGTCAACACCCGCCTCCGCTCGGCGCGAGCCCGCCTGCGCGACAGCCTCGACCACGCCTCCTCCGATCAGGTGTCCCGATGAACGATCACGACCTCGACCTCGCCCTCCGCACCATCGGCGGCCGTCGGACCCAGGTGTCGGTCCCGCCCAGCCTCCGCGTGCACGTCCACGCCGTGTCGTCCGGAGCGTCCCGCCACGGCGGCTTCTTGCCTCACATCACTTGGAGGTTCCTCGAAATGTCCAGTGCCACCAAGTTCGTCGTCGGTGGTGTCATCGCGGCGCTCATCGGTACCGTCTACCTCGCGAGCACGGTGACCTCGCCCGCGCCCTCGGTCCCGGGCGCCGCACCATCATCGTCGCCTGCTCCGGTCATCCACTGGACCGCGCCGATGGTGGATCTGTCAGCGGACGCCTTCTCCATCGAGGCCAATGACCTCGTCTTCACGACCGAGGGCATCGAGCCGCAAGTGCACTCCGATCCGGGCGGCCCCGACTACTGGACGCTCGAGGTGGAGTGGACCGAGCAGGACCTCGAGCAGCGGCTCTACCTGTACTTCGGCTCCGATGGCACCGACTGGTGGGTCGACGAGATCCGGACTCGGGACGGATACGATCCGGCGGAGTGGATTTACGCCTACGGGCCGTTCTTCAAGACGCCGCTCGGCGAGACCTACGAGGGCGACGTGGAGATCGACCTCGTGGGAGAAGGTCGACCGGGCGACGACCGCAACCGGGTGCCGGGCGTCTTGGCCATCAGCGGCATGACGCTGGCGGTCAGCCCTCGGTCGCTCGAGAGGTTGTATGCAGCGCCGCCCGATGGCGGGATGGTGGCAGAGACCGACCCATTCGAGCCCGAGCAGCCGCTCCACTGCAGTGGCATCCTCCAGCTCGACCCCGCGACCGCGCACCAGCGGATCCTCGACGCCGGGTACCGTGTCTCGTACCGGCTGATGCATCCGTCCAAGCCGGCCGAGGTGCTGCTCGTCCCACCGGACGGGACCATCGAGTCGTCGGCGCTCGGCAGCTACGGCGAGATCGTCGTGTTCGTGAACGACCCATCCCTGGGTGCCGCACCGCAGGCGACGTGGCCGCCCGATTGTGCGAACGCGCCGTCACCGGCTCCGCTCGGCGCGATGGACCCCGCTCCCTTGACGGGCACCCTCGACGATACCGACTGGTACGGCGCCCCCACCGTGACCTACGGGGACCCGATGCAGCTCCAGGAAGACGTCACGTTGCGTATGACCTGGGATGCGAGCGACCCACGCATCACGGGCGACGTGACGTATGCCGGGACTTGGCACATGTTCCCACGTGCCTACCTGACGCTAGATGCCGCGACCATCGTGGTCACCAATGATGGTGGACGCTGGGTGGGCACTGGCACGGGTCTGCAGATGGACGGCGAGCATGCAGCCCCCTTCACGGCCGTGCTTGCCGGCGAGGGTGCGTACAGCGGTCTGACGGCGTATGTCGTCCTCGATTGGATGGGGTCGACCCTCCAGGGCGCGATCTTCCCCGGCCCGATGCCGGAGGCGCCGTCAGAGGCGTAGCGGTTCGGCCGGGGACGATGGCTGCGAACGCGCTCATCCGGCCGAGAACGGTAGCGAAGACCGGCCGCGCCGACATCCGACATCCATCGCGGCACGTGGGGGCCCTGTCGCGCCCTGGGCGAACGCGGTGCCCATCCGTTCACGCCCGGTGCGTCTGGCGCCTGACACGGGAGCGGCATCGCTCGCCGCAGACGATGGTCTGACGGCGCCGACCATCGAGCGAGACGCCGCAGCCCGCGGCAGACGCGTCCGGCGGGCCGGCGGCTGACGGCGCTGCGGTGGGCCTGGCACCAGACCGGGGGGCGGCCACGCCCGGGTCGGGCCTCGAGCTCGACGTCGCACCCGCGGCAACGGCGGGGTGGGGTGACCAGCGCCCGCAGCTGCGCCGTGCCCATCCGCGCCACGGCCTCGAGGTCATCCATCGCGAACATCATCCCATCGTGCGACCGGGTTTCCGCATCAATACGGCCCAAAACGGCGAAACTCGGCCGCGCGTGCAACACGCTGCGGGGTCCCCCGGGCGCTGGCGTGCCATAGATGTGGGTACCGGTGGTCTTCACCGGGCTGACCGAGGTGTCGAGCCGGATCGCCGTTGCTGGCCGCGGCGTCTGCCGCGACCAGCGGGCCCTTGCGAGGCGGGTGTCCGTCTATGTATCGCAGACGGTATTGCCCTCCAACGTCAACTCCGACCCCTCCGGAACCTCCAGGTCCTGCTCGTTTCCACAGAATGTGTTCCCGCTCAAGGTCACGGTAGACGGCTCTCTCACGGCGACGCCGGTCGCGTTGTCCTCGATGGCGTTGTCGTCGATCGACGCGGCCGCTCCCGAGGCCACGATGATGGCTGAGTTCGAGCTGCCTCGGATCGAGTTGCCGCGAATCTCCGGTGCGGCGTCGGCGCCGATGACGAAGACGCCGATGCTGCTGTCGACGATGTCGTTGCCCTCGACGATCGGGGCCGCGCCACCAGCGATGCCGATGCCAGCGCCGAAGAACCGTCCGGCGTCGGCCGAAGCACCTTGCCGGATGCGATTGCCGCGCACGACCGGGTCGTTGTCCTCGCTGATCCCGATGTAGCCCGTGATGTCGTTGTCCTCCGCGATGCCGCCGGAACCGGGATCATCCCAGAGCAGCGCAGCACCCTCGAGGAGCGTGTTGCCACGGATCACGGGCTCCTGGCTACCGTCAGCGATCGAGATCTCATGAGCCGTGATGGTGTTGCCCTCGAAGGTCGGGGCATTGGGCTCACCGAACATCCTCACGTAGCCATCCCAGGCGCTGTTTCGCACCGTGACCGTCGAACCACCTGTGACGCGCACGGCGCTGCGCCGGTAGTACCAGCCACCGCCGTAGTCCCAGCGATCACCGGAGAGGACCACGTCGATGCCGTCCACGACCGGCGCGCCACCGACGACATAGACCGCGCTCACCGCTGGGTCGGTCCCGTCGTCGGCTGGTCCCTGGAGGGTGAGGTTCGAGACCTGGGCATCGCTGCCATCGAGCAGGATCCCGTACCCGAATGGCTCGCCGCCCGGCCCTCCCTCGAGATAGGACGGTCCATCCGCGGGGGCGGCGAACTCGATCAGCACGCTGCCCCGCTCTCCATCACCCTGGAGCGTGATGTCTGCGCTGATGGCGACGCTTTCGGGGTAGGTCCCAGGCTTCACGAGGACGGTGTCGCCGTCCACCGCGGCAGCGACCGCGTCGGAGATGGTCTGATAGGCACCAGGGTCAGCCGGATCGACCACGAGTGGGCCGTCTGCGGCGAGCAGGCGTGAGCCGGCGATGCCGGCGCCGGCGAGGGTGACCGCGAGGAGCAGCGTCGCGATCACGATGGCCGCGACGCGCGCGGTCGGTGATCCGACCGCGAGACGAGATGAGATACGCATGGGGGGCTCCTTGATGAGCGCGAGCCACCGCGGACGCTGTCGCGCGTGGCTGGCTCGCTGTCGGAAGTCGTCGTAGAACGCAGTCGGGGAGCTGGGCGCTCCCGCGCTCGGCAGCCATCCGGTCGGCGAAGAGGCGCTCGAAGGATCGTTCGTCGTTCATCGACGACACCTCGGCCGACTGGCTGCGCGCCGTCCCGGGCTCGACGCGCATCGATCGGCGCATCGAGTCGAGACCACGATGGAGACGGGACGCTGCGGTCCCGTAGGGGATGTCGAGGATCTCGGCCACCTCGGTCACGGGGAGGTCGAGGTAGTAGTGCAGGACGACGACGACACGCTGGTCGATCGCGAGTCGACCGAGCATGTCGTACAGCCAGTCGCGCTCGGCGAGCTCGGCCGACGCGTCAGGTGTGCTGCTGAAGACCGGGTCGGGCACCACGTGCAGCTCGACCCTGCTCGCGGCGCCGTTCCTTCTCGGGCGACCCCATAGCAGGCACGGACGGTGAGCCGGCGCAGCCACGCTTCGAACGCATCCGGTTCGCGGAGCGCCCGGATGTCACGCCAGCCCATCAGCAGTGCGTCCTGGACCGCATCCTGGGCACGCTCGATGTCGCGCAGGATGAGATTGGCGACGCCATGGAGCCTCGGCGCGTATGACCTTCACCAGCTCCGTGAAGGCATCGAGATCGCCGGCCTGGGCCCGCTCGACGAGCGCTCGTTGCATGTGGCGTGTCACCGCTTCGGCGCGAAGCACGTCCTCGCGCTCTCACACTCTAAGGAGCAGCGGACGCCCATACCTATCCCAGTTTCTGATGGGTCATCCTCTCGCTCATCGCCGCCGCTGGCTCAACCCCTTCCGCGCGTTGCAGCTCGCGCAGAGCACACCGGGCCGCGCCGGCAGTGGCTCGCCCCCGAGGACGAGCGGCATCGGATGGTCGGCCGCGAGTCCGCCGGGTCGCACCGGATGCGGCTCGCGATGCCAGCCGGGACAGGTCCAGCCGTGGACCGCGACGTGCGTCTCGACCGTCCGCTTCGCCAGCCGTCGCCACGCCGACGTCCGCCGGATGGGATGATCGGGCGTGCGCCGGAAGCGGTTGGCGAAGCCCGGCCGACCGCAGCGGTCGCAGCGACGCTCGTTCGTCGTGGGCCAGCCGCAGGCGCCGGCGTGGTGCTCGCAGCCCCGACAGGCGCAGACACGGGAGCGAGCCATCCACGACCGTCAGGCCTTGACTACCGCTGCCGCGGTCCCGTCGGGTAGGCGGACGGTCTGGCCTTCCGACAACGATGGGCTCTCGGTCGGCGTGACCTGCCGACGGGCGACCCAGGCGGTGACGGCCTCCACGAAGGCGACCATCAGGGCCACCTGCTCCCCGCTCCATCCGAGCCCGAAGCCGACGAGCATCGTGACCGCGGCACGGAAGAGCCCGACGGTCAGGACCGGCTCCTCGCGGACACGCACCGACACGGCTTGGCCAAGCCCTTGCAGCCCACCCTGGACCCACGCGAGGAGGTCGCTGATCGCGCTCACGCTGCGACGCCGTCCGTCGGCTCTGCCTCCGACGCCTTCGCTGCCGGCAGGTACGGCTGCAACGCGCTGAGGTTCGCGCTCAAGCCTGGCGATGTGGTCCTCGAGCATGCCCGCGGTGTCGGCGATGACCTCGAGCAGCTCGGTGGCGTCGGGCAGGTCCGGGTCGCCGGCGTCAGGGTCACCGGGATCGACGCCATCGTCGGGCTCGCCGATCGGCCTTGCCTTCGAGACGACGAGGCCGATCCAGCGGTCCTCGCCGGGATAGAGGCGCCGCCCCTTGTCGTTCCGGACGTTGCCGGTCGCGGCGCGCACGAGCCAGAACGGCCAGAGGCGCCGACCGTTCGGGCAGCCCTTGAACCTCCCATCGGCGAGCGGGTCGTACGCCGGCACCTTGCGGGCCTCGTCGACGAGCGTGGCCGCGCGCAGGTAGACGGCATGGTTGCCCCGGAAACTCCGGCTCGCCCACAGCGAGCGTTTCTCCGAGGCCACGGTGCCGTAGTGGAGGGCGGCGATGACACGGCGGCGGCGGTCGTGGAGGAGGCGCCAGAGCTCGTCGTGGCCCTTGCCCCGGACGACGCTGGTCTTGGGTGGCTGGAGGCCGACTGTCGCGAAACGGTCGGCGAAGGAGTCGATGGCGGCCTTCCACTGGTCGGGGTTCGTAGCGTCGCGGTCGTTGCCCATGCGCTTGCGGACGGCTTCCGTGGAGGGGCGGACCAGGCCGTAGCTCGCGTCATCGAGGGCCATGACGCAGGCCGCGACGCCGCAGTCGAACGCTTCGGAAGCCGAGCCATCCAGCTGGCGCTCGAGCTTCAGGGGTCCCGTGCGTTCGTACGCCGCCATCAGGGACGCACCCGCGGCAGGTCGACCGAGAGCAGCCCGGCCGCGGTCAGGAGCAACGGGATCAGCACCGGCGGGCTCACGTCATAGCCTTCGACGATGACGTCGAGGACGACGATGACGACGACGAGCCCGATGAGCAGGAGCGCGGACACCTGCCTCGCCCACCGATAGTCGTTGGGCGCACGACCTTCGTCATTCACACGGACCATGCCGGCGGACGGGGAAGAGGCCCCGGTCCACGAGCCAGGGGATGACGACAGCGCCGGAGACGAGCCCGAACAGGTAGCAGGCGGCGCCGAAGAGGACGAGCTCGAGGGGACTCATCGAACGGAACGCGTCGGCCGGGTGGGGGGAGTTCGCCCGGCCCGACGCGGATGGAGGAGGGGAGGACGTCGGTGCACGTCCTCAGGGATACGGGGCGGTCAGGGTGGCGTCAAGCGAGGCGTCGTACAGGTGTTCGGGATGTCGTACGGATGTGGGATGGTCCCGGCCAAGTGACGATGCAAGAAGCGGCGACGTCCATCCGGCTCCTTCAAGGTCGCGTCGTCGCGGACCGCATGCAGGTGGCGCTTGCTATCTGCGGGTCACCTGAGACACTTGGCCACCCGCCAAGCATCTACCTGCTATGGAGGCCATGATCACGACCGCTGACGTCGACCTCGTCAAGGTCATGGCGTCAGCGGTCGCCGGGGACGAGATCGCCTTCGGTCGCATCGTCGCGGCCTACGAGGCGGAGATGCACCGCGTCTGCGTCGCCGTCGGCCATGACCACGCCATCGCGGCCGACGCCGTCCAGGCGGCCTGGGCCATCGCCTGGCGCAAGCTCGGCTCGGTCCGAGAGCCCGAGCGACTCCGGCCCTGGCTCGTCTCGATCGCGGTCAACGAGACGAAGCAGCTCATGCGCAAGCGGCACCGACGCTCCCAGGTCGAGGCCCTCTCCGTGCCGTCAGAACCGGCGGGTGGGGTCGACCCGGCCACCGGCATCGACTCGATGGACCTCGACGCCGCGCTCATGCGGCTCGACCCTGATGACCGGGCCCTGCTCGCGATGCGCTACGTCGCGGGCTTCGATGCGACCGAGCTCTCGATCGCCATCGGTCTCAGCCCGTCGGGCACGCGCACGCGCCTCGAACGCCTTCTCGCACGACTCAGGGGGGAACTCGCCTGATGGACGACATGAGCGCCTTCGAACGGCAACTCGCCGCGAGGCTCCGGCATATGGCCGGCCCTGAACCCTTCGTCGACGTGACGGCATCGGTCCTCGCGGCCACGACCACGGTCCCGAAGACGCGGCTCGTCGCCATGTTCAGCGCCACCAGATTCGTCGTCGCCGGCGTCATCGTGGCGCTGTTCGGCGGCTTCCTCCTCGCTGGGGTGTGGTCGCAGTCGAGCGACCAGCCCGTGCCGGCGGTCGCGTCGCCCGACGCCTCGCTACGAGCGACCGATGAGCTGTTGGCCCGCTTGGAGACGGAAGAGGTGGCACCTGGTGTGCTGAAGATCGCGGCTGACGGAACGGGCCAGGAGATGGCGAGCATCGAAGGGATCATCGTCAGCGATGACGGAACGGTCTGGACGTGGACAGCCGGCAGCGTCCGCGAGCTCGGCCGGCAGGGCCATCGCGGGTCCATCGCGGGGGACCTGGCCCTCGGACCTGACGGGACCCTGTGGGCCACGGGCAAGGACAGCTGCGCGGACGTGCTTCCACCCATCTCTTCCTTCGACGGCCAGTCATGGACGCTACGGAGCGAGGGCCTGGAGGCCCCCGTGTCGGGTCCCGACCCACGATGGCCACCGGACTATCTCCCCAGCCTGGCCGTCGGCCCCGACGGTGTCGCCTGGGCGGTCGGTGCGAGCTGCGGCGATATCGCTCACGTGTCCCTCCTGCGGCTCGGTCCAGCGGGATGGTCCATGTACTCCATCGGCGATGGCCTCCCTGCCTGGCCATGCGGACCGGATTGCGGCGAAACATGGAGCATCGAGATCACGCCCGACGGCACGGTCTGGCTGGGCATCCCCGAGGGCGGCCTGCTCCGGTTCGACGGTGCGACCTGGGAGGTCGTGCGACCCCTTGGCGGCGAAGAGGACCACGGTGTCATCGGCCTCGCGAGCAATCGGGACGGCATCCTCTGGGCCGAGATCCGGTCAGACGATGAGCTCGGCGAGGAAGAACGCCACCTCGCACGCTTCGATGGCGGGGCCTGGAAGGCATTCCCATATGTGCTCGCCGCTGACACATTCGGCTCGACGATCGAGGCCGTCGGCCCCGATGGCACGGTCTGGCTCACCGACGCCTACTCGGCGCAGGACCGTGGCCGCGCCAACATCGACCTGGACCTGAGCGACGTCAGAGGGCTCACGTTGCCGGTCTCGTTCGACGGCGTGCGGTGGAGACGCTACCCGGAAGTCCTGGCCGACTGGGCCAGCGACCCGCTCAACGGGTTCGTTGTCAGCGACAAGAAGGAGTCGTCGTTCGGTACCTATGACATCGAGCTCGGTCCAGACGCCACCGCCTGGGTGACGGTCAGCGCCGCCAGATTCCTCGAGCACCGTCGAGGTCTCTACGTCATCACCCCCGAGGCCGTGGCGGCCACCGACTAGGCCGGTCTGCCACAGGTGGCGGCTTATCCACGACTAGCCACCCATCCCGCGAAACGGGTCTGAACAAGGAGAACGACGTGAAGAAGCTCACATCCCGCATCGCCGCCATCGCCATCGGCCTGCTCGTGGCCTCGACCATCGGGGTCGTCGCGCAGTCCGAAGACCCCATGGCCCCGTCGTTCTTCAGCGGCGATGGCGGGCTCGACCCCAGCTACACCGTCGAGACGAGCGAGACACGTCCGGATGGCGTCGTCGCCGAAACCTTCGTGCTCAGCGCCCGGTGGGCCTCGAACGACTCACGGATCGATGGGCTGATGACGAACTCCGGCACCACCCTGGACTATCGGCAGGGAGCCCTCAGCGACTCGGCGACAGGTGTGACCGGGGTCATCGGTTCCTCCCTCGTCCGGGTCGTCAACGACGACGGTGCGTGGGAGGGCACCTTGGACTCCATCACGATTGAAGACGAGGGGACCGACCAAGTATCGGGCTGGCTCGTCGGTGAGGGTGTTTACGAGGGCCTGATGGCCTACGTCGTCATCGACTACAACAGCCCCTGCTGCAAGTTGAGCGGCCACATCACCCCGGAGGGGCCACCGCCGGTGCCCGAGTCCTCCCCCGAGGGGTAGCTGCGACCCCCGGCTCGCGTGCTCACGAGCTGCCCCGTCCCCAACCAGTACGCCGCCTGCGCCGCGTTCACACACCCGGTCCGCCGGTACAGACCAGACAGATGCTGGCGGACCGTCGTCTCGCTGATGCCGAGCTCGTGGGCGCAGCCGCGACCGAGCCGGCGCGATGGACACTCGCCGGCACTCGGCCTCGCTCTGGGCTCGGTGACCTCTTGACCTTCGAGTGACTCGAGGGTGTACGGTCGCGGCATGAAAGGCTCCCAAGCCATGTGCGCTACCGCTGTGCTACACCCCGACGGAGGTCGTGCGTGGGTAGGGTACACAGCGGGTGGCTGGTTCTCCCTACGCGAGTCCACCTTCCTCTCGGATGCCTGACGCGCCATCCCGACCAGTTGACGGGTGGCGGCGCCAGTACGGTTAGTCTTCATCACGTAGGGCACGTCGATCAAGCCGAGGGCCCAACGGCAGGGAGATCTCCGACACATGTCCCTCATCCGACCGATCCGCAACCACAGACACCCTGTCCCGCGCCTCGTCGCCTTCACGCTGATCGCCGGAGGCCTCGCGCTCGCCAGCATCGGGCTCGCGGCCGTTGCCGAGACGACACCGACCGCGCAGGCACAGGTAGCGACCCTGGGCACACCGCCTCCCAGCCCCCAGGCCAGTACCACGCCGACTCCGGAGTTGAGCGCCGAGGATTCACTGATTGCGTACGCCGCGTGCATGCGGGAACACGGCATCGAAACGGACGACCCCCAGTTCGATGTCGACGGGAATCTCGTGTCCAAGCCGGCCTTCAAGGCTGCCCTCAAGTCGGGCGAAGGCGACGAGACCTTCGCAGCCGCTCAGGCGGACTGCGGCGACTATCTCGTCGCCATGAAGCCCGCGCTCGACCCAGCGCTACAGGCCGAGCAAACGGAGGCGGCACTTCGTTTGGCCGCGTGCATGCGTGACCAGGGGCTCGACTGGCCTGACCCGGCTTCCGATGGATCGAGGTTCGCGGGCAGCGATGTCGAGATCGACAAGAAGTCACCTGAGTTCCAGGCCGCCTTCGAGGTCTGCGGCGACGAACTCACGGCCGAGGACGCGAGCGGGGCCAGCAGGTAGGAACGGTCGCGGCAGGAAGGCGGAAGATGCTCGGTTCGCGCTAACGAACCGCACGATGATCGGCGCCTTCGCCGCTCAACTCGTCACGCTCGCGGCCTCGAGCCTGAAAGGCTTCCCAAGCATGTGCGCTACCGCTGCGCTACACCCCGACGAGGTTCGTGGTAGCAGAGGACGGGTCAGCGTCGACTTCCTGAGGGCGACCTCCGCGGCTGGGAGGCCGCACGCGGCGTCACGTCGCTATCGAGACATCTCGTGCCCAGCCAGTACGCCGCCTGCGCCGCGTTGACGCAGCCCGTCCGCCGGTACAGCCCCGAGAGATGCTGCCGCACCGTCGTCTCGCCGATGCCGAGCTCGTAGGCCGCGGCCGCGACGGAGCCCGCCCGGATGTACGCCCGCAGGACCTCGAGCTGGCGCCGGGTCGGCCGCTGCCGGGGAGGGGAGGCCGAGGCGTCACGCCGCCTCCGCCGTGAGCACGACGCGGTGCGCAACCCCACCGGAGAGACCGCCTGGCGGAGATGTGCGGCCAGTTCCTGGGCAAGTATCTAGTTGGATTGTCCCGCCAGCGCGACGGTTGCCTTGGTTTCCGACGAGGTTGCCCAAGACGGAACCTCGCTGCGACAGGGCCGGGCGACGACACGTCCTGGGTCTCGTCCTCGCGCGAGCAGGTCACCGCCAAGACCTTCGGCCATCCGAAGACGACGTGCATGGCCCCCGTTCGCCCGAACCGAAGATACGACGCCAGAGGGTCTCCAGGGTCCAGCCCCAGTGGACCCCACACCCGATGCGGCGGAACGTAGCCCTGCAGCCTGTGAGCCCGCTCGTCGAGCTCAGCCTGGAACTCGGCGTCGTCGCGCGAGCTGCCTTCAGACGTGACGACGTAGGTGCAAGGGAGGTTTCCACCGCTTGACTCGGGACCGTCAGGCCTCGGGGCCGCCCACCGCTGGCAGGGCGCGGATGAGGTCGGCCACGAACTCGGCTACGCGGACGACCTCTGCGGGGTCGACCAGGTCGAGCGTGTCGCGCTCGGTGTGGGTGACAGTGGCACACAGTTCCCGGAAGGAGGCGGAGGTGAGCGCGATCGTCGGACGGCCGTGCCCGGCCACGATGCTGTGATCGCTCTCGTACCACTCCTCGCCGATGCTGATGGTCGGATGCCGGCGCAGGACGCGATGGATGAGCTCGTTGCCGCGCTCGCTGACCTGGTACATCGAGAGAGCGGTCCCCGCGTCGCGAGCCCCGATGGCGTCCATGTTGACCGTTCCCAGGAGCTCTTCCCAGCGGCCGTCGTTGGCGGCCACGAAGATGTGCTCGCCGCTGCTGGCGTAGTAGTCCTCGCCGTTCATGGGGATGAGTTCGACTCGGAACGGACCTTCGTAATCGTCGAGCAGCCGTCCGACGGCCAGGAGGGCAGCCACGCCGGTACCGTTGTCGATGGCGCCGGGGGAGCCGCCCTTTGTGTCGATGTGGGCGATGACCAGCGCTCGTGGCGCGCCGCGCGGACCGCGGGCAGCGGTGATCTGCCGCGCCAGGACCGTGCGCCGCTCGGCCTCGATGCGCAGTGCTGCCTCACGGCCGGCCAGCCACACGAGCTCGCTGCCGACCTCTTCGGTGGTGTAGGCGTTGGGGATGTCGAAGTCGCCGTCCTCGATCAGCGGATATGGGTAGAGACCTCCGCCCATGCCCCCGCCGCGACCGGTGGCCCCGATGACAGCCGCCGGCGCACCTTGTTCCAGGAGCTCGTAGATGCGCCGATGCGCGGGTGCCTCGACGAAGTCGAACGACTTGGGGAAGAGCTGGTCGGCCGCGATCTCGCCGTGAAGCAGCACGATCGCGCCCGCGAGGTGGGCCGTTTCGAGGTCGCTCAGCGATTCCGCGGGCAGGAGCGGGGCGGTGGTGTCGACCGGCGTGGTGTACGGCCCCGGCAGGACCTCGAAGTCGCGCCCACCGACCCGCAGGTGTGCCTCACCGGTATCGCAGTCGAGGGCCTCGAAGTCGACCGACTCCACCTCCCAGCCGTGCACGCGGAAGGTGGCCTCTGCATGGTCGACCGCTGCGGTGTTGCCGACTCGTCCGACGTGTCGGTCCGGGTGCCCCAGGACGAGGGCATCAAGGTGTCGCTCGATGGCGGCGACGATGGGCTCACGCATGTGACGCCGACCCTGAGGTCTTGGAGCGGTGTGCGGTAGGGTCGTTCGGCACTGGGAGCAGTGGGCCGGTCTCCGCATCGTTTCCGATATGGGCCCGGGCATGCGCCTCCTTCACTGGCTGCTGCGCGCAGGAGTGGCGGTCCTGGCCGGGTTCGGCCGCAGTACGGGGTGGGCCCACAACCTGCGCGCCCGACCGCGCGCCGAGGTGCTCGTGGGCGACACTCGCTACGCGGCCACCGCGGTCGAGGTCAGCGACCCGTTGCAGGTGCTGCGCGCGACCCGGGCGGTCATGTGCGACGCCGGTGCTGCCGGGTTCTTCTACGGCTGGGATCCTCGTCGCGCCTCCGACGAGCAGGTACGACGCGTGGTCGCAGAGACTTGCTGCTTCCACCTCCGCTTCGATGAGCTACCACCGTGGGCGGCCTGAAGTCGACCGGGTCCGCTCCGGTCCGCTAGGCTCGGTCGATGCGCGTCCCCGACTTCCTCGTCCGCCAGTTCTATGTCTCGGGCAGCCTTCGGCACGAGGGCGACGGTTTCTCGCTTCAGGCCCGCAACGGCATGGGCGACGGCACCCTCGTGGGCATCGGCACGGTCTCCGTGGACGGCACGGTCATCGACCCGGCGGCCATAACGGCCTCGCGGGTGGGTGAAGACACTGTCCACCGTGCGGCTGACGTGTCCCGCAAAGCGCCTGTCGCCTTCAGTCGCGGCGACGTGGTCACCTTCCATATCACCGGCTACCGCCTGCGTCCGGGCGAGCACCGGTTCGAGGTGGAGATCTACGAGCTGAACCTGGGTTCGCTCCAGCTCTCGCTCAAGGACACCGTCCGGGCGGCTGCCGGCTAGGACAGCTACCGGGCAGCGACCGCCTCGATGAGTTCGAGCGTGGCCGCCACCACCTGGGTCTGCTGTTCCTCGCGCGTGATGGTGGCCGCGCCGTCGCCGTCCTGCTCTCCGTACCAGCCGAACTGGGCGTGGTTGCCGCCGTCGATCTCCACGAACGTCGCCTCGGCCGGCAGCTGAGCCCGGGAGGCGGCGATCTCGTCGGCCGTGGCCAGTCCGTCCTCGGTGGCGTAGATCGAGCTCACCGCCAGGTCGCTGTCGCTCAGGTCCGTGCCGTCGGGCGGGTAGGCCGCCCACAGGGCGAGGCCATCGATGGTGTCGTGGCCCCGGGCGTACTGGGCGGCCATGGCGCCGCCCAGCGAGTGACCTCCGATGACCCAGCGTTCGATGTCAGGATGCGCTTCGATGACATCGTCGGCGGCGTCGGGGGAGAGGACCGCGAGTCCGAACGGCATGGGCACGACGATGCTGGTGTGACCGGCTTCGGCGATGGCCCGAACCGGCGGGGCATAGGCCTGGGCGGGGACTCGGCCGCCGGGGTAGAAGATGAAGCCGGTAGTGGAGGGATCGGTGGGAGTGAACGTGAGCCAGTGCTCGTCGTCCACGGTCACGACCTCGTCGGAGATCATGGCCGGCTCGGTCTCCGGCATGGGGTCGACCAGGTTGTTCAGCCAGAGGTAGGCCAACGCCCCCGCGACCACCAGGACGATGACGAGGATGAGAGCGGCGAGCTTCCAGTGGCGACGCATGTCACCGAGTCTAATGGGCCAGACCGGACTGAGGGTTCAGACTGGTCGCCGAGCCGGACCACCGGGTGAGCACTGGCCGAGTCAGGACGTCTGAGTCCCACGGCTAGATCGTGCCCCCGGCGGTCGGCGAGGACGGTCGAGATGGCTGCTGGGGTGACGTGCCGATGAGCACTGGTCCATTAGGGCGCCATGACCGCCTCCTGCGGCTCCGAAGCGGAGATGGAGGGAGCGATCGTCTTCATCGGCATCGACTGGGCCGAGACGCACCACGACGTCTGCGTGCTCGACAGCGAGGGGGAGGTGCTCGCGACCAGGCGCATCCCCGAGGGCCTCGAGGGCGTGGCCCGCCTGCACGCGCTGCTCGGTGAGCATGCCGACGAGCCGGCCGATGTGATCGTCGGCATCGAGACCGACCGGGGCCTGCTCGTGACCGCCCTGCTTGCGGCGGGGTACGGGGTGTATGCGGTCAACCCGCTCGCGGCCTCGAGATATCGCGAGCGCCATACGACGAGCCGGGCCAAGTCCGACCGGGGCGACGCACGGGTCCTCGCCGATCTTCGTCCGCACCGACCGCCAGCATCATCGTCGGGTGGCCCCCGACAGCGAGCTCCAGGCAGCCATCAAGGTCCTCGCCCGGGCCCACCAGAACCTCATCTGGACGCGGGGGCGCCAGACCAACGCGCTGCGCAGCGCCCTGCGCGAGTACTACCCGGGGGCCATGGTCGCCTTCGAGGACCTCGCGCACCCCGATGCGACCGCGGTGCTCATGGCGGCACCCGATCCTGTGCGCGGACGCAAGCTCAGCCAGGCGAAGACCGTCTCGCTCCTGCGCAAGGGCGGCCGACAGCGGAACCTCGAGCAGCGGGCGAGCGAGATCCGCTCGGCCCTGCGGGCGCCACAACTGGCGGCTCCAGCGCTCGTGGCCGAGGCCCAGGCGGCGAACACCACCGCGCTCGTGGCGGTCATCAGGACCTTGAGCGAGCAGATCGCCCGGCTCGAGGCCGAGCTCGTCGATGCCTTCGATCGTCACCCGGACGCCGAGATCCTGCGAAGTCTGCCTGGACTCGGTGCTGTCCTCGGCGCCCGGGTGCTCGCGGAGTTCGGGGATGCCCCCGACCGCTATGCCGATGCTAGGGCCCGGCGCAACTACGCGGGCACCAGCCCGATCACGCGGGCATCGGGCACGAGCCACGTCGTCGTGGCTCGTCTCGTGCGCAACCGCCGGCTCGCCGATGCCACGTACCAGTGGGCCCTCTGTGCCCTGAGCGCGTCACCCGGTGCCCGCGCCTACTACGACGCCCACGACCCGGGACCACACACGTCCAGGACCGCCCGTCGCAAGCTCGCCAACAGGCTCGTGGGCATCCTCCACGGCTGCCTCACGCATCGGACCCGCTACGACGAGGAGACGGCCTGGGGTCGACCCCTCGAGCAGCTTGCTGCTTGACAGCTACGGGCCTGGGGTATCTAGGCGGCATTCGAAGGATCGTGGTGCCCGCGCCCTGATACCATCCGCCCGATGACCACCGCCCCTTACGCCGGTGACCTCGCGACCCGACGAGGTCTCACTCTCGGCGACTACCTCATCCCCTCGAGCCTCGCCCAGCGGGCCCCGGCCTGGGCCCGTGATGTCACGCTCATCGCCGGCGGCGTGATCCTGCTCATCATCGGCGCCCGCATCGCCTTCGAGTTGCCGGCCGTGAGCCTGGGCCGCTTCTACGTGCCCGACAATCCCTACGTGCCGATCACGCTGCAAACGTTCGGCGTGCTCTTCACGAGCGCGGCGCTGGGTGCGCGACGAGGCATCTCTGCGACCGGCATCTACCTGCTCATCGGTGCCATCGGCCTGCCCGTCTTCGCTTCTGGAGGGTCCGGACTCGAGACCTTCGTCGCTGTCAGGCAGGGTGGGCTCGTGCTTGGAGCCACCGGCGGCTACCTCGTCGGGTTCCTGCTGGCCTCGGTGGTGGTGGGCGCGCTTGCGGAGCGCGGCTGGGATCGCCGCTTCGGCGGCTCGCTCGGGGCTATGGCCCTGGGCACGCTTATCATCTACGCGCTCGGGCTCACCTGGCTGGCACTGGCGCTGAGCGCCAGCGTGACTGACGTCCTGCCCTTGGGGCTCTACCCCTTCGTGCCCGGCGACGTCGCCAAGCTCCTGCTGGCGGCCGGGGCGCTGCCGCTGGGCTGGCGCCTGGCCGGGCGTCGCGCGTCTGCCCATGACGGAGGGGCGCCCGACCCACGCTGATGCCCGCCATCGTCACCGAGTCGCTGGGCAAGGCATACCGCGGTCATGGCATGCCACTCCACAGGAGCGCGTCGGTGCGGGCGTTGCACGACCTCTCGATCGAGGTCAACGAGGGCGAGATCTTCGGCTTCCTTGGGCCCAATGGAGCCGGCAAGTCGACGACGATCCGCCTGCTGCTGGGCTACCTGCACCCGACGGTCGGTCGGGCAGAGGTGCTGGGGCGCGACATCGTCAGCGATTCCGAGGAGATCCGTCGCCGCACCGGCTACCTTCCTGGCGGCATCGCCTTCTACGACTCGATGACAGGAGCCGAGCAGCTCTCCTACCTCTCGGCGCTCGACGGCCGGCGCTCGCCATTGCGGGATGAGCTGACCGAACGCCTGGAGCTGAGCCAGGCTGACCTGCGCCGCCAGATCCGTGATTATTCCCGGGGCATGCGCCAGAAGGTGGGCATCATCCAGGCTCTCCAGAGCGATCCCGAGCTGGCCATCCTCGATGAGCCGACCGAGGGGCTGGACCCGCTGATGCAGCGAGCCTTCTACGAGATCCTCGACGACCGCCAGCGCGCCGGCCGTACGGTGTTCTTCTCCTCGCACATACTCAGCGAGGTCGAACGGGTGTGTGATCGCGTGGCCATCGTGCGCAAGGGCGAGCTCGTGGCCCTGACCGACATCGGCCAGCTGCTGGCGCGCCGTCGCCGACGAGTGGAGATACGACTCGAAGGCGACGCCCCGGAACTGGACGGCGTGCCGGGCGTGAGTGAGGTCCACGTGCGCGAGGGCGTGCTTACCTGCCAGCTCGAGGGCGACCCGGGGCCGCTCGTGGCGGCACTCCAGGGAGTCGGCATCCACGATCTGCTCATCGAGCCGGCTCGTCTTGAAGAGGCCTTCATGGAGTACTACGCGGAGGACTCCGCGACAGAACCAGAGCTAGTCGGCGGGTAGCTCCACCGGGGGAGGTGCGCCGCCCTCGTAGATGATGCCGACGGCGGAAGGTGCCTCCCCAAGTTGCGCAGCCGGTTGGACGATGAACGTGAGGCCCTCGTAGCCCGCTGTACCGTTCAAGAGCGTGAAGCCACGCTCCGTAAATGCAGCGTCGATGGTCCCGGTGAACGAGCCAGTCCACGAGCCATCCGGCCCGACGAGCTCTTGGGTGCCCCAGACTACGCAGCCCGCTTCCGCGTGGCAGTCGTAGTTGCTCGAGACCGTCGCCGTGCCGCTCACGCGTGGGTCACTGAACGTGACCTCACAGGTGGCGACCACGCCCCGGATCCGCTGGATGGCCCCGTCCTGCAATGGCACTACTTCATCCACGGAGCACTCCTGCTCCGTGAAGGTGACCCACGTGGCCGATTGCCCGACGATGACATCAGCGTCCTCGGATCGCGCCGCGACCGCACCAGCCAGTCCGCCGAGCAGTGCCAAGGTGACCGTCCCCGCCACGGCTTGTCGCAACGTCCGCATCACATCACCTTCTCTGGCACGGGTGGGGTTCGCCAGTGGCTCGGAACGACTCAGGCGGCCAACGTCGGCGAGTCGGACTTCACGGCCTCCCGCTACGCTCCATGAGACTTCCCTCCGTCGACGGGGTCAAGTGACGGAGGTCCCGAACGACTGGCTCTCCGTCTCCGACGCTCGAGTTCCTGCCCAAGGAGGGAGGGACCCCACCCTTGCGGAGCTGGCGAGACGAGGACATGGGTCAAGACCTCGTGACACGAGCACAGAACGGCGACCAGCGCGCCTTCGAGTCATTGACCGAAGCGCACCATCCCCGGCTGTTCCGCGTAGCGCACGGCATCCTCCGTGACGCGCACCTGGCCGAGGACGCCACCCGCCTGGCGTTCATCGACATCTGGCGCCACCTGCGACGCCTCCGCGACCCCGCCAAGTTCAACGGCTTTGCCGGACTGGCTGACTCGGCCCCGGCTGGCCGATTCCGCCGCGCATACGGGTCTGTCGTACGCTGAGGCTGTGACGACGCATGACACCGGCGACGCGTGAACCCACCGCTGCTGCGCTACACCTTCGGGTCCAACGCCCTGCGTCTGGTGGTCATCGCGGCCGGGCTCGTGTTGATGGGCGTGATCATGCCCGTGATGTACGCGGCGTTCGGCCAGGAGATGAGCGAGTTCATCGACTCGGTGCCGTTCTTCAATCAGATCGCCTCGAACTTCGGAGGCGGGGACCTGATGTCGCTCAACGGGTCGATGGCCATGGGCTTCTCTCATCCGTTCACGCTACTGCTGGTGGGCATCATGGCCATCGCCTTCCCGGCCCTGGCCATCGCCGGCGAGCGCGACAAGGGCACGCTGGAGGTGACCCTCTCGCGCCCTGTCTCCCGGCGCGGCCTGCTGACCACCTTGCTGACCGCGGGGGTCGTGTTCGTGGCGGCGCTCATCGGCGTGCTCGTAGGGACGACCGGTATCACGGCCTTCGCCGTCGGTTTCGGGGAGGAGGTCGACTTCGGCAACCTGGCCCAGTTGTGGGTCGTGGGCTCGCTCCTGTTCATCGGCTTCATGGCCCTGGCCTTTGTGGCCTCGGTCGAGTCTGACCGCGCGGGCCCGGCCATCGGCATCCCGACCGTCTTCGTCCTGCTCAACTACCTCGCCTACGCCATCGGCTCGATCTGGCCCGACGTCGGCTTCCTCGAGGACTGGTCGATGTTCAACCTGCTCAAGGCACGGCAGGTCCTCGCGCACGGCGCGGCCCTCACCGATGTGGCGGTGCTGGTGGCCTTCATCGCCGTCTTCGTCGCCATCGCCTTCTACCGCTTTCCCAGGCGAGACCTGCCGGCGCCGAGCTAGACGGCGCCGGCCGACCAGCGCAACCACACGGATCCCCCCGGAGATCCGCCGCTCCGCGCTGGCCAAGGCTGGCTAGACTGTGCGGCATCATGCGCATCGATCGAAGTCTGCTCAACTGGGGCGTATTCCTGATCGCCCTCGGCGGCATCCCGCTTGCCGTCGACCAGGGCTGGCTCGAAACCGACATCGCGTCGGACCTCGGGCGGCTGTGGCCCCTCATCCTCGTCGGCATCGGCCTCGGGCTGGTCCTTCGCTGGACACCGTTGTCGTGGTTCGGCGGGGCACTCGTGGCAGCCACGTTCGGCCTCATCTTCGGCGCGGCCATCGTGACCGTACGGGACGACGGTTTCGACAATCTGCAGGGCATCATCCCCGCCATCGCCAGCGGTGCCTGTGTCAACGGTGAGGTAGGCACGGCCAGCACCAGTGAGGGCAGCGTGGCCTCCCCCAACGAGTTCGAACTGGACGTCTCGCTCTCGTGCGGCGAGCTCGACGTATCCCGCGCGACCGTCGCGAACTGGAGCCTGCAAGCCCGTCACGCTCCCGATGACCCACCGCAGATCGCCGAGGCGGAGCGCGAGGGCGCGACGGCCTACCTGCGGGTGAGCCAGGATTCCACCGAGGACCTGGCCTTCTTCGGCCGACGGGTGCAGAGCATCTGGGCTGTCGAGGTACCCGCCCGCGCCGCGCTGCGGATGCAGACCACGCTCAACGCCGTCCAGGGCGCCATCGACGCCGGGGCCGGCCCACTCGAGCGTATCGCCGGCACGCTCAACGCCACCGAGGTGACCATCGACCTGGTCGAGGCCACGACACCGCAGGAGGCCAGCGTCGACCTGACCCTCAATGCATCCGATGGTCGGCTGCTGCTGCCGGAAGGCGATATCGCGGCCGACATCACGCTCAATGCTTCGTCCCTGGTCGTCTGCGTACCGACGGGCGCGGGCTTGCGCGTGGACTACTCGTCCGTCCTCTCGGGCGACGACCTCGCCTCGAGCGACCTGTCCGAGGAGAGTCCCGGCCAATGGATCAGTGAGGGCCTCACCACCACCGCGGACCGGGTCTCACTGTCGGTCACCAGCACCGCATCGTCATTCTCCATCGAGCGTCCGGAGGCCTGCTCATGAGCCAGTATCCCGGCGGACGGCCGCCGCAGGATTCCTACTATGGCCAGCCGCCGGCCGATCCCTATGCAGTGCCACCCCCGCAGCCACCGTCCGACCCGTACTTCGGCCAACCGCCCGGCGACCCGTATGCGCCACCCCAAGACCCGTACTACGGCCAGCGACCACCGGCCGAAGTCGGGCAGGCGACCTACTATGCGCCGTCGGCGCCTCCGTCCGGCATGGATGCTCCATCAGCGGAGCGCCGAAGTCGCGGCGGCGCCGGCGCGGCTGTCGTGGGCTTGTTGCTCGTGGCCGTGGGGATCTGGATCCTCTTCGGCGATGAACTGGCCCTCGACATCGGTGAGATCTGGCCTATCGCGGCCGTGGCCCTGGGCGTGCTCATGGTCATCGGCGCTTTCGTACCCCGCCGAGGACGCGGGTAGACCGCAAGGAGCTAGCCATGGTGACGGGAACAGGGGGCCGCGCGCTCACGCTCGCGGTCGGAGCGGTTATGACGCTGGGGGCCGCAGCTGCGGCTGCGGACGAGACCGTGACCTACTCGGGCTGCCTGGACCCCGAGGGGAATCTGTCCAGCGTCGCGGTGGGCAACGAACCGCTCGGCCCCTGCGACAAGTCGTCGCAGCTGGCGCAGTGGAACATGGATGGTCCACAGGGAGCGCCGGGTGAGCAGGGGCCCACGGGTGACCCTGGGCCGCAGGGCGAAGAAGGTCCCAGGGGCGAGCAGGGTGAGCCCGGCCCCAAGGGCAAGCCCGGCACGAGCGCTACCTACATCGTGCGCCAGGCATTCGAGGATCTCGTGCTCGTCAGTGGAACCGCGAAATGCGACGAGGGCGACCTCGTGACCGGTGGCGGCTACCGGAGAACCTCCGGTCCGGCGGCCACCGTCCTCGAGGACTACCCCTCCGGTGCCCGCGCCTGGGCCGTCTCGATGGTCTCGAGCGACGGCTCGGTCGAGCCCGTCGGGTTCGAGGTCTACGCGGTCTGCTCGGATCTGGAGCCGCTGCGCGAGTGACCGCCCGGCGCGGCGGGCGGGCCTGGGGGATCTAGGCGCCGTCCTCCGGCAGGACCTCGTCGAGGCCCATCTCGTGCGCGAGTGTCGCTGCCGCGACCCGCGATTCGACTGCCAGCTTGCCGTAGATGTTGGAGACGTGGACGCTGGCGGTCTTGGGGCTGATGAAGAGCCGCTCCGCGATCTCCTGATTGCTGAGGCCCCCGGCCAGCAGGGCCAGCACTTCCGCCTCGCGCGCGGTCAGGCCATAGGGCCGCTCTGCGTCACTGGCGCCAACGCCCGGCTGGCCATCGCCGGTCCCGAGTGCCAGCCGTGCCCTGCGAGCGAGGGCGATCAGCTCGTCGGCGATGACCTGTGCCCCCAGGGCGCGAGCGTCAGACAATGCCGATTCGATGAGTGGCGCGGCGTCATCCCGGCCGTCGCGCCGACTGAGATGTGCCTCAGCCAGGCGCCAACGCACGTAGCAGGAGGCGTATGGCCGTGCGCTCACGTGGCCGGCTGCGGCTTTCCACTGACGCACGCGGGTAGCGGGATCACTGCCGGCCGCTCGCTCCAGCTCGGCCCGCGCGATGGCCAGGTCGGCGGCCCACACCTCGGCCAGGGCTCGACGCTTGCGGGCCCGTCGGAGGGCGTCCTGCAGCTGGGCCTCGGCCATGGCCGACAGGCCCGCCTCCGAGCTCGAGGCTCGCTCCACCATGGCCGCGTCGGCGCAGGCACGTGCGCCCAGCGCCAGCAGGTGGGGCACGCTGGCGTCGAGCATCGCGGGCTGGCCTCCGGCCACGGCCACCGACCGCCGATCGGGATCCTCGGCCAGGAAGGCCATGCGGGCCAGCGCTGCCACCGGATCGCCCTGCCAGATCGAATGCTCGACCCCGGCCGCGGTGAGCCAGCGGCGCACGTCGAGCGGGGTGGTGTCGTTGACCAGGCTTTCGGCTTCAGCCAGGGTCGCCGCGGCATCGTCGGCCCGGCCGCGCCCGTTCGCCAGCAGGGCGCGCACGGCCAGCAGAGCGATGCGTCCTGAGCCGACGGCGCCATATCGCAGGGCCGAGGCGATGGCCTCGTCGGCCTCGGACCAGCGACCAAGCTGGAAGAGCGCGCGCGCAGAGCTGGCCTCGAGCGAGGCCCCGAACGTGCGACCGACGCCCTGTTCGCGTGCGATGAGGACGCCGGCCTCGGCCACGTGGTGTGCCTCCTCGAGGCGGCCCACGAGCTCGAGCGCCACGGCCAGCTGTGAGTGGGCCAGCGCGGCACCCACCGGGTAGCGGCCCTCGAGGACCCCTTCGTCGGCGAGTCGGGCAGCAACGAGGACACGACGGATGACCTCGAGCCCACCCTCCACGTCGCCCTCAAGCAGGAGGCACCAGCCGAGGACGCCCTCGGCGAGCGCCTGCGCCTCGGAGGCACCGGCAGCCTGGGCCACCTCGAGAGCCTCGCGTGCGCGCACGCCGGCCTCCTCTGTACGCTGAAGGAAGAGCAGCAGGCCGGCCATGTGGCCCAGCGCGTTGGCTCGCCAGCGTGCCGGCATCGGTGCCGGGTCGGCAAGCACAGCCTGGGTCTCGTCCAGGGCCGCCTCGAGGTCGCCCGATTCCCACAGGTACCAGCGCAGGCTGGAGCGGGCCAGCTCCCATGTCTCGGGCTCCAGCTCATCCCGCGCGCTGATCAGCTGGCGTGTCAGCTCGATGGCGCGGTCGAATTCCCCGGCCCGAGCCGCGGCGGAGGCGGCGTCACCGAGCAACTCGCTCCGGGACATGTCCGCCTGTGCCTGCCGACCGGTTTCATCGAGGAGCACGAGCGCGCGTTCGAAGTGGTCGCTGGCCTGGCTGAACGCGAAACGGGACACCGCGGTGCGCCCGGCCTCGATGTGCGCGCCGAGTGCCTTGAGCGAGTCGCCGGCAGCATCCCAGTGGTCGGCGATCTCGGTAGCGCTGCGGCGTTCCGACGGCTCCTGGGAGAGGGCCTCCGCGTAGGCCGCGTGGATCCGTCGTGATTGGGCCGGGAGCAACTGGGACGCCACCAGCGCTCGCAGGATCTCGTGGCGGAAGCGGTAGCCGGGTCTCGCGGGACCCTCGGTGCGGATGAGGATGTGGTCGTCCACGGCCAGGTGGACGGCGCGCTGGACCTGCTCCTCGTCGAGGTCGGCCACGGTGGTAAGCAGGCGGTCATCCACCGAGCGCCCGGACGCTGCGGCCACCCGCAACACCTCGAGCACGTCGTCGGGCACGTGGGCCAGGCGCGCGGCCAGCAGGTCGCGCAGCTTGGGGGGCAGGGTATCGCCGGCCTGGCCCGAGCGCCAGGCCCCGAGCAGCTCCTCGGCGAACAGCGGGTTCCCGTCGCTCAGTTGTGTGACACGAGCCATCAGCTCGCTCGGCGGCTGCGTGCCAAGCACGGCTGCGGCCAGCCGCCTGGTGGCGGTCTCGTCCAGCGGCCCGAGCTCGATTCGCTCCGCGCGGCTGCCTCGTCCAAGGTCGGCGAGCAGAGTCAGCACCGGCTCCTTGTCCTCGACCTCCTCCGGTCGCACCGACACGATGAGTGCAGCCCGGTGGCTCTGCTGCAGCCCGTGTGCCAGGAAGGCCAATAGCTCCAGGCTGGCGCGGTCGATCCACTGCACGTCCTCGATCACGAAGACGGTAGGCGTGTCCGCGGCGATGCGTTCGGCCACCCGCAGGAAGGCTTCGTAGAGCCGCAGTCGCTCGAGTTCGTCGCTTCGCTCCGGGGCCGGGGACGCCTGCCCGTCGGCGCGCACCACGGCAGTGACCTCAGGCAGGAAACGCGCCAGCTCGGCCCGCGCCGGCCCCACCACTTGGTTCAGCGTCGCGGACGACACCTGCCGGACGAGGTCGCGGACGATCTCTGCGAACGGCAGGTAGGGGATAGTCGAGCCCAGCGCGAGGCACGCCCCGTGCAGCACGCGCAAGTCGGGTCCGGCACGTTCGAGGGCTTCGTCGATCAGACGCGTCTTGCCGATGCCGGCCTCGCCACCGATGACGACCGGACGAGGTTCGCCCCGCGTCATCGCCTCGAGCGCGGCATCGAGCCGCGACGACTCCGCGTCGCGTCCGTATACGAGCGGACTGGTCGCACTACCTCTCGGAGCCGGCAGCATGGGCTGATAGTGACGGGCGCCATGGCCGTCCGCAAGCCCGGTTCGCGGGTGCGCCTGAGCCCGGGCCGACTACGTAGTCCTGCGTGTTGACCGTACGCACCAGCAGGCGGCGTCATGGTCGGACAGGGGAGGAGGAGGGACGGATGGACGTACTTGCCTGGTTCGACCTCAGCGCCGGGAGCGCACCCATCGCACCGGCGGGTGGCGCCGAGATGCCCCTGGTCCAGCAGGTCGTGCTCTACCTCGTGGTCGTGGTGGGCGTGGTCTTCTCCGAGGCCGTGGCGATGGCCCGCAACGGTGGTCCCATCACCGTCGACCTCGACCGGCGCTGGCTGCTGGTGGCCTGCATCGTGGCCCTGGTCGTGTTCCCCGCGGTCTGGCGCGAGATCGGCTCGCTGACAGAGGCCAGCCTGCTGGTGCAGATGGGCATGGCCGCGCAGGGTGGCGTGTTCTGGGGCGTGATCATGGCCGGCGCGGAGAAGCAGGTAGGCGGCTGAGGATCAGCGCTACGATCCCGGCGTGGGGGCCACCGGATCGGGCCGGCGTGGGTCGCGTCGCGGGTGGACACCGATGAGCACCAAGGCGGCGAGGGCCAGCATGGGGATGCCCAGGGCCACTGCCACGCGTGGACCCAGTTCGACCAGGCCCGCCTTGGTGAGGCGGTCGATCACCAGTGCGCCCGCGATGAACACGCCGATGGGCCCGGAGATGGAGTTGGCGATGTTGGCCAGGCCCATGTAGCGGCCACTGGTGATGAGCGGGATGGTCTCGGTCATGAGGGCCCAGTCGACCGCCAGATAGGAGCCGGCACCGGATCCCAGGAAGGCGAGGCCGATGACCGCGATCGGAGGGCTGGGGGCGATGGCGATGACGGTGATCCCGATACCGGCTACGAGGCAGGCGACCCAGATGACCGGCTTGCGGCCGACACGGTTCGAGATCCGTGCCGCGGGCACGGCCGACACGAACGTGGCGATGCCTGCCGCACCCAGGGCCACGATGCCCCAGAACGTGCGGTCGGAACCCGTCTGGCCCAGTGAATCACGCAGGTACCAGGCGCTGAAGTTGATGAAGATGCCTGTGCCCATGAGGAACAGGAAGCGCACGATGGTCATGCGGATGAACGACCGCTCACGCAGGACGTCCAGCCCCCACGCCTCTCGCGCGATGGTCGTCCAGGACCGGCCTTCGCGCGGCTTGGCCGGCGGTCCATTGCCGACGAAGGCGAAGGTGAGCGACGCCAGCGTGAACTCGAGGACCGCGATGAGGAACAGCGCCAGGCCCCACAGGTTGTACTGGGCACCGATCATCATGATGAGCGCCCCCCCGATGTTGCCACCGGTCCGCATCACGCCCACCGCGCCGCTGGCCAGGCCCACCTGTGGCTCGGCCACCAGGTCGGGCACGAAGCCCTGGTAAGGGCCCTGGGCCGTGTTCGAGCTGAGCTGCAGGCCGAGGAAGAGGAGCGTGTAGACCACCATCAACGCCGGGGTCCCGAGCGCCTGTCCGTCCCATTCGGCCGGCTCGGCGAAGGCCAGCAGTGACAGCCCGGTCAGGAAGAGCAGGTCGAAGAACGCACCGCTGATGATGTAGCCCTTGCGCTTGCCGAAACGCGACGAGGTGTAGTCGCTGATGGCGCCCACGGTGGGCACGACGAGGATGGGAATGAGGGCCCCGATGAACTCGATGACGCCCATGGCCAGACCACGGTCCGCCCGGCCCACGATGAGCTCCACCTGGGTCTGGCCGAACCATTCGTAGCCACCCCAGACGGCGTTGATACCGAACCAGTAGACCGAGATGAGCGTGAGTTGGCGAAGGGGCAGGAGGGTCTTGGGCCGGACCAGGATCGCCGGGTCGCTCGCAGCCATCGACTGCCTCCCTCCGGATCGCTATGCGGCGGCGCGTCGGACGCGAGCGTACCGCGCCGAGGCCAGCTGGGAGGGCTGGTTCTGCCGGGCCCGGTGGTCCGGCCCGGGTGCGACCCCGCTCAGGAACTGCGCGAACTGGCCCAGGACCCAGCGATCATGCTCGGTCAGGTAGGGGTCGGTCAGCCGTTCGAAGACCCCCCGTCGCGTGACGGCGAACAGGTCCTCGTGTTGACGGAAGCCTCGCAAGATGTCGCTCTGGCCGGCCATGCCTGACTCCCTCGCTGCGGTCGTGGTCAGGTCCCACCGTCGGGCTAAGGCTCGAGAACGCCATCGGGTGCGCCCTTATCCACCCCCTTATCCGTGCCCTGATCAGCGCCCGGAGGCGCTAGCCTGTGCCCTGACCGAACCTGACATGAGGAGCGCGCGCATGAGCCCACTGGCCGCGATCTACCATCCGGGGGCACCGGACCCCAACGGCTACCCGGTCAGCGTCGTGGACTTCGTCAACAGCTGGTCGGAGACGACCGGCACCGTCACCGAGGTGGTGTGTGTGACGACCGATGGCGCCATCCGCGTCTTCGACGCGGCGAAGGTCCAGGTGGTCGACCGCGCCGTGGCGGAGGCCATCGTGGTCGCGAGCGAGGCCAGGGAGCGACAGCGGGCGCAGCCGGGCGCCGTCCCGCCGCCCGGACAGCTGCGCTGACCCGGTCGTTCCGGGCTGGAAGTGCCGCCCCACGCTGGACGCAACGACACCGGGCCACACCGGACTGTGGCGCTGCGGGCCGTTCGCCGCTGGAGCTGCATGTACTTCCGGGCCATTGGGCGGAGGACCGGGGACAGTCAGGCTGTGTCCATGTCTACGAACGCGAATCCCCGCCGCTCCGCCCGTCACGTCATCCTGGCGACGGTCGCACTGGCCCTGGTAGCCACCCCGTTCGCTTCGGGAGCCGAGGCCTCCATCACACAGCCATACCAACCGAGGAAGACCGTCGCCCTCTCCCCGGGTATCACGTACTCGTTGGGCAAGATGAAGACGACCGGCGGCCGCCGCCAGTCCGTGCGGATCGCGCAGATCGAGACGACGCACCCGAGCGTGCGCCTCAAGTCGGTCCTCTCCAACGATCGCGTCGTGGGTCGCGAGGTGGTCACGGCCATGGCCAAGCGCAAGAGCACCAAGACGCTGCGCGCGATGGCCGCGACCAATGGTGACCGCCCCAAGCGGGACGCCTACGGCCCGTACGCCGCCCCACACTCGATGGCCGTCTCCAACCGCGAGGTGATGGTGGCCGTACCCTGCACTCGGCCCACGCTCGGCATCGATCCCGACGGCAGTGCTCGCATCGCCGACGTTCGCATCCATGTCACCGCTCATCCGACCGGCTACAAGCACGAGAAGCAGATCCATCGGGTGAACACTCCTCGCGACACTCCCCAGATCGCCCTCTACACCAAGCGCTTCGCCTCCAGCACGCTCACGACATCCGGGGGCGTCGAGGTCGTGCTCGAGCTCCAGGAGAAGCTGCGTCCGAACGGAACACAGATGGTCAAGGTGCTGAAGGTGCGTAAGGGTGGCGGCAATACCAGGCTGCGCGGCGGCCAGGCCGTGCTGTCCGTGAAGAACCCTCGACACAAGTGGGTCTACAAGCTCAAGGTGGGACAGCGCTTCCCGCTGACGACGCAGGTGGTGAAGAGGGTGGACAACGACTGCGGCGGCACCCTCGCGCCGGCTGACAACTGGGAGAACATCTCCGAGGCGTTGGGTGGTAACCACTTCACCACCCGCAACGGCAAGGTCGCCGCGCCCTCGGCCAGCGAGTACCAGGAAGGCGCTGAGCGACATCCGCGGACAGGCGTCGGCATCAAGGCGGACGGAACCGTGCTCATGGTCACCGTCGACGGACGGCGCCGCGCCAGCGTCGGCGTGAACCTCAAGGAGATGGGCCAGCTGTTCAGGTCGCTCGGCGCCAAGCACGCGTTCAACCTCGATGGTGGCGGATCGACCGTGTTCGCGCGACGGATGCTGGACACCGGCAAGTTCGCGGTCGACAACGTGCCTTCCGACGGACGGCAACGTCCGACCACCATGGCCCTGGTGGCGTTCAAGCTGCGGTAGGACTGGCACTCGACTTGGACCTGGGGAGAGGTCGGGGCGAGCGACCCACCTGACATGCTCCAGCTGTGCCGCGCGGTCCTGGTGGGCGTGGGACTCGACGATCCAGACGCCATGGTCAGGTCGCGTCGGCAGTGACGAGAGGCGGTTTCGCTACTCCTCGGGCAGGCTGATGACCGTCGTCTGCTCGCACTCGGGGCAGACATACGCTCGGCCGACGATCGACGATGCCCGGGATGACGCGACAGGCTCAGGCCGGAGGAGCACCGGCCTGGTCCCCTCGCAATGCTGGTGCCAGACCTTCGGGGCGGCGTTCCCGCAGCCTACCGAAACGAGCGTCCAGGTCGATTGCTCGGGTGCCGTGCGCTCCGCCAAGGCCGGCATCGACGAGATGAACCAGTAAGGTAGGCTGCCATCCTCGTTCGGCGCGCCGGCGAGCACGTACATCCCTGGGTCGTCGGGTCCAGCATGGAAGAAGTCGGGTGGGCCGCCACCAGGCAGCGG
Source organism: uncultured Chloroflexia bacterium (assembly GCA_963712745.1). GTDB lineage: Bacteria > Chloroflexota > Limnocylindria > Limnocylindrales > CSP1-4 > JAFMJV01. Next base: position 12,836 of record CAVQJC010000020.1, on the reverse strand, counting down.
CGGGACCCTGACCACAGCGCCATCGTCGGGACCACCTCGAAGCCGTGCGCGGTAGGTCTGCGGCCTCGTCGAGATGCTCTCGCTCTCCATCGGGCTATCGTGCGGATAGCCCGATGGTCCTGTCAACGAAGCCGCCGGCTAGGTGGTGCACCGGGGCACCCATAAACATCCATCGACCCGTCGAGATCGCCGTGTCGTTGCCGATGCAGCGGTCCTCCTCTACGACCGGCCACCTCGGATTCAGCCCACCTCACGGTGCGTGCCCACACCACCATGGCGGTCCGGTGCGGAGGGGTGTACTAGCCGCTTGGTACTTTCGGAGCCACGTCGGATGACTTTGGTCCGGCGTCCCCCGATAGGAGCACAGTGTGCCAACCGCCGTCTCGCTCAAGCCGATCACGCATCAATACCCCCTCAGTGCTCTGCCGCTCCCCGGTCTGCCCGGGGACGTCGTGGCCCTGCGATACCTGTCGTCCGGAGTCGTGGCGGTGGGTGCGCCAGCGACCGCAGCTGTAGTCGTCCCCGGCTTGCTCCCGGCCGCGTCAGGCGGTGGGCGATGACGGAGCACTGGAGCCGGTCGCGGATGGGCGGCCACGCTCAGGGGCAACCGGAGCGACCAACCTACGTCGTTCGTTTCGAGGCGGGGCCCCGAGACGGCACCGTGACCGCCGTTCTGGGGCTCGAGTCCGGTGAGCCACCGGACATCCTGCTCACCCCTGGACAGCCCGACTGGACCTATGTCTTGGCCGGCGGTCCGCGGGGGGACGGCAGCCTGCCCTATCTGCACATGCCGCAGCGGAGGGCTGCGCGCGTGCGTGCGCGCGGTCGCCAGATCAGCGCCTCGCGCCGCCGAGGCCAGAGCTAGACACCCCAGGTCCGTAGCCCGTCAAGCCGCGAGCTGTTCGGTGGCCTGATGCCGGGCCAGTTCCTCTTCGCGGGCGAGGTCCCATCGACCATCGACTAGCCGCGGCGCGTGCCACCCGACGATGCTAGCGAGCTGGTCGTGCCACCTCGTCCGTCAGCCTTGGCGATGACCAACGAGACACAGGAATAGGCCCGCCCCTCGCGGGACGGGCCTCCACAGGTAGCGCGCAGGGCGCAAGCCTCATCTGTCGCCGATGTCGTAGGCACCCTGGACGACCATCTCCCGCGCTTGCTCCTCGGTGAGGCCCAGAGAAGCGTGGTACTCGGCGATGTGCGTCTTCGCCTGCTCCACGATCGCGTCGTCGGTCTCGGCTTCGAAGTGGGTAGGCTCCTCGTGGCTGCCGTCGGGGGCGACACAGTCGAATCCGCGCATCTACAAGCCTCCTTCTCTCGCTTCAGGGTCGTCCTCGCCCGCAGGCTGCGGCACATACCGCTCGGCGCGACCGTGAGGGCGGAATGTACAGCGCGGAGGTAGGGGTTGTCCACAGAGTCGCTAGTGAGGAGGTGGCGACCGAGGCTCGCAGCGTCGGCTTGATGTCCAGGGATGCGATACTTGCGTCCCTGGTGAGGTCTCTTGCCTCCGCTTCGGAGTCTTGGCCATCGAGTGGGCAACCGTCGATCGCTGGTTCCATAGCGGCGTGCCAGGACCGAAACCAAGTCAGACGCTCGATCTGAGCGTAGGTCTGGCGCCCGTAGCTCAGTGGATAGAGCATCTGACTTCGGACTAGCAGCGTCTATGCGGCGTGCTACCGAGCGTGGAGCATCTAACGAAACCGTGCCAGTTAGATGCTTCATCAGACGGATGCCGAAGCCACGGGGGAAGGGCAAGCAGCGCTGCGTCACCGTGAGCGGGCCGGCGCGCTCGAGCTCGGCCACGATGGCGTCGGTCTCGGCGATGTGCTCGTCGGTCATGGCGAGAGGGTATCGGGGTCCACTCGTATCAGGCCTGCCCTGATTGCCAGCGGTATGAGAATCGGTAGTCGGGGACCGCGCCGCGCGGCCAGATGGGCCGCCGACAGCGCAAACCCGTAATGGGGGAGCTTCCATGAAGAGGCGACTGATAATCGGTATCGCCGCGGCAGCGTTGGTCGCAGCGATGCTGCCCGGCGTGGCCCAGGCTGTGCCGGACCCTGACAAGAAGAGGCCGACCTTCGAGTGGGTGACAACGTGTCAGCACTTCGGTGTCCCCAACTCTGAACTCGTGGCCATCACGACAGGCCCGGCGGGAGTCGTGCAGTCCGAGGTCGCTCGACTGCGGAAGGAGCTGGCCGTGTCGTGTCTGGACCGACCGGTGGTCGTCTCCCGCAGTCGAATCCCGTAGGCAAGCCGACTCCTTGACACAGAGGCCCGTCCCGCGAAGGGCGGGCCTCTTCTCATGCCCGCCGCCACAGCCCCACGGCGCTCCCGTCCTCGCTGACCCTGACGCGATACCGCTCGCCGAGTGCCGACGCCAGGATGAGCCTCGTGATAGCCCGCTGGCCTGGACGGGGCGCGCTCGACGGACTAGCCGAGAGGACGGCCCTGGTGCGGATCGGCCCGGGGAGTTCGTCGGGCCGCCCGGCCGAAGCGGAGCCACGTCCGCAGTCCTGCCGCTTCAGCCCATGTGATCCACCGATACGGCAGGCTCCCTCCGAGGTCCGGGTAGCCAGCGAGTAGGTAGACGCCGAGGTCATCCCCTTGGACGCGCAGCACCTCGACCGGACCCCCCTCTGGGAGGCTCGCCACCGTCGCACGCGTGCCGGCGCGCGGTCCCTCGATGAATCGGGCCTCGTATGTCGGCTCGCTCCGGCCATGTACCGTCTGGTCCATCCGCGCAGCCTCCGTCCTACCGAGGATGGACCCGGGCTCGGATGCGGCGAGGGTGGCCGCCCGGGGGTCCCATGCTATCGATGGCTCGGAAGTACCACAACGGCGCGGCCCTCTCGGCGGTGCGTCCTGGCACCTGCCGCCCTCACAAGTAGCCCGTCCCGCGAGGGGCGGGCCTCTTCTTGTGCCTCCGCGGCCTCCAGCAACGCCGCCATGAGGTCGCCCTGGCCGGCATCGTCGGTCATCGCCAGCTGCCGTGACACCTGTTCGCCTGCGGGCGTCAGGCGCATCGCGTTCCGGCCGTCCTCGTTGACGTAGACCTCCACGAGCCCGGCGGCTTCCAACTGGTCGAGCAGGGCGTCCATCTCGGCGTCGTGGTCGGTCATGGCGCGAGGGTAGCGGGCGCTAGGTCCGGGTGTGACGAGTGGCGGTCGTGGAGCTGTGGCGGAGGGCTACTCCGAGGTGATCTCGCTGAACAAGGAAGCAGACACTCGTGGCGTCGAGGCCGGTGTCGGGGTCTCGGTCATGTGGCCGAGCCTACTCCTCCCCACCGCTCGGCCGCGCACCGCATTCCGGTGCCGGTACGAACGGACGGATGCGCTACATCGGTCGCGGGAGCAGCATCGGTGCGTCGTCCATGGAGCCTCGCCTGCCGGCTCCGACCCGATGCGGTAGGAGGTATCGAATGTCTGGTCATCCGTTCATGCGGAGCGTGGCCGTGGTCGCGTCCGCGGCACTGCTGGTGAGCGCGCTGGCCGGGCCCGCGCTGGCCAAGCCCGACAAGGAAGCCAAGGCCGCGGCGAAGGTCGAGGCCAAGGCGGAGCGGCAGTCCGAGCAGCAGGCTCGGGCCGCGGCGAGAGCCGAGGCGAAGGCCGCGAAGCAGGCGGCCAAGGTCGAGGCGAAGGCCGCGAAGCAGGCGGCCAAGGTCGAGGCGAAGGCCGTGAAGCAGGCAGCCAAGGTCGAGGCGAAGGCCGCGAAGCAGGCGGCCAAGGTCGAGGCGAAGGCCGCGAAGCAGGCGGCCAAGGTCGAGGCGAAGCAAGCCACGGCGGAGGCCAAGGCGCTGTGCAAGGACGGCGGTTGGGAGGGACTGGCTACGGCTGAGGGCGACTCCTTCAAGAACCAGGGCCAGTGCGTCAAGTTCGCTGTCCATGGCGGCGTACCGATGCCACCGATGGGGCCCTGGGAGACAGCGTGTGACGCGGGCGGAGGTACGTTCTCGGAAGAGACGATCTACCTCAGCTACGGGCAGGTCGATGAGTGGTGGTGTACTGCGACTGGATACACCGACGCGGAGCTCATCAGCTTCAGCGATGTCCTGGCGCCCATCTGTTATGCCGAGGGTGGAGTCGCGGCGTTCATCAACGCCGTCGACGACATCCTCAGGTGCCAGCTCACATACCCCTACTAGGCATCACCAGTAGCTCGTACGGAAAGGGGCCCGTCCCGCGAAGGGCGGGCCCCTTCTTATGTCTCGACATCCTCCAGCAGCCCCGCCATCAGCGCGCCCTGGCCGGCATCGTCGGTCATCGCCAGCTGCCGTGACACCTGCCCGCCTTCGGGCGTGAGGGTGTAGATCGGCTCGCCGTCCTCGCGCTGCGTGACCGTGATGAGGCCGGCACGCTCGAGCTCGGCCACGATGGCGTCGGTCTCGGCGATGTGGTCGGTCACGTGACGAGGGTGGCGGGGCGGGCATCTTCCTGTGTCCGAGCCCGGTCGTATCGGTCCGGCGTTCCGGTCGGTGCCAAGTCCTCTCGCCTGGTCCGAAAGGGCGAAGGGGATAGTCCAAGGGTTGGGGGTCATCCTCATGTACCAGAGTCCATCATCAGGTTCCGAGCGATGGGAAGTATCTGGCGAAGGAGCATGACCTTGCTGACCGACTCGACTCGCTCACGGTTCACCCGACGACTGTCCGTAATGACGGTCGCGCTCGCCCTCGCGGCGACCACCACCCTCGCGGGTGCCGCTGGCGCCCTGGCGAGACAGCCATCCGCTGTGGTGGAGTTCGATTCCTTCGAGTGCGCCACCTTTGCCGGCGTAGCCACCGGTGCCGCGGGCGCCAACCTCGTGACCACCGCCCACGGCCGCTGGTGGCACCTCGGATACATGACCGAGACGACCGACTCGACGGAGACCTATCGGAGCGGGTGGATATACGTGCGGATGGATGCCAAGAACCCCACCGCGATCTACGGGTCCAAGATCGTCGTTCCTCCGGCCACGACGACCTTCTACATCGTTCTCACCGATCGATACGACGTCCCGTTGAACGAGTCGGACCCAGTGTCCGCTACGCACACCTGCGGGTAGCCTCCTGACGAGGCTCGAGCGGATCCGGCCCGTCCCGCGAGGGGCGGGCCTCTTCATGTGTCCTGGCTTCCTCCAGCAGTGCCTCGGTCACCAGGGCATCCAGGCCCGCGTCGTCGTTCATGCGCCATCTACCGCGCCTTGTTCGCCCGCCGGCGTCAGGCGGATGTGCTCGGCACCTTCGGCGTCGGTGTACCGCTCGGCGAGGCCAGCATCCTCGAGTTGGGTGGCGAGGGTCTTGCATCGCTGGTCACGGGTGGGCTGGTCGGTCAAGGAGCGAGATGTCGGGCCGCGCCTACTCCGTGATCGGGAGAGGCGCCACCTCGATGGTCCATCGTGGCGGCCCGCAGTGGGTGACCGACCACGCTCGAACGAACTCCGCGACCGCGGGGTCGAGCAGGCGCTTGGGGTTGCCGAGCCCATCGGAGTAGTACTGCCACGCTGAGGCCAGGCCCCAGAGCGCGCCGTACATGTCGCGATAGCAGTCGCCTGGCGTCACCGACAGCAGGAACTCACGCATGTCCGATGCCGCCATCCCGGCCACGACGCGAGCGCGCTTGGCTTGTTTCTTCTTGCTGGGGTCGAGCGTCCGGCCATTGGCCGGGTCCTTGGGCGTCCAACTCCCCGACGACCGGAGCGCTTCGACAGGAGGGGTGGTATCCAGCACTTCGCCCTCGAGCCGGAAGACCAGGGGCGCGGTGTACGACTCGATGACCTCGGCGGTCCCGGCCTCGAAGTCCTCCCACGGGGTGGGCACCGTGGCCGTGGAGAGGACCGTCACCGCCACGTGCACGCAATTGTCGCGGGTCGCGTCGTCGGGCGCGTTCGCTTCGCACAGCGCCACGAGCGTGTCCACATCACTCGCCTCCTGTGCCGTGACGGGGGCGCTGACCGTCACCATGAGCAGGACGCCCAGTGCCGCGACGTGAACGAGCCGTGCCATCGCTTCCCTCATCCCTGCGCGGTGATCACCGCGAGTCTAGCCCGGGCTGACCCGCCGCCACAGCCCCACCACGCTCCCGTCATCGCTGACCCTGACCCGGTATCGCTCGCCGAGTACCGACCCGAGGACGAGCCTGAGCCCTTCCACATCGCTCGCCAGCTCGACCGCCGAGCGGATGCGCGCACCCTGTGGGCTGTAGGGCGTGATGCGGGCGTCGTCGTGGCGCACGCGAAGCGAGCGGCCTTGCCACGGGATGACGAGGGGCTCTGGGGCCTTCACAAGGCGCAGCGTATCGGCGCTCGGGTGTCACCTCCATCGACACATTGGCTTGCCACCGAGCGGAGAATCGTAGGCAGCGGGAGGCCGTGAAGTCCGACTCGCGTACGTTGGCCGCCTGAGTCGCTCCGAGCCACTGGCGGACCCGGCCCGCGGACAGGGGGAACTGCCATGAGCGGTGTCGTGCGAGCAGGCCTCGCGACCATCACCATCGTCGGCCTGGCGGGGGTCGCCGCGCGGCTCCGCTACGGGGAGCGCTTCGACCGGTGGGAGGAAGCGCACCAGCATTGGTTCTTCGAAGGGGCCGTCGGGCGTATCATCGCCCCCTACTACGCGCCGTTGGGCGCATGGCTCTACGCCGCGTACGCGAAAGGCCTCGACCTGCGGCCCGAGGACGAGGTCCTCGACGTGGCCTGTGGCTCGGGGGTGTTCCTCGCCAAGCACGCTCCCCAGGTACGTCGCATCGCCGGTCTTGACCAGTCCCAGGCGATGATTGACCAGGCTCGCACGGAGAATGCCGAACGCATCGCCGACGGTTCCGCGGAGTTCGTTGTCGGGGATGTCGCCATGTTGCCCTGGGAGGACGACACGTTCACCGTCGTGACCAGCAACGACGTGAACTGCTACGAGTCCAAGGCCCAAGCCGCCCTTAGGGAGATGCATCGGGTCCTGAAGCCCGGTGGACGAGCCGTCGTCGGCGAGGACCGTCGCGAGATGCTGGAGGCGGCAGGCTTCAGCCGCGTGTCCGGTCGGCACGTCATGTTGATGTACCTGACGACCGGCTACAAGGACTAGGACGTCATCCCCCATCGCGCCGCCTCGGCTGTAACTGGCCCGTCCCGCGAGGGGCGGGCCTCTTCTCATTCCCGCTGCGAGCACGGGGCCGGTCGAGGAGGGCGTCCGACTCGGCGTCGTGGCCGGTCAGCGCTCGTCGGCTGGCGACCTACCGCCGCGCCGCCTTGGACCGCTTGCGCGCCCGGTACCAGGCGAGGTACTCGAGCAGCTCGTCGCGCTCGTCGTCGCTGAGGTCGCCGAAGAGGGCCGTGGCCAGCCTGGCGCCACCGGGCTCCTCCACGCCCGGCATCGGGTAGCCGGCGAGCACCATGAGTTCCGCGTAGGGCAAGCCGAGGACCTCGCCCAGTCGCTGGAGCACCGTGGGCGAGGGGCTCTTGACCGCGTCCTGCTCGAGCTTGTGCATGTAGGCCTGGGAGATCCCAGCGACGCGAGCGCTCTCGTTGCCCGAGAGCCCGCGCACCTCGCGTGCCTGTCGCAGGACCGCTCCCAACGTTCGGGCCATCGGTGCCTCCTCTGCCACAGTAGTGCATGCCTACCATCACGGTTGACACTAGCACCCGACGCGAGCACACTGCAAGGACGGCAAAGGCCGGAGCATCCCAGGTCGTCGTGGCGTCAGTGGTCACGGTCGCGGGTGCACTCGCCCGGTCCCGGCTCCGAGGGCGCGGACCGGCCATCCCGAAGCCGGTCAGCGGCATCTCCCACAACGGGATGGCCTACGCCCGGTGGGGCACCGGCCCGAAGGACCTGCTGGTCATCCCGGGTGGCCCGGACAACACAGCCCCGAAGGGCTCGTTCCTCTCGAGGCACCTACGCGTGGCGCGTCCCCTGGTGGAGGACGGCTGGACGGCTTGGGTCGTCACCCGCAAGCAGCGACTGCCGCAGGGCTACTCCATCGCCGACATGGCCGACGACTACGGGCAACTCATCGCCGACGAGTTCGGCGGGAGGATCGAGGCGGCGCTCGGCCTCTCGACCGGTGGCATGATCGGTCTCCAGCTTGCCGCCCGCCATCCCGAGCGCCTCGGCAGGATCGCCATCGTCGCCGCCGGGTATGTGGCGGATGGGCCGCGCCATGACGGGGACCTCACCTACGCGCGGCTGCTGCACGACGGGCGGCTGGGCGAGGCGCTCGCCTCGATGCTCACGGACGTCTATCCGAACGTGCGGGTCCCGGGCGCCGCCCGGTTCGTCGGCGCCCTGCTGGCACCCCTCGTCCTCCGGGGCGCCCATGCATCCTTCCGCGACGACGTGCTCATCGAGGCGGAAGCGGAGATGGCCTTCGACGCCAAGGCGATCCTGCCCGACATCCCCATCCCGGTGCTCCTCGTCGGTGGCGGAGCGGACCAGTTCTTCACCCGGGAGGTCATCGAGGAGACCGCCGGGCTCATCCCCGACTGCACCCTCCGGATCTACGAGTGCAAGGACCATCTCGCGGCGGTCATGGACGAGCGGCTCCCGCAGGACGTGTTCGACTTCGTCGCTCGGCACCCCAGCATCCGACAGGAGCAGCGAGCCTCCGAGCCGGCCGCCGCGATGGCCTGACCACACCTTCGTGACCTCCGCCTCTTGAACGACCTGCTACTGCTGTGGCGTCATACCCAGCAGAGCGGGAGGCGATGAGGCGCGGCCCACACCCTGGCCGCCGGGGCCGCGCCGAGCCACTGGCGGACCCGACCCGCGCATGAGCCGAAGGAGGCTTGTCATGCGCAGTCCGTGGGCCGCTGCTGCGGCTATGTTGACGTTCCTCGTGATCGGTGGGGTGCCGGCGCTGGCTCCGGTGGCTCAAGCACAAGACGACCGGGGCGAGACCACGGCAAGCGCGAACGGCTGGACAGCCACCGTGCTGCCCCAGACCATCGGCACGACCATGGCTGTCGGCATCGCGGTCGGGCCATCATCGATGGTCGCGGTCGGGCAGCGGGCCTGCATCCAGGGGCGACGAGAGACGTCGCGCTGCTGGGGGCCGGCCTGGACCAGCCCCGATGGCATCACCTGGGAGGCCGTGGACCCTCGCTCGTCTGGCCTCGACCTCGGAATCATGCGGCCCACCACCAGCGGCCCGGAGATCGGCCTGCAAGGGGTCGCGTACGGCCCTGCGGGCTTCCTCGTCTTCGGGCGCGTGGCCGAGCAGGGTGGTCAGCGATCGGCGGTCTGGCGCTCGGACGATGGGACATCATGGGAGCGGGCCACCGCCATGGACGCCTTCCCGACGGGCACCCGGCTGCGCACGATGCTCGGTGCCGACGACGGCTACCTGCTGGGCGGCGTCATCTACCTCGAGAAGGCACCTCGCGCCGCCATCTGGTCCAGTCCGGACGGCAAGACCTGGACCCAGGCCAGGGCCAAGGAGGTCTTCGAGATCGGTGGCTACATCGACACGATGGAGGATCCATCGGCTGGGGGCGTCGACGCCTTCGCCCTGTACCCGGGCACGGAAAGCGGGGCCGGACTGCTGGCAAACGGCGTCGTCGCCGTGGGACAGGCCTGCATGCCAGCCTTCGACAAGGACCCCTGGGCCTGGAACGGCACCTGCTGGGGGCAGCTCTGGCGCTCGCCGGACGGGCTCTCGTGGAAGAAGGAGGCGAGCGCGATGCCCCGTCCCCATGGCGCGATCACCTCGGTCGCCGCAGTGGCGGAGCGGCTGGTGGTCGATGCCCCGATCTGCTTGGACCCGTGCGGCTCGGCCATGCTGCTCACCCCTGACGGCACCGAGTGGCATGTCGCCTACGGCAGTCCCGTGGACGGCCAGTTGAAGGCCCTCACCGTCCAGGGCGGCCACTTCTTCGCCCTGCTCGTGGGCCCGAGCGCGCAAGGGGGCCAGGACGGCGACCTGCTGGCGCTCTGGGCATCCAGTGACGGCACCAACTGGGCACTGGAGGAGGCACAGCCGATACTGCCTGTGGCTGGCATGTGGATCTACGACGTGGACATGGCCGTCGCCGGCGACCGCCTGGTCGTGACCGTCTCAGGTACTGACGATGGCGACGACCTCGTCTCTGTCGCTCTCCTCAGCCCACCCCAGTCCTGACCAATGGACCGCACCTCGCCGGCGATGCGAAGACTAAGAGGCCCGTCCCACGAGGGGCGGGCCTCATCTTATTCCCGCGCCTCTACCAGCGCATCCAGCAACACCGCCGCGTCGTCCTCGCTCGACAGCGCCATCTGTCGCGACACCTGCTCGCCCTGCGGCGTGAGCGTGTGGACCGGCTCGCCGTCCTCGCGCTGCGTGACGGTGATGAGGCCAGCGCGCTCGAGCCCGGCCAGCGATGGCGTCGGTCTCGTCGATGTGCTCGCCGGGATGCTCGGTCATGGGTGGAGGGTCGCCGGCTCCACTCGTATCAGGCCTGCCCTGATTGCCAGCGATGGGAGAATCTCAGTACGTGGTCGCGCCGTGCGTGCTGAGTGGCCACCTCCGGTGCGGCCCGGCAAGAGGGGGAGTCCCATGAAGAAGCGACTGGTGGTCGCCATGCTCGTCGGTGGCCTGATGGCCATGATGACATCGGGCATCGCGGTGGCGAAGCAAGACCCAGACAAGGCCGCCTGCAAGAGTGGTGGCTGGAAGGACCTCGTCGACGCCAAGGGCACCGCCTTCACTGAGCCAGGGCCAGTGCGTGTCATTCGCCGCGAAGGGTGGCACGCCGGCCCCGGATGCCTGCACCGAGCTCAACAAGCCGAGGTACGACGGCGTCTATGCCGAGAAGGTAGTCAAGCTGTGGTTCAGCGGGGACGAGAAGGTCACGTTCTACGGCGACTACTCGGCCTACTGCCTGGGGCCCGACGGGGGCATCGGTGCGGGCTATTCCTTCACTGACGGCTGGGGCTCGTCTGGCATCTGGAACTGCTTGTTCTATGACTCGGCGATGGTCTCTACCTCAGCCCCGACTGGGGTCCATGAGTTGACATGGTTCGCCTTGGGCAACATGGAGGTAGAGCCCGTGTGGAGCGTCACCTGCACCCACGAGTACTGAGCCCACCCGCAACTCAATGGGACGAGGCCCGTCCCGCGAGTGGCGGGCCTCTCCCCGTGTCGGCGTCATGGGCCAGTCCTCGACTCGCTACCCTCTAACCCACGATGTCCTCGGATAGCGGTGCGCCCGCGTCCTTCGAGACCATCGAGGGGACGATCGCGGCGCTCGGTGAGAAGACGCCCATGGGCGATGCCTTCGAGCATGCCGTCCTCCACTACCTCCGCCACGACCCGGTCGTCGGCTTCAGGCAGGCCTGGCTGTGGGACGACTGGCCCGAGCGCATCAGCCTCGGCCTGAAGTCCGACCAGGGCGTCGACATCGTGGCGGTCGACGGCGAGGGCAAGCGGGTCGCGGTGCAGGTGAAGTTCCACAGCGACCCCGCGCGCAGCGTGACCCAGGGCGAGGTGGCCACGCTCTTCAGCTTCCGCAGCGACCTCTTCGAGCGCTGGGTCATCGTCAGCAACGCCGTCGGGCGCTCGGCCAACGCCGTGAAGGCCACCGCCGGCCGCGGCGACGTGACCTGGGTCCACCGCGATGCCCTCGTCGACAGCACCATCGACTGGACCGGCGCCCTCGAGGCGGTCAGCGGCAGGGCCAGGCCCACGGTCGCGCGCAAGGAGCCCACGCGAGCCCGACCAGACCGCCGCCATCGCCGACACGCTCAAGGCCCTCGAGGAGCACGAGCGGGTCCAGCTCATCATGGCCTGCGGCACCGGCAAGACGCTCGTCACCCGCTGGATCACCGAGGCCCGCAAGGACCGGCTCGTCCTCGTGCTCGTGCCCACGCTGCTGCTGCTGAAGCAGTTCCGCACCCAGTGGCGCGAGCAGGCCGAGCTACGACTTCATCGACCTCGGCGTCTGCTCCGATGCCGACACGATGGGTCCAGGACGAGTGGACCGTCCACCCCGACGAGCTGGGTGTCCGGGTCACGACCGACCCCGCCGACATCGCGGTCTTCCTCAAGGGCAAGGGTCGTCGCGTCGTCTTCGGCACCTACGCCTCCTCGGCCCGCATCGCCGAGGCCCAGGAGGACCCGTCGGTGCCGGCCTTCGACCTCGTCGTGGCCGATGAAGCACACCGGGTCGCCGGCATCACCAGCCGTGGCAACGCCAAGAAGCGCGACACGAAGGTCGTCCTCGACGGCGATCGCATCCGGGCCAAGCGACGGCTCTTCGCGACTGCCACGCCTCGCGTCTACACGAAGTCCAGCCGGACGTGGCTCGAGGGACTGCGAGGATGTCGAGTTCGCCTCGATGGACGATGTCGAGCACTTCGGCGTCGAGGCCCACCGGCTCTGGTTCCGTCGAGCCGTCGAACTGGGTCGGCTCGTGGACTACCGCCTCTCGGTCGTGGTCGTCACCGATGCCGAGGTCGAGCGGCTCGTCCGCGACCGCGCCGTCGTCGATGTCCAGGGCCGCACCTTCGATGCCGAGACGCTGGCCTCGCTCATCGCGGTGCGACACTGCCGAGCGTCGTCTGGATCAATCCACCGAAGGAGGTGCCACCTCAGTGGTTCTGTGACTGGGTGTCTCATCGGGCTTGGCAGGTTCAGGGAGGTGGCGACCGAGGCTCGCAGCGTCGGCTTGATGTCCAGGGATGCGATACTTGCGTCCCTGGTGAGGTCTCTTGCCTCCGCTTCGGAGTCTTGGCCATCGAGTTGGGCAACCGTCGATCGCTGGTCCCATGGCGGCGTGCTAGGACCGAAACCAAGTCAGACGCTCGATCTGAGCGTGAGGTCTGGCGCCCGTAGCTCAGTGGATAGAGCATCTGACTTCGGATCAGAGGGTCGGGGGTTCGAATCCCTCCGGGCGCGCCA
>CAVQJC010000019.1:0-51445 GCA_963712745.1 uncultured Chloroflexia bacterium | reverse complement strand
AGTACTCGCTCTATCCCAAGCTCACCGGTGCCGAGAACATCACCTACCTGGCCAATCTCCGCGGCGGCGTGGACGAGGCCTACGTGAACGAGCTGAGCGAGCGCCTGGAGGTCGACCTCACGCGCAAGGTGGGCGAGCTCTCGACCGGCAACAAGCAGAAGGTCGGGCTCATCCAGGCCTTCATGAACAAGTCCGAGCTGGTCATCCTCGACGAGCCCAGCACGGGCCTTGACCCTCTGATGCAGCAGGAGCTGCAGACGCTCATCCGCCAGGTACGCGACGACGGTCGCACGGTCTTCCTCTCCAGCCACAGCCTGGCCGAGGTCGAGCGCGTGGCCGACCGCGTGGGCATCCTGCGCCACGGGCACCTCGTGGTGGTCGAACGTGTCGACGCCCTCAAGCGCAAGGCCATCCGACGTATCGACCTCGAGTTCGACGAGCCGGTCGAGGCGACCGTCTTCGCGTCCCTGGCAGGGGTGCGCTCGGCTGAGGCCCGCGGCAACTCCGTGGTCGTCTCATTCGAGGGCTCGGTCAACGCGCTGTTGCGGGCGGCCATCGAACACAACGTCGTCAACGTCAACAGCCGCGAGGCCGATCTGGAGCAGATCTTCCTCGACTACTACCACGGGAACGGCGACGATGTTGCGTGACCGACTCCTCACCAACGTCTTCACCAAGACCATCCGCGACTGGCTCCTGTGGACGGTCATCGCCATCCTTGCGCTGATCATCATCGGCGCGTTCTACGTGGCCGTCATGAGCACCGCGGGTGACGCCTACGTGACGATGCTCGACGATTTTCCGGAGGCGCTGGCCAACATCTATGGCCAGCAGGATGGCACCGCTGCCGGCATGGCCATGGCCGGCATGTATTCGCTGATGGGACCGATCGTGCTGCTGAGCTACGCCATCGGGCTGGGCGCCAGTGCCGCGGTCGGCGAGGAGGAGTCGAGGACGTTGCCACTCCTGCTCTCGAGCCCGCTGCGGCGGCGCTCCATCCTTGTGGCCAAGACCATCGTGGTCGCCATCGGCGTGGTCGTCATCACCGCGGCCATGTGGCTGGGCATGGTGGTGTTCTCCGGCCTGTTCGGCCTGGACATCTCCGGCCACGACGCCTTCTCCTCGAGTGTCCAGCTCGTGGGCATGGTCCTCCTCTTCGGTGCACTGTCGCTGGGTATCAGCGCCTGGCGTGGCTCATCCGCAGTGGGCATCGGGGTGGCGGCCGGCCTCGCCCTGGTCTCGTACTTCGTGACCACGATGGTGCCGGTCGTGGAGGATCTCGCCGAACTCGCCCGCCTCACACCGTGGTACCTCTACACCGGCGCCGAGGCGCTGTACGAGGGCCTGGACCCGATCCTGCTCGGCATCGCCGTCGTCATCGCGGCCGCGCTGTTCGGTATGGGCGCATACACGCTCGACCGGCGCGACCTGAAGGGATAGTCACGTGACCACCAACGCACTCCAGGGCGTGCGCGGCTACCGGCGCTTCGCTTTGACCAACACCCTGACCAAGGCCATCTCCGACCGGCTGCTGCTGGCGTTGCTGGTGGGGGCCGCTGGTGGGGGTATGGGCTTCGTGATGGGGCCCATGTACCTCGCGCTCGAGGACGTCCTCACCGAGATGCTGGCGCAGATGCCCGCCGAGATCATGTCCATCGCCGGCGGCGTGGACATGGCCACACCGGCCGGCTGGTTCACGGGCGAGATGTACTCGATCGTGTTCCCGTTCGCGGTCATGTTCGTGGCTGCGTCCTCGGCCGCGCGCGCGTTCGGTGGCGAGATGGAGAACCGGACCCTGGGCCTGGTGATGTCGACCCCCACGCGCCGCACGCGACTGGCCATCGACAAGATCGTGGCCATGGTCGTCCATGTGGTCGCTGCCGTGGCGATCCTCAGCCTCGGCGTCATCCTTGGCGTGGTGGCGGCGGGGGTCGAGCTCGGGGCTGGCGACGTGTTCGCCATCGGCCTCATGCTGACGCTGCTTTCGTGCGCCGTCGGCGGCCTGGCGATGGTCGTCTCGATCGTGACCGGGCGCGGCGTGCTGGCCATCCTCGTGGCCATGCTCGCGGCCGTGGTGGCGTACGCCTGGTCCAGCTTCGTACCGCTGGCAGACCCCATCGCCGACCTGGTGTGGCTCTCGCCGTGGCATCACTTCATCGGCACCGACCCGATGACGAACGGCATCGACTGGGCATCCGCTGCGCTGCTGGCGATCCTGGCGGTGGTGCCGCTGGTAGCGAGCGTGTACCTCTTCAAGCGACGCGACATCGCCGCCTGAACCGCGACCACATCGAACGGCGATCCGTTCCCTCGCGGGAGCGGACGCCGTTCGCCGTCGTGCCCGGTGCGCGTGAGCGACCAGTGCCCGCCAGCTACTCCTGGCGGTTGAAGGCCCAGACCGCGGCGGAGAGCGAGATCGTGCTCATGATGGCCACCACCAGGACGTCCTGGCCCATGGTGAAGGTGTGGTCGCCGATGGTCACGCCCAGCCCGGCGGCACTGGCTTCAGTGCCGAGGAAGACCTGGCGGACCGCATCGACACCGTAGGTCAGCGGGTTGACCTTGCTGATGACCTCCATCCACACCGGCACGTTGTTGACGGGGAAGAACACGCCAGCGAGGAAGATGAGCGGGAAGATGATGATCTGCATCATCGTCTGGAAGCCCTGCTGGGAGCGCATGAACGAGGCCATGAAGATGCCCAGCCCGGCCAGGCCCAGCGAGAGGATGATGATCATGGGGATCAGCCCCAGGACGATGCCCAGGTTGAGCTCGACGCCGAGCAACGGCGCGAGGATGAGCATCAGCGCCACCTGGATCGAGGCCTGGAGCGTGGCCCCGATGGCCTTGCCCAGGACGATACCCGTGCGCGCGATGGGCGCCACCAGTATCTCCCGCAGGAAGCCGTATTCGCGGTCCCAGACCACCGAGATGCCCGCGAAGAGGGATGTGGTGAGCACGGTTATCGCGATGATGCCGGGATACATGAACTGCAGGTAGTCGATCCCCGGCGCCATGCCGCCGATGACGTTGGTGAAGCCCGCCCCGAAGACGACGAGGAGGAGCAGAGGCATGGCCAGCGAGCTGACGATACGCGAGCGCTCGGTGACATAGCGGAGGAGCTCGCGATAGGCGACGACCCAGGTGCCTCGAAGGATCTCTGACTGCATCATCAGTGTCGGGGCCCCCGGCCCATGTTCGCGATCATCTGCGCGTGTTCACTGACCTCCTCGTCGCGGATCTCATGACCGGTGAGGTCCAGGAAGACGTCGTCGAGCGTTGGCGGGCGCAAGCCGATCGAGGTGATGGGCTGGCTGAACCCACGGACGAACTGAGGCAGGAACGACTCGCCGTTGTCGACATGGAACGTCAGGCGATCGTCGCGCCGTGTGGCCTCGATGGAGAAGCGCTCGTTGATCTCGCCGACCGCCGCGTCAAGATCGGCCGTGCCCACCGTGACGAGATCGCCGCCGACCATGGCCTTGAGGCCGGCTGGGCTGTCGAGCGCCTGGATCTCACCGTGGTCGATGACCGCGATGCGGTCTGCGTTCTCGGCCTCGTCCATGTAGTGGGTGGTCAGGAAGATGGTCAGGTTCTCGCGCTTGCGCAGGTCGAGCAGGTAGTTCCAGATGCTGCGGCGCGTCTGAGGATCAAGGCCCAGGGTCGGCTCGTCGAGGAAGAGCACGCGTGGGTGGTGGAGCAGGCCACGGGCGATCTCCAGGCGCCGCTTCATGCCGCCCGAGTAGTTGCGCACGGGCGTCTTGCGGCGATCCCACAGGTCGACCATCTCCAGCAGCTCGCGCGTCCGTTGTTCGCGTACATCCCTGGGGATGGCGTAGGCGTAGGCGTGGAAGCGCAGGTTCTGCTCAGCAGTGAGGTACTCGTCGAGCGTGGGTTGCTGGAAGACCAGGCCGATCGAGCGGCGCACGTCGCTGCGGTCGTGTTGCACGTCGAATCCGTTGAGCGTGGCGGTGCCGGCGGTCGGGCGCAGCAGGGTACAGAGCATGTTGATGGTGGTGGTCTTGCCGGCGCCGTTGGGACCCAGGAAGCCGAAGATCTCACCCTTGGCGATGGCCAACGAGATGCCCTTGACGGCCTCGATCTGGCCGAAGCTGCGGGCCAGGCCATCGACCTCGACCATGTTCGATGTGGCAGTGGCGTTCATCGGGCATCTCCGTGATCGTCGATGTGGGGCAGCAGGCCGAGTCCGTCGGCA
Source organism: uncultured Chloroflexia bacterium (assembly GCA_963712745.1). GTDB lineage: Bacteria > Chloroflexota > Limnocylindria > Limnocylindrales > CSP1-4 > JAFMJV01. Next base: position 47,229 of record CAVQJC010000019.1, on the reverse strand, counting down.
GCGCGAATCATGTCGGTGAGCCCGATCTCGAGCGCCTTGCGGCCCTCGGAGCTCATGGCCACCACGAGCCGGTCGAAACGGGCGTGGAAACGGGTCGCCAGCTGATCGACGACCTCGCTCCCCTTCTTCGTGACCAGAAGCAGGACCTTGCGCCGGTCGTCGGGGTCGGCGCGGCGCTGGACGTGGCCCGACTTGACCAGGCGCTCGGTGAGCGCCGACGTGCTGGCCAGGCTGGCGTGGGTGGCTTCCGCCAGCCGGCCTACGGTCAGCGGTCCATGCCGCGACACGATGAAGAGCGCCCGCAATTGGTGACGCGGCAGGTCGATACCCACCAGGTCCTCCGGCGATGGCCCGGCCAGTCCGCGCAACTGGTGCATCAGCGTTCCGAGCCGCTGGGCGGCGGCGTCGGTGTGGTCGATACGGTCGGTGTGCAAGTGGTCGCTCAATGCCCTAACGATAGTCAATAAGTAATCGACAGTCTACGACACATTGACTATCGGTGCATGGCGCGGGCCTGGGTCGCCGGCACCGGCTCGCGGCTCAGATGGGTGGTTCGGGCGTGGCGTGTGGCGGCGGCTCGTCGGGGACGGGTTCGGGAGCCCGGGGGGCGCGCCGGATGGGCCCTGTCCACCAGAACCAGAGGGCCACGGTCACAGCCATAGCGCCCAGCATCACGTAGAGCGTCGGCAGCGGGCCGATGGTGCCCGCGAGGGCGCCGGCGGCCAGCGTCGAGACCGACGAGACGGCCAGGGCCAGGCCGAAGTCGACGGCGAAGACGCGGCCGCGGATGCGGTCCGGCGTGGTGCGCTGGAGCCCGAACGACGAGAGGGTCCACTGCGCCCCGCCGCCGAGGTGGCCGATGAAGACGAACACGGCAGCCGCCCAGATGACCGGCGAGAGCGGCAGCAGCGCATAGCCCACGAGATAGATGACGAAGGAGAGGCTGACGCCACGCAGGAGTCGGCCCATGTCGTCGGTGGCGAAGGTGCGTGCCGCGAACGGCCCCACCAGCGCCCCCAGGCCGCGAGCCGCGAAGAGGATGCCCACGCCCAGCTGGCCGGCGCCCCAGATGTCGTCGCTGGTGATGGCCAGCATATGCACGATGCCGGTCGCCACGCCGAAGGTGGGCTTGGTCAGCAGCAGCGAGGCCACGGCATGGTCGCGCCGGGCCAGGGCCAGCGTCTCGGTGACGGTCGAGATGAGGCCGCTGATGCCGTGAGGGGCCTCCTCCGGGGTCACCGAGTCGGGCTCGCGCAGCGAGCGCTTGACCGACCACACCAGCGCACCCGAGACGAAGAACAGCACTGGGTACATGAGGAACGTGACCTCACGACCGACGGTGGCGGCCACGACCCCGCCGATGGCGGCGCCGAAGGCGACCATCGTGCCCCAGGCCGAGCCGATGAGGGCGTTGGCCGTGGGCAAGTCTTGGCGGTCGACGAGGTTCGGCAGGGAGGCACTCACGGTGGGCTCGAAGAACGCTGCGCCGAAGGCCAGCAACGCCACCACCGCGAAGGCGATCCAGACGCTGTCGGCGTCGACCGCGAAGAGCAGGCCGATACAGACGATGCCGCGGGCGAAGTTGGCGCCGGCCAGCATCAGGCGTCGGTCGAAGCGGTCCGCGAGCATGCCCGCGATGGGCGTGGCCACCAGGAACGGCGCCATCTGCAGCACGAGCATGAGCGAGGCCGCTGCGGTCGAGTCGGTCGTCTCCAGGACGAGGTCGATGAGCGCCACCGTAGCGAACCAGTCAGCCGCGAAGGCGACGAGCAGGGCCAGGTAGAGGCGGGCAAAGTCCGGGTTGCGTCGCAGCAAACCGGTGATGGTGTGGACTCGGTGCATTCGCCTCCGAGTCTAGGGACGCGGACGCAGGGGCGCGCCGAGGGGCGGTCGTGTCACACTCGCGCCGATGGACATCAAGCGACGTATCCGGCGCATCGTCCGCCCGCGGCCACCGGGAGGGGCGCCCAACTCGGTGGGCCAGCCGCGAAACCGTACAGGCAAGCCGCCGCTGCCGCTGCAGGAAGGCTGGCGGCTGGGTCCACCCGACTATATCGGCATCGGGGTCCAGAAGGCCGGTACGACGCGCTGGTGGAAGCTCATCACCCACCACCCCGACGTCATCGTCAACGAGCCCAAGGAGACGCACCAGCTCAGTCGCTACGGCTGGCGGCCGTTGTTCGACGAGGACCGCGAGGCCTACTACCGCTATTTCCCGCGGCCAGAGGGCAAGACCATCGGCGAGTGGACGCCGGCCTACCTCAACGATCCTGCCGTCATCGAGGCCATGAAGGTGCTGGCACCGGAGGCCAAGCTGCTGGTGCTGCTGCGCGACCCGGTCGAGCGCTATCGCTCGGGCGTGGGCCACTGGCAGAAGGTCAAGCGGCGGCGCGGCAAGCGCATGAACCTGTGGGCCGGACGCAAGGACGCCCTGGAGCGCTCGTTCTACGCCTTCGGGCTGCGGCCCTACATCGAAGCCTTCGGGCGGGACAGATTGCTCATCCTGCAGTTCGAGAAGTGCCTGGCCGATGCTGCTGGCGAATATGCCCGGACCCTCGACTTCCTGGGGCTGCCGATATGGACCCCGCCGCCGGAGCTGCTGGGCCAGGCCTTCAACGTCAGCGCCGAACGGCCCTCGCCTGCGGTGCTCGACGAGTCCCCCGATCTGGCGGCATCATTCGAGGGCGACGTGCGCGAGCTGCTCGCGATGGAGCCCGACCTCGACCTCTCGCTCTGGCCCAACTTCCGCCACCTGGCCGGCTAGGTCTCGGCGCCCGCCGGGGGGCACAGCCAGGACCGCGCCGATGGGTGGGGCCACGCCGCTGAACATACCGATCAGGCCGTCATGGACGATCTCGGCCAGGTAGAGCGTTTCGTCCGGGCCGAAGCCGATATCGATGATGTTGGTGAAGCCGCTGGCGTACACCTCGGGCTCGCCGCCGGGCGCGACCCGGTAGACGGAAGCGCCGCCGACCGGGAAGGGAAAGCCGGTGAGCTGGCCCACGTAGTAGGCGCCGTCGGGGCCGACGACGACGGTGGTAGGCACCGTCTCGACGGGCATCGGAACCATGACGGAGGCGCCGTCGGCCGGCATCTCATCACTTTCGGCCATCTCGTCGCCCTCGGGAGCCATCTCCTCTCCCTCGGCCATAGCTTCGCCCTCAGGGGCCATCTCGCCATCGGCGTCGGGCGGCGGGCCCATGGCCGCCAGCATCTCCGCAGGGAACTCCTGCATCGCCGGCGGGAAGACCGCCACCAGCGAGACGGTGCCGGAGCCGTCGACCGAGAGGAGCGAGTTGCCGCCGGCGTCAGCCACGAGGAGGCCGTCCTCATAGCTGGCGATCGACTGCGGGTCAGTGTCGAGCACACCCATCGAGAACTCGGCATCGGGTCAATGTCCGTTTCGAAGGCAGCCACGTCGACGACCGGCTCGACGTTGCCCTCGGCATCGAGCTTGAGCAGCCAGCCGCTGAGGTCACCCTCCCCGCGCTCGGCGGGATCTCCACCGTGATTGACCACGACGTAGTACGAACCATCCTCGTCGAGGACGATGTCGCTGGGGCCCACCGCCTCAGGCCCGCTGCCGGCGGAAGGCAGGGCCTCGGCGATGCGCTCGGCGCTTCCCTCGCTGACGCGGGTGACCGCGCCGGTGGGGCCGAAGCAGAAGCCGGCCTCGCCCATGGGGCAGGTGTCGCCGGCCTGGCCGGCTTCGGCTGACCGAATGTCAGCCTCGAATCATTCGGTAACGCCACGCTCCGCAAGCGTCCTGGCCCGCGCCAGCATCACCTCGAGCATGGCCATCGTCAGGCGGCCGGTGAAGGTGTTCTGCTGGCTGGGGTGGTAGCAGCCCAGGATGACGTACGGCCCGACGAGCGCCTCGGCACCGTGACCGAAGCGCGGCTTGGGCTTGACCGTGTGCCCTTCTGCGGCCAACACGCGCAGCACCGCATCCCAGGCGTAACCACCCAGAGCGAGCACGACCCGGACGGAACGGAGCAGCCGCAGCTCGCGTGCGAGGAACGGCAGGCATTCGTTCCGCTCGGTGGTAGTGGGCTTGTTGGCCGGCGGAGCGCAACGATTCACGGCAGCGATGTAGGCATCATCGAGGCGCAGTCCGTCAGCAGGACTCAACGAGCGCGGCCAAGGTGAGTACCTGGCATGGTGGAGCGCCTCGAAGAGGAGCTCGCCCGAGCCGCCCGGGTTGTCGCCGGTGAACACGCGCCCGGTGCGATTGCCACCGTGCGCGGCCGGCGCCAGACCGACCAGCAGCAGGCGGGCGCGGGGGTCGCCGAAGCCGGGCACGGGCCGGCCCCAGTAGACCGAGTCGCGGTGGCGTGCGACCTTGGTGAGCGACACCTCTTCGCGCCACTCCACCAGGCGCGGGCAGCGCCGGCAGGATGTGATGTCAGCGACCAGATCGCCGAGGCGATCGCTGCTCATGCCTGTGCTGAGGGACCGGCAGCGGGTTCGAGTCGGTAGCTGGCGGCGGCCGCGCGGCGGCGGAGCTCGGAGGCGGCGCTGCTGGCACCCGGCAGGTCGAGCAGCATCTCGCGCTCGGCGACGGCATCCACGAACTCGTCCCAGGCCTCCTGCGAGATGAACGTACGGCCCTCCCACTCGTTCCAACCGGTGGCAGCCCGCACAGCCGCCGACTCGAACCAGGACAGCGGCAGACCGTCGCGGTCGGCCGCGCCGGTCAGGTCACCAGGTCTTACGGCCAGTAGCGATCGGGCCAGTTCGGCCGCGCGCCAGGCCCGGGCATCGCTGCTGCCAGCCCGGCGCGCCAGGTCGCCAACGGCCGCAGCCGCGTCCCAGTCATCGTAGGCAGCCACCGTGCGAGCCATGTCCCCGTCACAGGCGAGATCACCGATGGCGCTGGCCAGGATCCAGCCAGCGAGTGCCTGGGCCAGCAACCGGGGCCGGACCTGACGCACCCTGATCAACGACCCCGCCGTGTCATAAGCCATGCTAAGTGTATCGCCTGGCGCACCTGCGGCCGTGGCCAGCCGCTCCATCGCGGCGTCCAGCGCGGCTCTCGACGCATCCGCCCCGGCATGCGTATCGGGATCGCCCGCCGGCTCCGGCAGGAACGCCTCCTGCGCCAGCCGGGTGGTGAACACGGCGGCTACCGCTTCACGTACCGGTTCGTCGCGCATCCGCCGCAGCGCGGTATGGGCATCCGGGATGCCCGCGAGACCGACCCGCTGAGCCAGCTCGGCCCAGCCTGCGCCGGAGGCATCGCTGACCTCTTCGAAACCCAGGAAGACGTGGCAACCGTAGCCGTCAAGCGAGAGCTCCAGCCCGTGCTGCCGGAGGTCGGCGATCTGACGCAGGTAACCGAGCCCGCTGCGCTGGTCGTGAAGGATGAGGAAGCCATCGGGATCGTGGCCCAGGTCGAGCGCATCGGCCACACCGGGGATGCGCACGTGTGCCCGCGGGTAGCGGTTGAGATAGACCACCAGGGACCGACGTTCCGGGGCTCCCCGCGGGCCCTTCGCGGCCTGGTTGGCATATACGAACACGTCTGGCGTGGCAGCGCCACCCTCGAGGGCCGTCAGCTGCCGGAAGCCGGTGGCACCCGAGAAGCGCCAGCGCTCGTGCAGCAACGGGCTGATCTGACGGTGATGGCGCTCTATCAGGCCCCCATCGGGCCATTCGTCGCGCTGGGGGCGGCGGAACTCCATCCCATACTGCTCGCTGTAGCCCTCGAACTGACCGTGCCCGAACATGGGCAGGCCGGGCAGCGTGGCCAGCAGCGTTGCCACCCCAAAATACTTATCATCGCTACCGAACTGGTCGATCGCAGAGCGTTCGTCAGGGTTGTTCATGAAGTTGACGTAGCGACCCAGGATGCGTGCGTCGAACGAGACCGTCTCGCGGATGACCTGCTGGTACTGGGCGTTCTTCTCGTCGCGCAGCATGTGCATGAAGGCGCTGTTGTAGACCCGGTGCATGCCCAGGGTGCGGACGAAGTAGCCTTCCATGAGCCAGAAGGCCTCGGCCAGCAGCAGTGTATCGGGCACCTCTGCGGCCACCCGGTCCACGACCTCGCGCCAGAACTCCTGGGGCATGAGCCGGCGCAGCTCATGGGCGGGCACGGCAGCCGCGGCGCGCGAAGGGATGCCCGCCTCGTGGCCCGGTTGCGGGTACCACAGGCGCTGGATGTGCCGGCGCGCGAGGACCATGGCCGCATCAAAGCGGATCACGGAGAAGTGGCGAGCCACCTCCAGGATCTGGCCGATGACCGCTTCTCTGACCTCGGCCCGGAGGTAGTCGAGCTGGGCGGTGTCGTTCCAGGGAAAGCTGGTGCCGTCGTTGCCGTGGTAGATGTAGCGCTCGTCGCCGGTGGCCTTGTCGATGCGCTTGAAGACGACCGCCGCGTCGGACGAGTCCCAGTAGTGGTCCTCGAGCTGGATCACCACGCGCTCGTCCGACGAGAGGTCGTCACCGCTGAAGGAGTACGACTCGAAGGGCGGATAGGGCGAGGAGATGAAGCGCTCGGGATGCTCCATCACCCAAGTCGAGTCGATGCCCATGTGATTGGGCACCATGTCTGCCGCCAGGCGGATGCCGCGAGCCTCGGCTCGCTCACGCAGGTTGGCCCAGGCGCCATCGCCGCCGAGTTCGCCCGCGATGCGGTAGTCCGCCACCGAGTAGGCTGAAGCCATGGCCTCGGGATTGCCCCGCCACTGCTTGATCTTCCGCGAGGCGGCACTCCGCTCCCAGATGCCGATGAGCCAGAGGCCGGTGAAGCCCCGAGAGCGGAGCTCGTCCAGCTCTTCATCGGGGACCTGGTCGAGGCGGCTGATCTCGCGTCCATAGTCGCGGGACAGCTGCGAGAGCCAGACATACGTCGACTTGGCCACGAGCACGAGCTCGGCCATCCAGTCGCGGTCCGCACTGAAGGCCTCGGGCTCCTCGTCGAAGGCCCCGAAGCCGGAGAGGGCCGCCGCCTCGGCCGTTCCTCCGCCAGGTGACCGCCGCGCCTTCATCCAGGCAGCGCGGTCGATCTCATCGAGCAGGCCCAGCTGCCGGTCGATGTGGAGCAGGTCGGCATCGTCGAGCCAACCGGCCCAATGGATGCGGATCCAGCGGAGCTGTGCGCCGAGCGACTGAGGCGCGGCCTCGATGGGCTCGTTCAGGCGCGCCCACAGCGGGCGGGCGGGCGCCTTGCGCTCCAGGTCCGGGTCAGCGGGGTCCAGCTCGGCCCCGGAGAGACCGTCGAGCAGCTGTCGCTGCGCGGACTGGTTCAGGGACGGGTGTGAGGTCAGCTCGCGGTAGGCCGCGGCGGCCGGGTTGCGTGCGGCGATGCTGGTGAGTGCCAGCTCCTCGAGCGCCGCCTCGCGGCCGGGGACATCCCCCTTGGCGCGGGCCAGCCATTCCTCGACGTCGACCTCCTCCCGGTAGACGGGCAGGGCCGGGAACGTGGCCTCGTAGGTGGCCAGGCCGCTGTCGACTGCGGTCTCGCCGAGACGCCCGTCGAGCGCGCCCAGGCCGCGTGCCAGGGGTCCCCCACCGCCGGGATCGCCGCGGCGCTCGACGGCCACGGCCCGATGACCGAGCTCGTGGATGAGGCCGATGGCGGCGATCTCCGAGGCCACCCGGGCCCGGTCGGCGTCCTCGTCCACGAAGCGCTCGGCCAGCGACAGTGCTCGCGCGGCATCGAAGACGATGACGTCGCCGTCGCTCGAGAACAGGTTCTCGTCGAAGCCGTAGCGGTCGCGTGCCGGGCGGGCGATGCGGAAGTCCAGGCGCAGGTCCATCAGTTCCACGATAACAGCGGCCACACAGACTGAGGCGGCGGCTAGGCTCGCTAGCTCAGGATATCGCCGATGAGTGCAGCCAGCTGCGCGCGATGCTCGGCCGTGCGGTATTCGGTGAGCGGGCTCTCATCGAGCACGGCATCCGCGTCGACCCGTCCCCGGCGGCGAACGTAGACCGCCGGGTGGATGCTGCCGCGATCGTCGGTCTCGACGGTGATGGCCGCGCCGTCAGGTCCGGCCGTATCCACGTACTCGGCGAGCGAGACGATGCCCTCGTCACGGATGCTCCCGTCGGGGTCGCCGGAAAGCGCGTGGGCGAGATAGGACTTCTGGTGCCACAGCTCGGGCGCGACCGAGACAGAGGTGAGCAGGCGTTCCACGACGTCGACCGCATCGACCTCGGGGCGGGGCCGTTCGACACCGAAGTAGCGCCGGGCGATCTCGTCGACGGCGAGACGACCGTTGTAGCGATGGCCGTGGACCGCTCCGGAGTTGGCCGGGATGCCGTACTTCTTGAGCCCGGAGACAGCCTGGGTGATGGTGCCGGCGAAGAAGACGCCGGGCATGGAGACGGACTCATAGCTGTTGGTCATCGAAGGCAGGCCGCTGCGACCGAAGGTGCTCACGCCCAGCTGGGGCAGGTCGAGCAGTGGCGAGCTGAAGCCGGTGGCGGCGATGACCTCGTCGACCTCCGCCACGAACGGCTCGGATGTATCGCTGCGGCGCGTGTGCACGGCGATGCCATCAGCATGCTTCTCGAGACGCTCGATAGCGGCATCGAGGATGAAGACACCGCCACCAAGCTCAGCGTCTTCCCAGGGCTGCACGTAGCGAGCGCGCACGCCGCCCAGCGAGTGCAGGTTCACCGACAGCTGGGCCGGCCGGGGCGAAGCCAGGATGATGGGGCTGGCCCACTGCAGCAGGCCGCTGGCGAGCTCGAATCCGGAGTTGGCCTTGCCCATGATGAACAGTCGCTTGTCCGCGTAGGTTGCGGCCTCGCGGGTGTCCACGTAGTGGGCGGCGTGCTCGATGCCGGGGACGTCCGCGGGCAGCAGCGGCTCGGCGATCCCGACGCAGAAGACCGCCACCCGCGTGCGGTAGTCGCCGCTCGGGGTGTGGAGCACGTAGATGTCGCCCTCGCGTGACGTGCCTTGCCAGGGCGTGTCGTAGCGCACCCGCAGACCGGTCCGGCGGACGAACTCGACGATGCCCGCTTCCATCTCCGCCCGCGCGGGGAACTCCGACGAGCCGTCCATGAGTCCCGGCATCACGGCCCGGTTCTCGGGCTCGTGAGCGACCAGGCTGTTGAAGTCGTAGCGCTCGTATTCACGCGTGTCGTGAGCGTGGCGGGCATGTGGCTTGGTCCACGAGAGCAGCCGCTGGAAGAACGGGAACTGGCGGAACATGCCGCCTGGCGAGGGGTCGGCGGAGAGCACCGCGTGGTCGATACCCAGGCGCGAGAGGTAGTAGGAGACCTGCAGTCCGCCGGGCCCGCTGCCGATGACGACCACGCCGTACTCGCCTGGCGGGAAGACCGGATCGAGCCTTGCCGTGTGCTCCGGTCATGGGCCTAGCTGCGGCGGTTGGCGCGGTCGAGGCGCCGGCTGACCGATTGCAGCATGCGGTACATCACGACCGGGTAGGCGAGCAGGAACTCGCGCAGGTCCGGACCCGCCAACTGCAGGGCCTGCACGTGGGCGGTGGTCACCACGTCGGCGATGGGCGGCTCGCCCAGCAGCAGCGAGATCTCTCCAAAGAAGTCGCCCTTGCCCAGACGGGCCACGTCCACGCCATCGACGCGGACCGCGACCTCGCCATCGAGGATCACGAAGAAGCCGCTGCCGGAGAAGCCCTGGCGCAGGATGCGCTGGCCGGATGCGAACGATTCCTCCGACATCGTATGGGCGACCGCCTGGAGTCTTGGCCGATCGAGGTCGGAGAACAGGCTCAACCCGGCGAGCGCGTCGAGGATCTCCTGCTGGTTCATGCAGGTGCCTCCCTCTGCTGTCTGCGGTCTGCTAGTGGCGCAGCTGGACGTCTGCTTCGCGTAGCCGTCGGACCAGCTCACGGAGCAGGTTCATGGCCAGGACCGGTTCGCGCTCGAGCACGGCCACCAGGTCCCACGAGGCCAGGGCCAGACAGACGGTGTCGCCCAATGCGAAGGCCGTGGCGGTCCGCGGCTGCTGATCGATGACCGAGAGCTCACCGAAGAAATCACCGGGGCCGAAGCGGGCCAGCTCGCCACTGCCGGCCACGATGCGGGCACCGCCGCTGACGATGATGTAGAGCCCGTTGCCGACCTGTCCCTGCTGCACGATGGGCGTGTCGGCGGCGAACTCGAACTCGGTGGTGACCTCCGCCAGCTGGTCGAGGACCTGGCTGCTGCAATCCGAGAAGAGCGGCACAAGCTCCAGCTGAGCGCGCTTCTCCTGTGGCGTGAGCGACATCGGTTCTCCTGGGGGCGTTCAGGGTGTCTCACCCTAGCAGGCCACGGGCCGGCAGGCGACCGCGCGGGGGCCTCGTGGCCGGTCAGTCGCCGGGATGGGCCCCGCTGCGGACGATGAAGCCCACGAGGTTGCCGCGGGGAGGTTCGTAGCGGACCTCGACGCTGCCGACCCACGAGCCTGGAGGACCCTGCCACAGCTCCTGCACCAGGACGTTCAGCAGATCGCCGAGCCCCTCGGCCACGACCTCCACCGAGCCGTCTGCCTGGTTGGCGACCCAGCCGGCGAGCTCGAGCCGCGCGGCCGCCTGCTGTACGAACCAGCGATAGCCAACGCCCTGGACGGAGCCGCGGACGGTGGCCACCAGGCGCATCCTGCTGCCGCTCACGCCGCACTCCGCGCCTGGGACATGGCCCGGGGCCAGGTCAGCAGCAGTACGTCCAGCGTCAACTCGGGGCTGGCGTAGGCCTCGACTGCCAGCATCAGCCGGTCGAGGCGGTCGAGGAAAGGGCGGAGCGATCTGGCGTCCACGCGCCCGCTGAGCGCCAGCAGCTCCTCCAGCTGGTCGAGGTCGCGGATACCGCGGCCCTGACCCTTGCCCTGAGCGGCCACGGCCAAGTCTCGGCCGAGCTCGCGCCAGACCTCGACGATGAGCCCGATGGCACGACGACGCTCCAACGGCTGCAGCCGCCTGGCTGACGGCGCCACCTCGCCGCGCATGGCCGCGTCGACTGCCGCGGCATCGGTGATGAGGTCAGCGGCCGCGCCCAGGCGGGTGCGTCGGTCGGCCGTCACGAGGTCGAGCAGGGTTCGGCCGATGCGGGCACGGGCGATGACCGCCGCGGGCTGATCGGCCAGGCGGATGGCGAGGCCGGGACGTCCGGCCGCCGCCACGGCCAGGGAGCGCGCCATCGCTGGCGTGGCATGGCCGTCCTCGACGAGCAGCGCGGCAAGCGTCTTGACCGGCAGCGGCGCCAGGCGCAACCGAGCCGATCGCGAGAGGACCGTGGGCAGCAGTGAGGCAGCTTCGTCGGCACAGAGCATGAGGCAGGTCGCCGGTCCAGGTTCTTCAAGCGTCTTGAGCAGGGCATTCTGGGCGTCGAGGTTGAGCCGATGGGCCGAGGTCACCACGGCCACCCGGAAGCGACCCTCCATCGCCGTCAGGGCCAGGTCGGAGGCCAGCTGCTGCACCTGCCCGATGCGGATCTGCTCCCCTGCACCCTCGGGTGCGATGAGATGCAGGTCGGCATGATTGCCCGCTGCGACCTTGCGACAGGCCGGGCAGCTTCGGCAAGGCCGGGCGGTGGCATCGTCGGCCAGGCAGAGCAGGCCCGCGGCCAGGTCGAGCGCAAGGGTAGTCTTGCCCACTCCCCGCGGACCGACCAGCAGGAGGGCATGAGGCGGTCGTTCGCTGCGGACCGAACGTGCGATGGATCTGACCGCGGCCGCGTGACCGCGGGTCAGGAAGGTGCCGCCGGCCTCGGGTGGTTGGTCGACACCATCCATGCTGGCCGCTAGGCCTCCTCCACGGGCGCCTCGGCCTCGGCCACCGCGGCCTTCTTGGTCGGGCGCTTGCGGGTGGTGCGCTTCTTGGGCTGCTCCTCCTCGGCCGGAGTCCCGGCAGCCTCCTCCACGGGCGCCTCGGCCTCGGCCAGCGCGGCCTTCTTGGTCGGGCGCTTGCGGGTGGTGCGCTTCTTGGGCTGCTCCTCCTCGGCCGGAGTCCCGGCAGCCTCCTCCACGGGCGCCTCGGCCTCGGCCAGCGCGGCCTTCTTGGTCGGGCGCTTGCGGGTGGTGCGCTTCTTGGGCTGCTCCTCCTCGGCCGGAGTCCCGGCAGCCTCCTCCACGGGCGCCTCGGCCTCGGCCAGCGCGGCCTTCTTGGTCGGGCGCTTGCGGGTGGTGCGCTTCTTGGGCTGCTCCTCCTCGGCCGGAGCCTTGGACCTTGGCTCGGCTGCGCCTTCGCGACGGGCGAGCTCGGCCTTCAGCAGCGCCTGCACCTCCGGCGGTACCTCACTCCAGGGATCGCCGCCGCGAGTCTGCTCGATGGGCTCCATCGCGTGTACCGAGGCGCGCGGCGTGCTGGCCGAACGGCCCTTGCCACCGCCGCTGCTGCGCGAGAAGCTTGAGCCGGTGCCGTAGCGTTCACGGTCGATGGCCGAGCGGTATCCGCCACTGCGGCCACCGCGTCCCCGGCCGCGGCCGGCGCCACCGCCACTGCGGCGACCCTGCCTCTTCTCGGCCAGGAGGTACTCGGGCACCTCCGGCTCATCCTCGAACTCCTCTTCCTCCTCCGGGCGAGTCGCAGACGAAGTCAGAGCGGTGTCGGCAGGCACGCCGATCTGGCTGTCCCAGACGGAGCCGAAGCCCGAGTGCTGGGGCAGCGTCGGCACCTCGTCGGGGTGCTCGACGACGAGATCCTCGTCATCGGGCTGCTGGACGACGAGATCCTCGTCATCGGGCTGCTCTTCGGGCTGGCCGTCGGTGGTCTCGGAGCCACGGCCGCCACGGCCACGGCCACGGCCGCCACGGCGGCGGCGGCGGCGGCGGCCGCTGCCGTCCTCGGCGACCTGTTCGTCAGCGGCTTCGGCAGCCACCGCAGCCACGGCCTCTTCGGGCACTTCGGCGACCTCGGCACCGCGTGACAGCTTCTCGCCGGGCAAGGCCACCAGGCCCGCTGCCGCGGGCGGCGACTCCACGCTCTCGGCCTTCTCGACCTGGTCGGCCTCCGCCGGCCGGCCTCCACGGCGGCGCGGAGCACGCACCGTTCGCGGGGTCCTCTCGGCGCCGTCGTCATCGCGACGACGGCGGCGGCGCGGCGTGACGCCCGACTCCTTGTCGGGCACTTCGGTCATGGAGAGGTCGCCGTCGGAAGCGACGCGGCGTCCGCTGCGGGCGCCCTTCTCGACCTTGGCCACGTTGGTGATGTCGATGAACACGTCGGCCACGTCGATGAGGTCGCTGCTGGTGTTGCCGCGGAAGCTGATGACCTCCACGCGCGTGCCCATCTGCTGGACCGCAGCGATGGCCGGGGCAAAGTCGCCGTCACCCGAGACGACGACGGCGACGTCGAGCTTCTCGGCCATGCGCATCATGTCCACGACGAGCTCGATGTCGAGGTTGGCCTTGACCCGGCCGTCGCCGTACTTGCGGATGTCCTTGCTCACGACCTTGTAGCCGGAACGCGCCAGGAAGGCGTGGAACTGGCGCTGGTTCTCGTTCTCCGGATCGAGGCCGGTGTAGGCGTACGCGCGCACGAAGTCGCGGTTGGCCGTGGCCGACTTCAAGAGGGTCACGTAGTCGATGTCGATCCCGGCGGCCTTGGCCGCATAGAAGATGTTCGCAACGTCCACGAAGACGGCGACGTTCTTGCTCACTCAGGACTCCTGTGTGGTGCAGAGTTGCCGTGGGCAACTCTGCAGGGCTGGACACTCGAAGCGACGGTCGCGGCCTAGGGCAGAGCCCAGCGCGCATCGCGTGTGTCGTGTCCGCTCGTTGCTGATGTGTCGATCTCCTAGTGACGACCGGGCCCACTGGGCGCAAACGGTCTGTCTGATCACGACTGGTAACGTCGGGAATGGAAGTGGTCTGCTCGCCTTGAGAGACGGCCGACCGACCCAGAGCGCGCCGCACCGGGTGTTCCAGGACCATCATCGGGTCACTGTCCGCACACGCCCGGGGCGCTCGGGGCGTCTTGCATTCGCTACGCCGCGGTCTATGATACTCCACGGTGCGCTTGCCGTGAGCGTGTCCATTTCGTGTGGGTGCCACCACCATGGGTTGGCGTCGACGGATGCTGCCAGTGCCGTGCACCGCATCCCTCGGGCCTGCCCCCGCATCAACCGGCGCTTGCGCCGTCATCGAACAACACCCAAGGAGGGATCAGGAACCATGAAGAAGATCACCGCTCTGCTGGCTGCCCTTGTCTTCGCCTTCGCTGTCGTCGCCTGCGACAACAACGACGACGCCACCGAAGCTCCGGCCGGGTCTCCCGCGGCGAGCGAGGCCGCCACGGAGTAAGCCCCGGGCCGGCGTGAGCCGGACTGCACACCAGCGACGGCCGGGGCTCGGAGCCCCGGCCGTTACGATTCTTCGCAGCCGCGGAACGACGTCCGCGGACTCCCCGATCTCGGTGCCGGTGGTGCGAGGAGTCAACACCCTGTGTGTGGTCTGACCCTTTTAGGTAGCATTTCAAGCACGGCCCGCAGCCCCACTTCAACGACGATGCGACCTTGCAAGCGTCCTGTACCGGTCTAGAATGTCGCAACGCTTGAGCGAGGGCCAACCGTGCGTCCTCGTTTGCGTGACACCGACGAGGGGGCCAGGACGTGGGTGAACCACACCCATCGAGGATCCCGAGGAACGCGTCATGCCGACGAAGATGCGGCCCGCCCACGTGAGGCGGGCGACGCTCCATGTCGGTGGCTCGACCTATAGAGGAGGATCAAGGAAGATGATGCGAAGGAGCCTCGGTGTCCTTGCCGCGACCGGCCTGCTGGCGGCCGCCGCTAGTGCACCCGCAGCGGCCCAGGACGAGTCCCGGGTCGTCAACGTCCCTGATGGCGACCCCGTCAAGGTGGCCACGTTCGGAGTGCTCACCGGCGCCAACGCTGCCCTCGGCCAGGACTGGCTGGATGCCATCCGCCTGGCTGCGGACGAGAAGGGCGAGATCCTGGGACACGAGATCGAGGTCGAGGCGCAGGACGGTGGCTGCTCCGTGGAGGGTGGCGCCGCAGCCGCCGCGGTCATCGCGGCCGACCCGACCGTGGTCGGCGTGTTCGGCTCGGCCTGCTCGACCGAGACCGTCGGCGGCATCGAGGCCCTCTTCGGTGCGGGCCTGACGACCATCTCGCCGTCGGCTACCAACAAGGACTTCACACTGGCCGACTTCCGGGCCGCCAACCCACCCTTCGCGGCGTTCACGCGCACCGCGTTCAGCGACCTCGACCAGGGCGCGGCCGTGGCTGACTTCCTCAAGAATGGCCTGGGCCTCGACCGGGTGGCGACCATCCACGACGGCTCCACCTACGCAGCGGGTCTCGTCGACGTCTTCGCCCAGAACTTCGAGGCGCTGGGCGGCACGATCACGGGCGCAGAGGCCGTGACCGTGGGCCAGACCGACATGAACCCGACTCTGACCTCGATCGCCACCGGCAGCCCGCAGGCGCTTTATTTCCCCATCTTCACGGCTGAGGGCGCCTTCATCACCGACCAGGTGCGTGACGTGGCCGGCCTCGAAGAGACCGTCCTCGTCGGCTCCGACGGTCTGGCCACCACGGCCTTCATGGAGGCCGTGGGCTCCAACGTCGTGGGCATGTACCTGTCCGGCTCCGGCTTCGGCGCCTTCACCGACGCCTATCCGGAGTTCGTGGAGCGCTACACCGAATTCGTCGGCAGCCCGCCACCAGGTCCGTTCCACGCGCAGGGCTACGACGCCGCGAACCTCATGTTCGCCGCCATCGAAGCCGCCGCGGTGGAGAACGAGGACGGCTCGCTGGACATCGACCTGGGCAAGGTCCGCGAGAACGTCTTCGCGACCGCCGACTTCGAGGGTGTGACCGGCACGCTCACCTGCGACGAGTACGGGCAGTGTGGCGTGAACGCCGTCTCGGTCTACCTGGTCTCGCAGGAAGACTTCGACAACCAGCGCGCACCCCTGGACGAGGTCTGGCCGTAGGCGCCGGGACCTGAAGCGACCATGATTCGAGCCGGGCGGCGCCAGTCGCCCGGCTCGACGACTGCATACCTGATCGATCGGTCGGCGATCGGTCCACAAGAACGATGCAGGAGCCGATGCGTACGACCCTGAGACCGGAGCGGACCCGCGCTCCCGGCGACCGCAGCCAGCGCGCCTTCGAGGCGGCCGTCAGCGCCTTCCTGTGGGTCTTCCGCATCGCGCTCGTGCTCGTCGTCGTGGTGGGCTCCGCGCTCACGCTGACGAGCGGCAAGTACGGCCTCGACACCTGGGTGAGCCTGACGGTGACCGGCGGCGTGCAGGGCGGGATCTATGCGCTCATCGCCCTCGGCTACACCATGGTCTACGGGATCATGCGCATGATCAACTTCGCCCACGGCGAGATCTTCATGATCGGCATCTTCGGCGGCTACTTCGCGGGGACCTTCCTGGATGACCTGGGCTTCCTCAATGCCAACATCCTCGCGTCCGCGGTGTCGTTCGCGTTGATGATGCTCGTTGCCGCACTCGCCTCCACGCTCGTGGCCCTGGCCGTCGAGCGCGTGGCCTATCGACCCTTGCGCAACTCGCCCCGGCTGGCGCTGCTAATCTCGGCCATCGGAGCTTCATTCTTCCTGCAGTACACCATCGCCGGCTTCTTCGGCACCAAGGTCTTCCGCTACCCTGAGATCGACGTCCTCGAGCAACGGGTGGCACTTCCGCTGACCGGCGTCTCGGTGAAGCTCCTGGACATCGTCGTCATCGTGGCAGCGGTGGTGATGATGGCCGTGCTCTATGCCTTCGTCATGCGCTCGAAGACCGGCACGGCCATCCGCGCCGTCTCCGAGGACAGGCAGGCGGCAGCCCTCATGGGCATCGACGTGAACCGCTCGATCGTGACCACGTTCGCGGTGGGCGCGGCCATGGCCGGTGCCGCCGGCGTCCTGTACGGCCTGGTCTGGAAGCAGGTCCAGTTCTTCACCGGCTTCATCCCCGGCATCAAGGCCTTCACCGCGGCAGTGCTCGGTGGTATCGGCAACATCCCCGGCGCCATGGCCGGCGGCTTCGTCCTGGGCGAGGCCGAGTCCATCGGGTCGATCCTCTTCCTTGACGGGCTGGGCGTGCCCTCACCCAGCCAGCTCAAGGACGTCATCGCCTTCACCATCCTGGTGATGGTGCTCATGTTCCGACCGCAGGGCATCCTCGGTGAGCGGCTCTCGGGCAAGCGCGCATGACCGAGACCACCGCGCCCGCGCCCGCAGCGCCGGCTCCCGCAGCACCGACTTCTCGCCTCGGGCGCCTGGCACCGTGGCGCTCGGTGTTCCTCGCTGGCCTCCTGTTCGCGGGCGTGGCGCTCTACGCGGTGCTGGTGGGGTTCGTGGGCAAGTTCGAGGATCGCGGCCTCATCGACGACGTCATCACGCTGGGCCAGACCTTCCTGGTGCTGGCGGGCATCGCCGCTGGCTACGTGGGCGCAAGGCGGGCGCCGGCCGGACCGACCAACGCGGTCATCGGCTCGGCCATCACGGGCTTCATGAGCGGGGCCGCGCTCTCGCTTCTGATCCTCCTCGGGCAGCCCGAGGTCCTCAACCTGCGGGAGTGGTTCCCGAACGCTTCACCTGCCCTCTACAGGCTCCTCTCCGGCGCGGAGTACCTGGGCCTCGAATCGCCCGAGCAGGGTTTCTGGTTCCCGGCTCTCGTCGGCATCAGCCTCGGTGCCATCGGCGGCATCCTGGCCCTGCTGCCCCGGAAGGCCCGCCTGCTACTGGTGGCGTCGGTCGGCATCCTCGTAGGCATGGGCCTCTTCTCGAGCATCCTGCGCAACCCATGGCTGCAGCAGGACGCGCTCAAGGGCCTGGCGCGCGAGCTCTTCGCATCGGATGGCCTGACCATGACCGGGGCCGTAGCCGTCCTGGTCATCGCGGGCATCCTCTTCGCCATCCACCACTGGCTGCGGCCGATGGAACGTGTGCGTCGCCTGCCCAAACGGCAGCAGCAGGCCGTGGCCGTGCCCATGTCCACGGTCCTGCTCATAATCGTCCTGCTCATCCCGCTGCCGGCGGCCGTGGGCGGCTTCCCCAACTGGTTCTCGCTGGGCCCGGCCGTGGCTCTCTCGGTGGCGACCATCGCCCTCTACGTGATGATGGGCCTGGGCCTGAACGTGACGCTCGGCCTGGCCGGCCTGCTGGACCTGGGCTTCGTAGCCTTCTTCGCGGTCGGCGCGTACACGGTGGGCCTGCTCACGTCGGTCGGCCACCTGGGCGTCGCCGACTGGCCGTTCTGGCTGGCCATCCCGTTCGCGGTGGCCGTGGCCATGGCCTTCGGCATGCTGTTGGGCCTGCCCATCCTCGGCATCCGCGGCGACTACCTGGCCATCGCCACCCTCGCCTTCGGCGAGATCATCCGCATCCTCGCGATCTCCGACCTGCTCAAGCCCTGGATCGGTGGTGCCGACGGCATCCGCGACGTGCCCAAGCCCGTCGACGTGTCCGCGACCGACCCGCTGTCGGGTCCTGTGCAGATCTACTACGTGGCGCTCGTGTCTGCGGCGGTCATCGCCTTCGTGGCCTACCGGCTGCGCGAGTCGCGGCTCGGCCGCGCCTGGATCGCCATCCGCGAGGACGAGGACGTGGCCGAAGCGCTGGGCGTGAACCTGGTGCAGACCAAGTCGCTGGCCTACATGCTCGGTGCCGCCTTCGCCGGGCTCGGCGGGGCCGGCTTCGCGGCCCTCTTCGGCTCTATCAACCCCACGTCGATCCGCCTCGATGTCTCCATCCTGGTGGTCTGCATCGTCGTCATCGGCGGCATGGGCAGCATCCCCGGCATCGTCCTCGGGGCCATCTTCATCATCGGCCTGCCGGAGCTCTTCCGCGAGTTCGCAGAGTTCCGCTTCCTGATGTACGGCATCGCGCTCATCGCCGTCATGCACTGGCGGCCGGAGGGTCTCGTGCCCTCACGCATCGGGCGCCAGGAGATGCACCGCGAAGACCAGGTCATGGAGGGCGGCGGCGGCGGCACCGGCGGCGCGGCCACGCCAGCGGCGGGCGCGGCGAAGCAGGCCTAGGCGATGGCACTCCTCGAAGCGCGCAACGCGACCAAGCAATTCGGCGGCCTGACCGCGGTCAACGACCTGACCTTCGACCTCGACGAGGGCGCCATCGTCAGCGTCATTGGCCCCAACGGCGCGGGCAAGACCACGTTCTTCAACTGCATCGCGGGCTTCTACCAGATCGACGAAGGCACCATCACCCTTGGCGGCGAGCCCATCCACGAGCTGCGGCCGGACAAGATCGCCCGCATGGGCCTGTCGCGGACGTACCAGAACATCCGCCTCTTCGGGGGCATGACGGCCGCCGAGAACGTGCTCGTGGGCGAGCACCAGCATCTGACGTCCACGTGGGTGCAGGCGGTGCTGCGCACGCGGGGCCAGAAGGAGGAGGAGGCCGCAGCGCTGGAGGAGGCGCACCAGCTCCTCGACTACGTCGGGCTCGAGGGTCGCCACGACCTGCAGGCAAGCAACATGTCCTACGGCGACCAGCGCCGCCTCGAGATCGCCCGCGCGCTGGGCACGCGCCCGCGCATCCTGCTGCTCGACGAGCCCACGGCCGGCATGAACCCCGCCGAGACGGCTGCGACGACGGCGCTCATCCGCCGGCTGCGCGATGATCTGGGCATCACCATCCTGCTCATCGAGCACGAGATGCGCGTGGTCATGGACATCTCCGAGCGCATCACGGTGCTCGACTACGGCGAACGCATCGCCGAGGGCACGCCGGCCGAGATCCAGCGCAACGCCCGCGTCATCGAGGCCTACCTGGGCAAGGCCGCCTCGGAGGCTGTGCTGGGCGAGTACGAGCCCGACCTGGACCCCGAAGACCAGGAGGCCGCGAAGGAGGCTGTCGGAGCCCACGCTCCCTCGCCAGCCGCAGACACCGAGGCTACCGAGCCTGAGAAGGACGACTGACCATGGCCCTGCTCGAGATAGACGACCTGCACACGTACTACGGCAAGATCCACGCCCTCCAGGGCGTCTCGCTGACCGTGGACGAAGGCGAGATCGTGACGCTCATCGGCGCCAACGGCGCCGGCAAGACGACGACGCTGAATACCATCAGCAGCCTGCTCGTGCCCAAGCAGGGCGATGTCGTGTTCGACGGCGAGGACCTCACGCACGTGCCGCCGCACCAGGTGGTCACGCGAGGCGTGGTGCAGGTTCCGGAGGGTCGGCGCATCTTCGCGTCCCTGACGGTCGAGGAGAACCTCCGCATGGGAGCCTTCACCGTCGAGGACAAGGCCACCATCACGGAAGGTGTCGAGAACGCCTTCCAGATGTTCCCGCGCCTCAAGGAGCGTCGCACCCAGGTCGCGGGCACCCTGTCCGGTGGGGAGCAGCAGATGCTGGCCATGGGCCGGGCCCTGATGACCAAACCGCGCATCCTGCTCCTCGACGAGCCCTCGATGGGCCTGGCTCCGAACCTCGTCGAGTTCATCTTCGAGACCGTCGAGCGCATCAACGAGGAGGGCACCGCCATCCTGCTCGTGGAACAGAACGCGGCCACGGCGCTGAAGGTGGCCAGCCGGGGCTACGTCCTCCAGACGGGCCGGATCATCCTGGCCGACACGTGCGAGCAGCTGGCCCAGAACGAGGACGTGCGTCGCTCCTACCTTGGCGAGATCTAGCCGTCAGTTCGACGTCCGGGGACGGCACCCGAACGGGTCCCACGTGAGACCCAGTCGCACCCGTGGCAGGTGTTGCAGGTGACGCACGAGCGCGACGTGCATGGCCGCGGGGCTACCGCTTTCGACCATCCCATGCACATGACCGACGACAACGTGCATCAACCGCAAGGAACCGACTCGTCGTGGCTCAGGAGCGGCGGACTCGTGCGTGTGATGCAAGCGACCGCGGCGTGCGGTCCGACGTATCGCGGCGTGCGATCCGACGTATCGCGGCGTGCGGCCCGACGGATCGCGGCGTGCGGCCCGACGGATCGCGGCGTGCGACCCGACGTGCGCGGCGTGCGACCCGACGTGGAGGTCTGCGGATCCCCGGCTAGGTCGACGGCGGCGCAGGGATGATCAGCGAGGAGTGGAGGCGACGCCGGCTGCCTCCGACCTTGCGAGTGGCGCACCAGTCATACCGTCGGCACGGCCATCGAGTCGACCTCGACCATGTGCTGCACGCCGTCGACGCCCGTGTTCGGGAGATGACAAGCCGCTGGTTGCCCCGAGGCCAGGCGCGTCCGATTCGTGCACGTCGTGCACGAGGCCCCTGCCGGCACAGGTGCGTCTCGCTAGCCGCCGCCCCCGTGGCCGTGCAGGCTGCTGCCGAGAGGTTCCTCGCCGACGGGTGCGGCCTGGGCCTCAGCCGCGGGCGGCGCCTTGGCGCCCTCGGTCAGGAATCGCCGCAGGAACTGCTTGGTGGCCTCCTCCTGGGGGTCATCCAGCACTTGCTCGGGCGGGCCCTCCTCGACGATGAGGCCACCCTCGAGGTAGATGACACGGTCGGCCGCCTCACGTGCGAAGGCCATCTCGTGGCTGACCACGATCATCGTCGAGCCTTCGTGGGCCAGCTGCTCCATGACCACGATGACCTCGCCGATGAGCTCTGGGTCGAGAGCGCTTGTAGGCTCGTCGAACAACAGGACCTCCGGCTCCATGCACAGCGCGCGAGCGATGGCGGCGCGTTGCTTCTGGCCACCGGACATGCGCGCGGGATACTCATCACGCTTGTCGAGGAGCTGCACCTTCTCGAGGAACTTCTCTGCAGTCGCCACCGCCTCGTCCTTGCTGACACCCTTGACGTGGATGGGTGCCTCGATGAGGTTCTCGAGCACGCTCATATGCGGGAAGAGGTTGAAGTCCTGGAAGACCATGCCGGTCTGCTGCCGCAGCTGGCGGATGTCGCCCTTGCGCGCGCGGCCGGCCTTCTGCAATGGGTCGGCCTCGACCCGAAGGTCACCCATGGTCACCGAGCCGACCGTGGGCTCCTCCAGGAAATTGAGGCAGCGCAGGAAGGTGGTCTTGCCCGAGCCGGAGCGCCCGATGAGCATGACCGTCTCATGCCTGCGCACCGACAGGCTCACACCATGGAGTACGTGATTCTTCGCGAAGTACTTCTCGATATCCGTGGCCTCGAGGACCACCGCTCCCAGTGGAACGCTCATCGGTCACCTCGCGCCATGCGCTTCTCCAGTCGCTCCTGGAAGTACGAGAAGATGATGGTCAGGACCCAGTACACGAGCGCTGCCAGGATGAGCGTCTCGAGCATCTTGAAGTTCTGGGAGCCCACGGTACGCGCCTTCCAGAGGAGCTCCTGGACGCCGATGACCGCGAGCAGGGAGGTGTCCTTGATCATGGCGATGAACTCGTTGCCGATGGCCGGGATGACGATGCGGAAGGCCTGCGGCAGCACGATGCGGACGAAGATCCGGCGCTCGCCCATACCCAGCGCGGCGGCCGCCTCCCGCTGCCCGTTGGGCACGGCCTGGATGCCGGCGCGGAAGATCTCGGTCATGTAGGCCCCGTAGTTGAAGGCCACCGCGAAGGTGCCCATGATCAGTGCGTCGACGGTCCCGAAGCCCTGCCAGATCTGGGGTAGCGCCAGCCAGATGAAGAGGATCTGCACCAGCAGCGGCGTGCCCCGCACTAGTGAGACATAGAGCGTGGCGACCGCGTAGATGACCGGGTTCTTCGAGAGGCGGCCGACGCTGCCGAGCAGGGCGAAGACGATGGCGAACGTGATCGCGACCACCGAGATGAGGATGGTCGCGAAGGCGCCGCTGATGACGAACTTGAATGGGCCGATGGCGATGCCGAAGAAGCCGTCGGTCGAGATCGAGACTTCGCCCAGGATGAAGCGCCACCAGGGCGGCCCCTCGTTGAGGAACTCGAGGTTGATGGCGCCCCCCAGGGCGAGGAGAGCGACTATGCCGCCGATGATCGCCGCCCAGGTGGCGGCAAAGATGATGCGAGAACGGAGTCGCCTGCGACGGTCAGCCTCGATGATCTGTGCAACGATCGGATCGGGATCGCGCCTGTCGATGCCTTCTCCCCGGCTCGGAGTTGTCACGGTCATGACTCCCCCAGAAATGGCGAGAGGGGGCGCCCGTCGCGCCCCCTCCGTCGTTGGCTACTGATGTGTCAGCGACCTCATTGGGTCGGCGGCGAGGTCAGGTCCACGCCGTACCACTTCTCGGAAAGCTCAGTGAGGACGCCCTCGTCGCGCAGCTCGCCGACGATCTCGTC
Source organism: uncultured Chloroflexia bacterium (assembly GCA_963712745.1). Lineage (GTDB taxonomy): Bacteria > Chloroflexota > Limnocylindria > Limnocylindrales > CSP1-4 > JAFMJV01. The sequence continues at coordinate 24,106 of CAVQJC010000019.1, read as the reverse complement.
CACGCGTGCGACCAGCGAGTCGTTATCCTCGACCGAGTTGTCGAAGGCGACCGCCAGCGGCTCCCCGAAGACCGCGTCGCCGATGGGCACGACCGGCAGGCCCTCTTCGACGGCCTGCGAGATGGTCTCCTGCGAGGTGACCCAGGCGTCCGTGTCGGATCGGCCTGAGGCCCACTCGTCAGCACAGATGCGATCGGTCTCGCGGCTGACGACGTTCACGGGCGACGGCGGCTCGACCTGGAACGCGCCGATGCTCTGGTCAAGTTCGAGCGTTCCGTTCAGCCACTGGAAGTACGTCGTGGCCGAGCCCACGCAGACGTTCATGCCAGCGAGGTCTTCGATGCTCGCGGCCTCGACGCCGTCACGGACGGCAACACCGGCTGCGTCGAAGCGATAGGGCCTGGTGAAGTCAATGGACTCCGCGCGTTCCGGGGTGATGGTCATCGAACCGACGCTGAAGTCCATGCGGTCGGCCCAGCGGCCCGAGGCCACGATGTCCCAGGGTGTGGGTGTGGGCACGAACTGGACGCCCAGCTTGTCCGCGATGGCCTGGCCGACGTCCAAGTCGAAGCCCACGATCTCACCGGCATCGTCCAGGAACGACTGCGGTGGATACAGTGGGTCGGTCGACATGACGATGATGCCCTTGTCCAGGATCCGCTGCAGATAGTCGGGTTCAGCATCCTGGCCGGCGGCGGGGGCTGCGAAGGCCAAGGCCAACACGGCTGACGAGGTGACGGCGAATGCTCGCCTGCTCCTGGAGCCCATAGACAGATGTCCTCCCTCAAGTGCTTTGGGTTCGCCCCGTTGCTTTGGGTTCGCCCCGTTTTACCACGCGACGCAAGCCCTTGGGAAGTTGCAGCCCTTGGGAAGTTGCGTCTGCGATTCGTGCCCTCCGCCGCAACGGTGCCGCAACGTGCTCGCATGACACTCGCCGTACACTCTGGGCATGGACGCTGAGAGCTGGTTGACGAGCGAACTGGCGTCCTTTGCCTGCGCGGCATGTGGGCAGGCCTACGGCCAGGGCCATATCCGCCTCATCGCGCAGCGCGAGGAGCTGTTCTTCGTCGACCTGTCGTGTGATCATTGCGGCTCGCAGGCCGTGGCCATCGTGACCATCCAGGTCGACGGCGAGACGGCCACGCTCGAGGGCGGGGAGCTCGTGCGAGCCGACGATGCTCGCCTGGCCGATGCCGACGCCGTGCCCGATGGTCCACCCGTCACCGCCGACGACGTGCTCGACGCACACCACCTGCTCGACGATTTCGACGGCGACGTCCACCAGCTCATCGCTCGCTTCGACGGGAAGGCGCGTTGAGCGAGCCGCCCCGTTTCGCCCATGCCAGTGAAGCGGAGCTGGCCCGCATCCTCGACTACTACAAGGTCGACTGGCAGTACGAACCGCACACGTTTCCGATCCGCTGGAACGTCGAGGGCATGGTCGTCGAGTCGTTCGCACCGGACTTCTACCTGCCCGACCTCGACCTCTACGTGGAGCTGACCACACTCAAGCAGAGCCTGGTGCGCAAGAAGAACCGAAAGCTTCGCCACCTGCGTGAGCTCTATCCCATGATCCGCATCAAGCTGTTCTACGCGCGTGATTTCAAGGCCCTCATGCTCAAGTACGGCCGCCTCGATGCGGCGGCCTCGCTCATCGGCATCGAGGGCCAGCCGCCGCCCAAGAAGGTCGCGGCCGGCACACACGCGGGAGCGCAACAGTCCGAGCAAGCCCGCGACTGACGATCTTCGTCAGCGATCGACAAGAGGAGAAGCGAGCGCATGCCCGCATCAGCACTGGAAAAGGACGTCGCCGAGATCCTCATCGACGAGCGCACGCTGCAGGCCAAGGTGGCCGAGCTGGGCGCGATGATCTCGTCGGACTACGCCGGCACGCAGGTCACCCTCGTGAGCGTGCTCAAAGGCGCCCTCCCCTTCATGGCCGACCTCATGCGGGCCATGACCATCCCCGTGCGCATCGACCTCATGGAGGTCTCCTCCTACGGCAGCGGCACCGAGACGTCGGGTCGGGTACGCATCCTCAAGGACCTCTCTTCGTCCATCGAGGGCGAGCATGTGCTCATCGTCGAGGACATCATCGACACCGGTCTCACGCTCAACTACCTGACCCAGTACCTGGGCGGCAAGCATCCGGCCAGCCTCGGCATCTGCGCCCTGCTGGACAAGCCGGCCCGGCGCCTGGTGGAGATCGACCTGCAGTACCGCGGCTTCGAGATTCCCGACCGCTTCGTCATCGGCTACGGGCTCGACTACGACGAGATCTACCGCAACCTGCCCTACATCGGCGTGCTGCGGCCGGAGGTGTACGAGGGCGAGTGAGGCGAGGTCTGGGGCGAGGCCGTACGCTCATCGCCATCGGCGCCGTGCTCGCGGTCATCTCGATGCCGCTGAGCTGGCAGAAGGCCGGGGGCATCGTGCTGGAGGTTGAGACCGCGTGGGGCTTCGCCGGCACCGGCTGGATCATGTTCATGGCCGCGCTGGTCATGCTCGCGCTCATCGTCTCGCCCTACACCACCCGGACCGGTGAGTTCGTCCTTGACCGGCCGATCGTCTACGTGCTGCTCGTGACAGCCGGGGTCGTGGGTCTTGCCCTGGCCGTCATCGACCTGCTCGGCGGCGAGGCCGAGTACAGCCTGACCCCGCTCGACGCACCCGGGCTGTGGCTGGCCATCGTGGCCATGGCCTTCGCGACCTGGGGCGTCCTCGAGCTACTGGCAGAAAGGCCGGCCGCGCCATAGGGCTATACTCCCACCCAGTATCACGGGGAACCACAGGAGGCAACGTGGGCGGAGGCTCCAGCAGCAAGCGACGTCGGATCGCGGTCGCGGCGCCGCGCCCGTACGGCGGCTCCCGCGAGCAGGTCCTGCGTCGCCTGGCGCGCATGGAGGGACAGGTTCGCGGTGTCGCCCGCATGATCGAGCGGGACGAGGATTGCGTCGACGTGCTGCAGCAGACCGCGGCCCTGCGGGCCGCTATCGATTCGGTCTCGATGCTGCTGATGGAGGATCACGTCCACGGCTGCGTCAACTCGGTCGTCAAGAGTGGCGATGCCGACGCACTCACGAGCGAGGTGATGGAAGTCGTGCGCAGGGGCATGGGTCGCCCGACCCGCCCGAACCGCGCCAGCCCGGAACCCTGACGCGGACCGGTGGCTCGCCTGCAGCGCAGGCGCCGGTGCCGCCCGATGCCCACCAGCGATCGGGCTTATCCACCATCCGATCCAATTTGTCCACAACGGTGCCCGAGCGCACCACGTTTGGTGGATAACCTCCTTGACGCCGCGCGTGGCGCTGCGGACACTGCCCTTCCTGCACCACGCGGTGCCCTACGTGGTGTCGTGCAGTGGCGGAGTACGGTAACGCCACCCGTGGCGATGCATGGAGAGATCCATGCGCGACGACCGTCCGGGTGTCGGAAGACAGAAACGTCGCCGGGTGCGAGGAACGTTCCAGCGCCGGGAGCGGCTTTGGCCCGGGTTACGAGTTCGCGACGACGACCGCGAGCCGGCCATGAGGAGGGTCGCTTCCGGCGCACTTCCATGTCTGGCGCATCGTGCGTCAGCGTTTGGCCGGAGCGAGGGGGCGCAAGCTGATGACCGACCCCGAGCGCCCTGCTCGCCGGGAGCTACCGACCGATCCGTGGGCACTCGAGCCCATGGGTGCGGCCTTCGATGAGGCACTCGAGGCGGGGATCGTCGAACTGGGCCTGTCCGGCTCGGCTGCGGCCTCGCCCCCAGCCCGGCGCGCCTACGAGGGACACGCTCGTCTGCTGCGTGACTGGAACGCGGCCATCAACCTCACGGCCATCCGCGAGCCCGACGCCATGGCCCGACGCCACGTCTGTGATTCGCTCTCAGCAGTGGCCGTTGTCGAGGGCATGGCCAGGCCAGGAGCGACGCTGCTCGACATCGGTAGCGGGGGCGGCTATCCGGGCCTGCCGCTGGCGGCCGCGTTGCCATTCGCACGCGTGGGCCTGCTCGACTCGGTCGGCAAGAAGGCCCGTTTCCTGGCCGTGGCCGGCGCAGCCGTCGCCGAGGTGCTGGCCGAGGACGAGGTCCGACCCACCCCGGTCATCGAGGCCATCGCCGAACGCGCGGAGGACGTCGCCGAGGAGCCCGAACAGCGCCAGGCCTGGCACGTGGTCGTCGCCCGGGCCGTGGGATCCCTGGCCGAGGTCGTGGAGCTGGGCCTTCCGCTGACCCGCGCGGGTGGCGCGCTCGTGGCCTGGAAGCGCGAGGAAGAGGGTGGTGGCCTCCTGGGGGAGTTGCGCGACGCAGGCTCGATCATCCGGGCCGTCGGCGGCGGCCGGCCCGAGGTCATCGACGTGGAGACGCCAGGGCTGCCCGGTCACCGACTGGTAGTGGTGGCCAAGGAGCGGCCCACGCCCATCGCCTACCCGCGCCCGGCCGGTGTGCGCAAGCGCCGCCGGCGCTGACCGGGCACGCTCGCCCTGTTACCCTCGCGCCGATGCGCGTCGCGGTCCTCTCGGACATCCACTCGAACAGCCCTGCCCTCGAGGCCGCCCTCGAGGCAGTGGGCACGCGCGACCAGCTTTGGATCACCGGCGACATCGTCGGCTACGGCCCGCATCCCGATCAGGTGGTGGAGCGATTGCGCGACGAGGATGCGGTGGCTGTCCAGGGCAACCACGATGCCGCCACACTCGGGCGTATCCCCACAGGCACCTTCAACGACCTCGCCCGGGCGGCCGTGAAGTGGACGGCTGAGACCATGAAGCCGGCGAACCTCGAGTGGCTCGCCGACCAGCCGGACATGCGCGTCGAGGGCGACTTCACGCTCGTACACGGCAGCCCGCGCGACCCGCTCTGGGAGTACCTCTTCTCCATCCCGGCCGCCCGCATCAACCTGGCTGCCTTCGAGACGCCCTACTGCCTGGTGGGCCACACCCATCACCAGCTCACGTTCCGCGATGACCAGGGCCAGGTAGAGGCGCTGCTGGCCGAGGACGGCAGCTCGCTCACACTCGACGACCGGCGCTGCATCCTGAACCCGGGCTCGGTGGGCCAGCCACGTGATGGCGACCCACGGGCCTGCGCCATGGTCATCGACACCGACTCCGGCGAGGTGGAGTGGCTCCGCTTCGCCTACGACATCGAACGGACCCAGGCGGACATCCGCTCCACGACCCTGCCCAAGCGCCTGGCCGACCGCCTGGAGCTGGGGGTCTAGTCGCCCGTGAGCGACGAGCCGCAGGGCAGCCCCAGGGGTGAGCGACAGCCGCCCGAACGGGAGGACGGCTCGCACGAGAAGGACCCCGGGGCTCCGGCGCACCTGCGCGGTCGGAAGCTGGGTGACCGCCGCGTCCGCGTAGAACGGCCGCAGGCGGAGTACTTCCGCTACGCGGCCAAGGACACGCTCGTGGCGCGCCCCAAGGCCCACGAGGAGAAGCGACCCCTGGGACGAGGCTTCGCCGTCGCCCGGCGCGTGCTCTTCGGGCGACCGCTGGCGTCCGAGGAGGAGGGCGAGGAACGCCTGCCCAAGAGGAAGGCGCTGGCGATCTTCAGCTCGGACGCCATCAGCTCGAGCGCCTACGCGACCGAGGAGATCCTGCGCGCGCTGGTGGTGGCGGGTGCCAGTGCCGGTGTCGGCTACGGCTACCTCGGTCTCTCGCTGCCGGTGTCCATCGGCCTGGCCCTGCTGCTGGGCGTCGTGGCGCTCTCGTATCGCATGATCGTCCTGGCCTACCCCACCGGCGGCGGGTCGTACTCGGTGTCGAAGGCCACGTTCGGCCGCATGCCCTCGCTGGTGGCGGCCTCTGCGCTGCTCATCGGCTACGTGCTGACGGTGGCCGTGTCGGTCTCGTCAGCCTCGGACCAGATCGCTTCGGCCATCCCTCAACTGGCGCCGTGGAAGGAAGTCATCGCCGTGGGGGCCGTGCTGCTCATCACCATCGGCAACCTGCGCGGCCTGCGCGAGGCCGGCAACATCTTCGCCATCCCGACCTACCTGTTCCTGGGCATGGCCCTGCTGATGATCGGCCTGGGCGGCTACCAGATCATCGTGGTGGGCGTCGAGGCGTCCTATCCCTCGCTGGCGGAGGCGACGGTCGACATGAGCAGCCTCGCGCTGGTGCTGCTGGCCGTGCGCGCGTTCTCGGCCGGCGCCGTGGGCCTGACCGGCACCGAGGCCATCGCCACCGGCGTGCCCGCGTTCAAGCCGCCCGAGGCGCGCAACGCGGCCACCACCCTCGCGGTCATGTCGATCATCCTGGGCACGCTCTTCGTGGGCATCACCTTCCTATCCAACGGCTACGGCCTCGTCCCCAACGACGAGGTCACCATCATCGCCCAGTCGGCTGAGGCGGTCTTCGGCGACGGCTCGGTCGGCTTCTTCCTCTTCCTCACCTTCACCACGCTCATCCTTATCCTGGCGGCGAATACCTCCTTCGCGGCCTTCCCGGTGCTGGCGGCGGTGCTGGCCGGCGACCGCTTCTTTCCGCGGGCGTTCTCCTTTCGCGGCGAGCGCCTGGCCTACACCCTGGGCATCGTCGTGCTGGGTGTGCTGGCCTCGATCCTCATCGTCGCCTTCAGTGGCAACACCACAGCCCTCATCCCGCTGTACGCCGTGGCCATCTTCAGCGACTTCACCATCAGCCAGTCGGGCATGGTCCTGCACTGGTTGAGGAACAAGACGTCCGGCTGGCAGTTCCGCCTCACCATCAACGCCGTCGGGGCGGTCATCACCGGCATCATCCTGGTCTCGGTCACCGTCTCCAAGGCACCCGAGTCGCTGCTGGTCATCGTGGTGCTGCCCGTCCAGGTGGCAGTGATGTGGTTCATCCGGCGGGAGTACGACGCCGTGGGCGTGGACCTCGGACTCAAGCCTGACCAGGTGTTCGATGCGCCGCGCAAGCGGAACCGCGTGCTAATCCCGATCATGAACCTGTCGCGGGCTTCGGTGCAGTCGGTCCAGTTCGGCCGCTCGATGTCCGACGACGTGACGGCCGTGCTCATCACTCCCGACCTGGAGGAGGGCCAGACGGTGCGCTCGGCGTGGGAGCGGGCGCTGCCCGGCGTGCCCCTGGTCATCGTCGAAACGCCCTACCGCTCGCTCGTCGTGCCCTTCCTGCACTACCTCGACGTGATGGCCCTCTCGGAGAAAGACGTCATCACCATCGTCGTCCTGCCGGAGTACGTGCCCCGGCACTTCTGGGACCGCATCCTCTACAACCAGACGGCGGCCAAGCTGAAGAGTGCCCTGGTAGGCCGGCCGGAGACGGTCGTGGCCGACGTGCCCTACGGCCGCGAGCACCGCCAGGCAGGCATCAGCTTCCGTGGGCTGTGGCCGAGCCGCCGGCCAGATGAACCACTCGAGGGCGCGAGCGGCCAGGACGGAGGCGAGGCCGACGGCGGGTCTGCCCGGGACGGCAGAACCGATCGGGACACCACGGCCGAGGTCGAGCTGGATGCGAGGGCTGATGCGGATCGCGGCACTCGCGACCGATAGCCCGGGCAGGCGCTTCGACCCCGCCGTCCGGTCTGCGTGGCCGGGCCGACACACGCTGCCGGCTTGCCCGAGAGCGCGCATACTGCCAACCGAAAAGCCAAGGTCAGGCGCATTCGACCCATCGGTCTCGAGCGCACCGGCGGCTCCACATAGGAACCAGATGACAGCGTGTCCGGCGACCCAGCCCGGATACGCGTCCCGCGAGGCGCCCTGGCGACTCGCCCATGCCCATGACGAGTGACGAGGGCGACAAGCGCCCGCCATCCCCCCTCGAGAAGACATCGCAGACGCCTACGCCCCGCGGCCTAGCAGGCCAGAAGCCGGGCAATCGTCGCGTGCGCGTGGACCGCCCTCGCAGCGAGTACTTCCGGTACACGCCGTCCGGCGCTCTCGAGGCTCGCCCCAAGGCACACGAGGAGAAGGCCGCGAGCCGCCGCCTGGTGGCTTCCAGCCGAAGACTCCTGTTCGGCCGGCCGTTGGCCTCGGCCGAGGAGATCGGAGAGCGCCTCTCCAAGAAGAAGGCCCTGGCCATCTTCAGCTCCGACGCCATCAGCTCCAGCGCCTACGCCACTGAGGAGATCCTGCGCGCCCTGCTGCTGGCCGGCGTGGGTGTGGCCGTCCTGAACCTGGCCCTGCCCATCTCCATCACCATCGCCCTGCTCCTGGGCATCGTTGCCATCAGCTATCGACAGGTGGTGGTGGCCTACCCCAACGGTGGTGGCTCCTACTCGGTCTCCAAGGCCAACCTGGGCCGGATGGCCTCGCTCATCGCTGCAGGCGCCTTGCTCATCGACTACGTCCTGACCGTAGCCGTGTCGATCTCATCGGCCTCGGAACAGATCGTGGCCGCCCTCCCCGCCCTCGGTCCGTGGCAGGTGGCCATCGCCGTCTCCGTGGTGGCGGTCATCACCCTGGCCAACCTGCGCGGCGTGCGCGAGGCGGGCAACATCTTCGCCATCCCGACCTACCTCTTCGTGGGCTCAGCGCTGCTCATGATCGTCTTGGGGGCCTGGAAGATCATCGTGCTCGGGGAGGGTGCCAGCTACGATGCCCTGGCCGACTCGTCCGTAGACATGGCCAGTGTGGCCCTCGTCCTGCTGGCCATGCGCGCCTTCGCGTCCGGAGCCGTGGCGCTTACCGGAACCGAGGCCATCGCCACCGGCGTGCCCGCCTTCAATCCGCCGGAGTCCAAGAACGCCGCCACGACCCTGGCCGTCATGGCCGTCCTGCTGGCGACGCTGTTCATCGGCATCACCTTCCTGGCCAACGGCTTTGCCATCGTGCCCAGTGAAGATGGCGGGCCCACCGTCCTGTCCATGGTCGCGGGCAGCGTGTTCGGTCTCGATTCCATCGGCTTCTACCTGTTCCTCACGTTCGCCGCGATCATCCTGATGCTGGCCGCGAATACCTCGTTCTCGGCCTTCCCACGCCTGGCGGCGGTGCTGGCCGCGGACAACTTCTGGCCACGCCGCTTCGCCTATCGCGGCGATCGACTCGCCTTCACCGCGGGCATCGTCGTGCTGGGCGTGCTGGCCATCATCCTCATCGTGATCTTCGGCGGCGATACGCACGCACTCATCCCGCTCTACGCGGTGGGCGTGTTCATCGACTTCACCATCAGCCAGACGGGCATGATCCGGCACTGGCTGCGCGAGCGTCCGCCAGGTTTCAGGCGCCGCCTCAGCGTCAACGCCATCGGCGCCGTGGTCACCGGCCTGGTGGCCATCGACGTGGCGGTCGTCAAGGCACCCACGTCGCTCATCGTGCTCGGACTCATCCCCGTCCTGGTGGCGGTGATGTGGTTCATCCACCACGAGTACGACACGGCCGAAAAGGAACTGGAGGTCGACACCTCGCGTGTCTATGGCAAGTCGACCAAGCAGTCTCGCGTGATCATCCCGGTGCCGACGCTGTCACGCGCAGTCATCCGCTCGGTGCAGTTCGGCCGCGCCCTGTCCGATGACGTGACCGCGGTCCACATCACCATCGACGCCGAGGCTGCGGCCAAGCTGCGCAAGGACTGGGAGCACATGCTGCCGGACGTGCCCCTGGTCATCATCGAGACTCCCTACCGTTCGCTGGTCCTGCCCTTCCTGCACTATCTCGACGTGATGGCTCCCACGCCGGAGAACACCATCACCGTGGTGGTCCTGGCGGAATACGTGCCGCGGCACTGGTGGGATCGGATCCTGCACAACCAGAAGACCGACCGCATCCGACACGCCCTGGTCGGTCGCTACAACACGGTCGTGGTCGAGGTCCCCTACGGCGGCCTCCGCGCAGGACAGAACGGCAACGACAACGCTGACGAGGTCGACACGGCCGACGAGCACGTGGCAGAGGGCGTCGCGACCGATGCGCCCAAACGACGATTCGGGTGGCGCCGCTGAGGCAGGAGTCGGGACGGGCTGACCGGCCGGGGCCGGCGAAACGCGCGGTCGCCCCGCAGCGCGAGGCGGTGGTAGGCTTCGGCCGTGCCCAAGGAGATCGCTCGGTGAGCCGGTCCACCGTGCCGTCCTCAGCCTCAACGGTAGCCCCACAGACGAGCTCGTCATCGAGTGCGGCTGCAAGCTTGCGCGCGCCGACGAGAGCGAGTTGGTGGCGGTCTACGTAGTCCAGGTCGACTGGAGTCACGACCTCGAGGACGATCTCGTTGACCAGCGTGAGGAGGCATCGCGCACACTCGATCTGGCCGAGGTCATGGCCGAGAAGGTGAAGGTGCCACTTTCCACGCAGCTGCTGCAGGCACGTGACGTCGGCGCGGCGCTGGTCGACGAAGCCGTCGCACTCGAGGCCGACGCCATCGTCATGGGCCTCCCCTATCACGTCCGTTTCGGCGGCGACTTCGCCCTGGGCCGCACCATCCCCTATGTGTTCAAGAACGCACCCTGCCGTGTCTTCGTGGTCCGTGAACCGGTCTCCAGCAGCGAAGCGCGCGATGAAGCCATGAAGAGGATCTGACCGATGCGCGTGATCATCGTCGGGAGCGGGCGCGTCGGCGCCGGCATCGCCAGCCAACTCGCCGAGGAAGGCCACGAGGTGGTCATCCTCGACACCCGGACCGAGTCGTTCCGCCGACTGGCCCCGGGCTTCTCGGGCCAGGCGCTCCGTGGTGACGGCACCGACAGCAGCGTGCTCGAGCGTGCCGGTGCGGGCGAATGCGAGTGGTTCTTCGCCATGACCAACGGCGACAACCGCAACATCCTCGCGGCCCAGCTGGCCAAGCAGGCGTTCGGCATCCCGCATGTGCTGTGCAAGATCAACGACCCGATGCGCTCGAAGGCCTACTCCAGCCTCGGCATCGACACCGTCAACCGGACCGAGATGATGATCGACAGCATCGGCCGCTACATGGGCAAGCCGGCCATCCCGGGCGCGGCCGACGTCACCGTGGCGGTGGCACCGCCACCGACCCCGCGGCCGGCTGTGGAGGCGGTCCCGGCGGCTGGGACCAGTGCGCCTGACGGAGGGCCGATCGCGGCCGTGCCGGCCGTTCCCACCGACACGAGTGGAGGTCGCTGAGGTGTTCGTGATCGTCGTGGGCGGAGGCCGCATCGGCTTCTACCTGACCAAGGAGCTCCTGGCGGCAGGGCATGAGATCGTACTCATGGAGAAGGACCCCGGCTCGGCCGAGCGGATACGTGATGAGCTCGGCGCGGTCGTCGTGAACCGCGACGGCTGCGAGGGCACGCACCTGTCCGAGGCCGGAGCCAACCGAGCCACCATCGTGGCCGCGGTGACCGGCGACGATGCCGACAACCTCGTCGTCTGCCAGATGGCCAAGCATCACTTCGACGTGCCGCGCACGATCGCGCGCGTCAACAACCCGCGCAACGAGGTCCTCTTCCGAAACCTCGGCGTGGACGAGATCATCAGCCCCACGCGCATGGTCCTGGCCGCCATCGAGCAGGACATCCCGGTCCACGAGCTGCTGCACCTGGCCAACCTCGAGGGCGGCGAACTGGAGCTGCTCGAGGCCCAGATCGCCGAGGACTCGCCTGCCCTTGGCCGCCGGCCAGCTGACATCGACCTGCCGGAGGGCTGCACGCTCTTCGTGGTCATCCGCGACGACCGGGCACAGTCGATCCGCCCGGAGACGATCTTCCGGGAGGGCGACAAGGTCATCGCCATCTCGCGCACCGAGTGTGAGAACGACCTGCGCATGCAACTCATCGGCTCGGTCCCGGAGATCGCTCAGGCCTGATCGCGCCGTCCGGCGGCACGTGAGCGCAGGGGCGGGGTCGCCGCCATCCTTCCACGTACTGGACGCCTGAGCCCTGGGACCCGGTCGGGCCGCCTCGGCCCTGAGCCCAGGGGCCCGGCGGGGCGAGCCACGATAGGCACGTTTGTGCTCGTACGCCATCCGTGCCACACTCACGGACCCGGCTACCTCGGTTGATAGCCTTCATGGCCCGCCGATGGCAACATAGTTGACATACTCGCAGACATAAGACTTGACAATGACCTTGTCAAGGTTCTAGTATCCTCCGTGTACAGGGCGAAGTTCGCGAACCGTCCAGTGCCCAACCCCGAAAGAGAAGCACGCAACCAAGACACGGAGGAACCTAGACATGGCCGTTATCCGCAGGACCCCAGCCTCTGAGCTGATGAGTTTCCGCAGTGCCGTCGACCGCCTCTTCGACGACTCCACCTTCCGGCCGCTGGCCTGGGGTGGCTCGGTCGAGGCGCGGCTGCCGCTCGACATCACCTCGAGCGAGGACGCCATCACCATCGAAGCGGCACTTCCCGGCATCCATCCCGAGGACGTCGAGATCACGCTCCACCAGGACACGCTGACCATCGGCGTCAAGGAGCAAGCCGAGCGCGAGACCCAGGAGGGTGAGCGCATCTACCGCGAGCTGCGCCGCAGCAGCGGCAGGCGCGCGCTGACGCTCCCCAGCGGCCTCGACACCGACAAGGCTGATGCCGTCTTCGAGAATGGCATGCTGCGGCTCGTCATCCCGCGCGCGGAGGCCGCCAAGCCCCGCCAGATCCCGGTCAAGGCTGTCACCGAGGCGCGCGCCGCCGTGGCAGCCGAGTCCCAGGGAGCTCGGGACGAGTCGAACACGGACGCGGTCGGACAGGCCTGAACCCGTGCGGGATAGGGCTGGTGCGCGTCGGCGCCCATCGGGTCCCGACGCCAGCCGGCCGGTCTACATCATCAGTGTCGCCGCGGAGCTGGTAAGCGTCCATCCCCGGACGTTGCGCATCTACGAGGGTGAGGGGCTGGTCAGTCCAGCCCGCACCCCTACCAACATCCGGCTCTACTCGGAGAACGACCTGCGCCGGATCCTCTGGATCCGGCACCTCACCCAGAACCTGGGCGTGAACCTGGCCGGGGTCCGCGTCCTCTTCGAGCTCGAGGAGCGTCTGGGTGCGCGCATCCTCGAGACCTTGTACAGCGAACCCGAAACCATCGGCCGCACCGATGGTGAGAGGCCCGGGGAGCCGGCGGACGAGACATCGGACGCCGTGCCCCGGGCTTCGCGACCCAAGCCCCCGTCGAACCTCGACCGGACCGCCAAGGAGATCTGAATGGCCAGCGACCCCAAGCCGACAGAGCAGACAGAAGAGCCAGAGAACGGCACGCCTGAAGAGGCCGCCGAGCGCACCGGGAAGCTGCCCGGCGGTCCTCGCGTGCTGCCGCTCGTGGCGCTGCGTGAGACGGTCATCTTCCCCGAGATGATCGTGCCGCTGCAGGTGGGTCGCGAGAAGTCGGTCAAGGCCCTCGAGCAGGCTGTGAGCGAGGAATCGCTCATCGCGCTGGTGACCCAGCGCCAAGCCGAGCGCGAAGACATCGAGTCCCCTGACGAGCTCTACGAGGTGGGCACGCTGGCCAAGATCGCCCAGGTCGTGCAGGCCCAGGATGGCACCGTGCGGGCCATCGTCCAGGGCCAGCAGCGCCTGCGCCTGCTCGGTTTCGAGGACGCTGCGGCCTACATCAGCGCCCGCGTGGAGGTCCTGGAGGACGAGGCGCCCGAGGATATCGAGGTGGAAGCCCTGGTCCAGACCGTGCAGGGCCAGATCGAGCAGTACGTGCAGTCCGGTGCCCCGGTCCCGCCGGAGGCGGCCGTGGCCGCGCGCAACATCACCGAGCCGGGACTGCTAGCCGACATGGTCGCCTATACCCCGGACATGACCACCGAGCAGCGCCAGGAGCTGCTCGAGACGCTCGACGTGGTGGAGCGCCTGAAGCTGGTGTCCACCTTCCTGGCCCGCCAGGTCGAGATCCTCGAACTCAAGGGCCGTATCCAGTCGGAGGTCAAGTCGGAGCTGGACAAGACCCAGCGCGAGTACATCCTGCGCGAGCAGCTGAAGGCCATCCAGCGCGAGCTCGGCGAAGACGACCCACAGCAAGCCGAGGTCAACGAGCTCCGGGAGAAGGTCGAAGAGGCCAACATGCCCGAGGAGGTCAAGGAGCGGGCGCTCAAGGAAGTCGACCGCATGAGCCGTATCCCGACGGCCTCGCCCGAGGTCGGCGTCATCCGCACCTACGTCGACTGGCTGGCCAGCCTGCCCTGGGACAACTCGAGCGAGGACAACCTTGACATCAGGCAGGCCGCGGTCGTCCTCGACGAGGACCATTACGGGCTGGAGAAGATCAAGGAGCGCATCCTCGAGTACCTCTCGGTGCGCTCGCTGGCAGACACCATCCGCAGTCCCATCCTGGCCCTGGTCGGACCCCCCGGCGTGGGCAAGACCTCGCTGGGCAAGTCGGTGGCCCGGGCCATGGGCCGTGAGTTCGTGCGCATGAGCCTTGGCGGCATCCACGACGAGGCCGAGATCCGCGGGCACCGCCGCACCTATATCGGTGCCCTGCCCGGCCGCGTCATCCAGCACATCAAGACGGCGGGCACCAACAATCCCGTCTTCATGCTCGACGAGATCGACAAGATCGGCATGGACTTCCGTGGTGACCCATCGTCGGCGCTGCTGGAGGTCCTCGACCCCGAGCAGAACAACTCCTTCGCCGACAACTACCTGGAGGTGCCCTTCGACCTCTCGAAGGTGCTCTTCATCGCCACTGGCAACCTCATCGACCCCATCCCCATGGCGCTCCGCGACCGCATGGAGATCATCGGGCTGCCGGGCTACACCCAGCGCGAGAAGGCCCAGATCGGCCGTCGTTTCCTGGTGCCCAAGCAGATGACGAATCACGGCCTCAAGCCGGGCAACGTGGCCATCACCGACGAGGCCATGACCATGCTCGTGCAGTCGTACACGCACGAGGCCGGCGTGCGCAACCTAGAGCGCGAGATCGCCAACGTCATGCGCAAGGTCGCGCGCACCGTGGCCGAGGGACGCAAGTCCAAGACCACCGTCAACGAGCGCAAGCTGCAGCAGCTGTTGGGCCCGCCCCGATTCGAGTACGGCGAGCTCGAGGCAGAGGACCAGGTCGGTGCTGCCACGGGCCTGGTGGTGACCGAGGTCGGCGGTGACGTCGTCTCGGTCGAGGTCACGCGCATGGAGGGCAAGGAGGACTTCATCCTCACCGGCCAGCTCGGCGACGTGATGCGCGAATCGGCCCGCGCCGGTCTCTCATGGACGCGTGCCAACGCGGCCAGCCTGGGCATCAAGCGCGAGCTCTTCGAGAAGAACACGATGCACATCCACGTGCCGGCGGGCGCCATCCCCAAGGACGGGCCCAGCGCCGGCGTGACCATGGCCACCGCCATGGTCAGCTCCCTCACGGGTATCCCCGTGCGCAAGGACGTGGCCATGACCGGCGAGATCACGCTGCGCGGAAGGGTCCTGCCCATCGGTGGACTGAAGTCGAAGATCCTGGCCGCGCACCTCTCCGGAGCGCGGGTGGTGATCCTGCCCAAGAAGAACGAGAAGGACCTGCGTGATATCCCCGAGGAGGTCCGCCAGAAGATGAAGCTGATCCTCGTCGAGAACATGGACCAGGTGCTCGGCGCGGCCCTGCGCCGCAAGCCCAAGCCCTTGAAGCCGAGCCCGACCACGGCCAAGGCCAAGGAGCCCAAGGCTTCGACCAAGTCTCCCGCCGCCAAGCGGCCGGCGTTCCCGCCGGAGCAGCCCCCCGCGGTGGCCTAGTCCCCACGGAGACGGATGGAGTATCGCGACTACTACGCCACCCTCGGCGTAGGCAAGGACGCCAGTCAGGCCGACATCAAGAAGGCCTTCCGTCGCCTTGCCCGCGAGAACCATCCGGACGTCAACAAGGACGACGCTGCGGCCGAGAAGCGCTTCAAGGAGATCAGCGAGGCCAACGAGGTCCTCTCTGACACCGAGAAGCGCAAGGCCTACGACCGGCTCGGCTCTAACTGGCAGGCCTACCAGCAGGCTGGCGGCGGCAACCCCTTCACCGGCTTCGCCGGCGCGGGCGGTGGTGCCGGGGGCTTCCCCGGCGGCATGCGCTTCGAGTACCGCGGCAACGCCGAGGACCTCTCCGGCTTCAGCGATTTCTTCCGCACCTTCTTCGCCGGCGGGAGCCGAGGAGCGGGCGGCGCCGGCGCGCCAGGCGGCCTGGGCGGCGCGCACATCGACATCGACCCGCTCTTCGGTGGCCTCGGTGGCGACAGCGGCGCGGGCTACGCCCCGTCCGGTTTCGGCACCGGCTCACCACGAGGGCGCCGACCGGTGCCGCCGCGGCCGGCCGACGCCACGGCCGACGCCACCATCAGTCTCGAGGAGGTCATGCGCGGCACGGAGCGACACCTCCAGGTCGGCGGCAGGACGCTCGAGGTCAAGATCCCGCCGGGCGTGCGCGACGGCCAGAAGATCCGCCTCACCGGCAAGGCCGAAGGCGGCGGTAACGTCTTCATCACCGTGCGCGTCAGCAAGCACCCGGTATTCACGCGCGACGGCGCCGACCTGACCATGGACCTGTCGCTGGCGCTGGGCGAAGCGCTGCTCGGCTCCGACGTTCACATCAGCACCCTGGCCGGCAAGAAGCTGGCGCTGAGCATCCCGCCCGGGACCCAGAACGGGCGCGTCTTCCGGCTGACCGGTCAGGGCCTGCCGCGCTTCGGCGCAGAAGGCCACGGTGACCTGCGCGTGCGCACCAAGGTCGTGCTGCCGACGTTCCTTGACGAGGAGGGGCGGGCCAAGGCGCAGGCCTTCATCGACCACATCGAACAATCAGATCCGCGGCAGGAGCCCGGAACCCGAACTCGCTGAACGACAAGGACGTTTCTCCGTCATGAAGCTCGACCGCTATACCCAGAAAGCACAGGAGGCCATCCTCGCGGCACAGCAGCTGGCCTCGGCCTCCAAATCCCCCGTGCTCGACGTCGAGCACCTCCTGGCCGCGCTGCTCGGTGACCCCGAGGGCGTGCCGGTCATGACCCTGCGCAAGCTCGGCGCCGACCCCGCCGCGGTGGCCGTCGAGGTCAGCGCTGCGCTCAGCCGCCGGGCCAAGATCGAGGGTGGCCAGATGGGCCTGGACCCACGGGTCCAGCAACTCCTCGGCCGGGCCGAGGATGAGGCTCGACGGCTCGGGGATGAGTACGTCTCCACGGAGCACCTGCTGCTGGCCGCAGCGGAGGCCGGCGGCGAGGCCCAGTCACTGCTGGAGGCGAACGGCGCGGGCCGAGAGGCGCTGCTGCGTGCGCTCGAAGGCGTGCGCGGCAGCCAGCGCGTGACCTCGCCCAATCCCGAGGGCACCTACCAATCGCTGGAGAAGTACGGCGTCGACCTGACCGCAGCTGCGCGCGAGGGCAAGCTGGACCCGGTCGTCGGTCGCGACGAGGAGATCCGCCGCGTCATCCAGGTGCTCAGTCGCCGGACCAAGAACAACCCCGTGCTCATCGGTGAGCCCGGCGTGGGCAAGACGGCCATCGTCGAGGGCCTGGCCCAGCGCATCGTGCGCGGCGACGTACCCGACGGCCTGCGCGGCAAGTCCGTGGTCGGGCTCGACCTCGGTGCCCTCATCGCGGGGGCCAAGTTCCGCGGCGAGTTCGAGGAACGGCTGAAGGCCGTGCTCAAGGAGATCAAGGACTCGGACGGGCAGGTGGTGCTCTTCATCGACGAGCTCCACACGGTGGTGGGCGCGGGTGCCGCAGAAGGCGCCATGGACGCCTCCAACCTGCTCAAGCCGATGCTCGCCCGCGGCGAGCTCCACACCATCGGCGCGACGACGCTCGACGAGTATCGCAAGCACGTCGAGAAGGACGCGGCCCTGGAGCGCCGCTTCCAGCCGGTCTATGTCGACCAGCCCAACGTGGAGGAGACGATCTCTATCCTGCGCGGGCTGCGCGAGCGCTACGAGGTGCACCACGGCGTGCGCATCACCGACTCGGCCATGGTGGCCGCGGCTGTGCTCTCCAACCGCTACATCAGCGAGCGCTTCCTGCCGGACAAGGCCATCGACCTCGTCGACGAGGCCGCCAGCCGCCTGCGCATGGAGATGGATTCGATGCCCGTCGAGCTCGACGAGCTGGAGCGTCGTCGCATCCAGCTGGAGATCGAGCGTGAGGCCCTGAAGAAGGAGACCGACGACGCCTCCAGGTCCAGGCTGGAGGCGCTCGAGCGCGAGCTGGCCGACCTGTCCGAGCGCGCGGCCGCTCTCAAGAGCCAATGGGAGCAGGAGAAGGGCGCCATCAGCGCCCTGCGCTCGACCAAGACGGAGCTGGAGGCCGCCGAGCACGAGGCTGAGGCCGCTGAACGCGAAGCCGACTATGGACGGGCGGCCGAGCTGCGCTACGGGGTGATCCCCGAGCTGCAGGGGCGCCTGGCCGACGAGGAGGCAGCCCTGGCCGCCGACGAGGGCGCCCGACGCCTGCTCAAGGAGGAGGTCGAGGCGGACGACATCGCGCGCATCGTGGCCGCCTGGACGGGCATCCCCGTGACGCGCCTGATGGAGGGCGAACAGGCCAAGCTCATCCACATGGAGGAGCGCCTGCACGAGCGCGTGGTCGGCCAGGACGAGGCTATCAGCGCCGTGTCCGACGCGGTCCGACGCGCGCGTGCCGGGTTGAAGGATCCCAAGCGGCCCATCGGCTCGTTCATCTTCCTGGGTCCGACCGGCGTGGGCAAGACGGAGACCGCACGGGCACTGGCGCAGTTCCTCTTCGATGACGAGTCGGCCATGACCCGCATCGACATGAGCGAGTACATGGAGAAGTTCGCGGTCAGCCGCCTCATCGGCGCGCCACCCGGGTACGTCGGCTACGAGGAGGGCGGCCAGCTGACCGAGGCCGTCCGCCGGCGGCCCTACCAGGTCATCCTGCTCGACGAGATCGAGAAGGCGCACCCGGACGTGTTCAACGTCCTGCTGCAGGTGCTCGACGACGGTCGCCTGACCGACGGCCAGGGCCACGCGGTCTCGTTCAAGGACACCGTGCTCATCATGACCAGCAACGTGGGCTCACAGGTCCTCGCGGCCGACCGGCCCGAGGGCACGACGGAGGCCGACGTTGAGCGTTCGGTGACCGAGGCTCTGCGGGCCACCTTCCGGCCGGAGTTCCTCAATCGCATCGACGAGGTCATCATGTTCCACAGCCTCGACGACGAGGCCCTCTCGGCCATCGTCGACCTGCTCGTGGCCGACCTCACCGCGCGCCTCGAGGAGCACGACCTGGAGCTGGTGCTGACGCCGGCCGCCAAGGCGCTCATCAGCCGCGAGGGCAACGATCCGCACTACGGGGCGCGTCCGCTGAAGCGGGCAGTCCAGCGGCTGCTGGAGAACCCGCTGGCGAGGGCGCTGCTGGAGGGCAAGTTCAAGCCCGGCAGCACCATCACCGCCGACGCCGACCCGGTCGGTGGCACCATCGTGTGCACCGGTTCAGAGGGTGAGTCGTTCGTCTCGGAAGCGTCCGACCGCCGCGACCCGCGAGGCCCCGGCGAACCGGTGGGCAGCGGGGCGGCGGTAGGCGCCGACCTGCAACCGAGCCTCATGGACCTGCCACCCACCGAGGCGCCCCAGAAGCGGGAACGCAAGCGTCGCCTGCACTAGCTGGGCCTGCCACGAGCGGCGACCGCAGCCGAGGGGGCGTGTGACCACCACGCCCAGCGGCGAAGTCGATATGGTTGGGCGCGACGGCCCTCGACCGCATCACGAAGCGAGATCCCATGGCTGGAGCGATGCGTGCTCCGGATGCCGAACTACGGCGAACCGCGACCGAGCTGCGCAAGAACCTCCTGCGCATGATCTTCCAGGCCAGGTCCGGCCACCCCGGCAGCTCGTTGTCCTCCGCGGACCTGGTCACGGTGCTCTATTACGACGAGATGCGGATCGACCCGTCGAACCCGCGATGGGCCGACCGAGATCGCTTCCTGCTCTCGAAGGGGCACGCCTGTCCGGTGCTCTATGCCGTGCTGGCGATGAAGGGCTACTTCGGCATGGAGCACCTGGGGAGGCTGCGGCAGATCGACGGCATCCTGCAGGGTCACCCGGACATGAGGAAGACGCCGGGCGTGGACTACACCACCGGATCGCTCGGCACCGGGCTCTCGGTGGGCGTGGGCATGGCCCTCTCAGCTGGGCTGGACAGCCGGAACTTCCGGACCTACGTGATGCTCGGCTGCGGCGAGATGCAGGAGGGCCTCGTGTGGGAGGCCCTGATGTCCGCCGCCAAGTACCGGCTCGGCAACCTCTGTGCCATCGTCGACTACAACCGGCTGCAACTGGACGGCCACAACGACGAGGTCATGCCGCTGGGTGACCTCAAGGCCAAGCTCGCCTCGTTCGACTGGCACGTCATCGAGTGCGACGGGCACGATGTGGAGGCCATCCGGGCGGCCTTCGCCGAGGCCCGCTCGGTGCAAGCCATGCCGTCGGTGGTGGTGGCCAACACCGTCAAGGGCAAGGGCGTCTCCTATATGGAGGACCGGGTCGAGTGGCACGGCACCGTTCCCGACGAACAGCAGTTCCGCCAGGCGATGGCCGAGCTCGAAGCCCTGGAGCATCGACGCCCCTAGCGCATCAGCAGCCCGCCGTTGACATCGAGGGTGGCCCCGGTGATGAAGGACGACTCGTCGCCCGCGAGGAAGACGGCCGCGTAGGCGACATCCTCCGGCGTGCCCAGCCTGCCCAGCGGTATCTTCGCCTCCAGGGCAGCCTTGGCCCCCTCCGGCAGAGCCTCGATCATGGAGGTCATGGTGGTCCCCGGCGCGATGGCGTTGACGTTGACGCCGTACGGCGCAGCCTCGAGCGCGATCTTCTTGGTCAGGGCCAGTAGCCCACCCTTGGATGCGGAGTAGTCCGGGCCGGGCATGATGCCACCGCTCTGGCCAGCCAGGGACGCGATGTTGATGATCTTCCCGGAGCGCCGGGCCTTCATCTGGGGAAGCACCGCGCGACAGCAGAGGAATGCGCCTTTCAGGTTGACCGACAGCGTGCGCTCCCAGGCATCGACCTCCAGCTCCTCGGTGACAGCGATGCTGAGGATGCCGGCGTTGTTCACGAGCACGTCGAGCCGGCCGCTGGCCTCGACGATGCGCTCGTACATGGCGCGCACGTCCTCCTCGGAGGTGACGTCCGCCACGTAGCCGGCGGCGAGTGAACGTGCGGACCTGATCTCATCCACCGTTCGCTCCACGGCGGCGGCGTTGATGTCGTTGACCGCGACGTGGGCGCCTCGCGCGGCGAACTCTCGGGCGATGGCCGCTCCGATGCCCTGGCCTGCCCCCGTCACCAGGACGATCTTCCCGGTGAAGCTCACGGGTGGTCGGCCAGGCCAGCGAGCACGGCTTGCTCGATGGCGGCCGCATCCATGCCGTACTTCCTGAGCAGCTCGAGGTATGGGCCCGACTCGGCGAAGGTGTCCCGTAGACCGATCCGCTTCATGGGCACGGGGCAGTGCTCACCCAGCACCTCCGCCACGGCGCTGCCCAGCCCGCCGTTGACCTGGTGATCCTCGGCTGTCACCACGAAACGCGTGTCGGCGCAATGCTCGATGACGCAGGCCTCATCGAGCGGCTTGATGGTGTGCATGTCGATGACCGTGACCGCCACGCCCCGTGCCGCCAGACGGCCAGCGGCTCCGAGGGCCTGGGTGACCAGGTCGCCGTTGGCGATGATGGTCGCGTCGGCACCGGTCCGCAGCACGATGGCCTGGCCGAACCTGAAGTCGAGATCGTCGTCATAGATGACAGGCACGCCGTCGCGCGTCAGGCGCAGGTAGAGCGGTCCGTCCATCTCGGCGGCAGCGAAGACGGCCTTGTAGGCCATGGTGGCATCGGTCGGCATGCACACGGTCATGTTGGGGATGGTGCGCATGATGCCGAGATCCTCGGTCGCCTGGTGGGTCGGTCCGTCGTTGCCGGGAGTGAGCCCGCCGTGGCTGGGGCAGATCTTGACGTTGGCCCGCGGATAGGCCACGAACGTCCGCACCTGCTCGCACGCGCGCATGCTGGCGAAGACGGCGTAGGTCGAAACGAAGGGGATCTTGCCGCAACTGGAGAGCCCGGCTGCCACGGCCATCTCGTTCTGCTCGGCGATGCCGAGGTTGAAGTACCGCTCGGGGTGTGCAGCTCCGAACATGGCACTCCTGGTGGACTTGCCGATGTCCGCCTCCAGCACCACCACGCGCTCGTTCACCTCGCCCAAGTCACGCAGCGCCTCTCCGTAGGCCAGGCGGGTGGGGATGACCTCGCCCAATCCGTACCTACCCATTCGAACCGACCACCTCGTGCTGCTTCCCTCATCGCGCGCGGCCCCAGCCGGACCGAGCGCGTCAGCCGGTTCAAGCGCGTCTGACGACCCGGGCCGACCCGGCTGCACCGATGATAGGCCCGGGCTCCAGGTTCGCGGTCCACTCGGGCCCACCTCGTGAGAGGCTGTGGGGGGCAAGGCAAAGGAGGGTCGGATGAGCAGGCGTCTGGAGGACAAGTCCATCATCGTGACCGGCAGCTCCCGGGGGATCGGCCGGGCCTGCGCCATCCGCTGCGCGGAAGCGGGTGCCAGGGTCGCCGTCCACGGCCGGACGGTCAGCGCTGCGCTACAGGAGACCGTGGCCGCCATCGAGGCCGCCGGCGGGTCGGCCATGGCCATCGCCGGCGACGTCTCGGTCGCGCACGATGTGCAGCGCATGGTGCGGGAAGTCAGCGCTTCGTTCGGGGTGCCGGACGGGCTGGTCAACAACGCCGGCGTGGGGCCGTTCATCGACCTGCTGGAGGTGACCGAGGAGCAGTGGGACTCGATCATGGCGGTCAACGCCAAGGGTCCGTTCCTCATGACCCAGTGCGTGGCACGGGCCATGGTCGAGGCCGGGCGGCCCGGCCACATCTGCAATGTCACCTCCATCAGTGGTCAGAAGGCGACCGACCCGCTGCAGGTCCCCTATTGCACGTCCAAGGGCGCTGCCAACATGTTCACCAAGGCGGCTGCGGTCGCGCTGGCTGCGCATGACATCACCGTCAACGCCGTGCTGCCCGGCACCATCGAGACGGACATCAACCGCGACGTCCTGGCCCAGGAGGGAGTCGCTCGTGCCATCGCCGAGGCCACGCCGCTGGGTCGGCTCGGTGGCGTCGACGATGTCGCCCACGCGGTCGTCTACCTCATGTCCGACGAGAGCCGCTGGGTCACCGGCGCGCTGCTGACGGTCGACGGGGGCTTCGTCGCCTAGGGCGGCGTGCCGCATGGACCATGTGCACTCGCGCCCGGACCCTCGCTGGAGCGGGAGTGAGCCCCGACTCGTGGAGACCATCCGCGACGAGATCCTGGCGGCTCCAGGGCAGCGCATCACGTTCGCCCGCTTCATGGAGCGCGCACTGACCGAGCCGGGTCTCGGCTACTACGCGGTCAGCGAGTCGCGGCCGACGCGGTCGGGCGATTTCCTCACCGCCCCGGAGCTGCATCCGTTCTTCGGACGCTGCCTGGGCCGGCTGCTTGAAGCCGCCGGGCGTGTTTCGGACTCCGCCCCCTTCCGGGTGCTGGAGTACGGGGCCGGTCGGGGCACGCTCCGCGATAGCGCCACCGACGGTCTCGGCTTCCATGTCGACTGGGTCCGCGCCGACCTGCCCGAGCGCAGCGACCCCATCAGCGGGCGGGCTGACTTCGTACTGGCCAACGAGTATCTCGACGCCTTGCCGGTCCACCGGCTCATCCGTCAAGGGAAGCTCCGGGAGGCCTGGGTCGGCTGGGCCGACCACTGGTTCCGCGAGATCGTGGCTGAACCGTCGACGCCGGCGTTGGCCGCCCGCCTGGCCGAGGAAGGGGTCGAGCTGCAGGAGGGCCAGCGGGCGGAGGTCTGCCTGGCGCTGCGGGGCTGGTTCGAGGAGGTGGCGGGGGGACTGGCCGTGGACGGCGTCGTGCTGGTCATCGACTACGGCCACGATGCGACCGAGCTGTACGGGCCCCGGCGCATGGCAGGCTCCCTGCTGACCTACCGCGGCCACGAGGTCTCGGACGATCCCTTTACGGCGCTCGGCCATACCGACATGACTGCGCATGTCGACGTCACCGCGCTCGAGCGCGCGGCTGGGATGGCCGGGCTCGAGCTCGTCGGCTCCACCACGCAGGGGCCCTTCCTGGCCCGCCTCGGCCTGGGGGAGCTGCTGGCGGAGCTGGGCCGGCGGCCGGACGTCGACCCGCAGGCGTATCTGGAGGCCCGCGCCGCGGTGGCCCGCCTGCTCGACCCCCGCCAGCTGGGGGGCTTCCGCGTGCTGGCCTGGGCTCGGCGCGGAGCTGAGGGCGTGAGCGCGGCGCTCCCCGG
>CAVQJC010000018.1:0-53285 GCA_963712745.1 uncultured Chloroflexia bacterium | reverse complement strand
CCAGACGTCAGCCGACACCGACAAGAACCGGACCAGGCCACAGCCCGCCGGCTCCGCTCGCCTGGCTCTCGGTCCAGCACCAGGACGGGACTCCTATCGCATCGGCGGCGGATGCCGTACGCTCTTCACGTGATACACGCGCACGGCCGTGGCGGCACGCCTTGGGGACCTGGGCTCTCAAACCCAGCGTGATACCCGTTACCCGAACGCAGGTTCGCCTGTATCCCGATGCTCGGCGAGTGGTCATCAAGCCCTTCATGCCCGGTGCCCACATCCCCTCGAATGGCCACGCTCGAGCCCGCCAGGTCATCGACCGGGTCCTGGGCCTCTCGGAGGCCGAAGCGTCCGTCACGCTCACCTCCACGTTGGCCCAGTTCGCGGACCGGCACCCCGAGCTCGAGAGTGATCTCCTGCGCAACTACGAGGCCGTGGCCGGACTGATCGATGGCTCTGACGGTCTGACCCAGGACCGGCGGCTCCTCATCGGCGCCTACTTCACGCACGAGTATTCGATCGAGGCCGCGGCGCTCTCAAACCCGTCCATCGTCGCGGCCCCGGACCAGACCGGTCTTCGTGAGGGGGAGCAACGCTTCATCCTGAGCCTGCGGGCGATCGGTGAAGGACACCTCTCCTCGATCGAGTTCCGCTCAGGTGTCATCGACGTGGGTGGCCGCATCTCTATCGACGAGCCGAGTCCCTTCACCTCCATCGGAGAGCGCCGTGAGGCGCGCTATCAGCGTCACGTCTTCCGGGTGAAGCTGCAGGAGCTGGGCGTGCTCAACGAGATCGCCGGCCTGGTGCTCGATCCCCTGCCGGACGAGTTCACGCTGGCTCAGCTCGAGACCTCCATCGCCGACCTGCATGCTGGCGGCATCGATCGGGCCGTGACGTATGAGACGACGCGGATCATCCACTGGGTCGCCGCATCCAACTACACCATCGAGTTCGCGGCAGGTTCGCACATCTCCGAGCGGGTCATCTTCCCTTCCAGCCCGGCCGAGAGCCAGGGCATGGAGGACGCTCGCTTCGTGCGCTTCGTCCACGCGGATGGCACGGTCCTGTACTTCGCCGTCTACACCGCCTTTGACGGCTTCCAGATCCTGCCGCAGCTCATCGAGACGGCTGACTTCTGCACCTTCCGTGTCGCCACCCTCAACGGCGAAGCGGCGACCAACAAGGGCATGGCCCTCTTCCCGCGGATGATCGGGGGGCGCTACGCAGCCCTCTCGCGACAGGACAACGAGAGCAACTACCTGATGTTCTCCGATGACGTCCGCTACTGGGATGACCCGATCCGGATCCAGCAGCCGGAGCGTCCGTGGGAGCTGATGCAGCTCGGCAATTGCGGCTCGCCGCTTGAGACCGCGGCCGGCTGGCTGGTCATCACCCATGGCGTCGGTCCGATGCGCCGCTACGCGCTCGGAGCGATCCTCCTCGACCTCGAGGACCCTCGGCGGGTCATCGGCCACCTCGACGAGCCGCTGCTGGTTCCCACCGAGGACGAGCGCGATGGCTACGTGCCCAACGTGGTCTACTCGTGCGGCAGCCTGATCCACGGTGATGACCTGGTCATCCCGTATGGCTTCTCCGACCTGGGCAGTGGCATCGCCGCCATCCCGCTCGCGGATATCCTCGACCGGCTCACCTGACCGCCGCGCCACCGCCTGCGCAGCTCCGCGGGTCAGTCGGCGCCGAGCTTGCGCCCTCCCGCTTGCCACTGTCCGATGACACGTCGATAGACCTCGAGGTACTCGTCCACCATCCGCTCCACGTCGAAGCGCCGCTCGACCGATGCGCGCACCGCCAGGCGATCGATGTCGCCTGCGGCGTGAACGGCGGCCACCGCTTCGTCGAGGCTGTGGACCAGGTACCCGCTCTCGCCGTGGCGGACGATCTCCGGCATCGATCCCCGGGCGTTGGCGATGACCGGTGTGCCGCAGGCCATGGCCTCGACGACGCTGTATCCGAAGGGCTCTTCGAATTCGATGAGGTGCAGCAGCGCCCTGGCCCCGCCGAGCAGATCGCCTCGAGCCTCCGGCCCCACCGGCCCGACGTACCTGACGCGCTCCCCATCCAGCCGCGGCTCCACCGATCGAACGAAGTACTCGCGATCCTGGATGATGCCCGCGATGATCAGCGGCAGGCCGACTCGCTCCGCGACGTCGATGGCCTCCTCAGTGCCCTTGTCGGGGTGGATCCGGCCGAAGAAGAGCAGATAGGTGCCTGGCTCCTGACGTGCCTCGAATGCGGCCATGTCGATGCCGTGGTGGATGGTGGCGACGTAGTGAAGCCGCTCGTGCCGGTCGGCCTCGCTGATGGCGACGTAATAGGCCCGCTCGTCGTACTTCTCATAGACGGCCACGATGCGTTCGGATGAGAAACCATGGACGGTCGTGAGCACGGGCGTCTGGACCAGGCCGCTGTAGGTGAGCGGCAGGAAGTCGAAGCTGTTGTGGATGATGTCGAATTCGTCCGCCCGCTCGAAGAGCGCTGAGATGTGCAGGCTCTCGCAGACCTTGGGGTCCAGCGACTGATCCTCGGAGTACCCGCGGGGAACGCAGGCGCTGAGGTGGGCACTGGTCACCGAGTCCGCGGTGGCAAACAGCGTGACATCGACACCGCGCCTGACGAGGCCCTCTGTCAGGAGGGACACGAACTGTTCCCAGGGACCGTAGTGACGTGGCGGTACCCGCCACGAGATCGGCGCGAGCATGGCCACGCGCAGCGGGTCAGCCATGGCTGCCTCCCGGTCTGACTGCCACACCTCGTACCTGCCCTATCGCTGAGGTGATCGCGGCCTCTCTCGGCCCGCCGCCGTCACGCGCTGCTTGCGAGGGCATGACCCGGGATCACGTCCGGCCCCTCGCTTCGAGCCCGCAGGCCGCGCATGTGCTCAAGGGCGATGAGCCACATGAGCGTCGATTCCGCCCCCTGGTTCCGGCTGACACCGGCCGGACCGACACCGTCGGCACCCGCACCGCAGGTCGGGTCGGCGACGGGAGCGTCGGCATCATTGCGACCCAGGAACCAGCCATAGGCGGATTCCATGGCCTCGCGGTAGCGCGGTGCGCCCGTCTCCTCGAACGCGGTCTCGGCCGCGAGCAGCAGCGTCGTGGTGGAGATGGGTTGCTGATCGAAGCGAGCCGCATGGCCTCCTCGCGGCCACCAGCCTGCGTTGCCGACGGTCCGCAAGTACCCCCCAGCGCTCGATTGTGCATCGATGAGCCAGTCGAGGACGCGCAGTCCGGCCTGGATCATGCGCGGTCGATCGAGCCAGCGGCCGGCGACGATCAGCGCCTGTGCCGGAAGCTCGTTCTCATACGTGACGATCGACTCCGGCCAGGGCCAGGCAGCATCCGATTCGCGGTGGGCGAATGTCCGCCACAGATCGTCCGCCACCCGTTGGTAGACGTCGTTGACCTCGCCGATCATGCCTGCGCGAACCGCGGCGTCACAAGCCAGGATCACGGTCGCGCGCGGCCGCAGCGACCTGACTCGGCTCGCGGTCGGGAGCGCGTCCACGAACAGCGTGGTGGCTTCCCGGCGCGCCGGACCCGCGAGTGTCGAACCGATGACCTCGCCCAGTGCGTGAAGCGCACGTGCGTTGGCGTCTTCCGAACCGGGGACGTCCAGCCACGCACCGTCCGATCGCCTCAGATTGCGGAAACGCCCGCTTGAACGCTCGAAGGCCTCAGCCAGGAAAGTCACGTTCCGGGCGGCACTCGTCTCGACGGCCGGCCAGCCGAGTTCTCGCCCATGGAGCAGGTCGACCAGCAGGGCCCGGGCCACGTCGTCGGTGCAGTAGCCATGACCCGGATCCGGTCGAGGCCCTTGCGCGTGCTGCATGATGCCGATCCCGGTGGTCAGTCTCTCGAGGTGTCGGCAATTCACCGCGAAGAGTGGGAACAGCTCAGGCAACGGACACCGACCCTGTCGAGACGTCCAGGACCGCCACCTCTCGCGGCACCGTCCAGAGCCCCGTGAAGAGCCGTTCGTAATCCCTCGCCACCTGGGACCAGACCATCGCGCGACCATAGTGGTAGGCGCGTCGTGCCATCGCGGCACGAAGACCGTGGTCCTGCAGGAGCTCGACCAGTGCCCGGCTCATGGCCTCAGGCGTCTGTGGTGGCACCAGTCGACCGCGCCCGTCGGCGAGGATCTCGGAAGCATACAGGTACGGGGTGGAGACCGATGCCTTGCCAGCTGCCATGGCATAGGAGAGCGTGCCGGAGACGATCTGGTCGAGGTTCGGATATGGCGTCACGAACACGTCTGCTGCCTCGAGCCATCGGCCCAGCTCGTGCTGGCTCACGAACCGGTCGACGAACATCACATGCTCGGTCATGCCCAGATCGGCGGCCAGCTTCTCGAGGCTCAGCCGGTAGCGTTCGCCTTCGGTCCGCTGCAGCTGAGGATGGGTCGCCCCAAGGATCACGTAGCGGGCGTTGGGTACCGCCCGCACGACGTCCGGCATGGCCTCGATCACCGACTCGTAGCCCTTGCTCGGCCCGACCAGGCCGAAGCTCAACAGGACATCGTGGCCGTCCAGTCCGAGGCTGGCCTTGACCGTATCGGGTTCCACGAACGGCAGATCGGGTACGCCATGGGGGATGATCTCCACGTGGCCCGGGTCGGCGCCGTAGCGGTCGACCAGGATGGTGGCCGCGGCCTTCGACATCACGACCACGGCTGCGGTGGCATCGAGAACGCCTTGCATGACCCGCCGCTGCCCGACCGTCGGGTGGCGCAGCACGGTGTGCAGCGTGGCCACGGCCGGCACGGACAGCGCGGCCAGGAAGTCGAGGACGCCTTCGCCGTCGTTGGCACCCCAGATGCCGTACTCGTGCTGCACGGACACGACGCTGACACCGCAGTCGCCGAGCGAGCGAGCCGCTCGCGCATAGTCGGAACGAACGCCGGTTCGGATGATGTGGTGGACCGGGTGGTCCGTCGCGATGGTGTCGTCAGGGCCGCTGAGGGCGACGATCTCGTGGTCCCCGATGGCCCGGCCGAGGTCGGAGGTGAACGAGGCGATGCCACAGCGCCGCGGTGGGTAGGTGGAGACAAGCGCGATACGTGCCACTGAAGCCCTTCTAACGTCCCGCACACCGCGCGGGCTCGGGGCCGACAACGGATCGATGCTTCGACTTCCGACCTGTCGCGAGACCATGTTCCACCGCGGTCAAGCAGACGAAGGTCAACCACGGCCAAGCAGGGCGGCGCGTCGTGGGCTCCGGGTCTTCAACGACCTGGCGAAGCTCGGCCTCCTCTGCGACCTTCACGGTGCGCCCGATCACCGGCTTTGTCAATCGCGCCAGCGATGCATACGACCGAGAGCCGACCTGCCGTTCTCAACAGCGGGGGGCCGAGCGATGACCACGCAGAGCACGGACGAGTTCGATCGGACTCCCAAGGTGGAACTCCATTGTCACGTAGCGGGCACGGGACGGCCGGAGACCGTACTGGAGTTGGCCCGCAAGGCCGGCCGACCGCTGCTGCCAGGCCCTGCTGCTGGCTTGTGCTCATAGCGTCAGGCTTCGTCACTGCTCGAGGACCTTGGACATCAGGCCCTGCGCCGCGGGCATGAACCTCGCTGCCTACCTCACGACTCGCCCGCGCGCATCGACCGCTTCCTCGTTCGATACCAGGCCAGGTACTCGATGAGCTCATCTCGCTCGTCGTCGGTGAGATCGGCGAACAACGCCTCGCCGAGGCGAGCGTGGTCGGGAGACGCGTCGACGCTCGGTAGCGGGTGGCCGACGAGCGCCATGAGCTCCGCGTAGGGCACATCGAGGACCTTGCTGAGCCGATGGAGGACCTCGGGCGAGGGACGCTTCACGGCATCGTTCTCGAGCTTGCTCAGATAGGCCGAGGAGATCCTGGCGCTGCGCGCGGTCTCGACGGACGTGCGTCCGCGCACCTCACGGGCCTGTCTCAGGACCGATCCGATCGAGACTCCCATCGCGCTCCTTTCACACAGTTGGTGTACCACAACTACAGTTGACATTACCATCATCGTGGTGCACACTGCAAGGACGGCAGTGGCCGGAGACTCTACCGGCGGTGGCACCCACGCTCCGCTCCCCCGGATGTCCGCACCGACAAGGGGAAGTGATGACTACTTCGAGCGCGCCCGTGCAGGCCACGGATCCCAGCCCTACTCGGGCTCCCTCCAAGTCGACGCAGGCGTCCGTCCCGCGCACGAGCATGCGGCCCCTGGGCGATCGCGTCGTCATCAGGCCCACCCCGCGCGAGGAGATGACCAAGAGCGGCATCGTCCTGCCGGACACGGCCAAGGAGAAGCCCCAGGAGGGCGAGATCATCGCCGCCGGGCCCGGTCGGCTGAATGACGATGGCGACCGCGAGCCGATGGACGTCAAGGTCGGGGACAAGGTCCTCTATGCCAAGTACGCCGGCACCGAGTTCAAGATCGACGACGAGGATCTCCTCATCGTCAGCCAGAAGGACATCTTCGCCGTCGTCGAGGGCTGAGCCCCGACGCGGACCACCAGTTCGGCCCGGACCCGGCCGGGACCCGTCAACCATGCCGATCACCTCCTCGGAAGGAACCACATCGTGGCCAAGCAGCTCATCTACGACGAGACCGCTCGTCGCTCCCTCAAGCACGGCGTCGACAAGCTCGCTGACGCGGTCCGCGTGACCCTCGGTCCCAAGGGCCGCAACGTCATGCTGGACAAGAAGTACGGCGCGCCGACCATCACCAACGACGGCGTGACCATCGCCCGCGAGATCGAACTCGAGGATCCCTTCGAGAACATGGGCGCTCAGCTCCTCAAGGAGGTCGCCACCAAGACCGATGACGTCGCCGGTGACGGCACCACGACGGCCATCGTGTTGGGTCAGGCGATCGTGGCCGAGGGCCTCCAGAACGTGGCCGCCGGCGCCAATCCGATGCTCATCAAGCGCGGCCTGGAGAAGGGCGTGGGGGCCATCGTGGCCGATCTCGCGCGCCAGTCGCGACCGGTCGAGACCCACGCGGACATCACGGCCGTGGCGGCCATCAGCGCCGCTGACCCCGAGGTCGGCGAGATGATCGCGGACGTGATGGACAAGGTCGGCAAGGACGGCGTCATCACCGTCGAGGAGGGTCAGGCGGTGGGCCTTGAGACCGAGTACACCGAAGGGATGCAGTTCGACCGAGGCTACCTCTCGCCGTACCTGGTCACCAACCCCGAGCGCATGGAGGCGGTGCTCGAGGATGTGCTCATCCTCATCACCGACAAGAAGATCTCGGCCGTCAAGGACCTGCTCCCTTCGCTCGAGATGGCGATGCAGCAGAGCAAGCCGATGCTGATCATCGCCGAGGACGTCGATGGCGAGGCCCTGGCCACGCTCGTCGTGAACAAGCTGCGCGGCACGCTCTCGGCCTTGGCGGTCAAGGCTCCCGGATTCGGCGACCGTCGCAAGGAGATGCTACGCGACGTGGCCGTCCTTACCGGTGCCAACGTCATCAGCGAGGAGCTCGGGCGCAAACTCGACTCCGTGACACCGGAGGACTTCGGGCACGCCCGTCGCGTCGTGGCCACCAAGGACGACACGACCCTCATCGAGGGCGCCGGCTCGCCCGACGAGATCAAGGCGCGGATGAGTCAGATCAAGACCCAGATCGAGGACACCACGTCCGACTACGACAAGGAGAAGCTCCAGGAGCGCCTCGCCAAGCTGGCCGGCGGCGTGGCGGTCATCAAGGTCGGTGCGCCCACCGAGGTCGAACTCAAGGAGAAGAAGCATCGCATCGAGGACGCGCTCTCGACCACTCGCGCGGCCATCGAGGAGGGGCTCGTGGCGGGTGGTGGCACCGCGCTCCTGCAGGCCATCCCGGCGCTCGATCTGGTCGAGCTCGTGGGTGACGAGGCGGTCGGTCTGGGTATCCTGCGCCGCGCGCTGGAGGCTCCGGCGCGCCAGATCGCTGACAACGCCGGTGCCCACGGTGAGGTCGTGGTCGAGCGGGTCAAGGGGCTCGAGGCCGGCCAGGGCTTCGACGCGCTGAAGGGCGAGTACGGCGACATGTTCGCCAAGGGCATCGTGGACGCCGCCAAGGTCACTCGCTCAGCGCTCCAGAACGCGGCTTCGATCGGTGCCATGGTGCTCACGACGGAGGCGCTCGTCACGGACCTGCCCGAGAAGCACGGGGCGGCGGTCCCGGCCGGTGCCGGCTACGGCGGTGGCATGGACTACTGATCCGGTCACTCGGCCAAGCCACGAAGCCCGCGCCAACCACGCTCGGGCTTCGTGCTGTCCCAGGGATGGGCTCCCGCCGATGAGGGATGGGTACGCATCGCGGGTGACCTCGTGGCCGTGGCGACGCTCAGACCCAAGGTCTGAATCGGAATACGTACCGCAAACGTTGCCCAGGCACCACACCACGGCGATCCAGGCCGATGGTCATCCCCTGCCTGCCGGTCCGCACCAGGTGCCGGCCGCGGGAGCCGATCGTGCGCTCAAACTGCACCGCGACACGCCACGCTAGAATCATGTGTGTCTCCGATGCACCGTGAGGGATCCGCGCCGTGACCGAAACGAACCTGGATGCGGTCGACCCCGCGGCGCGCCGTGCCCTGGTCTTCTACGACCGCCCTCTGGTCGTCGACCTCATCGAGCTGACCCTCAACCACGGCCTCTTCGTGGTGCGGGCGACGAGCAACCTGGCGGAGGCGGAGGCGATCCTCGCCGCCTGGCGTCCCCATGTGAGCGTGGTCGACATGGACAGCGAGGACAGCGCCGAGCTGATGTTGCGGCTCGGCGCCTCGAACAGCATGCGGCAGAGTCGGACGCCGGTCCTGGGCCTCACGCGACGCGGCGACCTCAAGACGAAGCTCAAGGCCTTCGAGCTCGGGGTCGACGACATCCTGACAGTGCCGTTCTCGCCCGAGGAGCTGCTGGCGCGTTCCATCGTCATCGGCCGCCGCGCGTCGGGGACCGACCTGCCCATCGTACCGACGATCAGGCTCGGTGAGGTCGAGCTCGACATCGTCCATCGCGTCGTGCGCGCTGGTGACTCGGTCATCCACCTCACCGGCATCGAGCAGAGCCTGATGTACCTGCTCGCGAGTCGCGCCGGTAGCGTGGTGACCCGGGACGAGATCCTCGATGCGGTCTGGGGCACCGACTTCCTGTCCGAGAGCAACATCGTCGATCGCCATATCCGCAGCCTGCGCATCAAGCTGCAAAACGACTATCGGCATCCGCGTTTCATCTCCACGGTCCCTGGCAAGGGCTATCGGTTCATCCCCACCTTCTCGAACCAGGGCTGGGCTACCGAGCAGGGGTCCGAAGACCAGCCCCAGTGAGCCGCCGATCGACTGCCGCGCGGGTCTTGGGCGGTCGCTGCCTGAGCGACACCGACGTTGCTCGCTGGGCCTGCGGGTGGAACGGCGCGTCCTCATGAACCCGTCGATCTCCTGCAGACGATGACGCTTTGGATCGCGGTTCCGTCAGGGTTTCCCGTCACACGCAGCGTCACACGGAGCCACGCCATCGTGCGTCACATCGAGCACACCCCCGTCGCTCGCAGGACCGGAGAGACCGATGCACGACCACCATATGAGGGTTCTAGCCGAGGCCCGCATTGCCAACCTGCGGGACGATGCCGATCGTGATCGACTCCCGGCCTCCATCAAGGCCGGGCGCCAAGACTCAGGGTCTGCCCCGCCCCTGCGCTTCGGGCGCGTGAGTCTTCACGCCCTGCTACGTCGCGCCGCTCTCGGGCTGGGGACGAACTGATGACCGCCGCTTCAAGGTGGACCCAGGCCCTGCGACAGCGGCGCTCCATCGGGTCGATGGGTGCTGGTGTCGTGGTCGGCGCCCGGCGGCAAGGCAGGCGCGTGCAGTCCGCCCTGGTCCGCATCGCCATCCGAGGTCAGCTGGGTCCGAGCGTGGGATACCCGCACGACCGCCGCCCCGAGCCACCCTTCTGATCGGCCCGGACCGGATGTCATCCGACGACCGCAGGGTCAGGCTGTCGATGTCATGAGTGTCACCATCGACCTGCTGGGCAACCCGAGCGTGAAGATCGACGGCCGGCCGGCCCCGTCGCCACGCGGTCGCAAGGCCTGGGCGCTCCTCGATTACCTGTTGCTCACGCCGCGAGCGCCGTCGCGAGAGCGGGTGGCGACCTGCTGTTCGACGAGGCCGCGGACCCGCTCGGTACCTTGCGCTGGAACCTGGCACAGCTGCGGCGGACGCTGGGCGACCCTGTCGCGCTGGGCGGCGAACCACTGACGGTCAAGCTGCCCGACGACAGCGTCGTCGACGTCGTCGTCCTTGGCGGTGCTGACGTGGCGGCTGCTGTCGCGGTCCCAGGCCTGGGACACGAGCTCCTCGAAGGCATCGATATCCCAGGCAGCCCCGCCTTCGAGACGTGGCTCCTCGCCGAACGGCGACGGTTCGCAGGCATCAGCGCCTCCGTCCTGCGAGAGTCGGCGACGGCCCGGCTGGCCACTGGTGACGCCGACGCCGCCGTCGAGCTCGCTTCGCGGCTGGTCGCCATCGAGGACTTCGATGAGGAGGCTCATGCCCTTCGGTCTGTGAAGGCCAAGCACCCTCGCTGGATGCGGAAGTGATCCTGGCTGACTGGCGCCCCACATGAGCGTGATCGACATGGACCGTGAGGACGCTGCCGAGCGTGTGGCGCTGCAGGCTTTGGCCGGTGGCCTCGTGGAGATGACGAATTGTCATGACGGGACGCTCACGGGAGGGCACGCTCATCACGGGCGCCGTCCCTCGGGTTAGGGCTCGGCCGCCCGGCCGCCGCCGGCCTTTGTGGGTCGACCGTCGGCCTTGCTGGAGCGGTCCGTTTCCCTCGGCAGCTCCAGTTCACGGGGTCTCATCGCGCGCACCGAATGAGCAGTGTGTCTGGTCTCCCCACTTGGCCAGGCGGTCTCACGAGGAGACGCACCGATGAGACCCCGTGAAATCCCTGCGTGTCGGCGGCTGGAGTCGTACCAGGCGAGCCGTCCCAGAGCCGCTCCATGAGCTCGACCACCTGATCGAGCTCGTCGATGGTCGCATGAGCCAGGCCGCGGTCGGTCGAGCGAACGGGATCGGTCGCTCGAACCTCTGGTGCGGTGCTCCTCGCGGGCTACCCGGCCAGCGCGGCCTTCGCCTTCACCGCCATCGGATCAGTCATGGGTCAACGCAGGCGTCGGGCCCTGCCGTTTCGCACGCGGGGCGGGCATCGACCGGAGCCGCAGGGTACGCTCCAGCCGGGAAGGCGTCTGGAACCACGAACGCTGTGCGGGAGTCCCGGTGGATACGGGTTGACTACCGCGAGCCGGAGTTCATCTCCTTGACCGCCTTTTCCAGGTCCTCCCGGTTCGTGATAGGGCTTGACGCGGGGAAACTGGTGGTCTGGTAATGCTGAGCGAAGGGAAAGCAGCATGCCTCGAAGGGCTCGCTGGCCAGGAGCCCGTGCCCGAACGTGTTGCTCTCGACCTCGACGGCTTCCAGCGGGATGTGCAGGGCTTGCTCCACTTCTCCGGGGTCGAAGACGAGACCGAAGGGAACGGAATCCTTATCCAGCAGCCGTCCTCCGTAATCCACGGAGAGATTCCCATCAAGCCAGAGGCGCTGGTCAAGCGGTCGCATCGAAGCCGCGTTCAGGTTCGCGACGCTTGCGATGCGATTGCGACTGTGCTCGCTCTCCACGTCGACGATCAGATCGCCAGCATGGGAAGTCGTGACCACCGCATGGCTGGTGCTCGATCCGGAGAACCCTTGGCCGGGGTCGTAGCTGATGGTGTTCGACTCGTAATCGCAGATGACCCACGACAGCATTCCCGTCCGCTTGTTCTCTGCGATGAGAGAGAACTCCACGCGGCTTCCCCAGAACACGGAGGTGTGCACGTTGAATGCGCCGATGATCGCGCAGGGTGTCGGTGCCGTATCCGCGAACATCGCGGTCGGCACCAGCTCGTAGCCAGGCGGTAGTTGCCTGGCGGCTTCTGCTACATCCTCGATCTCGTAGGCCAGGAAGAGGCTGTACGGCTCGACCACGAACGCGATCTCCGAGCTGCTTCCGCTTGCCCGACCAACGATCCACTTCTGCACGCCCACTGGCAGCTTGCTGAGCATCTCCGCGCGCTGATACAACTTCCCGACGGCCTTCGGGATGACCAGCTTCTCTGTGCTCTTGATGTACTGAAGCAGGTCAGACTGGTCCACCGCCCGACCTTCCGGAAGCGGCGTGAACCAGGCCGGGGCAGCCACTACGCCGGCGTGGCCTCATCTCGGCGGGCCCGCTGTTGCCGGCGTCGGCCCGAGATCCGTCGCCCTCTGTGACGTGCCCGATGAGGCCGGCCATCAGGACGAGACTTCGCTCTGCGCGTCGCTCGCGGGCCATGGTGCGTTGAAGAACCTGATGAGATCGACCATGCCACCGATCGCGTCCGTGCCGAACTCCTCGCGGAGCCCGGGAGCGAAGACGTACTTGCCAGTCTCGCTGGCATCCACGGCTGAGACCGCGACCCAGTAGGAGCCGGTCTCGGGCGCTTCCAGCCGCAGCGTTCCGTAGTTGATGAAGCCCAACCCGCCATGCACTTCGCGGGGCGGGTCGGCTGCTGGTCGGAAGACGACCGCGCCGTCCACGTCGACACGCTCGGCAAGCTCAAGTGCGGCCGCGCCGCTCGAGGCCGCACCTGGCAGCCCCGGGCCGAGCAGCGTGAACGTCGCAGCCACGGCGCCTTGGGCATCGGGGGCCGTCATGCCGACGACGAGCGGATCTCCGGCCTGGAGGTCCATCCGATACCAGTCGATCTCGCCCGGAGTACTGAGCAGTGCGCCAACGGCGCGCGACAGCGTGGGGTCCTCCAGGACGATGGCCTCGTCGGGGGCCGACGCCACTTCGTTCGTGACCGACGGAGAATGCGCCGCAGCCGAGGCCGGAAGCAACAGCATCGCTGCTGCGAGGGCCGCCACGCCGGGCCAGTGCCTGGTCATGGCCGAAGCGTTCCGGCGAAGACCTGCCATGCGAGCAGGGTCTTGGCGATGAGGCTCAGCAGCATGTAGGACTTCTCGCCCACCAGGTAGTCACGCCAGCGTCCGACCTTGCCGTACTGCAGGATCATGGTGATGGCGAAGACGTTGAAACTCAGGAAGAGCGAGATGAAGATGACGTAGACGAACGTGGGTACGCCCGCAGCACCCGGTTCGTTGGAGGCGGACCAGAGTGCGATGCCGATGACGATCCAGGGCACGATGCCCGCGATGACGCCGAACACGTAGTGATTCCACTGGGTCTTCTCGCGACCTTGGTTGGCAGACTCCATCGACCAGCCGAACAGGTTCATCGCTGCGTTGATGCCGAAGAGAGCCACCAGCGTGCCGATCTCCTGGATGCCCGAGAGGGCGGCGATGACCACGATCATGACGCTCGAGCTGAGTGAGTACTCGATCCAGCGCGCGGGTGCGATGTGTTCACCGAGTTTGCGTTCGTACCAGCCTCGGGCCGGCCAGGCCAACAGCGCATGAGCGCCCGCACTCAGGAAGAAGAACAGTGCCACCGCAGGTCCGATGGGCAGGTCGAACAGGGTCTGCTCTGCGGGGACGAGCGAATCGGTCGCGCTGTCGAACGACAGGTAGCTGCTGACCACCGGTGAGGTGACGAGCTCCGCCGCGGCGAGCGAGATGGCCAGGATGATGAGTCCCTGGATACCGTGCAGGGCTGCCAGCACGCCATTCCATCGAAAGAGGCTGTGTCTTCGTTCATCCGAGATCTGCACAGCCGGTGCTGCGCTTACGGCGTCGATGTTCATGGCTGGGTGCGGCCCCCTCGGTTCATGTCTCGCGTCTGTTGATGGTTTGTCGAGACTATAGGGTCACCCAGCGACCGCGTCAACTCCTCGGCGGGAATCGGGCTCGATTCGAGCGGCTCCTGGTCCTGGCGCGTGGCGTCGGTCTACGATGGGCAGATGGCGCACTTGATCGCGACGATAGCCGTCGGCGTGGCAGGACAGCCTCGGCACGCGACCGGCCGATGGTGCTGCTTCCAGGCATCGTGACATCGCGACGGATCCTGCGAGCTGCCGCACTCGCCGTGGTCGCATACGCGGTCGGGTCGATCCAGGTCCCCCGCATCATCCAGCGCATGGTCAGCCACAAGCCCACCACCAACCACCTCATCCTCGAATGGGGCGAGGGCAAGGCGATCCGCTTCGACTTCGCAGGAGCGACGACGGTGGAGGTCACCGCGGGCCCAGCGTTGGGCATCGTGGCCTCGCTGCTGGACATGGCCAAGGTGGCATTGCCGACCCTCGTCCTTCGACGTACCCATCCCGGCCGACATCTCGACATCCTCTGGGCGTCGGCCAGCAGTGTCGGCCAGATGCTGCCGCTACAGCACCGGTTCGCCGGCGGTCGCGGTGACTCGGTGACGATGGGCATGTGCCTTGCCCGAGACCCGCTCGCGATCCCCGTGAGCATCGTCGCCAGCCAGCTGGTCGGCCTCTACATCCTGAGGGACCCGCTGCTGGCAGCGGAGGGCTGGACCGCCTACCTGCCGCTCTACTTCGCGGCGCGCCGCAAGCCCGATCTGGTGGTCTATGCGCTCGTGGTCAATGCCGTACGCTGGCCTGCGTCGACCAAGGAGCTCCGCCAGGTCAATCGGTTCCGTCGCGCCGGGGAGTTCGAGACCCGCGAGTTCCACGCGGCCTTCGAACGCACACATTTCGGGTACATGCACAAGTGGCTTCGCGAGCGCGGGCTCATCCGCTATCCCTACATGGACGATGCCGCTCGCGCGGGCACCCGCCGGCGCGGATGAACTCGACGATATCGCGCATGACCCGGCCGATCGTCGCCTGCTCATCCGCGGAGGACTTGTCGACAGGTCGATCATGCGGAACACGTGCCCGCGCTACCGCTACGGGCATCTGGCCCTGGTCGTGAGCAGGCGATTCGACTGGCTACTCGGCCGGACAGCGAGTTCGAAGCTGCACCGACAGCGCGTCCATCGCGTTGCCGATGTCCTCGACCGATCCCCCGATGACCGCAAGCTTGGCCCCGGCCGTGTCCAGGTCCTCCAGGTCCCCGACCGCGTCACGCAGGTCCTGGAGCGAGACGACGAGATCACTCAACGAGCGGTCGATACGTCTCGCCTGCCAGTCCCGCCAGGGTCCGCGCCTCACTCAGCGCCGCGATGGCGCCGACCGCGACCGGGATCAGGCCGCTCTCTGACTCCACGCTGTCAGCGATGAAGTCGATGATGAAACGCAGGTCGCTGGCGCTGGCGCAGGCAGCCTCGGCCGCGGTCGGAGATGCCGATGGCGCGGGCGACTCCTCCTGGGCCGCGACTGGTGCGGCCAGCGACGGGATACTGGCGAGCGCGAGCAAGAGCATCGCGACGACGACCCGGACGCGCTCCGGACGGGTGGTCGAGTACCGCGTGTTCGTCATGGGCCCAGTATGGCAAGCCATGGGACAACTCGATGGCATCGCCTCGTGCGCCGGCGGTATCGATCGCTTGCTCAAGGAGTCCATCCTCGATTCGCAGCGCGGTCAGCCTCGCGCTGAGATCGATCGCGCACCCTGGCTGACCGAGTGTCGCCGTATCAGGTCGCGATACCAGCCGGCGCTGGCCTTGGGGATTCGTCGCTGCGTGCCGTAGTCGACGTACACCAGGCCGAACCGGCTCCGGTAGCCCTCACCCCACTCGAAGTTGTCGAGGAGTGACCAGGCGAAGTAGCCGTGCAGGTCCACGCCGGCCTCGATGGCCCGAGCAGCCGCACCCAGGTACCCCTGCAGGTACTCGACGCGCTCGATGTCACGCACCGCCCCCGTGGGGTCGACGTAGTCAGCGTACGAGGCGCCGTTCTCGGTGATGAATAGCGGGATGGGCGGGTACTCCCTGCCTACGCGCATGAGCACTGCGTACAGGGCCTCGGGAGTCACGGACCAGCCGAGTGAGGTGGTCGCTGGCTCGGCCGACACCCCGCGAGCTCCCAGGTGCGGATCTGACGGGTCTGCCTCGATGACCATGTGGTGGTAGTGGTTGACAGCCAGGAAGTCCAGCGGGACCCCGATGATGGACTCATCCTCTGCTCGGACCAGTCCGCTGAACCCGTACGCCCCGTAGAGGTCCTCGACCGCGGCGGGGTAGTGGCCCAGCAGCACCGGATCGAGGAACAGCCGGTTGTTGTTCAGGTCGACCCGCTCGGCAGCCTCGACGTCCGCGGGGCGCTGCGACTTCGGGTCGGATGTGCGTAAGGATGTTGGCGACACCGATGCTTGTCTCATCGCGCGCCGCCCGGATCGCGCCGACAGCCAGGCCATGGGCGAGGTTCAGATGGTGCGCAGCGGCCACGGCGTCCGCAAGGCTCTGCCGACCCGGGGCATGGATGCCGCTGTGGTAGCCGAGGAACGCCTGACACCACGGCTCGTTCAGGGTGATCCAGTCACTCGCTAGGTCACCGAGCGCGGCCACGGCCGCACCCGCGAAATCGGCAAATCGAGCGGCAGTGTCTCGTTCGGGCCAACCGCCCGCCTCCTCGAGCTCCTGGGGCAACTCCCAGTGATAGAGCGTTACGAAAGGTCGGACACCGCGCGACCGAAGGCGTTCCAGGAGTGAGCGGTAGAAGGCCACGCCACGCAGGTTCAGTGGGCCGGCTCCGCCGGGCTGCAGTCGCGGCCAGGAGACGGAGAGTCGGTAGGCATTCAGGCCCAGGTCCGCGATGAGGTCGACGTCCTCCGACCACCGGTGATAGTGGTCGCAGGCGACGTCGCCGGTGTCGCCTCGATTCGTCTTGCCCGGCGTATGGGAGAAGGTGTCCCAGATCGACGGCGTGCGACCGTCTTCTCGCGCGCCACCATCGACCTGATAGGCCGACGTGGCGGCACCCCAGAGGAACGTGTCCGGGAACCGCGATGGATCCACGGCGAGCGAGGGATCAGGGGTCCCACGCGTCGACGCACTCGCCGCCGTCATGAGGTGCCTACGGAGGGAGCTGGCGAGGGGACGCGCCAGGCATGGACGACTGGCATCACTCGTACAGCTGATCGCCCGGGACGGTCACCGTCAGGCGGCGGTACGCCCTGCGACGCTCGAAGAGCGCCGCGCTCTGCCTCTTGTCCAGCTGTGTGCCGTCGACATGTTCGATCCGGCCGTCCGCATGCTCCAACTCGATCCCGGGAGCGCCAGCGATCGTGTAGATGATGGGCACCTGGCAATACGAGAAGGCGAGGCTGCCCGGTGTGAGGTCGACCGACATGCTCCTGCCGTCAGCCGTGCGGAAGCTCGCACCGCTGGGTGCATCGAGAAGCTCGCTCCGGGGGATCAATCGGGGCGCGAACCGCACACAGCCGTCGATCACTTCGACGCCTAGCTCCCCGAACCTCGTGAGCACCTGTTCCTTGACCTGCCCGGTCATGCCCGGCTGCTGCGCGCCGAGATGCTGCGGAGTGTGCGAGTACGGATCGGTGGGGAACGCGCCCTGGAGGGCGGGATCCTTGCGGAAACCGAGCCCATCGCGGATGTCGTGGTAGATCTCCGCCAGTGCCGCCCGCGCGACCGGGTCAGAGGCGCGACCGTGACACCCCAGCACGGCTACGGCGAGCTTCGCGACCATGTGCCAGTAGATGCTGCCAAGGCCCTCGAACATGAAGAAGCGGTCGCTCCGGCCGGTGAACTCGTCGTGCGCAAACGTGTCGCGCCAGAGTTGGCGAACCTCCTCCCGCACGTGGGGCGGCGCGTCGATGGTGTCGAGACAGTCATCGATGTCCGACAGTGTGCTCAGGTCGGCCTGGAAGTGCCACGCGCCTTCACGATCGAGCACGAAGAGCGAGGGGTCGACGAGCGGCGGCGCGCCCGGGATGGTGTTCCGCTGGAGGAACGGCACAGCGGGACGATCGGGATAGAGCAGATAGCTGTGCTGATCGGGGCGGTAGAGGCCGCTCTCGCGGAGGGCGCGCAGGAGCGCGACGGACGCGTGGTCGTCGAGGATCCCGGACTCGAGGACCGCGACCTGTCCCTCGAGCATCGGTCCGAGGTGATCGACCCGTGCGCGCTCACCGTCGATGCTCAGGACGTCGTAGCTGTGGAAGAGCCCGTCCGCTCGTCTGCTGGCCTGGATGGTCGCCTGGGCCAGGCGGATCGCGCTATCGAGCAGCGCACGGATCGCCGACGGGTCCGTCGGGACCGCCGCCCCGAAAGCTCCCGCGTAGACCGCCTCCCGGTGCGCCTCGCCTGCTCTTCCGAGTCGCGCCATCGTCGCATAGCGCTCCTGGTCATCCATCGGCAGCACGGCCGCGCTCAGGGTGTCGTTCAGCTCGTCGAGCAAGGCGCGCACCGAGGCTGACAGCTCGACGTCACCATCGCCCCAGAACGTGTCCAGCAGGAACTTGGCGTAGCGCACGAGGGCGTTGAGCGTCACGACCGATAGCCCCAGGCCCGCGAGGGCGTTGTTCGCATCGTTCCACTCGGGGCGCTGGGTGTTGAGCCAGATACCGCTACCGGGGACGAGGTTGGTGAGCTTGATCAGCAGTGGGACCAGCAGCTTCTCCGCGAGCGTGACGAGCCGGACCTCACCATCGTCATCGCGAATCAGCCTCCCGTCGGCGCCAAGCTCCTGAGCAGCGGCCAGCAAGGCCTGGTGTCGCGGGTGATCGAACGTGATGGTATGGCGCGGGTCGGCGACGATAGAGCTGAAGTCGTCGATCCGGTAGGGAACGTCGGCATACGAGTAGATCCGGTCGCCCAGCCCTGCTCGAAGGACGCCCGGCTCGTGCCGCTCGTAGGCCTCCAGCAGCCGAAGGAGGTAGACGATCTGGTGGTCACCCCAGTAGCCGATGTGGCTCCAGGGGTCATCGGCATCCTCGACCTCCCAGTCGATCCCGGCCCGTGTGATGCGATAGGGGTTGTACCCGTCCGCCGTCGACGCGTTCAGGAACACGTTGATGAACTGGGGCAGGTAGCCCGGGTAGCTGACGCCAAGGGCTTCCCAGTTCTGGAATATGTCGCGCCAGTTGCCCTCGTAGCCGTAGACCAGGTCGTCACCGTCGTGGACGCGGATGGTGTACCAGTTCCAGGGCCGGCTTGGATCGCCGTGACGGCGGCTGAAGGTGAGGGGCAGGTAGCTGTGCAGCAGGCGCGTCAGCTGCGGGTCGTCTTGCGCCTGCGCCGACCGCAGCAGCTGGTCCAGGGCCATCCATTCGGGCAGCTGGGAAAGCCAGGGCTCATGACGTGCGGCCACGACCCGGTTCTGGTCGGTCAGGTAGGACACGAGGTCGCGGCGCGGGACCGCATAGTCGTTCTCGAACGTCCCACCACGCATGAGGTTGAAGAGCACGTTCGCGACATGGTTGGCAGTGGCGGCCTCGTCGGCGGTGGACTGCGTGGCGTCGGCTCCAGCCAAGCGACGCTGCACCCCGGCGCGGTCGGCTTCCAGCGCCGCCTCCAGGGCCGAGCGCAACTCGTCATCGGGAGCGTCCAGTCGGTGGGCCAGCTCACGCACCATCGGGTGGTCGAGGCCGGTGTCTGCGACCGCATACCAGTCATGTGAGCCATTCGGCTGCAGCGCGACCCGGTCGGCCGCCAGGTACGCGCCCATCATTCCCCGGACCTCCGACTCGCTCGTCACCACGCCTCCCCGGCGGAAGCTCTCCACCTGTGCGTCGCTCAGCAGCAGGTGCGGAGCCGCGTGGCCGATGGCCCAAGCCGTCGCCACGCGCAGCGCTTCCGACGGTTCGGGACGATCGGAGACCATCGTGTTGAGGGTGTAGAGCGCCAGGCGAGATTCCTCGAGGCGCTCGTGGCGCATGTAGGCGATGGCCAGATAGCTCAGGCGCGCGTACAGGTCCCTGTGGACCCCCGGCGGGATTAGGTCGTGCCAGCCGTCGAGGTAGCGGACGTCGACGGCCTCGCCGGCGATCTCGTCGACGACGGCGTGGCGGACCACCCCGAAGGCCTCGCAGGCCGACAGACGCCAGCGAAAGCGCAGGCCCAGGTCGACGTTGAGCTCCTCGAAGATCACCGCTGTTCCGTCGACACGCTTGTAGAGGTTCCGATGCACCGACCGGGTCCCCGGAACGTCCAGCCAGGGCTGCCAGAGGGTCACAGGCCCACCGCGAGATACGAGGAGGGCACTTCGAACACCGCTGGCGTTCGAATCGCGCAGGATCTTGTCGGCTGTCTGGCTCGGGAACAACGCGTGATCGGGATCGCGACGCCCCGCCGTGAAGGCTCCATTCGAGCCGACGAACAGCCACACATCGCTGTCACTGACGACGCTCATGAGGAACGGTGGCATGGAATCGACGTCGGCGATACGGGCGTAGCGGTCCCCTTCGATGGTGACGAAGCCTCCCTGGACCGAGAGCTCGCCCGCGGGGACCAGGGCTTGCGCCGGCCGGACGATGTCGTCGTGGGTGATC
Organism: uncultured Chloroflexia bacterium; assembly: GCA_963712745.1. GTDB lineage: Bacteria > Chloroflexota > Limnocylindria > Limnocylindrales > CSP1-4 > JAFMJV01. The sequence goes on along the minus strand of CAVQJC010000018.1, from coordinate 32,903 downwards.
ATGCGGCCTCCGGCTGATAGAGGCGGACGTACTCCACCAGCATCTGCGCGGGGAAGACGGTGTCCGGGAAGACGGGGCCTCCGAGGTTGCCGCCGACGGCCACATTGAGCAGCATGAAGAAGGGCTGCTCGAAGACCCACTCGTTGGGTGCGACCTGTTCGCGCGTCACTTCGTGGTAGGGCAAGCCATCCAGGAACCAGGCCATACGGCCGGGCTCCCAATGCAGCGCGACGGTGTGGAATGCGTCTGCCACCGGTCCACCAAGGTCGATCTGCCCGCTGATGCCGCTGCTGCCCGAGTAGCCCGGTCCATGCAGGGTGCCCCAGATCTCGTTGGGTCGCCGGCCGACGAACTCCATCACATCGATCTCGCCGGAAGCGGGCCAGCTCACCTCGTCGATGTTCGACCCGAGCAGCCAGAAGGCCGGCCACAGGCCAAAGCCCGAAGGCACGCGGATCCGTGCCTCGAGGTAGCCGTGCTGGAACTCGAAGCGGTCCTTGGTCAGCAGCCGAGCAGACGTGTACTCGCACGGACCGTAGTAGCACTCCTGGCTGCCATCGGGTTCGCGGACGGTGATGGCCAAGTGGCCATCGCCATCGAGCGCCACGTTCGCCGCGTCATCGGTGTACCACTCGCGCTCGTTGTTGCCCCAACCGGCGAGACCGATGGCGCTTCCGTCACCCAGGTCGTAGCCCCAGTTCGCCCGATCGGCTGGGGAGCCCGCGGGACCCTCGAACTCATCACTCCAGGCAAGCGTCCAGTCGGCCGGTCCCATGGGCGCTACCTCGCGGCGCTCGGCCGGGTCGGCACCGAGGGCGGATCCCGCCGCGGCAGCGATGCTGAGAGCGAGGCTCGCAGCCACGGCCAACGTTCCCGCCCGACGTGTGGGCCCCATCGTCGCCTCAATCGCCCGGGGCACTGGAAGCCACCGCGTCGTACGCGCTGATCGCGACAGGCGCTTCTTGGGTCACGTCGCCGGTCGAGCCTCGCAGCACGAGCTCGGTGGCAAAGACGACCTCGTTCGCGGCGCTGTCGGGGTCACTGATCTGTTGGAGCACGAGCCGCACCATCTCGCGCCCCATGGCTTCGATGGGCTGGCGCACGGTCGATAGCGTGGGCCGGGATTCGAGAGCGGTCGGCAGGTCGTCGAACCCGATCACGGCGACGTCCTGCGGGACTCGACGACCGGAGTCCTTGATGGCCTGCATGGCCGCGATGGCCATGCTGTCCGAACCAACGAACACAGCATCGAGCTCAGGGTGCCTCCGGAGCAGCGTTCTCATGGCCGTGAAGGCGGTCGCCGCTCTGTACTCTCCGGATGCCTCCAGCGAGGGATCGATCGAGCGTCCAGCACTCATCAACGCATCGTGGTAGCCCTCGAGACGGTCCCTCGCGGAGGGCAGCTCCAGCGTGCCGTAGATGGTGGCGATGGTCTGTCTCCCGCTTGCGATGAGGTGGCGCACGGCCGACTCAGCGCCACTCCGGTTGTGGGCGTCCACGTAGCTCACTGGATCGATCCTCCATCGGCCGGCCGCTCACGACCATGGGTAGGCGGCCTCGGATCAGGCGCTTCAGCAGGGGGTCGGCACCGTGGGGGCCCACGAGCACGATCCCATCGACGTGGCCGGAGACCAGGTAGCGCTCGACCCCGGACTCTTCGTCACGTGTCGGGGCGAGCATGAGCACGAGACGCCGGTCGCGTTCTGCCAGGGCCGCGCTGATGCCGAGCATCAGCTGTCCGAAGAACGGGTCGCCGAAGAGCCTGTCAGCCGACTCGAGAACGACCACGCCGATGGAGCCCGTGCGCTGGGTCATCAGGCTACGCGCCGAAGGGTTCGGCACGTAGCCCAGCTCGTCGATGGCGATGATGACCCTGGCCTTGACCTCAGGGCCGACGCGAGAGTTACCGTTCACGACGCGCGAGACCGTGGCCGTCGAGACGCTGGCCAGCGCGGCCACGTCCTTGACCGTCACTCGTCGGGATGCCTTGGCCTGCCGGCGCCTTCCTGCTACCAAGAGGTGCACTCCTCGCCGTCGCCAGGCGTCTCCGGCATCTGGCTAGCCCTTGACGGCACCGGCCGTGACGCCGCCGATGATGTAGCGCTGCATGAAGATGAAGAACACCACCATCGGCAGGGCGATCATCAGGACACCAGCGGCCAGGAGTGGCCAGTTGTTGCCGTAGACGCCCTGGAAGACGATCAAGCCGCGTGTGACGGGGAAGTACTCCTGGCTCGTCAGGTAGATGGTCGGCAGGATCAGCTCGTTCCAGACCCCGATCGCGTGCAGCACTGCGACCGTGGCGATCGCCGGCTTCGCCAGCGGCATGACGATCTGGAACACGTAGCGCAGGTAGCCCGCACCCTCGATGGCCACGGCTTCATCCAGCTCCTTGGGGATGGTCCGGATGTAGCTGACCAGGATGACGATGCCGATGGGGTTGACCACGAATAGCATGACGTAGCCGAGCGGGTTGTTGAACAGGCCCAGGCGCAGGATGAGCTGGAACTGCGGGATGAGCGCCGGCGGCAGGAAGACGGCGATCAGGAAGAGCGTGAACATCAGCCCGCCACCCCGCACGAAACGTCGTGCGATGGCGACGGCCAGGAACGTGCCGGTGACCACGAAGACCACGGTCGAGATGACGACGTAGATGATGCTGTTGAGCAGGTACTGGGCGAAGTTGGCCTTGTCCCAGGCCTCGAAGAAGTTGTCCAGGCTCGGTGCCGACGGCAGGGTCATCGGCGACCGGTTGAACTCGGCCGGCGTCAACAGGGAGGTGTTCAGCAGCATCAGCAGCGGTCCCAGATAGATGACCCCGAGGACGAGCAGCACGAGATAGGATCCCATGCGCGCCCAGTCGATCGGCTTGCGGGGCGGCGTCGGTGTGGATGACACGCTCGCGGCGGTGTCCAGCCGTTGGTTCGTCGCCACACTCATCCTGTCAGCCGAGCCTCTCTACGTCGCAGGAAGAACTGGGTGGTGATGCCGATGGCGAGGACGATCACGAAGAGGATCATCGCCGCGGCCGCCCCGTAGCCCTGTCGGAAACTGTTGACGGTCGTGCTGCCGGTCGTCTGCCCGAAGGCCTCCGCGTAGACGAGGTAGCCCATGACCTGCGTCCCCGGGCGGTAGCCGGTGAGGACGAGGAACAGCTGCCATGCCTGCAGCGAGCCGATGATGGTCAGCACGAGGTTGGTGTTGACCGCTGGCGTCAGGAGCGGCCAGGTCACGTTCTTGAAGGCCTGCCACCGGCTGGCGCCGTCGATCCGGGCAGACTCGTAGACCTCTTCGGGGATGGTCTGCAGGCCCGCCAGGAAGATCACCATGGTGAAGCCGAGGTTGGACCAGATCTGCACGACGATGACCCAGGCGAATGCCTCGGCCGGTTGCCCACCAAGGAACAGCGACTGCATGCCGAACAGTTCGAGGAAGGACTGCAGCGGACCGCCCAGCGGATACAGGAAGAGCGTCCACATCAGTCCCTGGATCGTGACGCCCAGGATGACGGGCAGGAAGAAGAGGGTCCGGAAGAACTTCGTCCCACGCAGGCCCATGTTCAGCAGGAGTGACACGAACAAGCCCAGGGAGAACTGGATGGTCGTCACGGCCACGCAGAACACGAGTGTCCTGAAGATGGCGTCGAGGTTCTCCTGGGCGCGCGCGCCCAGGGTGAGGAACTCGCGGTAGTTGTCCAGCCCCACGAAGTTGACCGGGAGGCCCGGCAGGCCGGTCGCGTCAGTGGCCGAGAAGAAGCTCGTAGCGATGGATGGGCCCAGCGCGAGCACGACGTACAGGATCACCGCCGGCGCCATCATGAGGTAGGGCCAGGATCTGGCCCTTCGCCCTGTGCCGAAGTGGTAGGTCATCTCATTCCCCGGCTGCGATTTCCTCCGCGGTGGACCAGAGATCTCGCACTGTCAGCGCGAACACCTCCGGTCCACCGGAGGAGGAGACGTCCTACTGGATGGCGCTCGAGGCCGGAGTCGAGATCGGACTGTGCCTGCTCGGCGGCAGCCTGCGGATCATCGAAGGTCCCGAACGGCTGGAACATGTTCACCAGCGGGGGAGCGCCGAACTGGCCCATACCCTTGGGCGGCGTCCAGATCACCTCGAAGCCGAGTCGGAAGTTATCGAGGTACGGAGCCAGCTCCTGCCCGATCTTGGTGTTGAGCGTGGCACCTGGCTGTGTAGGGATGGGGCCGACCGCGTCCACGAAGGCCTGGTAGTTCTCAGGCTCCGAGAAGTCGCTGAGATAGGTCAGCGCCGCATCCTGCTTGGACGAGTTCCCGGCGATGGCCCAGCCCTGGTCGTACTTGCCGAACATGTACTGGTTGTTGGCCGGATCATCGCTGCCCGGGAAGGGGATGTAGGCCCAGTCGAACGTGGGCTCAAGCGCCTCGATGGCCGGTCCGTACCACGTGCCGCCGGGGAACATGGCCACGGCGCCGGAGGCGAATCGACCTGGCGCACCGTCGCCGGGCAGCGCGCTGGCGCCTGGCTCCATCATGTCGCGGTTGTACACCTGGTACTTGGCGAGCAGGTCGAGCCACTCCGCATCGGTGTACTTGATGTCGCCGGTCCACAGGCCCTCGACGAGGGCTGCCTGGTCCGGGTAGTTGGCGCCGAGCAGCCCATAGGCACCGACGTAGATGGGCCAGCCGTCTCCGCCGCCGGCCGTCATGCACGGAACGCCAGCATCTGTGAGCGTCTCACAGGCCGTCACCAGCTCGACCAGGTCGTCGGCACGTCGACGCCGTTCTCCGCCAGCAGGTCCTTGTTGACGTAGACACCGCTGAAGCCGACGCGCCCAAGGTTGATCTGGTACACGCGGTCGTTGTAGGTGCCGGCATCGGCGATCGAGGCCGGATCGTAGTTGGCCACGAACGGCTGGTCCGTCAGGTCCATGATCAGGCCCGCATCGATGAGCGACTGCCAACCTGGCGGATCGGTGCCCTCCATGTACGGCTCTGCGGCGTTGCTGTAGGCGAAGATGTCGATGACGTCCACGTCATTGGCCATCAAGCGGGTCTGCGTGCTGGTCATGAGGTCGTTCGCGTTAACGACCGCCATCTCCACCTTGATATCAGGGTGGTTGGCCTCGAACTGCTCGTTGAACTGCTCCATGTACGCGACGAAGGGCGGGTTCTGGTGAACCAGCACACGCAAGTTGACGGGGTCTTGGGCTGCCGCGCTGCCGGCGAACGCCGTCACCGCCAGTGCGGTCGCGGCCGTCAGGATGATGAATCTACGCATCGTGGTTTCTCTGTCTCCTCCTCGCTTGACTGGTCGCTGAGACGTCCCACCGAGCTTCTGCTGGTGGTGGCCCTTGAAGGGCGTGACGGTCCTCGTTCGATCCCTGGGCGTCTCCTCCATTCGGCGCCTTCGACCCAACCTCGCGGCTGGCCCGTCCCGTGTGGGATACACTCATGGTAAGTGTCCTTGTCAAGTAAGCGTGTACACGCTCAAATCATCTGATACGGGATAGCATGGTGAAAGCGCTTACTCACTGATGGAGACCATCGCTGGCGATGCGCCCGAGCCGATGACACGATCGAGTACGGCCCCATCGGGAGTCGTGCTACTCACAGGTTCCGAGGGCGCGCTCGGGAGGCACCTGGGTCGCGCACTGCGTGAACACGGCTATCTGCTGCGGGGTCTGGATCTTCGTCCAGCTACCGCCCTCGACAGCGACCACCGGGTGGCCGATCTACTGGACCTCGGGGCCGTGCGAGAAGCGATGGCCGGCGTGGTCGCCGTGGTGCACGCGGGTGCCATCCCCTGGGACCTTGGCGACGGGTCCAGGGTCATCTCGACCAACGTCCTCGGCACCTGGAACGTGCTCCAGGCAGCGGTAGACGCGGGTGTCGAGCGTGTCGTCAGCTTGTCGAGCATCAACGCACAGGGCAGCGTCGGGGGCTGGCGACCGACCGAGTACCTGCCCATCGACGATGAGTACCCGCACCATCCGATGAGCCCATACCAGCTCTCCAAGCACCTCATGGAGGAGGTCTGCCGTTCGTTCTCCGAACGCCATGGGCTCATCACCATCTGCCTTCGGCCCGTGTTCGTGGCCCATCCCGCGAGCCCTCATCTGGCTGACTTTGGGACCGCGTCGTTCATCGAGACCTGGCGCGACAACTACTGGGCCTACGTCGACGTGCAAGACGTCAGCGACGCGGTCATCCGCAGCCTGCAGGTCGAGGGCGTTCTCCACGACCGTTTCCTGCTGGCTGCGCGGGACACATCGGTGGCCGAGGACACGCGAGCCCTGGTCGAACGCGAGTACCCGGAGGTGCCGTGGCCCAACGTCGATCCCGATCACTACTTGGCGGACGCACCCCACCGCTCGCTGGTCGACTGCCACCATGCCCGCGAGGTCCTGGGTTGGGAAGCCCGACACTCATGGCGTGACAAGCCGACCAAATCGGAGAGTCCAGGGAGATAGCCATGCGTATCACCGCGGTCAAGTGCATCCTCACCGCGCCCGCGGGCGTCGGGCTGGCCGTGGTCAAGGTCGAGACCTCGGAGCCGGGGCTGCATGGCCTCGGCTGTGCGACCTTTACCCAGCGACTGCTGGCCGTCCGCACCGTCGTCGAAGAGTATCTCGAACCGCTGCTGGTGGGTCGAGATCCGCATCGCATCGAGGACATCTGGCAGCTCGTCTACCAGAACGCCTACTGGCGCAACGGGCCCGTGCTCAACAACGCGCTCTCTGGGGTGGACCAGGCACTGTGGGACATCAAGGGCAAGGTTGCTGGGATGCCGCTGTATGAGCTGCTCGGCGGCAAGGTCCGGGAAGGCGCCGCGGTCTACGCGCACGCCGACGGACGCGATGCCCACGAGGTCCTGGACCGCGTCCTTGAGCTGCAGGAGGACGGCCTGCGCCACATCCGCTGCCAGGTCGGCGGCTATGGCGGGGTCGAGTGGCTCGGGTCCGTCAACCAGCCAGGAGCTCCGCACCCAGCCTGGGCGCTACTACGACCGCGCCTCGTATGCGCGTAGTGTGCCGGCGCTCTTCGATCACGTTCGTGACAAGGTCGGGTTCGAGGTCGAGCTGCTCCACGATGTCCACGAGCGTCTCGCGCCCATCGACGCGGTTCGACTGGCCAAGGAGCTCGAGCCATATCGACTCTTCTACCTTGAGGATCCGTTTGCGCCGGAGGACCAGGCATGGCTCCGCGAGCTGCGCTCCCAGACCGCAACGCCTATCGCCATCGGTGAGCTGTTCACGCATCCGCTGGAGTGGCGCAGCCTCATCGCAGACCGACTCATCGACTTCATCCGCGTCCACCTCAGCGACATCGGCGGCCTCACGCCCGCGCGCAAGCTCGCCGCCCTCGCGGAATCGTTCGGCGTTCGCACCGCCTTCCATGGCCCGAGCGATGTCTCGCCGGTCGGACATGCCGCCAACGTCCACCTGGACGTGGCCCTGCCCAACTTCGGCATCCAGGAGTTCACCGGCATTCCCGATGTCCTGCGCGAGGTCTTCCCGGGTGGGCCGGAACAACGTGACGGCTACCTGTATCCGAGCAGCGACCCAGGCCTGGGTGTCGATGTCGACGAAGAGCTCGCCCGGCGCTATCCGCTCCGCGCCGACATGGCCCAGTTCAAGGACGGCGTGGTCGACTGGACGCAGACTCGGCTCCCGGACGGCACGCTGGCACGGCCATAGGGGTCGGCGCGCGGGCAGCGGCGGGTCCCCCGATACTGTGCGACTATCGCGCACCGATGCGAGATGGACCCGGGGCACCATGAGCGACCCCAAGACCGATGTTGATCCCCAGCTTCGCTGCGTCGTTCGCGCCTCCAGGCACGGGGCCTGACCACCATGGCACTCATGGCCCTCGCAGCGCTCGCCGGCTACCTGATCGGCTCGATCTCGTTCGCGCGGGTCATCGGGACGCGCGTGGGTGCCGGAGCCGACCTTGGAACGGCTGAGCTCCAGTTCCACGAAGGCTCGGGGCCTATCGAGGTCAGCGGCGTCAGTGCCACCAGCGTCTCGATCCGGGCCGGGCGACGATGGGGCCTGCTGGTATCGCTCCTCGACATCGCCAAGGCCGCCTTGGTCACCGCGCTGTTCCGGCTCATCGCCCCGGACGAGCCGGCCTACCTGGTGGCGGCGCTATTCGCCGTGGTGGGACACGTCTGGCCGGTCTACTACCGGTTCCATGGCGGTTTCGGAGTATCGCCGATGCTCGGTGGACTACTCATCGTCGATCCGGTCGCGTTGCTCGTGACCATCCCGCTCGGTATCGGCATCGGGCTCATCCTCGCCGATCGTCTCATCGTCTACGACGGCTGGACCCTACTCCTGGCGCCCTGGTTCGTCGTGGCTCGCGACGACCCCGCGGCAGCGCTCTACGCGCTCCTCATCACCGCACTCTACTGGCGGGCGATGCGCGTCGAGGTCATGGACCACGTGCGCCACCTGCGTGATGGACCACGCGATTGGCGATCCCGGTTCGCCGATGTCAGGAAGGGCTATACCGGCCACCCCGAGGTCGGCTGACTCCGCGATACCCGCCCGCCCTGGCCGCCCGTACGTTCCCTGACCGACGACTACCGGCTCCGCACAGCCCGTGGGCTAGAGGCCGTCGAACACCAAGTACGGCGTGTAGTCGTCGAGGATGCCGTAGTCACCTGTGTACTCGTAGCCGAAGAAGTTTTCGAACAGGAAGACCTGGGGTGGGAAGAAGGCGACCGTAGCCATGATCAGCGCCAGCACTACGATCGTGGCCATCCCGATGGCGCGGTAGCTGGGCCGCCTGGGAGGAGCGGTCAGGATGCGATAGGCGACGATGTTCCCGGCGGCGACACCGAAAGCCCCGGTGCCGATGTCAAGCGCCAGGTAGCCCGTTCCCGTCAGCGGCAGGGCGATTCCCAGGTAGAAGTAGAAGCTCACGATGATGGCGATGGGTGCCACGACCATGGCCACGGCCTTGCCCCACCAGTAGTTGTTGACCTTGTCCTTGACATAGGCGTGCTCGACGAGGGTGACGATGAGCGCCGGCCAGAAGAAGAGCTTGAGGTGTTCGAAGGTGGATTCGTTGACCGAGGCCAGGATGGCGATGGGTTGGTAGAACCCGGATAGCTCGTAGGCGAAATGCAGGGCCGAGGCGCCGACCATGATCACCACGAAAGCGACGACCTCCCAGATCAGGACGGCCCGCTTGTCGACGGGGTTGCCGGCCGGTGTGAGGACCTCCACCGGGCCGGTTCCGGATGGAGCGTTGAGTGTTGCGCTTGCGGTCATAGGGCCTCCATGAAGAACAGCACGCCGATGGCCACGAACACGACGCCGACGCCTCTCAGGACGAGCAGGCCGCGTTCGTAGCGCTTCGCCATGTCTCCGATGAGCACGCCGGTGAGGTGGAGCAGGATCGTGCCCAACAGGAAGCCCACGGCATAGACGAGCGGGTCCGCGATGCGCGGGATCTCCGAGCCATGGGCGAAGCCGTGGAAGAAACCGAAGAAGGCCACGATCGCCATGGCCACGGGGACCGGCAGCCGGCGATCGAGCACGATGACTCCGCCGAGCAGGATGACCGAGGTGGCGATGGCCAACTCGATGATCGTGTCGGGCAGGGCCAGCCCCGACCAGCCCACTGCGCCCCCGACGGCCATCAAGGTCACGAAGGTGCCCGGGACCGTCCAGATGGCCCGTCCGCCGATGAGGGCGCTGACGATGCCCACCGAGACCATGGCCAGCAGGTGGTCAAGGCCGAGCACCGGGTGGGTGAGTCCGGCCAGGAAGGATCCGTACTGGATGACCTGGTTCTCATGCGCGGCGGCAGGAGTCGCCAGGAGCAGCATCATCATGACGACGACCGTGGGGGTCATGGCTGCGCCTCTGGCACGCCGGCTGTGCCTGGCGGCGATCATGCAGCGGCCTCCCAATCGATGTCCCCGCTGAAGCCATCGACGCGAACCATCGAGCCATCCGGGATGCGCATGGCGCCGGCCACGCTGACGACGCAGGGGATGCCGAACTCCCGCGCCACGATCGATGAGTGGGACAGCAAGCCGCCGGACTCCGCGACGATCGCGCCGGCTCGGGCCAGCATCGGCGTCCAGCCCACGTCCGAGTAGGGGATGACCACGACGTCTCCGGTCTCGACGCGTCCAGCCTCGCTCAAGCCGGCCACGACCCGTGCCCTGCCACGCTTGACACCGCGAGAGCTCGGGATGCCCGTCAGTCGCCGATCCGGCTCCGCTGGGGGTGCCGGCTCGAACTCGTCGCCGAAGATCATCTCGGGCATCTCTACGTCGGCGAGTCGCTCCACGTCCGCCTTGCGTGCCGCCGCCAGTGCGCGCGCGTCGGCGGCGCCCTCGCTGCGCAAGCCCGTTTCCATCTCTGCCCTGGTGAGATAGAAGACGTCCTCCCGGGTGTCGAGAACGTGCCGCTCGACCAGGCGACTCGCGATCTCCAGGGCGGTCGGACGGAATTGTCCGTAAGCGCGCGTGTACGTGTACGACACGCGCTCACGTTCGAAGCGGTATCGCGCGGTGCGGTTGGCGAGCATACGGTCGATGCGTGACAGGTCGTCCGGCAGCGCCGCGGGCCGTTCCGGCCGACCGGTCGTGGGCTGGCTCGGGCTCTGGAGCAGGGGGGCGAGCTGAACGGGGTCCTCCCGCCAGGGCACCTTGGAGAAGTCGTTGCCGGAGTCCGAGACGTGCCCGAAGCGCTCGAGGAATTCCTGACCCTGCGGCAGCAGCTCGATCTCGCCGGCGAGCACCCTGGTTCGGGTCGGCTCATCAAGACCTGAGACCCCCTCGCTGAGCTGTGCGAGCCGTGGTTTGGGGTCGTAGTCGATGAGGCCGGGCTGGCCGGCTCCGAAGTCGATGTCGTGTGCGTCGATACCTCGCTTCTGGAGGCGACGGCGAAGCACCGACCCGTAGGCGTTGAACAGGAGGGGCGCGAGGATGTTGGCGAAGGCGATGCGGCCGACCAAGGTCTCGAGTTCGTTCATGTGCTCGAGCAGTTGCTCATCGGACAGGCCTGTGAGGTCACGTGCCTCGATGCCCCTGAGTCGCTGCTGTGACTGCGGGATGAGCCGATCCAGTTCGCGGTGATAGCGAGCCAGCCGCCAGGCCATCCGCCCCATGCGGGGCATATGGCGCATCACGCCCATCCGAGGTCGGAACGTCGGTCGCTCGTCCCCGCCCTCGATGCCCATGAGTACCTCGAGCAGGTCACGCGGCATGCTCACGGCTTCGAAGATGTCGCCGACCGCGCCCATGTTGAAGTAGGCCCGATAGGCAAACTGCCGCGACAGATCCTCTGGCGCCAGGTCCAGGGGTCCAACGACCGAGGTGAACAGGTCCAGCCAGGCGCGGTTCACGATGGGCACGTTCACCGACCACACCAGCGGCGGCACGACGCCGGGCAGGAACTCCTTGGCCAGACGGTTGGAGTAAACGGGTACGTTGACCACCGTCATGGGCCGCACCTGGAGCAGCGAGACCGTGTCGCCATCCCATGACCATTCGACGTCGATGGCCTCGTCACGCTCGTCAGCGATCGAAGCAACGAGCTGCGCGACCTCATCCATCGCGACGATGGGGATATCGCTCGACTCAGGGACCTGCGTCCACTCGCCCCAGTGGCTGACCCAGCGATCGGGAGTGGCCTTGCCCGAGACGAGCGCGGCGCCCGTTCCGGACAAGGCCTCGATGACGATATCGGCGAGGCCCGTCAGGGGGTTGCGACTGAAGGCGACACCAGATGCCTTGGCAGCCACCATCTCCTGCACCACGACCGACATGCGCACGGTGGCCGGGTCGACACCCGCATGTCGCAGGTATGGCTCGAGACGCTCGTCGCGCGCCGAATCGATCACGGCCTGGATGGCCGCGCGCACGGCGTCCTCGCCGCTGACATCGAGCACCGTCGCGAATTGCCCGGCGAACGAATGGGTCGCCGAGTCCTCGACGGACGCCGAGGAACGCACCGCGTAGCGCTGCCCGGGCTTGAGCCAGGCGGCAAGACCCGCGGCATCGGGGGTCCTGACCACGACACCGTCGGGTACGACGTATCCATGTTCGATGAGCCAGCTCAGTCCGGCGGCCTTGCCGCCGTCAGCCTGCCCTGCGTCTCGAAGCGAGACGGCACTCGTGCTCACGGTTCCCTCCCTGGAGGCTGAGGCGGTAGGGGCAGGAAAGGCCAGAGCGTACGACCCTGCCCGAGAAGGCACCCCCTGTTCTGGACAAGCGCTTCACGTATCACAGTGTCTAGTGTACGTTCAGGGATTGTATATCGTCGCGATGTCGCCCATCGACGCGGCGATATATTAGCTACTCGATATGGATTTGGGTGGTCATGCCGCCCCGGCCGCGATGAGGTTCACGGCCATGCCGCCTGAGTAGCACTCGGGCGTCGCGAGGACGCGCGGATTCGAGCCCACGTACCGCTCGGCGTCCTTGAGGGCATCAGCCACGGTCGGCAACGTACGGTAGCCCATGCCGCGCGCGTAGCGAGGCCGCTCCGCACCCACCAGGTACACCTGCGAGCACCACTTGAGCGGTACGGCGCCGCCCGAGACCATCGACATGGCATGGAACGGGTGATAGGTATAGCCCGTGGAGTAGCTCGCGCAGTAGGCCGGATCGGTCGAGATCCGCTCGGCATCCTCGGACGCGAGGAAGGCCGCCGCCGTGTCGTAGCGTTGGAGTGCCTCGTACGTCTCCTCGTACGACGGGAACCAGTCTGCGTTGAACCAGCCGTCACAGGCGGCGATCGCGATGACCACCGGGTCCGGCCGCAGCGCCCGTGCCGCACGCGAGTACTGGGCTCCGATGGCGAGGCTCATCAGGATCGGGTTGGTACCCATGCCCGGTCCGTAGTGGAAGTCGCGCGGCAGCCCGACGAGCAGGATGTCCGCCGGCTGCTCGAGCTCGTCGACCACCACCTCCGCGCGTCGCTTCGCCAGCGGCCAGGTAGCGCGTTCGACCTCCGCGATCGAGCCCGCCTGCACGTCGAGGACCTCACCGAACTGCCCCAGCACCGCATCGACCGCGAAGACCCGCTTGCCGATGCCATCCTCGATGGCCTCGCCGATGGATCGGAACTGGTGGCGCATGTGCAATTCGATGGCGCCACCGAGCCAGTCGGCGCGATGCATCGTGCCTGGGTTGTGGTGGCTGGCGATCGAGGCGCGTCCGGCGAGACCGGTGACGAGCATCTTGTAGCCGCCGCTGAAACCCCCATATGGGTTGGCCGCGCAGTGACCGACCAGCACCGCCACGTCCGCGTCGGCGATGGCGCGGTGCGTCTGGACCGCGTTGCCCATCTCGTCGATGCCCAGGTCGAGGAGATCGTCACCTTCCGCGTCGTGGTTGGTGATGCGGTCAGGCCAGAAGCGGTCGACGATCTCCGGGCCCAGGTACTCGAGCCATTCCTCGTGCGTGTTGCGCCGGTGTAGCCCTTGAGCGCACAGCAGTGAGATGTCCTCGATGCGGCTGCCGCCTCGGAGCAGATCGTCGATGATGGCCGGGATCGACACGCGTCGGTGGGCCAGGGGATGGGCGCCACCCTTCACGCGGTCGGGGAAGACGATGACCGCCTTGCGACCCGGGCCGGAAAGCTCGGTGAGGGGCGGGATGCCGAGCGGAGCATCGAGGGCCGCGCGGGTCGCCTCCGCCGGGTCCACTGCGGGCTGATCGGTGTACGTCTCGCCGTAGCGCACCACGACGGCGCTAGCCGGCAGTTCCACCGGCAACCGATCGCTGCCGTAGTCGAGCTCGATCGACTTCATCGGTGGTCGCCGCCCCCTGGTGCCGCGCCGACCGCCTCCACCACCGCGGCAGAGTCCTCGCTCCCGTGTCCCGAAGCCTGCGCCCGCTGGTTCAGTCGCTGACCGGCTTCGCCGACCTCGAGCGTCAGGCCTGCCGAACGCGCCATCGCCAATCCGAGGCTGATGTCCTTCTCGAGGTTGTCGATGCTGAACTGCGGGTCGAAGTCGCCCTCGATGATCTTGGGCCCGAGCTCGCGGAAGAGGTTGCTCACCGTCGCTGCGCCGCTGTCCACGATCGTGTCGAAGAGCAGCCGTCGGTCCATCCCCAGCCGATCGGCGAGCACGAACATCTCGCATGTCGCGGCGTTGATGGCGCCGAACATGAGGTTATTGAGCAGTTTCACGGTGTTGCCTCGGCCGGCCGGACCCACATGCACGATCCGCGTGGCGATGATCCGAAGTACCGGTTCGGCCCGACGCAGATCGGCCTCCTCGCCGCCGACCGGCAGGGTCCACGCGCCAACACCACGAGGACGCCCAAGCACCGGCGCGTCGAGGTAGCCCACGCCGTTCACGGCAGCCGCCGCCGCGTTGGCCCGCGTGGTCTCGGGGTCGATGGTGCTGGTATCCACGATCACGCTTCCGGCTGCGGCGGTGCTGAGCAACCCGTCCGTGCCCCGAACGACGCCGGCAACGTGCTCCGCTCGAGGCAGCGATACCACCATCATGTCGGCGACCTCGCCCACGGCCGCCGGCGCAGCGGCGACCTCGCAACCAAGGTCCCGGGCCCGGTCGCGCGCCGAGACCTCGGTGTCGACTACGACGACCTCATGGCCGGCGTCGAGGAAGCGGCTCGCCATGGCCGCGCCCATGATCCCGAAGCCGATCAGCCCGATCCGTTCGCCCATGGCCTCCTCTGTTGGCGGCTGACACGTAGACCCGGAGAGTAGCGGTACCGACGGCGCCTTGACCACACTGCCTTGGTCGACCGATGGGGTGAAGCCAGCGCTGCGGACACTGGCAAGTACGACGAGAGCCGGCCGATGCGGCATCATCAGACCGTGCCGCGGCCGCGATGCCCGAGTCTTGGAGGAGGACGATGAACGGACCTGTCTTCCCGGTGCTGTCGCCCGATCGCCTGGAGCGGATGCTGGAGCCGCCGACGGGCCCGGTCCGCCTGATCATCGACAGCGACACGGCTAATGAGATCGACGATCAGTTCGCCATCGCCTGGGCCCTGCTCTCCGGGGACGTCTTCGAGATCGAGGGCACGCTCATCGAGCCCTTCTCGTTCGCCCATCATCGCGAACCGCTCCTCAAGGCGTACGAGGAGATCCGGCGCCACGAGCGCAGCGAGGGTCCCGAGGTCGCGATCGTAGGCAGCTATCACGCCTGGGCCCGCAACCTCATCGCCGCCGGCACCGACCCGTACGACGTGTCCTTCGTCGGGCCCGCCGAGGGCATGGAGCTCGGCTATCAGGAGGCCATCAAGGTCTACGAGCTGCTGGGAGAGGATCCCGCGGGCCAGGTCTTCCGGGGCACGCCCGGCTATCTGCCCGGTCCGAACGAGCCGGTCCGGACGGAGGCGGCCGAGCACCTCATCGAGCGCGCCATGTCCCAGGACGACCGGCCGCTCTACGTGGCCGCCATCGGGGCCGTCACCAACATCGCCTCGGCCATCCTCATCGAGCCGCGCATCATCGAGCGCATCGTGGTCGTCTGGACCTCCAGCTACCCGTCGTGGAGCCCGCTTTCGAGTCGACCCTCGCTGAACCTCGTCCAGGACGTGCCGGCCTCCCGATTGCTCTTCGACTGCGGCGTGCCGTTGGTCTATCTGCCGGGGTTCTACATCGGTGCCCAGCTGACCATCTCGCTGCCGGACATGGAACGCTGGGTCAAGGGCCGCGGTCGCATCGGCGACTACCTCTACCACCTCTACGTGCACAACCCTATCCGCGCCCAGCGCGGTATCACCGACCCGGCCGACCGCACCTGGGTCATCTGGGACCTCATCTGCTTCGCCTGGCTGATGCAGCCCCAGTGGGTGCCCTCGCGGCTCACGCCCTCACCGGTGCTCGACGACGACCTGTTGTGGCGGCACCCCGACGGCCGCCACCTCATCCGCGAAGCGGTGGGCATCGACCGCGACGAGGTCTTCCGCGACTTCTACCGCAAGCTGCAGAAGGCACCCTGAGCGGAATCGTCCGACAAGGTGCTTGTCACTCGTTATAACGTATCGACATGAAGGAGGAGACCGCCGGCATGGCGGGTCGCGTGCCCCTGTACGAGCGACTCCGGACGGTCCTGCGCGACCGCATCGAGCGCGGCGAGCTCCATCCCGGGGACCTCTTCCCCTCCGAATCCGAGCTCATCGATGAACACGCCCTCAGCCGCATCACCGTGCGCCGAGCCATCGCCGAGCTGCAGCGCGAAGGCCTCGTCACCACCCACCAGGGTGTGGGCACGTTCGTGGCCGATCCGTCGCGCGCGAACGCCCAGTGCCTGCTCTCGTTCACCAGCGATGTGCTGCGCCGCGGCCACACGCCAGGCGCCCAGCTCATCGCCTTCGACACCGCGCGTGGCCCGGCCGGCGCCGCCCGCCAGCTGGGCCTCGCGGACGACGCCCGGCTGGTGCACATCAAGCGTGTGCGCACGGTGGATGACGAGCCGGTGTACCTGTCGGATGCCTACATCCCGGCACTTGTCTTGCCGGATATCGCACCAGACGATCTGGCCCGCAGCGGCCTCGACCAGAGTCTGTACCGACTCATCGAACGGCATCATCCGGTGCCACTCCAGGACGGAGAGGAGGTGGCGACCGCCGTAATCGCCGACGAGGAGGTCCAAGGGATCTTCGAGCTGCCCGACAACAGTCCGGTCATCCGCAAGACGTGTGTGCTACGTGACCGAGACGGCAGTCCGATCATCTACGAGGAAGCGACCTGGGGGGTCCCGCAACACTCGGATGTCATCTGGCGGCGTTCCATGGCCGCCGTGGCACCGAACGGACAGTAGTGCCACCGGCCGACAAGGACGGCCGCGGGCAGAGGAGGTGTCTAACGTGCGAACAGGGAACCGAACACTCTGGCTCGGGATGGCTGGCCTGTTGAGCCTCAGCCTGGCAGCTGTCGCTGCGCCCGTCGTGGCACAGGACGATATGGCCGATTGGGATGCGATCCTTGCCGAGGCTGAGGGTCAGACCGTCAACTTCCACATGTGGAGCGGCAGCGACGCCATCAACGCCTACGTCGACGACTACGTCGGTGACAAGGCGGCCGAGCTTGGGATCACCCTCAACCGCGTCCCTGGTGACGCGGCCGAGATCGTCCAGAAGGTCCTCGGCGAGAAGGAAGCCGGCCGCGACGCGGACGGCTCGGTCGACATGGTCTGGATCAACGGCGAGAACTTCAAGACCGCGAAGCAGGCCGACCTGCTGCTGTGCGGATGGGCATCGGGCCTGCCGAACCGCCAGTACGTGGAGGAGACCGACGCCATCAACACCGACTTCGGCACGCCGGTCGACGACTGCGAATCGCCGTGGAGCCACGCGCAGTTCGCGTTCGTCTACGACTCCGCCAAGGTCGAAGAGCCACCCGCCTCGATGGGCGAGCTGCTTGAGTGGATCGAGGCCAACCCGGGCATGTTCACCTACCCGGCGCCCCCGGACTTCACCGGCTCCGTCTTCGTCCGCCACGTGCTCTACCACGCCAACGGTGGCTATGCGGACCTGCTCGGCGAGTTCGACCAGGCCAAGTTCGACGAGGCTTCGGCCAAGACCTGGGAGATCCTCAACGGCATCGAGCCTTCCCTCTGGCGCGGTGGCGAGACCTATCCGCAGACCAAGGAAGAGCTGGACAACCTGTTCTCCAACGGCGAGATCGCCATGACCATGACCTACGGTCCCGGCGAGGTCGGCGGCCAGGTGGAGCGTGGCATCTTCCCCGAGACGACTCGCGAGTTCGTCTTTGACCACGGCACCATCGGTAACAACAACTTCGTGGCCATCCCCTACAACGCCGCCAACCAGGCAGGTGCGCAGGTGGTGGCGGACATCCTGCTGTCGCCGGAGGCGCAGCTGGAGAAGGCGGACCCCCTCGTCTGGGGCGCCGATCCGGTCATCGATTTCGGCCGTACCGACCTGGCTGACGCGTACGCTGCCATCCCGGTGCCGGACAGCGTGCTCCCGAACGCCGAGCTGGTGAAGAACGCCAACCCGGAGCTGCAGGCAGACTGGCTGCTGGCTACCGAGGCCGGCTGGACCGAGAACGTGCTGCAGCAGTAGCCTCGCGAGCGAGCCATAGCTGTCCGTTTCGCCGCTAGCGACACGTGACTGCGACCACCACGGGGAGGCGTCGACGTCGGCGTCTCCCCGACTGGACCCGGCCCTGGTTGCTGCTGGCGCCTGCCCTTTCCGTGGTCATCGTCCTGTTCATGGGTGGTCTGGTCCTGGGATTCCTCCAGAGCCTCAACTACATGCCGCTCATCGGCCGGACCGACGCCAATCTCGATGCCTATGTCGAGATCTTCAATGACCGGGTCTTCTGGGAGTCCCTGCGACTGTCGCTCTACATCGCCTTCGTCTCGACCATCATCTCCATCGTGCTGGCCGTGGGCACCGCACTGCTCATCTACCACACCGACCGCGGTCGACGGGTCACCACCTTCATCTACCAGTTCAACCTGCCCATCCCGCATATCGTCGGCGCGGTGGCCATGCTCTTCCTGCTGGCCCAGGGCGGGCTCTTGTCGCGCATCGGGTTCGCGCTGGGCTTGACCGACTCCCCGGGGGACTTCCCGGCGCTGACCAACGACCGCGGCGCCGTCGGCATCATCGCCGAGTACGTCTGGAAGGAGACGGTCTTCATCGGGGTCGTCGTCCTCGCCGCGCTGGCCCGCGGGGTGGGCGACTACGAGGACCTCGCGCGCACGCTGGGCGCCGGTCGCTGGAAGCGCTTCTGGCACGTCATCCTGCCGCTCATCACGCCGGCCATCGTGTCGACCTCGGTCATCGTCTTCGCCTTCGGCTTCGGCGCCTTCGAGGTGCCCTTCCTGCTGGGACAGCCCTATCCCGCGGCGCTGCCCGTGCTCGCGTATCGCGCCTTTACCGACGTCGACCTCAACGCGCGGTCGGAGGCCATGGCCATCAGCATGGTCATCGCCGTCATCACCGCCGTGGCCGTGTTCGCCTACACCTGGCTCTCTCGCCGCTACGTCCGGAGTGAGTCGTGAACATCGAGCGTGACACCACCGGCCGCCCCGACCCCGGTGACGAGCGGAGCATCACCAGGGGGCAGCGCAACATCACCGGCGAGACCGGCCTGATGCCACCCGACACCCGGCTCGACCGCGAGGATCCAGCGGAGACCATGCCCGGACCCAAGCCCAAGCGTCACCTCGGCCGCTACGTGCTCGTGGCCGTGATGTGCTTCCTGCTGCTGCTGCCGTTCGTGCCGCTCATCTTCTGGTCCATCAGTCATCGCTGGTTCTTCCCGACCATCCTGCCGGACGAGCTCTCTGACCGCGCCTGGTCCTACATCCTCTCCGAGCGCTCGGGCGTCATGGAGGGCCTCGTCAACTCCCTCATCATCGCCGTCGCGGTGGCCGTGCTCGCCGCGGCCATCGGCCTGGCCGGCGGCCGAGCGCTGGGCCTCTACCGCTTCCGCGGAAAGCGCATCGTGGAGCTCGTCCTGCTGGCACCGGTCATCGTGCCGGCCATCGCCGTCGCCATGGGCATCCAGGTGATGTTCATCCGCTATTCGCTGGCTGACACGATCCCCGGAGTGGTCCTCGTGCACCTCATCCCCACCATCCCCTACGTGGTGCTGGTGATGGGCGCCGTCTTCGCCAACTACGACACGAGCTACGAGGAGCAGGCCAGGGTACTGGGCGCGAATCCGCTGCGCGTCTTCCTGCACGTCACCTTCCCCGCCGTGCTGCCTGGACTCATGGTAGCCGCCTTCTTCGCCTTCCTTATCAGCTGGAGCGAGTACATCATGACCGTGCTCATCGGGGGTGGGATCGTGGTCACGCTGCCGCTCCTGCTGTTCCAGTTCGTGGGCTCGGATCCGGCCATCGCGGCAGCCCTGAGCCTCTTCTTCATCGCGCCTGCCATCGTGCTCATGGTCCTGACCTCGCGGTATCTGAGTGGCGACCAGGCAGCAGTCGGGGGTATCGGACGCGCATGACCGTCACGGTCGATCTGGTCCAGCTGACCAAGACCTACAAGAACGCCACCGAGCCCAGCGTCGACGGCATCGACATGAGCATCGAGAAGGGCCAGCTCGTGGCCATGCTCGGCCCTTCGGGGTGTGGCAAGACGACGACCATGAAGATGGTCGCGGGCCTGCTCGACCCGACCTCGGGCGATGTCCGCTTCGACGGCGATTCGGTCATCGATATCCCGGCCGAGAAGCGCCGGGTGGCCATGGTCTTCCAGAAGCCGCTGCTCTTCCCGCACATGTCCATCGGCGACAACGTGGCCTTCGGACTGCGCATGCGCGGTGTGGACAAGAAGACCCGCAAGAAGCGGGTGACCGAGATGATGGAGCTGGTGCGCCTGCCGGGCATGGAGGACCGCCGACCGGGTCAGCTCTCCGGTGGACAGGAGCAGCGCATCTCGCTCGCTCGTGGCCTCATCACCGAGCCGGACATCCTGCTGCTCGACGAGCCGCTCAGCCAGCTCGATGCCAACCTGCGCATCGAGATGCGTGACCTCATCCGCCAGATCCAGGCGGAGCTGGGCATCACCAGCATCTTCGTTACCCACGACCAGGAGGAGGCCGTCATGCTGGCCGACCGCATCGCGCTGATGCTGCAGGGTCGGATCCAGCAGGACGGGCTGCCAGAGGACTTCTACGAGCGACCCGCGACCCAGGCCGTAGCGCGCTTCTTCGGCACCAAGAACTTCGTGCCCGGCACCGTCAGCGGCCGTCAGTTCAAGTCGGTGCTGGGCGCGCTGGAGCTGGGCCACACGCATGCCGACGGCGAGGGCCTGCTCGTCATCCGCCAGGAGGCCATCGAGGTCGGCCCCGGCGAGAACAGCTTCGAGGCCACCGTCGATCGCACCATGTACCTGGGCACGCACGTGCGCGTCTGGGCTCACGCCGGTGACGTGCCGCTGCAGTTCACCGCGCCACCCGGCGTGCGCCACGAGGCGCATCAGTCCATCACGCTGCGACTGCCCAAGGAGCAGGCCTGGGTGGTCCCCAAGGAGGACCGTATCCTGTGATCCCCAAGCTGCTCAACGCCGACTGGAACTACTGGCCCGAGAAGCACTCGGCCGAGTCGATCTGGACGTCGAGCGCGAAGCTGGGCTTCGACGGTATCGAGCTCGGTGTCTACGACGTCGCGGACCAGCTCTCCGAAGCCAGGGTCGCCGAGTACGTCGCGCTCACCGACGAGCATGGACTGGCCGTGGGCACCGTGCTCTACTCGATGCCGCCCTGGAAGTGGCCGGACGGCGGCCTGGGCCACCCCGACCATGCGCCAACCGCCATCAGGGGCGCCCTCGATACCGCGAGGGTCGGCCGTGACGCCTTCGGCTGTGCCGTGCTGGGGCTGTGGCCGGGTGCGGACACGCTCGACCGCAGCACGCGCCCGGCCGAGGTCTGGCCGGTCATGGTGGAGTCCTTCCGGGCCATCGCCGAAGGCGTGGCCGAGCTGGGCATGGACATCGCCGTCGAGTACAAGCCCCAGGAGATGCTGGCCAACGCCGACGCGGCCCTGCGGCTGTGCGATGCGGTCGACCATCCGGCCCTGGGCGTCCTGCTCGACACGGGCCACGCGCTGTGGGTGGGCGAGGACCTGCCGGTGGCGCTGCATCTCATCGGCGACCGGCTCAAGCACGTGCACCTGGGCGACACGCCGGGACCGGTCGAGGCTGACCTGCCGCCAGGCTGGCACCACGACTTCACCGCCTTCATGGCCGCTATCGACGAGATCGGCTACGGGGGTGCGATGTCCCTGGACATGTACGGTGCGGTGGACGAGGGCGTCATCGGCAGCGAGGCTGCGAGCGCCTACGGCTACACCACCATGACCGAGGCGGCCGCCCGGGCACGAGGCCACCGATGAGAGCGGTCGTGGCGCACGGCGCCGGCGACTTCCGCGTCGAAGATGTGCCCGGCCCGACCCTCGACAGAGGCGCGGTGGTACGCATGGAGGCCGCAGGCGTATGTGCCGCCGATCGCATGATCTACAAGGGCGACTCGCCATGGGAGCTGACGTTCCCCTTCATACCAGGCCACGAGAACGTGGGCACCATCGTCGAGCTCGACGATGGTGCCGGCGCACGCTGGGGCGTTGCCGAGGGCGACCTGGTCGTCAACGAGGTCATGGTGCCCTGCGGCGTCTGCCCGCTCTGCCGGCGCGAACGGTTCCACCTCTGTCGGAATGGCCGGCACATCGGCAGCAGCTTGCCCGGTGGCTGGGCCGAGCGCATGGCCATCCCGCCCGAGGCCCGCGTGTGGCGCGTCCCTGATGGCCTGGCTCCCGAGGAGGCCGTCGTGGCCGAGCCGCTGGCCTGCGGCATCCACGCCATCGAGCGGGCCGACCCGGCCGAGGGCGAGACCATCGTCATCAGTGGTATCGGTGCCATCGGCGCGGGCGCGCTCGCGTACGTCGCCGCGGTCAAGCCCGTGCGCCAGATCGTGGCCCTCGTGACCACGCCTGAGCGCGCCGAGATCGCCTGCCGGCTGGGAGCCACCGAGGCCATCGACGTCACGACCAGCGACGCTGCGGACGAGCTGCGTGAGCGGACCGAGGGCATCGGGCCCGACCACTACGTCGACTTCACCGGCGTCACGGCCTCGGTCGACCTGGCCCTCGATGCTGTCGCCCCCGGCGGCCGTATCACGCTCTACGGCGTCTACCGCGAGCGCGCGACGGTCGACTGGAACACCGTGGCCGAGTTCAAGGAACTCGACATCCGCGGTGGACATCTGGCGCCCACCGAGTTCGGGCTGGCGCTCGAGCTGCTGGCCGCGCGTGCGGTCGACGGCCGCCGCCTGGTCACCGCCAGCTACCCCCTGGCCGAGGTGGGCTCGGCTCTCGAGGAGTCTCGCGACGAGGCTCTGATGACGCTCAAGACCATCCTGCGGCCCAACGCCTAGGCAGGGGCCGCCGACCCAGAGGAGAGGGAACGCACCGCCATGACCGACGAACGAACCATCGCCGAAGCCCTGCTGTTCCAGGGCCAGAAGCTCGTGACCGCGGGGCTGGTGGTCGGCTCCGGGGGTAACCTCTCGGGCCGCCTGCCTGGTGGCGAGGGTTTCCTCATCACGCCCAGTGGCTACAGCATCGCCGAGCTGACACCCGACCAGCTCGTGCGCGTCGGCTTCGATGGGACCGTGATCGACGGGGGCCTCAAGCCCTCGAGTGAGTGGCCCATGCACGCCGCGGCCTACGGCGCCCGATCCGACGCCAACTACGTCTTCCACCTGCACCCGCCGGTGTCGACGACACTGCACGCGGTGGGTACGCCCATCCGACACCTCACCACCGACCATGCCTACTACGTGCGCGAACTGCACGAGGTGCCCTACATCAACTCCGGCAGTCCCGAGCTCGCCGCGGCCGTGGCCGAGCAGCTCGATGGCGCCGAGGTCGTGCTGCTCAAGCACCACGGTTGCCTGCTCGTGGCCGACGCGGCCGACCTGGCCTACCAGCGCGCGATGAACCTCGAGGCTGCGGCCATGGCTACCTACCGGGCGACCGGACTGGGCGACACCGATACCGTCACGCCGCCCGAGTACATGGAGTGGATCCGCGGACTGGAAGCGGCCGGCAAGGGCTACGGCAAGACCTGATGCCGCTGGTGGCCGGGCTCGACTTCGGAGGCGGGGCCGTCAAGGCCTGCGTGGCCGACGTCGAACGCGGCGAGGTGCTGGCCCTGGCCCAGGAGCCGACCGAGACCCAGCATCCGGCGCCGGGCCGGGCCGAGTTCGACCCCGACGCCTGGTGGCAGTCCGCAGCTGCCGCCATGCGTGCGGCCGTGGCCCGGGCCGCTCGCCCGAAGGATGACTACGCGGCAGTCAGCGTGACCTCACTGCGCCAGGGCTATGTCCTGCTTGCCGAAGACCGGGAGCTGGCGCCAGGGGTAGTCAATGCCGATCGCCGCGGGGCGGACCACCTTGAGCGGGTGCGCGAAGCCATCGGCCGGGAGCGGCTCTACGAGGTCACCGGCCACTGGTCCGCGCCGCAACTGACCCTGCCCAAGCTGCTCGAGGAGCAGCGTCGCGGCCGGCTGGAGCGGGCCCGCACCATGCTCTTCGTCCACGACTGGGCGCTATGGCGACTCTGCGGTGAGCGCGTGAGCGAGCCCTCGATGGCCTCCGCGGGTCAGTTGCTCGATGTCCAGCGACGGACCTGGGCGACAGACATCCTGGAGGCGCTCGACCTCGACCCGGCCATGTTGCCGGCGCTGGTCGATGCCGGGGCGCGGGTGGGGAGGCTGCGGGACCTCGAGCTGGGCCTGCCCAGCGGCCTCGACGTCATCGCCGGAGGTGGTGACACGCAGCTCGCCGCCACGGGCGCGGGCGGGCTGGCCGAGGGCGTGGTGAGCGTGGTGGCCGGCACCACCACCCCGCTCCAGGCGAGCACCGCGGCGTTCCCTCGCGACCCCGAACAGCACCCCTGGGTCAGCGCCCATCTGCGTCCCGACCGGTGGGCCGCAGAGACGAACGCCGGCTACACCGGCATGAGCCTCGACTGGTTCGCGCGCATCAGCGGCACCAGCGTGGAGACGCTGGCCGACGAGGCGGCCACGTCAGCACCCGGCGCCAACGGCGTCACTGCCGCCGTCACGGCCAGGATCTGGAGCGAGGAGACCTGGAGCAGTCGAGCTCCCGGCGGGCTCATCGGCTTCGAGCCCGGACATGTCCGGGCCGATGTGGCCCGAGCCTTCATCGAGGCCCACGCCTACGGCATCCGCGGCAACCTCGAAGACCTCGAACGCGCCACCGGTACGCCTGCGAGGCGGGTCTGTCTGCTCGGCGGCGCCGCCCGCTCCCGCACGTTCACCCAACTCGTGGCCGACGTCACCGGCCGGCCCATCGGCCGCGTGGCCAGCGACTACCCAGCCGGCCGAACCTTCGCCTGGCTGGCCGCTTCCGCGGACGCGGACCCGGCCACGGCGGCCGAACCACCCGCCTTCATCGGCGACACCATCGAACCCCGCGACAGCGACGCGCTCGAGGAGGGCTACATGCGATACATCGCCGCCGGCGAGGCACTGCGCGGGGCGCTCCCAGGCTGGACGGCATGAGGGCACTCGTCACTGCCGAGTTCCCGCCAGACGGGCTCGACGAGCTGGCGTCGCTCGGCTACCGACCCGTGCACGCGGGCTGGGGCGTGACCCGTGAGGCCATGACCGAGGCCGAGCTCATCGCTGCTCTCGATGACACCGAGAGTCCTCATCTGCGAGCTCGAGCGGGTCGATGAGTCCGTGTTCTCCGCTGCCCGCAGCGTCCGCCTGGTGGCCTCCTGCCGGGGCAACCCCACCAACGTCGACCTCGTCGCCGCCGCCGGTCACGGGGTCACGGTCTTGGCGACGCCCGGCCGCAATGCCATCTCGGTGGCTGACTTCACGCTGGGCCTGCTGCTGGACCACTGCCGCGGCCTCGGGCGCGCGGAGCGCCAGCTGCGCGAAGACGGCTGGATGGTCGATGGCGATCTGCCCTACTTCCACTTCCGTGGGCCGGAGCTCGATGGGCGCACCATCGGCCTCGTAGGGCTCGGCGCCATCGGCCGGCTCGTGGCCGACCGCGCCCGGGGGTTCGGCATGTCGGTCCTGGCCTTCGACCCCTTCGTCGCCACCGCCCCCGGGGGTGTGGGACTGGTGGCCCTCGATGAGCTGCTGGTGCGCTCGGACGTGGTCTCCATCCACTGCCCGCTGACGCCCGAGACGCGCGGGCTCATCGGCGAACGCGAGCTCGGGCTCATGCGCGCCGAGGCCGTCCTGGTCAACACCGCCCGTGCCGCGGTGGTGGACGAGACGGCGCTGCTGCAGGCATTGCGCCACCACGACATCGCCGGCGCCGCCCTCGACGTCTTCTGGGAGGAGCCATTGGCAGCTGACCACCCCATCCGCGCGCTCGACAACGTCACCATCACGCCGCATGTGGCCGGCGCAGCCGACGACGTGCGGCGACATCACGCCCGCATGATCATCGACGACATCGCGCGCTGGCAGGCCGGCGAGCCGCTGCAGCACGCGGTGGTCCAACCTGAAGGAGCACCTTCATGACCGCTCACATCCACCTGCCAGGCATCGACAAGGAGGAGGGGACCCATGTCTGAACTCGAACGGGCCACGCTGCTGGATCTGTGGCGGCGCATGGTCCGTATCAGGCGCTTCGAGGAGCGCGTCCACCTCGAGACCATGGAGAAGCGCACCGAGGGCTACACGCATACCGCCTACGGAGAGGAGGCCACCGCGGTCGGTGTCATCGCCCTCCTGCGCGACGACGACTGGTTCACCACCACCTACCGCAACCATCACCACGCCATCGCGCGTGAGATGCCCCTCGAGGCCGTCGCCGGCGAGCTGCTGGGCAGGCAGACCGGCGTCATCTACGGGCGCGGCGGGTCGATGCATGTCGCGGACCAGGACCTGGGCATGATCGGCGGCATGGGCATCGTGGCCGCCGGGCTGCCCATCGCGGCCGGTGCCGCCTTCGCCGCGCAGCGCCTGGGGCAGGATCGTGTGGCCGTGAGCTTCTTCGGGGACGGTGCGGTCCACCAGGGCGCCTGGCATGAAGCGCTCGACTTCGCGGCTTTGCTGCAGGTGCCGGTCATCTTCGTCTGCGAGAACAATCTCTACGCGGAGACCACCGCGGTCGACTACCACCTCAACGCCAGCTCGGTGACGGCCATGGCCACGCCCTATGGCATCCCCGCGGTGCAGGTCGACGGCATGGACGTCTTCGAGGTGCGACGAGCGACCGAGCGGGCCATCGAGCGGGCGCGCTCCGGTGGCGGCCCCTCGCTCATCGAGGCCATGACCTACCGCTACGGTGGCCAGTACGAGGGCGACACGCAGACCTACAAGCCGCCCTTCGAGGTCGAGCGCTGGCGAGCCAAGGACCCGCTCGATTTCTTCCGACGGGCGGTGGCGGGGCGCATCGATGCGGCCGACCTCGATGGCATCGACGAGGACGCGCAGCGAGAGGTGGACGCCGCCTGGGCTGCTGCCCGCGAGGCCGACTGGCCCAGCACCGAGGACATGACCGCCGACGTGTACACGACCTGGCCGGAGGGAGCCCGATGACCCGCGAACTGAACATCAAGGACGCCATCAACGAGGCGCTCATGCAGGAGATGGCCGCTGACGAGCGCGTGGTGCTCTTCGGCGAGGACATCGCCGGTGGCGCCGGCCGTGACCAGGAGCATCCCGACGCGGCCGATGCCTGGGGTGGGCCCTTCGGCGTGACCAAGGGGCTGCTCGAGCGCTATGGGCGCGAGCGCGTCATCGACACCGCCATCGCCGAGACCGGCTTCATCGGCGCCTCGATCGGTGCTGCCTATGCCGGGCTACGGCCGGTGGCCGAGATCATGTACATCGATTTCATCGGCACCTCGTTCGACCAGGTCTTCAACCAGGCCGCCAAGATGCGCTACGTCTACGGCGGCAAGGTCTCGATCCCCATGGTCATCCGCACCGTCGCTGGTGCCGGCTTCCGTGCCGGGGCCGAGCACTCGCAGGCGCTGTACTCGCTGTACACGCATGTGCCCGGGCTGAAGGTGGTCGCGCCGTCGACCGCGTACGACGCCAAGGGGCTCCTGATCGAGGCCATCCGCGACCCTGATCCGGTCATCTTCATCGAACACAAGCGGCTGTACATGCGGGAAGGCCCCGTGCCCGAGGAGTCGTACACCATCCCCTTCGGTGTGGCGAAGGTCGTTCGCGAGGGTAACGATGTGACCATCGTGGGCATCCAGAAGATGGTGCACACCGCGGTCGAGGCGGCCGATGGGCTGGCTCAAGAGGGCGTATCGGCCGAGGTCATCGACCCGCGCACGATGTCGCCGCTGGACCTCGAGACCATCATCCGCTCGGTGCGCAAGACCGGCCACCTGGTCGTCGTGGACGAATCCAACCCGCGCTGCTCGCTGGCGACCGACATCGCCGGGCTCGTGGCGTCGGAGGCCTTCGAGGCGCTGCGCGGACCGGTCGGCCTCGTGACTGCGCCGCACATGCCAGTGCCTTTCAGCCCGCCGCTGGAGGACGCCTACATCCCCTCGCCGGAGAAGGTCGCTGCCGAAGTGCGACGAGCACGGGTCGGATCAGCCACGGGTGTGCCCGGCTGATCTGCCGTCGGCCTTGCCTGGGTCTGGGATGAGCTCTGACCTCGGTCCCGTCGGGGAAGTCGACGCGGTCGCCTGGCGAACCGTGCTGGGGCTGGCTGATGATGATCGGCCGGTCGCTGTCGTGGTCGAGGGCACCTGGTGGCGCGCACAGCACACACACCGTCGCCTGAAGCGGCTGGAGTCGGTCCGGGAGCTCGGGATCCCTGACGTCTACATCGGGTCTTCCGCGGGGCGAAGACTGATCTACGCCTGTCCCTACGGAGCTCCGCGGACCGCCGAGATCGTCCAGGTCGCGACCCTCGTCGGCGCACGGCTGGCGATCCAGATGGGCAGCTGTGGGGTGATCGGAGCCGGCGTGCGTCCAGGTGATGTGGTGGTCCCGACCGCAGCCCTGGGGTTGGACGGGACGACGGCGCTCTACTCGACGGATGCTCGCGTGGCCTCGTCGGGGGAGTGGTCCGATCGTGCGGCGGCCCTGCTGGAACGGCACGGCGTGACGGCCCACCAGGGACCAAGCGTGACCTGGCCGACGCTCTTCAATCAGCCGGTCGACCTCCTGCGCAGGTGGTCGGACGAGGGCTACCTGGGCGTGGACATGGAGACAGCCGCCACGCTGGCGGTCGCGAGGACGTTCGGGGCTGCGGGGGTCTCCATGCTCGTGGCCTGGGACGAGGTCCTGTCGGAACGTACGTTCCTCGACCGGTTGCCCGAGCACCAGCAGACGGCCTTCGACCGCGCCGAAGACGAGATCTTTGAGGTCGCCCTCACCCTGATCGCCGAGCTCTGATCCCCGGCAGGAGAACTGCGAAGTCCCTGACTCAGGCCCGCTGGTCGGTCTCACGGGACGGCGCGGCCCGCTCACCGCGGTCGTGATGATCGCCGTCCTCGGCGCGGTCATCACTCTGCTGGTCGATCTTGACCGGCCCCGTGATGGCTTCCTCGAGGTCGACCAGCAGCCGCTCGTCGATCTGCTGGAGCTGGTCGGACCGCCGTCGTCGTAGCTAAGGCCCCAGGAGGTAGTGCGAGACGCCGTACTGCCGACCGCTGTCATAGCCGAACGCTTCGGCGCAGACCATGAAGAAGAGGCGCCAGTTGGCCCACCAGCGGCGGGCGTCCCCATCGCCGTATCTGTCGGCCAGGATGGGCCAGACGGACTCGCGCGCTGCGTCGAGTCGCTCCAGCCAGCACTCCAGCGTGGCGGCATAGTCGCGGCCGTCCATGTGCCACTCCTGCACGACCTCGAGGTCGGCCCCGAACTCGTGGAAGAGGGCACGCGCCGGCATGGTCCCGCCGGTGAAGAAGGTGCGGCCCATCCAGTCGTCGCTGTCGAACTGGTACGCGAACTCGCGATGGCTGAAGACGTGGATGAACGATCGGCCCTCCGGCGCCAGCCATCCGCGAAGGCGCCGGAGCGCGAGCTCATAGTTGCGGAGGTGCTCGAACATCTCGATCGAGACGATCCTGTCGAAACGGCGGCCGGGATCAAGATCGGCGATGTTCCCGACCCGGTGCTCGACAGCGCAAAGGCCGCGACGGGCGACCTCGCGCCGGATGTGATCACCCTGTGAAGACGAGTTGGACACCGCCAGCACTCGGGTCGCTGGGTAGTGCTCTGCGACGTAGAGCGCGAACGAGCCCCAACCACAGCCCAGGTCCAGCACATCCATCCCGTCCGCGATGCCCGCGCGCGCACAGGTCAGTGCCAGCATCGCGTCCTCGGCAGACGCGATGTCGGACACGCCACTCGGCCAGTGACAGGCCGAGTACTTCATGCGCGGACCCAGGAAGTGGCGGAAGAAGCCAGCCGAGACCTCGTAGTGCTGCTGGTTCGCGGCATCCGCGTGGATGGCGATAGGCTGTCGACGCAGCCGCTCGGCGAACTGACGCAGTGCCGCCCCCGGATCGCCGCCCGTGGCCCGCCTCAGCGCAGCTAGGTGTCGTCCCAGACGAGCACGCACGGCCGGGCGAACCAAGGCGTCGGGAAGGACATCCCGAGCCAGGATCGGTTCGTACCACATACATCCGGGAGTGTGCCCGGGTCTCGCCGATCCGTCATGCTCGCGTTCCTGGTGCGTGCGACGCCCGGGCGTATGCTCCTCCGTATGGCGAAGATGGCAGCGTGGCGTGCAGGATCGGACCCGCGGGCGCGTCGATGAACCAGGAACCTGGGATCGGCAGGGGTGATGTACTCGCGATGCTGGCCATCCTCGTGGCCATCCTCGTGGGCATCGCGGCCGCGATCGTCGGAAGCCAGGGTGGCCAGACCGTCTCCGGCGTACCGGTATTCGCGATCTGCGTCGCGGTCGCGTTCATCGTCCAGTGGGTCGCCTTCGTGCCGGCGTTCGTCCGCCAGACGGAGCGCTTCTTCGACCTTACCGGCAGCCTCACCTACATCGGCGTGACGATCGCCGCGGTCGGCCTTTCGCCGGTGCGCGACGAACGCTCTCTGCTGCTCCTGGTGATTGTCGCGGTGTGGGCTGCCAGGCTCGGCACCTTCCTGTTCCGGCGCATCCGCAGAGCGGGCAAGGACGAACGTTTCGATGCGCTCAAGCCGTCGGCGGCTCGCTTCCTGGCCGTCTGGACCGTGCAGGGACTCTGGGTCAGCCTCACGCTTGCCGCAGCACTGGCCGCCATCACGGCCACGACACGCGAGCCGCTCGGAGTCGTGAGCGTGCTCGGCTTCGCCATCTGGCTGGTCGGCTTCATGATCGAGGCCGTCGCGGACTGGCAGAAGAGCCGCTTTCGCGCCGATCCAGCCAACCGGGACCGCTTCATCGATGACGGCCTGTGGGCGTGGTCACGCCATCCCAACTACTTCGGCGAGATACTCCTGTGGGTCGGCGTGGCGGTCATCGCGATGCCGGTCCTGGCAGGCTGGCAGCTGCTGACCCTGATCTCGCCGCTGTTCGTGGCACTGCTGCTGACTCGCATCAGTGGCGTCCCCATGCTCGAGCGCAGATCCGACGCTCGATGGGGCGGACTGCCGGACTACGAGGCCTACAAAGCTCGCACACCAGTGCTCGTGCCCCGTCCGCCACGGGCCGCCTGACGGGCCGACGGTAGACGCCGAGATGTACCGAAGCATCGTCGACTGGTGGTTTCGCGACCGGCAGACCGGGAAGCTCCTGGTGGCCCACTTGCCCAACCTCCCCATCCTGCTCTGGATGGGCACGGTCGTCGCGAGATGGTTCGTCGCTCCCGACTCCAGCGCCAACACCCTGCTGGAGTGGGCCGGATCGGTAACGCTCGGTTGGTGGGCGGTCGATGAGCTGGTCAGGGGCGTGAACCCATGGCGTCGGATGCTCGGTCTGGGTGGCTGCATCGTCGTGATCGTGGGTGTCGTCACGCGACTGGTCTGACCGTGGCGTCCACGGACGTCATGGACCAGAGGTACGAGGCATCCGCGAACGGGCAGGTCCGACGGGCCTCAGCGTCGATGTCGAAGCCAGCGCTACGGTGCCAGGCGGTCGATCCTCCAGCCGTCTCCCTCGCGCAGATAGCGGAAACGATCGTGCATGCGGTCGCGTCGTCCCTGCCAGAACTCGAACATCGCCGGCCACAAGCAGTGGCCACCCCAGAAGGGCGGCAACGGCACCGCATCCGGATACTTCGCCGCGATGCGCTGCATCGCAGCCTCCAGCTCAGCTCGATCGGTCAGCGGCCGCCCCTGCGGCGAGGCCCACGCTGCGAGCTGGCTCCGGCGCGGTCGTGCGGAGAAGTAGGCCTGCGCTTCCGCATCAGGGACCACGGCTACGTCGCCGCTGACCCGCACCTGGCGTTGCTGGGGCTCCCAATGGAAGACGAGGGCGGCGCGCGGATTGGCTGCCAGGTCGCGGCCCTTGAGCGACTCGCGGTTCGTGTACCAGGTGAGGCCCTGGCCATCGATACCGCGGAGCAGGACCACTCGGGCGGACGGGACCCCGGCCACGTCGGCGGTGGCCAGCGTCATGGCATTCGGTTCGCGTGTCCCGGCGGCCGCAGCAGCCTCGAGCCAGGTCCGGAGCTGGACCAGCGGGTCCGGGTCCAGGTCGGCCCGTGCCAGTGGCCGCTCTGGCGCTTCGTCGCGCCGGCGAGGGATATCGGTCATGGACCAACGATAGGCCACGCTTCCGCGCGCGGTGACGTCGCCTTCGGCATGTGACATCCTGCGGACATGGAAGGCCGGAGCAACGCAGACCCGGAGTGGTTGACCGTCGATCAGCTCGACCAGCAGCTGCGACGCATGCGCGGCATGCTCTTCGGATACTCCCAGCTGTTCTTCGTGCACATGCGCGTCTACAGCCTGGCCACTATCGGGCTGCTGGTGGCGTCACTGTGGCAGCCGCTCGGCGGCACCGTCCTCATCGTCCCGTTCCTGGTGCCGTTCGTCTTCATCGAAGCGAGCTACCTGTTCTGGTACACGGTGTTCGCGCGACGTCACGCCGAGTGGGTCGAGCGCGCGCTGGCGGCGCGGAGCGGGAGTGGCGTCCCTGCGGCGCACCGGCTGGAGGCGGCCTACTTCTACGCGCCGGACGACCCGAAGATCGCCGCGTTGGACCTGCGTCGCCCGTCGTCCCACATGAGCGCCGCCACGCTCGCCTACATGGGCGGTGCCGGACTGCTGTGGCTGACGGGCATGATCCTGGGCGTCGACTGGATCGGACGCCAGTCCGACGCCCTGCCGCTTCTGGGCTGGGTGCCGGCGGTCGCCGTCGTCTGGACCGCCGGCATCGCGCTCTACCTGGTCTACACCTGGCTCCTCCGCCCCGACGAGCGACGGCTCATCGAGGAGCTGGAAGTGGTCTACCCGACGGCGGACGGATCCGGGCCAGCGGTGCCTTCTGAGTCGCCGCGGAATGGGAGTCTCGCCGGGCGTAGCTA
>CAVQJC010000017.1:0-452189 GCA_963712745.1 uncultured Chloroflexia bacterium | reverse complement strand
GGAAGCAGACACTCTACCAACTGAGTTACTCCCGCCCGGGAGTGCGGCGCGGCGGCGCCGTGGCCGCTCAATGGACGCCCAACGACAGTAGCACAGCGGCTCGACAGCGCAGGGCCGCGCGTAGTGTTCGGCCGGTGCCGGATCTTCAGGCGCGAGCGATGCGGAGAGCGGCGTCGGCCAGGTCGCGGATGACCGGCGGCACGCCTTCAGGACCGCGCTGGTCGGCATCGGCCAGGATCTGTAGCGCGAGGCCGGGCTTGGATGCCTTCTCGACCGCGGCAGCGATGGTCTTGCCCGCCGAGCGTGTGGCTCGACTGCCGGCGGCCGCAGTGAAGACATGCGCATAGCCGCTCTTGAAGAGATAGTGCTCGATGTCCTTGGCCGGAAGCACGACCACCGCCCCCCGTTGCTCGATCCCGAGGTGCTGGCCCGCAGTGCGCGCGTAGCGCTGGCCGGCGGTGTCGCCGTCCGCCAGCAGCAGCCAGCCGATGCCAAGGTCGTCGGCCACCTTCATCATCGGCCCCAGGCCCGACTGTGCGAACTCGATGACGCGGATGCCCTCAACGGGGAACTCGACGCCGGCGATGCGCGCGAACTCAGGGATGAGCCAGGCCTCGGTCTCGCCCTCGACGAACACCCAGCAGCGGGCAAAGAACGAACTGCCGCGGTTGAGCCGCAGGTGAAAGGCCACGCGGCGCAACTCGTCGAGCGTGTATCGGCCGGCCTGGACCGAGCGGGTCTCGATGCCGCCGGCTCGCCGAACCAGGCGGCGCAGCGAGCTCAGCGGCACCCACGTGAGCACCTCCGGCGAGTGCGTAGCCACCACCTGCTGGAAGGGCAGGTTGAAGGCGACCGCGCACATGGCCGCCAGCCAGGTGGGGTGGAGGTTCGATTCGATGTCGTCGAAGAGCAGGATCGGCTCGGCTTCCGTACCAAGCCCGTCGGCCGGAACGGCGTCGAGGATGGCCACCAGCAGCCACAGCGCGGAGATGCGGCGATGCTGCCCGGCATCCTCGGCCAGGGCAGAACCCAGATCCGTCATCAGCGGGCGGGGCGTGTCGGTCATGTCCCGGACCGAACGGCGACGCTCGGGCGTCGGCCCCAACTCATCGGCGAGACGGCCCCCTGCCTGCAGCAGATCCTCTCGCACGTCCACGAGCATGTCCCAGGTCAGCGGCGCCCGCGGCTCGGCCGCACCGAGGAGCAGCGTCCGCAGGCGACTGGCACCCTCGTCGTCACGTGGAACGCTGATGGAGGGCCGGGGTCCGCCCACGATGACCGCCGGGTGCCGCTGGCGCAGGCGTGCGAGCAGGGCCGGGCCATCGACGGCTTCGATGGGCAGGCCGCCCCGGTCGATGACGTCGACGCTTGTCACCGGCTCTCCCTCCGCCGGACGCTGTGCCACGATCCGGACGGCTACACCTCCGTCTTGTGCGCCCGGCAGCTCCACTCCCAGATCGGCGCCGTCGTCCTCGGCCCGCAACCAGAGCGTGACCGACAGCGTACCGGCCCGTCCGGCCTCGTCGGCGCCGGGACGATGGAAGTCGGCCGTGCGGAATCGCGGGAGGGCGCCGGGCTGATGCGGCCCCAGTACCCGGCCGATCGCACGCAGCAGCGACGACTTGCCGCAATCGTGCTCCCCGATGATGGTGGTCAAGTCGTCGAGGTCCAGTGCGAGGCGGTCGATGCCACGGAAGTCCTCGATCTCGACCCGGTCGAGCCGCATCTTGGTCGCTCCCGTCTGCCTCGTTGGTACTGCTGGAATCCTACGGCTCCTTCGTGGCACGATGTGACACCGTGAACGCTCGACGCCTCCTCACCGTAATGCTCATCACGGGTGCCCTGAGCGCCGGGCCGGCCGTCGGGACAGCCGCCCAGGATGACCCCGGGCCGGGGTCGCTGGGATCGCTGCCTGAGCACGTGCTCTTCATCGGCAACAGTCACACGGCTCGCCATGGCGGCCTTGACTGGCTGATCGAGAACCTGGTCGCATCCGAGGCGGACGGCCGACCCTTCGACGGCGAGACCTACACCGCGAACGGGGTCACTCTCGAGTACCACTACGACAACGGTGCCCCCGAACGTATCCGCCAGGGCGATTTCGATGCGGTCGTCCTCCAGGGGTACCTGCCCCGAAGCAGCACCGGTACGGCCCAGCCGTTCATCGACCATGCCCGCCTCTTCGACGCGATCGCCCGCGAGGCCGGAGCCAGGACGGTCTTCTTCATGACCTGGCCGCAGGGCTACGACGACTGGTCCACGCTCGAGGACGCCGTCGAAGCCCACCGCATCATCGAGGCCGAGCTGGGCGCGCCGGTGGCTCCCGCCGCGGTGGCCTTCGAGCGCGCTCGGGCGGAGCGCCCAGACCTCGAGCTCATCGAGACCGACCGGGTCCACGCCACCTGGGGAGGCGCCTACCTGGCGGCCGCGACCGTCTACGCGACCCTCTTCGACCGCAGCCCCGAAGGGCTCCCCTTCTCCCTGGGCATCAGTGACGAGGACGCCGCCTTCCTGCAGCGCATCGCGTGGGAGACAGTCGTCGACTGGCGGGCAGGCATGCCCTCCGCAGGCTGAGGGTGCGGCGGCGGCGCCTCGTTCTCGCCTACTCTGACAGGATGCGTTCGCCGACGAAGACGTCGCAATCGCGGCCCAACCAGACGTCGACGGAGGTGCCGAACTCGACCAACGTCCCGGCCGCCGGATCCTGCTTCCAGACGCGGTCGTCAGGGATGCCGTTCGTGGTCTCCGGCGTGCAGCTACCCGTGACGAGTCCAGCGGCGTAGATGGCCTCGCGTGCTTCGGCCGCGCGCAGCCACTCTGGGTTGGGACTGTTGGGGTAGCGGTCCCATTCGGCCCCGAACAGCGCTGGCACCACCGCGCGGGGCGCGGGCGTAGGCGTAGGCACGGGCCCCAGCTCGAGCGGCACGAGGTCGACGCTCCAGTCGCAGTCGGGCGCGGTCACGTCCCAGTAGTAGTGGCCGGCCTCGATGGCATAGAGATACTCGCGGTTGTCCTGCAATTCGATGGCGCTCTCGAGGATCCCGGGCGTCGCGCAGGGTGCCGGCCCACTCACTGCAGGCGAGCGCGTCGAGCTCCGCCAGCCAGGTCCCGTCGGTGAGCGAGAAGGGGGCCGAGACGAGGTCCCCGAAACCGCTCGTGCGCGCCGCATCACCGACCGACCCGGGCAGAGCCAGCGGCTTGGCGGCGAAGTCGGGGGGCAGAAGCGACGCGAGCGCCTCGGGCACCACCGGCGCGCGCCAGGCCCAAGGCACCAGCCCCGCGGCTCCTGGGTCCTCCGGCGGCTCGAGCCGCCAGGCAGAGATGACTTCGACGCACCGGCCGATGACGGCCTCGTCCGTGGCATTGAAGGCCGCCTTGCGGGCCGGCTTCTGCAACTTGGTCTTGTTGATGAGGCGGCTGAAGGTCAGTTCCTCGTCGCCCCAGAGCGTGCCCAGCAAGAGGCGACAGAAGGACTCGTCGCTGAGGACCACCGTGCCGTCACTGCGCGTGTAGCCCGCCAGGGGAGCTTCTTCGTCGGGCCCGGGGAACTCCCGGTAGTCCTGCGCCAGCGCGGGAGTCGCGCTCAGCGCGAGGATGCCGGCCACCATGAAGACCAGCAGGGTCGCGACCTTGCCGCCCTGTCGCCATCCGGCCCAGGCGGCCCCTATTGACTCTGTTCCCACGGCTTGTCCCTCCATCACGAGTGCGCCTCAGTGGCCAGCGGTACGGCTCATCGTGCCGCGTCTGGCGGGCGCTGTCGAGGCGCCGGTCGTGCTAGCCGGCGACTGCACGTGCTCGATGTCGGCCCACCACTGACGCGTCGGCCTATCACGCGTCGGCCTCCACCACTGCCGCCAGGCCGGGCGGGCGACTGCCGGGTCCCGCGCGCCCTCGCCCTCCCTGTCATCCTCGGCGCGACCAGCGGGAGCGAGTGCCATAGCCGGGCGTGAAGACCCGGTTCGCATACCGGCGGCGATGCCGGCAAAGCACTCGATCGCTTCGGGGCGGAGGGAGTACCAGATCCAGGTGCCCCGGCGCTCCCCGCTGATCCAGCCCGCCTCGCGCAGGACCTTGAGATGGTGCGAGACGGTGGGCTGGCTGAGGTCGCGGCAGCAATCGCTGAAGTCGCAGGCGCAGGTGGGCCCATCCGCGGAAAGCTGGCGCAGGATGGCCAATCGCGTGGGATGAGCCGCAGCCTGCAGCAGTCGGATGTCGAGATCGTCGAGCGGCTTCATGGGTGCATTATATCGATTGACATCGATATGTATAGGCCATATATTGATGACCATCGATACGATAGCGGGGAAGCTCAGATGACGACCGACAACGAACTCGAGTTGGTGCATGAGCGCGTCCGGGAGCGGTACGCCGGCGCCGCGCTGCAGGTCCTGGACGGCGACGTCGAAGTCGACGAGGGCTGCTGTGGGCCCGCCGTGGACTGCTGCGCGCCGGAGCGAGCGCTGGAACCGGAACTGGCCCAGAGCCTCTACAGCGGCAGCGAGCTTGACGAGGTCCCGTCGGCCGCCGCCCTGGCCTCGCTCGGTTGCGGCAATCCGGTGGCTGTGGCGGAGCTCCACGAGGGTGAGACCGTGCTCGACCTGGGTTCTGGAGGCGGCATCGACGTCCTCCTGTCTGCACGTCGTGTCGGTGCTTCGGGACACGCCTACGGGTTGGACATGACCGACGAGATGCTCGACCTGGCACGCCGGAACGCGGCGGCCGCGGGCGCCCTGAACGTCGAGTTCCTGAAGGGCACCATCGAGGCGGTCCCCCTCCCCGACGACTCCGTCGACGTGGTCATCAGCAACTGTGTAGTCAATCTCGCGGCCGACAAGAGCGCCGTCTTCGCCGAGATGGCGCGGGTGCTGCGACCGGGAGGCCGGATCGGCATCACCGACATCGTGGCCGAGGACCGCCTGGACGCGGCCGAACGAGCGGAGCGTGGCTCATACGTCGGCTGCATCGCAGGGGCTCTGTCGATGTCGGAGTTCAGGAGCGGGCTGCAAGCCGCCGGACTGGTCGACGTCTCACTCGAGCCGACCCACTCCGTCGCCGACGGCATGCACAGTGCCATCGTCCGGGCGGCCAAACCGGCCACGCGGTAGCGACTGCCCGGGAGTGCGGGCAGTCGCTCTGAGGACGGCGTTCGGGTACGAGTGAGCCTCGACCTAACCGATACGCTCGACCACCACGAGCGCCGGGTTCTCTGGCACGGCGTGAACGTCGGCCATCAGGTCGGCCGTGCCCGACGTGCCCGGATGCGGGGCAACGACACCGTTCTCGGCCAACTCGGGATTCGACGTGCCCGCGCCCTCGGCCTCACCCGTCACCCCGACCAGGCCCTGGCACGGTGGCACCAGGTCGCTGAAGGTCTCGGTGTTCGTCTCCGACCCGGCGTCGTAGGCGTGCGAGTAGTACACGGCCGTGGCGCCGACCTTCTTGGGCAGCTTGGCGTCGTGCACGATGGAGAAGCCGTCGTTGGTGCAGATGAGCATGGAGGCGATGCTGATGAGACGGGCATCCGCGGGCCCGCTCACCTCGATGGTGGCTACGCTGGGCACCTCTGCCGCACCGGGGATGCCGCCGGCCACGACGGGATGCTCGCCGACCACGACCGCGCCCACGCCGGGCTGGCCGGCCAGGGCATCGACCAGCACCTGGGCATTGCCGTTCTCAGCCAGCTGTACCAGGCCCTCGGAGGCCGGAGCGCCGGCTTCGACGATGGAAGCCCTCTTGTCGTGGAGGACCACCACTGGCGGTGTCAGCGGCTGGCCGCTCGCGAGGTTGACCACGGTCACGCGGTAGTTCGCGTCCTCCACCTCGGCCGCCGCGGCCACGCCGATGCCGGCGAAGGCCGTCACGACGAGCACGCTGCTGCCGAGCGCGAGTGCGGGGATGCGTCGCTTGATGTCCATGTCAGGGTCTCCTTTTCCTCTGCCCCGGGTCATGCCCGGTCGACACGGGTCCTCTGCCCGGCCGGGGCGGACGCTAGGCAGCCCCCGTGAAGGCGGTGTCTCCGTGGCATGACGGCCCGGTGACGACGATGACGGCCCGGTGACGACGCCAGACGCGCCGCGGGGCGCGCCTGCCGTCCGGGCGTGGCACCATCGGACCATGCGACCGATGCGCTCCGCCCTCCTCTGGATGGCTCGCAACGAGCGGCTGGCCCAGACCATCCCGACGCTCCGCTTCGCCCGGCGCGCCGTCCGCCGCTTCATGCCCGGCGAACGGGTGGACGATGCGTTCGCGGCGGCCGAGCGCCTGCGCGACGAGCGCATCAAGGTCCTCTTCACGCACCTCGGCGAGAACCTCACCTCGCTCGACGAGGCGACAGAGGTCGCGGAGCACTACGGCGAGGTCATCACCAGGGATGCGGCACGCCGCCATGTGGTCGGCCCCATCGAGATCTCGGTCAAGCCCACCCAGCTCGGACTCGACCAGGATGCCCAGGCCTGCCTCGCTCACTGCCACGACCTCGCCCGAGAGTGCGCGAAGGCGGGCACCTGGCTATGGATCGACATGGAGGACTCCGGCTACACGGACCGCACGCTCGTCCTGGCCGAAGCCCTCATGGCTGAGCACGACAACGTCGGCCTGGCCGTGCAGGCCTACCTTCGCCGCAGCGCGGCCGACATCGGTCGTCTGCTGCCGCTCAAGCCCGCCATTCGCCTGGTCAAGGGCGCCTACGACGAACCGGCCGCCCTGGCCTACCGGAACGCGGCCGATGTGAACGCCAACTTCCTGGGCCTGGCACTCATGGTCGCCGGCCCTGCCTCGCAGGGTGAGGCCCGACTCGCGCTGGGCACCCACGATGCCGAACTCATCGGCCAGATCCGCACGCTCACCGAGGCGCAGGGCATCCCACGGGAGGTCCTGGAAGTGCACATGCTGTTCGGGGTCCGCGAGCGAGAGCTTCGCCGGCTGCGCGATGCCGGCCACCCTGCCTACAGCCTCGTGGCCTACGGTGAGGGCTGGTATCGCTGGTACATGCGCCGGCTGGCCGAGCGCCCGGCCAACGTCGTGTTCGCGCTGCGCCAGCTGATTCCCTAGTAGCAGACCGCGCAGCCGTGCCGGATCCCTCACGTGTCGAACCACCCACCACGGGCTGCGTGCTACCGTCCGAGCCATGGACCTGGAGGTCGAATGGCTCGGCCGCATGCGCTACCGCGAGGCCTGGGAGGTGCAGCGCGCCCGGCACGCTGCTCGCGATGCCGGCGAAGCTCCGGACACGCTCCTGCTGGTCGAGCATGAGCCCGTGCTCACGCTGGGCCGGCACGCCAGGGAGGAGCACATCATCAGCGCGCCCGGCGAACTGGCCCGGCGCGGCATCGAGGTCATCCGCGTGGAGCGCGGCGGTGAGGTCACGTACCACGGCCCCGGCCAGCTGGTGGCCTATCCCATCGTTCGCCTGCGCGATCGCCCCGTGCTGCTGCGGCCGTTCGTGCGCGCCCTCGAGCTGGCGATGGGCGACGTGGCCGCGCGCTACGGCGTGACCGCGGCTCCCCGGCCGGGCTATCCCGGCACCTGGGTCGGGGGGGACGGCCCCGCTCCGCGCAAGCTGGGAGCACTCGGCCTGCGCGTCGAACGGGGCATCACCTACCACGGCATCGCACTCAACATCAGCACCCGCCTCGAGGACTTCGGCCTCATCGAGCCCTG
Organism: uncultured Chloroflexia bacterium; assembly: GCA_963712745.1. Lineage (GTDB taxonomy): Bacteria > Chloroflexota > Limnocylindria > Limnocylindrales > CSP1-4 > JAFMJV01. The sequence goes on along the minus strand of CAVQJC010000017.1, from coordinate 444,530 downwards.
CGGCATGGCCGGGCTGGACGTCACCTCGATCGCCCGCGAACTGGGCTGGAAGAGCGCCCCGGCGGAGCCGTCGACCGAGGGCGTGGGCCAGGCCGGCGCCTGGTTCGCGGAGGACTTCAGCGCTCGCCTCGCCGGCGCTGTCGAGGAGTCGGGCGAGCAGCGGGCTCGGGCCGCCGATGCAGCGGGCACCCCGACCCAGCCCGCCGAAGCGCCGGTGATGTAGCCATGGCCGGCGGACTGTTCGAGCTCCGGCGTGACGACATCACCGGCTGGTGGGTCGCCGTGGTCGTGGACCGCGAGTTCAACCGTGCCCGATTCGCGCGTGAGGCTGCGCCGGTGCGCGACTTCAGCGGCCGCTGCCAGAACTGCGAGCCCGCGCCGAACGACGGGACGCGCTTGCGCATGCTCAAGCCCAGGGCCTTCACCATCGCCGGCAGCGAGTCGGGCCAACGACGACGCGAGGATCCCGATGAACCCGAAACCAACGAGGCGGAACTGCGAATGGGCCTGTCTGGCGACGTTGGCTCGTGGGAGACGATCGTGGCACCCTTCGAGCACCATGTCCCGCTCGGTGCCGAGCGCGAGTCCGTGGTCATCGAGATGCTGCAGCTGGCCCGCGACCGCATCGGTCGGGCGCGCGACGAAGGCGGCACCCAGTACCTCCAGATCGTCCAGAACTGGGGCCAGCAGGCCGGGGCCATGACCAACCATCTCTGCTTCGACGTCTACGACCTGCCCCATCTCCCCCATCGCATCGGCGAGGAGCTGGGCGGTGCCGCGCGCTACGTCATCAAGGAGGGTGTCTGTCCCTGGTGCCGGCTCGTCGAGGCCGAGGTCGCGCGGCGCTCACGGCTCGTCTTCGAGGATGCCGCCAGCGTCTGCTTCGCTCCGTACGCGTCGCGCTCACCGTTCGAGCTGTGGGTGGTTCCCCGTCATCACGAAGCCGACTTCGGACGAGCCACGGACGATCAGCTCACCGGAGCGGCCGAGGCGCTGCAGAAGGTCATCCGCCTGCTCGACATCCTCGACGGCCCACCCTACAACCTGGTCCTCCATACCGCGCCACTGCACGAGGCTGTGAGCGAGACCTATCACTGGCATTGGGAGATCCACCCCCGGCTGCGTGACATCGCCGGCCTGGAGCTGGGCACGGGCCTGCCGGTCAACCCCATCAGCCCCGAGGCCGCGGTCGACGAGTTGCTGGCGACGACGCGGCGGGCCTCAGGCGAGTCGGCCCCGCACGATGACCCCGACAGCGGCCGCTCGTGGGACGACTTCCCGCGCCGATGACCGCGCCGTGGGGGCACCAAGGATGACCTCGCGGCGAGGGCTTCGGCTACGCTGCAGCGGAGGAGGTGGCCCGTGGGTCCACGCGTGATCATGTCGGCCGACGATATGCGCCGAGCCCTGGTTCGGATCGGGCACGAGATCGTCGAGAAGCACGGCGGTGCGGGAGGGCTGGCGCTGGTGGGTATCGAGCGTCGGGGCCCGGCCCTGGCGGCCCGCATCGCCTCAGCCATCGAAGCGCGCGAGGGCGTCTCCGTGCCGGTCTCGGCGCTCGACGTGACGCCCTATCGCGACGACCGCGACGGTGCCATCGACCCTGATGCAGCGGGCACGATCCCGGAGCCGTCCCTGCGCTCGTTCGACCCGGCCGTCACGACAGTGGTGCTGGTCGACGACGTCCTCTTCACCGGCCGCACGGTGCGCGCGGCACTCGATGCCCTCATGGACCACGGGCGGCCGGCTGCGGTGCGCCTGGCGGTGCTCATCGACCGGGGTCACCGTGAGCTGCCCATCCGGCCTGACCACGTGGGCCGGAACGTGCCCACGTCCCGCCGCGACCGGGTCGAGACGCGCCTGACCGAGGATGGCGCCGAGGCTGACGAGGTGGTGCTGGCGGATAGGCCGGCTGTCGAGGCACCAGGGCCCGCAGCCGCGCCGCGCAGCGCCGGCTAGATGTGGCTCACACGGGCACCTAGATCAGGTCGCGGGCGTAGCGGAACTCCTCTACCTGGGTGCCGCCGCAGTCCTCGATACGGGTAGCGCCATCGGCTCGCCAGCCGGTGAACTCGGCGAAAGCTCGCATGACCTGGTCCGCCGCGAGGACCCAGAACACGGCCCGCTGGAACCCGTGGTCCCGGAGATCACGGGCGACATGCTCCACCAATCGTGAGCGGATGCCCTTCTCCCAGCACTCGGGTGTCACGAACAGCGTGTAAACCTCGCCCACGCCGGCATCGAGGTCATCGTCGCGGGCGATGCCGCCGTCGGCGAAGCCGATGATGCCGTCCTCCACCAGCGCCACAAAGGGCTTGCGATCGGCGGCCTGAAGCTCCAGCTCTGCGCGCCAGAACCCCTCGTGACCGAAAGATGACTTGCAGGCGATGTACTCATCGGGCACGAGGCCCTCATAGGCGCGACGCCAGCCGTCGTCATGGACCTGGGCGATGCCGGCGGCATCGTCGACCACGGCACGGCGGTAGTGGACGGGGCCATCGCATGACATGAGACCTTCCCCCCGATGCGGCTGGTTCCATCATCGTCCGTGGAGGCCACATGCGCAACGGACCGAGCGACTGACCGGACAGGCCATCTGACCCGGGTCCCACGCCATCCGGGCGCGGTGCGGCCGCCACCGACTACGATGAGGACGTGCCCGAACGAACGAACGACGCTGCGGCGCCACCGAAACCTGCGCCCGAGCGTTCGGAGGAGTCCACCACGAGCGACCTGCCGCCGCCGACCGCCGCCGGCCAGGAGTCGCCCGTTGCCGCCGGCCAGACACCGCCCTCCGGGAGCGGCGGGACTTCGCCGCCGGTCAAGATGCCCGAGTACAAGGGCGAGCCGCTGGACGCCGAGCGTGGCCCGGGGCTCGGCTGCTTCTGGATCCAGATCGCCCTGCTGACGTTCTTCCTCATCTTCACCCCCCTGACGGTTACCTGGGGCTGGGATCCGTTCATCAGCGGCGCACTGCTGATCTTCACGCTGGTGCTGCTCCTGTTCAGTGGCCAAACGATCATCTTCCTGCTGCGCCTGGTGGCCGCTGACCGCCGTACGCGCCGGACCCCGCTCGACCCCAAGGCCAAGCCGACCGTGGGGCAGATGGAGGAGGCCGGCCAACCGGGCGAGGCCGGCGAAGCGGGCACGTCCGGCGAGGCAGGCCGGGCAGCCGAGGTGGCCGGCACGGACGATCCTTCGACCACCGAGCGCGACCATGGCTGACACCACCTCCCGCTTCCGCGTCAGCGCGGGCATCCTGCTCTTCCGCCACAGGGAGACCGGCATCGAGGTGCTGCTGGGCCACCCCGGGGGCCCGTACTTCGAAAACAAGGACGCGGGCGCCTGGTCCATCCCCAAGGGCCAGGCCGAGGACGGCGAGGACCTCATCGCCGTGGCCAAGCGCGAATTCGGCGAAGAGACCGGCCATGTCGTCGGCTCCAATGCACGGATGATCGAGCTCGGCAGTATCAAGCAGCGTGGCGGCAAGACCGTGTATGCCTGGGCCGTCGAGGGCGATCTCGATCCGGCCGACGCCTGGTCCAACACGTTCCAGATGGAATGGCCCCCACGCTCGGGGATCTTCATCGACGTGCCCGAGCTCGATCAGGTCGCCTGGTTCACTCCGGAGCAGGCGCGGATCGCCATGAACCCGGCGCAGTCGTCACTGGTCGACGTGCTGCTGCGGGAACTGGAGAGCTAGGCACAGGAACGCCGTCCGGCGGCTCGGCCAAGCCGGCCGCGCGGTCGAGCGCGCCCGGTGCTGCGTGCGACAATGCGTGGACTCGCTAGTGGAGACATCGTGCCGGTCCTGGCCACCTTCTTCTCGGTTCGCCGCGGTCGCGACCCGTTCTTCAAGTTCTTCATGCAGAAGCTCTTTCCCAGGCAGGTCGAGCGATATGAGCAGGACTTCGGGATGCGCTTCCTCGGCTGGTACAACGTGGCCTACGGCTGGGACTTCGACAACGTCATGCTCCTTGAGGTGCCTGACTTCGCGACCATCGACAAGCTCGAGAGCGATCCTCGCTCGCGCGCCATCGGTCACCGTGCCGGTGAGTGGATGTTCGAGCGCCACCACGTGATGATCCTGCGCGAGCGGATGACCGCCGACCTGGAGTTCATCCCCTAGCGCCACAGCGCCGAGCGCGGCAGCACCCAAAGGAGACAGATATGGACGAGCAGCAGCGCGCATCGGTCCTGGGCAACCTGGCCACGGACGCGGGCCGGAAGCGCGATGAATTCCTCGACGACGCCGGCCGCCAGTTCGCCCGCTTCATCGACGGCAACAAGCGCCAGTTCCGCGACCTCGGCGGGCTCGTGCTCATCGATGACGGGCCCGAGTACCTCTTCGTCACCGAGGAGGGCACGTTCCGCTCGCGCACCCGCTATCGGGACGACGACGGGAACTGGGTGGCGGAGACCGAGGACATCGAGGATGCCGCCGATCTGGTCGAGATCTACAACCCGGCCGACCTGTATGCCGCCTTCGCCGATGCCGCTCGCGACGAGGCCGAGCTCGGCATCAGGCAGGAGCCGCAGGCCGAGGAGGAAGGCCTCGCGCCCGAAGACGAGGACGTGGCCGAGGGAGTCGACGCGGCCGAGGGTGACGAGGACGAGGCCATCGGTGAGCGTGAGTTCGACCAGGACTGGCTGACCCCGCTGCCGGCTCCGCGCGACAGGGACGAAGCAGCGCGCACGCTCTACGACCTGGCGCTGACGTTCCAGGAACGCAGCCAGTTCCGGGAGGCCCAATTGCTCGACGACTTCCAGGTCGCGTCCGGGAACGTGGCCGGCGTGCTCGGGGATAGCAAGATCGCCGATGACGAGGATGAACGCCTGTGGTTCCGCGCCAGCGGGGCCTTCGAAGGCGAGGTCGTGCCCGAGATGGACGAGCAGGGCGAACCGGTGTGGCAGGCGCTGACCTTGGCCGACGAGATGGTCCAGTTCTACGATCCCACGGACCTCTTCGGCGACCTGGCCGAAGCCATCGCCGAGCAGCATCCCCACGTGGCACCCGAGCTCGAGGATGAGGCGGCCGACCGCGACGGTGGCGACGCGACCGACGAGTAGCTCGGCCGAGGAAGCCCGCCTCCTCGAGACACGCGAGGTCCTGCCGGGGCAGCAGCTGCAGACTTGGGCTGCGCCACGCATCGCCCGAGCGGTCCAGCCGGGCCAGTTCGTCTACGTCCTGGCGCCGCGGACGCCGGGACTGCTGTTGCCGGCCGCGCCGGTAGCCGGCTTCGACCGCGTGGCCGGCCAGCTCCAGCTGCTGCTCGATGAGGCGCCCACGCCGGCCCAGCGACTCGCCCGCTCGAGTCCCGGCGACAGGGCCCTGCTCGATGGCCCGCTGGGGCGCGGCTTCGACATCGACCCTCGCAGCCGCTTCCTGCTGGTCGTGGCCGACGCCGGAGGCCTGGCCCGGGTACGCGCGGTGGTGGACGAGGCCGTGGCCAGCATGCGCCAGGTTACCGTCCTGGTCGGCGCACGGACCGTGGCCGAGGTCCTCCCCTCGTCGCTGCTGCCGGATGAGGCCGAGTACGTCGTAGCCACCGACGACGGCTCGCTGGGTCACCGGGGCACGGTCAGCGACCTGGTTCCGCAGTACGAAGCCTGGGCCGACCAGTGTTTCACGGCCGGCAGCCCCGAGCTGGTCACGGCCGTCTCCCGGCTGGCCGGAGGTCGCCAGGGCCGTATGGGCGTGGCTCAGCTCGGCCGCCGCCATGGCCGACGCCCCCGAGCCGGAGCGGCCCGGATCCGTCGCCGCGCCTGGCTCCAGGTGGCCCTGCCGCACGAGGCAGGTTGCGCGCTCGGTGTCTGCCTCGGCTGCGTCATCGACGGGCTGGAGGGGCCGCGCAGGGTGTGCCGGGAAGGGCCGGCCTTCGCGGCCGCCGAGTTGCGGCCGGAGCGCGATCCATGACCGTGGACCTGGCTCCGGACCGGCGCGGCGGGCTACGCCTCCGCCACCGCCTGCTCGTCGCGGCCGGTGGTGCCGGATTCGGCAACGAGCTGCTCGCTGCGGTCGGCGATGAGCTACCCGCGGCGGTCATCACGCGCAGCCTCACGCGTGACGTGCGCCGAGGCGATCCGGCGCCGCGCATGGTGGCGCTGCCCGACGGCCTGCTGAGTTCGGTCGGAACGCCCAACGCGGGACTCGAGGCCGTGGTGCGCAGCCAGGGTCCACGCTGGGCGACCGCGAAAGTACCCATCGTGGTGAGCCTGTGCGCCGACAACGTCGCTGACATCGCCTACCTCGCGCGGATGCTCGACACACAGCCCGGTATCGCCGGCCTGGAGCTGAACCTCGCCTGCCCGGACCGCAGCCGAGGTGGCGAACCCATCGGCCTCGACGTGGCGGCCAGCGAAACGGCGACCGTGGCCGCCCGTGCTGCCACCGACCTGCCGCTCGTGGTCAAGCTCACGGCGCTCGCGACAGACGTGCGAGCCATCGCCCGGGCCGTGGCCGCGGCCGGTGCCGATGTCATCAGCGCCACGGCTCCGGTCCCCGCCTTCGCGCTCGACGCGGCGCGACGCGGCCCACAGCTGGGGTCGGTCTACGGCGGGCTCTCCGGGCCGGCGCTCAAGCCGGTCGGCCTGCGCGTGGTCTACGAGATCGCCCAGGTGGTGCGCATCCCGGTCATCGGCGTCGGCGGCGTGCACTCGCTCGACGACGTCCTCGACTACCTCGCCGCGGGTGCCTCGGCGGTGGGGCTCGCCACCGCGGCGCTGGCCGAACCGGCCCTGCCTGCACGGCTGGGGCAGGAGCTGATGGCGTGGTGCGCGGAGTGGGGCATCGACGATCCCGCGCAGCTGATCGGCCGCGCGCTCCCCTCCCGCCCCGATCGCGGCAGCCTGCGCTCCGGCCGGATCAGGCGCTGAGCACGTCCTCCACCGCGGCGCGCAGCTCGTCGCCGCCGACGATGCCCTCGAACTTGGCGAAGACCTGGCCTCCGGCGTCGAGCAGGAACAGATAGGGCTCCACGGGGATGCCCCAGTCGAGCGCGGACTGCACCGGTTGAAGCTGTCCCTGCTCGTCGAGCAGTGGCTGGAGGCCGTTCTCGGTCAGGTGCAGCTCATAGGGCTCGACGTTGACGAACTCCAGCACGCCCTCGTACTCCCGGGCCACCGACTTGACCAGCTCCACGGTCGGCCCGCAGAAGCCCGTCTGGCAGAAGGCAGGCGTGGCGAAGAAGACCAGCGAGGGCTGGCCCGAGGTGACGGTCTCGGCCACGCTCTTGTCGTAGGCCGGCAGGTAGGGGTTCTGGTCGGTCGAGACGAGCCGGGCCTCTTCGAGCGTCGAGGCGGTAGGACTGTCCGACAGCGGCACGAGCGCACCGATGGCCGGCGTGCTGCCGTGCGCGTGGACCACGAAGCGCAGGCGCTCGCTCGACCAGCTGCCACCTGGTCCCTGCACGAAGACCTCCGCGCCCCACTCGCCGAGGCAATCGAACTCGACCTCCGCGCGGTACAGCCCGCGGCCCAGACCCGAGCTCAGGTAGGCGGAGCCAGTACGCGCGGCCGGTGCCTGTGGGTCGCGCTCAAGGGCGTAGAAGTCGACCCGGCTCTCGACGTCCGGCGACGCCAGTTGGCGATACGACTCGTCGAGGACGTTGTAGAGGAAGCGGTTGTGCCCGGAGGTGAGCAACGACGACATGACCACCGGGAGGAAGGCAGCATCGGCGTCACCCGCCAGGGGCCAGCCGGGGATGTCGCGGGCGACCGTCCCAGCATCGCTGCAGGCGGGGACGGTGGTAGTGACCGCGCCGGTCCTGGCAACGGTCTCGCCCGTCGCCGCCGGACTCGGTGTGGCAGCCCCACCCGGGGCGCAGGCGACCACCAGGAGGAGGCCCGCAGCAAGCAGCGCCGGAGCGCGTGGGGTCGGCAGCGTCATCGCGGCAAAGGTACTCCGGAACCGCGGAGCGCGCCGGTGCCGCCATCAGCGACGACCACGCTCGGTCGTGAGCCTTGGTACGATCGCGCCTGCCCATGAACTTCCGGCTCACCGGCTTCCAGAAGCTGGCCCTCACCACCATCGTGGCGGTCTACGTGATGATCGTCATCGGCGTCATCGTGCGCAGCACCGGCTCCGGCCTTGGCTGCGGCGACTGGCCGCTCTGCCGTGGCGCCATCATCCCCGCGCTCGATGGGCCCGGCGCCTGGGACCGGGCCGACTGGATCGAGTCCATCCATCGCTGGTGGGCGGTCGTCGTCGGCTTCCTCGTGCTCGGCCTCGGGGTGCAGGCCTGGCGGCTCCATCGCGCCACGCGCTCGATCGTCGTGGCCGCTCTGGCGGCCATCCTGCTCACCGGCTTCCAGGCCATGCTCGGGCGCTGGACCGTGGAGTCGGGCAACTCCAGCGAGTCGGTCACCGCCCACCTGGCGGTGTCCATGCTCATCCTGGCCTCCACCATCCTCGTCTTCGTGCGTTCGCGCTACGCGACCGACCTGCCGCGTGAAGGTGGCTCCCAGCGGACGACGCTCGTGGTCGGTTTCGCGGCGGCCTCGGTGTACGTGCTCATGCTGTTCGGCTCCAACGTCACGGTGAACGCGGCCTCGCTGGTCTTCCCCGATTGGCCGTTGTTCGACGGTCAGCTCCTCCCGACCTGGAACGAGAACCCCGACGCGGCATTGCTGCAGATGCACCACTTCGCCCACCGCGTGGCAGCGCTCATCGTGGGCTTCATCATGCTCGGCGCCACCATCTGGACCTGGCGCGAAGCGCGCGATGCGGCAGCCGACCCCGGTCGCTCCGATGCCGCCAACCGCGTCTTCGGCCTGGTGGGCACAGCCGCAGCGCTGTACGTGGTGCAGGTCGTGGTCGGCGCGTTCCAGATCTGGTCGACCTTGGCAGCCTGGGCAGTCTCGGCGCATCTCGCGCTGGGCGGGGCCATCTGGGGCCTGATCATCACGGCCGCGCTGTACAGCTGGTACGACGCCCGTGCCGCAGGCCTGGCGGTCACGGACGATGCCGCGCCCCTGGACGAGGTGGAAGCGGCCGCCTCCACCTCACCGGTCGCCCGGGGCTCCTCGCAGGCGACTCCCATCGGGGTCAAGGCGCGGGCCTACGTCGCCCTCACCAAACCCCGCATCATCGAGTTGCTGCTGGTGACGACGGTGCCAGCCATGGTGCTGGCCTGGCGCTTCGTCGACGGCCTCGACCCGCTGCCCTTCGCCTGGCTCGTGCTGGCCACGCTCATCGGCGGCACGGTCGCCGCCGGCGCGGCCAACGCCATCAACAATTACCTCGACCGGGACATCGACATGATCATGGTGCGAACGCAGCGTAGGCCGCTGCCGGCACATTCGATCGCGCCGCACGACGCGCTGCTCTTCGGACTGCTGCTGACGGTCATCTCCTTCACCTGGCTGGCCTTCACCACCAACCTCGTGGCGGCCTTCCTGACCCTCCTGGCAGTGGCCTTCTATGTCGTCGTCTACACACTGCTGCTGAAGCGCTCGACCCCACAGAACATCGTGCTCGGGGGTGCCGCGGGTGCACTGCCGCCGGTCATCGGCTGGGCCGCCGTCACCGGCGACATCGCGCTGCCGGCGCTCTTCCTCTTCGCCATCGTCTTCTACTGGACGCCGCCCCACTTCTGGGCCCTGGCACTGCGCATCCGCGGTGACTACGCCGCCGCCAACGTGCCCATGCTGCCGGTGACCCACGGCGTGCGAGAGACGACCCATCAGATCGCTCTCTACACGGTGCTGATGGTGGCGCTGACGCTGGTCTTCTTCGCGGTCGCACACATGGGCCTGCTCTTCCTGGCGGGGGCGCTGGTCCTGGGTGGGTTGTTCCTGTTCCAGGCCTTCGCCATGGCTCGCGAAGGCACCGACAAGCGCGCCGTGAAGATCTACAAGTACTCGATCACCTACCTCACCGCGCTCTTCGCACTGATCGTCCTCGACGTGGCCTTCTTCATCCCGCTCCCCTAGCGCCGTCCGATGCGGGGGCGATGGCGCTCGGCGCTGCAGAAAGCATCCGCGGTAGCGATGGCGGCACTCGTGGTGGTGACGGCCGTGGCCTGCGAGCCGACCCTGCGGCAGGAGACTGGCATCGTCATCGCGGTCGACTCGCCTGCCCTGGGCCGGGTCGACGGCTTCGAGTTGCTCACTCCGGGCGGCGAGAAGCTGACCTTCGATACCTCGGCGCTCGAGTTCCGGCCCGAGTTCCCCGCGCCGCACCTGGCCGAGCACAAGGTCCTCGGCGACCAGATCGTCGTCACCTACAAGACGGATGGAGACCGACTGCTCGTCACGCGGCTCGACGACAAGCTGCACTGAGCAGATGACCCGGTCGGCCCTCTGGCGCTGTCGGCCGATCGCTCCACCGGCCCCCGTGCGCTCGCGCTACTCCACCCGAGCCGCTCGTGCCGCCGCGGCGCGGGCGCGCGCGAGCCGTGCATCCTCGCGCTTGTTCTCCTGTTCCTCGTGCCGCAGCCAGGCAGCCACCGCCAGCACCAGAGCGAGCACGAAGACCCCGTCGCCGCCGGCCCACATGATGCCGCCAGCCATGGCCTGGTCCTCCAGCACGGTCGGGCCCCAGTCGCGAGCGAGCGTCTCGTAGTGCTCGTACAGCACGGTGCGGGCGGAGAAGATGACCAGCCCCAGCAGGGACGACAGCGGCATGCCCAGGGCCAGGTAGAGGATGCGGGCCGGGTGGCTCATCCGGTGCGGACTGGGATCGGCGCCGATGACCGGCCACCAGAACAGCAACGCCGAGCCCAGGAACAGCGCGTGCTCGATGCGGTGCAGCCCGAAGTCGTCAAGCGCGGCATCGAAGAGCGGGGAGAAGTGCGAGAACCACATGACGCCCGCGAACAGCACCCACGCCACCAGCGGGTACGAGACGATCCAGACCACGCGAGAGTGGAGGACCGGCAGGATCCAGCGCTTGCGGGCCTCGGGTGAGGAGGCACGCAACAGCAGCGTGATGGGTGCAGCCAGGACCAGCAGCGGTGCAGCCACGAACGACAGCAACAGGTGCTGGACCATGTGCACCGAGAAGAGCGTGGTGTCGTAGAACTCGATGGGCGATGCCAGGGCCAGGATGATGGCGCCCAGCCCCCCCAGCCACGACCACAGCCGCCAGCGCGGAACCGGGTTGGCGGGGTGGCGCCGGTTCACCAGGCTTCGCGCCTGCCAGTAGACGAATGCGGCCAGGATGACGGGCAGCCAGACGTCGACCATGAAGGACCAGCCTTCCAGGAGGATGGCCGGCGTCGGCTCGAGCGGGGCCTGGCCGTGGGCAGCGGCCCCCGCGGGCAGCAGCAAGAGCGCCGCGGCGGCTGCCAACAGCGAGCGGGTTCGAAGTCCGAGACGGGGAGTCTCTCGGTGCGCCGGTCGACCGATGTGGAGGTTGGCGAAATGGCGCACGCAAATGTGCATCTAGTCGCTATGATATCCCGGTCCTGAGGAAGGAACAGAAACAGGGGGAGATTCCTTGCGTATCCCGGCAGCGGGCGGCTGGCGTGGCCGCCTTGCCAAACTCGCGACAGTCCCGGCTGTGGCCGCGGTCATCGCGGCGTGCACCGAACAGAGCAATACGAACCCGACCGGCGACTCCGCCGCGCCCAATCTCTTCGGTCAGACGTCGAACGGCATCGGCTTCCCGCATGAGGTCGTGACCACCGAGGGCATCGCCTCGGCCGGGCTGTACCTGCCCATCTTCCTCATCGCCGTCGCCATCTTCATCCTCATCGAGGGCCTGCTGCTGTTCCTGGCGCTGCGCTTCCGAAAGCGCAGCGAGGGTGACGACCTGCCCGAGCAGGTCCACGGCAGCAACAAGCTCGAGATCATCTGGACCGCCATCCCCATGGCCGTCGTGTTCGTACTGTTCATCGGCTCCACGGTCGTCCTCACCGGGGTCGAATCCAAGTCCGAGGAACACGGTGCGGTCGTCGATGTGACTGCCTTCCGCTTCGGCTGGATCTTCGAATACCAGGATCCCGCCACGTTCGACACCGAGACCGGCCAGTACCAGCCCGTCGGCATCACCATCTCGGGCGGCGGCCGCGAAGGCGCGCCGGAGATGAGACTTCCGGTCGGCGAACCGGTACTCATCCGCCTGAACGCGGCGGACGTCATCCACTCCTGGTACGTGCCTTCGTTCTTCTTCAAGCGCGACGCCATCCCCGGGCGGCTCAACGAGTTCGAGCTGACCATCGAGCAGCCGGGCATCTATGGCGGGCAGTGTGCCGAATTCTGCGGCCTGGCCCACGGCGACATGTTCTTCTCGGTCAACGCCATGGCGCCGGCCGACTACGACGCCTGGCTGGCCGAGCAGACGCAGGTCCCGCCCGCAGCTGGTGACGTGCCGGCAGGCGAGGTGCCCGCAGCTGGTGACGTGCCGGCAGGCGAGGTGCCCGCAGCTGGTGACGTGCCGGCAGGCGAGGTGCCCGCAGCTGGTGACGTGCCGGCAGGCGAGGTGGTCATGCTCGAAGTCAATACCACCGCCGACAAGGCCATCGCCTACGACACATCAGACTTGGAGGCACCCGCCGGTCAGACGGTCACCGTGACCTACCGCAACGACTCCAACGTGCCGCACAACATCGCCTTCTACGACGGTCCGGATGCCAGCAGCCAGGAGATCGATCGAGTCGGAGACCATCACCGGTCCTGGCGCCGTCACGGAAGTCACGTTCACCGCTCCCTCGACACCGGGTCCCTACTTCTTCCGCTGCGAGATCCACCCGCTGCAGATGACCGGGACCCTGACGGTCGTGCCGTAGGGTCTAGGAACGGATCCGCACGACCGACCCACCTCCTGGCGTGAGCGTGCCGGTCGAGAGGTAGATGGAGCCCTCGGCATCTACGGCGATCCCGCCTGGGGCCACCACCCGCAAATCCGAGATGAGGACCTCGGCACTGCCGCCACCGGGGGGCACAGCCAGGACGGCGCCAACAGGGCCCGTCTGGCCTTCGAAGACACCGGCCAGGCTCTCGGTCGCGAGCTCGGCGACATACAGTGTTCCGTCCAGGCCAAAGGCGATGTCGATGATGTTGGTGAAGCCGCTCGCGTAGCGCGTTGGCGCTTCACCAGGCACCACGCGCCAGACGGCCGCTTCTCCAGTGGGATACGGACCGCCGACCAGCTGGCCGACATAGAGCGCGCCGTCAAGTCCGACGGCGACCGACGTGGGAACAGCCTGGACAGGGACGGTCAAGAGCTCTCCGGGCGTGGCGCTCGGATCCACTCCGCCCTCCTCTGCCGTCGAACCGACACCGGGCGTGTAGTCGACCATCAGCGACGGGATCACCGCGAGCAACGTGATCTCGCCGCTGTCGCTGACCTTCAACAGCGAGTTGCCTCCAGCGTCGACCACCGCCACGCCGTCCTCGAAGATGGCCACCGAGTGCGGGTTCGAGAAGACCTCGCCGCCGGTCTGATCAGAGTCGGGGTTCGTGGTCTCCTCGAAGCTTGCCACGTCCACGAACGGATCGAACGTACCGTCCGTGGAAGCGGTCAGTAGCCAACCCGCCAGGTCACCGATGCCACCCGGGATAGCCGCTCGATCGGCGGGGTGACTCCCGAGATTGGTGATGACGTAGAACGAAACGTCGTCGATCATCGCGACATCGGAGGGCCCGACCACATCCGGACCCGTGCTCAGCGAGGGTAGGCCTTCGACGACGCGCTGCGCCTTGCCATCACTGATGCGGGTAACGCCGCCAGAGAGCCCGTAGCACAGGCGACCGCGACCGGGAATCTCCGTAGAACACTCATCGCCCGCGAGCCCGGCCTCAGCGACATAGATGGAGCCATCGCTGGCCACGGCCAGGCCACGTGGCGCATCGAGGCCCCCGGCCAGGACTTCGACCGATACGTCCTGGGCGCCCGCGGGGAACGACAGAGCACCAGCCAGCGCCAGGCTCCCCAACAGCGCGACTCGCCTTCGAGGCAACATCCTGTTCCTCCCTCCTGGCGACTGCCGCACTGGCCACACCAGCGGACGGTCCCGCCGCCGTGAATGCATGAGGCAGCGGACCCGTGCAACCGGGCCGCTGCCTCGACGACTCGAGCGATGTTCGGATCCGACTAGGGCATCAAGCGGTGACCTCGACGCCGATCCACATCCCCATCTGGTAGTGGGCTTCGGTCATGTCGTCTTCCATCTCGACGAGGTTGCACAGGAACACGTAGTTGCCAGGCGCAAGATCGAACGTCATCGACTCGGTCAGCCCGACATCGAACTCCTCGATCTCGCCGATGACCTCGACGCCCTCAGCGTCCTCGTTGAAGCTGCCATCGTCGTTGGTCGGCAGCTCGCCGGCCGGGATGTCCGTCTTGACCACGACCAGCTCATGCGGGTCCATGGGACCGATGTTGGTGGCGTTGATGGTGACGGTCCCGGCGGGGATGCTCAGGCTGTCGGGGAGGACCGCCCACTCCTGGAGCGTGACGTTGAGCTCGTTGCCGGCCGGTTCGGTGACCTCGACGCCGATCCACATCCCCATCTGGTAGTGGGCTTCGGTCATGTCGTCTTCCATCTCGACGAGGTTGCACAGGAACACGTAGTTGCCAGGCGCAAGATCGAACGTCATCGACTCGGTCAGCCCGACATCGAACTCCTCGATCTCGCCGATGACCTCGACGCCCTCAGCGTCCTCGTTGAAGCTGCCATCGTCGTTGGTCGGCAGCTCGCCGGCCGGGATGTCCGTCTTGACCACGACCAGCTCATGCGGGTCCATGGGACCGATGTTGGTGGCGTTGATGGTGACGGTCCCGGCGGGGATGCTCAGGCTGTCGGGGAGGACCGCCCACTCCTGGAGCGTGACGTTGAGCTCGTATGCCGTATCCGACATCATCTCAGCGTCTTCCTCGGCATCCTGCGCCAACACGGGTACACCCGCCAGTGCCACGGCCGCCAGCGCTGCGGCCGATAGTGCGATCAGTCTTCTCATGGGCATGGGAACCCTCCCTCACGGTACTCACACGGGCGGGGGTGCCCGAGTGCAGGCACACATCCTACGTCGCCAGGCAAGGCACCTGACCGGCTCCCGGAAGCCGGCGGACCCCACGTGCACTGGAGGCCACCTGTGATGGAGGAGAACGCGGCCAACGGTTCACTGGGCGGGCCGCTATGATATGCCAGTCCGGCAGTCACACTTTGAGTGAGGGAGGGGGATTCTTGTCGCGTCAGGCACGACTCGGCAGCCAGATGTTCGGAAGCGCTGACACCGGCGCGGAGTCCAGGTAATGGGCACCGCCACTGCCCATGCAGGCACGCATGTGAGCCGACGCTCGACCGTCATCGAGTGGCTGACCACGACCGACCACAAGAAGATCGGCGTGATGTACATCATCACGTCCTTCGCCTTCTTCATGCTCGGCGGCGTGCTGGCGCTGGGCATCCGCACCGAGCTGGCCGTACCCGGTCTCCAGATGTTCGACCAGGCCACCTACAACCAGCTCTTCGGCATGCACGCGGTCATGATGATCTTCCTGTTCGTCATGCCCATGACCACGGGCTTGGCGAACTACATCGTGCCCCTGCAGCTGGGTGCGGCCGACATGGCCTTCCCGCGCATCAACGCCTTGTCCTACTGGATGCTCGTGGCGGGCGCCATCCTCATCGTCAGCGCCTTCGCCTTCGGCGGCTCACCGACCGGCTGGACGCTCTACGTGCCGCTCTCGGCCAACACCGACTTCACACCCATGAGCGGCGTCGATCTGCTGCTGCTGGGTCTGGTGGTCCTCGGCTTCAGCTCCATCTTCGGCGCCATCAACTTCCTGGTCACCATCTTCAAGATGCGCGCCCCCGGCATGGGCTTGCTGCGCATGCCCATGTTCTGCTGGACGACGCTGGTGACCTCCATCCTGCTGCTCTTCTCGCTGCCGGTGATCGCCGCCGGCCTGATCATGATCTTCATCGACCGCAACTACGGCGGCGGCTTCTTCGACCCGGCCATGGGCGGCAGCCCGGTGCTGTGGCAGCACATCTTCTGGTTCTTCGGCCACCCCGAGGTCTACATCCTGATCCTGCCGGCCTTCGGGGTCATCAGCGAGATCATCCCGGTCTTCAGCCGCAAGCCGCTCTTCGGCTACAAGGCATTCGTCATCGCCACCGCCGCCATCGGCGCCCTTGGCTTCACCGTCTGGGCCCACCACATGTTCGTGACCGGCGCGGTGTCGCTGCCCTTCTTCAGCTTCTTCACCTTCCTCATCGCCGTGCCCACCGGAGTGAAGTTCTTCAACTGGCTGGCCACGATGTGGGGTGGCCACCTGCGCTTCGATACGCCCATGCTCTACGCGGTCGGCTTCATCGCGCTCTTCCTCATCGGCGGCCTCGACGGCGCCTTCCTCGCGGTGGTGCCCTTCGACTTCATGGTCCACTCGACCTACTGGGTCGTCTCGCACATCCACTACGTGCTGGTGGCTGGGGCCGTGTTCGCCATCTTCGCGGCGCTGTTCTACTGGTTCCCCAAGATGAGCGGCCGGCGCCTCGACGAGCGCCTGGGCAAGATCCAGTTCTGGCTCCTCTTCATCGGCACCAACCTGGCCTTCTTCCCGCAGCACATGCTCGGGCTCGACGGCATGATCCGGCGCATCTCCGACTACTCGGGCAACGCCGGATGGACGGAGCTCAACTTCCTCTCCACCATCGGCGCCTTCATGATCGCGTTCAGCGTGCTGCCGTTCCTGTGGAACGTCTTCACCACGCTGCGCAAGCCCATGGAGCACGAGGCTGACCCGTGGGACGCCAACGCCCTCGAGTGGGCCACCACCAGCCCGCCCCCGCCGTGGAACTTCGACGGGCTGCCGGAGGTACGTTCCGAGCGGCCATGGTTCGACCAGAAGTACCCGGGTGTCGGCCACGGGCCCACGCCCGAACCGGCGCCTGAGATCGAGGGAGCCGCATCATGACGGCCACCACCGACGTGCTCGACCCGCAGATGCCCGAGGAGGAGATCGTCTCCGGACACGACGCCAAGCGCGGCGGCATGGACCCCGCGCTGCTGGGGATGATGCTGTTCATCGCCAGCGAGGTGATGTTCTTCGCGGCGCTGTTCGCGGCCTACTTCAACGCCAGGGCTACGCTGCCGGTCTTCCCGCCCGAGGGCACGGAGTTCATCGAGCCCATCGGCCTGCCCATCATCGCCACGGTCGTCCTGCTCATCAGCTCGGTGACGATGCAGTGGGGCACGAGCCGCATCCGCAAGGGTGACCGCACCGGTCTCAACCGCGCCGTGGCCGTGACACTGATCCTCGGTGTCATCTTCCTGGGCATGCAGGCCTACGACTACTACACGCTCATCACGGTCGACGACTTCGGCATCGACAGCGGCGTCTACGGCACGCTCTTCTACACCATGACCGGCTTCCATGGCGCGCACGTGCTGGGAGGCGTCATCGGGCTGCTGGTCATCCTCAGCAGAGGGATCGCCGGGCAGTTCACCAGGCGCCACCACGTGGCAGTGGAGGCCGTGCACTACTACTGGCACTTCGTGGACGTCGTGTGGGTCCTGCTGTTCCTGACCATCTACGTGCTCAAGTAGGGAGGACGACATGAACACGACCCGTGCGGCGCTGCTCATCGGCGCCATCCCCATCATCGTCGGCATCGCCTACTTCCTGGCCCAGGAGACCTTCGGCTCCGAGGCGGTCATCGACCCGGCCGGCGTCCTGCTGCTGGTCATGCTGGGCGTATCCATGGGCTTCGGCATGCTCGTCATCCTGCGCGGCGCACGCGACCTGTAGCACTCGGACTAGGATTGGCACGACGACCCTGCGCTAGAGGACGAGCGTGAACCTCGACGAGCTCTGGACCGGCCTCCTCGACACCATCGCCCAGATCATCATCCCGGTCTGGAACGACCTCATCGGCTACATCCCGGTACTCGTCGCGTTGGGCCTGATCGGTATCGTCGGGGCCGTCATCTGGATGTGGTGGGTCAACGCGGCCGGTAACCGCTCCCGCGTCCCCAAGCCCATCCCTGCGGGACGCAAGCCGGACGACACGCACCTGCCAGGCCCATCGCTGTGGCCGTTCGTGGCACCGGTAGGCCTGCTCTTCATCGTCTTCAGCCTGGCCCTGGGACCGCTCGAGTCGCCCGTGTACCTGGCCATCCTTGGTCTCGGGGTCACCATCGTGGTGGTCGGACTCCTCGGTTGGTACCTCGACGCCGGTCGCGAGTACGTTGGAGTCGAAGCCGGCGGACACGCCGACCCGGAAGCGGCGATCGCTTCGGCACCCGCCTGGTCGCTGACACCGCCGGAGGGCATGCACCTGCCGGGTCCGTCGGCCTGGCCGCTGCTGGCTCCCGCTGGCCTGTTGTTCCTGGCCTCGGGGCTGATCTTCGGTCCGGCCATGTTCATCGGCGGCGCCATCATGGCCACCATCGCCAGCATCGGCTGGCTACTCGATGCGGGCCGAGAGCTCGACGACGTGGAGGCGCATGGCCATCCCACGCAGGCCGACCGCGACCCCGAGAAGGCCTGGCCATCACGCCTCATCCCGGTCTACTTCATCGTCGGTGGCGCGGCCATCCTGGTGACGCTCCTGCCCTGGTTGCTCTCACTGTTGCCGGGCAGTGGAGGCTGAGACGAGCGGCCGTCGACCACTGCGCGCGATCCTGGTCATCGGCATCGCCATCATCGCCATCATCGGCCTGACGCTCGCGTTCGTGCCGCTCGGCGGGAGCGACCAGAGGAGCGGGGCAGTCACCGTCGGCGGCCATCCGCTCTACGGCCTGCCCGCCCCGGAGATCGTCCTCGACACGCTCGAGGGCGAGTCGATGACGCTTTCGTCGCTACGGGGGCGGCCGGTGCTCATCAACTTCTGGGCCACCTGGTGCGGTCCCTGCCGCGAGGAGTTCCCGCTGATGGTGGAGGCCTACCGGGAACACGCCGACGACGGGCTCGAGATCCTCGGCGTCATCCACGACGACACGACCGACGGTGCTCGCCGCTTCGCCGCCGACCAGGGGGCGGCCTGGCCCATGCTGGTCGACTCCGATGACCTGGCCTGGGAAGCCTACCGGGGCGTGGCCATGCCGACCTCGTTCTTCGTCGATGCCGACGGGCTGGTGCAGGCATTCGCCATCGGCGGATTCACCGAGGAGGGGCTGGCTACGCAGCTGGCAAAGATCCTGCCGGAGGCGTAGGGCAGCGTCCCGGACTGGCCGCTTCCTGGCTCGGCTTATCCAGCCTGCGCGGCATCGGCGAGCCCGGCGGGCCGGGCGGGCCCAGCGGCACTGCCTGACGCGTCGCGGGCAGTGAGGGCGGCTCGCCACTCCGCCACCGCGACCGGCCACCAGCGCTCGATGGCCCGGTCATCCCCGTACCACGGCCCGTAGAACAGCCCGTGGAGCACGTCGTCGAGCTCCAGGTGGCGAACGCCGTCCAGCCGGCAACGGTCTGCGCCCACGAGCCCGTCCCCACGGGCGCCGGGCGTTTCGCCGACGAGGTCCCGCAGCACACGGTTCAGCAGCTGCACCACAGTGTGCACGGGCACACGCCGAGCCGGTGGCACCAAGCTCGAACCCACTGTGAGGTACGCCGTCGACGGAGCGAAGGAGGCCCCGGGACAGTGGCGCTCAAGGTGCTCAACGGCTCGCACGCCGGCGTGGCGCCAGGGGACGCGCGGGGCGAACGCGTGGGGAGTGCCGAGTGTGACCAGGCAGCCGATGTCGTCAGCGACCGCCGCCCGGCGTCCGTCGAGCGGGACGGGGCATGTCGCGAGGCGGGCGATGATGCCGCCCAACGAGTGCCCGACGACGATGACCGGGTGGGGTGATCCGCGTCGCGCCTCCCGCACGGCCCGGGCCCCACGCAGCAGCAAGGGGCCCATGCCGGCCAACCCCATCGCCGCCCAGTCGGGCAGGTGGATGGGCGCGATGCTCACACGCTCAGCCCCCGCGGCCAACAGGCGTTCACGCATCGGGTGGTACTGCAGCGTCTCGGTCAGGAAGCCCCCGATGATGACGACATGGGGGCGGCGCTCGGGCTCGGCCATCGTGGCCAGCCTATCCACATCGGTCCGAAAGCGCTGGCGCGTGGCAGTGGCCGGTGGCAGTGGCCGGCGGCAGTGAGACGACCGCAGGTCCGGGCCGACCACCCTGACTCATGTCGATGGCCTCATCCGCCCATCCCGGCGCGCGGGCCACTACGATGACCACATGGTGAGAGAGCCGACGGCGAACGATGCCCGGGCCGGGCAGCCCGTGACCAAGGACCATCGAGCCCACCATCCCCCGGCCGAGCGCGCCAGGACCGCGTGGTAGCCCATGGAAACGACGATCATCGCGCTGGCCATGCTCATCCTCGCGTCGGCGCTGGCCACCATCGGGATCGCTGGCGCCATCGAGCGACTCCCGCGCAATCGCTGGGCCGGCCTGCGCACGCAGGCCATGCTCGAGGACGACGATGCCTGGCGCATCGGGCATAGGGCCGCTGGGCCCGCGCTCATCGCCGCGGCCGGACCTCCCTTGCTGCTGGGCGTCGCGCTGGTGGCCATGCCCCCCGAGACCGTCGAGGACTGGTTCCTCGTCTACGCTGTCGTCGGTGTCATGACCGGAGGGCTCATCGCTCTTGCCGCGCGCCAGGCGCGCCGCGCCATCGAGGAGGCGGACACCAGGAGCTGATGCGCAAGACGAGGCAAACCATGAGCGATCTGCCCGAGACCGTCCGGCAGTCCGTGGCCGGCAACGTGGCCCGATGGAGCCAGGCCAACCATGACTACGGGGACGCCAGCGCCGCTCGAAGCTGGGCCGCCGAGGAGATCAGGTGGGGCATGTTCGGCGTGCCGGAGGAGTCGATCGGCTCGCCGTTGGGTGACGTGGAGGGCATGGACATCGCGGAGGTCGGCTGCGGCACCGCCTACTTCAGTGCCTGGCTGGCCAGGCGTGGCGCTCGACCGGTCGCCATCGATCCCACCCCTGCCCAGCTGGAGACCGCTCGCCGGCTGCAACGTGAGACAGGCATCGAGTTCCCGCTGCTCGAAGGCATCGGTGAGCGCATCCCCCTCCCCCACGCTTCGATCGACATGGTCCTCTCCGAGTACGGTGCCTGTCTGTGGGCCGATCCCTACCTCTGGGTCCCGGAGGTGAGACGAGTGCTTCGTCCCGGCGGCCGCCTGGTCTTCCTGACCCAGTCGCTGCTGTCCCACCTGTGCTGTCCTGATGTCGGGGCCGTGGGCGAGACACTCCAGCGATCGCAGTTCGGCGCGTATGACACGCGCTGGCCCGATGAGCCGGGCACCGAGTATCACCTCGGCCATGGGGACTGGATCCGGCTGCTGCACGAGCACGGCTTCGAGATCGACGATCTCATCGAACTGCAGGTGCCGGAGGACGCCGAGGCCCACGAGTACTATGGCTTCGTCAGCGCCGCATGGGCTCGCAAGTGGCCGCCGGAGGAGATCTGGGTGGCACATCTGCGGGGCGGCGCGACCTGAGCCGGGTGACGAACAGCCGTCGGCCTTGGGGGGACGACAGAGGAGGAGACGATGGGCGACTACAAGGCCACACCGGCCGACAAGTTCAGTTTCGGGCTGTGGACGATCGGCTACCAGGCCCGCGATCCGTTCGGCGATGCCACGCGTCCTCCACTCGACCCGGTCGAGGCCGTGTACCGCCTCGCCGAGCTGGGCGCCTGGGGTGTCACCTTCCACGATGATGACCTCATCCCCTTCGGTTCCGAGGAGGCCTCCCGGGACGAGCACATCCGCCGCTTCAAGGATGCGCTCGACAAGACCGGCATGGTCGCGCCCATGCTCACGACCAACCTCTTCACGCACCCCGTCTTCAAGGACGGCGCCTTCACTGCCAACGACCGTGAAGTGCGCCGCTTCGCGCTCCAGAAGGTCATGCGCAACATGGACCTGGCCGCCGAGCTGGGCGCACAGACGTACGTCTTCTGGGGGGGCCGTGAAGGTGCCGAGGTCGATGGCTCCAAGGACCTCGCCGCCGCCCTCGACCGCTTCAAGGAGGCGTTCGACATCCTCTGCCGGTACGCCATCGACCAGGGCTATGACCTGCGCTTCGCGCTGGAGCCCAAGCCCAACGAGCCGCGTGGCGACATGTTCCTGCCGACCATCGGCCACGCCATGGCCTTCATCGAGACGCTCGAGCACAGCGAGATGGTCGGTCTCAATCCCGAGGTCGGACACGAGCAGATGGCCGGCCTGAACTTCGTCCATGGCGTGGCCCAGGCGCTGTGGCAGGGCAAGCTC
The DNA here is from genome assembly GCA_963712745.1 of uncultured Chloroflexia bacterium. Taxonomy (GTDB): domain Bacteria; phylum Chloroflexota; class Limnocylindria; order Limnocylindrales; family CSP1-4; genus JAFMJV01. The sequence goes on along the minus strand of CAVQJC010000017.1, from coordinate 422,355 downwards.
TTCCACATCGACCTCAACGGCCAGCACGGCATCAAGTACGACCAGGACCTGGTCTTCGGCCACGGCGACCTGCAGGGCGCGTTCTACCTGGTGGACCTGCTCGAGAACGGCGGCTACGAGGGTCCCCGTCACTTCGATTACAAGCCGTTGCGTACCGACCTCGGTGACGACGTCTGGGTCACGGCCGAGTCGAACATGCGCACGTACCTCATCCTCCGGGAGCGGGCCGCCGCCTTCCGCGCAGACCCCGAGGTGCAGGAAGCACTCAAGGCTGCGCGAGTGGACGAGCTCAACGAGCCGACCATGTCTGACGGCGAGACCATCGAGGCACTGCGGGCCGAGCAGATCGACGCGGTCGCGCTGGGCAAGCGTTCGATGAGCTACGCCCGTATCGACCAGCTGGCCATCGAGCACATGCTCGGCGCACGCTAGGGCCGGTCCCCGCTCGCGCCGGAACGACGAACGCCCCGCTCGCTGAGAGCGGGGCGTTCGCGGTGTGTCCCGCGAGGGGTCGGTGCTACTTGACTTCGCCTACCGAGATGGCCGGGCGTCCGGCGTGGGCGCCGAGGACGTAGATCCGTGGGCCGTCGTCGGTGATACGGGCCCCCTGGAAGCCGATCTCATCGGCGACCGCTTTCTGGGTAGCTTGCTGGCCTCGAAGCTCGAGGTCGCGGCCCAGCAGGTGCCTGCTCCTTGCATCATGGAGACTGTCGCCCATGCGACAGCGGGAACGTGTCTGTCCCTACACCCCGGTGAGCGCGAATGCGACCCCAGCCATCAGCCCGCCGGCGATGGACGCCGCGTGGATGCGCAGGGCCTTGGCCCGGTCGGCGGCCCGCGCCTGCGCGTCCTCGACGCGGAACTGGTCACCGAGCTGGCCCATGTTCTGGAGCCCGGACATGCCGAAACCGGCACAGAATTGGAGATGCGCCTGGAGTAGCCCTTCGATGGCGCCCGCGACCGGCAAGGCCACGAGGAGACGGCTCCACGCAGGCGCGTCGACCGCCAGGAGGACCAGCCCAAGGACGAACACGCCTGCGAGGCTGACATAGCCGATACGACGCCGGCGCGCGATCTCGGCGGGGCCGATGTTGCAGACGCCTGGCTTGTACGCCGCCGGGCCAGGATCCATGTACTCGATCATGGAGAGAGTATAGCGTATGTAGAGGGTTTGTACAACCAGGCTCAGCGGTCGCCCTGCCCGGAGGGAAGCCCGAGGCGAGCCGTTTCCTTGACCAGCACCTCCCACGGCTTGGGCGGTCGCGGGGACTTCAGGCCGAGCATCTCGTCAAGGCCGATCAGGCGGATCCCCCGGCGCTTGTAGTGGCGGATGATGGCCGGCAGCGCCTGGGCAGTGATATCTCGGGCGCAGTGCATGAGGACGATGTCGCCCTTTCGACCACCGGTGGCGTGCCGGATGATCGAGCGCACGCTGGCACCGGCCGACGTGTCCGCCGCCGATCGGCTCCAGAGCACGATGTGCGAGTAGCCGAGGTCGCGCGCGACGCGCACCACCCGGGAGTCGTAGGCTCCGTAGGGCGGCCGCACGACCTTCAACATCGGCCGGCCGAGCAGCTGCTCGTGGACGCGCTCGTTGCTGATGAGCTGCCGTCGGATCTCTTCCGATGACACCCTGGTCAGCCACGGGTGCGAGCGCGTGTGGCTCGCGACCGGCATGTCCTTGAGGATCCGGCGCCAGCGCTTGGGCTGCGAACGCAGATAGACGCCGTTGATGAAGAACGTTCCCACCACGCGCTCGCGTCGCAGGGTGGCGGCGATGCTTTCGCAGGCCGCCCCGCCCCATCCGTCATCGAACGTCAGCGCCACGCCCCCACTCGAGCGGGGGCCCGATCGCACGATCTTCGTCGTCGCGGCCTCCGCGGGCAGCTGCAGCACGAACGCTGCCAGGATCGCCAGGATGGCGCTTCGGAACAACACCGACCGACGGCCATGGGCCAGTTCGTACGTGGCTCCCACTCCCTCATCCTCCTTCAACGACCAGAGCGGACGCCGTCATGCGACGGCGGGCGGGGGATCGAGCCCGATTATCCCATCGGCGGTTTCGGCCAGTGAGCCGTGCCGGGGACCCCCGCGACTGCTACGTTCGCAGGAGCTCAAGGGCGTTGGGGCCGCCGCGCACGCTGGTCTGGACGAACACGACCGCATCGTCGTCACGCAGTGCCAGTCCGCCCTTGCCCTCCTTCAGGGCCCGGATGACAGCCTGGCTGATCGACACCGGATCTTCCGGCTCCACGGCCATCACGATGGGGTGCACGCCTCGCCGCAGCGTCAGCGACCGGGCGACCGAGTCGGTGGGCGTGAAGGCCACGATGGGCACTCCCGGACGGAGCGAGGAGAGACGGCGTGGAGTGCGTCCCGAGTGCGTGTAGCAGGCCAGGCCCACCACATCGGGGTCGCTGTCGGCCATGGACACCGCGGCCAGGGCCAGGGCACGCGCATCGACATCAGGGCCGAACGAGGGCGTGCCATCGGGCGGGCGGGTCGGTCGCTTGTACGCGTCCGTGCGCGCAGCGATGTCGCACATGGCCCGCAGTGACTCGAGCGGCCAGGACCCGACCGCGGTCTCGCCCGAGAGCATCACCGCGTCGGCCCCGTCGATGATGGCGTTGGCCACGTCGCTGGCCTCGGCGCGCGTGGGTCGCGGGGAGTTGATCATCGATTCCAACATCTGCGTGGCCACGATGCTGGGCTTGCCAGCGATGAGCGCCGCCCGCACCAGGTCCTTCTGGGCCAGGGGCACCTGCTCGAAGGGCAGCTCCACGCCGAGGTCGCCGCGCGCGACCATGATGCCGTCGGCGGCCTCCAGGATCTCCTCGATGTCCTCCAGCGCCGGGCGTGTCTCGATCTTGGCCACGATGCCGATGTCGTCGGTGATGCGGGAGCGCAGCAGCTTGACGTCCTCGGCGGAGCGCACGAACGACTGGCCTGCGTAGTCGGGGTGCAGCTCGAGCAGGTGCGGGATGATGGCCTCGTCTGCGCGCCCCAGTGCGTCGGCCGCCAAGCGCTCGGCGGGCACGCTCACACCCTGCCGGGAACGGACCGGTCCCCCGCGCACGACCTCCGCGATGGCGGCGTCGTTGCGGGCGCCGGTGATACGCAGCTCGGCCGCGCCGTCGGCCAGCAGGACCCGGTCGCCCAGTCGCAGCAGGGTCGGCACGCTGCTGTCGGCCAGCGGCAGTGAGGCGTCACTGGCCGACACCTCGGGCCCGGTCAGCGTGACCGTGGCGCCCGTCTCGAGCTGGACGGGCTCGCCCTGGAGCTGCGCCAGGCGCAGCTTGGGCCCGGGCAGATCGGCCAGGATGCCCACCGTGCGCCCGGCCGCTGCGGCCGCGGTGCGGACCGCCTCCGCGGTCCGCAGGTGGTCATCCTCCGACCCGTGCGAGAAGTTGATGCGGGCGATGTCGAGCCCGGCAGCGATGAGCCGGTCGATGATGCCGAAGCTGGCGGGGCCGATGGTCGCCACCAGCTTGGTGCGGCGCGAGGAGCGGACTGAGGGTTCGTTGCTCATGGTCCAGATGATGCCGAAGTCGGCGCGCCAGATACAGGCGTTCCGGCCCCGGGCCACGGGACGGACGGCTCGTGCATCGCTGAGCCGCGGCCCAGACCCTGACTTGAGCGATCGCATAGCGACGGTTCAGAAGCAGGGGGAGATGCGCGTGGGTCCGACACCGAATCAGGCCGGCATGGAGCAGCAGGAGGCTCCGGTCACGGGAGACACTGAGCCCGCTGACGGTAAGCACTGGTCGCCGCTGAGCACCAGGGCCGCCAAGTGGTCATGGGGCCTGATGGCGCTCTTCACGATCATCTACTTCGTGGTCGCCGTACTGACGTCGAAGGAATTCGCTGACGTCGCGGCGTTCATGGTCTTTGGCCTGCCGCTCGGGTTCCTCCTTGGCATCGGCATGATCATCGCCGGGCTGATCATCACGCGCGTCTACCTGGCCAAGGTCGAGGCCTAGTCGTGGACAACCTTGTCGCCATCGCCATCCTCGCGGTGGGCATGGCTACCTTCTTCTTCATCGGCATCTACAGCCGGCGCTGGACCAAGTCCACAGCCGAGTTCTACGTCGCCGGCGGCCAGATCCCGTGGAAGCTCAATGGCATCGCCATGTTCAGCAACTACGCCAGCGGCGCCAGCTTCCTCGGCGTGGCCGGCGCCATCGCCCTGTTCGGTATCGACAACTGGTGGCTGGCCCTGGGCTTCTTCGCCGCCTGGGTCGTAGTCGTCCTGATCCTCGCCAGTCCCCTGCGGCGCTCGGGCAAGTACACCGTGGCCGATGCGCTCTACGAGCGCTTCTCCGGCCAGGAGATCCGTCTCCTTACCATCATCGCCGGCATCACCATCGGCACGCTCTATCTGGTGCCGCAGCTGGTGGGCGCAGGCTACCTCTTCAACCTGCTGGTGCCGGAGCTCGACTACTTCTGGTGGGTCGCCATCGCGGGTGGCTTCACCGCCGTCATCGTGGTCATGGGCGGCATGCGCGGCACCTCCTACAACCAGGCTTTCCAGGGCATCATCATCTTCGGTGCCATGACGCTGCTGCTGGTGTTGGCAGTGGTCATGTACTTCAACTGGAACCCACTGAGCATCCTGACGGAGTCGGACTCCATCGTGACTCCGACCCAGGTGGTCAACAACGATGCCGCCCAACAGATCCTTGTGCAGTACCCGGCTGACAGCGACGGTGACGCCGCGATCGCCGCCTCCAAGGCATCGATGGAGATCCTGCCCGATGAACCCAGCGCCCTGACGCCGGGTGTCAACGTCACGGACCTGCTCAACCAGCTCAGCCTCGTCTTGGGACTCTTCCTGGGCGTGGTCGGCCTGCCGCACGTCCTCATCCGTCTGTACACGGTGAAGGACGCGGTGGCGGCGCGGAAGTCCACCGAGCTCACCATCGTCAGCCTGGCCATCTTCTACACCATGACCCTCTTCGTGGGCTTGGCCGCGATGCAGTTGTTGTATCCACTCCTGACCGACCTCATCAACCAGGGCGAGGTCGGGAAGGCCACCAACACCGCGGTCGCGGAGCTGGGCAGGTTGCTCGGCGGCGAGGTGCTGCTGGGCATCGTCCTGGCGGGCGCCATGGCCGCCATCCTGAGCTCTGCGGTAGGCCTGCTGATCCAGATGACGACGACAGTGGCACACGACGGCTACACCATCCTGCTGCGCCCGGAGTCCTCCGAGGAGCAGCGCGTCCGCGTGGCGCAGATCACCGGCATCGTCCTCACGGTCATCGCGGTGGTGATGTCGATCCTCCTCAAGGAAGAGAACGTCGGACAGCTCGTGGCCATGACATTCGGCATCGCGGCCAGCACGTTCGCGCCGGTCCTGCTGATGACGGTGTGGTGGACGCGCTACACGCGGCAGGGCGTGGTCGCCACGTTCGTGGTCGGCCTCATCGTGTCGCTGGTGTTCACGTTCGCCAAGTACTCCGGCATGGAGAATCTCCTCGGAGTCCCGGTACTGGTGAACCCGGCGCTCTACGGTGTCCCCGCGGCGTTCGGCGCGGGAATCATCGCCAGCCTGCTCACCAAGGACGTTGGACGCGTCGATCACTTCATGCACATGGCGCATGATCGTGACGGCACCGAGCGCAACGGAGGTGCCGCTGCCTGACCCTGGCGCCCAAGGCTGCCTCATCGACCGGCTCGCATCCCGCCACGCCCGGGAGTCGAGGGAGAGGCTCTCGGACGTCGGCCCGCCCGGGGCCCGGGAGCGGCACCACGGGCGTCGGGGCTGGCACCGGCGCAGCGCCAGATGCCACCGCCTGTAGCGCGCTTCGATACTCGCGCCACCGCGGCGCCGGCGCAGCGAGACGGTCGTGGTCGTGCTGGTGGGGCTAGCGATCTGGCACACCGCAGCGGCGCGGAGTGCTGCCGTCCTCGGGGTTCGGAGCGGCCCACCCGAGCGGCTACTCCTGGTCGTCCCTGCTGCGGCCCGCCAGGCGGCCGGTCTCGGCATCGTAGGCGCCGGCCAGGTCGTCGGGCGTCGATCCAGGGGACAGGGGTGCACCCGTGAGGTATGCGGCTCGGCCGATGACGTGGGCAGCCACCGGTGCGGTCAGGAAGAGGAAGGCAACCACGAGCACCGCCCTGATGGTCACGCTCAGATCGTCGAAGTGCAGGGCCACGCCCAGCATCAGCAGGGCGATACCCAGCGAGGAGGCCTTGCTCGCGACCTGCAGGCGGATGTAGACGTCGGGCATGCGCAGGATGCCTACGGCGCTGAGCACGCCAAGGGCGGTGCCGAGCAGGACCGCGATCGTGGCCAGGCCGTCATTCATGGCCGCGGTGCCCGTTCCGCGTAGCGCGCGAACGCGACCGCGCCGAGGAAAGCGACCAGCGCGAGGGCGATGGCCACGTCGATGAGCGCGGGGTCGTCGGTGCCGATGGCGAAGACCGCCACGATCCCCGCGACAAGGCTGGCGATGAGCTCGAGCGCGACCACGCGATCCATGAGGCTTGGCCCACGCACGAGGCGCACGAACGTGAGCGCCATGGCCAGCGCCAACGACAGCAGGGCCAGCTCGATGACCACATCGGGGACGCCCGACACGTTCATCGAAGCAGCTCCAGCACCCGCCGCTCCAGGTCATCCTTGATGGTCCGCCGCAGCTGGTCGGGATCGTCCACGAACATCGAGTGCACGTAGATGACGCTGCGGTCGTCGGAGACGTCAACGCTGAGCGAGCCCGGGGTCATCGTGATGAGGTTGGACAACACCGTGATCTCCACGTCGGTCCGGGCCTCCAGCGGCACGGCCACGATGCCCGGCTGCCGGCGCGCGTCCGGCGTGACCACGTCGATGGCCACACGGACGTTGGCCAGCACCATCTCCACGACGTAGAAGCCGACGAATCGGACCAGCGCCACCGACTTGGCGAAGTACGACGAGCTGCCCGTCACGCGCTGGAGCAGGTAGAGCACGGCGTAGCCGAAGGCGAAGCCGACGAGCAGGTTGGCCGACTCGAAGTGGCCGCTCATGGCCACCCACACCAGGGCCAGCAGCAGGTTGGCCGCGAACATCGCTGCCGCCGAGATACGGCGCAGGTCGGCGCTCACGGCGCACCCCCGGCGCTCACGGCGCACCCCCGGCGCTGGCGCCCGGGCCGAGCACGGCCTCGACGTAGCCGGCCGGCTCCATCAGCTGCACAGCCGCCGCATCGACCAGCTCGAAGGCCGGACCCGCGGCCACCGTCAGGCCCACGGTGCAGGCCACCAGTAGCACGATCGGGGCCACCATCGCCACCGCCAGCCGGGTCCCGGCCACCGTCTCGGGAGTCACAGCCGCGGCGCCGTGGGCGAAGGGCTCCAGGTCGGTCGGCAGCGGCTTCCAGAAGGCGGCGTTCCAGATCTTGAGCATCGAGTACAGCGTCAGCAGGCTCACGCCCAGGGCGACCAGCACGATGAGCACGTGGTCGACCGCCAGGCCGGCCTCGATGAGCGCGAGCTTGGCCAGGAAGCCGCTGAATGGCGGGATGCCTGCGAGGGCCATGGCGGCGACACCGAAGAGCACCGCCAGGCCTGGCTTGAGCACCCACAACCCACCTGTCTGGGACAGCTCGAACGAGCCGGTCAGCTGCTTCACCGCGCCGGCTACGAGGAACAGGGTCGACTTGGCCAGGGCCACGTGCACCAGGAAGTAGATGAGCCCGGCCATGGCCGAGACCGTGAAGAGGGCCAGGCCCATCACGAGGTAGCCGATCTGGCTGATGATATGGAACGAGAGCAGCCTTCGCATCTCGTGCTGGGCCACCGCACCCAAGACGCCGATGACCATGGTCAGCGCTGCCACCACCAGCAGCAGTGGCTGGAAGTCGGCCGCCTGGTCGGCGAAGAGGAGCGTGAAGACGCGCACGAGCGCGTAGATGCCGACCTTGGTGAGCAGGCCACTGAACAGCGCCGAGACCGCCACCGGCGGCGTGTGATACGAGGCCGGCAGCCAGAAGAACAGCGGCACCAGCGCGGCCTTGATGCCGAAGGCGATGAGCAGCATGGCCGCGATGGCGGGCACCAGGCCGGCCGGCGCGACCTGGGCCATGCGCTCGTGGAGGTGAGCCAGGTTGACGGTGCCGGTGAGCCCGTAGATGACGCCGATCGTCACCAGCAGCACCGCCGAGGCCACGAGGTTGAGAGCCACGTACTTGAGGGCGCCCTCGAGCTGGGCGCGTTCACCGCCGAGCGCCAGCAGCACGAACGAGGCGATGAGCAGCACCTCGAACCAGACATAGAGGTTGAACAGGTCCCCCGTGAGGAATGTGCCACAGACGCCCGCGAGCAGCACCATCGTCAGCGGGTAGTAGGCGAAGTGCTCGCGCCCCCGATCGATGGACGCGGTGGAGTAGACCACGATGGCCACGGCCAGCACGCCCGCGAGCACGACCAGGATGGCGCTGAAGAGGTCGGCCACCATGGTGATGCCGAAGGGTGCCTGCCACGCGCCGACCTGGAGGGTCTGGATGCCGTCACGCTCCACGACCACGAGCAGCACGACTGCGACCGCCAGCAGGGCCGCCGACCCGGCCACGGCGATGGCGCGCTGCGCTCGCCCCGAGCGCCAGGCCACGAGCCCGAGCGCGGCCGCCATGAGCGGCACCAGCACCGGCAGCAGAACGATGGCGTTCACTGGATGTCCGCCTCAGACAGGTCGTCGACGTCGTCGGAGCCGCCTTCCTGGTATACCCGGTGCATCAACGTCAGGGTGAAAGCGAGCACGCTGAAGCCGATGACGATGGCAGTGAGCACCATCGCCTGCGGCAACGGGTCGGCCGCCCCCGGTGGTGGTGTGGTGGCACCCTCGGGCACCAGCGGTGGCTGTCCCCGGGTCAGGCCGGCGGCGGCGAAGATGACCAGGTTGGCCGCGTTGGCCAGCAGCGACAGGCCCAGCGCCAGCTTCAGCACCGAGCGTCGGAGCATGAGATAGATGGCCGCGGCGAAGAGCACCCCGGCCACGATCGCCAGCAGAACGGTCACGTGCCCTCCTCCTCGAGCGAGAACGTGATGAGCAGGATCGTGCCGGCCACCGCGAGGTAGACGCCGATGTCGAAGAGGAGCGGCGTGCCCAGGGCGACCTCGTATCTCCCCAGCGGCAGCGGCCACCAGTGCGCGGTGAGGTAGGGTTCGCCGTAGGCCAGCGGGGCCACGAATCCGCTCAGGATCATGACCAGCAGGCCGCCCCCGATGAGGCTGCGAGGATCGACGTGCAGTGCCCGTCGAGCGGCCTTCACGCCGCTGGCGATTGAGAGCAACACGAAGGCCGAGGCCGCGACGAGGCCGCCGGCGAAGCCACCGCCCGGCTCGTTGTGACCCCGCAGCAGCAGGAAGAGGGAGAACAGCAGCAGCACCGGCATGAGGTAGGCGGTGGCGGTCGGCAGGATGAGCCCTCTCAACTCTGACCCTCCTCGCTCTGCCTGCGTGAACGCAGCTTCAGCAGCGCGTAGACGCCGAAACCGGCGATGGCCAGGACCGCCACCTCGGCAAGCGTGTCGAGCGCCCGGAAGTCGACGATGATGGTATTGACCACGTTCTGACCCTTGGCCAGCGGCTGGCTGTTCTCCAGGAAGAACACCGATATGGGGTCGGTGACGGTCCCACTGGCGATGAGCACGAAGATCGTCACCAGCGACCCGGCCAGTGCGGCGATGGCGCCGTCCCGCAGCCGTGAAGAGCGAGCGGTCTCCGCTCCGAAGCGGGGCATGTGATAGAAGACCAGCACGAACAGGAGCACCGTCAGGGTCTCGACGAGGATCTGGGCGATGGCCAGGTCGGGCGCGCTGAAGAGCAGGTAGACCAGGGCGATGCTGTAGCCCACCACGCCCAGCGCCGTCACCACGCCCAGTCGCGAACGCGAGGTCACGGCCACCGCGGCGCCGCCCACGATGAGTGCGGCGATGATGGCCTCCCAGGGATAGACGTCTCGGTCCAGCTCGATGGCCGGCACCCCGCCCGCGTACAGCAGCACCAGCCACACGAGAACGACGAGCGTGGTCACGACGACAAACAGGTAGAACCGCAGGTGCCCGTTCTGGAGCCAGGCAGTGACCCGTTTGGCGGTGGAGAGCATGGCCAGCTCAAGCAGCACGTAGACCTTCTCGGGTCCGATGCGATACCCCAGATCGATACGGCCAACGAGCTCACGAACGTTCAAGCGCCGCCAGAAGATGATGGCGCCGAGGGCGATGCTGGCGAGGCTCAGGCCCAGCGCCAGGTCCACCCCGTACCACGGCTCGACGCCGTACTTGGCGCCACTGCCACCGATGGCCTCCGCGGCCGAAGCCACGAGCGGCCCCGAGCCGAGCGCCGGGATCAGGCCCGCGAGCACGCCGATCAGGCCCAGGACGAGGGGACCCAGCCACATCGCCCAGGTGGGGTCGTGGCCGCCGTCGCGAACAGTCCGCAAGCGCCCGGCGAAGGGCCCCAGGCTGGCGATGGCCGCCACACCCACGGTGGCCATGCCAGCGACCACGAGTGCTGCCGTTACGAGCAGGGTCGACTCGTCGGTCGCGAGTGCAGCCTTGAGCCCGAGCTCCTTGGCGGCGAACCCGATCATCGGCGGGATGCCGGCCATCGACACCGCCCCCAGCGCAGCCGCCACGGCGGTCAGGGGCATGATGCGGGCCAGGCCGCTGAAGCGGTCCAGCTCGCGCGTGCCCATCTCGTGGTCGACGATGCCGGTGACAAGGAAGAGGCCGGCCTTGTACAACGCGTGCGCCAGCAACAGGGCCATGGCCGCCACGAAGGCCGTCTGTGAGCCGAGACCGACCAGCAGCATCATCGTGCCCAGTGCGCCCACCGTGGAGTAGGCCAGCACCAGCTTGAGGTCGTGCTGCCGCAAGGCGAGGATGTTGCCGATGAGCATGGTCAGCCCGCCGCTGACCACGAGCAGGACGGTCCACAGCTCGGTGCCGCCCAGGACCGGCGTGAGGCGCGACACGAGGTAGACGCCGGCCGTGACCATCGTGGCCGAGTGGAGGTAGGCGCTGACCGGTGTCGGCGCGGCCATCGCGTTGGGCAGCCAGAAGTGGAAGGGGAACTGGGCCGACTTGGCCAGCGCGCCGAGCAGGATGAGGAAGGTCAGCAGGCCGTAGCGCACATCGGCCTGCACCGCCTCCCCCGCCCCGAGGACCTGCGAGATGGTGAAGGTGTCGGCGGCGTAGCCCAGCAGCACCAGCCCGGCGATCATCGCCAGCTCGCCGCTGACGGTAACGATGAGCGCCTGCTGGGCTGAGAGCCGGGAAGTGCCGATGGTGTGCTCGAAGCCGATGAGCAGGTAGGACGTGACACCCGTCAGGCCCCAGAAGACGAGCACCAGCAGGAGGTCGTCGGCCAGCACCAGGCCCAGCATCGAGGCCATGAACGCGAGTGCGAGCGCGTGGAAACGGTCGAGCTCGGGGTGGCCGTGGAGGTAGCGCTCGGCATAGAGGATGACCGCCACACCGACACCCGTGATGAGCAGGGCGAAGAGCAACGAGAGCCCATCGAGCGAGAACGAGAGCGAGAGGTCGAGCTGAGGCACCCACTCGCGCGACCAGCGCACGGGCTCGCCGTCGATGACCCCCGGCGCGAGGCCCACGAAGAGCAGGGCCAGCAGGGCCGGCAGGGCCACGAACACGATGATGGCGAAGCGGCCCAGCAGGCGACGAACGAGCGGCACGAGCAGCGCCAGGACGAAGCCTGAAGCGACCGCGATGGGAAGCATCACGCAGGAGACCTTATCGCGTTCTCCGGCCGCCCCGCCCGCACGGCTGCCACGCCCTCAGCCGGGGACCGCACTGACGGCGAGCGACGGACCCTTGGCGCGGGTATGGATCGGCGTGCCCAGACGTATCGCCTGCCGGGTGCCTGGTCCGATCGCACGCGCTCAGGGCCTGGCCAGGATCTCGCCGTGCACGACCACGAACCAGGCGTCGGGCTGCGCCGCCCAGGAGCGCCAGCCATCCGCCAGCCCCGCGAGCTCCTCGCTGGTGGCGATACCGAGTTCCAGCGCTTGCTCGGCGACCGCGGAGTCGGTCGTTCGCCGCGCCCAGGTGTCCGCCCACCACCTTCGCCGTTGGGGCTCGGCGAAGAGCCAGACGGACGCCGCGGGCTCGACCTGCGAGAAGCCGGCGGCCTGGGCCCAACCCAGGAGATGTCGCCCGGCATCGGGCTCGGCACCGTTACCGCGCGCGACATCGCGGTAGACCTGGAGCCAGCGCTCCATCCTGGGTTCCGCTGGCGCCCAGGTCATGGCGGCATAGTCGGCGTCGCGAGCGGCCACGATGCCGCCGGGCCGGACCACCCGACGCATCTCCATCAGCGCGGCTACCGGGTCAGACAGGTGCTGCAGCAGCTGGTGTGCGTGCACGACGTCGAATGCGTCGTCGTCGAAGTCGAGTGCGTAGACATCTCCTACGGTGGTGGTCACGTTCTCCAGGGCACGAGCGCTGAACGTCCGGGTCGCGACTTCGAGGACGTCCGCCTCGCGGTCGAGCGCGACCACCTCGCCGGGATCCACCAGCTCCGCGAGGTCGGCCGTGATGGTGCCGGGGCCGCAGCCAAGGTCGAGCAGCCGCTGGCCGCTGGCCAAGTGAGGCAGGAGATAGGCCGCCGAGTCGGCCGCCGTACGCGAGCGGTGCGAGTCCAGCACCGATTCGTGGTGCCCATGGGTGTAGCGATCGCCGGATCGGGCCATGAGCCCATCGTAGCCTCCAAGGACCGCCGGCCTTGCCATCGCCGTTTCCACGCTATGCTCCCGCCTCCTGGGGGCTGGTTCTCTGACAGCGCAGGTGCCGTGCGTGGCGATCATCGAAGCTGAAGGTCTGGTCAAGGTCTACCGCTCCCGCAAGAGCGAGGTACGAGCACTCGACGGGCTCGACCTGAGCGTGCCCGAGGGCAGCGTCCTCGGACTGCTCGGCCCCAACGGTGCGGGCAAGACCACCACCGTCCGCATCATCGCGACCCTGCTGCGCCCGGATGCGGGCCGGGCCACCGTGGCCGGCCTGGACGTGGTCGCCCAGGCCCAGGAGGTGCGGCACATCATCGGCCTGTCCGGTCAGTACGCCGCGGTGGACGACAACCTCACCGGGCGCGAGAACCTGTGGCTCTTCGGTCGCCTCTACCGGCTCTCTTCGAAGGAGGCCAGGGCCCGGGCGGACGAGCTGCTGGAGCGGTTCGACCTCATGGATGCGGCCAACCGCACCATCAAGACGTACTCGGGCGGGATGCGGCGGCGGCTCGACCTGGCGAGCGCGCTCATCGGCCGTCCGCGGCTACTCATCCTCGACGAGCCCACCACCGGGCTCGATCCGCGCAGCCGGCTGGGCATGTGGGAGGTCATCCGCGACCTCGTAGCCCAGGGCACGACCCTGCTGCTGACGACGCAGTACCTCGAGGAAGCCGACGAGCTGGCCGACACCATCGCGGTCGTCGACCACGGTCGCATCATCGCGGAGGGCACAGCCAGGGAGCTCAAGCGGCAGGTCGGGGGTGAGCGCATCGAGGTGCATCTGCACCGTCTCGAGGACATCCCCTTCGTCGAGAGCGTGCTGGCGCGGCACGGCGACGGCGACATCGCCGTCGAGGAAGCGACCCGACAGCTGAGCGTGGCGGCCGGCGGCGGTGCCGAGAAGCTCTTCGCCGTCTTCCGCGACCTGGACGAGGCCGACATCGCCGTCGACGACATCAGCATGCGCCGGCCCACGCTCGATGACGTCTTCCTGACGTTGACCGGGCATGTCGCGGAGGCCGAGGAGAAGGATGCAGCGCATCTCATCCACGCAGAGGACGTCGAGGAGGTGGCGCCATGAGCACACAGACGCCGGTCGCCGGTGACACCTGGCGCGACGCGCTCAGCGACGGACTCATCATCACCTGGCGCTACCTCAAGCGGATCCCGCGGATCCCCGAGCTGGCCATCTTCGCCATCATCCAGTCCATCATGTTCGTGCTGCTGTTCACGGTCGTGTTCGGCGGCGCCATCCCGCTGCCGGGCGGCGCGAGCTACGCCGAGTACCTCATGCCCGGCATCTTCGTGCAGACGCTGACGTTCGCCTCGGCGACGACGGCCATCGGCATGACCGAGGACCTCAACAAGGGCATCATCGACCGCTTCCGCTCGCTGCCGATGGCACGCTCGGCCGTGCTCTTCGGCCGTTCGGTGTCCGATGTCATCTACAACGGCGGCATCCTCGTCGTGCTCATGCTCAGCGGCCTGGTCGTGGGCTGGTCGGTCAACAACGGTATCCCGGCCTTCCTCGTCGGCGTCGTGCTCGCGCTCGCCTACGCCTTCGTGATGTCGTGGGTCGGGGTGTGGCTCGGGCTGCGGCTACCCAGCGTGGAAGTGGCGCAGCAGGTCTCCTTCATCGTCATCCTGCCCCTGACCTTCATCTCCAACGTCTTCGTGCCCATCGGTACGCTGCCCGACTGGCTGCAGCCGATCGCGGCCTGGAACCCGGTGAGCACGCTCACGGCCTCGCTCCGCGAGCTGTGGGGCAACCCCAACCCCTTCCCAGCCAGCGGCCTGCCCGCGGAGATGCCCGTCCTCGTCACGATCGGCTGGTACGTGGTGCTACTGGCGGTGTTCGCGCCGCTGGGCGTGCGCAGGTACCGCTCGATCAGCCGTTGAGCAGCGACGGCATTCAGCCGTCGGAGAGCAGGCCCGTCGGTCGCGCCTCGGCGGTCGGCGAGGCCCTCCTGCCCAGCCGGGCGCTGAGGCCCAGAGCGATGCCGATGCCCACGAGGACAGCACCACCGATGACCACGGGGGTCAACGTGGTCAGGCCGGGGATGACGCCGGTGATGGCGGCGGCGATGGGCATCACGCCCGCGAACAGCCCCGCGACCGCGGGGCCCAGGATGCCGACCGACCCGTACCAGAGCGAGAAGGCGATGGCCGTCTGCACGATGGCGAGGTAGGCCAAGGCCATGATGGCCCCGCCGTGCATCGCCGGCAAGGCGCCGGTGCCATCGATGGCGAGGGCCAGGCCGCCGAGCATCAGCGCCGCTATCCAGCATGTGTGGATGGAGACGCCGACCGCGCCCAACCGGCCCAGCACCGGCACTGCCAGCAGCGTGAAGGCCGCCTCGCACAGCAACGCGACGGCGGCCCAGGCCAGGCCCTCGACCGTGGTCCGGCCACCGCCCTGCACGAGGGCGGCACCGATGACCACAAGCGCGGCACCCGCGACCAGCACTGACGGCGGTCGGCGTCGCAGCCGTATCGACTCGGCCATCAGCAGCACCAGCGGCACGGCCCCGATGAGTATCGCGACCGCCGCCGGCTCGGAGTGCTCGACCGCACGGATGACCGCCACGTTGAAGATGACCAGGCCGGTGACGGCCACGCCGATGAGCCACAGCCACTCGCCGCCCGCCGGACGCGGAACGGGCCGGCGCAGTACGAACACCGCCGCCACGAGGAGCGCGGCGGCGACCCCGTAGCGCACGGCCTGCCCCGCGAAGAGCGGGTAGTCGACGAGCTCGGCCGATACGGTCACGCCCGCCCCCACCGCGAACATGGCGCTGAACGCAGCGAAGGCGCCGAAGGCTCGGGACTGCATGGCGTCCACGGTAGTGGCAGAGTGGACCGATGCACAGGGCCACTTCACCATCCTCAGACTGGACCACTATCGGCCGAGATCTGTCCGTGTCGGTCCGCGGGACAGCCCGGGGGCGGTGGGCCACAACGCTCTGCGACCAACTCCGCGAAGCGGTGCGCGGCGGAGCCCTGCGGCCGGGGGTGCGGCTGCCGTCGACCCGTGCCCTGGCCGCCGACCTGGGCGTCTCGCGCGGGGTGGTGGTAGCGGTCTACGAGCAACTCGACGCCGAGGGCTACCTCGTGAGCCGGCGCGGTTCGGGCACGAGGGTGGGAGAGATCGGGGCCACGCCCACCAGCGCCCGTCCAGGAGGGAGCGAGCGGCCCTCGCCGGTGCGTCACAACCCGGGCCTGCCAGACACCGGCCTGTTCCCACGCCGCACCTGGCTTCGCGCCTATCGTCGCACGCTCGAGTCGTTGCCCGACGCGGAGCTGCGCTACGGCCATCCCCAGGGCTACGAGCCACTGCGAGCCGAGCTGGCCGCCTATCTCGGTCGCGTCCGCGGCCTCCGAGCGATCAGCGACGACATCCTCATCGTCAACGGGTTCGCCCAGGGCTTCGCGCTGCTGGCACGCGTGCTGCCGGGGCATGGCGTCCGAGCCATCGCCGTCGAGGAGCCCGGATCCACCGGCGCCCGCGATCAGCTTCGCCACTGGGGCATGCCCACCCCTCCGGTCGGCGTGGACGAGCAGGGCCTGCGCGTCGAGGAGCTGGACCGCGCTGGGGCAGAGGCGGTGCTGGTTACCCCGGCCCATCACTACCCCACGGGCGTCGTGCTCGCTCCCGAGCGTCGCCGCCAGTTGCTCGAATGGGTCCGTTCCGCGGACGGACGCTTCATCATCGAGGACGACTACGACGCCGAGTACCGCTACGACAGCGACCCGGTCGGCTCGCTCCAGCCCTTTGCGCCGGACCGCGTCGTGAGCGGCTCGTCGATCTCCAAGACGCTCGCCCCCGGACTGCGCCTGGGCTGGTTGGTGCTGCCGCCGTCACTCATCGATGAGACGGTCAGACACAAAGCGGCATTCGACCTGGGTACGGGGGTGCTGAGCCAGGCCGCCTTCGCCGAGCTCCTGCGCAGCGGTGACTTCGACCGCCACCTTCGGGCCAGTCGCGTGGACTACCGCAAGCAGCGCCAGCGCCTGGCGCAGCGACTGGCCGCAGCCGCCCCCGGCCTGCGCGTCAGCGGCCTCGATGCCGGGCTCAGCCTGTGCATCCGCGCCGACCTGCCCGACGACGTGGAGGTGGCGCAGACGCTGAAGCGGGACGGCGTCAGCTGCGAGGCACTCAGCTACTACCAGCAGCGGCCGGACCCACAGCGCGGGCTCGTGCTCGACCTGGTCGCGACCGGCGAGCGGGAGCTGGACCTGGTGGTCGAAGCCCTCACCTCCAGCCGTGTCAGAGTAGAGGGGTGACCCAACCCGGACCGCCGCCTGACGGCCATGTTCACAGCCAGTTCTCCTGGGATGCGGGCGTGCGCGGCTCGATGGCCGACGCCTGTGCCCGGGCCGTCGAGCTGGGCCTGCCCTCGATCGCCTTCACCGAGCACCTCGACCTGACGTCGTGGTTCGTGCCTCGCGAGTCACTGCATATGTTCCCTCGAGCTGGTGCCCACTACGTCGAGGCCGACTCCACCTTCTACCCGCCGCGCATCGACCTGGAGGGCTACTTCGAGTCGATCGACCGCTGCCGTGAGCGGTTCGGGTCCCTGCACATCCTGACCGGCATCGAGATCGGCGAGCCGCATTGGTTTCCCGAGCTCGTCGCCGGAATCCTGGCGTCGGGCCGGTTCGAACGAGTGCTGGGCTCCGTCCATTCGGTGCGGGTCGATGGGGCCATCCGAGCCATCGACGAGTGGTTCCACAGCGACCGTATCAGCGGTGCGGCCGAGGCGACCGCGGTGCGTGAGTACCTCGCTGAGGCCACGACCATGATCGAGGCCAGCCAGGAGTTCGAGGTCGTGGCCCACATCGACTACCTGGTGCGGCAGATCCGACGCGCGGGCCGGCGACACGACCCGCGCGTATTCGAGGCCGAGTATCGCGAGACGCTGGCGGCGCTCGCAGCATCCGGCCGCGTCCTGGAGATCAATACGCGCCTGCCGCTCGATCCACTCATCGTGCGCTGGTGGCATGAGGTCGGCGGCGGTGCCGTCTGCTTCGGCTCCGACGCTCACGCGCCCGATGCGGTCGGGCGGGGGTTCGGCGAAGCCGTGGCCGTAGCCGAAGCCGCTGGCTTCAAGCCCCGATCCGATCCCCGGGACTTCTGGCGCCGCTAGAGCCTGCTCGCCCGATAGGCTCGACACCGCTCGCCCGATAGGCTCGACACCGCTCGCCCGATAGGCTCGACACCGCTCGCCCGATAGACTCGACACCGCTCGCCCGATAGGCTCGTGACCACCTCTGCTCCCTAGATGAGCGAACTCGACGGGCCTGCGACGGGATCGTCGGGTTCTGCTCGTGGGGTGAGCCAGTTTGTCAGCGCTGTGCAGCCGGCGAGCAGGATCGGCATACGTGGCTGCTGAAGGGTTGCGTTTGCTCGTGGGGCGAGCAACGCGGGAGCCCGTCGGACGTACTGAAACGATGGTCCATCGAGTCAGGTGCTGGCGGGGATTCCAGCCGGCGAGATCGGATCGGAGTCGCCCCGCAACCTGCGCCAGGCAGACCAGGCTGGACCGGCGCTGACCCACAGGAGCGCCATCATCACGAGCGCCGAGCTGATGCACCACATGCAGGTCGCACCGATGACGAACGGCTCCAGGAACGTCAGGTAGGCGCTGAAGAGCGTGCCCCCAAAGGCACCCACGGCGATGAGCAGGATGGCCCAGTCGGCGACCGCCCCCGAGGCCAGGCGCGAGACGAGCCAGAGGCCGCCGACCAACAGGTAGCCGATGACGCCGAGCACACCGATGGGGACGCCGAAGAGCTCCGCGTACTCGCTCTCCTGCACGGCATTGCAGTCACCCACCGGACCGCAGACGGCCTCGCTGCCGCTGGTCTCGACGTTGGCCAGGTAGGCCGCCACGCCGATCCCGACGATGGCGAGGACCGGGACGAACCAGGCCGGGAAGGAGGGCAGTGAGCCACGAGCGGCGAGCAGTGGCGCCGCCACGAGGCTCGCCACGAGGACGATGAGCACGACCACCGAGATGCCGTTGCCGACGGGATCGTCGCCGAACCTGTCCAGTGGGCCGCGGTCGTCCCCGACCGGGATGACGACCGCCTCGTCCTCCCCGTCCTCACGGCCGTCCGGTTCGACCACGGCCACACTGCCTTCGGCCAGGAACGGCGCGATGGCGGTATCGAGGTCCGGCACCGACGGCCACCCGATACCTCCGCCGGCCAGACCTTCATCGACCATCGTGGGGAACCGATCGGGGATGTCGCCCGAACCCACCAGGTAGATGTCCTGGACATCGAGCCGAGGCACGCCCGCACGGTCCATGCCCAGGCGTTCGGAATCGGCACCGAACATGGCGCTGCCAACGGGTTGGCTGACGTCGACGAGCAGCAGTTGGAGCCGTCCGTTGCTCATGAGGTAGAAGGATGGCTCGCCCGGCAGGACCGACTGGTCGAAGGTGATCGACGGCTGGCCTCCGGTCTCCTCGAAGAGTCCCGGCAGGAACTCGGTGATGACGTAGTGGCAATGGCCGCAGGTGGGCGCGAAGAAGAGCACGGCCTGAACGACCGGGCCTTCAGCTACCGGAACGTCGACAGGCAGCTGACGCGGCGTCGGCTCCGACGAGATCGAAGCAGGCGCCGTGGTCTGGCCACTGGCGACCGGGGCATCCTCACTGCTGCCAACCGGGCTTGACGACGGGCTCGGCTCGATACTGGGTGCTTCTTGCGCAGCGACCGGCAACGCCAACGCGATGAGGAGGGCGGAGAGGATCAGCAGGGTGGTGGCACGGGCAATCATCGTGTTCCGAGCCTAGGTCCGATCCAGGTCGATTCCCGAGGGCCCTTCCGACCGGTTACACGAGCCACTCCGACGGTTCCCGCGCCAAAAGGAAAACCCCGGGGGCGGGACCCGGGGTTCTCACGTCAGGAATCTTTGGTTGCGAGGGACGGATTCGAACCGCCGACCTTCGGGTTATGAGCCCGATGAGCTACCACTGCTCCACCTCGCCCAGGGACTATACCACGGGCTCCGACTCCTGGCCAGTTCCCCGCTTCCGGGCGTGTCGCACCAGGCTTACGCCGCCCTTACACCGCCCTCGGTCGAGACATACGCCCGACTTCCACCGTTCTTGCCGTCGCGCCATCCGGCCGGCCGGCATGCCCCAGGCGTGCCGTCGAGCTGCAAGTGAGGTCAATGACGATATGCACGATCACAGGACCAGACTCATGACGGTATCCGGCGCCACCCTCGCGCTGGTCATCGCCGCCACCGCTGCTGTCTCGGCACACCCGGGGGACCGCGGCGATCGCGGTGAACGCGGCATGCGCGACATGCGCGGCAAGGCCGGCATCGGGGCGGAGATGGGCCCCAGGAACATGCCGGGTGTGCGTGGTGGGATGGGCGGCCCGCTTCGCGGTGGGCTTGACGAGTTCCAGCGCCAGGAGGTCACCATCCAGACGGCCGACGGCGTGGCCACCCGACGTGTCGAGCAGGGCGTGGTCGAGAGCGCCGCCGACGACGGACTCAGTTTCGCGCTCGGGAGCGGTGAGGCGGTAACCGTGACCATCGACGATGAGACCTCGATCGTGGCCCTCGAGGAGCAGACGGTCGAGCGAGGCGGCTGGAGCCGCCAGCGCATGGTCCCGACAGAAGTCGAGCTGGCCGACATCGAGGCCGGCGCCCAGATCGTCGTCTGGTCGGACTCCGAGGATGGCGGCGACTTCGTGGCCTCGCGCGTGGTGGTCCAGCCGGCCGATGACGCGGAGGCTTCTGAGGCAGAGCCCCAGGATGCCACCGAAGAGGATTCCGGCGAGATCGCGACCGACGACGCGGCGGCTGCCACCACCGACGCCTAGACGACCATTCCCCTCCCTCCCTCTTGCACGACGACCGCCCGACCTCCTCGGGCGGTCGTCGATCTTCGTCGCGCTACAGCCCCGTGACCTCGAGCGGCACGAAGTCGTCGGCCAACTCGAAGCCGAAGACCTGGGCGTAGAACGAGAGCTCGGCCTCCAGCGCGCGCCGCTGGTTGGCAGCCATGCGGAAGCCGTGACCCTCGCCCTCGAACAGGATGTAGGCATGGGGCAATCCATTCTTCGCCAACGCGCGCACGATGCCTTCTGCCTGCGAGGGCGGCACGATCTTGTCGTCAGCGCCCTGCATCACCAGCACCGGACACGAGATCCGCTCCGAGTGCTCGTCCGGCGAACGCTCACGGTAGCGCCCTGCCATCTCCGGATACGGTCCGACGAGGTAGTCCATGTAGCGCGATTCGAACTTGTGTGTGGTGTCCGTGAAGGCCGCCAGGTCACCCAGGCCGTAGAACGAGGTGCCAGCGCTGAAGACATCCTTGAAGCACAGCGTCGCGAGCGTGGTGTAGCCGCCGGCACTGCCACCGCGGATGGCCAGGCGCCCGGGATCGGCCAGGCCCTGCTCAGACAGCCAGGTGGCAGCCGCGGTGCAGTCGTCCACGTCGACGATGCCCCACTGTTCGCGCAGCTGGTCACGGTAGGCGCGGCCGTACCCGGTCGAGCCGCCGTAGTCGACGTCGACGACGGCAATACCCCGGCTGGTGAAGGCCTGACGGCCCAGGCTCAGCGACGTCCGCGCCTGGCTGGTGGGGCCGCCGTGTGACATCACCACCAGCGGCGGCCGCTCTCCCTCCGGCGCCACCACGTCCGGGTTGGCCGGCGGGTAGTACCAGGCGTAGGCCCGGCGACCTCCGGTGGTCGGGAACGAGATGTGCTGTGGGCTGGAGAGGTAGGTGGCGTCGATGTCGAGGGTGCTCGACTCACGCAGCCGTTCTTGGCCACCGCCTGCAAGCTCGATACGCACGAGCGCGGAAGGCTTGGTGAAGGCACCGGCGATGGCCGTCACCATCCCGCCTGCCACGCGCACATAGGCGAGTCCATCCGCGGCAAAGGGGATCTCCCGCGGCGCCTGGCCCGGAGCCACCGCGATCAGGCTGGCACCGCCCGGCCCATGAGCGAAGGCAACGACCGTGCCGTCGTCGTCAACGTCGTACTCGGACAGCCCGAAGACCCATTGAGGCCCACCGACCTCCGCCTCCAACGGTGCCAGCGCCGACGAGCCGGCCAACCCCTCGCGCCATCGATAGATGTTCCACCAGTCACTGCGGTCGGAGACGTAGAGCAGCGAACCGTCAGGCGCCCACTTCGGCTGGATGACCAATTCCGCGCTGCCACCTGCGACATGGACCGGCTGCCCGAGGCTGCCGTCGGGCTCGATGGCGGCCACCCACAGATCGGTCCCGTCCCAGGGCATCTGGGGGAAGTCCCAGGTGACGAAGGCGAGGGCCCTGCCGTCGGGGCTCAGCACCGGGTCAGAGTAGAAGTCGTATCCCGAGGCCAGCTCGACATAGGTACCGTCGAACGAGACCGCCGCGAGCAGGTTGCGTGCGCCGATGGCCGACTCGTGCTGGTCCTCGACCACGCTGATGACACGGTCGCGGGCAGTGTCGATAGCCATGTCGGCGAAGCGCAGCGCCGGGTCGGTGACGAGCTCCTCGATGGGCGCGCCGGCCGAGCGCTTGAGCAGCAGGCGGTTCTCCGCGAACTCGCAGAAGACGATGATGCCGTCGGCGACCATGTAGGCGCCGCCGCCGTATTCGTGTGCGCGTGTGCGCACGTTCAGCTCCGGAGCCATGTCCTCCGTGACCCCGTCGGGCGTGCGCCGCAACAGTGCCACCCGGCCGGCCTCGTCGGGCCGCGACTCGAGGAGGTAGATGTCCTCGCCGTCCTGGCGCGGCTCGGACAACCCGCGCGAGGAGCCGACGGCCAGGTCGATGCTGATGGGTGACGGCCATGAGCCGTAGGGAAGCGTCTGCCTTCGGGTCATCCGCCGATGGTACGGCGATGAGGCGTTGCTCATCGTCGCATGGCCGACTACGTGACCAGCGAGGAGCCCGCCGACAGCGAAGACGTTCTGTGCTGCGTCGAGCGGTATTGCACCGAGCTCGGCGAGCGCTTCGGATACGTCGTCGATGAGGCGCTGCCACTGGGTCTCGATGAGCTCACCCGCCGCCTCGGGCTCGTGCTCGTCTTCCGTGACGACGTTGGCCCGGTCGGTTGTGGCGCGCTCAAGCTGCTCGACCCTGGCATCAGCTGACCCCTGCCCTGGCCATGTACCGTGGTCATGGCTACCGCGAGTTCCCTCGGTTCAACGACGAACCGTTCGCCAGACACTGGTTCGTGAAGGAGCTAGGGCTTCGAGGGACAGCCCGCCAGACAGGAGAGGACCATGAGTTCCGACTGCACCATCGTCGACCTGAGATCGCCGGTGGAAACGCCGGCCGACGGTATCGTTAGCCGCGCTATCTACAATGACGACGACGTCCGCGTCGTACACTTCTCCTTCGCGACCGGTCAGCAGCTGTCGGATCACACCGCGCCGGTGCCGGTGACACTGGAAGTGGTCGAGGGCCATGCCACCATCACCCTGGACGACGAGACCGTCGAGGGAGGGCCGGGCACGTGGATCCACATGCCTGCCAACACTCCCCACAGCGTGGTGGCCCAGACACCACTGGTGCTTCTCCTGACGCTGCTGAAGCGGGGTGGCTAAGGCAGCGACGGCCGCGGGAGGTGACATGAAACGGATCATCCGCCTGGGGCTGTTCGCGGTCTTCGTCATCAGCTTCCTGATGGTGGGAGCGTGGACGTTCCGCGAGCCCATCCTGCAGGCCATGGGCCTGAGCTTCGACCGCGGTCTGCCGGGCGAGACCGAGCTCGTGCTGCCGGATGACTACCGTTCCAGCGTGTTCGCGAGCGGGCTCGCTCATCCGCGCTTCATGGCGCTGGCCGACGATGGCACCCTGTTCGTGGCTGAGCAGGGCGCGGACCGGGTGGTGGCCCTGCCAGACCGCGATGGCGACGGCGCCGCTGACGAGCACATCCTGGTGGGCGAGGGCTACGACTCGGCCCACTCGCTGGCTTTCGCCGACGACGGCAGGCTGCTGGTGGCCGGCAGCGGCTCGCTCTTCGGGGTCGAGCTCGATGAAGACCTGCACGAGCAGGCCAGGGAGACCATGCTCGAGTACTCGGGTGGTGGCGGACACTCGACGCGCACGGTCGCCGTCATGCCCGACGGCTCGTTGCTCGTCAGCGTCGGCTCCACCTGCAACGTATGCTGGGAGGAGGACGAGGAGCGCGCCAGCGTCATCACCGCTCCGGCGGACGGTGGGACATGGCGTGTCCTGATGCGCGGCCTGCGCAACGCGGTCGGCGTGGCCGTCGATCCTGCCACCGGCGAGGCGTGGGCCACGAACAATGGCCGCGACCTCATGGGCGACGACATCCCGCCTGAGACGCTCTATCGGCTCGTTGACGGGGCCCACGCCGGCTGGCCGCGATGCCACGCGGGCGACATCGTCGACCCCGACCTCGGGGACGAACCCGATCCCGACAATGGTCTGGTCGGCTGCGACGGCGTGACGCCGCCCGTGGCGACGTTCCAGGCGCACGCGGCCCCGCTGGGCATCACCTTCTGGCAAGACGGCGCGGTCATCGCCTTCCACGGCTCCTGGAACCGATCCGAGAAGGTCGGCTACGAGGTGTTGTGGTTGCCCTGGGACGACGGTCCCAGCGGCCCGCCAGAGGTCCTGGTGGGCGGCTTCCTCGACCGCGAGACCGGCGATGCCACTGGCCGTCCAGCCGGCGTCATCGTCGGCGCGGACGGCGCGCTCTACGTCTCGGACGACAAGGCCGGCATCATCTACCGCGTGTCGGCGCCCGGATAGCGGCCCTGGGTCATCCTGCGACGAGCGGGGCGTCGTAGTCGAAGTCCGGTTCGTCCCGGCGCCAGTAGCCGGTGACCTTGACGTTCTCCGAGGGCAAGCCGTGCTGCTCGAGCAGGACCCGGCGCACCTCGCGCATGGCCACGGCCTCGCCGGCAGCCCAGGCGAACGTGTCGCGCGAGTGGAGGCTCGTGGCGGCGACCGCGGGTGGCAGCCAGTCGGCCTCCGGCATCAGCGCCTCGGTCAGCCAGAGCACGGAGATGGGCTCGGCGCACTTGAGCTCGACGACGTCCTCCTCGGAGCGCGCGGCGATGAGTACCTGGGCCATCGCGCCCCCGGGCAGCACGCTCAGCCAGCGCGCGATGGCCGGGACGGCCGTGAGATCGCCCACCAGCAGGTAGTTGGCGAAGCCCCCGGGCATGACCTTCGACACGCGCGGCCCCACCACCCCGACCCTGTCGCCGGGCGCGGCCTGGGCTGCCCAGCGGGCGAGGGGGCCGTTGCCGTGGAGCAGGATGCGCACGTCCAGCTCGCGCGCCTCGCGGTCGAAACGCCGCACGGTGTACTCGCGCATCGGCGGCCGCTCCCCGGCCGGCCAGCGCAGCCGCCCGTCGGCCACCTCCGGCAACACGAGCTCGCCCGAGGGCAGCGGCGGGATCACCCCGACGTGGTCTGTCGGGCTGGGCGTCTCGAAGTCGGCAAGGTCGTCACCGCTGAGCGTGATGAGGCCGTACAGCGGGCCAGGGTGCTTGACGGTACGAACCTCGAGCGTACGGACCCGCAACGGGTGTCGGATGAGCTCGATGGATCGTGTCGGCATGTCCCCTCCTTGCCTTCGAAGCATGGCAGGACCGCCGCTGACGCGCGCAGCACTAGAATCGGGCGACCGTGCGAACGACCAGATCAGCCAACCCGTGAAGCGACGACTGCGGCGACTGCGGCAGTGGCTGCGCATGCGCAAGCGCCTGCTGAAGCCGTGGATCCAGTCGATCGAGGGCCGGCTGCGGCGTCAGCGAGTGATCCACATCATCCACATCGGCAAGACCGGCGGCTCGGCCGTGAAGGACGCCATCCGTGGTGACATCCGTGGCGTCCGCAGCGTCTACCAGGATGTGGCGCCCGGCACGCGCATCCTGACCCATTCGCACCACATCGACCTCCGGCGCATCCCGCCGCGGGATGACGTGGTCTTCGTGCTGCGCGACCCGGTCGGTCGCTACGTGTCGGGCTTCATGTCCCGGTTGCGACAGGGCAAGCCGCGCCACGATTCGCCCTGGTCGAAGAAGGAGCGAATAGCCTTCCGGCGCTTCGACACGCCCGACAAGCTGGCGGTGGCCCTGTCATCGGACGACGCGGCCGAACGACGCGCAGCTGTTGCCGCGATGCACGACATCCGCCACGTGCGCACGACCTTCGCGGTCTGGCTCGGCTCGCCCGCTTTACTGCGAAAGCGGCGAGGCCAGATCCTGCTGGTCGGCTGGCAGGAGACGCTCAGTGATGATTTCGAGCGGCTGCGCGCGCTCATCGGGCTGCCCGATCGTTGCCGGCTGCCGGCCGACCCCCGGAGCGCGAATCGCGCTCCGGACGACACGCCCACCGACCTGTCGGAGACCGGTTCGGCCAATATCCGCGCCTGGTACCGCTCCGACTACGAGATCATCGACGTGCTCGAGGAGCTGGGCCTGACCGAACGGCCCGAGCGCGTCTGGAAAGGGCCGGCATGACCGAGACCGACCTGCGCCTGCTGCGGCTGGCCATCGACGTGGCGCGCCGGGCCCGCGAGGTCGGCAACCATCCCTTCGGAGCCGTTCTCGCCAACGCCAGCGGCGACGTCCTGCTCGAAGCCGGCAACACCGTCACCGTCGACCGCGACGTCACCGCGCACGCGGAGCTCAACCTGGTGCGCCTGGCCTCTCGCTCGTTCACCGAGGCCGAGCTGGCCCCGACCACGCTCTACAGCAGCACCGAGCCCTGCGCGATGTGCTCCGGAGCCATCTACTGGAGCGGCATCGGGCGCGTCGTCTATGCCCTTGCCGAAGCGCAGCTCGGGGCCCTCACCGGGGCCGACGCCGAGAATCCCACCATGCATCTGCCCGCGCGGACCGTGCTGGCCGCCGGCCAGCGGGTGATCGCGGTCGAGGGACCCGCTGACCTGCCGGAGGCAGCCGTGGTGCACCAGGGTTTCTGGCATCCCGAGCGCGTGGGCCGCTCAGGCTAGCGTTCGCGCTCAGAGCGCCTGGTAGTCCACCGGCGATTCCACCGTGGGGAGTTCGGCGGACATGGCCTCGACGTACTTCTGGGCCGCACCCGTGTTGAAGATGACGACCTGCTCGTCGGGGTCGACCTGGCCGCTGCGGACGAGCCCCTCGAGCACGCCCACGCAGGCGGCGGCCTCCGGGCAGAGCGCGATGCCCTCGAGCCGGTTGGCCAGGCGCATCCACTCGACCAGCCTCCCCTCCTCCGCCGTGAGCGCGGCACCACCCGACTCGCGTACGGCATCGAGGATCATGAAGTCGCCGACAGCGACGGGAACGCGGATCCCGCTCGCGACCGTCTGGGGGTCGATGGCCGGTGCGGCAAATCGCTCGCCGGCCGCCCAGGCATCTGCGATGGGCGAGCAGCCGTCCGACTGGACCGAGAGGAGCCGCGGCCTCTTCGGCGCGTCAAGCCAGCCCAGCGCGTCGAGCTCGGCAAAGGCCTTCCACATGCCGATGAGCCCGGTGCCGCCGCCGGTGGGATAGAGCACGACGTCGGGCAGTCGCCAGTCGAGCTGGTCGGCCAGCTCCAGGCCCATCGTCTTCTTGCCCTCGATGCGATACGGCTCCTTGAGCGTGCTCATGTCGAACCAGCCCATCGGCTCGACGCCGTCGCGAACGATGGCTCCGCAGTCGTTGATGAAGCCGTCGACGAGGTAGGCGTGGGCGCCGTAGAGGGCCGCCTCGTAGCGGTTGACCATGGGCGTGTCGGCAGGCATGAACACGTATGCCTCCATGCCGGCACGGGCGGCGTACGCGGCAAGGGCTCCCCCGGCGTTGCCGGCAGTGGGCGCGGCCAGGCGCTCGATGCCCAGCGCGCGCGCCATCGAGACCGCCACGGCCATGCCCCGCGCCTTGAAGGAGCCGGTGGGCAGGCGCGACTCGTCCTTGATGAGCAGGTCGCGCAGCCCAAGGTGCGCGGCCAGGTGTGGCGCTTCGAGCAGGGGCGTCGTCGTCTCACCCAGCGAGACCCGATGGTCCTGATCGGCCAACGGCAGCAGCTCGGCGTAGCGCCACATCCCGGCCGGCCGCTCGCGCCAGGCGTCGCGGTCGACCGTCGCTCGCAGCGCTTCGAGGTCGTAGCGCACCCACAGTGGCCGGCCCTGGTGGGTGGTCTGGATGCTGCCCGCGGGCAGCACGGTGCCGTCGATGGCGGCCTCGAGGTGGGTCACGTAGCCGGTTCGCGGGGTCATGCTCCGACCAGTCTGACGGGTCGGGCCGGTCAAGCGATGCGTCCGCCGCTGGAGCGACGGATGACGAGCTCCGTCGGGAGTACCACCTCGTCGGCCGGGCGATCGGGATGGGCCAGGCGATCGAGCAGGAGACCCACGGCACGTCGGCCCATCTCGACGGCCGGCTGGGCTACCACGGTCAGGAACGGGAACGTGACCATCGCGCTGGGCAGGTCGTCCATGCCCACCAGAGCCACGTCCTCCGGCACACGCAGGCCGAGCTCCTCCAGGCCGTGCTGCACGCCGATGGCGATGAAGTTGTTGGCCGCGAAGAGCGCCGTCGGCCTTGGTGACTCGCTCATGGCCTCGCCCGCCATCTCGTGGCCGCTGTCGATGGTGAACTCGCCGTGGATGACCAGCGGTCCCGGCAGCCCGGCGTCCTCGAAGGCTCGGGCGAAGCCGGCGGCGCGATCCACGGCAGTGGGCACGGTCGGTGGGCCGGTCAGGACCGCGGCGTACCGATGGCCCAGCCCGACCATGAGTCGCCCGAGCTCGAGCGCGCCGCCCTCGGCGTCGGCACGGACGACGTCTGCACCAGGGCGTTCCGGGCGGCGGTCGACCACGACCAGGGGCACGCCCTGGTCGCGGCAAAGCCGGACGGTCTCGATACAGGAGCCTGCGGGGATGATGAGCAGGCCGTCGATCTGCCGCTGCAGCAGCGCCCGCACCAGTCGCTCCTCCTCGTCCTCGCGTTGATCGGTGTTGGCCAGCAGCAGCGAGATACCGGCCTCACGCGCGGCTGTCTCGACGCCCTGCGCCAGCGCCGTGAAGAAGGGGTTGGTCATGTCCGGCATCACCAGCGCGATGGTGTCGGTGCGGCGGACACGCAGGTTGCGTGCGACCGTGTTGGGCACGTATCCCGTCTCGGCCACGGCCTGCTCCACGCGTGTCCGCAACTCGGGGCTGACGGGGCCCGAGCCGTTCACCACGCGCGAGACGGTCATCGGCGAGACGCCTGCGCGCCTGGCGACATCGGTCAGGGTCGGCATCGCTGCCTCCTCCTAGAAGCCTCTCAGGTCTGTGCTCGAGCGGGCTGGCAGCCCCGCGTGCGGCACGCGTTCGAGCACCACGTACTCGATCCCGTGCGCCCGGCAGAACTCCCGCTTCTCCGGCTGGTCGCCGTCCTCGTTGACGACGTAGTAGGTCGGTCGGATGAGGTCGATCTCGGGCTCGGCGTCCATCCAGCCTGAGCCCGAGGACACCAGGCAGAGATAGACCGGTGCCGTCGAGCCGACCATGTAACGCCGCTCCTCCTCGCGCTGAAGCGGATGACCCTCGCCCTTAAGCAGGGCCACGTTGCGATCGCTGCCCACCACCACGGTGAGCGCGCCGTACGCAGCCGCGTCCATGAAGAAGCGGATGTGTCCGGAGTGGAGCCAGTCGAAGCAGCCGGTGACGATGACGCCGGGCGTGCCGGACGGGACCGGATAGGGCTCGATGACGGGGAAGCCCGCCCGATCATCGGGCCACACCGCGATGACGGGCACGCCCGCTGCGGCCGCCGCGGTGCGGAGGACCGAGTCCTCTCCCCTCGCGACGAGCACGGAGTCGGCGGCCATGGACGCATCCGGCGCG
Organism: uncultured Chloroflexia bacterium; assembly: GCA_963712745.1. Taxonomy (GTDB): domain Bacteria; phylum Chloroflexota; class Limnocylindria; order Limnocylindrales; family CSP1-4; genus JAFMJV01. The sequence continues at coordinate 392,822 of CAVQJC010000017.1, read as the reverse complement.
TCGGCAAGCGGCCGGCTCACGGCCTCGGCGCTCGATACCCAGCGCAGCGACTCGGCCAGGAAGAGGCGCTCGGACACGGGGAACTTGGGGAGCCCCCCGCTGAGCTCCTGCATCAGCTCGTCGTCCGGGATGCGCACGTGGACCGGCCCATGGCGCGCGGCCTCCTGCAGAAACCGCACGTCGTCCGAGCGAAGGTCGTCGAGGCTGTGCTCGACGACGACGCGCGCGGTCACGCACGCACCGCGATGCGAGCCGATCCGGGCGGCGGGGTGTCCGAGGCGACGATGACGTAGCCGCCGCCGCAGCCGGAGTACATGGCCCCGGGGTAGGCGGCTGCATAGCCGGCGAGCAGCCCGTGCAGGTCGATGTTGATAGCCGGGTGCTCGAAGACCTGCGGCAAGATCGCAGCCCAGGCGCGCGAGCACTCGTTGAGCGACTCGCCCAGCGCCTCGAGGTCCATGGCCACGATGGCCTCATAGCAGGCCCGGCCGCTGTGGCCCAGTCGGGCGACCCAGGCGGGGTCGAGGTTCTTCACGCCCAGGGGGTCGTAGCCGACCGGGCGAGGGCCGACCGGGACGAGGTGGATGACCTGCTCCAACCAGGCCACGACCCCGGGATCGGAGGTGGACTCGACGTGCGCCGGGAACCAGCCACCTTCCACCGAGGCGTCGTAGTCGAGCCGGCTGATGCCCGGGTAGATGAGACCGCACATGTCCTGCGAGCCCGACGGGGCGGCCTGGCCCTCGTTCTCGGCCTGGTAGAGCTCGCGAACGAGCACCTCGGCAGGGCGATCGTCCGGGAGCTCGTCGCCCCACAGACCACGAGCCACGACCCGTGTCCCGGTGGCCATGCCGCTGCGGTCCATGTAACGAGTGGTGGGGTGGAGCGAGACCACCACCATCGAGCCGGGCGGTTCGGGAAGACGCTCGGAGACGAAGGGCTGGTCGATCCAGCCGCCAGCCATCTGCAGCCGGTAGGGGAAGTGCCCGATCGCCTCCTGCAGGGCCGCCGGCGCAGTGGTGGCCGCGGTTTCCGCGGTCATGAGGCTAGCCCTCGACCACGCGCTTGCCGGCCTTGCGGGCGGCGAATTGCTCGCTGATCCAGGCGTAGGTCTCGGCCATGCCTTCGCGCAGCGGCGTGTTGGGCTCCCAGCCGAGGACCTCCTGGATGAAGGTGTTATCGCTGTTGCGCCCGGCCACGCCCTTGGGCGCGTCGAGGTCGTACTCGCGCTCGAGCTTCACGTCCGCGATGTCCTCGACGATGTCGACCAGCTTGTTGATCGAGACCAGCTCGCTGGAGCCGAGGTTGATGGGCGTGGCGATGAGCTCGGGGCTGTGCATGATGCGGTCGATGCCGTGGAGGCAGTCGTCGATGTAGCAGAACGAGCGGGTCTGCTCGCCGTCGCCCCAGATCTCGATGCGCATGTCGCCGCTGTCCTGGGCCTCAAGCACCTTGCGGCACATCGCCGCGGGGGCCTTCTCGCGACCGCCGAACCAGGTGCCGTTGGGGCCGTAGATGTTGTGGAAGCGGGCGATGTGCGTCTCAAGCTGTCGCTCCGCCCAGTACTCCTCGCAGAACATCTCGCTGATGAGCTTCTCCCAGCCGTAGCCGCGCTCGGCCATGGCCGGGTAGGCGTCGGACTCCTTGAGCGCGATGACGTCGGGGTTCTTCTGCAGGTCGGTGTTGTAGGCGCAGGCCGACGAGCTGAAGAAGTAGCGCTGGACACCGGCGCGGTAGGAGGCCTCGGTCAGGTGCGTGTTGACGAGGATGCTGCGCAGGCATTCGACGCGGAAGTTCTCGATGAAGCCCATGCCACCCATGTCGGCCGCAAGGTTGTAGACCTCGGTGGCACCCTTGACCGCCTCGATGGCGTTGGCCTCCACGCTGAGGTCGGCTGAGAGGGACTCGACGCCCGGCACGCGCAGGTACCAGTCGGGCAGCGGCTTGCGGTCGATAGCCCGGATGTTGGTGTAGCCCTGCTCGGCGAAGTAGCGGGTGAGCGAGCCGGCGATGAACCCGCCGGCGCCGGCGATGACGATCAGGTCGTCCTTGTTCATGCCCCGCTGCACCTCGGTGCCGGGGATGGTGTCGGTGAAGGGCTGCGTCATCGGTCGTCCTCTCTGGTCGAGCTTGCGGCGGTACGTCGGAGCGCTGTTGGGTGGTATCGTTATCACGCTCGGTGGTAACGCTATCACAACAGGTCAGGAACGTCCAGGCTCATGGCAGGATCGTCGAGGCTGTAGTTCCCAGGGTCAGTGGAACATCACATCATGCGACCATGGCCATCACGCCCGAGGCTCGCCTGCGTCGTCATCGCTCACCAGGCGAGCAGACCTCGCGAGAGGCCGTACCATCGGCACCTGGCGAAGACGGAGGAGCAAGCAGGGCTGTGAGCGACCAACTCGTGGAGCGGCTGGAGTCGCTGGCTGTCGAATACGAGCTCTTCGCGTGCGACCCAGCCCTGGCCGACACGGCTGAGTTCTGCGCGGCCTATGGTTTCGAGCTCGAGGACTCGGCCAACACGATCCTGGTGGTGGGGAAGGCTGACCCGCCGGTGTACGCGGCCTGCGTCGTGCTGGCCACGACCAGGCTGGATGTCAACAAGACGGTCAGGAAGCGACTCGAGGCGCGCAAGGCGTCGTTCGCCGGCGCCGAGGAGACCCAGCAGCTCACGGGCATGGCCATCGGCGGCGTGACCCCGATCGGCCTGCCGCCGGAGCTGCCGCTGTGGGTGGACGCGCGGGTCATGGAGCGGCCGCGAATCATCCTCGGCGGTGGCAGTCGGGACCGAAAGGTGCTGGGTCCGCCAGGCATCTTGACCGCACTGGGCGGAGAGGTCGTGGAGGGTCTGGCCAAGGACCCTGGCTGATGCGGGGCCCGGCGAGCCGGGCACCGGACCAGGGCCCAGGCCCCGCTCTTGTGCCTCTTGGCTAACTTCCGACGCCCGACGCGGCCGCGGGCGAGGCTGTTCGCCCACGCAAGGTCGAGAGTGTGGCCGGGGTCCAGACCCGGATGACGGCGATCGCGATGGCCGCGAGCACGATGCCGGCCACGAGGGGGTCATAGTGTGAGCCGTACACCGGGAACAGGGTGATGGTGCAGACGTTGTACACGGCGTGGAAGGCGATGGCCGCGAACAGGCTGCGTCCCGACGCGTTGTAGACCCAGACGATGAGAACGCGCATCGCGACAAGGTTGGCGCACTGGAGCATGATCCAGGACCACGAGTGCCCGGCCGGCATGTCCAGCATCGCGGGCACGTGCCACAGGGCCCAGCCGACACCAAGGACGACGGCGGAAGCCAGGGCGCTCCTGCCTGCCTGGAGGCGGTCGGTCGCGAAGCCGGTCCACCCCACTTCCTCCAGGGTCGCCGCCACCCAGAAGACCGCAAGATCTGCAAGGACCGCGGCCGGCACGACCTCGAAAGCCGGCACCATACGCCCGCTGAAGCGGATCGCCGCGACCTCCAGCACGAGTGCTGCGGGCATGAGCAGGAGCACGGGCAGGTACCAGCCGGCACCGCGAGGCAGGCGCGGGTCGATGGCCCGCAGCAGCAGTGAGCGGACGCCGCGAGCGCCTACCCAACGCCAGGTGAGTGCGACGCCCGCGATGAACGGGGCCACCACCATGAGGGACGCGATGGACAGCGTGCTCGTGACCGTCGCGCCCGACACGGCGCCAGCGATCCAGAACGGAAGGGAGCACAGGCCCACGAGGAGCGCGAAGGCGCGGAGTTCCGCGCGGGTGTGGACAGTGGCCCTCATCACTCGTGCTCCTGCTCGTGCTCTTGCTCTCGCGGGAGTCGCCCCGCCCGTCGCTGGCTCCGTCGGTTCGCCACGACGACCCAGATACCGACCATGCCGAAGACCGCATAGACGAGCGGTACGAGGGGCGGTCGTGGCCGCTGATCGAGGTACTCGACGAGCACGGGGGCGGCGTGGTCGAGCGTGCCCGTCACGCCCAGCGACAGCACGAACATCCAGAGAACCACGACCGCCACACGAACGGCTCGGCGACTCGAGTGGAGCACGACAAGCGTGAGGATGCTGGCGGCCAGACCCACGACCGTGGCGATGAGCCCCCAGATCTCGCCTCCGGCGGCGTGCCCACGTTCGAGCATGGTCGCCAGCAGGATGGCGTAGGCGACCACCAGGGAGACGGAGATGATGGTGGCGCCGGGCGTGGTGGTCCGGGCCGCTACCGAGATGGGCTGGGTGGTCATGGCTGGCCACCTGCGTTCTCCGAACCGTCGGCTGTCTGGGGTGAGCGGAGCATCGCTTCGATGACCGCGCGGGCCTGCCGACGGGCATCTTCGACCGAGAAGGACTGGCCGCGCTCCGCGCGCTGGAGGAAGAGCCCGTCAAACATCGAGACCAGTCCGAGGGCGAGCCCGTCGGGGTCGAGGTCTGCCGGGAGCTCACCACGGGAGATGGCACCATCGATGACCGAGCGCGCCAAGGCGCTGGCCTGTCGCCTGCGGCGGAGGAGCATCTCTCGTAGTGCTGCATTCTCGTCGGCGCTCGTCCAGGCGTGAAGCAGGAAGTTGGCCCCTGCCCCACGGAAGTCGTGGCCACCGGCCGCTACCTGGGCCATGTAGTCGACGGCCAGATCGACGGCATACGCGGTCACCGGGCTCTGGGCGATGGCCTCCTGCAGCACCTGCTCCTCCTCCTCGACGAGCGCTCCGAAAGCGGCGAGGAACAGCTCCTCCTTGCTGCTGAAATATGTGTACGTCGCCCCGGCGGACATCCCCGCCTCGGCCGCGATCGCCGTCATGCTCGCCCGGGCAAAGCCCCGCTGTTCGAACACGGTGATGCCAGCCTCGAGGATCCGGCGACGGACCTCCTCCTCCCGATCCTTGCTGATCCGCGGCATCTCAGGCCACCCCCCGGTCTTCCATCGTGTCCCTCATAAGTGAATGGTGATTCATCATTCAGTATAGGCCAGGTGTCAAGACCCAGTCCGATCGGGTCCTCGCAGGCAGGCTCGTCGCGGGCGCGTCCCGCCCTTGACCCCTTGAGCCTGACGCCGAGAATGGGCGGCACCTCAGAGGTCACGAGGAGTACCGATGATGCAACCCTGCGGGCGTGGGGCATCAGACACGCTGGCCCGCGTTCGAGTGGAGATGATGGCGAGCACGGCCTCGTGCGCCAGAAGACAGCCTGAAGTCGAAGGAGGGTGTCCCATGATCGGAGAACGTTGGCCGCGAATGCTACTTGCGGCGTTACTCGCCATCACCATCCCGACCGCTGCTGCGGCCCTACCAGGACTGGCCGGACCGGAAGGCGAGCGCTGGGACCTGACCGCCTACGACGACGATGGTCTGTTGACCTCCGTCCCCTGGAACATCGATGCCACCCTCCTGCTCGAAGACGGCGTGGCCAGCGGCTCAGGAGGCTGCAACCGGTTCAGCGGCAGCTACGAGATCGAGGGTGAGGCCTTGGGCATCGGGGATACCCTGACCATGACCCAGGCGGCGTGCGTCGGCGACGCCGCAGCCGTGGAAGCCGGCTACGGGGCCGCTCTCCCCCAAGTGTCCAGCTGGGCCATCGCTGACGACATGCTGCGGCTCTCCGATGCGACCGGCACGGTCATCCTGGAGTTCGCACAGCCGGTCGCAGGGCTCACGAGCAGCGACATCGCTGGGCTGGTCGCCCTCCTCGAGGCTCAGCGGGCGGACCTCGACCGCATCGAGAAGCGCCTCGACAGCGTGCGTATCGGGACGCTGCCCGCCCGCATCAAGGCACTTGAAGCTCAGGTCGACAGCCTGAAGGCGTCGGCAGCCGCGGCCAGCAAGACGAAGAACCCGGCCTTCACCGCGGCCGAGAAGGTCCTGCGCACGGCTATCCCGTCGGGCATCCGGCAGACCTGCGAGCCACGCCGCGAGCAGAACCCCAGCGGCACGGTCGCCGCCCTGCAGTGCAAGCCTGAGACCGGGAAGGTCCGGGACATGGCCTACTACCTGATGGACGGACCGGATGCCACGGCTGTCTTGGAGGAGCGCATGGTCACCTACGGCGCGAAGCCCCGCGGAGGTGCGAGCTGTGCGAGGGGCAGGCCCGGAGTCGTGTACTTCACGGGAGCTATCCAGCTGTCTGGCTGCTACGTCAACGAGGATGGCCGCGCCAACCTCCGCTACGTCGTGCCACCGTGGGATGGCTGCCGCGACCTGAAGGCGGGTGGGGCACAGATCGGATACCCGACCCTGTACATCGCCGTGCTCGGTCAGGACGATGATCTCAAGACGCTCGCAAAGTGGGCGGAACCGAGGGCCGACGGACGACCCACGGCCCTGTTCAAGCGCTTCGGTCGGCCCGTCGCCGCCTGCGGTTCTACCCCGGAGCTGTAGTCGCGGCGTGTAGGGTCCTACTTCGGTCCAAGGGTCCCGACCCACTCCCAGCTGAGGACGAACCAGGGCCGGAGCTCATCCTGGCGCTCCAACAGACTGGGGGGTACGACCACGAAGTCCCTCATCTGTCTGCCGTACTGCATCGCGATGTGGGAGCCGTACCGCTCGATGAACTTCTCCCGATCGGCCTGATCGAGTCGGATGGAGACTTCGCCCTCCTTGTCGATGAAGCTCGTCATGTGCCCGTTTCGCGACGTGTAGGGGTTGGCGGCCCCTTTGCGCTCGACACCAGCCACCGAGGCCACGAGTCGCTCGTACAGCCCGAGACGGTCGGCGGGTCCCAGGTACTTGGCTTTGGCCATCTGTGGTCAGAAGCGCGCGTTCCGCGGTGCGGACACGTTTCCCCATCCTCCTTTCGATCGTGCTGGCGGTCGGCCCGCATCCGGGCTACTGACGGTGCTCCAAGCATGGCACGGGGATGGGATACGCGGCGTCGCCCTTCTCGGTGGTCTTACACGATTCGCGGACCTGACGGGCCCGCTCCTGGATCCATCAACGATCGGTCACCGGCGGGTGGTTGGCGGCGCACGAGGAGGACCCAGATGGCTGCATAGGAGGCCGGCTCATCGATGAGCGTACCGCTTCTCAGGTCCTCGGCGTCATCCTTCGCGTTGGAGACCCGGGGGTCAGGCGATCGTTTCGCGTAGGGCGCGCCAGCGGGCGAATCGTCGGCGGTTGGCCTCGACGTCGGTGCGGAGGATGCCATACGTGTTCGTGCGCAAGTCGGTCCAGTGCAGGACCGCCCGCATCTGTCCATCTGGCGTCCAACAGGCGACCCGGCCGTGTGCCCATGTGGTCACACCCCGCTGACCAAGCCGGCAGGCATCCGCGGTCGCGACGAGCTCCGGGCTAACTTCATCCACGCGTGCCCGGTGGAGCGCGCGGAGCCGTTGCCCGTCCGGAAACGTGTACAGCTGCAGCTCGTACACGTCCGGCCTCGGGCGGAGACAGCGCACGCCAGCGAGCGCGCCGGCAACGAAGGCCTCGCGGTCACGATTCGTGAGGAGCTTGCACTTGAACGACCGCACGCTGTCGAGCAGAGCGCTCTCTGCTTCGTCGCGGCTGTCCGGGTCGACTCGGACCTGCATCGTGTATGTCGAGCCGTCGTCGGGACCAGGCCCGTCACCGGTAACCCGGATGGAGTGAATGCCGCTCTCGTTGGCCACCCAGCGAGCGACCGAGGTTTCGGGATCGATCTCGATGTCCTGCCATGTGGTCTCTCCCGTGGTCAGCGCCGTCGGCTCGGCGATGCTCCAGGCCGTGCCCGGTTGGGAGACAGCGATCTCGAGGACCTCTGACTCATCGAGCGCGATGGCGAAGTAGTGGGTCTGCGGACCGTCGGGTTCGAATCCCGCTGTGATCTGCGCGCCGTCGCCCAGTAGCGTGCCCGGCGGCGACATCGCGACGTTGCCGGTCATGTCTTGTCTCCGATCCGTGATAGGGCCGACGATCCGGAACGAGGTCGAAGCGTCGGCTGGCTCCCAGTCCCCGCCGCCCGGCTGTGAAGCGGTCACCGTGCAGCGGCCCGCATCACGCAGCTTCAGGATGCCGTCCTTGACATCACATGGGCCCTCAGCCGAGTAGGTGATGGGGAGACCTGAGCTGGAGGCGGCTTGCAGCTCGACGGGACCATCGCCAAGCAGGCGCTCGTCGATGGGTTCGAGCTCGATGGACTGGCGCCCGCGGCCGATACGCAGCGTGGTGGTGACCGGCTCGGCCGGGGCCCAGTCGACGTCGCCATCCTGGGTGGCGGTGATGGTGCAGGCCCCGGCCCCGGTCGCGACGAGGCCGTCGTCGCCGAGCCGGCAGGGGCCGTCCGCCTCGAGGGCCACCGGCAGGCCGGAGTCGCTGGTGGCGTTCAGCTCGAGGGGTGGATCACCGAAGGTGGGCTCGTCGATGGGCTCGAGCTCGATGGACTGGCGCCCGCGGCCGATGCGCAGCGTGGTGGTGACCGGCTCGGCCGGGGCCCAGTCGGCATCACCGCCCTGAGAAGCGGTGATGGTGCAGGCACCGGTGCCGAGGGCACGCAGCAAGGAGCCATCGAGGAGGCACGGTCCGCTTGCTTCGAGGGCCACCGGCAGGCCCGAGTCGCTGGTGGCGGCCAGTACGGCCGAGCCACCCACGACGACGTCGTCGATGGGCACCAACTCGATGGCCTGGCCGGCGGGGGCGATGGTCAGGCGTCTGCTGACCGGCTCGGCCGGAGCCCAGTCGACGTCGCCGCCCTGGGTGGCGGTGATGGTGCAGGCCCCGGCCCCGGTCGCGACGAGGCCGTCGTCGCCGAGCCGGCAGGGGCCGTCCGCCTCGAGGGCCACCGGCAGGCCGGAGCTGGTCGTGGCCATGAGCTCGAGGGGTGGATCACCGAAGGTGGGCTCGTCGATGGGCTCGAGCTCGATGGACTGGCGCCCGCGGCCGATGCGCAGCGTGGTGGTGACCGGCTCGGCCGGGGCCCAGTCGACGTCGCCATCCTGGGTGGCGGTGATGGTGCAGGCCCCGGCCCCGGTCGCGACGAGGCCGTCGTCGCCGAGCCGGCAGGGGCCGTCCGCCTCGAGGGCCACCGGCAGGCCGGAGCTGGTCGTGGCGCTGAGCTCGAGGGGTGGATCACCGAAGGTGGGCTCGTCGATGGGCTCGAGCTCGATGGACTGGCGCCCGCGGCCGATGCGCAGCGTGGTGGTGACCGGCTCGGCCGGGGCCCAGTCGGCATCACCGCCCTGAGAAGCGGTGATGGTGCAGGCACCGGTGCCGAGGGCACGCAGCAAGGAGCCATCGAGGAGGCACGGTCCGCTTGCTTCGAGGGCCACCGGCAGGCCCGAGTCGCTGGTGGCGGCCAGTACGGCCGAGCCACCCACGACGACGTCGTCGATGGGCACCAACTCGATGGCCTGGCCGGCGGGGGCGATGGTCAGGCGTCTGCTGACCGGCTCGGCCGGAGCCCAGTCGACGTCGCCGCCCTGGGTGGCGGTGATGGTGCAGGCCCCGGCCCCGGTCGCGACGAGGCCGTCGTCGCCGAGCCGGCAGGGGCCGTCCGCCTCGAGGGCCACCGGCAGGCCGGAGCTGGTCGTGGCCATGAGCTCGAGGGGTGGATCACCGAAGGTGGGCTCGTCGATGGGCTCGAGCTCGATGGACTGGCGCCCGCGGCCGATGCGCAGCGTGGTGGTGACCGGCTCGGCCGGGGCCCAGTCGACGTCGCCATCCTGGGTGGCGGTGATGGTGCAGGCCCCGGCCCCGGTCGCGACGAGGCCGTCGTCGCCGAGCCGGCAGGGGCCGTCCGCCTCGAGGGCCACCGGCAGGCCGGAGCTGGTCGTGGCCACGAGCTCGAGGGGAACCGCACCAGTCCTCGTGGCCCGTGGCAGGTCGAGCTCGATCTCCTGCTGGCCACGGCCGACGAGCACGCTGGTGGTGACCGGCTCGGCCGGGGCCCAGTCGGCATCACCCGGCTGAGAAGCGGTGATGGTGCAAGTGCCCGAGCCGTCTGCGAGCAAGGTGCCTTGCGCGACCCGGCAGCTTCCACTGGTCTCGAAGACGACCGGCAAGCCCGAATCGGCCGTGGCCTGCACGGAGAGCGGCACACCCACGACGGCTCGGTCGAGTGGCTCGAGCTCGATCGCCTGCCTGCCGCGACTCACGCGAAGGGTCGTAGTCACAGGTACGGCCGGAGCCCAGGTCGAATCCCCTTCCTGGGAGGCCGTGATCGTGCACAGGCCCGCTCCCTCGGCCACGAGGGCACCGTCGCTGATCCGACAAGGGCCCTCCACCGCCAGCGTGACGGGCAATCCAGAGGTCACCTCGGCGTCAACCATGAGCGGCGCCGCCCCCAGGAACGTGTCCGGCACCGGCCGCAGTTCGATGGCCTGGAGCCCGTCGACAGACAGGGTGTAGACGCCGGGCCCGGAATCTTCGCCCACGATCGCGCCGATCTGGAGCCAGTACTCCTCACCACCCAGGATGGGCACCTCCAGGTGCTCTTTGCCTCGCACGCCTGCACTGTCCGCGCAAGCGACCTCCAGGAGGGCATCGACCGTGTCCCCGGCATAGAGCGCCATCGCTGCGTCGAGGACGTTGTCCGCCGCCGGCGCCGGATCGACCGTTGCCGAGAAGACCAGATCCTGTGGCGCCGAAATGCGATACCAGGTCGTTGCCTCGAGGTCGACACAGCTGGGAATCGTCTCTCCGGGTTCGCGGCGGGCACCGATCGCATCCACGCCTTCGTCTCGATACGGCGTCGTCTCCATGCGACGCGCGAAAGCGAACAGGTCATGCTCCGGGCGCTGAACATCAGCCAGCAGGGTCAGTGTGCCCACACTCCCCTCGTGATCCACAGCCGCAGCCTGCACGTAGTAGGTGCCCTCTCCGGCAGCGGTGAGGACGAGCTGCTCGGCCCCGCCGGCACCACGATCGTCCACACACCCTGCCTCGACGAGTGAGCCATCCGCCGTCAGGGACCAGACCACGAGAGCGACATCAAGCACAGTGGAGCCGTCTCGGTCAGGGATGACCCAGGCCGTCAACGGGGTGTCGGCGACGGGAGTGAAGACGTACCAGGATGCGTGGCTCGGAGAAGTACACGACGCTGTCAGCTCCTGGGCCACTGCGTCGAAAGCAGGGGCATCGACCGCGTCGTCGCGATAGGGAAGGGTCTCGATGGCCGTCGCCTCATCGGGCGCGCCGGCGCCGGACGAGCTCGGTCTGGTCGAAGCGAGGACTGCCAGTGAGATGCCTACCGCGACGAGGACGATCACGGCCGCGAGATGCATCGCGACCCCCGAGACGATCGGTGATCCACCAGGCCCCGGATGCCGTTGCTGCATCAGTCGCCGGTGATCGGCTCGGCCGACCGGTGCGTTGCTCGATCAAGTGGCCCCGGGCGTGACTCCGTGACCGACGTGGCGGGTCGGCTGACATGGAGCATCAACGATGGGCCAAGACCCGGTCCACCCATCAGTGGACCAACGTCTTCGAGTGCGGCAGGCACGGTAACACCTCGAAGTCTGACGATGCCCGACGAGCTGCAGCGACACACCCGTGAGGACTGTCGCTCGATTCCTCGGCAGGTCTAGCACCTCGCGCGAATGGTAGTCCACTGCCCATACGCTCGGGGGCCAGACGTCGCGCCGTGCGGTCGGTGCCGCGCGCATCTGCAGCGATCATCCGGGGAGGAAGGAAGCTTCCGTTGTCGAAGCGGTCAGGGTGGCCTGCCGCATCGCGCGCCAGGCTCGGCCAGCGGGCACCCCGACGAGCGCGAGCCCGAACCCAGCGACGCCGGCGAGCACGAGACTGCTCGAGAACTAGCACTCCGGCCACCCCGACCGCTTGAGCTGGCCTTATCCCCGTGCCAGCGTGCCGACTTCCGGCTCCTCGGTCCGCTGTGACCCCACTTCGCCGGAGAGGTGCTCGCGATGGCGTGGGCTATCCGGCCGCCGAGAGGGCGTCGCGGGCGGGGGCGGCAAGCCAAGTCTGCTCGCTCCTGAGTCCCGCGGCACGGTCGCGACGGGACCACCCTCCTCTGGTTCAGGCACGGATCCTCACCTGCCACCCAAGCTCGCCCTGATGACCTCCGGCTCTGGTCGGCGCTCGAACGCTGCATCATGCTGAGGCTGAGTCAGGGGACGGCGGGAGAGCCCGCCGCTGCAGGAGGTCAGTGATGAGAGGAATCCGAGCGATCATCAACGCCGTGCTCGTGGCCACGCTGCTGAAGCCCATGCTGCGGAGGTCGGTCGCCAGATGGCGCAAGGAGGCCCGGGCCTCCGCCGAGGCGACCATCGTCATCCCCGCTCGCGAGCTGCTCTCCGCGCAGCTCGCGCCCGAGGCCTCGGGCCCGCAGCTGATGTCCGACGAGGCCGCCGACGTGGCCGGACGGAGCATCCTGGGGACCGTGCTCGTCCTCGGCGCGGTAGCAGCGCTGGCCGTAGCGTCGGCATTGGCCATCGCCGCCCTGCGCCGTCGTCGGCGCAGCGCCATCACGCGCGAGCCGGAGGTCAGGAAGGAGTTGGTGGCCGTGCCTGTGGAGGTGCCGGCGGAGGAGTCCGAGGCCGTCGAAACGCTGGGAGTAGCGTCACCCTCGCCTCGGTGACGTAGGAACCTCCTCGGGCACAGCTCTGGTCTTCTGACCCCGAACGCCTACGGCCATGTGCTCGCGGAGCGGCAGCGGCAGGCGGCGATGGGGATGGGGATGGACGCGGTGCCGAGTCGGCAGCTCAGCGGCTGCCCCATCCGGCCCGGCCTGCTCCGGCCCACTACATCGCGGAGCGAATCCCTGGCTCACAAGTCGTGGGACTGCCCACGCTCCGGGGGCTCTACACCTGGGTCGATGACGAGTGTCACGAAGCGACGATAGCTGCTACGGCGGAGTTCATCGCTCGGCTCGGTACGTCAGTCGAGCGCGAGCGGGTCCTGGCGACGGTGCTGTTCACGGACATCGTGGGGTCGACGGCACTGGCGGCCCGATTGGGGGATGCACAGTGGCGCGAGCTCGTCGAGCGTCACCACACGATCGTCCGCCGCATCCTGGCGCGACACTCGGGTGAGGAGATCGATACGTCGGGTGACGGCTTCTTCGCCTCATTCGATGGGCCGGCACGGGCGGTTCGCGCCGCGCTCGCCATCGTCGCGGCCCTCGACTAGATCGGCGTCGGCGTGCGAGCCGGTCTGCATACCGGCGAGTTCGAGGTCGCGGACGGCAAGCCCGCGGGCATCGGTGTCAACATCGGCGCTCGCATTGCCGCCACGGCCCAGCCTGGCGAGGTGCTCGTCTCCAGGACGGTCAAGGATCTCGTGGCCGGCTCGGGCATCGGCTTCGACGCGAGGGGGGCTCACCAACTGAAAGGCATCCCCGACAGGTGGCCTCTCGTACGCCGCGAGGACCTGACCCGAGGTAGGGGCTCGCTGTGCTGGCTGGCGCACACCATCAACTGAGTGTCCAGTCCGGCCAATCGGGCGTCAGACCACCTAGCCCAGCAACCGGTCGACGATCACCCGACTCGCGGTGGTGCTCGACGGTGGCTCGTGGAGCGTGCGCCTGCCGGCAGGGACTAACGATCCTGGCCGGATCCCCGACGCGACAGAGCGGATATGAGCACCACGACCCCGGCTCCGATGAGGAGCAGTGGCCACCAGCGCAGCAGATCGCTCTCGAAGCCCTCTTCCGCGAGGACGACCACGGCGACGAGCGCGAGGATGCCGCCCGGGATCAGCGGCCACCAGAGAGCACTGGCGACCTCCCGGCTCGGCCCGCTGGGCCACTCCCTGTTGACCGCCCGGAACAGCACGCTCAGGAGCCAGATGGCGATGAACCCGCCCGCGATCGAGAGCAGCACGACGGCACCCGACCACTGGTCGTCGACGGTGTCCGCGAGCAGGACGCCGACACCGACACCGCTGATGATGCAGCCTGCCACCAGGAAGCCGTACTCGCGCCTCGCGACGAAGGCCGCCAGGAAGACCAGGCCGATGAGCAACGGGATGGAGCGACCGATGTCGGGTACGAGTTGCGCGAGCAGGAAGAACACGCCGATGCCGATGATCACGACGCCGGCCACGAGCCCGCCACGGTCGCGCCGCTGTTCGGTGGCCAGGGGAGCAGGTGGCTGCGGAGTTGCGGGCGGCGGTGCCTGCGGTCCCGTGCCTGGGGGCGGAGGTCCATCCGGAGGCGGCGAAGGGTACACCGGCGGCGGGTACTGGCCAGGCGGCGGTACGTATCCGGGCGGTGGCGGATCCCACCGTCTGGGAGGCGGCGGTGGCGGCGGTCGGTCGTTGCGGGGGTCGCTCATGGCCGCACCAACATGACACAGATCCGCTGGCGATGACAAGGTCCGGAGGACCCCGCGAGGTCACTTGCTGGGCGAGTGGTGGCCCAGGCCACGCTTTGACCGGGATCGCAGAGGATGCGCGCCCTTCCAGGCCGAGAGCCGAGCGAGCCATGCCCGACCCACACGATCGCGGCATCGCTTCGCCGTGCGCCGGTCGTCGGGTCATGCGCGCGTATCGCTCGGTAGCCCCACCCATCCTGCATCAGTCGCATCGCGACCAACCAGGGCTCGGGCAGGTCGATGGAGAGTGCGGCGGCCGGCACGTCGACCACCTGACCGACCGGCGAGCCTGATGGAGCGGCGGGGTCGTGAGTGGCGTTCGCGTCAGCTGTCGACCGCACCTCGGTGATCCGGCCATCGACTGCCGCTCCTCACGTCCCGCCCCGGACCGGGGCAGGCGAGCCGTGGCTGGGAGGGGTCGCGCTCACCGCCTCGCGGCCTTCTTCGGCCGCATCGTGCGGACCGCCACCACGAAGTCGCGTAGTGCCTTGCGACCGGGCTCCCCGCGTAGCTGTGCGTGGAACATCTGGCCACCCACGAGCACGGTCAGCCGGAACACGTCATCGTCCTGCCCGGGCGGCGCCGCCGGGTCGGCGATCGCGACCGTGTCCCACGGTGCCCAGCGTGTCATCCAGTGGCCACGGGGCACGCGCAGCGCGGTCAACAGCGCGAGCATCGTGCGCGTGGCGACGAGGAGCGTCTCGCGTCCGGTGACCCCGTCCTGCACCGGCAGGACGGTCAGCACCTCCTCGTAGCGGAACTGCTCACGGAGCGCGCGGATGGGCAGGCTCGTGAGGCCTCTGAGTTCGCCGAAGCGCACGGCCACACCTTTCATGTCAGCCCCCACGGCGGGGTACGACGAGCCCAGCCTACGCCAGTTTCGCGAGGCGGTCGACCGCGACGGTGATGCGTTCAGCACCGTCCCATGAAGGCATCGGCCAGGAATGATGTCACCGCGACGAGCCTTCCCGGGTGGGCGGTGCTCAGCCTCCCATCGCTCGCGTGAGCCGCGAGAGGGCACGGTCGGGGAAGCCTATGGGGCGGTGCCATGGAGATGACGGGCCGTCATGACACCGGTGGTGCGTGGAGGCAACACTTCACCGTACGGGAGCATCGAGTGGCGGACTCCGCTGCAACAACGTGCGACCGTCAGGTGGAAAGGGAGAGCTTCGTGCAAGAAGCTCTGTTTGAACTCACGGTCCTGCTCGTCGTCTTCTTCGTGCCGATGCTCTTGCTCGGGGCCGGCCTGGAATGGCTGGCAAGGCGGAAGCCGACGTGGGCCGGCATCAAGTTCTACGTCAGCGACTGGGAGGACCTCGAACTCGGGTCCGATGGCAACGATGCCCAGTTAGCCGATCCGCTGGCGCCATGGACTATCCCCACCCACAAGAGCGCCGACTCGACACCCGTCGCATTCCCGCTAGGACCGGAGGCCGGTGGCGTCCGCGTCGCGGGCCACGCGCACGACACCGCCGGCCAGCAGACCAGCGGCGCGTATCTCGGCGGCCATGGTCATGAAGCGGCCAGTCTCGAGATGTTCGGTCACCTGCTCGTCGGCGGCGCCGGGAACGACACGCGGTCCGAGGGAATGGTCCTCCCCGAGGATCCCGGATCCATCGTGTTCGACACCCGACGTCAGGCTCCCGACGGTCATGCGTCGGGGGGACGGTTCATGCGTAGGAGCCCAACAAGCCTGGTCGCCATTCGTCCCCCAACGTTACGGCCCGATCGTGTCCGGACGAAGCCACCGGAGACCGTGACTCGCGGTTGTCACAGGTCCATCTCAACCGGGCGCGCCGATCGAGGTACGCACCTACAAGGCCATGAGCCAGGAGAAGGCATCGGCGCTGTATGCGGCTGACGCTGCTGCTCTCGCGCAGCGGGGGCTCTTCCCAGCCCAACAGATCTGGACGGCCCCGCACTACTGGCGGCTCGTCCTCACGCCGCTCATCCTCGTGGCGGTTCGTTGCAGGGTCGCGCTGAAGCCGGTCAGGGCACGTCTTCACGACGAGCCGAGGCACACCCACTCGATACGGCGACGGTGACCCGGGCCTTCCAGCGGGCCCTATCCGAACGCTGGCCTCCCCCATCGCCGCTTCCACGACCTCCGCCACTCGGCTGCCACATTCCTGCTCGCCCAGGGCTTCACGCTCGAGGAAGTGAAGAACCTCCTCGGGCACGACTCGATCGTGCTGACGTCGAATACGTACGGGCATGTGCTCGAGCAGCGCCAGAAGCAGACCGCATGCGATCGCCCAAACACTCCACGTTGGGCAGCTCTGAATGAATGTTTCGGGTGCGCCGATCGTCATGTCATTGTGGACGCCGAACGAAGGGTGCCAACGCGCACGGTCACCAATACGACGAGGCAGGCTCTGGACGATCAAGTCACTGGCCATCCGGCAGAGGGCGTGCGGGCCGACGAGAAGGCCGTCGCCTTCCGGCGGCTCGCCACGCGCCAGCTCTCGGACAGCTATCGGCTCGCCAGTGCCATCCTGGGCGACCCCAGTGAGGCCAGGGATGCCGTCCACGATGCGTTCGTCACCGCCTGGCAAGGGAGGTTCCAGTCCATGTTCAGTGCGACCAAGTTCGTCGTCGCCGGTGCCATCGTGGCCCTGTTCGGCGGCTTCCTGCTGGCAGGAGTGATGACGACCCAGCCGAACGACGAGTTGGCACCGGCGGTCGGTGTGTCTGCATCGCCGTCGTCGACGACCACCCGGCCGATCGAGCTGCCGGCGGAGATCCCGGAGGACATCGAGTCGCACACGCTGGACACGCCGCTCGGGTCCACGCGTTGGGTCCATCTGAGCGGAGATGCAGAGTCGCTTCCCGACGTGTTGCGCCCTATCCCGGTCCAAGGCGGATATGTATCGCTCGACGGGCCCGGCCACATCTACGGACCGTGCCCGTCGGAACACAACTGCCAGCACCTGTGGTTCTCGCCGGACCTGCTTGAGTGGACGCGCAGGCCACTACCCATCGAGGCCGACTTCGAGGAGCTCAGCCTCACCCAGGCCGGCGGCGAGTACTGGCTCACGGCGCACGACTTCTCCACGTACGAGCCCGGCAGCCTCGCTCTGCCGTCATTATGGCGATCGACCGATGCGCTCGAGTGGGAGGCGGTCGACCTGACCGGCGTGGAGCCGCCCTCACCCGCGGCCATCGACTGGCGGCTTGACCTTGGAGGTGTCGCGGCCTCCGGGGATGCCATCGTCGTGCCGCTTGAGTTCGGGGTGACGAACGCCACGAGCTTCCTGGGGCTACCGTCCCATCCCGAAGGGGAGGACCAGCGTGGCGAGTTCGCCCGGCTCGAGCGCATCGATGACGGCAGCTACCGGGTCCTGGGTGCGTACGACGACGAGCACGCCACCCTCCGGTTCGAGGAGACCGATGCTGGCCTTCGCGTGGTCGACGCTGCCACGGGCGCCGAGCTCAAAACGCTCGAGGGTGTGGGCATCGATTTCGTCGAGCGCTGGGCCGTGGGCGACGGCTATCCCCCGGCCGTACAGCAGATGGGACTCGTACGGGATGGTCGAGTCGGGTCCGTCGAGCTGCCCGAGCCCGACTCCGGGACGTCCACTCAAGCCTTCGTCGTGTCTGGGTCCGATGGCGGCTTCACAGCGCTCGCGATGAGAGCCGACGGGATGATCCAGACATGGACGTCGCCAGATGGCGGGGAGTGGACGCTCGGTGAAGTCCTCGGAGACGAACCCGGTGAGCCGGCGGGAGTCCAGGGACTGCTGCCAGCAGACCCGGAGATGGGCGTCCGGAAGCCGAACGGGGTGGTGACCTGGAGCTTCGACGAGGCGAGGCAGGAGTCGGAGGAGTGGGTGTCATCCGATGGCGTCGAATGGCAACAGGTCCCGCAGCGGCCACAGGCCTTCTTCGTGGCCCCGTTGGGGTCGACCTGGGTGGAGCTCACCGGTGGCAGCATGGTCTTCCACTCGGCCGACTCCGCGGAACCGACCGTGGTCAACGTCCCGCTGGGCCTGAAGACCGACACCTTTGGGGCGGGCGGTGCGGGGATCGCTCCGATCAGCGGCAACACCATCGCGCACTCGGTCTACGAGGACGAGGAGTCCAACGGGTGGCAGCGTGACCACTGGATCATCACGTTCGACGATCTCCCGGCTTCGGACTCGGGCCTTGCCGAGCGGTGATCGACCGGTCCGCAGGTCCGCGGCCGGCACAGCGGTACCGGTTTCTCCAGCAGCTCTTCAAGTCCCGTAGAGCCGAAAAGTGACAGCATCCGGCGCACGTCCGGAAGGCTGGCTGAGCGTTGCTGAAGCCCGCAATCAGGGTCCAGACGGCCGGTGGCTGTCCGATATCGCGTCCACAGACGTGCTCTGCATACGACTGAGTGCGTCTGACGTTGCTGTCAACGTGGCTGTCAGCCGTTCCAGGAAGGCCGCACGAGCGAGGGATTACCTCGCATCGGAGCGTGGATACCCGAAAGAAGTGGTGAGCCGGCTGGGATTCGAACCCAGGACACGAGGATTAAAAGTCCCCTGCTCTGACCGCTGAGCTACCGGCCCGAGGTTTCTGGCCAGTTTCGTGCTCCGATAGAGCCGATAGCTGATCCATGCACCGATAAGATCTCTGGCTGCAACGGTCGAACAGACAGTGATCGTGGGAGGCGCCCACCTCCCAGCGAAAGGTCCGTTCGATGCCAGCCGAAGCTCTCACCGCAGCACATGCTACCCCGCCCCTCCTCGTCGATCTCGGATCCTTCGAACGGAGCCTGCTGGCCGCCAACATGGCCGACCAGACGGTCAGGACGTACGCCAAGGCCGTGGAGGGCTTGACCCGATACGTCCTCTCGACGGTCATGCCCAGCAATGCCCGCGACCTTCGACGCGAACACATCGACCAGCCACCGGCTGTCTGGACCCTCGTCACGGGCTCCAGCTACGCTCAGGAAGCCCTCCGGACGTGCGCTGATAGCAGTCCACTTGTCGGCTCTACGGAGCAACAGAGGCCAGCTATGGTCCCCTCTTAGGCGGATATGGCTGCGCTTGCTGCAGTTCAGCCCACGTAGCTACCGATGTGCATGGGGCTGCCGGATCGTCTGCCGCGAGCCTACTCCGCCACGGCCTCGGGGGTGATGACGTAGAGGCCGCGGTCATCGTCGGCCTTCACCCATACGCTGCCGTCCGGGGCGACCTCGAGGCTATCCCAGTCTGGGTCTCCACCTGTGACTAGGAGTCGTGGGTACTGCCGCCAGGTGGTGCCGTCGAGCGATGCGAGATGGAGGCGCTCCTCGTGGTCTGGACCGGGCTTGCCCATCCAGACGGTCCCATCAGGACCGATGTCGAGCAACTCGACCTTGTCGCTTCCGACATCGAGCAACTCGATCCCATCAGGCCACTCGGTCCATGTCTTGCCATCGAAGGACATCAGCGTCCACAGGAGTGAACCAGGGTCGGACACCGTGGTCTGCTCCGGGTCGGCGAGGACCCACACCGAACCATCGGGATGCACGTCCCATTCCGGCTCAGGTCTGGACGAATGGGTGAGTCGAGGCAGGCCGTCGGTGGCCGAGTAGGTCGTCCACGCTTTGCCGTCGAAGCGGGCCAGGTGGTCCTGTGGGACCTCGTCGCTGCCCCACCAATCCGTCCGCGGTTCGCTCCCGCGCACGGGGGCCGTCGAACGTGAGATGAAGTGCACCCAGAGGGTGCCATCAGAGCCGATGCGGATGCCGCTGACGCGGGTCGCCGCACCGACGTCCGGCATCGGGACCTCCTGCCACGCGGCTCCGTCGAAGCGGAGCATGCGGCCGTGCCACATGAAGGCGAGGATGGACCCATCGGGCAGGACGCGGAGGTCCGATAGCCGTTCGTCCTCCTCCATGGCGGGGTGGTGGTAGTGCCAGCCTTCGGCGTCGAGTCGCCCGAGGCGGTCTTCCCACGCCGCCCAGACGGTCCCGTCGGGCAAGACCTCGACCGCCGTGGCATTCGGCGGCCACTCCCTGGACGGGTCCTTCGCGACCCGATGCTCGGTCCACGAGTCGCCATCGTAGGAGGAGAGGTAGGCGTAGCCAGCGACCCACAGCGTTCCATCAGGGGCCGTGGCGAAGTCGGACGGGTCGGAGAAGCCTCTCTCCGGTGACTGCTGGTGGCGGCCCGGCACGCCGAGTCGCCACATCACGGTGTCGCCGTCCATGTCACTCACCCCGGCGCGGACCCAGACGGCTCCATCAGGGCCGACGTAGGGTGTGGCGTAGTTGGTCACGTCCTCCGCTCCCATGGGGTGCCCTGCACCATCGTCGAGGAGCCGGAACACCCCCGGCTCGACTTCCTCCGTGACCATGCCCGAGAGCAACTCCTCGGTCGTCGTAGGCGAGGGTGACTCGGTCACCGCCGCCGGAGGGGCCTCGTCGTCGCTCGGCACCGTCAGAAGGCCTGCGAGCAGGAAGCCGCCGAACAGCGCCACGATGACGCCAGCGGCGATGAACTTGAGTGCGGAGAACATCGTGGACCCCCTTACGGGCTGTCGCCCATCCGTATCTGGAACTGCAGCAGGAACCGCATCCGTAGCCGATACATCCGTGAGGCGCTCGGTGCGACCTTGGAGGAGATGGAGCGGCCACCGATGTCGGCGCTGCGGCATCATCCGGGTCTGATCGAAGACGTCGCTGAGGACTGTCGGACGGAGTGGTGGGACGTCGCGCAGACGCGCTTCGAGGATGTCGTTGAGGTCGCGCTCGGCACTCATCGGATCAGCCCCATGCGTGTGGTCTCACCGGTGTCGGTCGCATCGGCCACCAGGGCCGTCCGGAGCCTCGCGCAGGCTCGGCTGAGTCGGGATTTGACCGTGCCATCCGAGACCCCGACCGTTTCGGCGACCTGCTCGATCGTCAGCCCGAGGTAGTGGTGCAGCACGATGACCGTGCGCTGGTCCACCGAGAGGCGACGGAAGGCTCGGTCGAACTGGTCCCGGTCGGCGACCGCATCGAGGTCGGCGTCAGAGACCGTGGGGCCTCCGCCAGACCAGGGCGAGACGAGCGACAGCCAGCGCCGGGTGCGGCGGGCTTCGGCGTGGCAGGCACGGACAGCGATCCGGTAGACCCAGGCTTCGAAACGGGCCGGATCGCGTAGCTGTGGGAGGTCCCGCCAGACGGCCAGGAGTGTCTGCTGCGTGGCGTCTTCGGCCTGGTCGGAGTCGCGCAGGATGTTGAACGCGATGCCATGGACGCGATCGCTGACCACGAGCGCGAGCCGCTCGAACGCAGCGTGGTCGCCGCCCTGTGCCTGGACCACGAGGTCGGAATCCACCGAACCCCCCATCCGGCGTCTGTAGCCGTCAGCTCATCGGTGCCGGTATCGATGATGGCCTGTACGCATCTTATGGGGCAACGGAAGGCCGAACTGTTCCCTCGATTTCTCGCTGAGGCCGGGCCTTGACGCCAGCCAGAGCCGAGCCTCGCTGTGGAGCGCGTGACTCGTGCTCATCTACAGACGATAACTGTGCCCCGTACGCTCGCCCCTCCACGCAGGGGGCTGCAGCGTTGAGCCCGGAATGCTAAAAAGTCCCCTGCTCTGACCGCTGAGCTACCGGCCCCGTGGAAGCCCCAAGCCTAGCCCACACACGTCCTGGCGTGACCATTGAGTCGGTTCCACGGCCGCCTGCGTCTGTATGGGTAAGTGCGCTCGACAGGCGGGTGCACCATCGGGAGAGGCATGGACCGCGATCTCGTGCTCAGAGCGCAAGCCGGCGACCAGGGGGCTTTCTCCATGCTGGCCGAATTGGTCGTCGACCGAATGCTGGCGGTGGCTCGCGGCGTCCTCGGCGACGCACACCTGGCGGAAGACGCTACGCAGCAGGCCCTGCTCAGCATCTGGCGGGAGCTGCCCAAGCTGCGCGAGCCCGACACATTCGGCGCCTGGAGCTACCGAGTCCTCGTCAACTCCTGCTACTCGGAGGCGCGACGAGCCAAGCGGTGGCGAGCGAGCGGCATCACCGACCTGACTCGCGAACCGGCGACGCACGGCGGGTATGCGGAAGTCCACGATCGAGATGAGATTGAGCGCGTCTTCCGGGGACTCTCGACGGACCACCGAGCCGCGGTCGTGATGCACCACTACCTGGGCATGACCCTGCCGGAGATCGCAGGGGCGCTCGACATCCCCGAGGGAACCGTGCGTTCCCGGCTCTACCACGCGATGCGCAAACTCCGCGATGCCATGGCCGGTGCCGATCCGTCGGTCTCGCTCGGCCGCGGCCCGGAGGCGAGCACATGAGCGACCCACGGATGAACGAGCACGAAGCCGAGCAGGTCCGACGCTGGCTGGCGGCTCGTGATGAGGCCATGCCGGCCCCCGATACCGACCACATCATGCACGAGACCCTGTCTCGGCTCCCGACGACCCCCCAGACCAGGGCCCGGTTCCTGGGGCGGTGGTTCGACCGTGGCCGAGGTGCGAGACGTCGCACCGCCGATCACGACTATCCACCCCATATGAACCGGAGGTCCCGACTCATGTACAGCGCCACGGCCATCACCGCGGCCATCGCCATCACCGCCGTGGCGGTGAACGTCATCGACGCCATCCCCACTCAGCCGCCAGCGGCCGCGCTCTCGACCCACGTCGTGACCGCCGATGGCTCGGGTGACTTCAGCACCATCGCCGAGGCCGTGGCTGCGGCCGCTGCGGGTGACACCGTGCTCGTGCAGCCTGGCAGCTACGTCGAGGCCATCGTCATCGACAAGGACATCACCGTCGCGGGTGACGGTCCCCGCGAGAAGGTCGTCATCAGCATTCCCGAAGGCGGCCCTACGTTCGACTTCGCCGAGAGCGGGGCTGTCCAGCAGTTCACGGTAGCGTACTCACTCCTGTTGGATGACACGCAGGCCGAGGTCCGCGGGCTGACCTTCGCCGGCCCCGAGGGTGAGGTCACCGGTCACACGGGCGCGATCGTCGTCGACGGTGGGTCGCCCACGCTGAGCGACCTGGTCTTGGACGGAGCCGACTTCGGACTGCTCATCGGGTCGGGCTCGACGGCCACGCTCACTGATAGCCTCGTGAACGGCGGCAGCATCGAGACAGCGGATAGCGCTGAGCCGCTCATCGCGAGGAACGATCTGCGCGACGGCGCGAGCATCTACGGCAGCATGGGCGACAGCACGGTCATCCGAGACAACACCCTGGCCGGCGGAGGCGGCATCAGCGTGGGCGGCGTCATGGGGGATGTTCCGACCAATGCCCTCATCGAGGGCAACACCATCACTGGCGCCACGGGCTATGCCATCTCGTCTGCGATCCAGATCGATAGGGCCGGCGCCCCTGTCATCCGCGACAACACCATCAGCGGCTCGCGCAACGGCATCCAAGTCAGCGCCGGCGCTGGCGATGGCGTGTCAGCTGAGGGTGGCCCGGACGTGGAGACTGAACAGCCACTCGTCAGCGGCAACGATATCTCTGTCGAGATGATCGCCATCTCGGTCTCCTGGAGCGATGCCGAGGTCATCGACAACACCATCCGCGATACCTGGAACGGCATCGTCCTCTTCGGCGGCGGCTCCCCGGAGATCACGAACAACGAGATCGAGGCCGACGGTATGGGCATCGACATCGGCGCCAACACCAGCCCCAGCGTCGACGGCAACAGCGCCTGCGGCGGCATGACCAGCATCAAGATCCACGACGACGCTACGCCGTCGATGGGCGAGAACACCACCTGCGACGCCGCCTGACCACACCCAGGCGACAAGCAGCGAGACCCGGGCCTGCCCAGCGAGGTGGCCCGGGTCCCTTCTTGCACCCGATGGATTACTCCTACCCGTGGGCAACGCAAGACGGAGGAACGCGGAGAAGTCCGTCGCGTCAAGGGAACGGCCCCGCATGACAAGCGAGCTCGTCCGGCGAGCGATCGAGGGACCAGCAGGAGCAGTGGCTCCGAGACCTGGAGATCGATCCGGACCTGGTCGTGCCGCCCGACGCCAAGCGCCGCCTCACGCAGAAGTGGCCGGGCATCACGCTCGACCCCCGCGAGATGCTCCGGGCCCGTGGGATCGACCCCGACAAGGAGTAGCTGGACGCCCCCGGGGTGCTCTGGGGTGGACCTGATCTGCTGCTAGAACGAGCTCGCCAACAGCCGATAACTGTGCCCGCTTCGCTCGCTCCTCCACTCAGGGAAGCACAGCGCTCAGCTCGGAATGCTTAAAAGTCCCCTGCTCTGACTGCTGAGCTACCGGCCCGTGTCTCGGACTCAATCAGAACAGTAGCGCCACTCGGGAACATCGGGGCCGACGCCACTCAGGAGCAGGCGTCGATCCAGTCGATGTCGAGGGCGAAGTCGCCGTCGATTCCATCGGCGATGATTATCCCGAGCTCACGGGCTGCAGCGGGGTCGAACGGCGGCGCGTCGACGAGCAGTCCGAACACCGACGGCACGAGCTGGTCGTACTCCACCGTGGCGATCGCCCAGCCATCGCTGTCGACAGGGCCGATGTCGAGATCGGCTCGGTGCGACACCAGGCGCCCACGGAATTCGGCGGCGTCCTCCAGGGTGAGGCCGTACGTGCGTACATCGGGGCGCACGCGCATCTCGATGCGGGAGGTGTCGACCAGTTCGTCTCCCTCCAAGCGAAGCCTGGCACTCGTGAATCCACCCCCGGCAGTTACGACGCTGCCTTCGAATTGCAGCAGCGACTCAGCGATGAGCCCACCGCCATCGGAACGGCCCCCCATGACGCCGTCGTTCACGATGAACCACGTGCCCGTGTCGTCGGCGGTGAAGTCCGTGAGTCGCCGGCAATCCCGCGGTTCGGTCGCGACGGGCTGGGTCGACTCCTGGCCCGGTGTCTCCGCCGGTTCGGACGTCGGTGTCGCCATCGAAGTCGGCATCGGGGCCGCATCGTTCATGTCGTCGGACGTTGGGGATGATGGTGCGGTCGGCGGGTCGGCGATGGCGCTGCCGGAGGCGGCGGTCAGCGTGATGGCGACCAGTGCCACCATCACGGTTGCACGGCGGACGAGACGATTCATCCGCATAGAGAGACGGTCACTGGCGAGAGCTCGGACATGGAGACCTCAGACTGGTTCGATTGGCCAGCCAACGATACCGCTGACGTCGGCTTCGGTCCGAGACGGCGCGACCGGGCTACTTGGCGGAGGGCGGCGTTGCAGCGTGGAAAGGGGCAGGCCTACCGTTGGCCGTAGTCGCGACTCGGCGTGCTCTACCCATGCGCTAGTGTCCCGCGTCTGAAGTCGTTTGACGGGTCGCGCGGGGCAGGATCTGGTCAGCGGTCTTCGTCCAGGTGAACGGGTGGCAGCGCTCGTTCCAGCCATCGATGAAGGCCCGGATGGCGGCCACGAGCTCCGGGACGCTGGCGAACGAGCCGCGGCGGATCGCCTGACGGCTGATGATGCCGAAGAAGACCTCGACGAGGTTGAGCCACGAGCCCGAGGTCGGGGTGAAGTGGAGCATCACCCGGGGGTGCTTGGCCAGCCAGCGGTCGACATCGTCGTGCTTGTGGGTGTGGTAGTTATCGAGGATCACGTGCAGCTCCCGTCGGGGGTAGGCCTTGGCCACGCGCTTGAGGAAGTCGAGGAACTCGGCCTTGCCGTGCCGGTCGTAGCAGCGATCGGTGACCTTGCCCGTGGCCACCTCGAGCGCGGCGAACAGGTTCGTGATCCCGTTCCGCTTGTAGTCGTGCGTCCGGCGCTCGACCTGGCCGGGCCGCAGCGGCAGCATCGGCTGGGTCCGGTCGAGGGCCTGGAGCTGGCTCTTCTCGTCGACGCAGAGCACGATCGCCTGCTCGGGCGGCTCGAGGTAGAGCCCGACCACGTCGCGGACCTTGGCCTCGAGCTCGGGGTCGGTCGAGAACTTGAACGTGCCCTGTCGCCACGGCTGCACGTGGAAGCGGCGCCAGGCTCTCGCGACCGTGGCATCGCCGACCCCGATCTCGTGGGCCAACAGGCGCGTCGACCAGTGCGTCACGCCCAGCCGCTCGGGTGGCGGATCGAGGGTGGCCGCGATGATGGCCGCGTCGTCGACGACCTTGGGCCGGCCGGAGCGCGGCTCGTCATCGAGCCCCGCGATGCCCTGCGCGGCGAACCGCTCCCGCCACTTGATGACCGTCGGACGCGAGATCCCGAGCCGGCGCGCCGTCGCCGACGTGCCCGCGCCGTCGGCACAGGCGAGCACGATCGCCGCGCGCTCGGCATGGCCCGCGGACACCGTGGTGGCCTTCGTCCACCTCGTCAGGGTCAAGCGATCCTCATCGGTGATGGAGAACCCGGATGACTGCATGCGCCCATCATCGCACATCCTGTCAACGAACTAATGACGCGGACCACTAGAGGTTGAGCAGCTAGAGGTTCGGGAGTATCCGAGACAGGGGGTTCGGCAGGTCCCTGCGCCCGTTGGGCCGTGCATCGGGCCGGCCGGTGGCCAGGACTCGCGGGTGCTGCAAGCTCAGGCCACGACCTTCTTGTATTGGCGGACGCTGAGCCAGCCGAAGACCACGATCAGCCCGACGATCCAGAGGGCCGAACGCAGCAGCAGGGACTCGATCGAATTGCCCCCAGAGATGGGCACGTCGGGGAAGGTCAGCTTGCGCACGGTATTGGTCAGGATGGTTACCGGCTGGTGTTCTGCGAAGAGCCGCAACCAGTCCGGCATCGTGGCGGTCGGTACGAACACCGAGCTCGCGAAGACGAATGGGAAGACCAGGAAGAACGAGGCGCCCTGCGTGGCCTCGGGGTTGCGCACGATCAGGCCGATGGTGGCGAAGAACCACGACACCGCGAAGCCGAAGAGCACAGCCAGCACGAAGCCGACCGCCAATCCGACCCAGCTTCCGGCCTGGAAGCCGATGATGATGCCCACGATGAGCATCAGCGCCTGGACGCCGGCGCTGCGAACCAGATCCGCGAGCGTGCGCCCGCCCATCACCGCGGAACGCGCCATGGGCAACGACCGGAAGCGGTCGATGACACCGCCATTGAGGTCCTCGGTCAGGCCCACCGCGGTGTTGGTGGCTCCAAAGACCACGGTCTGGACGAGGATGCCGGGGATCAGGAAGTTGATGTAGTCGCCTCCGCCCGCAAGACCGAGCGCCATGGCGCCGCCGAAGACGAAGTTGAAGAGCAGCAGGAACATGACCGGCTGGATCGTCGCGAACACCAGGAGCTGGGGCATGCGCGTGAAGCGCAACAGGTTCCGCCTGGTGATGATGCGCATGTCACGCAGCGCGTGACCTACGCCGATGGAAGTGCGTGCCGGGGTCGATCGTACGGGGCTGGTCATCGTGATCGCCTCCCGAATCGCGAGCGGCCGACTTCCTTCGGCTTGGCATCGTCTCCCTCATCTACCGGCGTCTCGGCGACATGTCCGGTGAGAGTCAGGAAGACCTCATCGAGGGTGGGCTTGTGCATCTCCAGGTCGTCTGGCGTCAAGCCGGCCTCGTCGAGCGCGCGGACTACGTCCATCAGTGTCCGGGAACCGTTCGGTGCATGTACCACCAGGCAACGTTTGTTGGGTTCGAACATGGGCTCCTCGGCGGTCACGCGGCGCAGCACCTGCGAGGCATGCTCCCGCTGCTCCTCGGGCACGACCACCTCGATGACCGCGCCGCCGATCTCTGACTTCAGCTCGTTGGCGGTGCCCTCGGCGATGAGCTTGCCGTGGTCGATGACGCCGATGCGGTCGGCGAGATAGTCGACCTCCTCGAGGTACTGCGTGGTCATCAGCAGCGTGGTGCCGTCCGATTGCAGGTCGCGGATGATGTCCCAGATGTCCATGCGGCTGCGCGGGTCGATGCCGGTGGTGGGCTCGTCGAGGAACATCACCTCCGGCCGACCCACCAGCGACGCGGCCAGATCAAGGCGCCGGCGCATGCCGCCCGAATACGTCTTGACCTGGCGATCGGCGGACTCGGTGAGATCGATGCGATCGAGGACGTCGGCCGCTCGAGACTTGGCCTCCTTGGTGGAGAGTCCGTAGAGCTGTCCGATCATGACCACGTTCTCGCGCCCGGTCAGGAAACCGTCGATAGCTGCCGACTGACCGGCCAGGCCTATCCTGGTTCGAGCCGTGACCGGGTCCGTGAGTACGTCGACCCCGGCCACCCAGGCTCCACCGGAGTCGGGCTCCAGCAGCGTGGTAAGGACTCGGATGAGCGTGGTCTTGCCGGCACCGTTGGGGCCGAGCAGTCCGTAGATGCTGCCTGGCGCGATGGCGATGCTGACGCCGTCGAGCGCCAACGTCTCCTTGCCGAAACGCTTGACCACGTCTTCGGTGCGGATGATCGGCTCGCTGTCGTTAGTCAAGGTGTTCATGGGCTACCTGTGGGGTTCGGGGCTGCCCGATGACGTCCATTGGGAACGCCTCCGACGGGCTGAACGCATCGTAGCCTGCCACCGGTTGGACGCCCTCGTAGGCCGACCTTTCCGAGAGCAGTTGAGCGAACCCTCCACGGGTTGGAACAAGCACGCAACGGGTGTAGCATCAGGGTTCACGAAGTGGCTGGACTGTCACTCGCGACACCGAGTTGCGACGAGCGCCAATTCGCTCATGGTCCGGCGGCTTGCGCGATGCTCGTCACGGACGAATTGCGCAGAGGAGGAGCAGATGCCCGAATCGACCATCCGCAGTGCCAAGGTGCTGGCCAGCTCGTTGGCACTTGCGGCGCTCCTGGCCATGCCCGCGGCCACAGCAGCCCAGGATGAGAGCGCCAAGGTGCGGGTCCTTCACGGCTCCGGCGATGCACCGGCCGTCGACGTCTACGCCAACGGCGATCGCGTCGTCGAAGGGCTCGAGTTCGGCTCCATCACGGACTACCTGGTAGTTCCCGCGGCTGAGTACCAGATCCAGGTCGTGCCCGCCGGCTCGTCGCTCGTCGAGGGCCCCGTGGTCATCGATGAAGCACTCACCTTCGAGGGGGGCACAGCCACCACCGTGGCAGCCACCGGCAGTCTCGCGGAAGGCATCATTCCGCAGGTCCTGCTCGACGACCCCAGCCCCAGCGTCAGTGAGGGTCAGGCACGGGTGGTCCACTTCGCGTTCGACGCCCCACCGGTGGACATCGCACCCGTCGGCGGTGACCCCATCATCTCGAACCTCGCATACCCGGACGACTCCGGCTACGCGAACCTTCCGCCCGGCAGCTATGAACTCGAGGTCCGAGAGGCCGGCAGCACCGATGCGGTCGTGACGCTTCCGCCGCTCGAGTTCGCCGCCGGAACGAGTTCCAGCGCCTTCGCGGTCGGCAGCCTTGAAGCCGGGACGTTCACGGTGGTCCCAGCGCTCGATGCCTCCATCCCCACCACGGCACAGGTGCGCATCCTGCACGGGTCACCGGATGCACCGCCTATCGACGTCGTCCTCAACGGCGTTCGTGTCTTCGGGAACCTGCCGTTCGGGCTGAGTTCGCCCTACCTCACCGTGCCGGTCGGGGAGAACCAGATCCAGATCATCGGTTCGGGAGGCTCGCTCGAGGACAGCCCGGTCGTTATCGATGCGACGCTTCCCTTCGAAGGTGATACGCGTACGACCATCATCGCGAGCAACAGCCTCGCCAACATCGAAGCCAGCGTCATCGAGGACGACACCGCCACGGAGGCCAAGAGAGCGAAGCTCCGCGTGGGTCATCTGAGCGCCGACGCACCCAAGGTCGACATCGCTCCAGACGGCGCCAAGCCCAAGGCCGCGATCGTCAAGAAGATCGCCTACAAGGATGTCCTCGAGTACCTGACCCTGAAGGCCGGAGACTACGATCTGGACGTCCGCAAGCCGGGCAAGAAGGGGGTCATCGCCGACCTGCCTGTCCTGTCGCTCGAGAAGGGCAAGAACTACAGCGCCTATGCCATCGGCTCCCCTGCCGACGGCACCTTCCGGGTGGTCCTGCTGGTCGACGCGACTTCGTAGCTCACCGGACAGCCCGGCGATCCGCGTACAACGTATCGCCGGGCCCGGGATGCATGCTCGGACCGCAGACGCACCGCCACGAAGGCCGCCGTGGCGGTGCCCGTCACGGCTCTCATGCGGTTCATCGTCTTGTGGCAGGCGCGACCAGCCCATGGTGACGTCCAAGTCCATGGCTAGCGGAGCATGGCCATCGTTCGCTCGAACCGGGATGTCTCTCGAGGAGCGTCATCCTCGACAGGCACAGACCCGTGGAAGGGGATCACACCGTCGACGAGGCGTTCATCACCTGCGCAACGAATGGTGAGGTCATCGCCCGAACGAGCGCGCTGTAACCCAGCCCGAACCGGACCTCGGCGCCGACCGGCGGCAGGCTTGAACCACCATGGCCTGTCGGCTCACGGGGCCCAGCCCTATGGTCCTGATTGTCAGGTGCCCGCGGTCACCAGACTATGTGCGCGACATGACTTCCGCCCTGCGATCGGCCCTAGGTGCGCGCCAGGCGTCCGGCATCCCCACTGGCGTGAACCTGACTGGCAGCCCTGAGATGACAGCCGCGCTCGCGAATGCAGCGGCCGCGCCCGGCGGCAAGACCGCTGCCGCGCTCGACCTCGGCAGCGCCCGAGTCCTGGTCGCGGACCGTGACGTGATGAGCCAGCGTGTCATCGCCTCCGTCCTGCAGCAGGACGGCTACGACACCGTCATAGAGACCACCGGCGACGGCGTGCTCCAGGCGCTCGAGGCCCACGCCATCGACGTGGTCCTGCTGGACATGAGTGTGGGCGATGCCGGTGGCACTGACCTCATGCGCAAGGTCCACCGTGATCGGCGCTACCAGGATCTGCCCATCGTCATCCTGAGCAGCCCCACCCACCACGACACCGCCATGGCCACCCTCAGCGAGGGCGCGGACGACGTGGTCATGAAACCTGTCGACCCGTACGTGTTGCTGGCACGCATCAAGGCAGCCCTGCGCATGCGGCGTGCACTGCTGGGCATGGAGGCAGCGCACCGCGTCATCACCACGCTCGCACAGGAGATGAACGCACGCGATGCCGACATCCAGAATCACACCGAGCGCATCGGACGCTGGGCCGCGGAGCTGGGCCGGCGCGTCGGTCTCTCCTCGGCCGACCTGCAGGCGGTGGCCTATAGCATCCTGCTCCATGACCTGGGCCGGATCGGCATCTCTGAATCGATCATGCTCAAGCGCGGCCCGCTCAGCGACGACGAGCTGGAGATGGTGCGGCGCCATGTCGAGATCGGCGAACGCATCGCGGCGCCGCTCCCGGGTGCCGAGCGGCTCGGCCCCATCATCCGCCACCACCACGAGCGCTGGGACGGACAGGGCTATCCGGACGGTCTCGTGGGCGAGCAGATCCCCACAGGAGCCCGCATCATCGGCATCGTCGACGCCTTCGACGCGATGACGCAGTTCCGTCCCTACCGGGATCCGCTTTCGATCACCGAGGCTGTGAGCGAATTGCGCCAGGAGCGCGGTCGGCAGTTCGACGCCGCCCTCGTCGACGAGTTCGTCGGCGTCGTCGAATGGGATGGGCTGTCCTAGGACGTCGCCCCGGCCATCCCTTCGCCAACTTCAGCCAGACCGCCCGTGACCGAAGCACGGAAACATCCACAGGACTGCTGAGTCTTTGACACCTTCGCTGGTGTGACCTCGTGTTGACAGGACGCACCACCCGGTACGGTTGGCACCGGCGCGGTGCGATGGGCGTGGGACCAAAGGGTTAGTACGACGGTCGTAGGTGGCCGTCTAGAGTCGACATACATGGCTGAGCGAACACTGTACGAAGTACTGATGCTGCACCCCAGCGCGACGATCGAAGTGATCAACGCGGCGTATCGGGCGCTGGCCAAGCAGTACCACCCGGACCATGCCGGCCCCGAAGGCTCCGAGAAGATGGCCCAGATCAACGAGGCCTACGCCATCCTCAGCAACGGGGAGAAGCGCGCTCGCTACGACGAGATCATCGGCAAGTCCAAGGACGGCGAGCTGGTCGGCCATGCCCGCCAGTCGATGCCCGGCGCGACCAACCTGAAATACGACGGTGGCGGATGGACGGTGCGCCCACAGATGGAGCCGACGCCAGCCTCGGCCCAGTACGGCGAGGCGGGCCCGCCGCCGCGCTACCCGGTCGCCGCGGGCAGCGTGCTCTCCTTCGGCCGATACCGCGGCTGGTCGATCTCACAGGTCGCCGCCTACGACCGCAACTACCTCGAGTGGCTGAGCCGCACGATGGCCGGTCGGACGTACACCGCGGAACTCAAGCAGATCCTCAGCCAGACCAGCATCTAGCCTGTCTAGGCCCGCGGCTCCACGCGCCGGTAGACGAGGCCCTCCGCGTCCTCGTGCAGCAACTCCCAGCCCGGGTGCGCCTCGATGAACGGCAGCAACTGCCGGTTGGCGGCGTCGGCCGCCACGAACGTGACGCCCCAGCGGTCGAGGATATCGGCCCAGTCCTCGCGTCCGCCCTGGACATGCAGGTAGTCGCCCCAAACCTCCGCGTCGAAGAGCTCGATGCGCGTGTCGACCATCACTGGCACGCCCGGCAGCGCGAGCTCGAACCAGGAACCCCACTGCTGATCGGCCAGGAGCCTGTCGCCGGTCGTGGCTTCGGCGCGCAGGGTCTCGGTCACGCCGCGGGGGGCGTAGCGCACGACGTTCTCGGGTCCATAGAGCGGGTCGATCGGCCGCCAGATGGGCAGCACCAGCAGGGCCATCACCCCGGCCAGGCCGGCGATGGCGGTGTAGCCCGCGCCCCGGGGTTCGTCGAAGACAGGATCGCCCAGGCGCCTCCCGCGGAACTCGAGGCCGCTCACGAGGATAGCCAGGATGGGCGCGGCACCGATGGCCCACCAGACCACGTTGCGCACCGCCATCAGGCTCAGCAGCGCGAGCCCGGCCAGCCAGGCCAGCTGGAGCCACGAGATGACGCGGCCGCGCACGAGAAGCAACAGGATCATGACCGCCAGCGAGGCGAAGAAGAAGATGCCGGTGGGTGTCTGGAGCGTCGATGGCTGCCACTCGCTCACCAGCGCAGAGATGAGCGAGTTGGAGGAGAGCTCCACCACGTATGCCCACATCTCCACGCCCCAGGGGTGGATGAGTGTGACCAGCACCGAGACCACGCCCACGACGATGGTCTGTACGGCCAGCCGTCGCCGTGCCACCAGGTCCTCCAGCGCGGCCAGTCCGATGGCCAGCCAGCCCATGAAGAACGAACCGTGGGTGTTGGCCCAGGCGATCATGATCAGCGGGATCAGCCACATCAGGCGAGGATGCTTGTGCCGCCAGGCGAGGAGAGCCACGACGGCCGCGAAACCGACGACCCCGAACATCTGCGAACGTAGGGCCAGGTTGGTGGCGGCCACCACGAACATGCCCAGCATCACCAGCGAGGAGACGATGCGGTTGGCGCCGGTCGCGCGGTTGGCGGCGTAGACGAGCGCGAAGGCGGAGCCGACGAGCAGCGCGCGCATGAGCAGCAGGCCGGTCCAGCCGACGAGATCGTAGACGGCCGCGAAGACGATGCTGGCGCCCCACTGCTGGTTGACCCAGGGCTCGCCCGCCACGGTGAAGGTGAACGGGTCGGTGTCGATGACGCGCCCGGCTTCGAACATGAGCTGGCCCGCCCGCACCTGGTAGGAGATGTCCCCCGTCAGCACCGGGGCCAGCAGCGAGGCCACCGCCGGCAGGAAGAAGGCCAGCAGCATGAACAGCTGGCCGCGGCTGATGGCCCAGCGCAGGGAGCGAGAGGACGCCGGAGCCGTGGCGGTGGGGTCGGGTTGCTGGACGCGTTCGAACGCGCCCGGCGTCTCATGCTGGGCCATCGGACCCAAGTTACGTTCAGTGGGACCGCACCGAACCGGACCCGAAGGTACCGCTCCGCCCCTGACGAGTTGTCCGCCAGGCCGGCCGCGTGAAGGGACGGGTGCTGCGCCTGCTACCTGCCCCCGGCCGGACGGAAGATCAGCCGCAGGACGAAGAGCGAGAACCAGGCCAGCACAGCCCAGAAGAGCATGGCCGCTATGACCATCGGCTCGAACTCCTCGGGGCCGCTGATGGTGGCATCGCCCACCTCCACGATCTCGCCGGCGACCCCGTTGATCTCGAAACGGTCGGCCACGGCCTCGACGGGCGCCAGCCACAGGTCGGTGAGCTCGATGAGCCCGGGGACGTATTCGGCCAGGCCCTCGGGCACCTCCAGGAAGGGCAGGGCCAGGCGCAGGGCCAGCGTGATCTGCACGAGCGCGAAGAAGAGGCCGGCCACGCGGATGACGATCACGCCGCCAAGTCTACGAGCGCCCGGCCGGATCGTGCCCGGAGAGCCTGGACCGACGACCTGGATGCGGCGACCATGACCGCACTGGTGCTCGTGTCGCTGGCCCGCAGGTCCGGCTAGGTGCTGCCGACCTGCTCTGCGAGGAACGCGGCCATGCGCTCGAGGGCCAGCGACAGGTTGGCACGCGAGTTGGCGTACGAGACGCGCACGGCCGCGGTCGCCGCCAGGCCGAAGCCCGTTCCGGCGAGGACGCTCACGCCAGCCTCGGCCAGCAGCCGATCGGCGAAGGCGGAGCCGTCCAGCCCCGTACCACTCACGTCTGGGAAAACGTAGAACGCGCCCGCCGGCATCGGTACCGCCACGCCCGGGAACGAGGCCAGGCCCTCCACGATGAGCGACCGACGCGCGCGCAGCTCGGCCACCATGGCATCGACCGCAGCCTGCGGACCGTTGAGCGCCTCGGCCCCCGCGAGCTGAGCGTAGGTGGCCGTGCAGGAGACGGTGTTGATGAGCACGCGCTCGAAGGGCGCCACCAGCGACTCCGGCAGGATGCCCCAGCCAACGCGCCAGCCGGCCATGGCGTAGGCCTTGGAAAGCCCGTCGAGGACGATGCTTCGCTCGTCCATGCCGTCGACCTCGAGGATCGAATGGTGCTCGCCCTCGTGGACGATGCGCGAGTAGATCTCGTCGCTGATGACCACCAGGTCATGGGCCATGGCCACCGCGGCGATGCCCTCGAGGTCCGACTTCGACCAGACGCCTCCGGTGGGGTTGTGGGGGCTGTTGATGATGAGCACCCGCGTGCGCGGCGAGATGAGAGCGCGCAGCTCGTCGAGGTCGGGGCGGAAGTCGTTCCCCGGCCGCAGCGGCAGGGGCACCGGCGTGGCCCCGAGGAAGCGCGTCATCGAGGCATAGATGGGGAAGCCCGGGTCGGGCAGGATGACCTCGTCACCACGTCCCGCCAGTGCCATCAGGGCGAACGACAGCACGGGCTTGGCGCCAGGCGTGACGACGACGCGGTCGGGGCCGGGGGCGACCCCGCGGCGGCGTCCGAAGTCGGCCGCGATGGCTTCGCGAAAGACGGGCAGGCCGAGTGGCGGGGCATACCGGTTGTGGCCTTCGGCAAGGGCACGCTGGGCGGCCTCGACCACGTTCGGCGGCGTCTCGAAGTCGGGCTCGCCGATATGGAGGCTGATGATGTCGCGGCCCGTCGCCGCCTGGGCACGAACCCGGGCTCCGACCTCGAAGGCCGACTCGGTCCCGATGTGTTCCATGCGCCCGGCAAGCCTCATGTGGTCGAATCTACCGAGCGAGGTGGCCCTCGTTCGGACGGTCCGGCAGCCGCTCCGGGCGACCCGCGGGCGGAAACGGCTGCTCGTGCGAGAATTCTCGCCGTGACCAGCTACTACGATCTCGACGCGGCCAACGACCGCCTCGGGGAACTTCGCCTGCTGCTCGAGAGGCTGCGCGACGACCGCGACATCATCGCGGCCGCCCAGTCGCGGCTCCAGCAGCGGCAGCCCGGCGCCATCGATCGCGCGCAGCTCGAGCGAGAGCAGGAGCAGATGACCGAGATCGTGCGACGCATGGAGCGGTCCGTTGCCCGGATCGATGCCTGGGGCATCACCCTGCGCGACATCGGCTCAGGGCTGGTGGACTTCCCCGCCCTGGCCAACGGCCGTCCGATCTGGCTGTGCTGGAAGCTGGGCGAGGATGACGTCGCCTGGTGGCACGAGCTCGACGCCGGGATCGCCGGCCGCAAACCCCTCATCGAGTTGGAGTAACGATGTCGTTCTTTCGCAGCCTGATGGGCGGCGGTGTGCCGTCGGTCAGCGTGCAGCAGGCCCTGGAACTGCAGGGCGATGACGGGGGCGCGCTCATCATCGACGTGCGCGAGCCCAACGAGTACATGCAGATCCGGGCCAAGGGCGCAGTGCTGCTCCCGCTGGGCCGGCTGAATGGCCGAGTCAAGGACCTGCCGCGCGACCGCGAGCTGCTACTGATGTGCCGCACCGGCGGCCGCAGCCACAATGCCACGCAGTTCCTGGCCGCCAACGGATTCGAGAACGTGAGCAACGTGAGCGGTGGCATCGTGGCCTGGCATGGAGCCGGCTTGCCGACCTCGAGTGGCGAGCCGGAGCCGGGCGAAGGCGACCTCTAGCCTCCCCTGGCGCCATGGCACTGCGTCGCCTCCTTCTCGCCGGGTCGGTCGGGCCCGAGCGCATCCCGGCGCGGACCGATCCCGACGATGCCGACTGGTATCTGCCGCTGCATGTGCGCGACCGCGCCACAGCTCGCGAGCGCATCGCCGACCAGGTGTCGGCCGGGGCCGATGTCGTCGTAGCCCCCACCTGGCTGACGCATCGCCGGGCGCTCCTGCCCCTGGCTGAGACGCGCCGTGCTGCTGTCTGGACGGCCGACGCGGTGAACGTGGCCCGCGAGGGCGTGGAGGCCGGGCTGGAGCGCCGGACGGAGGGCCCGCGCCAGGATGAGGGCGAGGTTCAGGGCCAGGTTCAGGGCCACGAGCCACCACTGGCGCGGCCGGTGCCTCAGGTTGCCGCCTGCCTGCCGGTGCTGGGCCACGACCCCGACCCGGGCACCGGTCGCATCCTGCCGCGCGAGGCGGCCACACAGCGTGACTACCGGGACCAGGCGGGCATCCTGGCCGAGGCCGAGCCCGACCTCCTGCTCGTCGAGGGCCGAGGCCCAGCAGACGGGATCCGCCTCGCCATCGTCGAAGCCGTCGAGGCCGGACTCCCGGTGTGGGCCTCCCTGGGCGCCGAGACACTGGCGCGATCAAGCCTCGAGGGTTGGCTCGAATGGTCTCGCGTCAACGGCGTGGAGCGCCTGCTGCTGGCCCCGCCGGTGGCCAGGCGGATCGCGGCCACTGAGGGCGACATCGCGTGGGGCGGGCTCACCCGCGAGCCCGGCGAGGTTGCCGGCTGGCTCGACGCGGGTGCGGGCGCCATCGCCATGCTCGACGGGGCGAGCGGCCCCGCTCTGGAGCCGGTGCGTCGCGCCATCGACGACTGGGAGCGGGCCGGGCTGGAAGCCGCACGCATGGCAGAGCAGCGCTGGCAAGCCTTCGTGGCGAACGCTGCGGCCATGGCCCCGGGCGGAGTCGCGGCCTGGCTGGGCCCGCCGCCGGACGCTGCGATGCCTGCGGGCTTCGACTGGCTCGTCCTCGAGGCCACCGAATCCCGAAGGCTACCGGCCGCTCACTACCGCCTGGTCATCGCGCCCGGGAGAGCGGCGACCGACCTCGGCGTCCTCCTCGAGTCGGGTGGCATCCTCGTCGTGCGCGACACAGCCGTCGCGGATGGCGGTCTCCGACCGGTGCTCGTGGACGACGCAGGTACCGCCCGACTGGTGGCCTACCGCCGCGTGGACTGAGGCCGGAGGATCGACGGGAGTGGAAGCGGAGCACGCGACAACGCCACGAGGCCACCGCACACGAACCGGGCCGCTACCCCCGCCACCGCGCTAGGAGCGGTAGCGTTCCTCCTCCGGCATCGGCAGCCGGCCACCGGACAGGCGCGACAGCACCCGCTTGCTGGACTCCGGGCGGCTGAAGGCCACGCCGATGATGATGAGGATGATGAAGTTCGTCATGCCCACACCCATGGCGATGAGGTAGCCAAGCTGCTGTCCCACCTCGCCCTTGATGGCAAGACCTGGGATGGTGGCACCGGCGATGCCGAGCTGGAAGAACGGCGGCCGCGGGGAGATGGCCGAGCGCAGCGATCCGTCGGTGGTGCCGTCAGGCGTCTCGCCGCCGAAGATGAACGCGTGCGAACCGACGCCGACGACGGGTGCGGCCGCGGTGCCGATGGGCAGGTCCGTCTGCTCGAGGCGCTGCCAGCTGTCGTAGTCTCCGGTGCCCGTGTCCGGCACGGCCCACAGCATCGACTCCTGGGGCACTCCTTCGGCACCATAACCGCCGATGACGTGGACCGCGCCATTGGCGCTGAACATGGTGGCCCCGGCGCGCGGCTCCGGCAGCGCCAGGTCCTCTGGCGCCACGGCCCAGCCGTCGAGGTCGCCGGCCTCGTTGGTGGCCGGTTCTCGCCCGTTGACCTCCAGGCGGAAGACGGTGTCGGTGGGGCCATCGGGGCCCTCTCCACCGATGACGTAGATGAAATCCGCGATCGCGGCCGCGACGGCCCCGGTGCGTGGCTCCGGCAGAGCGAGGTTGGGGTCCAGCGGCTCCCAGGCGAGGAGCCGATCGCCGCCGCTGACCTCGTCGACCCAGGCCACGTGAACACCGTTGGTCGGCTGTCCGTTGGCGTCGCGTCCGCCCAGCAGCATGAAACCGCTGGTGCCGGGCACCACCGAGGCGCCGCTTAGTGGCTGGGGCAGCGTCAGCTCGTCGGTGCGGTTCTCGCCGTCAGCCAGGACCCAGTCGGTGAGCAGACCCTCTTCCACTACGCCCTTGTAGACGGTGGCGGTGGGCTGGCCGGCCTCATCGAGGCCGCCCATCACGAAGGGCACGCCCGTGTACATGCCGACCGCCGCGCCGGTGCGTGGCTGCGGCAGGGCCGGTCCCGCGGTCCAGCCGGTGAGGTTGCCCTCCTCGGTGACCTCGGTCACGAGCACCTCGTCGGTGGCGGTGCCGTCCACGGCACCGCCGATGAGGTAGACGGTCGAGCCGCTCTGGAAGACCGACGAGCCCGAGCGGGCGGCAGGCAGGGCCAGCTGCTCTGGCGAGGGCTGCCAGGGCTTCGTCGCCCCGGCCGGGGCCGGACAGGGTAGTATCCTCGTTGTCGGCCGGACAGAGATTGACGATCGAGGCGAAGTTGTAGCCGACGGTGATGGTCTCGCTGGTGGTGAAGTAGTAGGCCCAGTTGGGCACGACGCCGAGCATGAAGATGATGAACAGGAACCAGAAGGTCGCCTTCAGCCCGGCCCAGGTCCAGCCATCCGCGTCCAGCAGCCCGAAGGCTACTCGGCGGCGGGTGGCGCCCTGTGGGAGTGCTTGCTGTGCCACGTCCTCTCCCTGCCCTAGCTCGTGATCACGATGTCGCCATGCATCGGCTGGTAGTGGCCGGGCACGGTGCAGGCGAACTGCAGCCCATCGGCACCCGACTCGGGCACGGTCCAGGTCAGCGTCTGCTCGCCCGACTGCCAGGTGTCGATGCCGGAGTCGGTGGTCCCGAACGGCACCTGCAACTCGTCGGGGGTGCCGATGAAGAAGTTGTGGTCGAAGCCGGCGGTGTTGTCGACCACGAACTCGATGGTCTCACCGGGCACCGCCTCG
Source organism: uncultured Chloroflexia bacterium (assembly GCA_963712745.1). Taxonomy (GTDB): domain Bacteria; phylum Chloroflexota; class Limnocylindria; order Limnocylindrales; family CSP1-4; genus JAFMJV01. The sequence goes on along the minus strand of CAVQJC010000017.1, from coordinate 353,180 downwards.
ATGCTGGTCAAGGGCGCGCCGCTCTCGTCGAGGAACTGCAGCGCTGCGTTGGCGGTGATGTTGATGACCCGCGGTTCCTCGGGCGTGCCACCGGTGGCAGCTCCCGACGAGGGCGCATCGACGGCGTCGGTAGCCTCGTCCCCGGCCGGCGCGGTCTCCGTCGTGGACGTGCTGTCCGCACCGCCGCCACCGGCGATCACGATGTCGCCATGCATCGGCTGGTAGTGGCCGGGCACGGTGCAGGCGAACTGCAGCCCATCGGCACCCGACTCGGGCACGGTCCAGGTCAGCGTCTGCTCGCCCGACTGCCAGGTGTCGATGCCGGAGTCGGTGGTCCCGAACGGCACCTGCAACTCGTCGGGGGTGCCGATGAAGAAGTTGTGGTCGAAGCCGGCGGTGTTGTCGACCACGAACTCGATGGTCTCACCGGGCACCGCCTCGATGCTGGTCAAGGGCGCGCCGCTCTCGTCGAGGAATTGCAGCGCTGCGTTGGCGGTGATGTTGATGACCCGCGGTTCCTCGGGCGTGCCACCGGCCAGCGGCGCGGTGGTGCCGCCATCGGTAGTGGTGGTCGTGCCTGCGGAATCGACGGTACCGGGAACGAGACCAGCGGGGGCCTTCCAGCATGCCGGTGGGGGCGTGTCCTCGGGTCCCGGCTCCCAGTCGGGGTCGCGCCAGCCGGAGACGAACTCGGGCTCGCCCTGATCCCCGGCGCCCTCACCATGCGACACGACGTGGCGCTCGAAGACGACGTCCGAGCTGGCCGTGACCCAGGTGATGAGCTCCTCCACCTGGCGGTAGTTGAGCGGGCCGTCGGGCTGCTTCCAGGCAGCCATCAGGCTGTCGGGGTCACCACACACGTAGCGACCGCCCACGGTCAGGACGTTGTCGAGGTAGTCGGGGTTGAGGTGGCCCGATCCGGGGAGGCCGGCAGGGGTCAGCACGTTGTAGAGCTTGGCCTGGTCGTTGAGCCTGGGGCCCACGCCGCCCTGGCCGTTGTCGCCGTGGCATTCGGCGCAGTTGGCCAGGTACAGCTCGTAGCCACGAGCGACGTCGGTGACGTACTGATCCTGCGCCTCCGCAGCCAGGCGCCCATCGGTGCCGAGTGCGGACACCCCGTTCTCGTAGAACCAGTAGACGGGGATGAACAGGGCGATGATCAGGATGGCCAGGAAGACGACGTTGCGGGCATTGGCACTCTGGCGCACGATCTGCGCGGAGCGTTCCTCGGTCAGGCCGACGCTGTGAGCCCGCGGCCCTGCCGAGAAGCGCTCGACCTCGCGGCCCTCGCCATCGACCGGGGTGAGCGCCGAGCCAGCCGGCTCGGCCGCCCCCCGATCGTGAGGGGTCAGCTCGCGACCGCTCTTGTCTTGGGCCATCAGATGCAGCCCGTGGGCGACTTGGCGGGAATCAGCCCGGGCTGCCCCAGCGCCACCGGCAGCGGGCCGAGCACCACCTTGCTGGTATCGACGATGAGCTGGCCATCCTGGACGCTGTGCGGGAAGCGGTCCATGCTGCGTGGTGCGGGCCCCAGTTCCTTGACCTTGGTGCCCAGCCGGTCGTAGCGAGAGCCGTGGCAGGGGCACTCGAACCAGAAGTTGGTGGCGCAGAAGTTGGGCTTGCAGCCGAGGTGGGGGCACTTCTGGTAGAGCGTCATCACGTTCGTGATATCGCCCACCCCGGTGGCCGAATCACCGTCCAGGAAGCCGAGGTTGGGGTCCTGGAGCTGGACGAAGGTCCGCGCGGCCGGAAAGTAGGCCGGCGCGCCATCCTGCAGGGACAGGCCCGACACCTCCGGGCTGGCCGACACCGTGTCGATATCACCGAGGTTGATCTGGCCACCGAAGCCACGGGTGAGGTTGGGCCACAGGAAGCCCAGCGTGCCGGCCCCGACCTCCAGCAGCCACAGCGCCACGGCAGCACCGATCGAGCGGCGGATGAGCTGTCGCCGCGTGAGGCCGCCGGTCCTGCCCGTGCGCATCTCCCGCAGCACAGGCTCGGTCAGCGCCTGGGGCTCTTGCGATCGAGTCAGCTTCCAGTTGCCCATCGTGTCCCTACAGTGCGAAGAAGAAGCCTTCCCACGGCAACGTCCAGGCGTAACCGGGGCCGCGGAAGAACGCTCCGAGGAAGGTGATGGTGAGGCCGGCGCCCATGAACAGCGTGAACAGCATCACGCCCACCTTGCGATCGGACGGACGCGGTGAGCCGCCGTCGCCCTTGGGCCCGCGGTCGATGAACGGGACCAGCGCCGCACCCACCAGGATGACGGTGGGCGCCAGCACGCCGGCGACCGTGGGGTGGAAGTAGGCCAGCAGCTCCTGCAGGCCCACGAAGTACCACGGTGCCTTGGCCACGGCCGGCGTGACGTTGCCGTTGGCCAGCTCCTCGAGTGGAGCGTTGACGAAGACGCCCATGAAGAGCATGAAGATGCTCATCATGGCCGCCGCGAAGAACTCGATCGACAGCAGATGCGGCCAGGTCATGACCGTGTCGTCGGGTTCCTTCTGGACACGCACCACCGCGTCCTGCTTGACCAGCGCCAGCAGTCGGTAGGGCTTGGCGGCCATGGGCACGCGTTGCTTGTCGATCTCGGTCGTGCGTCGCTCGGGCGGGGCCGCGGGCAGCGTGCTCCGACGCTCCGGTTCCCCCGACGGGGCTTCGGCTGGGACCTGGGGCTTCTTGGTCTCGTCGCTCATGGGCTCTCGTACGGTCTACAGCGGACCGCTGATACCTCCGTCCTTGCGGATGCGCCAGAAGTGCACGGCCAGGAAGACCGCTGCCACCAGCGGCATCAGGATCACGTGCAGGACGTAGAAGCGTAGGAGGGTGTTCTGGCCGACCTCGATGCCGCCCAGCAGCAGCAGCTGGCTGGGGGTGTTGAAGAGCGGCGCGAAGGTAGCCATGTTGGTGCCGATGGTGATGGCCCAGAAGGCGATCTGGTCCCAGGGCAGCAGGTAGCCGGTGAACGAGAGGAAGACGGTCAGGAACAGGAGCACCACGCCGACCACCCAGTTGAACTCCCGCGGTGGCTTGTAGGCGCCGTGGTAGAAGACCCGCATCATGTGCAGGAAGACGAAGAACACCATCAGATGCGCAGCCCAGCGATGGATGTTGCGGGCCAGCAACCCGAAGGGCACCTCCGCCTGGATGCGCAGGATGTCCGAATAGGCCTGGGTAGCAGAGGGCACGTAGAAGAACATGAGGTACACGCCCGTCACGGTCAGCACCAGGAAGAAGAAGAAGGACAGTCCGCCCAGGCAGAAGGTGTAGGCGAACTTGACGGCGTGCTGGCGCACCCGCACCGGGTGGAGGTGCAGGAACACGTTGTTCATCACCGCCATCGCGCGCGAACGCTCGTCGTTGGGATAGGGCTGGCGGAAGATCGACCGGAAGACCGCGCTGCGGCGGATACCGTGGTCGATGCGTTCGAGGAAACTCAACGCCGTCTCACCTTCATCGAGGTGTGTCCCCCTGCATGCTCCTGGTTACCCAGCCCGGCCAGGCCGAGCTGGGTGTCTCGGTACGACTCCTTGTAGAGCCTACCGTCGTCGCTGACCTCCTGCATCTCGAACCGTTCCATGGTGATGGCGTCGTAGGGACAACGCTTCACGCACAGCGCGCAGCGGATGCAGCGTTCCTCGTCGAGGACCATGGCCGCGCCCTGGGTCCAGCCGTAACCGTCGACCAGCTCGGGCAGCGCACCCTCGGACTTCATCTGGTTCACGTCGATCATGTGGATGACGCCCTCGGGGCAGACGTCCGCGCAGGCCCCGCAGAGCACGCAGCGGAAGCCGTCGAACCAGATGTTGTAGTTGCACATCAGGCAGCGCGTCGACTCGGCCACCGCCCCGTCGACCGAGTAGCCGACTTCCATGGGCGTGCTGAAGTTGACGCGTGGGTCGTCCGACGGGATGCGCGCCTCGACCGACACCACCGGGATGTGCTGGCGCGGCAATGTGTCGTAGGACTCCGGCATCTCGTGGCGCGACGAGCTGATGATGCGGACGTTGGCCTCGACCTCCACCGCCGAACGGCCGGAGAGATAGCGGTCCACCGCGTAGGCACACTTCTTGCCGTGGCCGGCGGCTTCGATGAGCGTGGTCGGGCCGGTCACGAAGTCGCCGCAGGCGAAGACGCCGCGCACATTGGTGGCGTACGTTCCGGGATCGACACGCATGCGACCGCGGCTGAGGTGGAAGCTGGATTCGACCGGCAGGAAGGTGTTGTCGGCGGCCTGGCTGACGGCGGGGATGACGGTCTGAGCCGGGACCACGTACTCGGTGCCCTCGATAGGCACGGGGCGGCGGCGGCCGGAGGCGTCGGGCTCGCCCAGCTTGTTGCGCACGAACTTGACACCGCTGATGTTGCCGTCCTCGTCGCCGATGATCTCCACCGGGCTGACCAGGAAGTCCATGCGCACGCCCTCGCGCTCGGTCTCGCCCAGCTCCTCCTCGTCCACCACCAGCTCGGAGCGCGTGCGACGGTAGGCGATGGTCACGTTCTGCGCGCCATGGCGCAGGCTCGTGCGCGAGCAGTCCATGGCTGTGTAGCCGCCGCCGATGATGACCACGTCCCTGCCCACCTCGACCTCCTCGCCGAGGTTGGCCTTCTTCATGAAGTCCACGCCGTACTGGATGCCCGCCAAATCGTTGCCGGGGACGTCCAGGGGCACAGCGCTCATGGCGCCGGCGCAGATGGCGATGGCGTCGAACTGCTGCTGCAGTTCGTCGAAGCTGACGTCACGACCGACTCGCGTGTCGAAGCGGAAGCTCACCCCCAGCCGCTCCACGAGCCTGTAGTCCATCTCGATGGCCTCGCGAGGCAGGCGGAACGCGGGCACGCCCACGAGCATCGTGCCGCCGGCCATGGGCAGCTCGTCGAAGACGGTGACCTGGTGACCGGCCACGGCCAGTTCGCGGGCCACAGCCAGGCCGGAGGGACCGGCGCCGATGACCGCGACCGTGGTGTCACGAGGGGTGATCAGCGGCATCTCATCGGGGATGCCCGACTGCGCGTGCCACTCGACGAGAAAGCGCTTCATGGCGCGGATGGCCAGCGGGCGGTCGATGTCGCCACGGCGGCAGGCACGCTCGCAGGGTGCCGAGCAGACGTAGGCGCACATGGCAGCCACGGGGTTGGGTTCGCGCGAGAGGATGTAGCCCTCTTCGAAGCGCCCCTCTGCCGCGAGGTTCAAGTAGCCGCGGCAGTTCGTGCCCACGGGACACGCCTCCTGGCACTCGATGTTGCACTGCAGCCAGGACGCGTCCACGGGCTGGACGAGGAACTCCTGGCCGGTGTCGATGACCACGCTGGATCGACTCCCCTCAACGCGCGTCGAACTTGGTTGGTTTGCCTGCTGGCACGAGTGGGCTGGAATCTACCATCGGACGCGGTGACCTTGCCGGATCGATTAGCGAGCGAGTGACCGTTTCGGCCACACTGGCGCTCCCACGACGCGCCCGTGACCATCTGGGCGTTGACCTCAGCTGCCGTGGCTCCTATGTTGCGTCCATGACCACCGAAGGACCGGCCTCGGGCGGTCCGCCTGCCGACGGCTGCGCCGGGCAGCGGGCCGAGGTCGAGGCTCGCTGCGGAGAAGCGCATGCGGCCAGGACGACGCACGAGGCAGCGGTCGAGCGGATGCGCGAGCTCAAGCGCGACCAGGTGGCCGCGCAACATCGACTGGACGACGCCCATGCGGCCGCCGATCCAGCGCTGCGGGCCGCAGAGAAGGCCGCCGCCCGTGACGCCTATCAGTTGGCGCGTCTGGCTGCGCACGCGGAAGACGAGGAACGAGCGGCCATGGCCGCCTGGGCTCGTGCCCTCGACGACATCAATCGCGCTGGACGACTGGCGCAGCGCGAGGTCTCCAAGGCCAAGGCCGCGGTCTCGACCATCGAGGAAGCCCTGCACAAGGTGCAGCGCGACGAAGGAGCCCTGCGCCTGCGGGCCGACCAGGCAGAGGCGGCCTGCATGGATGCCCGGGTCCGTCTGGCCTCGTGCGAGGAAGGCGCGCAGGCAGCGGAAGAGGCCGGACCGGCCACGGTCTTCGAGCCCCACGCAGGCACCGGGGGACACGCCGTAGCCATCAGCCAGACCAGCGCCGGAGCACCGCTGGTCATCGAGGCCATGGTCAGCGGCGACCGGGTCGCCCTTGAGCTGGCCGCCAGGCGCATCTCCGAGCACACCGGCCTCAGTCCGGCCGAGGCACAGTTGCAGCTGCAGGAACTGGTGGACGCCATCGTCACCTCCGCGGCCGCGGACGGCTACCTCATCTTCGACACCAGCCACCGGTTCTGGTCGGGCCTGTCCTTCGAGGAGGCGCGCGACGTGGTGGCAGCGCTGGCCCGCCTCGGCTTCATCTTCGAGCCGTCCGAGGGCTGGCACGCCGGACGTGCCCCCGCCCCCTCGGACCTGTCGATGGCGCTGGCCTACGCCGGGCTCGACCCGCGCAACATGCGCGACCTTCCGAGTACCGAGGACTTGGCCCAGCTGCCACGCTCCATCGGTGTCGACGCTCGAGCCTTCCTGGCCGCGCGTGCACCCGATCTCACCGTCGACCATCTGGCACGCATCCTGGACCGACGATCCGACCAGCTCGAGCCGCTGTGGGACGAGTGGGGCCAGGTGCGCCCGATCCTGCTCAGCGACCGTCACTCCCTGGGCAGTCTGCCCGGATAGGAGGCGCCGCCGTCAGCGCAGGTCGATGACGGCGAAGGTCTCGGCAGCTTCGACCCCGGCAGCCCCGCCCTCGCTTCGGGCCCAGTCACGGATGCCCTCGGTGGGTCGGCCGGAGCGCCCGCGCTGGCTGGCGTGACTCCCCAATGCCTGTAGCTTGACCTCGAGGGTGGCGCTGATGTCGACGGCCGTGTCCGGCCGCTCGGCCCAGAAGAGGTAGAGCCGATCGACGTGATGGGGCTTCAGCCCTTCAGCACGTAGCAGGTGCGGGAAGGCCATGGCCGCCCCGGCAGCGGGGTAGACCGCGTCGATGGCGGCTGCGCCGGCAGCGCGGTGGTCGACATGGTTGACGAAGCCCCGTGGATGGATGACGACGCGCGGGTCGAACCCGGCCACCGCATCGGGGCGGAAGGACCGGATGATGCGCACGAGCTGCTCACGCAGGGCCAGGTCATTGGCGAGCGCGCCGTCCGGCCGGTGCAGGAAGGTCACGTCCTCGTAACCCACGATAGCCGCCGCGGAGCGCTGTTCAGCCTCGCGCAGGGCCGCCAGCTCCAGCGGGTCGGTCGTGGCCTCATCGGCGCCGGTGTCACCGCTGGTACAGCAAACGAGCTGGGCCGCGGTGCCCTCGGAGACCCAGCGTGCGACGCTTCCCGCGAGCGTCATCTCGGCATCCTGGGGATGAGCAGTGACGACCAGCAGGCGCGTCGGGCGGTCGCCGCTCAGCCGGATCCGCGGGCCTTCGCCGACCCCCGCCGTGGAGCTCACCCAGGGCCCCCATCAGCACCCGCCAAAAAAACACCCACGAGGTACTTGATTCTTCCAGCGGACCCGCTATCCTTCTTAAGCGACGTCGCTCGTCTCCCCCCACGAGCGACGTCTTCTTCTGTCCGCGGACCCACGCGGGCCCTCCCCTGACTCCCCGGCGAGCCACTCATGCCGTGGCTGTGCGCAACGTCTCGAGCACCTCCGCCGCGTGGCCATCGACCTTGACCTTGGGCCAGACATGAGCGACGCGGCCCTCGGGATCGATCAGGAACGTGGCTCGCCCGATGCCCCAGTAGGCCTTGCCGTAGTTCTTCTTCTCGACCCACACACCGTACCGCTCGGCGACCTCGTGGTCAGGATCGGCCAGCAACGGGAAGGTGAGCCTGTGCTCCGCCTTGAACCTTGCCTTCGACTCGATGTCCAGGACGCTGACCGACCAGACGGTCGCACCGGCGGCCGCGAATTCGGCGGTCAGGTCACGGAACTCGCAGACCTCGGTGGTGCAGCCGGAGGTGAAGTCCTTGGGGTAAAAGAAGAGCACCACCCAGCGGCCGCGCTGGGCCGCCAGGTCCTGGATGGTGCCGGAGTCGTCGGGCAGGGTCAGCCCAGGGGCGGCTTCGCCGACCGCAGGCATCGTCACGTTGTTCATGGGCCAGAGGGTAGCGCCGACGTCGCGTCCGTGGTGCCGGGAGCGGCCGCGATGAGATGCGCGCCACCGGGCAGCACGGACAGCGTGATGGCGTCGCCGACCGTGGGCAGCTCCGCCTCCCGCGCCTCCACCTGCAACGGAGGCGCCTCCCCGACCTCGACCACCAGCAGGACGTGGTCGCCGCGGAAGCGACGGGCCACGACCACCCCGCTGATGGGCCCCGTCGGCTCGGCCACGAGCGCCGCCGGCCGCAGCACGACCGTGACCGGCGTCGGCTGCGCGTCCCCGCCCAGGGATGTCGGGCCGGAAGCTCCCGGCCCGGCGGCCGCGGCCGGAAGGCGGCCCCAGGGCGTCTCGATGGCTTCGCCGATGAGGCGGCCAGGAGCGAGATTGCGGAAGCCCAGGAAGTGCGCGGCCCAGGCGCTTGGGGGGTGCGTCCAGAGGGTCTCGGGCGTGTCGTCGGCCACGACCTGCCCGTCACGCAGCAGGACAACCCGGTCGGCGACCGAGAGAGCCTCGTCCTGGTCGTGGGTGACATAGATGACGGTCAGGCCCAGTTCGCCGAAGATGTCACGCAGTTCCTCGGGCAGCCGCTCGCGCAGCGAGCGGTCGAGCGAGCCCATGGGCTCGTCGAGCATGAGCAGGCGTGGACGGGGAGCCAGGGCCCGGGCCAGAGCGACCCGCTGCTGCTCACCGCCCGACAGCTGCGCCACGGGGCGCTCGCCCGCTCCGGGCAAGCCCACCAGTTCCAGCAGGTCACGCACCCGTGCTCGCGCCTCGGCATCGGCCTGGCCTGCCATGCGCAGGCCGAACGCCACGTTCTCGGCTACGTTGCGATGCGGGAAGAGGGCATAGTCCTGGAACATCAGCCCGACGCCGCGCTGGTGGGCCGGCACGCCGGCGAGGTCACGCCCGTCTAGAGTGAGACGGCCCCGAGTCGGCTCCTCCAGGCCGGAGATGACGCGCAGCAACGTGGACTTGCCGCCGCCGCTGGGCCCGAGCACGCAGAGCAGCTCCCCGGTGGCCACGTCGAGGTCGACGCCGCGCAGCACCGGATCGTCCTCGTAGGCGGCCTCCAGAGCTTCGATGTGGAGCATGCGATCTCGTCTAGAACGGTTGTGGACCGCTACCGCGGAGCCGCTCGATGAGCAGGACTGCGGCCGCCGTGACCACCATGAGCACGACCGCCAGGGCCATGGCCGTGGCGAAGTTGGCCGCACCCGGCTGGCCCAGCAGCCGGTAGATGGCCACGGGGATGGTGACGCTGTCGGGACGAGCGATGAACAGTGTGGCCCCGAACTCGCCCAGCGATACCGCGAAGGCGAAGCCCGCGCCGACCAGGGCGCCGCGCGCCAGGATCGGCCCGTCCACCTCCAGCCAGGCGCGGCGCGGCGAGGCACCCAGCACCGCCGCCGCCTCGCGCAGACGGTCATCGATGGAACGGATGAGGGGCACGACCGCGCGCATGACGAAGGGCAGGGCGATGAGGGCATGGGCGATGGGGATGAGCAGGATGGAGGTACGCAGATCCAGCGGGGGCGTGTCCAGCGAGACCAGGAAGCCGAAACCGACGATGACCGCCGAGGTGCCCAGCGGCAGCATCACCAGCGCGTCGAGCCCGCGCACGAGCCAGCCGCGCCGGTAGCCCACCACCGTCGCGGCCAGCAGCCCGAGCGTGCCGGCGATGAGCGTGGTGGCCGCGGCGAAGGCCAGCGAGTGGAGCACCGACTGCCAGGGGGCGGAGGTCAGGCGCATGCGCGGATCGGTTTCGAGCAGCGAGCCGTAGGCGGCCAGGCCATAGCCGTCGGCTCCCGCCAGCGAGCGCTCCACCAGCACCGCCAGCGGCGCGAACATGAACACCACCGTGGCCACCAGGATAGCGGTCACCACCACGCGTTCACGTCCGGGTCGAGGCCGGCGTACGGTCTCCGCCGCGGCCCGCAGCCGCTGCCGCACGGCCAGCCCTTCCTGCGCCCGGGCGCTCACCAGCAGCAACACGAAGACGCCGCTCATCTGGAGGATGGTCAGTGCTGCGGCCGTGGGCAGGTCCAGCAGGATGGCCGTCTGGCGGTAGATCTCGACCTCCAGCGTGGTGTCGCGCGGCCCGCCCAGGAGCAGCACCACACCGAACGAGGTGACGGTGAAGAGGAAGACGATCGAGGCGGCCGAGATGGCGGCCGGGCGCAGCAGGGGCCAGGTGATCTCGCGGAAGGCCCGCCACGGCGTGGCGCCCAGCATGCGCGCGGCCTCCTCGGTACGCGGATCGATGTGCGCCCACATGCCTCCGACCAGGCGGATGACCACGGCCACGTTGTAGAAGACGTGGGCGATGAGGATGGCGCCGACCGAGCCGTCCAGGCGCACCTGTGGCACGTCAGCGCCGAAGAGCACGGTGGCTAGCGCATTGAGCGGACTGCGCGGACCGAGGAGAGCCAGGAAAGCCGATCCGACCACCACGGTGGGGAGCACGAAGGGCACTACCGTCAGCGCCCGTGCGACCCGTTTGCCAGGGAAGGTGAAGCGGGCGAAGACCCAGGCGGCGGGCATCCCCAGCACCAGCGTCAGCAGCGTCGACGCCCCGGCCAGCGCCAGCGTGAAGAGCACGACCTCGAAGACGAAGGGCCGCGCCCAGGTCTCGAGCACGTGGCCCAGCGCCAGCTGCCCGGCAGGGGCCAGTCCCAGGGCCAGGATGTTGGCCACCGGCCACAGGAAGAACAGGCCCAGGAAGGCCAGCGGCCCAGCCGCCAGCAACAGGGCCCGGCGGCGCGTCAGCGCAGGACGATATCGGTCCACTGGTTGATCCAGGCCTCACGGCCGGCATCGATGACCGCGGGGTCAAGGCTGAGCGGTGCCAGCGGCACCAGCGCGTGCTGCTCGAACGCCTCGGGCAGGGGCACATCGGCCCGGGCCGGGTAGACCAGCATCGCCAGCGGCAGCTCGGCTTGCACCTGGGGGCTCAGGAGATGGTCGAGGAAGGCCCCGGCTAGCTCAGGTTCGTCGGTCCCGCGCAGGATGCCGGCGAACTCGATCTGGCGGAAGCAGCCGGCCTCGACCGCCAGGGTGGGAGAGACCTCAGCCTCGGGGTCGGGACCGTAGATGACCTCGGCCACCGGGCTCGAGGCGTAGGACACGACGATGGCACGGTCGCCCTCGCCTGCGCCACCGGAGAAGCGGCCGTAGTAGGCCTCCTCCCAGCCGGAGGTCACGACCACGTCGTTGGCACGCAAGCCGGCCCAGTAGGCCGGCCAGCCGCTCTCGGGGTCCTCACCGAAGTAGGCCACGGTCGCGAGCAGGAAGGCCAGGCCGGGCGACGAGGTGGCCGGGTTCTCGACGACCAGCTGCCCAGCCAGGGCCGGCTCGGCCAAGGCCTCGAGCGTCGTCGGCTCCGGCAGCCCGCCCTCGCCGAAGGCCGCCCGGTCGAGGTTAAGACAGACGTCGGCGTAGTCGATGGGCGTCACCCGGCCCTCGGGATCGAGCCGGAGCTCGGACGGCACGGCGGCCAGAGCTGCGGACGTGTAAGGCGTGAAGAGATCGGCCTCGAGCGCGCGCGAAAGGAACGTGTTGTCGACCCCGAAAAGGACGTCGGCCAGCGGTCGGTCGGCGGTGAGGATGGCCTGGTTGACCATGGAACCGGCGTCCCCCGCCGGCAGGAGCTGGAGCTCGACGTCGTGCTCGGCCTCGAAGGAGGCGAGCGCCTCCTCCGGCAGGAAGAACGAGTCGTGGGTCATCAGCGTCAGCGTCCGTTCCTCTGCCGCCACCGGCACGGCGGTCGCGATGAGAGCGGCCCCCGCCAGGGCCACGGCGAGGACGGACGGCAGGATGATGGTCCGGTCCATTCAGGCTCCTCCTGTGGGTGGGGCGTCGGCCATCGACCGACGGGTGTGGATCACGAGCAGGCAGCCACGACGCGAGGTCACCCGCGCACGGCGCGCGAGCAGTTCGTTGGACAGGCCTCGTGACGGTCCCTGGGCCAGGGTCTCTTCGGCGAGGGCGAAGCGCAGGCCGACCGTGGAGACGCCCTCGGCGGTCGCGTCGAGCGGGAAGAGCGAGAGGAAGTCACCCGCGTCGCCCTCGATCTCGATGGCTCCAGGGCCGGCGCGCGTGCCCATGCGCGTGATGCGCGAACCCCGGCCGGCCAGGACGAGGTCGATGCCATCGAAGCGGGGGTCTGCCAGCAGCAGCAGGTTCGCCACCGAGTGCTCGGGCCGGACCAGGCCCAGCGCACCGAGCACCGTGATCGCTGTCGCGCCGGCCTCCAGGGCCGCCAGCAGGCACAGCTCCATGTCGCTCTCGTCCTTATCCGGATCGGCCACGCTCAGCTCGACTCCCGCCGCTTCGAGGTCGGCTCGCTCGTCGGCGGCGATTGAATCGAGGTCGCCGACCACGAGGTCGGGTCTGAGACCGGCTTCGGCGACCCGGGCAGCCCCGCCGTCGGCGGCGATGAGCAGCGGGAGCGGGTCGGCTGCGGCCAGCTCGGCGAGCAGCGCCTGGTCGACGTCGCCGTCGGCGACGACGAGCGCACGTGCGTGAGCGGCCATGGGAATCAGGACCTCCGTCTGGTCGGGACGGAGGTGGCGTCATCGACTCCCTTCGCCGGTACGAACCGGATCAGGTTCCGAGGGTCTGCGGCCGAGCCGCACTCTCAGCGCCGCGAGGGCGCTCCCCTGTCCCATGTGTGGTTGTCCCCCGATCGTACACCCGGGCCGCCAGCGGCCGATGTCCTAGACTCGAGAGGCCATGCTCATCGACGCCCATCCTGCCCATCAACGTGTCCGCGAGGCCGCTGCCAAGCGCGGCGTCACCATCGAGATCGTGACCTTCGACGAGTCGACCCACACCGCCCAGGAAGCGGCCGACGCCATCGGCGTCGAGCTGGGCCAGATCGTCAAGAGCCTGGTCTTCATGGCCCCGACCGATCCGGCGCGCGACGACGGCGTGCTCGAGCCGGTCATCGCGCTGGTGCGCGGCACCGACCGGGTCGACATCGGCAAGCTGGCCACCGTCTCAGCCCGGCCACGGATACGCCGCGCCAGCGCCAAGGAGGCCAAGGCGGCCACAGGCTACGTCATCGGTGGCGTGCCGCCCTTCGGCCACCAGCAACGCATCAGCGTGGTCATGGATCCGGCGCTCGACGGCTACGAGCAGATCTGGGCCGCAGCCGGAACGCCGACCGCGGTGTTTCCCATCTCTCCGGCCACGCTGGCGATGCTCGCCGACGCGTTGGTCGCGCCCTGTGCCGAGATCGTGGAGCCGGTCGCGGACCATCGGTGAGCGACGTCCGGCGCGCCAGCATCGGCTACCCCGGCGGTCTCGCGGCCCGCTACCGCTGGGCCGGCAGCGCTGCGGCCGGTGACGTCTTCGCCCTCTCGGAGGCGGGCGGGACGGTCACCGATCACGTCGCGCTCGCGGGCGGCGACCCGACCCGGATGTGCCGGGCTGAGCTGCGCATCGAAGGCCCGCTCGGGAGCTGGACCGCTCGCTTCGCCTCGCCCGTGTTCGACGAGCCGACCGGCCTGCTCTGGGACACCCAGGCCCAGCTCGTGGTCAAGTACGGGTTCCGCGTCTACGGGCTGGCCAGCCGCACCGGCGGACTGCTCTGGTCACACCTCTCGGGTACGCCCGTCGTGGCCGTGCTGGGTTCGTCGCGCATCGAGCACGTCATCGTCCAGAGCGAGGTCGAGACCGTCGCGCTCGACCCCGCTGGGGCGGTGCGCTGGCGCGTGGCCCAGAGCGACGTCATCGCCGCGGCAGAGCTCATGGGCGGCACGCTGACCCTGACCAGCTACGGCGGAGTGGTCACGGCGCTTGATCCGGCCACGGGGGCCGCGCTTCGATGACCCCGTGTCCTTTCCACACTGGCACCCGGGAGCGCGGTGTGGACGAATGGTGGACAGGTCGGTGCGTCCCGACACCACATATGCCATCGGTACCGTTGACCACCGCGCCGGGCGAGGCCTACCGTCGGGCTCGACCCGAAGGGGCCCAGGAACCGACTAACGGCCAAGATGACATCACGGCCCACGTCGCGTGGAAGGTTCCTTCGGGTCTCTGTCTGTCCGGGGCGCACCGGTGACCGGCGCGACGCTGATCGTGCTCGGGCTAGCCGCAGGCCTCAGCGGCTGGCTCCTGCTTCGACGCAGCGGCAGCAGCTGGCGCGTGGGCAGACTCCTCGCCGCTGCCCCTCGAAAGACGCTCGCGGAGGCAGCCGAGCTGGCCGCGGCCGGGGAGCAGTCCTACGTCCGGCTCCATGGTCGTATCGACAGCGATGAGGAGTTCGGCGACGAGGACGGCAAGCCCATCGTCTTCCGCCGTCGGCGGCTCCAGCAGCGTCGCGGCCGAGGCGGCTGGCAGACGTTCGACGACGAGCGCCAGGCAGTACCGTTCCGGGTGGTCGAAGCCGGCGCCCAGGTGGCCATCGACATCGAGGCTCTCGGTGACGGGCTCGTCGTCGTGCCCCGCGAATCGGAAGGGATCGCGTCGGACCTGACCGAGGACTCGCTGACGGGGCCGCTGCCGGAACTCGCCCCCGAGACGCCGGTGCGTCTGCGCATCGAGCAGGTCTCGTCGGTCGACCATGCCACCGTCGGCGGCGTACCCCGCATCGTCCCCGGCGGCGCCGTCGTGCTGGGGCCGGGCCTGGGCCGTCCGCTGGTCCTCACCACGCTCGAGCTCGACGAAGCCATGCGCGTGCTGGCCGGCGACCGTCGCAAGGGACTGCTGGCCGCGACGGGCCTGCTGGTAGCGGCGCCGGTGCTGCTGGTGGGCGGGGCTATCCTGCTCCTCCTCGGACCGTGAAGATCCCACCTGGGTGGGGTCGTCGGACCACGACGGCCGTGCTCCTGACACTGGTCCTGCTGGCGCTCCCGACCGCCATGCTGGGGGCCGATCCGTCGTTCGTACCGACGGAGCTGTTGGAGGCGGTCGATCCGCGCTCGGACGGCGTCGGGCCGGGCCTGGTAGGCAACCCGCTGCTCATCCTCGCGGCGGTGATCGGGCTGGGGCTCGCGACGGCCCTGGTGACCCTGCTGCTCGCGCGCCTGCTCCGGCGCGACTGACCGCACCAGCGGGCCCCCCGCTGGGGTACGGAACTCCCATATGAGGAGTTGTGAGGTTCTAGCAGCATTCGGGCACCCGGACGGGACCGCTCCGGACGGGACTGCCGCCATGACGATGACCCCTACCGCCGCTTCGCTGCCCATCACCAAGGCCGCCCGCCTGCTCGGCGTCCACCCCAACACCCTCCGGGCCTGGGCCGATCAGGGACGGGTGCGCTGCCTGCGCGTCAACGAGCGCGGGGATCGTCGCTTCCTCGTGGATGACCTGCGAGCCTTCATGCTGGCCGCCGAAGCAGGGCCCGCCGGCTTCACGTCGTTCGAGTCGGCAGTCGAGGGTTCCCTGGCCAGCGATGGCCGGGCCCGGCGCGCAGCCGACTGGGAGGCCCAGATCGAGTCCATCGCCAAGCTCGGCGTACGCCTGAACCACCTCAACACGGTGGCCGAGATCGGCAGCGCCATCTGCCTCGAGCTGCGCCAGCTCATCGAATACCACAACGTGCGCGTCTACCGCGTCCACGGCCGTGATCTCGTACCCGTGGCCTGGCGTGGCGAGGTGAGTACGTACACCGACGAAGCCGACGATCAGCTGCGCCTCAGGGTGGGCGAAGGCATCACCGGCTGGGTCGCCCAACATGGTGTCGCGCAGTACCTGCCCGACGCGGCCGCGGACCCGCGCGGCTCGCACGTGCCGGGCACAGAGGAAGACCTGCCCGAGTCGCTGCTGGTGGCCCCCATGGTCTACGAGGACGAGACCATCGGGGTGATCCTGCTGGCCAAGCTCGGGCTCGACCGCTTCGCGCCCGAAGACCTGCGCTACCTCAGCATCTACGCCTCGATCGCGGCCCAGGCCATGGCCAACGCCGACATCGCACAACGGCTACGCGCGCAGGAGGAGATGCTCGACCGGCAGCTGCGCAGCCAGCGCGAGCTGTTGCGTGTCACCGAGCGCATCCTCACCAACCTGGACCCCACAGCCATCGTCTCCGAGATCGCCGAAAGCCTCGCCCGCCTCATCCCCGTGGACACGCTCGGGATCTACCTGCATGAGCCGGTCGAGCACGTGCTCGACCCGTTGCTGGCGCGGGGTGTCGGTGCCGATGCGTTCATGGCCCAACCGCTACCCGACAGCGGCTGGGTCGCCTCAGAGGTGTTGAGCAGCGGCGAGGCCCGCAACGTCAGCCATGTGGGCAACGACGACAGGGAGGCCGCCCTCATCCTGGCCCCGCTGCGGGGCCAGGAACGCGTGCTGGGCATCCTCTACCTCAAGCGGCTGGGCGAGGGGACACGCTTCGAGGCGCGCGAGTTCGACGTGGTGCGCCTGTTCGCCGCCCACGTCTCCATCGCGCTCCAGAACGCGCTCGCGCACCGGGCGGTGCAGTTGCAGGCTCAGACCGACGCGCTGACCGGGCTGCGCAACCACGGCACCTTCCGCGGCGACCTCGCGGCTGCCATCCGCCGTGCCGACGCGTTCGCGTTGCTGATGGTCGACCTCGACGACTTCAAGGCCTACAACGACCGGCGCGGGCACGAGGCCGGCAACGCCCTGCTCCGGGGCATCGCCGAGGCCGTGCGCGACGCCTGTCGCAAGAGCGATCGTATCTACCGCTACGGCGGCGACGAGTTCTGTCTCATCCTGCCGCGGACCGACCTGGGTGAAGCGATCGATGTGGCCGACCGCGTGCGCAGCGCCATCCGCGGTGTGCACGGGAGTGGCTCGCGGGCGGCCGGCATGCGCTGCTCCGTAGGCGTGGCCACCTATCCCGACGACGCGGATGACGTCGATCACCTGCTGCAGTCGGCCGACCGGGCACTCTACGCGGCCAAGCGAGCGGGGCGCGACCGCATCAGCACGGCCGTCGAGGGCCGGGCGCTGGCGGCCGACGTCGTCCCGCCGCGCACGCCCGTGGACGAGTAGCGAGGCCCAGGCTGTCCTAGCGCCGGGGACCTGGAGGCGGGGGCGCCGGCGGGCGTGGCCGAGGGTTACCCCGCGGAGGCGGCGGCATCCTCTGCGCTGGCGTCGAGGGCGGTGGCGGCGCAGGGCGGACCACCTCCAGGACAGAATCGCGGGTCACGCCCAGCTCGGCAGCGGCTGAGCCCTGGTGCACGGCCAGGCTCACCCGGCCGTACGAATTGGCCGTGAGCAGGGTCGAGCCTTCGGCCACGTCACCGAACGTGCGGACCCACGATGAAAGGACCTCGCGCACGTTGGACCCGGCGCCCAGGCGCAGCAGCAGACGCTCACCGAAGCGCAGGCCGGGTAGAGCTGCCTCGATGTCGTCGGCCAGGGCGGAAAGCTTGACGTTGCCGAAAGTGTCGATGTAGATGGCCTGTGCACGGAGTCGGCCGTGCCGGATGTCCGGGCTGGGCCATTCGAGCTCGAGCAGGCGCCGCGGGTCGACCGCCCGACCCAGCTCGTCGATGGGTACGCCGGCGGCGAGATGGGCGCCGGCTGGCGCGAAGAGGTCGCGACCGTGAAAGGAGCTTGAGACCTCCGGCAAGGCGTAGCGGGGATCCTCCAGCAGGTGGGCATGGGTGATGCCACCGAGCCGAGCCGCGGCCGGCATGAGCAGACCGTTGTCCGGCCCCACCAGATGGTCGCCCCGGGATGTCTGGAGCGCGATGCCCTTGCGGGCCGTGCCGACCCCCGGATCGACCACGGCCACGTGAGCACCGATGGGCAGATAGGGCACGGCACTCCACAGCAGCAGCGCACCGTCGCGGATGGCGAACTTGTCGATCCCGTGGGCGATGTCGACGACGATGGCCTGGGGGCAGATGGCCGCGACCACCGCACGCATGATGCCGGCCGAAGGGTCGCGCGCGCCGAAGTCGCTGAGCAGGCTTACGAAGGGCGGGCGCGACACGGTGTTGGCGCCGGCCGCGGCCGGGGTGGTGACGGTCTCGCGATAGATGCGCGGCATAGGCGCGATGGTACGGGCAGGTGGCGCTCCGTGCGAGGTGAACCGCGATACCGGGCGCTCCCGAGCGGTATGCTGCCGTCCCGATGGACGGACACGCGGCCGACCGCCGCCTCATGCGCCTGCTGGCGGCGATCCTCACCGTCCTGTGGGCGGCCACGGCGGTGGCGGTGGCCACGACGTACCGACCCGGCGGACCCATCGACATCGTGGTCATGCTGGCCTGCTTCGCGCCTGTGCTCATCGCCGACGCCGGGTTCGTGTGGCCGGCCGTGGGCCGGACGCATCGGCATCGGCTGTTCCTGGTGTGGGTCTGGCTGGCCGCGCTGCTGTTCGGCATCCCGGTCCTCTACGGCACGGTCGCGACACTTACCGCCGATGGGCCGCAGAGCCTCGTACCCTCGTTCGAAGCCGCCTATGCCGGCCTGCTCGCGCTCTTCTCGATGTCCTGGTTCAGCGTGGCCGGGTGGGTCCACCGGAGGTCCGGCGCGGAGCCGCTGGTACGGCGATCGTCCCTGGCCACGACCGCATTGGCCGTGCTGCTCACCATCGTGGTCGGCATGGCGTTCGTGCTGGTCGCCGCCATCAACGACCGTGGGCTCCGAGAGGTGGAGCCGTCGAGCTCACGCTTCGGCCCCACCGACCCGGACCTCGAGCCGCCCTTCTGCGATGAGCCCATCGACCTCGGCGCCAACGCCGTCGTCACCATCGAGGCCAAGTCGAGCCTCGACAACGTGGAGCGCGGACGGGCCCGGCTCGAGGGCCAGCGCGGCGGTCAGGACGAGTCGTGGGGCGGCTCATGGAGCGGTCCCGACGGAGCTGGCGTCGGGGCCTACCTGCGCACGGGTCCCCTGGCCTGGCTGACCGACCAGAGCGACGACCCGCACGCGCCCGGCACCAACTGGCGTGCGGTGGCACCGGACCCCTTCGGCATGATCGGCGAAGAGGCCCTGACCATGGATGGGCCGCCTCAGTCGATCGCCGACGCGCCGCGCGGCGCGATCGTGGCCGAAGACCTCGGCCTCGAGCATATCGAGGGCGCTCGAGCGCGCCATTGCCGCACGTTCATCGACGGGCCGGCCGCGCTGGACACGTTCCTGCCGCTGCGCTGGCTGCTCTTCGGCAGTTCGTCGGCCCCGGCTGACGCCATCTCTCGCTGGCGCGGCGAGATGGACTGGTGGGTCTTCGCCGATGGCGAGCTGGGCCTGGCCTCGGTCGAAGTCTCCGGCTCGCGCGCGGAGACGCCCTGGGACGCCGACGGGGCACGAGTCGTGCTCCAGGGCCGCCTGGAGGCCGTCGACCGAGATCAGCCGGTCGATGTCATGGCTCCGACGGCGGACACGAGCCCGGATGTAGCCGCGAGCCCCGCGCTAGAGTCGGGGGCACCATGAACACGTTCGTCGAGCGCGGCGGGACCAAGTGGGACCGCGCCGCCCGCTACCTGAAGATCGCCACGGTGCTGCGCGCCCACGGCGAAGCTGGCATCTCCGCCCAGGCACTGGCCGACCAGATCGGCGTTTCCAAGCGCACGATCTATCGCGACCTCGACGGCATGGACCTCGATGGCGGTCTGCCCATCTGGAATGACAAGGGCCGCTACGGCCTGGCCGACGACGCCTTCCTGCCCCCGCTGGCGCTGACGCTGCACGAGGCCATGGCGTTCTACCTCGCGGCGCGCCTGTTGACCAAGGCCACCGACGAGCTGGACACCGAGATCATCGGCGTCTTCGTGAAGCTGGCCCAGGTGCTGCCGCCGGTCATCGCCGAGCAGCTTCACGAGACGGCCGATGCCTTCGCCGACACTCCACCGGACGAAGACTTCACACGCGTGCTGCGCGGGCTGACGGTGGCGCTCGCCGAGCGGCGGGTGGTAGAGCTGGAGTACGAGTCGGGCGTGTACGACCCGAGCCGGCCCAATCGTCGGGTGTGGCTCCATCCCTATGCCATCGAACCCTCCGCAGCGACCCGTGCGCTTTACGTGATCGGCTGGGACGAGGAGCGAGCTGACCGTCGCACCTTCAAGCTCGAACGCATCCGCTCGGTGTCGGTCACGCCGGAGTCGTTCGAGGCACCCGGGGCCTCGGTAGCCAAGGAGATGTTGGCCGCGTGGGACGTTATCAGCGACGCCGAGCCGGCGGAGATCGTCATCCGCTTCTCCCCGGATGTCACGCAGCGTGTTCACGAGACCCGCTGGCATCCGAGCCAGGCCGAGGAGCTCGAGGACGACGGCTCGTTGCTGTGGCGCGCGCGCGTCTCCGGCCTGCTCGAGATCCGCTCGTGGATCCTGGGCTGGGGCCCTGACGCGGAGGTGTTGGAGCCCGACGAGCTGCGCGCCTGGGTGGCCCAGCAGCACGCGACCGCGGCGGAACGCTACCGTCGATAAGCGAGCCCAACGGCTCCGCTCGCCGGTCGGGGTCCGCGCACGATCGGGCCGGCCGGGCACGGCTGGTCGGCGATCGCACGACCGCCGGATCCACCCACGGTGCCGACGTACGGTCCAGCCCGCGTTGACAGCTATGAACGGCGATGGTTTACTTAACGATGTTAACTACACCCCCCCGCGGAGTGCTAGGCAGACAGATGGACTCAGGACTGCATGTCGTTCTCGGTGCCGCAGGCGGCACCGGCGGTGCCCTCGTACGCGAGCTGCGAGCACGGCAACTGCCGGTACGCGCGGTCACGCGGCGGGCCGATGTCCGTCTCGGTCCGGATGTCGAGTCGATGGCCGCCGACCTGACCGACGTCGCGCAGGCGCGGGCCGCCGTGGCTGGGGCCCGCGTCGTGTACCACGCCGCCAACCCGCCCTACCCTCGCTGGGGCGACGTCTTTCCGGTCCTGTGTCGCAACGTGATCGCGGCTGCGGGGCCGGCGGGGGCAAGCATCGTCTTTGCCGACAATCTCTACATGTACGGCCCTGACGCCGGAGTCATGACCGAGGACAGCCCGCAGCGCGCGACCGACAAGAAGGGCCGCCTGAGACGTGAGCTGGCGGAGGAGTTGCTGGCTGCGGACCGTGCCGGCGATGTCCGCGTCGCCATCGGTCGATCGTCGGACTACTTCGGCCCCGGTGGGGTCGGCTCTTCCCTCGGCGAGCGGCTCTTCGATGCGGCGGTGCAGGGCAGGCGCGTGCCCTGGCTCGGGCGTGTCGACCAGCCGCACAGCGTGGCGTTCCTCCCGGACATCGCCCGCGGTCTCGTCACGCTCGGACTGTCCGACGATTCGATGGGCAAGGTCTGGCATCTTCCCTCCAGCGGCGCACCGAGCGGGCGCGAGTTCGTGGCCGCCGTCTCGCGCGCGCTGGGACAGTCCCTGGGAGTCAGCGCCAACCCACGTTGGATGCTCCGGGCCGTGGGCCTGTTCTCACCCATGGCGCGCGAGGTCGCCGGGGTGGCGTACCAGTGGGAAACACCATTCGTCAGCAGCGACGCCCGCTTCCAGGCCACGTTCGGTCCTCAGCCGGCCACGCAGCTCGACGAGGCCGTCAAGGCCACGGTCGACTGGTTCGCCGCCCGGCGCGAGGGCGGTGCTCCGGTGAGCTGATGGCACCAGCCGGTCGGGCGTCGGCCCAGGGCGATGCCCCGGCCCCGACACGCGATGGCCGTGTCAGGGCTGCCTCCAGGGCGCGGCGCGCACGAAGCCGCGTAGAGATGCGCTCGCGCATCATGGACGCGGCGCGCTCACTCCTCGAGGAAGGTGGTTCGGAAGCCGTCACCATGCGGGCCATCGCCGAGCGCATCGGGTATACGGCGACCACGATCTACCTGTACTTCGAGGATCGCGACGCGCTGCTGTTCGCCTTGCTCGACGAGGCCTTCGGCGAGTTCCGCGCGGCCATGGCGGCGGCCATCGCCGCGCCGGGGTCCGCTCAGCAGCGGATCGGCCGGATGGGTCGGACCTACGTCCAGTTCGCCCTGCAGCACCCGTCCCAGTACCGCCTCATGTTCGTGCAGCGCCCGGACTTCCTGTTGGCGCATGGCCCCGAGGAGACCGGCGCACGTATCGAGTCGCTCGGCACACTGGCCGAGCTCGCGGCCGGATCGCCGGCGGGTCGAAGCCTGTCGGCTCGCGGCAGTGTGGCGGCCGATGCGCTGTGGGCGACCGTCCATGGCATCGCGGCCCTGGCCACGGGAGTGGCCATGTTCGATCGGGCGCGCGCCGAGGCGGCGACCGACGAGGCCCTCGATCTGCTGATCAAGGGCCTCTGGGCGGACGAGGGATGACGGAAGGCGGCTGACCCCGCCGCCGGGCTTACAGCTCCTTGACCGCCGCGATGAGGTTCTCCAGGCCGGCCTTGGCATCGCTGAAGAGCATGCCCGTCTTGGGATCGGTGTAGAGGCTGTTGTCGATGCCGGCGTAGCCGCGGCCCATCGAACGCTTGATGACGATGATGGACTTGGCATGGTCGACGTCGAGGATGGGCATGCCGTAGATGGGCGAGGACGGATCGGTTCGGGCGATCGGGTTGGTCACGTCGTTGGCACCGATGACCAGGGCCACGTCGCAGCGGTTGAACTCGGGGTTGACGTCCTCCATCTCCTTGAGCTGCGGGTAGGGCACGTTGGCCTCCGCCAGCAGCACATTCATGTGACCCGGCATGCGGCCGGCCACCGGGTGGATGGCATAGACCACGTTGACGCCGCGCTCCTCGAGCACGTCGCCCAGCTCGCGGCAGGCGTGCTGCGCCTGCGCCACCGCCAGGCCATAGCCGGGCACGATGATGACGTTCTCGGCATAGGCCAGCTGGATGGCGGCGTCGTCCACGCCGACCTCGCGGACCGTGCCACCGGACGCGGCAGGATCGGCCTGGGTACCCTCAGCGCCACCGAAGCCGCCGACCATGATGTTCAGCAGCGAACGGTTCATGGCGTCGGCCATGAGCTTGGTGAGGATGCCGCCGGCCGCACCCACGAGGGCGCCGGCGATGATGAGCAGCGGGGACTCGAGCACGAAGCCTGACATGGCCGCGGCTGTACCGGTGAAGGAGTTGAGGAGGCTGATGACGACCGGCATGTCGGCGCCGCCGATGGGCAGCACCATGGTCACGCCGAAGGTCAGCGACGCACCCAGCAGGACCAGCAGCAGGACCGTCTTGACCTCGCTGCCGAGCTCCAGGATGGGCGACTCGCCGGCGCCGAGGATGAGCAAGATGGTGGTCACCAGCGCCACCAGTCCGAGCGCCATGGTGGTGTACACGCCGCCGGGCACCGCGATGGGCTGACCCCTGATCAGGCCCTGCAGCTTGCCCGAGGCGATGAGCGAGCCGGTGAAGGTGATGGAGCCGATGAGCACGCCCAGGATGACGAAGATCGTGGTCGAGATCGACTCGTCGGGCGTGCCGACGATCTTGAGATAGTCGAAGATCGCGACCAGGGCAGCTGCGCCGCCGCCGACCGCGTTGAACAGCGAGACAAGCTGGGGCATGGCCGTCATGGCCACGCGCAGGGCCAGGTACAGGCCGGCGGCGCCACCGATCATGAAGCCGCCGATGATGATGACCAGCCCCTCGGTGGAGAGGCCGCCGACGGCGCAGCTCTGGTGATGGCAGTCGCGCAGCAACAGGTAGGCGAAGGTGGCCGCCACGGCCACGGTCATGCCGCCCGCCGAGATGAGGTTGCCGTTGCGCGCTGTGGCGGGGCTGTTCATGAAGTGCAAGCCGATGACGAAGCTGCCTGCGGCCAGGGCCCCGATGAGGATGAAGAGCGTGCTGAGTGTTGCCTGATCCACCCCTAGGCCTCCTTACCGTCGGCCTTGGGGGCGGTGGGCTTCTTCCTGAACATCTGCAGCATGCGGTCGGTCACGACATAGCCACCGACCACGTTCATGGCGCCGAAGAGGACGGCCACGAGGGCTAGCGTGTAGCCCAGGATTTCGTCTGCCTCGGCGGCGATGATCATGCCGCCGATGAGCACGATGCCGTGGATGGAGTTGGCACCGGACATGAGCGGGGTGTGCAGGGTCGCGGGGACCTTGCTGATGACCTCGAAGCCGACCAGGACGGCCAGGATGAAGATGACCAGCGAGCCAAGAAGGCTGATCTCACCACTCATGCGGCACCGCCTTCGGAAAGCAACTTGGCCGTGGTCTCATGCACGACCTTGCCGTCGTGCGTGATGACCGTGCCTTCGGTGATCTCGTCCTCGAAGTCGAACGTCATCTCCCCATCCTTGATGAAGTGCGTCAGCAGGGCGCTGATGTTGCGGGCGTAGAAGCCGCTCGCGCCGCCGGGCATGGTGGCTGGCAGGTTGGTCGGCGCGATGATGGTCACGCCGTTGTCGGTCACGATGGTGTCGTCCGGAACGGAGAGCTCGACGTTGCCGCCGAGCGCGCTGGCGGCCATGTCCACGATGACCGAACCCGCCTTCATATTACGAACCGCCTCGGCGGTGACCAGCAACGGCGGTCGGCGGCCGGGGACCTGGGCCGTGGTGATGACCACGTCCATCGAACTGATGTGCTGGTTGAGCTCGGCCTGCTGCGCGGCCTTCTCGTCTTCGGTCAGCTCACGGGCGTAGCCGCCCTCGCCCGTGGCGTCGGCCACCGACTCGAGGGTGAGGAACTGGGCGCCGAGCGATCGGGCCTGCTCCCTCGTCTCCGAGCGCACGTCGTATGCCTTCACCACCGCGCCCAGGCGCTTGGCCGTGGCGATGGCCTGCAGACCGGCCACACCGATGCCCAGGATGAGCACGTTGGCCGGCTTGGCCGTGCCGGCAGCCGTGGTCAGCAGCGGGAAGTAGCGACCGTAGGCATCCGCGGCCATGATCACGGCCTTGTAGCCGCCGACGTTGGCCTGGGACGACAGCGCATCCATCGTCTGCGCGCGTGAGAGCGTCCGCGGCAAGGTATCGAGGCTGATGGCGGTGACGCCGGCGTTGGCCAGCGCCTGCGAGTTCTGCGGGTCGATGAGCGGCTGCAGCAGGCCCAGGACGACCTGCCCCTTACGCAGCTTGCCGATCTCCTCGGGCGTGGGCTTCTGCACGCGCAGGACCACGTCGGCCTGCGCGTAGAGCGCGTCCTCTGCCACGACCTTGGCCCCGGCCGCGGAGAAGTCCGTGTCCGGGATCGACGCGCCCTCTCCGGCGCCGGCCTGTACCAGAACCTCGTGCCCAGCGGCAGTCAGTTTGCCGATGGCCTCAGGCACGAGGGCGACCCGCCGTTCATTAGGCGCGGTCTCCTTAACGGTGGCAATCCTCATCCAGGAACCCCGATCGTCAGAAATGATGAGCTGGCGCGCGACGGCGGGAATGCCGGGCGCCGGTGGGCGCAAGTGTAATGCGAATTGCCGAGCTTCGGCCCGGGCAGCCCGACAACGGAGCCGCATGGCTCCACCGATGGTGACCAACGGCTCATGGCTAATATATGGTCTAAACATATATTCGCCTCAGACGAATAGCGTCAGGACGACAGGCCACCTCCATGACGCAGGGCGCGATCAACGAGAAGGAGGCACGACGGTGACAAGCCCGATGGCCGACATCGAGGACCTGCAGGCGTCGTTGCTGCGGTCGCTCGCGAGCAGGCATCGACTTCGCATCCTTCACCTGCTGGGCGAGCGCCCTCACGAGGTCAACGAGCTCGCCGACGAGCTCGGTCTAGGCCAGGCGGCTACTTCGCAACACCTCGGGGCCATGCGGCGCGCCGGCCTCGTCGAATCGGTCCGCGACGGCCGTAACCACCGCTACATGGTGGCCGACCCCCAGATCCTCGCGGCTTGTGGGCTGATGCGGGAGGTGCTGGTGCGACGGCTGTCGCGCATGGGAGACCTCGCTGCTGCCGCCAGCGCGTCGCGGCCAGAAGTCGTCACCAGCAGCAAGCGAGAACACTCATGAGCGACAAGCTTTCGGTCGTCCTCTTCTCCGGCACGGACGACAAGCTCCACGCCGCAGCCACCATCGCCGCCGGCGCTGCCGCCATGGGCATGTCAGTGAACATCCTGCTGATGTACTGGGCCCTCGACGCGTTCCGGGCCGACCGCATCGGCAACGAACACGGCCTGGCCTATGACGCATCCCGGCCACGCTGGAACGAGCCGGTCGAGCACGTCGGCGAGATCCCCTGGCTCGAGACGTTCCGCCAGGCCAAGGAACTGGGTGAGGTCTCCATCCGCGCCTGCGCCGGGTCCCTGGCAACCCTGGGACTTGACGCCGCAGCGCTCGACCCGCTCGTCGATGAGGCAGGTGGCATCGCGGCCTTCCTGGCCGCTGCCGACGACGGCCAGATCCTGTTCATCTAGGTCCGATCGACATCCATCGACGTGTTGCACATCAACTGAGGAGTTCGCGTACGGCCCATCGATCACGAGTACACCGACCAGGCCCACCACCGGCCACAGCGTGCCGGGCATCCGCCCGGGCCAAGCGTTCCGGATCAAGCAACAGGAGACGGCTCCCATGACCACCAGCACGACCCCACTCAGCGATAGCGAGCTCGGCGAGATCACGGCCGCCAAGGTCGTCGATGCCCGCGGCAGCGCCTGCCCGGGCCCTCTTCTCGAGGCCAAGAAGACCATGCCCTCCATCGCGGTCGGCGAGACCATCGAGCTCTGGTCGACCGACCCGGCCACCAAGACCGATGTCAGTGCCTGGTCGGCCAAGATGGGCCACACCTACCTGGGCACGCTTCCGGCTGAGGGCTACGAGCGGACCTTCGTGGTGCGCCAGAAGTAGCGCCCCGCCACACGTCGCTCACCGGCAGGAAAGGCAGGCCACGATGAGCACCCTCGCACCGGAGAAGCCCAGAGAGGCTGACCGACACGGGCGTCCCGCGCATCCTCGTGTTCTCGACCAACAACATCTCCGACCCGGGCATCGACCTGGCCGGGAGCTCACACATGTCCTACTCCCCGGGCGTCATGGTCATCAGCCTGCCCTGCACCAGCGGCATCCGCCCAAGCTGGATCAGCCACGCCATCGAAGAAGGCTTCGATGGCGTCTTCATCGCCTCGGATGGCGACGAGTGCGCCTACCTGCCCGATTGTTCCAAGCGCGCCTCGCGGATCGTGGCGCGCGCCCAGGAGATGCTGACAGCGGGCGGCCACGAGTCCCTCCCGGCTGCGGATGGCCGCCATCTGCTCGGTCTGCGCCGAACCCTTCACCAGGCATGTCCAGCAGTTCAGCCAGGCGCTGGCCGCGATGGACTCCGCGGGAGGTGGTGTCGTGACCGACTACGACGTCCTCGTCGTCGGCGCCGGCATCGGCGGGATGGAATCCGCGCTCAAGCTGGGAGACATGGGCTACCGCGTGCTGCTGGTGGAGAAGGAAGCCAGCGTGGGCGGCAAGATGATCCTGCTGAGCAAGGTCTTCCCGACCCTTGACTGCGCCAGCTGCATCTCCACGCCGAAGATGGCGGCCTCGATCCACCACCCCAACGTCACGACCATGACCTACACCGAGGTCGACGGCATCGAACGTCTGGCCGACGGTCACTTCGGTGCCACCATCAAGCAGAAGGCACGGTTCGTCGACGAAGCCGCCTGCACCGGCTGCCAGAAGTGCGAGACGGCCTGCACGGTCTCGGTGCCCGATCAGTTCAACGCCGACACTGGTGGCGCGCCACGCCGCCTACATCGCCTTCCCGCAGGCCGTGCCCAAGAAGGCGGTCATCGAGCGGGCCGGCTCGTCCCCCTGTTCCTTCACCTGCCCTGCCGGCATCCAGGCTCACGGCTACGTCTCGCTCGTCCGGAGCGGCGAGTACGAGAAGGCCTTCCAACTCGTGCTCGAGGCCACACCGCTGGTCGGCACGCTCGGACGTGCCTGCTACGCGCCCTGCGAAGTCGACTGCTCGCGGGCCGAACTCGAGGGCCCCATCCCCATCCGGCGTCTCAAGCGCTTCGTCGCCGACGAGCACTACGCCCACGACGACGGACCCGGCATCAGCGTGGCCGAACCGAATGGACATCGCGTCGCGATCGTCGGCTCGGGACCGGCCGGCCTGACGGCCGCCTGGCAGCTGGCGCGCAAGGGCTACGCCGTGAAGATCTTCGAAGCCGCGCCCGAGGCGGGCGGCTTCCTGCGCCTGGCCATCCCCGAGTACCGGCTGCCCACCGCCGTCGTCGAGCGCGACATCGCCAACGTCACCGCCCTGGGCGTCGAGATCGAGGTGGACGCCGCGGTCGAGGACCTCTCGGCGCTCCACGACGACGGCTACGAGGTCGTCCTGGTCGCGACCGGCACACCGCTCTCGACGCGTCTCGGCGTGCCCGGCGATGAGCTCGAGGGCGTCCTCAGCGGGACGGGGTTCCTGCGCTCGGTGAAGCTCGGTGGGGACGTCGACCTCGGCGGTCGCCGGGTCCTCGTCATCGGCGGTGGCAACGTGGCCATGGACACTGCCCGCACCGCCCGGCGACTGGGCGCCAGCGAGGTCAGGGTGGTCTACCGACGCAGCCGCGACGAGATGCCCGCACACCACGTCGAGGCCGACGATACCGAGAAAGAAGGGGTCGGCTTCGTCTTCCACGCGGCACCACTGGAGGTGCTCTCCGATGGCGCCGGGCGCGGTGCGTGCGCTGCGCTGTACGAAGATGGCACCCGGGCAGCCGGACGCCTCGGGCCGGCGGCGCCCGCAGCCGCTGCCGGGCAGCGACTTCGACCTCGACTGCGACGTCGTCATCACCGCCATCGGCATGTCGCCCGACACGGCCGCTTTCGCCGAACGGGTCGAGACCAGCGCAAGTGGGGCGATCGAGGCGGACGAGCGCACGCTGCAGACCGCAGTGCCGTGGCTCTTCGCCGCCGGCGACGTCGTCTCGGGGGCCTCGGACATCACCCGCGCCACCGGCCAGGGCCAGCGAGCCGCCTTCATGATCGACCGCTGGGTCCAGGATCGGACGCTGGAAGGCTTCGACCTGCGTCTGCCCGCGGTCGACAAGGGCGAGGTGCTGGCGCGTCAGCAGGCCTACCGAGAGGCACGGCCAGCGGCCGCCAGCGAGGTCATCAGCCCCGCCCCCGCCGACTTCAGCGAGGTGGAGCTGCCCATGTCCGAGGCCGAGGCACGCTACGGCGCCGGTCTCTGTCTCGACTGCGGCGTCTGCTCGGAGTGCGGCGAGTGTGTCGCGGCCTGCCCGGTCGAGGACTGCATCGACCTGCGCGCCCAGGACCAGACCAGCACGGTCGAGGTCGGAGCCGTCGTGGTGGCCACCGGCTTCAAGCTCTTCGCCGCGGACCTCAAGCCGGAGTACGGCTACGGCACCTTCAAGAACGTCATCACCGGCATGCAGATGGACCGGCTGCTCGCACCGACGCGGCCGTTCAACACCATCCTCCGACCCGGAGACGGCAAGGTGCCCGAGCGCATCGCCTACGTGATGTGCACGGGCTCACGTGACGAGACCGTGGGCAACCCGCTGTGCTCGCGCTTCTGCTGCATGTACTCCATCAAGCAGAACCAGCTGATCATGGGCGCCCTGCCCATCGCCGACGTGACGGTCCACTACATGGACATGCGCGCGGCCGGCAAGCGCTACGACGAGTTCTACGAGCAGGCCAAGGCCATGGGTGCGAACTACGTCAAGGGTCGCGTGGCCAAGATCACCGAGACGGACAACGGTGACCTCGTGCTCCGCTACGAGGACATCGAGAACGGCGGCGCGCTGGTCGAGGCCGAGTACGACCTGGTCGTGCTCGCGGTCGGCGTCCAGCCCAACAGTGATGCCTCGGCGCTGTTCCCCGAGGGCAGCCTCTCGCTCGACGAGTACCGCTATGTAGCGGAGCCCAACGAGGACACCGACCCCGGCCAGACCAACATCCCCGGCGTCTATGTGGCCGGCGCCGCATCCGGTGTCAAGGACATCGCCGACTCGATCCTCCACGCCGGGTCGACGGTGGCCCAAGTCGCGGCCTTCCTGGAGCGAGAGGAGGTGGCGTCATGACCGACGAGCAACGACGCATCGGCGTCTACGTCTGCCACTGCGGCGGCAACATCTCCGACTACGTCGACGTCGACCAGGTGGTGGCGGCCGCTCAAGCCGAACCGGGCGTGGTCGTGGCGCGCCAGATGACGTTCGCCTGTTCCGACGCGGGCCAACAGGACATGGAACGCGATATCGATGAGCAGAGACTCGACGGGCTGGTCGTGGCCTCGTGCTCGCCCAAGCTCCATGTCACCACCTTCCGCGGTGTCGCCAAGCGAGCCGGCCTGAACCCCTACGAGTACACCCAGGTGAACGTCCGCGAGCAGGCCTCGTGGATCCACTCCGACGATGCCCAGGGCACGACCGACAAGGCCATCCACCTCGTTCGGGCCGGGATCGCCCGAACGCTCCTGACCGAGCCCCTGGAGCCCGTGGTCGTCGAGACCACGCCGCGCACGCTGGTCATCGGCGGTGGCGTGGCCGGACTGCGCGCGGCCATCGGCCTGGCCGACATCGGCCTCGGGGTGTTCCTCGTCGAACGTCAGCCCGAGCTGGGCGGCTGGGTCGGGAGCTTCGGGGCCATGTACCCCAACGGCAAGGATGGACACCACCTGGTGGCTGAGCTCATCGAGGCCGTCCGGCAACGCCCCGCCATCCGTGTCTTCACCGAGGCCGAGATGGTCAGCAAGGCCGGCACCTTCGGCAACTACCAGGTCGGTATCCGCATCGGCGGTGCCGACCCCGATCAGCTCACCGTGGAGGTCGGCTCGATCGTGGTCACCACCGGTGTCGACACCTATACGCCCGAGATCGGGGAGTACGGCTACGGCATCGACGGTGTCATGACCCTGCCGGAGTTCAAGAAGCTCATCGACGGAGCCGACGGTGCCGTGATGCACGCCGGTCGTCCGGTGCGCAGCGTGGCCTATGTCTACTGTGTCGGCAGCCGTCAGCCAGCCGGCCAGCCCGGGGCGCGGGAATACTGTTCCCGCTTCTGCTGCGCGGCCACGGTGGCGGCCTCGATCGAGCTGTCCTCGCGCGACAGCCGGATCCGCCAGTACCACCTCTACCGGGACATGCGCACGTACGGCAAGTACGAAACGATGTACACCGAGTCCCGCAAGCGCGGCTCGGTCTACCTCAAGTTCGCCGATGACGCTCCGCCCACCGTGGCGCGCCGCGATGACGGCGGCCTGCTCGTCAACGTCCATGACCAGCTCACCGCTGGGGCCGAGCTGGACATTCCGGTCGACCTCGTGGTCCTGGTCACGGCCATGGTCCCGCGCCAGAACGACGAGCTCATCAGCGTGCTCAAGCTGCCCACCGACAAGGATGGCTTCTTCAACGAGATCCACCCCAAGTTGCGCCCGGTCGAGACCGTGGTCGATGGCGTCTTCATCGCCGGTGCCTGCCAGGCGCCACGGAACTCGAGCGAAAGCGTGGCCTCAGGGCTGGCCGCGGTGACACAGAGCGCGGCCATCCTCAAGAAGGGCTTCGCCGAGCTCGACCCGCTGGTCGCGGTCGTGGCTGCCGAGGCCTGTACCGACTGCGGCGTGTGCCTCGATGCCTGCCCCTATGCCGCCATCACCATGCAGGTGACGGACGGACGCAACGTGGCCGTCATCAGTGAGAGCGGCTGCAAGGGCTGCGGCGGCTGCGTGCCGGTCTGTCCTGAGAACGCCATCGACCTGCTCGGCTACACCGACGCCCAGGTCACCGCCATGATCGACAAGCTCCTGGAGGTCCCGGTCGCATGAACGTCACGAAGCGCGAGGTCCGCGAGGTCATCCGGGAGGAGCCCATCATGCGAGCCCAGATCCTCGAGCTGCTGGGAAGTGGACCGCTCACGGTGCCCGAGCTTGCCGCGGCCATGGGATGCCCCAGCCACGAGGTCCTCTTCTGGATCATGGGCATGCGCCGCTACGGGCGGGTCCACGAGGTCGGTGCTGTCGATGGCGACGGGTACTTCCGCTATGCAGCGATCGAGGGAGGGAGCTGATGGCGACCCTCGTCGATACCGAGCTGCTCACCGACGTCCAGCGTTACGGCGCCGCCGATGTCTCGGCCTGTTTCAGCTGCGGCACCTGTACCGCTTCCTGCCCTCTCGTCAGCGACGATGCCAACTTCCCGCGCCGCATCATCCGCTACGCTCAGGTCGGTATGCGAGACCAGCTCCTCGGCAGCAAGGAGCTGTGGACCTGCTACGCCTGCGGCGAGTGCTCCGAAACCTGCCCCACGCAGGCTGAACCGAGTGAGTTCATGGCCGCCGCCCGGCGCTATGCCATCGGCCACTACGACCGCACCGGCCTGGCTCGCACGCTGTACACGCGACCGATCGTCGGGACCGTCATCGCCGTCGCCCTGGCTGCCCTCTTCGCACTCTTCATGCTCACCGCACAAGGCGAGCAGTCCAGCGAGTCGCTCGACATCTTCGGCTTCATTCCCGAGGCGCTCATCCACGATCTGGGGATCGCGGTCATGGTCGTGGTCTTCGCGGCGGGCATCGCCGGCTTCGCCATGATGGCCCGGGCCCTGGGCCGGATCGAAGGCGTGACCCTGCGCTCGATCGTGGCTGGCCGGTCGGCGGTGGTCGCTGCGGCCCGAGCGATGTGGGCGGCGCTGGCCATCGAATCGCTGGGCCAGCGCCGCTACCGCCGCGACTGTGATGATGAGGACGAGGCCGAGGGCGGCAAACCCTGGTACCTGCAGCGCTGGTTCCTCCACGGCGCCACGATGTGGGGTTTCCTGGGCTTGCTGGCCGCGACCGTCCTCGACTACGGGCTGGCGCTGGCCGGCATCAAGGAAACAGGCACGCCGGTGCCCATCTGGTATCCCGTCCGACTGCTTGGAACGGTCGCAGGCCTGATGCTCGTGTACGGCTCGACGATGCTGATCGTGCGACGCTTCCGTGCCGCTGAGCCGTCGGTCCAGCATTCCACGGCAGCCGACTGGACGCTGCTGGCCCTGGTCTGGATCACCGGCGTGACCGGTTTCGCCCTGGAACTGGCTCTGTACCTGCCCAGCGCACCGGCCTGGGGCTACTGGGTGTTCCTGTTCCACGTCGCGGTAGCCATGGAGCTGGTCTTGCTGGCCCCATTCATGAAGCTGGCCCATGCGTTCTATCGACCACTGGCCCTGTTCTTCCAAGCTCTTGGTCGCGAGCGATCGAACGCCAGCGAAGCGGAGGTGTGAGTGGTCGAGACATCCAACCTTTCGGTCCCAAGCTACGCAAGGAGGTCTGACATGACCACGACGCTCAACCAAGTCTCACATGAGCACCATGATCGGCTCATCGCGCACATCGACGCCATGCCCGAGATCGGGGACATGATCGGCAAAGCTCCGGTGGCCGAGCTCCGGCCCCGCGTCGAGGAGCTCGCCGACTTCCTCGAGGGACTGCTGATCCCGCACATGGAGGCATCCGAGCGAGCCCTCTACCCAGAGCTGGAGCGGATGCTGCAGAACCGCCATTCGATGGCCACCATGCGGCGCGAGCATGACGAGATCCGCAAGCTCGTGGCCGCCCTCTCGGACATGCGCCCCAAGATGGCTGATGGCTGCCACCACACCGGTGACTGCGTATCCCTGCGCCGCATCGTCTTCCGCCTGTACGCGATCCTGAAGACACACCTCGCCGAAGAGGAGCTGTACCTCGGCATCATCGAGCACGGCGAGTCCGAAGCTGAGGCCGCCAGACTGGCCAAGGCCATGGACCACGCCGGCATCGCCGCTTTCTGAGCGCTGACCAGGGGTAGGTCGATCAGGCGGTCGGCTCGCGGCCCGTCGGAGGCTGGGCCTGCCTTCGCGGGGCAGCCACTGATTCGAGGTATCGAGCGTTGAACTCGCCGATGAGCCTGGCCCGCTCCTTCATCACCGCTGCCCAGGCGTCGATGGTCGCGTAGCCGGCATCGGTGAGCTCGTACTCGCGTCGCTGCGGTCCCACAGGGGTGGCCGACCAGGAGGAGGTGACCTGTCCGGCCCCCTCCAGCTCGCGCAGCGTGCGGTACACCTGCCCGATGTCCACGGGCCCTCCGGTGATGCCCATCTCCTCGAGTTGGGCGGTGATGGCGTAGCCGTGCGCTCCCCCGTCGGCCAGCAGGACCAGCACGAACGGCTCCATCCAGCGGTGCCGCCCGCCGCGCGGAGCCCAGCCACGATGGACAGGAACCCCCGTCTCGTCGTGGTCGGAGGCAAGGTCGCTGGTGATGGAGGCCGCGCCGTCGGCCGCTCGTTCGCTGGACGCATCCATGGGTTGGTGAGCATAGTCGCTCGAGGCAGGGCTGCGACAGGCGGGCCAAGGGTCGGGGGCGGGCGGCAGCAGGACGGACTCGGCCTGCTCCTACAGTCGCTCGGCCGCGAGGTGGTCGAGCGCCCTGGCCAGGGCCGCCTCCTGCCCCGGCGTCAAGCGGTCCTCGAGGATGGGGATGTACAGCTCCTCCTCCGCCAGATGTGTCTTGAGCAGCGCGTGCAGGCGCAACAGGATGCGCCGCAGGACCAGGATGGCCGATCGATCGGCGTGAGCCGCGGGTTCGTCGATGAACGAGCCCAACGCCGCCACCAGCCGACGGATCTGCTCGTGCTCGTCCGCCATCGTGACGGTCACGCCGTGGTCGGCCACGATCCTCTCGAGCGTCGGGTACACCGCAGTCTCGACAGCTTCCATGTGCGGGATCAGCTGCATGGTCAAGCTGTCGTGGATCTCCTGCAACTGTGGCAACCGGGCCAGGAGTTCAGCCCGGTCGAGACAATCGCAATCGAGACACTCGGCCAGGTCGCTCAGCCGGTCGACGGCTCGCCAAAGGAGGTCGTGGTGCTCATGCGAGACACCGCCCAGCGTCTGCATCTTGTGCCTCCCGGTGCGCGCTCGCGGTCAGGACCGCTGTCAGTATTCTACATGTAGGAAGCATATAGTTCAGGGGCGGGCGCCAGCCTTGTGGACCCACGGCGTCGGGCCGCGTATCGTTGTTCACATCAGCAACGGGAGGAATGGGCTCTTGCCAGCGGTCACCGATGTCGGGCACGAGCACCACGAGCGCATCTCGGAGGTGCTCGACCAGCTGCCGGAGCTGGCCGACATGCTCGGCCAACGACCACGCCCAGCCGCCTTCGACGAAGGCCTCGCGAGTCTGGTCCGCTTCGTGACCGAGACGCTCGAGCCGCACATCGAAGCCGTGGAGGCCAGCCTCTACCCGGAGCTCGATCGGCTCATGCGAAAGCGGCATTCGATGCTGCAGATGCGTCGCGAGCACGAGGACCTCAGGGGCCTCATCTCGCGGCTCGGCGTCTTCCTCCAGGCCGTCGAGGCTGACGCGCTTGGACCGGCCGGCACCATCGGGCTGCGGCGTGTGCTGTATCGCATCTATGCGTTGATGAAGGTGCACCTGGCCGAGGAGGAGGAGTACATGCGCGTGCTCGCGCTCAACCTCTCCGAGGAGGAGCAGGCTGAGCTGGCCAGGGGGCTCAAGCACGCCATGGCCGAGCCGGTCTAGCGACCCCGGGAGCGCGCCGCGGCCACGACCTCCAGGTAGTCGGCATTGAACTCCCCGATCAGTCGCGCCCGCTCCCGCATCACTGCGGCCCAGTCATCGAGCGCCTCGAGGCCGGCATCGGTGAGCTGGTAGGCGCGGCGACGGGGACCGGCCGATTCGTCCGCCCAGGAGGAGCTGACCAGACCGTCACGCTCCAGGTCGCGCAAGGTGCGGTAGACCAGGCCGACGTCCAGCGAGCCATCGCTGATATGCATCTCCTCGAGTCGCCCGATGATGGCGTAGCCGTAGGTGCTGCCGCGCGCGAGCATGGCCAGCACGAAGGGCTCGATCCAGCGGCGCCGGGCCGCCACGGGCATCCAGCCGCGATGGTTCGGCGCGCCGCTCGCATCACGGCTGGCGATACGTTCGCCGGATCTGGGCATGAGCGCGGGAGAGGTAGTACACGACCCGCAGTCTAAACCCGAGACCACCGACGACCAGCCAGTGGTGACGGTCAGTACAGGCTCGGGAAGCGCTTGTGGAAGCGCTTGAGCACGCCGTCGCCCATGGTCTTGTGGAAGGCCGCGAGCAGGCGCGCGTTGTTCGAGATCTCGTAGCGGTTGTTGCGCGTGTACGCCCGCAGCGCGGCGTTGAACTTGGCCTTGCCGTAGTCCCGCCTCAGGCCGTCGAGGAAGCGCGCACCCTGGATGTAGATGACCTCGAAGTAGCAGATGTCCGAATAGGCCCGGATCTCACGGTCCAGCCGGTCCGTCTTGCAGCGACTGGAACGGATCGACAGGTGGGCCTTGCGAGCGTGATAGTCGGCGAGGGCCTCGTCGGCGAAGGCATCGGTCGACTGATCGTTGCCCACGGTCGAGTACCACCACTGGTGGGCGACCTCGTGGGAGATGAGGTAGTCGTGGTCGCGTGCGGGCCGGGCAGCCGGGATCCAGATGAGCGCGGGTGATTCCATGGCCAGCCCGCCACCGGTCTCGGCGATGCGGAATGTCGAGTGCGGATAGGCCACGCCCGTCTTCTGCTGATACCTCGCGAGCTCCTCGCGTGCAAGTTGGACGAGCCGCTTGCCTTCATGCCTGCGCGTGTGTGCGGTGATCTTGACCTTGCCGTCGCTGGACTTGCCGGCCACGGTCCGCCAGTGCGGGCTGGCGGCCACGTTGAAGTCACGCACGTCGGTGGCCACGTAGCGGGCCGTGCGCGCATCGACGGTCTGCGCACGTCGCCCGCTGGTGGCCCAGTTGAGCTTGCGGTCTGCGCTGAGGGTGACCTCGACGCGCGGACTGACCGGCGTCACGAACGGTTCGCCGTGGTTGCCCGAGCCGAAGGCGATGCGGCGGCTGATCCAGGGGATGAAACGGTAGAGCTGTGCCACGCCGTTGACCTGGGTGAAGAAGTACGAGCGGGCTCCGGTCGTGGTCCTGAGCCTGGCCCTGAAGCTGACCCACACGCGAGTGCTGCTGCCGGGTGAGAGGACGGTCCCGAGCGGCACCTTGATGGTCTGTCCCGTGACCGAAGCCGTCACCGGCGAGCCGCCGGAGCTGGTCTTGAGCTTTTGCAGACCGCCCAGCTTGGCGGCCACGGTGTTGAGCTCGAGCCGGCTGATGGACTTCGATGTCGTGTTGCGCACGTCGATGGCAGTGCGGATCTTCACCCAGCGCGTATCCCAGTCGAGGTGCACGTCCGCGGTGTAGCGCGCCTCGAGGTCCAGGCTGGTCGCGGCCGACGCGGTGGCCGCCGGCACGAGCCCGAAGAGGAGCGCCAGCAGGAGCAGCATCGCCGCCGGCTTCGGTCCGTGACGAAGGACGAGGGAGGTCATGACACGCACACGGTAGCGGTCCACGCGGGGTCGTGCCCCCGAGGCGGCATGGACCGGCAGCCAGGACTGACGGGTCCGCGCGTGGCTGGGCCGGGACCTCACACCTCCCGCCCAAGCGGTGCGTCCCGTCACCGAGGGGGCGCGAACGCTCCGTAGGTCTCCGGGTGCTCTCCGTGGTGATACGGACCCCTGCCTCCGTACCCGGTTCCGTATGTGCACGGATGACCCGGCCCAGGCGTTGGCTCA
The DNA here is from genome assembly GCA_963712745.1 of uncultured Chloroflexia bacterium. GTDB lineage: Bacteria > Chloroflexota > Limnocylindria > Limnocylindrales > CSP1-4 > JAFMJV01. The sequence continues at coordinate 315,719 of CAVQJC010000017.1, read as the reverse complement.
TCATGGCGGCACCGAAACGAATAAAAGCACTCGCCCCCTTGGCCCTTCACGGCGGGGCCCGGAGTCGAGCGAGAAGAGAGTCGGACAGCGCTGGGGCGCGTCCGGCTCTCACACTTTCGGCGGGACTATCATCGCCTACATGCGGACCCCTCGAACGAGGCAGCAACGGCGCCGGGCCGTCCGGCTCGACGTGGTCCTGCTTGCGTCGGCCGGCATCCTGCTCATCGCCACGCTGTTGCCCCAGGTCGACCCGGACCTGAACATCGTCATGAAGGACCGCACGCTCGACGTGGCGCTGTCGGCGCTCACCTTCGTGGCCGTGACGGGCCTGGCGGTCATCTCCTTCCTGCGCTATCGCGAGACCGGCCGACTGGCCTCGTTCGTGCAGTCCTCGGCCTTCGCGCTGTGGGCCATCTTCACCTTCGTGACGCTGCTGCTGATGGTCTTCCGCCTGGACGACGAGGTGGGTCTCTCGCTGGTTAACCCCGGGCAGTTGCCCCTGTGGGTCTCGGGAGTCGTACGCATGAGTGTGTCCGGCCTCTTCATGGTCAGCGGCATCGCGGCCATCATGGGCATCTACGGCGGAGCCCGGCGGCGCTTCCGCACGGTCTTGTGGCCGGTCATCGTCATCGCCGCGGCGACGGTCTTGATCTACCCCTTCCGCGAGTACCTGCCGCCGCTCATCGAGCCTCAGGGCCTGGCTGCGCTGCTGGCCGAGCCGGGCGACTTCGCCCTCTTGCCGGGCTTCACCGGCCTGGCCCTCGTCATCGTCATCGTTACGGTCACCGGCCTCATCGCGGGCGTCTTCCTCTACCGCATGACGTGGGGGCGGGGCGGCCCCACCAGCGACGCCTTCACCGCGCTCGGCCTGGTCATCCTGGCGGTGGCAGAGGTGCAATACGCACTCTGGCCCAGCATCTATACCAACCTCGTGACCATCTCCGACGTCATGCGTCTGGTGGCCTACACCATCCTCCTCGCCGGCGCCTTCGCCGACCAGCGCAGTGACCTGCGGTCGTTGCGCTCGGCGTATGCGGCGCTCGATCGCATGCGCGTCAACGAAGCGGAACGGGCCACGCTCGAGGAGCGAGCCCGGCTGGCGCGAGAGATCCACGACGGGCTGGCCCAGCATCTCTGGTTTGCCAAGCTCAAGTTCGAGCGGCTGAGCTCTGCGCTCTCGGATGGAGACCGGCCCCTGGCGGACGAGGTCACGCAGGCCCTCGACGCTGCCATCATCGAGGCTCGCGAGGCCCTGGTCACGATGCGCTCCAGCCTCGAGGAGGACGTGCCCTTCGCCGACATGCTGGTGCGCAGCGTCGAGGACTTCGAGAGCCGCTCGGGTCTGCGTACGGAGTTCACGGCCTCGACCGGCATCCCCTCCACGCTGGCGCCACGAGTGCAGGTGGAGTTGCTGCGCATCATCAGCGAAGCGCTCAACAATGTGCGCAAGCATGCCGACGCCACCATCGTGCGCATCACCGCCGAGGTAGCCGACGGCCAGCTGCTCATCAGCGTCACCGACAACGGCCGCGGCTTCGCCGAGCACGAAGCCTTCGACAGGGGCCTGGGCCTGCAGGGGATGCGCGAGCGGGCGCGCCTCATCGGCGGCAGCCTGCTGGTGAGGTCGGAGATCTCCGGCGGCACCACCATCGAGGTCCGCGCGCCGCTGGTGACCGCCGGGGTGAGCAGCGTTTCGGAGACGAGCGAGCGCACGCCCATGGCTCCCGAGTCGATCGCCGCGGAGCCGCCCGGCCAGCTCGAGTTGCCGAACGCGATCCCAGGTGGCGGGACGACCGCTTCAGGTCAGGGTTCGGCGAACGCCGCCGACGTCAAGCCCACAGGTATGCAACCCTAGCGGGGCCATGACCGTCCAGCAACCACGCACCGCGGGCGCCCCCAGCCTCGGCACCGAAACCGCCGGATCCGCGACTCCGCTACGCGTGATGCTCGTGGACGACCACGCTCTCGTTCGCTCGGCCGTACGCCAGGCGATCGACGCACCCGACGTGGAGCTCGTGGGTGAGGCCGGCAGCGCCGAAGACGCCTTCGCACTGGCCCTCGGCGTGCGTCCGGACGTGATGCTGCTCGACATCGACCTGCCCGGCATGAACGGCATCCAGATGCTCGAGGAACTGTCCCCACGTCTGCCCGATACCAAGATCGTCATGCTCACCGTGTCTGACTCCGAGCGCGACATGATCGAGGCGCTGGCCCGCGGTGCAGCCGGCTACCTCACCAAGGACCTGGCGCCAGAGGCGCTGCTGCGGGCACTGCGAGGCACCCAGAAGGGCCAGCTGGCGATGTCGCGCCGGCACGCCGCGCGTGTCATGCGCCACTTCATCGAAGCGGCACGCAAGGGTCGGACCGGCAACACTGGGGGGCTGGAAGGGCTGAGCCCGCGAGAGAACGACGTGCTCCGGATGCTCGCCGACGGCCTCACCGACCGCGAGATCGCCTCCGCCCTGGTCATCAGCCCGCGCACGGTGGAAACGCACGTCAGCAACATCCTGCACAAGCTCGACGTGCGCAAGCGAGCCGAGGCGGCCCAGCGCTACCGCGAGGCACGCTGAAGATGAAGGTCGGCATCGTCGTGCCCCAGGGCTGGGTGCTGGAGTACAGCGGCTGGGACGGGCCGGCAGCCTGGGAGCGGACCGTGGCTGTCGCGTTACAGGCGGAGCAGCTCGGCTTCGAGTCGGTTTGGATGTACGACCACTTCCACCACTGGCCCACGCCCAGCGATGAAGTCCTGTTCGAGCCATTCGTGGCTCTTACCGCGCTCGCGGCCCTCACCCAGCGGGTGCGCATCGGTCACATCGTCATCTGCACGGGCTTCCGCAACCCGGCCCTGACGGCCAAGATGATCTCTACCCTCGACGTCGTCAGTGGCGGTCGTGCCGAGCTGGGCATCGGCGCCGGCTGGAAGCAGGAGGAGTGGGAAGCCTTCGGTTACGACTACCCCTCCACGCAGGTGCGGCTGGCCATGCTGCGCGACCATCTCGAAATCATCACGCGCATGCTCGAGCCGGGCGACCGGCGGGCCTCGTTCGAGGGCCGCTATGCCCGCGTGGCGGGGGCGGTGAACCAGCCCAAGCCGGTGCAGCGACCGAGCGTTCCGTTGATGGTCGGCGGCAACGGCCCCGACGTGACCTGGCGCCTCGCTGCTCGCTTCGCCGACGAGCTCAACCTCGACGGCCTGACCCCGCCGGAGGTAGCCCAGGCGCTGCCGGTCATCCACGCGCGCTGCCGAGAGATCGACCGCGACCCGGGCACGCTGGCCATATCGGTGCATACCTGGCGTGAGTCGCCGGGCGTATCAGATCCAGGGACAGCAGCGCGTGGACCTCTACGGTGCCTATGCCGAGCTGGGCCTGACCCGAGTGCAGTCCTTCATCGACGGCATGGTCGACGGTCCCGAAGCGCTCGAGTCCTTCGCGGCCGATCTGCGCGTCGCCGGCATCGCCCTGGAGCCGTAGGCCCGGCCCACTCCTGCCTGGGGCCGGCCCATCCTGGTGTCCGGCGCGGGCTGGTGTCCGGTGCGGGCTGGTGTCCGGCGCGGGCTGGTGTCCGGCGCGGGCTGGTGCCTGGCGAGCGTTCGTCGGCTTCGCTTGCACCCGGTGCACCAGTTCGACGCGAGGCAACCGTCAGTCTGACCCCTCGATCCATCCTTGCCCGTAAATGACTGAGATCGTTGCACCAGGTGACAGATCCGAGCCACCGCTTGACCGGTCTTTGCACCACGTGAGCGAAGGTGTCAACGCCTGCCACGGGAGGACTGACGGTATGGGGGCAGGCCGGCATCAGTGTCGAACTCGGTCATCACGTGCAAGTCACCCCGGGCCAGGCCTCGCAGGGGCCACCCGGCGAGCTGGTGTGGGCAGCCACGTCTCGGGCACTCGCCGGGCGACCTCCGCCTGACGACCCGGCTCGCTCGGACCCGGCCTACTCGCCGCTGTCGCGAGCGGCGTGTCCCAGCAGGAGCGCGGCCAGTGCGGCACCGGGCCAGGCGAACCAGTGACGCACCGCCGAACCGGAGCCCTCGGGGTCGTAGGCCTCGGGCAGCATGCCGTCGGTGAACGCCGAGCGCACGAGCCGCTCGAGCGCAGCCTCGGACAGCTCCTCCTCCTCCATGAGCCCGAAGGCGACCCAGCCCATGATGTCGCCGAGTGGCCAGGTCCCGGGGGTGTGGCGCGAGCCCAGCCCGCCCATCGGCCCCTCGACGAAGCCCGGGTTCTCCGGGTCGAAGGCGAAGCGCAGCGTCGTCTGCCAGGCCTCGTCGGTCGGCTTGCAGAAGCCCCACAGCGGCGCCAGCGCTGCGGGCAGGTCATTAGCATCCATGTACCGCTCGACGCCGCCACGACCGTTGACGGAGTAGGCCCACATCGGCCCCAGCGGTCCCTCCGCCGTGAAGTGCTCCCTGACCGCAGCGCGGACGCTCGAAGCCAGCTCGTGCAGCGCCGACTTGTCCAGGCCCAGCCGCGAGGCCAGGCTCGCCAGCCGCGTGGCGGTGTGCCAGAGCAGGATCTGGTCCGACAGCAGGAACGGGTTCGCGGGCACGTCATCGGCTGGGTTCTCGTCGGTGCGGATGAGCAGGAGCCGGGGGTCGATGACCTCCAGCACGGCGTCCCACGACTCTGCCACCAGGTCCTCCCATGTCGACTCTGGCGGCAGACCGGGCAGGCGCCCGGTCACGCTGAGGTAGTCGGCCAGCTCGAGGAGCGGGTACAGCTGCTGGTCGGCCTGCAGCGGGTGGTCCTTGCGTCGCCCGTCGGCATGGTGGCTGCGAACCCAGCGTCCGTCGGGTCGCTCACAGCGGAGGAAGAGCCAGCGCAGGTGGTCAGCCACGATCTGCTCGTCCTCGTTGTGTCCCCCGCGCGACCAGGTCGTGAGCAGCAGCCGGGCCTGCCAGTACGCGTCCCGGGTCCACGACAGTGGCAGGATGCGGTGGTCGGTGAGGATGGTGCGCTCGGCCCCGCCGACCGTCAGGGCAGTGCAGTTGCGCGTGTAGATCGCTGCCCGCTGGTTCATGCGACCGAGCGGCTTGACCATGCGGGCGGGCACGCGTAGCGGTCGAAGCTCCGCGCGGAGATCCTCCTCAGTGCGCTCGGGTGGCCCCAGCCGTCCGCGGTCACACCAGTCGGGCGCCTCGACGGGCGGCGTGTCGAAGGTGCAGGCGATGTCGAGGTGGATCTCCTCTGCCTCACCGGGCCAATCGACCCACGCGACCGCCGTGGGCATGCGTCGTCGGAGGACCTTCCAGCTGATTCGCCGGTCCGACCGTGCCTCGGCGGAGCCGCGCGACGAGGCCCCGCCCTTTCGCAGCCAGGCCTGCACGATGACGGGTCCACCTTCGCCGCCGATGCGCAGCGTTCCCTCCCGGGCCTTGAAGCGGGACTTCAGGCCGGGTTCGGTCGGTGGATCGACCTCGGTGAGCTCCGCGTACGCCGGCCAGCCCAGCCGTCCGTTGAGACGGATGCGAATGCCCGCCGGGCGATCTCGGTGTGCGGCCCGGATGACCAGCCGCTGCACAACACCGCGCGTCCCGCGCGGCGCATCCTGGCGCGTGGTGACCGTGGCCCGTCCGGCCTCGACATGCAGGAAAGCGTGCTCCTCGCGTCGCATCCACGAGCGATAGCGGCGGACCTCATGGGCATCGCCGCGCCACTCGGGCGCGAACACGGGCAGCCCCGTCAGTTCGACGAAACCGGCCTCGGGATGCACGGTGGACAGGCTCAGCCACTCGCCGCCCTTGCCGAACGAGGCGGCGACCAGGCCGTTTCCGATGTCACGCGGTTTATGCGGAGTCGTCACGTGCCGATGGTACGTTCCGATTGCGGATCCATCCAGACGGTTCGCTCATGCTCGAGCGCGAGATGGATGTCTTCGTCGCGCTTGACGTTCATATCGGGCCGCGTAGCGACCTTGATCTGCTCGACCCCGATCTTGCAGGTGAGCAGATCGTGCGACCCCAGCGGCTCGACCACGAGCACACTAGCCTTGAGCGTGTCGCCCTCGGTGGCCTCGCGCCGGACCTCGATGTTCTCGGCGCGGATGCCCAGCGTGATGTCCTTGCCCGTGTAGCTCGCGAGCGACTTCGCCACCTCGGGCTCGATCTTGACCGTACCGGCACCCTCGACACCGGCGACGATGGAGTCGCGGGCCCCTTCGATCCTGGCCGCGAGAAAGTTCATCGGCGGGTTGCCGATGAAGCCGCCCACGAAACGGTCGACCGGGGTCTGGTAGATGTCGAGAGGCTGCCCCAGCTGCAGGATCTTGCCCGTGCGCATGACCGCGATGCGGTCACCCATGGACATGGCCTCCACCTGGTCGTGGGTGACGTACACGGTGGTGGTGCCGATCTCGGAGAGCAGGCGCTTGAGCTCGGCGCGCATCTCCAGGCGGAGCAGGGCATCGAGGTTGGAGAGCGGCTCGTCCATGAGCAGCACCTCCGACTCCATGGCGATGGCCCGAGCCACGGCGATGCGCTGGCGCTGGCCACCGGACACCTGCGAGGGGTAGCGATCGAGCAGGTTCTCGATGTGCAGCAGGTCGGCAGCCGACTTGACGCGCTTGTCGATGACGTCCTTGTCCAGCTTCTGCATCCGCAGGCCGAAGGCGATGTTCTCGAACACCGACATGTGCGGGAAGACCGCGTAAGACTGGAAGACCATGGCGATCTTACGGTTGCGCGGCGGCATCTCGGTGACATCGCGGTCGCCGATCATGACCGTGCCGGCATCGATCTCCTCGAGGCCGGCGATCGAGCGCAGCAGCGTCGTCTTGCCGCAGCCGGACGGGCCCAGGAGGACCATGAACTCACCCTGCTCGATGGTCAGGGAGACGTCGTCGACCGCACGGGTCTCCTTGTAGATCTTGTGGATTCGCTCCAGACGGATCTCAGACACGTGGCTCCCCTACTTGACGACCCGGCCCCACAGGCCGAGCAGGTACTTGCGGATGATGAAGATGACGATGAGGCTGGGCACCAACATCACGAACGCGGCCGCGAACTGCCAGGGCAGCGAGGCTTGTGTCAGCGACGTCAGGATGCGAGCCGGCAGCGTAGGGTTACGCAAGGTCAGGACCGCCGCCGCGAAGACGTCGTTCCAGGACAGCACCCAGGTGAAGATGGCCGCCGCGGTCAGGCCCGGCAGGGCCAGCGGCAACGAGACCTTCAGGAAGGCCCGCGCAGGTGAGCAGCCCAGGGTCTGGGCCGCCTCCTCGAGCTCTCTGGGGATGGACACGAAGACGGAGCTGGTGATGAGCACAGCAAACGGCAGCGCCAGTGCGGTGTGCATCAGAGCCACGCCCCAGACCGAGTCGTAGAGGCCGATGCTGCGGTACATGACCGCCAGCGGGATCGAGAGGATGACGATGGGGAACGCGCGCGTGGAGAGCACGACCAGCCGGTAGCCGTCGCGACCGCGGAAGGCGTAGCGCGCGATGGCATAGCCGGCGGGAGCGCCGATGCCCAAGGCCAGCACGACCGTGATGACACCGGCGATCACGCTGCGCCAGAAGGCGTCGATGACGCCGGAGGCGCTGATGAACTTCTGGATGTTGTCGGTGTCGATGCCCGTGGGGATGATCGACTTGGGGTAGTCGTAGGTGTGCTCGGCGGGCGTGGTGGCGCTGACGAAGATGAGGTAGATGGGCAAGATGATGAACAGCGCCAGCACCACCGCGGAGGCGTACCAGAGGAAGGTGTTGAGGACCTTGCGTGGCGTCCACTTGCGGCGCGGTGGCGGCGGGGCCTGAGTGCCCGTGGCGGGCACAGCGGGTGCGGTCATACCTGCTGCTCATCCTTCACCGGCAGCATCCACAGCACGCCGATGGTGGCGATGATGCTCATCAGCAGCATCATCCCGGCCCAGGCCGCGGCGACATTGTCGTTGTCGACGGTGTAGGCCCATTCGAAGGTCTGCTGCGACATCACCGTCAGGCCTGTGCCAGCCAATGCGATGGCCGTGGCGAAGACCTGGAGGGCCAGGACGATGCGCAGGATGAGCGCCACCTGGAGGCTGGGTCGAAGCATGGGCATGATGACCCGTCGCACGCGCTGCCAGAGCGTGGCGCCGTAGACCTCAGCCGCCTCGACGTATTCATCGGGGATGGACTGCAGGCCGGCCACCAGGATGATCATCATGATCGATGTGGCGCGCCACATCTCCGCCACGACGATGATGGCGATGAGCGTCCAGTACGACTCGGCCGACTGCCAGATGATCCCCCGCTCGACGATGCCGAGCGTCTCGAGGATGCTGTTGAGCCAGCCCTTCTGGGTGAAGATCGAGACCCACACGATGCCTGCCGCGAGCTCACTGATGGCGAGGGGCAGGACGTAGATGTAGAGCCACAGGCTCGTCCCCTTGAGGCGCTTGTTCACGATGAGAGCCATGGCCATGGCCAGCGCCAACTGGATGGGGATGACGATGATGACCAGCGTCAGCGTGGCGCTGATCGCCGGCCAGAAGTTGACATCGTCCACCATCGTCCGGATCGACTCGAGCGACCAGGCTCCGTCGGGGGTCTGGAACGCCAGCAAGAACGACGAGAACATCGGCGTGGCGAAGAAGAACACGAGGAACACGAGCGAGGGTGCCAGCAGGATGTACGGCGCCCAGTTGCGCTTCCGCTTCCCGGTGTACTCCACCGTCTGTGCAGTCATATCAGTGGCGTCGCTCCTCCGCTCAGTGGCGTCGCTCCTCCGCGCTGGCGATGGTTGCGTATCGGGCGACCTCTCAGCAGGCCGCCCGATACAGATGGTGCGTGGCCGAGGTCACACACCGCTGGGTGCGAAGACGGTTACGGGGTGCCGACCACGCAGGGCTCGCCTGGAACGACCTCGTCGGGCGACCAGCACGGCGCGTTCTCGCTGTCGAAGATCGCCTGCAGCGTCGGAGCCAGGTCTGCTGTCACCTCGGCGGGGTCGCCCCCGTCGACGATGATGGCCTTGAGGGCGTCCTGGAAGACACCACTGTAGGCACCACCCTGATCACCAAGGCCGATCGGCAGCAGCGCCGGCAGCGCATCCGGAGCACCGGACTGGCCGCTGATGGCAGCCATCTGTGCCTGCACACCGGGGCCCACGTCTGCCTTGACCTCGCCGGCGGCGACCGGGAAGAAGCTGACGTTGGCCAGGGTCAGGCCCTGCGTCGAGGGCTCCAGCAGGTACTTGATGGCTTCCATGGCCCCTTCGGGGTCAGGAGCGGTGGCCGGGATGGACAGACCGGCGATGACCGGCATGAACGCTCGGCCCGCGGGACCGGCCGGGACCGGGAAGGCCACGAAGCCCTCCGGATCGGCGTTGAGTGCATCGATCAGGCGGGCCGTGTGGTCCCAGGCCACCCAGACTTCCCCACTCTGCAGAGGCTCCTGCATGAAGCTGTAGGTCGTCGACTGCGGGTTCACATAGGGCCACAGCTCGGACAGCCAGTTCCACATGTCCACGCCCGCCTGGGTCGCGAACTCGTTGTTCACCTTGCCCGTGAACGACGGGTACAGGTAGCCCTGGAGGAGACGGTGCCGGAGGCCATCCGCGCCAAAGGGGAAGCCGAGCAGACGCTCGCCTGTCGCCTCTTGGAGGTTCATGCCCCACTGCATGACGTCGTCCCAGGAGAGGGCGTTGATGTCCGCACCCTCGGGCAGGTACTCGAGGGCCTCGGTGCGGGCGGCCATGATGTAGGTGGCCTGGATCCAGGGGATATACCACTGCTGGTCCGTGCCCAGCTTGCCGAGCTCCATGAACGCCGGAGCGACGTCGACCTCGGCAGCCAGGTCGGTGAGGTCCAGGAGCAGGCCTTCGGAGCCGAGCGTCGAAAGCTCACCATGAAGTGCGGCCGCGATGCTGACATCGCCGGAGCCACTCTCAGCCTCTGCGCGGATGGTGTCGATGAAAGGCCCGGACTCGCTGCCGACGTACTCGACGCCCACCGGCGATCCGGAAAGGATGTTGTCGTTCAGCTTCTGCATTTCATCTTCGATGTTGAACTGCGTCGAGAGCATCACGACGTCGTCCTGTGCTGTGACGGCACCGCCGAAGAGCGATGCAGTCAGCGCGACGGTCATGCCGATGCCGAATGCGCGCTTGCCCAAGCTCATATGGGTTGCTCCTTTCGTTGCGAGAGGAGCACGTCAACGGCAGACCCGCAACCGCGCGTCTCCCAATCCGCACGGACCGTGCCTATCGCCCACGCCTCCTCCAAAGCCTGCCCGGCGGGAGCCGGGATCACTGGGCGACACAATGGTACGACGGGGTCAAGGGCCATCGGGCGCGAGGGCGCATCCAGCCGCCATCCCTTCGCGGCGCCACCCGTGGCGGAACGGCCTCCCGGCACGTCGACGTCGCGCTCTCATGGTCGCAGTCAGTCATGCTACCGAGTAGAGGCGCTGCTCCTCGTCCACACCCTTGAGCTGGTGGACGCCTCGTTCCTGGTACGCGATGCCGCTACCGGCCGTGAGCTGCGGCACGATGGACGATACCCAGACCTCTCCCGGTCCCGCGGCTGAGGCCACCCGCGACCCCACGTGGACGGCGATGCCGGCGACCCCATCGCCCATCCGCTCGATCTCTCCCGTATGCACTCCAGCGCGAACCTGCAGCCCCAGCGGTGCGGTCTCGCGCTGGATAGCCTGGGCGCAACGGATGGCGCGGGCCGGACCGTCGAAGGTGGCCAGGATGCCGTCACCGGCCATGTCCACCTCGTGCCCGGCATGGCGCTCGACTGCCCCCCGCACGATGCGGTGATGCTGTGCGAGCACCTCGCGCCAACGGCGGTCACCGAGCGTGGCCGCACCGTCGGTCGAACCCACGATGTCGGTGAAGAGGATGGTCGCGAGAACGCGGTCGGCGTCGACCGACTCGCGCTCGCCGGTCAGGAATCCGCGGAGCTCGGCGATGAAACCGTCGGCGTCCTCTGCCCACGGCAGGTGATCGGCCCCGTCACGCTCCACGTACTGGGCATGGGGGATGGTGCGCGCGAGGAAGCGGGCATTCTCGACGTGACAGACTCGGTCATCGACCGCGTGGAAGATGAGCGTGGGCACGTTGATGGCCGGGGCGACGTGGCGGACGTCGATGTCGAAGGCCATCCGCGCGAAGGCCTCCCAGGCACTGGGCGTGGCGGCATTGCGCTGCAAGCGCGCCAGAAACTCGCGGCCCCACTCGGCGTCGCCGATGCTCGGCACCAGGTGCTGGAACGAGCGACCCTGAGCCCATCGATCGGGGATTGCCGCGATGGCGGCCTCGAACTCCTCCGCAGTGTTCTCGCCCCAGGGCCACTCGTCATCGGTCCGCTCACGCACCTCGGCGCCCTGCAGGATGAGGGCTCGGGTGCGTTCCGGGTGCGCGGCCGCAAACAGCATCGCCAGGGGCCCACCTTCGGACTCGCCGATGAGCGCTGCTCGCTCGCTGCCGACCGCGTCCATCACCGCGCGGATGTCGTCCATGCGCTCCTCGAGCGTGGTCGCGCCGGGGACCCGGTCGGACATGCCCATGCCACGCTTGTCGAACCGGATGAGCCGGGCGAACTCGCCGATGCGCTCGCAAAACGCGCGGAACGGCGGCAGATCCCACCAGACCTCGAGGTGGGAGTAGGCGCCCTGGACATAGACGATGTCGATGGGACCGTCGCCGTTGACTGCGTAGGCGACAGAGATATCACCGCTCCGGGCGAAGCGAACGTCAGGCATCGGCTCAGCGTGGATGGGCGGCGCTCGTGGTGTCAAGGCCGGCGTCAAGGCAGCGTCTCAAGGCAGCGTTGACGCCGTTGGCGATACTGACGCCAGGCGTGGGGGCGACGAGACCGGCGGGAGGACCCATGAGCACTCGACCCCAGAACCCGTGGAGAGCGGCCGCTGGCCTGGCCTTCGTAGCCGTGTTGGCGATGGGCAGCGCCGCGCAGGCCAGCCAGCATCTACCCGGCGAGGGAGCCTCCGAGAAGGCCAGCGAACCCAGGGCGGCCAAGATCATCATGGTCGACCCGGCCGATCACATCATGCTGGTGGGCCAACGTCGCAGCCTCTGGGCGAGCATCTGCAACGCGGACGGCACTGGCTGCAAGGACGCCAGGAAGGCCAGGTGGCAGGTCATGCCCAAGAAGGGCCTCACGCTGGGCGCGAAGAAGGGCGCCCAGTCGGTGGTCGAGGGCAAGAGGCCGGGGACCTACACGCTGACCGTCAAGCAAGGCAAGGCCGAGGGCACCACCACCGTCACCATCAACGAGCCGCCCGACCGATCAGGCGGCAGCGCCTCGTCAGCGAGCGAGCAGCGGCTGTACGTGCAACCCGAGGACGCCACCATCGGCGAGGGCGGCGTGATCCGGCTGGTGGCCTGGGGCTGCCCGCTGCTCGACGGCTCGCGGCTGGGCCCGAACGAGGAGCCCGATGGGCTCGACGACGGCTGCACGACGGTGCCCATCGAGTCGGTGAACATCGACCCGGGTGCGCCACTGGTCCGGCGCGCGCTGCTGGGACCCACCGTGGTGCTGGAGTTCCAGGCCTTCCCCGCAGATGTCCCCGGCGACCTGATCTTCCTCGGCGCCCAGCTGACGACCGCCATCGGCGGCACGCTGCCCTCGCTGCAGGGAGCCCGCGGGCCGTACGACGACCCGTTCTTCCACGACATGAACGGCGACGGCCTCATCGACGAGACGGACCAGGCGATCCTCGAGGGCGGGCTTCCGGGCGAGGGAGAACCGCCCCTCGGCAGTACGGACCCCGGCTTCGACGGGCGGCTCGACCTGACCGGCGACCGAAGCCTCGACGCCGACGACGCCGAGCTCTTCCGGCTGCTCGCGAACGACGTCGACGTCGTCGATCCCGAGCCCGAAGACGTCGAGCGCAGCGCCCGCATCCGGCAGGTCGAGGAGCGGCTGGGCGCCGATCCCGCCCGAGGGCGAGATCCTGGGCGACTTCAACCGAGACGGCATGGTCACGACCAAGGATGCGGGAGCCGCATTCGGGACGTTCCTGACAGGCGGCTACGACCCGCGCCTCGACCTGGACGACGACGCCGACGTGGACGCGGAAGACTGGGAGGCACTCGGGGATCTGATCGAGGCGCATGGAGGCGACGCTAGCGGCCTCGGACCGGCACCCACGCCTCCGACGCGATGACCTTCCCGAGCTCGATCTCTGTCGCCGGGGTCGAGCTCTGCCACCGCCCGTGCCACGGCCGCGGTGAGGGCGGCCAGGGACGACTCCACCGACGGCGTCACGTGCTCGCCGACCTCGACCAATTCGATGCCCATGCCCACGAAACGCCCCTGAACGGGCTCGTCGCGGAGCAGCTGCGCCAGGGCCACGACCTCGTCGAGCGGCAGCTGGTGTGTGGAGGTGGTGATGACCGACTCCGCGCGGCCACTCATCTCCGAGAGCAGCATCTCCACGATCTGGCCCGGGGACGGACCGACGACGGCATCGACGATGACCGCGCGCACCCCCGCCGGCAGGTCCCGCAGGTACTCGGGCTGCAGCGCGCCGACGAGCTTGATGTCCACGCGCGCCAGGGCCTCCGGCGGCAACGCCCGGCAGGCCACATGAGCCACCGAATCGTCGCCCCGCAGGGGATCACCGCAGGCGAACACGACCACGCGGCTGGTCACCCCACGAGGCCGTCGGGGAGCCGCCGCGCGCTGGCCACTAGCGAATCACCACGAGCGGCCGGCCACTAGACGCGCTCGATCTCCAGGCGCAGGAAGTGCGTGGCGCAGCTGATGCAGGGGTCATAGCAGCGGATGAGCGCCTCCAGCCTGGCCGCGGCCTCCGGCTCGGGCAGGTCGAGGACCGAGGGCACGAACTCGCGCATGTCGTCCTCCATGAAGGCCTGGTTCTGCGAGGTCGGCGGCACGATGCGCGCCTTGGTCACGCGCCCGTCCTCGTCCACATCGTAGCGGTGGAAGAGCACGCCACGCGGCGCCTCGGTGGCCCACGAGGCGACGCCCGACCGTGGCTCCCACTCCACGTACGGGTCCGTCGGCGGCTCCCAGGCCTCGACGATGGCCATGGCCTCCGCGGCGGCGTGCACCATCTCCACGCCACGCGCGGTGATGGCCGCGAACATGTTGCGGCGGATCGTCTCTTCGCCGCCGGCCTCCTCCAGCGCGGCCTTGGCCAGCGGGTGCAGGCCCTGGCCGGATAGCACGACACGTGAGGCCGGGCCCAGCAGATGGTGCTTGCCATCGAGGCTGGTGGCCTGCAGCGCGGTGGAGTGCTCGACATGCTGCTCGGTGAAGGCCGAGTCCCATTCGCCGGGATCGACGTCGAGGCCCTCGGTGGTGACCAGCCGGCCGGTGTCGAGGGCGTACAACTCCGGGTCGTACATCGAGAGCATGAGCGGATCGCGCTCGAAGTCGGGCAGTTCGAACGAGGCCGTCCAGTGCACCGTCTCCTGCGCCTGGGCCAGGGCCGTCTCGAGCCCCGGCAGCATGGCCCGCAGCTTGGACTTCGAGGGCACTCGATAGAAGCCGCCCACGCGCATGCCGACCGGATGGACCGACCGACCACCGATGAGGGCCATGATGTCGACGCCGGCCTGCTTGAGAGCCAGGCCCCGCTCCACGATCTTGCGGTGGTCGCGGGCCATGTCGATGGCGCTGTCGTAACCGAGGAAGTCGGGCGCGTTTAGCAGGTAGACGTGCAGGGCGTGGCTCTGCAGCCACTCGCCCCAGTAGAACAGCCGCCGCAGCGCTCGCACCGATGGATCGAGCTCCACCCCGAAGAGCCGCTCGAAGCTTTCTGCCGCGGTCATCTGGTAGGCCACCGGGCAGATGCCGCAGATGCGGGCGACCATGTCGATGACCTGGTCGGGCTCCCGGCCCACCACCAGCCGCTCGAAGAAGCGCGGAGCTTCGAAGATCGAGAGCTCGGCCGAGACGACCTCGTCGCCCCTGACCACCACCTTGAGCCGACCCTCGCCTTCGACCCGGGACATCGAATCGACCGCGAAGGTGCGCTCCTCGGGCACCGAGATCGTCTCGGTCGCCTTCACGCGGGTCATGCCGCACCTCCTTCGCCGCTCTGAGCCTTGTCGGCACGCATGCCGGGCGGCCCTCCCCTCGCCTCGATGACCTCGCGCAACTCCGGCGCCCAGGCCGTGAAGACGGCGAACTTGGCGGCGACCTGCTCGTCAGGCAGCTCCAGCGAGTCGCCGAACCAACCTGAGAGCGAGGCCCCGTTGGCGCTCTCGCGCGGGCCGAAGCAGCCGTAGCAGCCGCGTGCCATGCCCGGGCAGAGCGCGTTGCAGCCACTTGAGATGATGGGGCCCAGGCAGGGTTCGCCGCGCGCGACCATCACGCACACCCGGCCTGCACGCTTGCACTCCACACACACCGCTTCGGAGGACAGCTGCGGCCGGCGGCCGATGGCCGTGGCCGTGAGCAGCTCCACCAGCTGGCCGGTGTCGATGGGGCAACCCCGCAGCTCGGCGTCGACCTCGACGAAGTCGGCCACCGGCTGCGCCCGCTCCAGCGTGGAGATGTACTCGGGTGTGGCGTAGACGGCGTCCACGAAGCCGGCGATGCCACCGTCGTTGCCGGCCCAGGCCCGCAGGGCCTGGATGCCGCCGCTGGTGGCGCAGGCACCGATGGTCACGAGCACCGCGGCCCGCTCACGCAGGCGGCGGATGTGGCGGGCCTGCTCGACGGTCGAGACCGAGCCCTCCACGAAGAGGATGTCGAAGGGCCCGTCAGGCGCGCGGCTCGACGAGGCCTCTGCGAACTCCACGATGTGGTAGGTGGCGCCGATGTCGAGCAGCGCCGGCCCCAGGTCCAGGAAGCCCAGCTGGCAGCCGTCACACGAGGCGAGCTTGACGACCCCCACGCGCGGGGCCTTGTTCCCGTCGGCCGCCATCACAGACCCTCCACGTCCAGCGATTCACCCAGTTCTCTGCGGGAGAACACCGGCCCGTCCTTGCACACGAAGTTCTGGCCCATCTGGCAGTGCCCACAGAGTCCGATGCCGCACTGCATGTGCCGCTCCATCGAGAGGAAGATGCGCTCGGGCAGGATGCCCCGGCCGGCTAGCGAGTTGGCCGTGGCCGACATCATCGTCTGGGGGCCGCAGATAAAGGCCGTGGTGTGGCTGCCGTCCATGGGCTCGCGGTCGAAGAGCTGGGTGACCACGCCCACCGCGCCCGCCCAGGTGCCCACCTGGGCGCGGTCGACGGTCACGCCCACGCTGATGTCCTGGCGTGCACCCCAGGCCTTCAACTCCTCGGTGAAGAGCAGATCGTTGGGGGTGCGGGCGCCGTAGAACAGGCGCACCCGCCCGAAGTGGCCGCGTGACTTGAGGATCTCGTCGATGAGGGGCCGGAGAGGGGGCAGCCCGATCCCCCCGGCCACGATGACGACATCGCGGCCGAAGGCCTCCTCGATGGGCCAACCACGCCCGACCGGACCGCGCAACCCCAGCTGGGAGCCGGGGCGCAGGGCGGTGATCGCGCGCGTGGTCGCACCCTCGGTGCGGATGGTGAGGTAGACCTCGCCTTCCCGGTAGCGCGAGACCGAGATGGGCACGGCACTGAAGCCCGGCAGATCGAGCATCAGGAACTGGCCCGGCGTGCCGGAGCAGACCGCCTCGGGCAGGTCAGTGAGGGTCATGGTGTAGACGTTCCTGTTCTCTGCCCAGACGTCGGCGATGGTGCCGATCGAGTAGCGACCGGGGTTGGCCGAGACCGGCACCGGCTTCTCAGTCCCGGCCAGCGACGGCTTCATCGGGGCCACGGCCAGCAGCGACTTGCGCACATCGATGCCCACCGGGCACCAGGTGATGCAGCGGCCGCAGCCGACGCAGCCGAAGGTTCCGAACTGGTCGACCCAGGTACTGAACTTGTGGGTCAGCCACTGGCGGTAGCGGTCGCGCACGCGAGGTCGGAAGTTGCCGTGGGCAACGCGCGCGAAGTCGAGCGTGAAGCAGCTGGCCCACTGGCGCTCGCTCGTCGTCTCGGTACCGGCCAGGTCGGACGTCTGGCGGACGTCAGTGCAGAAGCAGGTGGGGCAGGCCATGGTGCAGTTGGTGCAGGCCAGGCAGCGCTCGGCGATATCGTCCCAGCCCTTCGCTTCGAGCTGTTTCATGAGCCGGTCGCGTAGGCCCTCGGTGTGCACTCCGAGCTGTTCGCTCATGCGGGCGCGGGACTCCACGCCCACGCCGGCCGCCGCGTGCATCTGGATCGACGTGGCCTCGCCCAACTCGAGCTGCTCAAGCAGATCCTGGCCGGCCTCACTGCCGGCCCTGGCCACATAGCCCTCGTCGAGTTCGATGAGGGCGACATCGAAGCCGGTGCTCACCTCCGGACCGGTGCCCATCGAAGCGCAGAAGCAGGTGCTCGCCGGGCGCGCGCACTGGACTGCCACGATGAAAGCCTTGCCCCGGCGGTCGGCGTAGTCCTCGTCGATATAGGGCCCGCCGGCAAGCACGTCGTCGTGGATGTCGAGGGCAGCCAGGTCGCAGGCGCGGACGCCGAGGTAGGCCATGCGCGGGGCGTCATGCTTGATGTGGTCGTAGGTCAGCGCGTCGCCGTCGCGATGGGCGCGGGCGAGGGGCACGGAAGCGGGATAGGTGAACGACTTCCACGACATGGGCGAGGAGGCAAAGTCGAACGACCGTTCAGAGCTGTCGTTCGTGTCGCGCTCCAGCCGGTAGCGGCCCGGCGCCTGCTCGTCGGTGATGCCCGTGGGCAGGTCGGCCGTGGACCCGATCTCGTCGTAGACGATGGCCGAGTCCTGCACCGTGGGCCCGACGACCTTGCGGCCGTCCTCGCGCAGCAGCGCGATGAGGCGGTCAAGGTCTTCGCGGGCGAGCCACGCCCTTGTGGTCAGATCGATCACAGCCAGGCTCCCTCCTTGCTGTTTCCAGCTCTCCGTTTCTTTGGTTGTGGGGGAACCTGGGTTCAGCCGGCCTGGACGACCGACACGACTACCAGGATTCGCGCTGTTCGGACCCGTAGAGGTCGAGCAGCTGGTGGCGCGTGGCACCGAGCCGGCGAGCCAGCGCCTCGAGGAGCCTGGGATAGATGCCCGCGGCCAGCTCGCAGTTGGAGCGGACCTCGTCGCGGAGGGCAGCCGCGTCGAAGGCGAGGACCTTCACGGGCTCCAGGCTGACCACCGTAGAGGTGGCCTTGTAGGGGTTGATGAGTGCGGACCAGCCGAACACGTCGCCCGGTTCGACGGTCATGAGGGTGACCGAGCCACGCCCGGCGACGTGCTCGGTCAATGCCACGCGTCCCTCGACGAGGACGCTGAGCTCCTTGGTTTCGTCGCCCTCCCGGAGAAGGCGCGCCCGAGCCGGTGTTTCGTACTCACGGGCCATGCCGGCGAGGCGCTCCACGGAGCCCTCCGACAGCCCGGAGCCGAACCACGTGGCGCTGATCCCGGAGGCCAACGTGGCGAAGTCGGTCATCCAGCCACGTTGCACCGGTCGTGAGCGGGTCCACAGGGCCGATGGACATGCGCGCGACGGGCCGTTCGGCGGTGTCGCCGCCGAACGGCGGTGTGCGGCAGGCCATTCGGCCACTCGGACGGTGCGGTGGGGCCGCATGACCCGGCTGCGGCAGGCCGCTCGGCATCGGCGCAGTTTGCCCCCTTGGGGCATGCTGGTCGCATGCATGAGGCAGGAGCCGTCGGCGGCGCTATCGAGAAGGTCATCGCCGGCTGGCCCAAGTCGGGATGTGGAGGCCAGCTGGAGCTGGAGATCCGCGATGCCACGCGGGCAGAAGCTGGCGCCGTGGCCTTCTACGCTTCTGCCATCCTGGCCCAACACGGCTACCCCTCGACCACGTTCACGGTGCAGACGAACGACGTGCACTGCGAGCTGTGCGGGGAGCTGGCCACGACCGCTTCGCCGTCCCACCCGCAGTGTGGCCACTGCGGTGCGCCCCTGCCGCAGGTGCCCGGACCCGCGGTCGTCTGTCACGAGGTGGCGCCATGTGCCTGATGGCCCCCGCGCGAGTCGTGGCCGTCGACGGCAGCCTGTGCGAGGTGGAGGTCGGAGGTCGCGTGGACAAGGCCTCGATGATGCTCGAGCCGGACCTGGTCGTGGGCGACTGGGTGCTGGTCAACAGCGGCACCGTCGTACGCAAGCTCGACGAGGACCAGGCCGCAGAGATGTCGCGCGCATTCAGCATCCTCATGGGTCCTGGACCCGAGGTCGAGGCTCCGGCGACGGTCGAGGCTCCGGCGACGGTCGAGGCTCCGGCGACGGTCGAGGCTCCGGCGACGGTCGAGGCTCCGGCGACGGTCGAGGCTCCGGCGCGGAGTCGCCGAGCCGACCGGCTGAGTCGCACCACGTGCCGCTACCGATGAACCTCCCCGCTCCTCCCGACACCAGCGCACGCCCGACGCCCACGGGCCCCGTGCTCTTCGCCCGTTACGCCTTCGGCCCCAACCGCCTGGGCCTGTGTGGCCCGGAGGACTGGCGCTCCCTGCTGGAGCTGGGCGCGGCCGCGTCCGGCGGTGCTTCGGCGAGCGGGCCCAGCCAGGCCCAGGCGTTGGAGATCGACCACGGCCTGCGCGACCTGGCAGCCGGCTTCGAGGGCGCCTATCCCTACCTGGAGCTCATCGCTTCAGCCCACGGCATCGATGACCCCATGGATCTGCGCGTTGTTGACGCCTACTGGATCGGCAGTGCCTTCTCCGACAGCGTGGACCCGGGGCTCATGACCCGTTCGATGGACACGCGTTTCCGCTCGCAACTGCTGCCCGAAGCCTGGAAGTGGCTCGAGGGCAAGCCGGAGGCGGGGGCACGGCCGACACATGCCTTCCACGTCTTCGACGTCTTCCCGCGGGTGGGACTGATGCGCGGCGGTGCGGTGACCGATGCGATCGGGCTCATGGATTCCTGCCGCATCCGCTGGGGGCGGGTGATGGAGGTCGCGGGAGAGTCGCTGGTGGTGAACGCGGTGCCACTGGGGCTGGAGGACGGGAAACTGGCGCTGGCGGAGCCGAAGGTGCAGACGGTCCGGCGCTGGCTGGACGGGACAGGATTCGTCTCCGATGTCTCGCCCGGTGACGT
The DNA here is from genome assembly GCA_963712745.1 of uncultured Chloroflexia bacterium. Taxonomy (GTDB): domain Bacteria; phylum Chloroflexota; class Limnocylindria; order Limnocylindrales; family CSP1-4; genus JAFMJV01. The sequence goes on along the minus strand of CAVQJC010000017.1, from coordinate 295,715 downwards.
CGTCGCGCTGCACTGGGACTGGGCCTGCGAGGTGCTGGGCCCCGCGCGGCTCGACGCGCTGCAGCGGCGCACGGTCCATCAGTTGGAGCTGGCCAACCAGACGATCTAGCGTTTGGCGGGGTTGCCGTCTTGGCGCCGGGCGTGGCTGTGGCGCCGGGCGTGGCTGTCCGGTCCTGGGTTGCCGCGGCGCCCGGAACGCTATGCCGGCCAGGACTACAAGGACCGCGAAGAGGTGCCCGCTCTACCCCAGTCTCTCTGCCAAGCGCCATCCGAGTCATGAGGGACTCGGAACGCCGACTCGACGGACCGCTGAGTCCGTGGTGACTGAACCGGCGCGCGAGGCCCTCCAGCCTGCGGCCCGGGTTGGTCTTCCTGGTCCACACAGGCGTCCGCGGCATGGCGAACGGCACAGGCGTCCGCGGCATGGCGAACGGCACAGGCGTCCGCGGCATGGCGAACGGCACAGGCGTCCGCGGCATGGCGAACGGCACAGGCGTCCGCGGCATGGCGAACGGCACAGGCGTCCGCGGCATGGCGAACGGCACAGGCGTCCGCGGCATGGCGAACGGCCGATCGCACGGTTGGGCATGAGTCGCATGCGGTGCAGGGCCGCCGAGTCCGCCGTGGACGCCCACGGTGAGGCCAGCTCGGACAACGGCGCCAGTCTGGCCGTCCTCAGTTCGGAGCCGACTCGATTCGGCGTGTGCGCGGTCGTTCTGAGTCTGCCTTGGACTCGAACGGCTGCAGCCACGGGCCCGGCTTGGCGGGCCTGGGCGATGCCTGCCTGTTGGAGTCTGCCGAGGACTCACTCCCGGGACTGGCCGTGCCCACAGGGCAGGGCCAGTGACTGGCCGTGCCCGCAGCGCGGGGCCTGGGGTGGGCGCAACTGGGGCGGGCCGCGGGCGGGCGGGCGTAACTGGGGAGTGCCCCGCGGGCGAAGAGGTGGAGTGAGCCCGTCCGGAGAAGGCCGGACGGGCTCCGCTTGAGCGGCGGCCAGCGGTGCCGCCGAGGAGACGTCTGTGGTTAGTGTGCGGCTGCTTCCCTGTGTCGAGTGGCCCCCAGGGCCACCGAGAGGAGACCGGCACATGACGCAGCCAGCGCGATGACGACATGCTCCGTCACCGCAGCTGCGACGCCGACGCCGATGACGACCAGCCCGCCCATGACGAGGGCGTAGCCGGGGGCGTGGTGCAGACGCTCATCGCCCGCGCGAACGGCGCGGAACTCGATGAGCACGATCGCCGCAAGGAGGATGGCGACCGACACCATGAAGACCCAGGACATATACCCGAACCTCCTTTTCTCTTGTGCTACGAGCATGACAACGTTTACATCGGTGTCAAAGGGCCGAATGGACGAGTTTCGGGCAGAAGAGGTCCTACCCCCCTCGAGGGCAGCAGCAGCCCAGGCGCGGTGGGCACCGGAGACCCACGACCCGCGCGGGCTCGAGTGACCCACTCCCCGAGTGGGCGGGAGCGGCCTATGCGCTCGTGGCAGCGGCAGGGTCTCGCCCGGCGCTGCGGTAGATGGCCAGGCCGAGCACGAGACAGACGATGATGCCGCCCACGAAGAACCAGAACGGCAGGCCGATGCCCCGCTCGAAGAGCGCGCCCGCGACGACCGACGCCACCACCAGCGCCAGCGTGCTCATGGCACCGAAGATGCCCTGGGTCGTAGAAGCGCGGCCCTGTGGCGTGCCGCGTGCCAGCATGGCGTACAGCGCAGGCATCATGGCGGCCGTGGCCGCTGCCTCGAAGGGCACCACGATCGTCGGCACGAGGTAGATCGAGGGGACCAGGAAGTACGAAGCGCTCGCGTAGATGCTGCCCGCGACGATGATGACCAGGCCGCTGCCGATGACCAGGCCCACGGGCCCGCGCCGGTCCACGATGCGTCCTGCGTACGGCCCGATGAGCATCTCGGGGATGCCGAACAGCACGAACGTGAGGCTGACCCAGGCCACGGTGGCGCCCAGCGCGATCAAGTAGTACGACCACACCACCTCGTACGTGCCGAAGGAGAGGTGCAGCCCGAACGTCAGGACCAGGGCGGCGATGACGGTGCGGTTGAAGAGCGCCGAGAGCGGCGCCGGCGTCACTGACTCGGACGCGTCGGCCGGAACGACGAGCGTCTCCGACGCGGTGAATGGATCTCCCGCCGGCAGCGGACGGGCCATGGAATCGGTCAGGGGTCGTGACTCGGGCGTCACCTCAGGCCCGGAGCCGGGCTGGGGCGCCAGCCGGAGCGCGGGCTCCTCGTCACGCACGGCGCTGGGCGTCGGGGCCAGGTAGCGCATGAGTACGAAGGCACCGACCAGCGAGAGCAGCGAGGTGAAGACGAAGGGGAAGGTGTAGGTGCCGAAGATGGTGGCGCCGAGGCCGCCGATGGCCGGGCCGATGACGAAGCCGGCGATCTGGAACGCGCCGTAGTAGCCGAAGGCCTCTCCGCGCTTGTTCTCGGCCGTGGCGTCGACGACCATGCCGCGGGCCGCGGGGTCATAGGCCGCGGCCGCAAAGCCGGCCAGGAAGCGCGCTAGGAAGAAGGCCACGAAGGTCGTGAAGAACAGCGGCAGGATGCTGACCACGCCGAGCCCGATCAGGGCTACCACCATCTGCGGCTTGCGCGAGTGCCGGTCGGCCCACCAGCCCCAGAGCGGCTCGAAGATGAGCTTGGCCAGGGCCCAGCCCGCGACGATGATGCCCAGCCCGGTCGGGTCGATGCCGTGCTCCTCGATGTAGAGCGGCAGCACCGGCAGCAGCGCCCCGAAGCCGATGAGCACGATGAGCTCGGCCCCGAACAGGGGCAGCAGCGGACGCCATCGACGGAGCCAGGCGGAGACACGGGCCCGCGGTCCCGTTCCAGTGGTGGACATCCGCACCAGCGTATCGCGGGAGAGGGTGGACGAGCGGCTGGAGGACGCCTAGGCTCGACCGTCTGCACTGATCGAGAGGGGATCATGAAGCGAATCGTCGTGACCGCGATCACGTTCGCCCTGCTGGCGCTACCGGCAGCAGCCACTTCAGTCAGCGCCGGTCCACCCAAGTGCGCTGGCATACCTGCCACCATCGTGGGCAACGACAAGGCCAACTACATCAAGGGCACGCCCGGGCGGGACGTCATCGTGGCCAAGGGCGGCCGGGACAAGATCCTCGGCCTGGGCGGCAACGACATCATCTGCGCCGGCAACGGCAACGACGTGGTCCTCGGCGGCGACGGCCGCGACCGCATCTTCGGGAACGCCGGCAAGGACATCCTCAAGGGCGACGGCGGCTTCGACAAGCTCTTCGGTGGCAAGGACAAGGACGCCTGCTACGGCGGCGCCGACGGCGCCCTGAAGTCCGGCTGTGAAGGCGCAGACCTGAAGGTAATCGTGCGTGCCTCCACCTCCAGCGTGGTCGGTCAGGCTGGCCCGGAGCCCATGTTCGATATCACCTGGAGGGTCAAGAACATCGGCCCCAAGGATGCCGCGGGGGTGAAGGTCGACATCACCTGGGACGAGACCGGAGTCACGTGTCGCGGTGCCGACGACCCGACAGGCGTCGAGGTCCTAGGCACGCTGGAGTCGGGCGAGTTCGAGGCCACCTCGTACCTCCAGGATTGCGGCCTGCCCATCGGCGACGAGGGTACGGTGTCGCTGAAGGTGACGGCCTCGACCACCTCGCCCGAAGCCATCAAGTCCAATAACGCGGGCGCTGCAGAGGTCATCGTCACCAGGCCCTGACCGGTCGATGCTCCCGTGCCACACGAGCTGACACGCCACCCACGTACCATCGGGTGCGATGGACCAGATCGCGGGCGAGCACGCCCTCACCACGGCTGACGACGGACGGATCGTCGTGCCTGAAGCCCGCGAGGACTGGCGGGACTGGGTCTCTGCGACCAAGTCCCGCAACTGGCTGAACGACGACCCGCTGCTCGACTGGCTCGAACGGTACGGCGAAGAGAAGGGCTTCGTGCCTGACCACAAGATCGACGGCTACGAGCCGCGGACCAGCTTTCGCGAGTTCGTCTTCGGCAAGGGCGACGCCTTCGAGGACGGCGTCATCGAGCTGCTGCGGCAGGAGTCAGAGGTCTTGGAGATCGCCACCCACTGGGAAGACAGCCGCTCGCTCGAGGCTGCCCAGAAGACGATCGGGGCCATGCGCGAGGGCGTGCCCGCCATCACCCAGGGCGTACTCCGCGATCCGCAGCACCGGACGTACGGCATGGCGGACCTGCTCGTGCGCTCGGACGTGCTGGCCGGGCTGTTCCCTGACGACGTCTCGCTCGACGAGGCGTCGGCGGCTGCACCCGGCCTGGGGCTGGCCGACCGCCACTACCGCGTCATCGACATCAAGTACCGCAAACTGGCGCTGGTCAAGGACGGCTCGATGGGCGGGTCCGCCAAGTCGCTCGCGTATCAGTCCCAGGTGTGGGTCTACAACACCGCGCTCGGGCGGATCCAGGGCTACGAGCCGCCGTTCGGCTACCTGCTGGGGCGGAACTGGAAGCAGGGCAAGGACGGCCGTGGCAAGGGCTGTCTCGAGCGCATCGGTCGCGTGCGGATGGAGAACACGTTCGACAAGCACGACGGGGCCACGCTGCGCGACCTGACCCTTCGGGCGCACCGCTGGATCCGTGAGCTGAGGCGAGAGGGTTCCGAATGGGAGGCGCTGCCGGTGCCCACGCGGCCGGAGCTGTACCCGCACATGCGCCACGACCAGGATGATCCCTGGCACGGGGCCAAGGTCGAGATCGCCCGCGAGCTGGAGGAGTTGACCCTGCTGCCGGGCGTGAATCCGCAGGTTCGGGCAGACGCGCACCAGCAGGGGCTGAAGCGTTGGAGCGACTCCCGCGTGTCGGCACGATCCCTGGGCATCGACGGCGTGGCCGGCCGGTTGTGCGACGCGGTGCTGGAGGCGAACCGTGCCCTGGAGCCGGTGGTGCTGCCGCCCAAGCTGCTACTCGATGACGGGGCCTGGCTGCGGCCCGCACCGCTGGAACTGTACGTGGACTTCGAGACGGTCTCCAACATGGCCGACGACTTCGAGAGCCTGCCCTTGGAGGGTGGCCTGCCGCTCATCTTCCAGATCGGCTGCGGGCGCATCGAGGACGGGGAGTGGCGCTTCGACCAGTGGACCACGGACCGGCTGGACGAGCCCTCGGAGGCGGCCATCATCGACGCCTGGATCACGCGCATGGAGGAGCTCTGCGCGGAGCGGGGCATCGCGCTCGGCGGGGCGCGTATCTACCACTGGAGCCCGGCTGAGACGTCCACGCTGACGAGTGCCTACAACTCGGCTCGCAAACGCCATCCCGATAACGGCTGGCCCGAGCTGCCCTGGTTCGACCTGCTCAACGAGGTCGTCAAGGCGGCGCCGGTGACGGTGACGGGCGCGTTCAACTTCGGGCTCAAGGCCATCGCCAAGGCCATGCACGCGCAGGGCCTGATCGAGACGGCCTGGGGTGACGGACCCACCGACGGCCTCGGCGCAATGGTCGCTGCCTGGCGCGTGGATGAGGTCACGGCGGAGTCCGGCGGAGTGCTGCTGGACGACCCGCTGATGACGGACGTGGCCGACTACAACCGGGTCGACTGCCAGGTGATGGCGGAGATCCTGCAGTGGCTGCGCGCGCGGGAGACCGACGCTTGATCGAATTGGCGAGATCGAATAGGATGCAGCGATGGTCGTGACCCGATCCCAGAAGCCGCGCGTCGTCGAGCTGTTCGCGGGCGTGGGCGGGTTTCGTCTCGGGCTGGAGCGCTCCGGGTGGGAGACCGTGTGGGCGAACCAGTGGGAGCCGAGCACCAAGACCCAGCATGCGTTCGACTGCTATGTCCAGCGGTTCGGCGAGGCTGAAGCAGTGTGCGAGGACATCCACGAGATCATGAACCAGGCGGAAGCCGGCCAGCGCGTGATTCCGGACCACGAGCTGCTGGTTGGCGGCTTCCCCTGCCAGGACTACTCGGTGGCCAAGACCCTGAACCAGGCGGCCGGCATCGTCGGCAGGAAGGGCGTCCTGTGGTGGGAGATCTACCGCCTGCTGATGATGAAGCGACCCCGATACCTCTTTCTCGAGAACGTTGACCGACTCCTGAAGTCGCCGACCAGGCAGCGGGGACGTGACTTCGGGGTGATGCTGGCTGCCCTCGCGAACCTCGGCTACGAGGTCGAGTGGCGAGTCGTGAACGCGGCTGACTACGGCTTTCCGCAGAAACGACGGCGTGTGCTGCTCATCGGCCGTGACGTCGGCATGGCGGCGAAGGACCCCAACGAGGTCCTGTACAGGGGAGCGCTCGCACGTGCCCTGCCGGTGAACGAGGGCCCGGTGCTCTCATCCTCACCGACCTTCGTCATAGAGGGAGCGCCTGCCGATGTCTCGGAAGGTTTCGGGGCCACCAAGGGCGTCTCGCCGTTCCGAAGTGCCGGCTACATGGCACAGAGACGGGTGTGGACGCTCGATGTCGAACCTGCGTGGGATGGCCGGGTCGAGACGCTCGGCGACATCCTCGAACCCGTCGACGCCGTTCCGGAGCAGTACATCGTCACCGATGCGGATCTGCCTCGATGGGAGTACCTGAAGGGCGCCAAGCGAGAGCAGCGGTTCCACAAGGGGTCGGGCACGCCCTACTTCTACGTCGAGGGCCCGATCCCCTATCCCGACCGGACCGACTGGCCGGCGCGAACGATCCTGACCGGCGAAGGCGGGCGCACCCCGTCGCGCTTCAAGCACTTGATCGAGTTGGAGGACGGTCGCTTTCGGCGGCTGACACCCCGCGAGCTCGAGCGCCTCAACGGCTTCCCGGACGACTGGACGGACACGGGGATGCCCGAGGGCCGGCGCGCCTTCATGATGGGTAATGCCCTGGTAGTGGGGCTCATCGAGCGGGTCGGTGCGGAGTTGATGAACGAGCACCGAGACGCCTCGTCGGTCAGCCGATCGGGCGCGCGTGAGCAGGCCTCGTAGAGGCCATCACGGCTTCGAACGTGTGGCAGGCCTCGCCATTCGACTCGACGAGCGTCTGCATCTGCCGGTACCGGGCCCGGATGGGCTCCCAATCGTTCACGTCGATCCCGATGATCGCAGTCGGGAGTTGCACTCCCGCGCGCATGTAGGGCAGCAGGGACACGGCCTGCTCGAATCGCGCCTGGCCCTGGTCGAATAGCCGCGCTAGCGAGTCGGTCGCGACGACGATGACACCGACCTTGGCAGCTCCGGTCGTGCCAGCGATATGGAACTTGAAGAGGTCGCGATAGAAGCTGGCGACGTTGCCGAACTCGACTTCCACGAACACGCCGGCCTTCTCGAAGTCACCACGAAGACGGGTGTCGATCGGCTGACCCTCGCGGTCGATGAGGATGTACGGCTCGGCGTTCCACCCGAGCCCTGAAAGCGTGCCGCGTATCCGCTTGTTCATCTCGGCCTGATCGACCGGCATGAGGGCACTTGCACGCCGTCCGCCGATGACACGAGACTGCCGCTTTGGTGACTTGGGCCGTCCGGTTCTCGTGAACGGTCCTGCTGGCCGAAGGGGCACTTCGAGCGTGCCGATGACGTCGAGCAGTTCCTCCCACTCGTCGCGGAACTTCCCTTGGAGAACCGTTTCGGCGTACTGGTGGCTCTCGATCCTGGTCCGCACGTCGCCAGTATGCGACGCGGGCGTGGCGGATACTGCCCCCATGCCCGGCCTGCAGTTGCCCAATCCGCCACCGTCGTCGCCGGCGGTGCGAGCTGTGATGAGGGCCAATCGGGCGAAGGACACGGAGCCTGAGCGGAAGCTCCGGTCGGCACTTCGGGAGGCTGGGCATCCCGGCTACCGGCTGAACTGGAAGCAAGCCCCGGGTCGGCCGGACATCTCGTATCCGGGTCGGCAGGTCGCGATATTCGTTCACGGCTGCTACTGGCATCACTGCCCGCGCTGTCACCCCAACCTGCCCAAGTCGAACCCCGAGTTTTGGGCCCGGAAGTTCGAGCTCAACCGCGAACGGGATGCGCGCAAGCGACGGCAGCTCGAAGCCGCAGACTGGGCGGTCTATGAGATCTGGGAGTGCGACATCCGTGACCGGCTCGATGGCGTCGTCGCGGAGATATCGACCACGCTGAACGACCGCGCCTAGTCCACCGCGCTACCGCGCGCGAGCCGCGCCCGCTCCACCGGCACCGTCAACAGCAGCACGCCCGCGCAGACCGCCGGCACCAGCAGCCAGGCGGAGCCGATGTCGCTCAGGTCGGCGATGACGCCCAGTAGCAGCGGCGCTACCAGGATGGCCAACCCGGCCGCCAGCGTCAGCCTGGAGGAGGCGGCCGCGGGCTGGTCGGGCGCAGCGGCCAGGGCCATCGAGGCGCACGCGGGATAGAGGATGCCCACGCCGAAGCCGGCCACCGCCATCCCAACCACACTGAGCAGATACGAGCCCGACAGCCACAGCAGCAGCACGGCCCCAAAGGTGAGCACGATCCCGGCTCGGATCACGAGCATCGGCGCAAGTCGGCCCATCGCACGTACGGACATCACGGCTCGACCGGCGATCATGCCTGCGATGAAGGCCGAGATCGTGAGCGTGGCATCGGCCAGCGAGACGCCGGTCTTCTCACCCACGAGCGTCCCGCCCCAGACGACCACGAAGAACTCCAGGCCGATGACCGACACGGTCAGCATCCAGGGCAACCAGTAGGCCCAGGGCAGCCGCCCGAGCTGCACGTGCGCTGCCGCACCCGTCCCATCGGACCGCGACCAGACGAACAGCAACCCCAGCAGCACGAGCACCGGCAGGATCACGAACTGCCAGTCGAACCCGAGCGCGATGCCGATCCCGATGGCCACCGGCGCCATCAACTGCGAGACCTTGGCCACGAATGCGCCCCGGGTCAGCTGCACCCGGGCGCTGGCCCCACCGCCGGCACCCAGCGTCTGGTTGACGTGCCCGAACATGGTGCCCGCCCCCAGTCCGATGCCGAGCGCCGCAGCCAGGCTCACCGCCAGCGCGGGCGCGAGGGCCAGCCCGACCAGCGAGACCGCCAGCAAGGCCATGGCCGCGAGATGGACGCGACGTACGCCGGCCGACCCGTCGAAGCGATCACCTGCGAGCCCGGCCACGATCATGCCGACCGCCATGGCCGACGAGTGCAGCCCGGCCTCCGTCTCGGACAGGCTGAGCGCCACGGCCACGAAGGCAGTCGCGGCCCCGACGACGTAGAAGCTGTAGCTGACGGCCGTCTGGTCGACGTAGGCACGCCGAAGCTCGGCCACGGGCGCAGGGGCGGAACTCACCGCTTGATGCTACGGGCTCGTCCACACGCGCACGCAGGGCCACAAGTCCCCGATAAGCGAGCGGATAGCCCGCGCCAAGTGCCTGCCGTCATCGTGGCACCCATGACGACGCCCGAAGAGCCCCTGGTCATCACCGCCTCGGTGGAGGAGGTCATGTCGGCCATCGAATCGGTCGACTTCAGCGCGCCCTGGGAGAAGGTGGCCCCAGATCTCCGTCTGGCCCTCCCCCGGCGGCGCGCGCTGCCGGTGGACATCGGGGGTCTGCCCCAGCGGGAGTTCGCGCCGGGCATCCGCGTGGTCCTTGGGCTCGACGTCGGGCCGGCCATGCTCTTCGTCGCCCCCGAACAACTCGAGGGCTGGGGCGTGACGGCAGACGACGCGTTCGAGCGCGCTCTCGACAACGTCCGAGCCCGGGTCAAGGCGCGCAGGCAGTTCGCCCTCATCCACGAGCGCATCGCGGACGTTCCCACGATCGCCTACCAGTCGCGCGAGGGCTGGGCCTCCTCGCTGCTGCTGCTCCCGGACGAACTGACTCGTGTCCTGGGCGACCGCAACGGCCTGATCCTGGCACCGATGCGCGACCTCATCATCAGCCTGCCGCTCGACGTCGAGCGCGAGTTCGCCCATTGGCTGCTCGAGGAGTTCGCCGAGGTCGACATGAACGCCCTCGATGTGCCGCTGCTGGCCCTGGTCGATGGCCAGCTCAGCCAGGCTGTCGGCGTGCCCGAGTCATTGCGGCGGACGACCCCGGTCAACTAGCCGGTCCATCGCATCGACGCACGACGAGTCGGGCATCATCAGCAAGCGAGCCGGGGCTCGCCGGGCCCGTGGCCGCCTCCCCCGCCGCCGACTGAGAGGAGAACGCCGATGAACCACGACGAAGCCGTCCGCCTGGCGGTGTATCGAGGCTATGTCGAGGACGGCCGACCGGCTTCGGCCGAGGAGATGGCCGTAGAGCTGGGCCTCAGCGCCGACGCGGTCCGGGAGTCACTACGCACTCTTGCGCTCGAGCGGCACGTGGTCCTGCGCGACGGCGAGATCGTGATGGCCCACCCGTTCGCCTCGGTCCCCCTCGGCTTCAGCGTGATGGGCCGCGACACGTTGTGGTGGGGTGGTTGTGCCTGGGATTCGTTCGCCATCCCGCAGCTCTGCCCGGATGACCCTGAGGTGCTGGTGGCTACCCAGTGCCCCGGCTGCGGCAAGCCACTCGCCTGGGTCGTCAACCGCGAGGCCCCACCAGTAGGCGATGAGGTTGCCCACTTCCTGGTGCCCATGGCCAAGTGCTGGGACGACGTCGTCCACACCTGTGGCAACCAGCGGCTCTTCTGCAGTGTCGAGTGCGTCCAGCGCTGGACCGATTCATCCGGGGTCGAGCCCGGCTACGTCATGGACCTGGCTACCCTGTGGCGGCTCGCCTCGCGCTGGTACGAGGGCCGGCTCGAGGCCGGCTACGAGCGCCGGGAGCCGGTACGTGCGCTCGAGTACTTCCGCAGAGTCGGACTGTCCGGCCCCTTCTGGGGTCTCGAGTAGGGGCTCAAGGGCGCCCGACATCGGGGCCGAATCGCCTATCCCTCAGGCGGGCCCGGCCGCTACCCTCTCCGGGCTATGACCGACAACGACTGGCTGATGGAGATCCTTCTCGATGTCCATGGCGGCCTTCCGCGACAGGGCCCCGGGGACGACGCCTCCACGCTCCGCGCTCTCGAGATGTGCACGGAGCTGCCGATGCAGCCCGACGTGCTCGATGTCGGCTGTGGGCCGGGCATGCAGACGGTGGCACTGGCGGCCGCGACGGGTGGGACCATCACCGCGGTCGACCTCTTCGAGCAGTTCCTCGATGAGCTCCGCGAGCGCGCGGCCGCGGCGGGTATGCGGGATCGCATCCAGGTGATGCGCGGGGACATGAGAGACCTGCCCTTCGGCAAGCACTCGTTCGACCTGATCTGGTCCGAGGGCGCGGCCTACATCATGGGCATCACCGCGGCATTCACTCAGTGGCAGGAGTTCCTGCGGCCCCAGGCCTGCCTCGTCGTGTCTGAGAATCTGCTGGCTGGTGCCCGACGTGCCCGCCGAGGTGCGCGCGTTCTTCGAGAGCGAGTACCCGGGTATCACGGACGTATCCGGCAACATCGCGCGCATCCGCGACTGCGGCTACGAGGTCCTCGGCCATTTCAGGCTGCCCGACGAGTCCTGGTGGACCGACTACTACACGCCGCTGGCGGCAAACCTCGAGAGGATGCGCGAGAAGTACCGGCTCGACCCGGCCGCACTACGGTTCATCGCCGAGTCCGAGGGCGAGCAACAGTTGCGCCGTGACTACCCCGACGCCTATGGCTACGAGTTCTTCGTCACCCGCCTCATCGACCCCGACGCTCCGCGGGGATAGGCTGGATAGTCGCCGACCCGGGCCGGCCATATCGACCGACCCGGGCTGAGCTGCCGAGTCCGCCCGGGCTACTCGGCCACCGCGTCCTCGCAGATCTCGTTGGACTCGTCGATCCTTGGGGTGGAGTCCTCGCTCACCCAGAGGTTCTCGCCGTTGCCGCAAGAGCGGTTGCCGGCGAGCATCGGGCTCGACGTGCCGCCGATGGCGATGCCACGACCGGACGCGCCCACGACGACGTTGCGGGTGAGCTGCGCTTCGCCACCCGTGGCCATGATGCCGGTGGTGCCAGCGAAGATGTTGTTTCCATCGACCGAGTGGCTGCCGGGCCCCAAGCTGAGCGCGACCATGTTGTCATTGAACGTGTTGTCGGCAACGGTGGCGGTCCCGCCCCTCAGCTCGATGCCGAGGTCGTTGCCCGACAGGGTGTTGCCCTCGATGGTCGGGGCTCCGCCCTGCGTGACGGCGACCCCTGTTCCTGTCCCCTCGATGGTGTTGTTCCTCACCTGGGTCTCGTAGCCCTCCGCCCCCGCGTTCCTCCCGACGCGGATGCCGGCCTGCCCGTAGTCCGAGATGCGGTTGCCCTCGACGATGATGGGCCCGGGACTGGACACGGCGATCCCCCGCGAATGCGTGCCGAGGATCTCATTGCCCCGCACGATGGTGTCGGAGGCGGCGCCCCTCAGGAAGATGTGCGGACCGCCTTGGAGACGATTGCCCTCGATCATCGGACTGGCACCCTCGAAGGCCGCGATCGGCCCACCGTTCAGAACCGTGTTGCCGGTGATGTTCGCGGTCGTCCCGGCAGTGGCCACGATCGAACTTCCGCCGGATGAGAGGTTGCTGCCATCGAACGCCCAGCCGACGCCGTCCATGATGTTGCCCGTGACCGTGGGCGAGCCGCCACTGGCGATGACCATCGAGGGCTGACCGCGGAACGTGAGTCCCGACAGGCGGCCCGCGGACTCGGACAACAACACCGCATACGGCTCGCCCGCAGTCTCGCCGGACGTGGCTGCGATCGGTCCGCCCTCCGGCGCCATGACGACGATGTCTTCCACAGGTCCATCGCCACGCACGGCGATGTCGTTGTCGATGACGAATGATTCGGTGTAGGTGCCGGGACGGACCAGGATCTCGTCGCCGTCCCCGGCCATGGCGATGGCCTCGGTGATGGTGGTGGTCGCGCCTCCACCAGACTGGTCGACGATGATCGGGCCGTCGGCGGCCAAGAGCTGAGCACCGGCGATGCCGGCGCCCACGATCATCATCGCCGCAAGCAGGGTCGCGGTGACGATGGCCGCCACTCGAGCAGTCGGTGACCCGACAGCGAGGTGTGAGTTGGTACGCATGGGGGGCTCCTTCATGAGCGCGAGCCAACGCGCGCGCGGACGCACGTCGCCGGTCTCGTCCTTGACCTTCGTCCGGAGCCGGTCGGGCGCACGCTTGGGCGCGAGCTCATGCATGCCATCTGCGAACAGCCGCTCGAAGCGGACATGGTCGTTCATGCTGTGCCGTCCTTCAGGAGGCCGACCGGGGGAATGCCGGCAGCGGGCTCGGCCATCGACTCGCGGAGTGAGGCCAGTGCCCGATGCAAGCGGGACTTCACGGTCCCGACAGGGATGTCGAGGATGTCGCCCACCTCGTCGAGAGGCAGGTCGAGGTAGAAGCGCAGGACGATGACCGCGCGATGCTCGATGGGCAGGTCGTTCAACTGCCGCTCGACCAGGTCGCGGTTGGCCAGCGTAGCCGCGGAGTCAGGAGCGGTCGTGCGCTCGGGGTCGGGAACGACCTTCAGCTCGACCGTCTTGCGTCGACGCTCCTTCTTGGCTGCCTTGTAGCAGGCCCACACCGTGATGCGATGGAGCCAGGCATCCCACGCGTCGGGATCGCGGAGCGCGCGCACGTCCTTCCAGGCGGACATGAGCGCCTCCTGCACCGCGTCCTGGGCACGGTCCGAGTCACGCAGGATGAGTGTGGCCACGGCATACAGGCGATCGATCGACGCGTCCACCAGGCTGGAAAACGCGTCGTGATCGCCCTCGATCGCTCGCCGGACGAGCTCTCGTGTCATGTGGCCACCGCTTCGGCGCGACACACTTGGCCGCGCTCATACCCTATTGCGTCGCCGCGCGGTGCGAAAGGTTCCATCGATCGGCCAGTGGGTGTCTGCCATCGGCCACCGGGTGTCTGCCATCGGCCACCGGGTGTCTGCCATCGGCCACCGGGTGTCTGCCATCGGCCACCGGGTGTCTGCACCGGGTGCCGGGTGTCTGCACCGGGTGCACCAGTTCGACCTCGGTGCGCCACTTCGGCGTATGCCGGTTCCGGTATCTGCCGAAGCCTCTCACGGGGTGACAACGAACGTCACCGCCGGGCACCGGGCGCAAAGGAAGGGTGCCAACGCGGCCCGATGGACTTGCGCAGGCGCCCGCTTCGTCGGACTCGTGCAGCGGATGCACAGCCAGGCGCCCGCTTCGTCGGACTCGTGCAGCGGATGCACAGCCAGGCGCCCGCTTCGTCGGACTCGTGCAGCGGATGCACAGCCAGGCGCCCGCATCGTCGGACTCGTGCAGCGGACGCACAGCCAGGCGCCCGCATCGTCGGACTCGTGCAGCGGACGCACAGCCAGGCGCCCGCATCGTCGGACTCGTGCAGCGGACGCACAGCCAGGCGCCCGGCAGCGGGAGGACGTCGCACACGAAGCGCAGGCCGCCGCAGAGCTCGAGTCGGTGATGGCCCGGGTGGCCCGGGGCCAGGGATCGCTACCGCTCGTAGACCACCGGCACGCCCTTGCAGAGCGTGTTGTCCGAGACGTCCGGCGCGGTGGCACTCCCGACGAGCGCGATGATCGCGTTCTGCCCGCAGAGATCGTTGCCGCTGATCGTGGGCTCCACGCCCTCGTGGATCTCGAAGGCCACACCCACCGCGTCGATGGTGTTGTCAACGATCGTCGCGGTGGTGCGATCCACGATCTGGATGCCCACGTTGGCGCCCTCGATGGTGTTGCCGCGGATGGTGCCGTCCAGGTCGAAGGCCAAGATCGCGATGCCCGGATCGCGCTGACGGATGACGTTGCCCTCGATGAGCAGGTCCGTCGGTGACGCGGACTCGATCGAGAAGACGCCAGATGCGGTGATCGTGTTCCCGCGCACCACGGTCTCGCCGGTCGCGTCCATGAGGGCGATGGACGGGCCGTTGCTGAGTTCGTTCTGCTCGATCAGCGCTGTCGACGAACGCTGCACCTCGATGTCGCCCCCGCCGTCGAGGAGGTTGTTGGTGATGGTGGCCTCGGCGAAGAGCTCCACCAGGATCGACGGTCGGGCACTGTCGGACTCCTCCCAACCCGAGCCGGTGAACCTCCACGACCGCTGACCGGCATCCCGGAAGACCATCTGGTCGATGACCGCCTGGCTGGCCACGACCTCAACGCCACCGCCCGGCCCCGTGACAGTGAAGCCGGTGAGCGTGGCATCCCCGCCGTCGATACGGATGACGGGCTCGTCCGGCTGGGCCGGACGCACCACGATCTCCTCCGCCGCCCCAGCGCCGAGAAGCGTGATGTCCTTGTCGACGAGGAGGTTCTCCTCGTACTCGCCCGGCAGGATGGCCACCGTGTCGCCGGGCTGCGCCTGGGCGATAGCCTCCGCGATCGTCGACTTCTTCGATGCGTCGTTGCTCGACACGATGAGCGCATCGGCCGGCACGTAGTCGGGGAGGACGGGCTGCGAGGCGCGCTCGGGCAGCCACGTCACGACCGCGAAGACAAGAGCCACGATCGCGACCACGCCCGCGGCCAGCGCGGGCACCAGCGACGGCCAGCGAACGCCGCGAAGGAGATCGCGCCACCAATCGCGTACCAACCACCGGGAGCGTCGACGCGTGAGCGCGGTGCGAGCGATGACGTTGGGCGCGAGCAGGGCCGGCTCACGCAGGGGCGCCTCTTCCTCGAACCACTCGGTGAGCAGCTGATCGGTGTCGAGCTCGTTCACAGGCTCGTCCCAGGGAGCCTTGCCGCGGTCATTCATGCCGAAGACCCTCCCAGGGTCGGAGTGCGGGCATCGGCGGTGAGCGCGGCACGCATGGCACTGGTGGCCCGGTGCACGCGCGACTTGGCGGTACCCACCGGGATACCCAGCGTCTCAGCGATCTCTGGAAAGGAGTAGCCCACGTAGTGGTGCAGTACGAGCACGGTCCGCTGGTCGACCGGCAGGCGGGCGAACCCACGCTCGAGCTCGTCGCGAGCAGCCTGCTGGCGGCTGGGGTCGTCGGTCTCGGTCAGGGCGCGGACCTGGCCCTCGACCTCGATGCGCCGGCGCTCGCGCTTGGCCATGCGGTAGCACTCGCGCACGAGCACGCGGTGGAGCCAGGCCTCGAAACGGTCCGGGTCGCGCAACCCCGAGAGGTCGCGCCAGGCGGCCACCAGTGCCTCCTGCGTGGCGTCCTCTGCTCGCGTCTTGTCACGCAGGATCAACGTGGCCACGGCGTACAGCTTCCGGCTCGACAGCCGGACGAGCTCACTGAACGCGTCGTGGTCCCCCTTGATCGCCTGCTCGACAAGCTCTCGCTGCATCGGTTCCTCCGGTGCTGGCCCGGTCGTGGTCGGCCGCGCCTACCCAGTCTGGGGATGCTCGGCGATCAGGGGTTCCATCTTGGACAGCGGGCCCTCAGTCCACGTCGCAGATGTCGTTCGAGCCGATCCGGGGATCGCCGCCGAGGACCCGCAAGGGCTCCCGCCGGGCACAGATGGTGTTGCCGGAGATCTCCGCGGAGCCCTCCACCACCATCCCGAAATGCGAGGCGCCGGTCATCGAGTTGCCGGTGATGCGGGTGGGCTCATCGAGGAGAAGCTCCGGGGGATAGGTGTCCGGTTTCTCCACGTGGATGCCGATGCGTCCGCCGGTCACCATGTTGTCCTCGGCCTGGATGCCATCACCGACGATGACGATCCCGGTCTCGCTGATGTCGGAGACGGTGTTGTCGCGCACAACGGTCCGGCTCTGCTTGACCAGCATGCCGACCTCGTGCCCACTGAGGCTGTTGCCTTCGATCCGCCCTTGCTTGGCGACCTCGAGGTGGATGCCGAGCCAGCCGCCCTGGACATCATTGCCCGTGACCACGGCCGTGGTCTCGCCATCGATGATGTTGATGCCCAGCTCGTCGTCCAGGGGCCTGATGGTGTTGCCCACGATCTCCAGGCTGGCACCTCGGTCAGCCATGATCGGCCGGTCGAGCACGAGATTGCCTTCGACCACGCCGGTGGCGCCCGTGCTGGCCCAGATCATGTTGCGGACGGTGTTGTTGCGCACGGTCGTCATGTTGGGTCCCCAGAGGCTGACGCGTCGGATGTCGGAGCCCTCCAGCACGGCTGAGGCACGCCCACGGACACCAACGTAGCCGGCGACGATGTCGCGCACGGTCGGGGAGCCGCCCATGAGCACCAGCGACACGGTCTCGCCCTGCTCGTCCTTGACGACCAGATGCTCGAGCGTCACGTCGACACCGTCGACGTAGACCGTCACCGGCAAGTAGTCCTCGTCCAGGCCTTCGCCGTAGATGTCGAGGATCTGCGGGTCGCGCTCGTTCGGCCTGAGCACGATGTCTTCACGCGGCCCGTCGCCCGAGAGGGTGACGGGCTTGTCGATATAGAGGTTCTCGACGTACTCGCCGGGGGATATGAGGATGGTGTCCCCTGCGGCAGCAGCCGCGATCGCGGCCCCGATCGTCTCGTGGTCGCCGCTCCCGTCCCGTGCCACCGTGAACGTGGCGGGGCCCTGACCCGCGACGGCGACGACACCGGCGACGACCAGGTCCAGGGCCAGACCGGCCGCCACCGAGATTCGAGTGATTCGCATGGACCCTCCCTTGTACGCGTGCCGAGTCACGCAGCCGAAGCGCGCACCTTACGCGACTGCAGCAGACACGACAACGCTCCTGCCCCAGTGGTTCCCAGGGGCAGGAGCGTGGAGGCGCCGGCTCGGGCGCTATTCGCCAGGGTCGGTCACGTTCAGCGTGGCGATGGCGACGGTATCGGCCGTGCCAAGCTCGGGATCGAAGAGGCTGCCCTTGGCCGTCACCGTGTGCTGGCCGGCGTCGAGCGGCTCGAGCATCACGAAAGCCCCGACCATGAACACGTCACGCGGCCCGGGCGGCAGCCCGAAGAGGTTGTCATCGGCCAGCTCGACGGTATAGAAGTCGGGCTCGAACACGAGGTGCCCACCGGCCGGCAGCGTTTCGCCATCGAGGGTGAACTCGAAGCCGTGCCAGTGGCTGAATCCGGTATAGAGGTCAGCCAGCCGCTCGTCCTGGGTCTGGCCGTCATCGACCCAACCGAGCGTGCCGCCGAGCCACAGCAGCAGGTGCTGGTCCGAGCGGACATCGCATCCGTACTCGGTGGTCTGTCCGATCTGCGTGCTCGGGATGAAGAAGACGTCGCCGCCCGGCTGGCCGCCATCGCAATCCTGCATGGCATCGGGCGGCAAGTTGTCGGGGGAGCGATCCCAGATGAACCACGTGCCGTAGTCGTTGATCCAGTCCTGGTAGGAGCGCCCAGCGATGTCCTTGCTGCGCTCGATGACCTTGTACGCGAGCTGGTCAGGGTTGCCCACATCGGTCCCATCCTGGGCGAGCGTCGCCGGTGCCCCGACGACGGCGAGTGAAGCCGCCAGGGCCAGGCTCAGGGTGTATCGGTTCCTCACGCGTAGTGCCTCCGTGTTCCCCCCCGTTGGTCTTCCGTTGCCGCGGCGAGGCGACCGGTGTGGCCGCTCTCATCTGGTCTGGGGAGCCGGAGTGCGCAAGGGTTCCCGAATTCATCGGGCGTGTCGCAGGTGGCCTTCGTCCGAGCGAGAGGCTGCAAGACCTTCGTCGGAGGGTTTGCCTCTCGCTCAACGGGACAGTTCGGCCAGACCGCCCCCGCAGATGCCTGGTTGTTACCGGGGAGCGGGAAAGGGTGGCGCGAGTTCTCGTCTGGCGGGACAGACGAGTCCTCCCGTAGCCTGCCAGGGTCGAGTTGTCCCGCTCAGCGGCGATCTCGATTCGCGAAAGGCTCGGGCCGGACACCGCGACCGGGCCGGCCGTGAAGGCCGACCCGGTCGCGCAGGATGCCGAACGCGAGCGAGTGCAGCCGCCCGTACGTGGCCGACGCGATCTCGGCGAATGCCGCCTGGTCCCCTGTGGGCCCTGCTGACGAGCTCGGTGTCCATGGAGTCTCTGCCTCGTGGCGCCGCCGTCTGGTGGCGCTCGTCAGGGTATGAGCCGCGTCCAGCCCGAAACGACTCCGCTTTCGCTGCGGTAGGCTCCGACGGTGCGCAGCCGATACCTGGGAACACGGCGGGACCGTGCTACCAGCTACCTGGTCCTGACCATCGCCGCCTTCGCGGTGACGGTCGCAGGCGTGCGCTGGTACCTGGACCTGGCCGGCTATCCCACCGTGGGAGGCGGCGAACTCCACATCGCCCACGCACTCTGGGGCGGCCTGGCGCTGTTCATCGCCGCCCTGCTGCCGCTCCTCTATTCGGGGCAACGCACTCTTCAGATCTCAGCCCTCCTGGCCGGACTGGGCGCGGGCCTGTTCATCGACGAGATCGGCAAGTTCATGACCACCTCGAACGACTACTTCTACGCCCCGGCCGCCCCCATCATCTACGGCAGCATCCTGCTGCTCGTCCTGCTCTGGGTGCTGGTACGCCGGCGCGGGGTCGACGGCTATGACGCGAGCGGTGCGGTCATCGAGGCGCTCGCCGACGGCCTCGATGGCAACCTGACCGCGCAGGATCGCCGGAGGGTGATCGACCAGATGCTCGCAGCCCAGGTACGGACCGCCGAGCCTTCCGCGGAGGCCGATCGGCTGGCAGAGATGCTGCTGGCGGCCCTGGAATCCCCGGCCATGGACGCCCGCCTGACAGCCGAAGGCTGGATCGCCAGGGGCGAAGGTCACCGGCTGCTCGAGCGGCTCCTGCCGACACGCCTGGAGCGGTGGCTGGTGGTCCTGTCGCTGATCTGGGCCTTCCTGGGGGCGGTGGCGGCTGCCCTGCTCCTGCTGGCGAGCACACAGCTCGACCTGGAAGAGGCATTGCTCGTGGCCCGGGATGCCGGACGGATGGAGCTACCGACCGAACCGGTCTGGATCCTGTTGGTCCTAGGCATCAACGTGGTCGTGGGCCTCGGGGCCGGAGCGGCGCTCGTGGCCCTGTGGCGGGGCAAGACGCAGCCGGGCCTGAACCTGGCCGTCGCTGCTGTGCTCACGAACCTCGTGGCCGGAGGGCTGGTGACCTTCTACGCCGCGCAGGTCACCGCTCTGGGTTCCACCATCATCACGGTGTTGCAGCTGGGGCTCATCATCGACCTGCGAACACGCACCCTGGCAGAGCTCGACGACGAAGCCGGCTGAGACCCGCGGAACGCGGGGACTGTATCACCGGTGATACGATGTGAGACATGGCTGACGTGACGATCAGGGATCTACGGAACAAGGGTGGCGAGGTCATCGAGCGAGTAATCGCGGGAGAGGTGCTGACGATCACGCGGGATGGCATGCCAGTCGCCCGTCTCTCCCCTCTGCCCACAAGAACACTGTCGGTGGAAGCACTGCTGGAACGCCGGAGGAACCTGCCCTCGGTGGACCCGGAGTCCCTGCGACGTGACATCGACAAGATCATCGACCAGTCACTGTGACCCGCCACGACGAAGGGCTGCTGGACACGAGCACGCTGATCCTGTCTGGTCGGTTGCCCGACCCCACACTGCTTCCGCGGCGGCCTCGCATCTCGACCGTGACGCTTGCGGAGCTCAGCGTCGGACCGCTCGTGGCAGATGGTGAGGAACAGGCCGCGAGACAGGCGCAGGTACAGAGCGCCGAAGCCGACTTCGAGGCTATCCCCTTCGACGTCGGAGCTGCGCGTGCATTCGGGCGTGTCGCCGCATCTCTTCGGCGCAGAGGTCGGAAGAGCTCGGCGCGCCCCTTCGACGCGATGATCGCTGCTGTCGCGATCGCCAACGGACTTCCGCTGTACACGTGCAACCCGGGCGACTTCAGTGGCATCGACGAACTGCGGGTCGTGCCGGTGGAGATCCCGCGATGACGACCATCCCGCAAGAGCCGCCGTTCACGTTGCGGGCCCGCCTGCTCAGCCCGCTCCCCGAGGGCGACACACTTTGGCAGCCCGACGGAATCATCGAAGTGGACGAGGCCGGGCGTATCCGCTCGGTCCGCGCCGCGGCGGATGCCCCGCAGGCCGCCGGATCGGCCATCGACCTGCGGCCGCTGGTGGTCATGCCGGGCCTGGTCGACACCCACGTCCACATCCCGCAGGTGCCCGCCGCCGGCCTGGGAGCCGGCATGGACCTGCTGTCCTGGCTGGAGCGCTACGTCTTCCCACTCGAACGCGCCTTCGACGTGCCCACGGCCGAGGCTCTCGCCCCACAGGTCTATCGCGCCATGGCCGCGGCCGGCACCACCACCTTCTCTGGCTACGCCGCGATCTGGCCCGATTCGACCGAGGCCTGCTTCCGCGCCGCAGACGAGCACGGTATCCGCGCGGTCATCGGCAACGTGCTCATGGACCGCGTCACCTACGACGAGCTCACCCCGCCCGGTGACATCATCGAGAACGCCATCCGCGCTTCCGGCGAGCTCTGCGAACGCTGGCACGGCGCCGCGGACGGACGACTTCGGTACGCGTTCACGCCGCGCTTCGCCGTCGCCTGCACCCCTGACATGCTGCGCGAGTCGGCGTCGCTGGCCGAGCACTACGGTGCCACCTGGCAGACCCACCTCTCCGAGGACGTGGCCGAGATGGCCACGGTGGCTGAGCACTTCCCCGAGGCGGCCGACTACCTCGATGTCTACGACCGCGCGGGCGGGCTCGGTCGGAAGGCGCTCTTCGCCCATTCGATCCACCTCTCCGAGCGTGAGCTCGGGCGCATGGTGGAGACCGACTCGGCCATCGCCCACTGCCCGGTGAGCAACATGTTCATCCGCAGCGGCGTGATGCCCATCGGTCGATACCTCGAGGCAGGCCTGCGCATCGGCCTGGGGACCGATGTGGCCGGCGCACCCGAGCTCTCGGTCGTCACCCAGATGCGCCTCGGCTTCTTCCAGCACAACTCGCGCGCGACCGTGGTGGGCGATGGTGCTGCGGTGCCCGATCCGCTCGAGTGGCTCCGGCTGGGCACGCTCGGGGGCGCGGAGGCGCTCGGCCTGGACCGCGTCATCGGCAGCCTGGAGACGGGCAAGGAGGCCGATCTCATCGCGGTCGACCCGGACCTCGGCCGACCGCCCAACGGCGAGCCATGTCGGGACCTCGAGGAGGTCGCCGGCCGGCTCATCTTCCGCGAGCGCCCCGGCATGGTCCGTGCGGCCTGGGTGCGCGGACGCCGCCTCGAGGGGCCGCAGGGCGCCTAGCATCGCACTGATGGCACTGCTGGGCATCGACCTGGGCACTTCGGGCGTGAAGGCCGTGGTCATCGACGCGTCGGCCACGGTGCTCGGCAGCGGCTACCGCGAGATCCCCATGGAGGTTCCGGAACCTGGTCGCGCCGAGCAGGACCCGGCGTCATGGTGGTCGAACTGCGTCATGGCCGTCCGCGAGGCGCTCCACGAGGCCGGTACCAACGACATCGACGGCATCGGGCTCGACGGCCACATGCACGGCGGAGTGCTGCTCGACGGCTCGATGCACCCACTCGGAAAGGCCATCACCTGGGCCGACCAGCGCACGGCCGAGCTGATTCCCGAGCTCGAGGCCGACATCGGCATCGAGACGTTCCTGGCCGTGGCCGGGACGCGGCCCGCGGCGGGCTTCATGGGACCGACCATGGCCTGGCTCCGCCGGCACGAGCCTGAGCGCCTCGATGTGGCTGCCATGTTCGTGCTACCGAAGGACTACCTGCGCCTGAAGATGACCGGCCATGCCGCCACCGACGTGAGCGACGCGTCGGGCACGGCCATGTTCGATGTGGGCGCTCGCGCCTGGTCGACCCAGCTCTGCGAGCGGCTCGGAGCACCGGCGACGATCCTGCCGCCGCTGCTCGATTCGGCCGATGTGGCGGGGAGCCTGACCGGAGGGGCGGCCGCTGAGCTGGGGCTGCGCCGCGGTATCCCCGTCGCCGCCGGCTGTGCCGATCAATGCGCCCAGGCGGTCTCCAATGGCCTGGTGGTAGGCGGCAGCGGCTCGGTGACGCTCGGCACGGGCGGGCAGATCTTCGTCGCCGCCGATACGCCGATGCCGGACCGGAAGGGCCGCATCCACACCTTCTGTCACGCGCCTTCAGACAGCTGGTACCAGCTGGGTGCGACGCTCTCGGCGGGCATGTCCCTGCGCTGGCTGCGGGATCGGCTGCGGCTCCGGTCGGAGAACCCGTATGCCGCGCTCGACCGGCTGGCGGCGGGGGTGCCGGCCGGCTGCGAGGGCCTCGTCTTCCTGCCCTATCTGGTCGGCGAGCGTTCGCCGGTCATGGACCCCGATGCCACCGGCGCCTTCGTGGGCCTGACGCTGGGGCATCGGCGGGCGCACCTGGCGCGAGCGGTCCTCGAGGGCGTGGCCTGCTCACTGCGCGCGACCCGCGACGCGGTCATCGACGCAGGCGGCCACTGCGATACCTGGCTGGCCACGGGCAACGGGCTGGCCAGTCCGCTATGGCGGGGCATCCTCTCCGACGTCTTCGGGGAGCCGCTTGCCTACGTCGATGCGCCCGAACGGACCGGGGTCGGCGCGGCGCTCATCGGTGGCATCGCGACCGGCGTGTATGACGACTATGCCGAGGCCAGCGAGGCCGCTCGGCCCAGGCTGGTGCTTTCCGAGCCGGACCCTGAGCGAGCGCGTCGGTACGACGAGGTGTACGCGCGCTACTCGCGCCTCTCCACCCTGCTCCTGGAGGCTGGCCGCTACTGACCGAGGGCCGGCTTCCAGACCATCAGCGCCAGCACCGACAGCGTCAGGATGAGCAGCACCACGCCGTAGATCTGCATGCGCCTGACGTTGGTCGTGAGCTCCGCCGGTGGGCCCTCCGGACCGGGCGGCTGCTCGGTGAGGGCGATGACCTTGCTGAGCGCGGGGCGCTGGAGGAAGAACACGATGCCAAGCGCGATGAAGTAGAGCAGCAGGGCGACCGACAGCCAGCGGTCTGACCACTCGGTGCCGCCGCTTTGCACCAGCATCGCCCCGGTGATGAACATGAGGATGGCGAAGGGCACGATGATGACGTTGGAGACACGCTTCGAGGCACGCATGAACCAGTTGCCGTGCTGGGGCTCCTTGGCCGTGGCCATGCCGAAGATCGGCGCATAGAAGCCGAACCCGAACGCCGCGATGGCGCCGAGGATATGCAGGAACATCCAAAGGGCGAACATGACGCCAAGGGTAGCGCGGTCGGGGTCGGTCGTCGTCTTCGCCGCGCGGGGTTGCGGAACCCTCTCGCACGAGGAGGACCACGGCGCCGCAGCGCTCGCCGAGTCAAGGACCAGTCCGTGGGCAGTACGATACGGGCGCCAACCTCCACGCACGAGGGAGCAACCGCTTGAGCGAGAGAGTTCGCGACCAGCACGTTTCGGCCGAAGGCCCCGTGGTGATGACGCCGCCGGCACCCGGTCAGGCCCCTGCCCCGACGCTGGGCCGGGCGACCCCTGCCCCGCTGCGACGGGAGGGCCGGCCGAAACTGACGGGCAAGGCCAAGTACACCGACGACCTCGTCTTCCCGGGCGCCTGGTACGGCGCGACGATCCGCTCGACCGAGGCTCATGCACGCCTGCTGGGCCTCGAGCGGGATGCGGACTTCGACTGGTCGAGAGTCGTGGTCATGAGCGCCGAGGACATCCCCGGCGAGAACGTGGTGAGCATCATCATCGACGACATGCCCGCGCTGGCGGTCGATGAGATCCGCCATCACAGCGAAGCTGTCGCGCTCATCGCCGCACCCGACAAGGCCACGCTGCGCGAGGCCAGGAAGCGCATCAGGCCGGTGACCGAACCGCTGCCTCCGGTCTTCGACCCGCTCGACTCCGAGCAGCAGTTCGCGGCCTACGAGATCACCAAGGGCGACCCGGCAGCCGCGTTCGTGGAGGCCACGCTCATCGTCGAGGGCGAATACCGGGTCGGCCACCAGGAGCAGCTCTACATCGAGAACCAGGCGATGATCGCCGAGCCCCGTCCGGATGGCGGCATCACCATCACCGGGTCCATGCAGTGCCCGTATTACGTGCACAGCGCGCTGAAGCGGGCGCTCGCCCTCAGCGACGAGCAGGCCGTCATCACGCAGGCGGAGACTGGCGGCGGGTTCGGGGGCAAGGAGGACTACCCCTCGGTCGTGGCCATCCACGCGGCGCTGCTGGCCCAGCGCATCGGCAAGCCCGTGCGCATGATCTACGACCGTCACGAGGACATCGCCTCGACCACCAAGCGACACCCGGCCATCGTGCGCTATCGCTCCGGCGTCTCGGCCGCCGGGCAGCTGGTAGCCCAGGACATCGAGGTCATCATGGACGGCGGGGCCTACTGCACCCTCAGCCCGGTGGTGCTGTCCCGCGGCGTGCTCCATGCCGGCGGCCCGTACGAGTGCGACAACGTGCACATCAAGGGCCGCTCGATGGCCACCAACACGCCGCCCAACAGCGCCTTCCGCGGGTTCGGGGCACCACAGGTCGGCTTCGCCCACGAGCTGCAGATGGCCCGCATCGCCGATGAGCTGGGTGTCTCTCCGGCCGAGTTGCGCGAGCGTTGGATCTACCGCGAGGGTGGCACCACACCGAGCGGTCAGGTGCTGCGCGAGAGCGTCGCCGCCGAAGAGGTGCTGCGCGAAGCGACCAAGGCGGCCGACTACGAGGGCGTGCGGGCGGTCAGCCGCCAGACCCGCGCGGTGCGCTGGGGCCAGGCCGCGGAGGCAGGGAACGGGTTCACCTCCACGCGCGTCCGCTCGGCCTCCGGCATCGGCATCGCCATGGGCTGGCACGGCGCCGGGTTCACCGGCCGGGGCGAGGTGATGATGGGCAGCACCGCAGGCGTAGAGCTCGGTGCCGACGGTGTCGTGCGCCTGCTCATCGCCAACACCGAGATCGGCCAGGGTACCAACACGGTCATGCCCATGATCGTGGCCGAGGTGCTGGACATCGACCCCGAGGAGATCGAGCTCGCTCCTATCGACACCTCGATCGTGCCCAACAGCGGGCCTACCGTCGCCTCGCGCACGGTGATGGTCGTAGGTGGGCTCGTCTCGAAGGCGGCGGCCAGGCTGCGCGCGCTGGTCGAGGAGCGGTCCGGCGGCCGTTTCGCGAACGTGTACCGGGCTGATGCCGCGACGCATGGTGCCACGCGCATCGATCAACAGTACGAATCCGAGGTCGAGGTCGAGTTCGACGACGAGACACACACGGGCGACGCGTATCCCGCCTTCGGCTGGGCCTGCGCCGTGGCCAAGGTGAACGTCGACCTCGACACCGGCGAGGTGCGCGTACGTTCGGTCGTATCCGCGGACGACGTGGGCCGTGTCATCCACCCGCTGCTGGCCGAGGGCCAGATCGAGGGGGGCACCCTGCAATCGGTCGGTTACGGCACCATCGAGGAGATGAAGCTGCAGGACGGCCGCTACCTCAACGACCGCCTCTCGACGTACATCATCCCCACCTCGATGGACGCGCCCGACATCACCGCCATCCTCGTGGAGGCACCGTTCAGCGGCTCGCCCCACGGAGCCAAGGGCGTCGGGGAGCTGCCCATGAACGTGGCCGCACCGGCAGTCGTCGATGCCATCCACGACGCGGTCGGCGTCTGGGTCACGGAACTGCCGGCCACCCCCGAGCGGGTGCTGAGGGCACTGGAGGAGCGGGCATGACCGCCCTACACGAGGGTCCGGGTCCTGCCGGCCCGGGCACGACCTACCGCTTCACGCTCAACGGTGAGCCGCGCGAGGTATCGGTCCCGGGGATGCGCCGGTTGCTCGACGTGGTCCGCGAAGACCTGGGTCTGACCGGCACCAAGGAAGGTTGCGGCGAGGGCGAGTGCGGCGCCTGCACCGTCATCCTCGACGGCCTGGTCGTCGACAGCTGCCTTGTGCCGGTGTGCCAGGTGCACGGCTCCGACGTCCGCACCGTGGAGGGCCTCTCCGATGCCGAGACGGCGGCGCTGAGCCCGCTCCAGCAGGCGTTCCTCGAGTACGGCGGTGCCCAGTGCGGCATCTGCACCCCGGGCATGCTCATGGCCGCGCAGGCCTACCTCGACGACGGCGGTTCGGCCGACGAGGCGGATATCCGGGAGGCCATCGCCGGCAACCTCTGCCGGTGTACCGGCTACACCAAGATCATCGACGCCATCGAGGCCGCCGCTCTCAGACGCGATGGGTCGGACGAGGTGGAGCGCTGATGGCACTCGAGCCGCCCGTCGTTAGCCCGACTACCCTGTCTGAAGCCCTCGCCTTCATGGCCGATGGCGGCTTCCGGCCCATCGCCGGCGGGACCGACCTGATGGTCCAACTCGAGGCCGACGTGGGCGAAGCCCCCGCCGCGGTGCTTGACCTGGCGCGACTGCGCGAGCTGCGTGGCGTGAGTACCGACGGTTACGAGGTCCGCGTCGGTGCGCTCACGACCTGGACCGAGCTGCGCCACTCCCCGGTCATCTCGGCCCGGCTGCCGGCGCTGGCGGAGGCGGCCGGCACCATCGGCGCGGCCCAGATCCAGAACCGGGGCACCATCGGCGGCAACATCTGCAACGCCTCCCCCGCCGGCGATTCGTTGCCCGTGATGCTGGTCGTCGATGCCGAGTTCGCGGTGGCCTCTGCGCGTGGTGAACGCACGATCCCGGCCAATGAGTTCTGGACCGGCTATCGCCAGACCGCGCTGGCCGAGGACGAGCTGTTGCTGGGCGTCCGCTTCGCGGTCGACCACGGCCGGCAGACGCGGTTCCGCAAGGTCGGCACGCGTGCGGCCCAGGCGATCTCCAAGGTCGTGATCGCGCTCAGCTACCGCGAGGACGGGAGCACATGGCGTGACGTGCGGGTGGCGCTGGGCTCCGTGGCCCCCACCCCTGTGCGCGCATCGCGGACCGAGGGAGTGCTGGAGGGCACACGCCCTGACGAGACCGTGGCCGATTCGGCTGCGCATACCCTGGCGCAGGAGATCGAGCCCATCGACGATGTCCGCTCGACAGCCGACTACCGCCGCTCGGTCAGCGCCCGCGTCCTGCATCGACTGCTGCGCGAGGAAGCCGGCTGGTGACGCTCCCGGCAGGGGGTGTGCAGGGCCACTGCCCGTCCTGCGCTGCCGACGTCAGCCCGGGATTGCGGTTCTGTCTGGCCTGTGGGACATCCCTGGCCTCATCCGCTTGCCCAAGCTGCGGAACGCCACGAGTCCTGGGCGCGCGCTTCTGTGGTCAATGCGGGACGCTGCTCGAAGCTGACACGGAGACATCGCACGCGCCGCGGATCGACCGGGGCGACGTCCGTGGGGGCCCCAGGTGTTACCGAGCGACGGCTGGTCTGGGTGCTCTTCCTGGACCTGGTCGGCTTCACCGCGCGCTCCGAGAACGTGGACCCGGAGGCCGTGCGCGAGTTCCTGTCCACGTACTTCGAACGCGCCGCGGAGATCATCGGCCGCTACGGCGGCATGGTGGAGAAGTTCATCGGCGACGCGGTCATGGCCGTATGGGGGACGCCGGCGGCGCACGAGGATGATGCCGAGCGCGCGGTCCGCGCCGCGCTCGACCTGGTCACGATGGTCTCAGGGCTGGACCCTGGCACCCAGGTCCGGGCCGCGGTGACCACCGGGAAGGCCGTGGTCGACCCGTCCGCCCAAGGCCAGGGCCTGGTGGCCTGCGACCTCGTGAACACCAGCTCACGCCTGCAGGCCGCAGCCGCAGCCGGCAGCGTCCTCGTCGACGAGACCACGATGGTGGCCGCCGGCCGCGCCATCGCCTTCGATACCGTCGGCGAGCTCAAGCTGAAGGGCAAGGCCGAGCCCGTCAGGGCCTGGACCGCCCTGCGTGTGGTCGCCGAGCGAGGAGGGATGGGCCGCCGCGAGGGCCTCGAGCCACCCTACGTCGGGCGACAGGAGGAGTTGCGCCTGCTCAAGGACTCGCTCCATGCGCCCGCTCGGGGCCGTCACACAGATGGAGATGCTGCGCCTCTTCGGTGACCGCCTCGATGACCGCGAGGTATTGGCCGAAGATGCGCGGGCGAACCTGGAAGCGCTTGGTGCCACGACGCTGCTGGCTCGGCTGGACGAGGTCGCGCCGCTGCACCTGTCAGTGGGAGTGCCGTCGTAGACGAAATCCGCTACACCTCTGCCAGCCGATCGAGGTCGGCCGGCGAGTCGATGTCAGGCATCGAGCCTTCCACGGCCACGGCCAGGACCTGGTCGGGGTTGCGGTCGATCAGCTCCGAGAGTCCGTGGTCGCCATCGAGCTCGTCGACCCATGACCAGGCGGGTCGCAGCAGGAGCACGGGGTTACGAGGGCCGGGCTGGTCGTAGCGGGGCACCACCGCCGGTCGATCAGCCGGGCGCTGCGCTGCTGCGGCTGCGGCCAACCGATGCATCACGTCGGCGCGGAGCAGCGGCTGGTCCCCGAGCACGATGAACGTGCCGTCGAACGCATCGGGCAGGGCACGGAGCGCGTCGATGCCGACCTGCAGCGACGATGCGAGGCCTCGCTCAGGGGCATGGTTGCGCACGCGGATCTCGTCACGCCAGTCGGTGGCCTCCTCGACGGCATCGGCGCCATAGCCGATCACGACGATCGTGGCGGCTGGCCCGAACTCGCGCACCTCGCCCAGCACCCGGGCCAGCATCGGCTGGCCGTCGATCTCCGCGAGGAGCTTGGCGCCGGGCGTGTCCGAGAACCGTGAGCCGGCCCCAGCCGCGAGCACGACACCGGCCAAGTCGAGACGTCGCCTTTCCACAGCCCGACGGTACACGCCAGGCAAGCCCCGGTGAAGAGGCGGCGGTCAGGCTTGTGACATGACCTCGAGGGAACGGGCGCGAGACAAGGGCACTCGGCAGGCGGATCGGCTGCTCGCGAGACTGGGCACGGAGCTTCGGGAGGCTCGTCACGGTTCCGGTCTCAGTCAGCAGCACGTTGCGACCGTGGCAGGCCTGACGCAAACTCGAATCAGCCGCACTGAGCGCGGAAGGCGCGTCTCACCTCGACTCGACGAACTCGCCCGCCATTGCGCGGCCCTCGGTCTGCGCCTGTCGCTGAAGGCCTATCCGGATGGACTGCCGGTCCGGGACGCAGCGCAGCTGGCTCTGCTGCAGAGGTTCCGGGCGAGGGTTAGCCCGCGCCTGCGGTGGAGATCGGAGGTCCCGGTCGGAGGGCTCGACGACCGCCGCGCTTGGGATGTGCTGCTGGAGGGTAGCGAGTCGATCGGTGTTGACGCCGAGACGAAGCTCAGGGATATCCAAGCGTTGCAGCGCAGGACAGAGCTCAAGTGGCGCGACAGCGGCGTCTCGCGAGTGATCCTCGTGGTGGCGGCGACCAAGCACAACAGGGCCATCCTGCGCGAGTACCGCGCATCGTTAGCGAGCACATTCCCGCTCGACACGCGCGACATCCTGCACTCTCTGCGCCAGGGCGACATCCCGAAGGGGAACGGCATCATCCTCCTCTAACTCCTCCACACGGGACCCGGCAGCCGCTCCACACGGGACCCGGCAGCCGCACCACACGGGACCAGGTAGCCGCTCCACACGGGACCCGGCAGCCGCTCCACACGGGACCCGGCAGCCGCACCGCACCATCGATGGTCGCCGCAGCCATCGTGCCGGCCGTGGCACCATGCTCGCTATGCCGCAGGCGACTACGTCAACCAAGTGAAGACGGCGGGGAGGGCCGATCACGGCTTACCCTGGCGCATCGAGTGCTCCCGGGACTGACCACCCAATCCTGGGAGCATCCCGCCATCGGAGTTGACTTGGAACACCAACGGTCGCCGTTGATCGGTCCGTACAGGCGCACGCGGCATAGGCCATGGGTCGCCCGGCGGCCATAGGCGCACGCGGCATAGGCCATGGGTCGCCCGGCGGCCATAGGCGCACGCGGCATAGGCCATGGGTCGCCCGGCGGCCATAGGCGCACGCGGCATAGGCCATGGGTCGCCCGGCGGCCATAGGCGCACGCGGCATAGGCCATGAGTCGCCCATAGGCCATGGGTCGCCCGGCGGCCATGAGTCGCCCATAGGCCATGAGCCGCCCGGCCAGGCGCGCGATTCGAGTGCGGCAGACCGGGCCACGGAGCGCCATGGCTCGCAGCCCTGCGGCAGTGTTGTCACTCGCCTCCCCTACCATTCGGGCTGATGACGACGCACACCAACCGCCTCGCGCACGAGACCAGCCCATACCTGCTGCAGCACGCCCACAACCCTGTCGACTGGTACCCCTGGGGAGAAGAGGCGCTCGCGCGCGCCAGGGAGCTCGACCGCCCCATCTTCCTGAGCATCGGCTACGCCGCCTGCCACTGGTGCCACGTGATGGAGCGGGAGTCGTTCGAAGACGAGACCACCGCCGCCGCCCTCAACGAGCACTTCGTCTCGATCAAGGTCGACCGCGAGGAGCGGCCTGATCTAGACAGCATCTACATGACTGCGTTGCAGGCCATGACCGGCTCGGGCGGTTGGCCGCTCAACGTTTTCCTCACACCCGAGGGCAGGCCCTTCTACGGTGGCACGTACTTCCCCGACGAGCCACGACACGGCATCCCGGCCTTCCGCGATCTGCTCGCCCGGCTGGCAGACGTGTGGACGACGCGACGGGAGTGGGTCGAGTCGACTGCTGAGCGCCTGGCCGAACACATCCGCACCGAGCAGGCTGCCCCCGACCGGCTGCTGGCAGCGTTGGCCGATCTGCCACTCGTGGAGGCGGCCGATCGTCTCGGCGACGCCGCCCGTGCCCTGGCCAAGGACTTCGATCCCGTCAGCGGTGGATGGGGCAGCGCGCCCCTGTTCCCGCAGGCGATGTCCATCGAGTTCCTGCTCCGTGAGCACCTGCGCACCGGCCAGACCGAGCCCCGGCTGATGGCCACGAAGTCGCTCGACGCCATGGCCGCGGGCGGCATCTACGACCACCTCGGCGGCGGATTCGCGCGCTACTCGACCGACGACCGCTGGCTCGTGCCGCACTTCGAGAAGATGCTCTACGACAACGCCCTGCTGGCTCGTGCCTACGCCCACGCGGCACAGCTGACCGGCGAGGGACACTTCGCCTACGTCGCGCGCGAGACACTCGACTTCGTGGCCCACGAGCTGCGCAACCCACCCGGCGGAGCCTTCGCGGCGAGCCTCGACGCCGACACCGACGGCCAGGAGGGCCTCACCTATGTGTGGAGCGCCGGCGAAGTGCGTACGGCACTGGTCCAGGACGCCCCGCTCTTCGAGGCTGCCTACGACGTGACGGAGGCGGGCAACTGGGAGGGCCACACCATCCTCAGGCGCGTCCGGAGCGACACCGATCTGGCGCTGGAGCACGAGCGCCCGCGCGACGACATCCGCGAGGCGCTGACCGAGGCTCGCGTCAAGCTCCTGCGCATCCGCGACGAGCGTCCGCAGCCCGCCCGCGACGACAAGGTGCTCACCGCCTGGAATGGTCTCGCCATCGCCGCCTTCGCGGACGCTGGCATCGCCCTGTCCGAGCCGGCGTTCGTGGAGATCGCCACCGAGGCGGCCGACTTCATCCTCGGCCACGCCCGCACCCACGACGGACGCCTGCTCCGTTCATGGAAGGACGAGCAGGCTCGGCACGCGGGCACGCTCGAGGACCACGCCAACCTCGCCGACGGACTCCTCGCGCTGTACCAAGCGAGCTTCGAGGAACGGTTCTTCGTGGCCGCCCGAGAGCTGTCGGACACTATGCTCGAGCACTTCGGCGCCGAGAACGGCGGCTTCCACGACACCGCCGACGACGCCGAGTCGCTCATCGCCCGGCCGCGCAACCTGCAGGACAATGCCGTTCCCTCGGGCGGCTCGATGGCCACGAACGTGCTGCTGCGCCTGGCCGCGCTGACCGGTGAGGGACGCTACCGCTCGGCGGCCGAGCGCGCGCTGGAGCCGATCGTGGGAGTCGCCGCACAGCACCCCACCGGGTTCGCCAACTGGCTGTGCGCGTACCAGCTGGCCAGTGCGCCCATCGACGAGATCGCCATCGTGGGCGACCCCGAGGCCGATGACACCAAGGCTCTCCTGGCCGTCGCGCGCTCGGCCTATCGTCCCGACCGCGTCCTGGCACTATCGGCCACGCCCGATACCTCGGCCGTGCCGCTGCTCCACGAGCGAAGCGCTATCGATGATCTCGCCACGGCCTATCTCTGCCGCGACTTCGCCTGCCGTCGGCCCACTACGGACCCGGCCGAGCTGGCCCGCCAACTGGAGGATGCCGCGGCATCGTAGGCTTAGGCCATGCACTCCGACATCACCGCATGACGGCAGCCCGCGCCCCGCGCGCCATCATCTTCGATCTCGACGGCACGCTCGTCGACACCGTCGGCACCCGCGTCGACTCCTGGATGGCGGTCTTTCCCAAGTTCGGCATCGACCCCGATCCAGAGTTCCTGGCTCCGCTCATCGGATCCGACGGCAAGTACCTTGCGCGCATGGTCGCCGAGCACTACGGCGTGCGCCTGAAGCCCGGCGACGACGCCGAGATCGACATCCAAGCCGGCAACGAGTTCCGTGTGCTGAACGCCGATCCGCGGCCGCTGCCCGCGGTGCACGACCTGCTGGAGTCGCTGACCGAGCGGGGCATGCCCTGGGCGGTCGCCACGTCCAGCCTGCCGGACGACGCACGCGAGTCGGTCCTGTCGCTGGGCCTGCGCTCGATGCCGCTCATCTGCGACGGAGCCGACGTGGAGCACGCCAAGCCAGCGCCCGACCTGCTGCTCAAGGCAGCTCACCTGCTGGAGGTCGAGCCGGCCGAGACCTGGTACGTGGGCGATTCGCGCTGGGACATGGTGGCCTCGAAGGCGGCCGACATGCGCGCCATCGCGGTGCTCACCGGTGCCACCACCGAGGACTCCCTGACCGAAGCCGGGGCCGACGTCATCTACCCCACCCTGGCCGAGTTCATGGCCGAGCTGCCGACCGACTGACCTTCAGCGATCCTCGTCTCCGGCGAGGACATCCGCGGCCTCGGCCAGCGCAGCGCGCACCTCCGGGGTGAGTCGGTCACGTCGTCCATGGCTGGAGTCGTGAGCGAGTGCGTCGAGGCGTGCCTCGATGTCGCGCATCTGAGCCAGCTGTCGGTCGCGCAGCTCGGCGAGCGCCCCGCGCCCGGTCACGGCCGCGATGGAGAGGAGGTCGCCGAGGTGCCTCAGGCACCACGGCGCGCTGGTGACAGACTCGCGCCAGGTCTCATCACCGCCGGCGAGGTCGACCAGCCGCTGGGCGACGGCGGCCGCGAGCGCCCGCTCGTTCTCGCAGACGGGGCAATCCCACGCGGGACTCGTGGCCGCCCGGACGCGCCGGGCCGCCCGGAACCCACCGGTATCCTCGAGCGCCCGACGCCGCGCCCCCAGCTGGGAACGCAGGAAGATGCCACCCCCGACGCCATCACCGTTGCCGGCCGTGTCAGCGACCAGCGCCGCACGCACATGACGCGCGCAGAACCCGCCACCCTCGAGGAAGCGGTCACGGTAGGCCCGGTCGGTGGTGTGCTGGTAGAGGAGCGAATCGAGGTAGCGCGGCGCCACCCGTGACACGTGGGCGCACATCGGGCAGCCCGTCCCGGCCAGCGCCTCGACGAGCGCGTCGTCACCCATCGAGCGCGCCCTCGGTCGGGGTCGGCGGGTCGGTCGAGGCTCGTGCTCCATGATGGGCTGGCCTCGCGCCGCCTACGGACTGACGGTGAAGTCGCCCTGCATGGTGTAGTAGTGGCCGGGGACGGTGCAGGCGAAACGCACGCCGGTGGGATCAGCCGGCACGACCCACTCGAGCTCCTGCACGCCTGTCTCCCAGTCGGGAAGGCCGACCTCGGTGCTGTTGCTCGGGACCGATAGCTCAGAGTCCGGGCCGATGTAGAAGTTGTGCGCGAAACCGGCGGTGTTGTCGATGCGGAAGAGGACGGTCTCGCCGGGGGTCACGTCGATGTTCACGACCTGTTCGCCGCCCTGCAGGAAGCGGATGGCGGCGTCGGCCTCGAGCTCGATCACCCGCGGCTCGCCGCTGGCAGCGGAGTCGGCCGGTGCCGCAGTCGCGGCCGTCTGCTCGGGCTCGGCCGTGCTGCTCGGGCTCGGCCGTCTGCTCGGGCTCGGCCGGCTCCGATGCACCATCGGCCGGCGAGAACGTGCCCTGCATGGTGTAGTAATGGCCGGGCACGGTGCAGGCGAACTTCAGACCGGTGAGGTCCTCGGGCACGACCCACTCGAGCTCCTGCACGCCGGTCGCCCAGTCAGGCAGGCCGACGTCCGTGCTGCCGTTCGGGACCGATAGCTCAGCGTCCGTGCCGATCCAGAAGTTGTGGGCAAAGCCGGCCGTGTTGTCGATGCGGAAGACGACGGTCTCACCGGGCGTGAGCGCGATGTCCGGCACGGGCTGGCCGGCAGCATCGGTGAAACGCAGCGCGCTGTCGGCCTGGAGGTCGATGACGCGCGCCTCGGCAGTCGCAGGCTCCTGCGCCTCCGCAGGCTCGGCCGGCGCCGGTGACGAGGGAGCCTCGGCCGGCACGGCACTCTCGGCCGGCACGGCACTCTCGGCCGGCGCGGCACTCTCGGCCGGCGCGGCACTCTCGGCCGGCACGGCACTCTCGGCCGGCACGGCACTCTCGGCCGGCGCAGCGGTCGCGGCCTCAGACTCGGCCGGCGCAGCGGTCGCGGCCTCAGGCTCGGCGGACGGTGTGTCCGATCCCACCGGAGCGGCTTCAGCCTCGCCAGTCGACGCGGTCGAGGGGGCGAACGTCCAGGCGCTGCCGCTTTCGCTGGCGCAGCCGACCACGACAAGGGTGAGCGCGAAGAGGGCCACGATGACCCGTGCAAACGTGAGTTTCATGCGCCGGATGCTACGTCATCGGCCTGCTTTCGTTCCGGCGTCGTCGACGTGGCCGGCACCAGGCCCTGGCGGATGGCCACCCCGGCGGCCTCGGTCCGGCTGGAGACGCCCAGCTTGGCCAGGATGCGGCGCACGTGGACATGGACCGTGCGCTCGCTGATGAAGAGGCGACCGGCGATATCACGGTCGGTGCGACCCTCGGCCAGGATGTTGAGCACGTCGCGTTCCCGGGGGCTGAGCCCGTACGTATCGGCCGGGCCCTTGCGCAACGTGGCGATGACGCGCTCTTCGATGGCACGAGCGATATCGGGGTTGCCGACACCGGCGTCCGGCGGCCGGCCAGGGCCGACAGCAACGAGGTCACGGTCGACCTCCTTGGCGATGGGCAACGAGACTCGAGCTCGTGCCGCGAGGTCCACGATCTCCCGAAGCAGGGGCAGGGCCGGCAGGCCACGGGCGATGCGGTAGGCCTCCGACAGCGGCGCACTGGCCTCCACCCGGGCCGACTCGCGATCCTCCTCGGGCGCCTCCCCCAGGATCGCCAGTGCCTGCCACCAGCGCGCCTTGGCCTGCCGATAGGGCACGGTATTGCGTTCCCACGCCTGGGCAAGCATGTCCCAGGCGGTGGGATCGGGGCGGCCGCGAACGCGCAGGGCATGCGCCCGCGCCGTCTGTAGCATCAACTCCGCTTCCCGGCGTCCACCCAACTCCGGACCGATGCTGGAGCCGGCGACATACGACTCGGCCGCGGGCAGTACGCCTTCGGTCAGTGCACGTGCCCGGGCGATCAGTCCCGCGTTGCTGTCG
Source organism: uncultured Chloroflexia bacterium (assembly GCA_963712745.1). Taxonomy (GTDB): domain Bacteria; phylum Chloroflexota; class Limnocylindria; order Limnocylindrales; family CSP1-4; genus JAFMJV01. The sequence goes on along the minus strand of CAVQJC010000017.1, from coordinate 259,322 downwards.
GCTCGACCATGTTCGGCAGCAGCCGCGGCCGCCTCCATGGCCGTCGACGCGGCGATGGCGACGATGCCGAGTTCATCGCTCTCGATGGCGCGTGGCCACTCGCGCTCGGCGATACTGAGAGCCTCCTCGACTCGCCCGTTCCAGAGCGCGAGGCTGACCGCCGAGCGCATGACGAAATTCATGCCCTGGCCGGGCGCGACGGCGTGGAGCTCGAGCAGCGCCCGGCCGACGAGGCTCGTCGCCTCCTGGTCCGCGCGCGATTCGGTCAGGAGCAAGCCGAGCACCGCGAGCGACAGCCAGGTGATGTCATGGCCGCTCGTTTGCCAGTTCGTCTGCCACTTCAGGTCGCTGCGACAAAGCCGCTCGGCCTCCTGCCACCGACCCAGGTGGAAGAGGATGTCGGCCGCGTTGCCACGCAGGAACGCTCCGTATGTCGCCTCAAGACCACCGGCCGCGGCGTCCTGCAGGAACTCCTGGACCACGGCCACGGCGTCCTCGCGGCGGAGGTCCAGATCCAGGAGATACGTGCGGTTGGCAGCCACGCGCATGAGGTCATCGAGTCGACCGGTGCGCCTCGACAGTGTCGCCGCCTCCTCGAGCAGAGCCAATCCAAGCTCGGCATCTCCGCGGTAGGCGATGTCGACCCCCTTGGTGCAGAGCGCATGTGCTCGCACCCGCAGCGTGTCCTCGCCACCGGTCTCGGCCGCGGCCGCCATCCCCAGAGCCTCTTCGGCAGCACTGAGGCTCTGGTCGAAGCGGCCATCGAGCATGAGGTGCTGCGCCAGTGAGGCGAGGACCCAGGCTCGGCTGCAGCTTGGTGCCTGCGGCATGATCCCGAGCGCGCGCTCGATGGAGGCGATGGCGCCGTCGAGGTCGCCGGCGTTCCACTGGTAGCGCCCCAGGTCCTCGTACATCTCGCCCAGCGCGATGCGCGTCGCTGGATCGCGCTCCCCGCGGTGCCTCGAAGCTTCACGGGCGGCCCGGCTGTCGATGGCACGCCGCATCAGGGCCACAGCGCTTCGATACGCACCTGCCGCGGCGGAAGCACGAGCCGCCCCGGCCAGCAGCGTGGCGGCCTCCGAAGGCCCGACCGGCTCAAGGCTGGGCAATTCGAGCGCGGCCTCGTAGTGCAGCAACACCGTGTCAGACGGGTCCAGGCGCGACGCCATGCGGGCGGCCTCGACATGGGCGGCCTGGGCCTCCTGTGGTCGAGCCGCCCGTGCCCAATGCCATGCAGCCAGCGCCGGCTCCTCGACCAGCCTCTCGGCCATGGCCGCGTGGATCCCCTGGCGCTCGGGCGTCAGTTCGAGTGCCTCCACCGCTTCCGCACACAACTCATGCGAGATGACGAGACGCTCGCCGGCCTCGATGACGAACCCGCCGGCGATGGCCTCCTCAAGGCCCTGGATCGTCAATCGGCCGTCTTGCGGGCGGATCGACATCACCGTCGATCGCAGCAAGGGCGAGCGGGCCGCCGCCAGCACGCGCACGACGCGTCCAGCCTCCCGTGAGAGCGCCTCCACGCGTGCGCCGTAGAGCTGGTCGAACGCGTCGGAAAGGCGTACGCCTTCGAGCGAACGAGCGCTGCGGGCGAGTTCGAGGGCGATCAGTGGATTCCCGCGAGCGCCCTCGATGACAGCCGTGAGCGCGTTCTGTGGAGGCTTCTCTCCAAGCGCATCGACCACGAGCCGCTCGACCTCGGGGGCGCTGAGCGACCCCAGTCTGAGCCGCACGACCTCCTCGTCCTCGGCCAGTCGGTCGGCCAGCGCCTGCATGGGATGTCGGCGGTGCACCTCTTCAGCCTGGTAAGTGATGACCAGGCACACCGGCAGCGAGCGGCCCACGTCCTGGAGCGCCTCGATGAGCTTGCGCGTCGCGGGGTCCGCGAAGTGGACGTCCTCGAGCATGAGCAGCACGACACCGCCGGCGGACAGGCGCTCCAGCGTGCCCAGGATCGATTCGATTACCCTCCGGCCCAGCAGCTCGGGCGCCTCGAGCTGGGGTGGGGTGCGATCGACAGCCAGGTCGTCGAGCCGCTCGGCCAGGCCGGGTACGAGAGCCGCAAGGTCCGCGCCCACCCGGCTGACGATCTCGGGAACCCGCTCGTCAGGTACCTTCCTGAACGCCGAGGCCAGCGCATCACCGACCGCCTGGTAGGGCATGCCCGCACCCGGCTCGTACGCCCGGCCGCGGCAGGCGAGGACGCCCGGCACGGAGGAGACGCGAGTTGACAGCTCGTCGAGTAGGCGCGTGCAGCCGATGCCGGCCGGCCCGGTAAGGACCACACGTCCGAGTCGCCCCTCCGCGACACGGCGCACGGCTTCGGCCAGCTGGGCCAGCTCGCGCTCTCGGCCCAAGAACGCCATAGAGCAGAAGCATAGTCGCCGCGTGCCACATACTTCGCTCGTGCCAGTGCCAGAGGCTTCCCCCAGCACCCGGGTGGTGCATCCGAACAACACGCTCAACGAGCTCAGCGGCGACGAGTGGCTCTATTTCACCAAGTCGCTGCTGACCACGGCCTACCCCTCCGAGGTGGGGCATGCCGCGCGCAAGGCCCACGGGGCCAACAAGCCGCCGCGGCTCATGGCGCGGCTGATCGAGTTCTTCACCAAGGGCGGCGAACTGGTCCTCGATCCCTTCGCCGGCGTGGGGGGTACGCTGCTGGGAGCGGCCATCTGCCGGCACCCGCGCCGCGCGCTCGGGTTCGAGATCGAGCCCCGCTGGGCAGCGGTGTACGCCTCGGTGGTAGAGGCCGCGATGGCCGAGAACGGCGGGTCCGGTCCGGTGCTGCGCGACCTCGGTGACAACGACCCCGGCGGACCCCGGGGCTTTGACCCGTCAGGCTGCCGCCTCGAGCTCGGCGATGCGCTCGAGCTGGTCCGGGGCGTGGCCGATGCCAGCGTCGACCTCGTGGCTACCGACCCGCCCTACAACCCGCAGCTCAAGGCCACCATGTCGGGCGGCGCACTGTCCGAGCGGTACGCCAATCGCAGGACCGACTACGCCATGGTCACCGACGACCCGGCCGACCTGGCCAACAGCCGGACCTACGCGGAGTACCTCGAGCGGATGGGAGTGCTCTTCGGCGAGCTGCGTCGGGTCCTGCGGCCAAGGGGCTACGCAGTCGTGATCGTGCGCGACGCCTATCAGCAGGGGCGCTACCGCTTCGTGGCCTCCGACCTCGCCGCGCGAGCCGAGCCGCACGGGTTCGCCGCCAAGGGCGACCTCATCTGGTACCAGGCGGGAACACGGCTACGGCCGTACGGCTACCCCCATGCGTTCGTGCCCAACATCGTCCACCAGCACATCCTGGTGCTGCGCGCCGAGTAGCCGACGGCCCAGATCCGGGCGCGCCCTACTTCGAGAGCAGGCGGCTGCGAACCGCGTCGGTGGTGGCCATGTCGATGACCGTCAGGGCCATGCCCAGGGCGCCATCGAAGATGGCCTGGTCGGCCGAGGCCGTGGCGCAGGCGTCGGCGAACGCCTCCTGATGGGGCACTGCGCCGTTGGCCTCCACGCCGATGAAGGGATGGATCGACGGCACCTCGTAGCTGACGTTACCCATGTCCGTGGAGACCGGAGCGGGCGGCTCGACGAAGACACGGCCGAACGATTCGGCATGCTTCTGGTAGATGGCCGCGAGCTCCGCATCGTGCCGCATGTCGGTGTAGGCCGTGTCGACCTCGATGTCGAGGGTGCAGCCGGTCGCCAGGGCGCCGGCCTCGAAGCAGTTGCGCACCTTGACCAGAAGCTCATCGAGCCGTCCGGCGGTACCGGCACGAACCATGAAATCGGCCGTGGTCTCACGCGGGATGATGTTGGCCGCTTCACCGCCCCTGGTCACGATGCCGTGCACGCGGTCGCTCGGCATCATCTGCTGGCGCAGCAGGCCGATGGCGGTCTGGGCCACGACCATGGCGTCGGCAGCATTGATGCCGCCCCAGGGGAAGCCAGAGGCATGCGCCTCCACGCCGGTGTAGGTGATGACCAGCTGCTGCACCGCGATGATATTCGGCTCGGCCACGTCGACGGGGTAGGGATGGACCATCATCGAGGCGTGGACGTCGCCGAAGAAGCCCCCCTCGATGAAGCCGATCTTGCCGCCGCCGCCCTCCTCGGCCGGCGTACCCAGCAGGGTGACCTTGAGCCCCAGCTCATCGGCAAGCGGCGCCAGGGCCAGCGCAGCGCCGAGCCCGGCCGTGCAGATGACATTGTGGCCGCAGGCATGGCCGACGCCCGGCAGCGCGTCGTACTCGGAGCAGATGGCGACGTGCAGCGGACCAGAGCCGACCGACGCGACCACCGCGGTCGGCATCTCGCCGTAGCCCCGCTGCGTCTCGAAGCCGGCGGCCTCGAGGGCATCGGCCAGCCAGGCCGCTGCCTGGAACTCCTCGAAGCCGATCTCGGGGTTGTCGTGGATGCGGTGCGACAGCTCGACGAGCGCCGGGCTGGGCCGCCTCGAGGGCCGCGCGCGCCGTGCCGTATGCGTCGGTCATGTGGCGAGTCTACGCCCGGAGTCAGGCGCAGCGGGCTGAGGGCGAGCCGCTGCCACAGCCAACGGAGACGCTAGAAGCCGCTCGTGCCCGAGGTGCTGCGGTCGCGCGAGCCGTTGCTGGTGCTGCTGACCGTGCTGCCGCTGTAGCCGTAGCCGCGCGGGGCCGTGGTCACACGTGGAGCTACGCGCGCACTCTCGGCACGCAGCGTCTCGACGACCGAGGAGCGCACGGCCGTGGCTTCGACCGTGGGCGACGACACTCGAGGGCGGGCTCGTGGTCGCGCCTACCGCGGGGGTCACCGGCTTGGTGCTCGATGAGGGCGTGATGGTGGGTGCCGACGGGGTCGCGGGTGCGGCCGGAGCCGTGGAGGTAGCCGAGGCCGCAGCTACGGCCGGCTTCTCCTCGGTCTTCGAGTCGCCGCCGTCACCACGCAACGGGGCACTGCCGCGGATGGTCGAGGTGGCGTCCTTGGGGGCCTCGCTGAGCATGTGCATCTCGCCCTCGACCGAAGCGCCCTCGTGCAGCATCAGCTTGAACGTCTCGACACGGCCGTTGATGCGACCGCTGGCGCGTGCCTCGAGGCGTTCGCGACAGGTGAGGTTGCCGGTGAACTCACCGGCGATGATGGCCTCGTCGACGATGACGTCGGCATCGACTGAGGCTCCGTCCTCGATGCGGACCTGGACAGCCTCGATACGCCCTTTGACCGAGCCCATCACGACCACGGTGCCGCGAGAGGTGAACGTGCCCTCGAGATGGTCGTCCCTGGCGATGACCGAGTCGTCGGAGTTGGGTCGGCCCCCGTCAACGATGGGCTCGGGGGTGGTCGGGGGGGCGGTCCCGTAGGTCGGCATCACGGGCTTGGCCGGCTGCGGGGGCAGCTCGCGCATGCCGGCCGGCGCTGGGGACTGGTCGGCTGCAGGCTGATCCGCGGACTGACTGAACATGGTTCCTCCTGGAAGTAGGAACGCCAGTTTAGGTGTCTGCGCGTGGCATTCCGGGCCGCTCGAGCCGGGGAGGCCGAGCTTGTGGTGACCGAACGCCACACTTGTACGCCTGGACGACACACAGGCGCCCCGGAGCGACCCCGAGACGGGACGTTCGTACCAACGCGGAACCAGTACTATCGTGCCCAGGGAGAGCCGCGTCGCGATGGCCCAGAACACCTCCTCATATGGCGGTCAGGCTGCTAGGCTCACCTTGACGTCCCCGCACGCGTGGACGTCCATACGCACACCGGGCCCAGAGTGGAGCCAGGCGACCAAACCAGAAGCGAGTGGAGACCAATGCATAGACCTATCGGAGTGATCCTTCTTGCGGCAGGCGCTGGCTTGGCCGGCCTCTACAACCTCTACAAGATGCTCGTGTACATGGGCATCGTCGACTTCCCGATCGGCAGCCGGAGCGTATCGTTCGATGAGGCGCAGTGGGGTGCCGCCCTGTGGGTGCTGCTGATCGCCGCCATCTGGTTCTGGGTCGCGCTGGGTTTCTGGAACCTGCGTGCCTACGCGGTGCAGTTCGGCATCTTCATCAGCCTCTTCACGCTGATCTGGGGCTTCTTCGCGCTCCTGTTCGGCTCCAGCGTCGAGGCCGAGACGATCCCGTGGATCCTCGCGGGCTTCATCTTCCTGTATCTCAGCTACCCGGGAGTCCAGCAGGCCTTCATCGAGAACGAGAAGTCCAGGCTCACGCCTGAGCAGATCGCCGCGATGGAAGCACTGAACGCCGCGAACGCGGCGGCGGCGGCCAAGCCACCCCCCGGCATGGGCGCACCCGCCAACGCCCCGGCTCCTGCTGCTGCACCCGCGGCCGACCAGGACTCGGAATCCAAGGGCTCCTAGGCACGTCCCCCACGCGGCGGGCCAAGCCGCGAAGCGCAGATCGACGTCCGTTGCAGACCCAGCCGGGTCGGGCGGACGTCGTCGTTCCCTGACTAGCCGCCTAGCGCGGCGATCATGACATCCAGGGGGGCGTCCTGGCCGGTCCAGGCCTTGAAGCCTGCCGCTCCCTGCCGGGCCAACATGCCCAGGCCATCGAGCGTGCGGTGGCCGCGTTCAGCGGCGAAGCGCAGGAAGGCTGACTCGGACGTCTCCGGATTGAGATCGCACACGATGGTGTCGGTCGAGAGGGCGGAGAGATCGACGTCGACACGCTGTTCCGCAGCCAGATCCGTGCCCATGCCCACGGGCGTGCAGTCGACGAGCACGTCACAGGCCGGTACCGCCAGCGTGCCCTCCCAGGGCAGTGAGACGGCCTCGACAGTCTGTCCGCCGGTCGAGGATCGCCGACCAGCTCGTCGCGCTTGGCAGCCGTGCGGTTGGCGATGGTCACGCGCCTGGCCCCGGCCAGCGCCAGCTCTACCGACGACGGCCCGCGCGGCACCACCGGCACCGAGCAGCACGACATCGAGCCCGGCAGGGTCGATGCCCTCATCGCGGATGGACCAGACGAAGCCGGAGCCGTCGGTGTTGGAGCCGATGAGTCGGCCGTCCGACTGACGCACGATGGTGTTGCAGGCACCGCTGATCTCCGCCGAAGGCTCCAGGCCGTCCAGCAGCGGGATGACCGCGACCTTGTGCGGGATGGTGCAATTGAGCCCGCCGAAACCAAAGAGCCGAGCGGCCGCGATGGCAGCCGACAGGTCCTCCGCCCTGACGCGGATGTCGAGGTAGCGCCAGTCGAGCCCGGCATGCTCGAAAGCCGCGTTCTGCATGATGGAGGTCGGGTTGCCTTCGACGGGATCGCCGAAGACGGCCACGTACTTGGTCGTCATGGGTTTGCTCCTCTTGCCGGTGTGGACTCAAGACTATGACCGAGCCGTTGGCTGCGTGGAGCAGATGCGAGGCTAGCCAGCACCCTCCGCTGTGACGTTCATGAGCCTGGCCAGCGCCGGATAGAGTGCCGGAACGCTGGCCACGATCGGCGCCCCCACCCACAGCGAGTCGTCCGCCAGCAGGTCGTTGACGACTCCCCCGGCAGCCTCCACGACGGCCACGGCTCCTAGCGAATCCCATGCCTGGATATGCGGCTCGACGTAGGCCAGCAGTCGCCCGCAAGCGACGTAGCAGAGATCCAGTGTGCCCGAGCCATCCCGGTAGAACATCGCACCCTGCCGGAGCACATGGTCGAGGACCGGGATGACGTCGTCGGCGCCGATCCGAGGCGAGTAGCCGATGCCAAGGATGCCCTCGTCGAGTCTGGTAGCGTCGCTGACCGTGATGCGGTCACCATTCAGCGTGGCGCGGTCGCCGCGCCTACCGATGAATAGCTCATCCCGAGCCGGTGCATTCACGACGCCCAGCTGCACCGCCCCGGCGCTGACATAGGCGATCGACACGCACCAGGACGTCAGCCCGCTCACGAACGGCTGGGTGCCATCGATCGGATCGACCACCCAGATGCCGTCGGTGCCCTCCACCTCAGTGCGACCCGTCTCCTCACCGAGGAAGGCATCGCTCGGGAACCGAAGTGCCAGACGCTTGCGAATCAGCTTCTCGATGCTGACATCCGCCTCGCTGGCCATGTCCTGGCGCCCCTTGGCGCTCACATGGAGCGACTCTCGGTGCTGAAAGAACTCGAGCGCATGCGCGCCGGCTTCGGCGATGAGCTCGGCGACGAAATCGAGCCGGGCACCCATGCCCTCTTCCGACATCGATCCTGAACGCCCTACACCCGACCTGAGGCCAGGCGCTTGCGATACTGGTCGATGCCGACCGCGGCGAGCACGACCAGTCCCATGATCACCTGCTGCCAGAACGAGGACACATTCAGGATGACCAGCCCGTTGATCAGCGTGGCGATGAAGATGGCTCCGACAAGCGTCCCGAGGATGCCGCCCTTGCCACCGGACAAGCTGGTGCCGCCGATGACGACCGCGGCGATGGCCGAGAGCTCGAAGGTGATGCCGGCGATCGGCTGGCCGGAGAAGAGCCGGGACGAGAGGACCACGCCGCCGAGGGCCGCCAACAGGCCACAGATCACGAATACGGCGGCGACGACGCGCTTGACGTTCACGCCCGAGAGTCGTGCGGCTTCCTTGTTGTCGCCGACGGCGTAGACCTGGCGCCCGAAGGTCGTTTGCGAGAGCAGGAAGTGGCAGACGGCATAGACGGCGATCATCACCAGCACGATGTAGGGGATGCCGGCGACTTCGCCGGTGGCGAGGATGCGGAAATCCTTCGGCAGGCCGGTGACGGCCTGCCCGTTGGTGAAGACGTAGGCCATACCGCGGAACAGCCACATCGTTGCCAGCGTGACGATGAACGCCGGGAACCCGAGGTAGCTGACGGTGAAGCCGTTGATCCCGCCCGCGATCATGCCGCCGAGCAGCATGATGCCGACGCCGATGAAGATCGACCCTCCGTCGGCGATGAATGACGTTCCGAGCACGGACGACAGCGCCAGGACCGAGCCGACCGAGAGGTCGATGTTCGCCGACAGGATGACGAACGTCATGCCGGCCGCGATGATCGCGTTGGTGCTCGACTGGATGAGGACGTTGGTGATGTTGCCCTGTGACAGGAAGTGCGGCGAGAGGGCGCTGAAGACGACGACCAAGGCGATGAGCATGAGCAGCACGCCAAAACGCCCTAGGAGCTCCTGTGTCGACCACTCTCGCGTTCGCGCTTCGGCCTGCAGACTCTGCTCCTACGCTGGCAGACCCACTTCCGTCTTCGGTCGTCATGAAGTCCTCACTCGACGTTGGTGACTTGACGCACGATGGCGTCCTTGGTGACCTCCTCGGGCGCAAGCCTTCCCGTGATGCGGCCCTTGGACATGATCAGTACGCGGTCGCAGACAGCCAGTAGGTCCTCGACCTCCGAAGAGATGACGACCGCGCCCCTGCCATCCCGGGCGAAGTCCCGGATGATGCTTGTGGACCTCGGCCTTGGCGGCGACGTCGATGCCGCGAGTCGGCTCATCGAAGATGAGCACGCGACAGCCCGCATGTAACCACTTCGCAATCACGACTTTCTGCTGATTGCCACCGCTGAGGCTCGAGGCCTCGTCAGGTGCGCGGCCCTTGATGCGCAGCAGATCGATGAGCTCCTCGGCCGCTACGCGCATGCCCCGCCGTGAGATCACGCCACGCTGGCTGACCTTGCCGAGGTCGGTGAGCACGATGTTCAGATCGATGGGCAGACCCAGGTTCAGGCCTTCCTCCTTGCGGTTCTCGCTGAGGTAGCCGATACCGTGGCTCATGGCCTGGCCGGGTGAACCGGAGTTGATCGCCTCCCCTGAGACGCGGATGGTGCCTCCAGTACGCGCGTCAGCTCCGAAGATCATGCGAGCCAGCTCGGTACGTCCGGCACCCACCAGGCCGGCGATCCCAAGCACCTCATTCTCGTGGAGCGTGAACGAGACGCCGTGAACGCGCTTATCGTCGCGCATATCCTCGACGACGAGCAGTTCTCGATCAGGTGCGGTCAGGATATCGTCAGGCCGTGCGGCCACGTCCTCCATGGTCCGGCCAGTCATCATCGTGATGATGTCGCCCATCTCGATGTCTGCCGTGCGCACCGTTCCCACGACCGCGCCGTCCCTCAGGACCGTGGCTCTATCGGCGACGCGGAAGACCTCGTCAAGCCGGTGCGAGATGTAGATGATCGTGACGTTCTTGCCCCTGAGGGCGTCGATGACCGAGAAGAGCTGCTCGGTCTCGGACCAGGTCAGCGCGGTGGTCGGCTCGTCCATCACGAGCACCCGGCAGTCGGAGGCGAGGGCCTTGGCGATCTCGACCATCTGCTGCTCGGGCATCGACAACGTCTCGACCCTGGCATTGACGTCGATGTGCTCAGCGCGCAGGACAGCCAGCTGCTTGCGCGATTGCTCGCGCATCTTCGGGAAGTCGATGACCCTGGCGCGCTTGGCGCGCAGCGGCTCCTTGGTCAGATAGATGTTCTCGGCGACCGTGAGGCTGGGCAGGAGGCTGAGCTCCTGGTAGATCTCGGCGATCCCGAGATGCCGCGCTTCGAGCGGATCGTATTGCTGGGGTGCCTCCTTGCCGTCGATCCGGATGACCCCCGAGTCACGGTGCTCCGCCCCGCCGAGGATCTTCATGAGGGTGGACTTGCCGGCTCCGTTCTCGCCCAGCAGCGCCATGACCTCACCACGCTCGACCGAGAGCGAAACATCATCGAGCGCTCGCACGCCGGGGTAATCCTTGGTGACATGCTCGATCTCGAGCAGCGCCGTCGCCGTCGCCACTGCCGCCATCCACCGACTCCGTGCTTGGTACTGGTCCACGAGCGAGGGGCGAGTCTGGCACGCCCTCTCGCCCGTGGGCCCAGTGAGGAGGAGTGTGTCGGAGGCCAGCGTACCGGCCCCCGTCGAGTACTAGTAGCCCTTGTCGGTCACACCGCGGAGCGGGAACCGGTAGGCCGCGAACTCCTCGATCACCTGGTCTGTCTGGCCCTCGACGAGCTCAGCCGTGACGAGCGGACCGGGATAGATGATCTCGCGATCGAAGGTGATGTCCGGGTTCAGCACCAGCGTAGTCGCCAGGCGAGGACCCATCTCACCTTCCTCGCGGTTGGGAAGTGCCACGAACGCATCGAGGTCGCCGTCGAGCACCGCGTTGACCGCGTCGAGGATGCCGTCGTAGCCGACCAGGATGAGGTCGTCGGGCCCATAGCCCGCCGCGATCGCACCGTTGATCATGCCCACGGCCATCTGGTCGTTGGAGGCGAAGATGGCCTTGATGTCCGGATTGGCGGTGAGCATGTTCTGGGTCGCGTTGAGCGCGAGGTCGGAACGCCACTCAGCGCCTTGTGTAGCCACGATCTCGACGGGGTTCTCGCACTCGGCGATGCCGGCCTCGAAGCCCCCCTTGCGGTCGACACCGGTCGACTGGGCGAGCAGGCCTTCAAGCAGACCGACCTGACCACCCTCCGGGCCGAGTGCGGCACAGATGTAGGCACCTGCCTTCTTGGCGCCGGCGAAGTCATCCGCACCGACGTATACATCGACCAGTGACGGGTCGTCGATGCGGGTGTCGAAGCTGACGATCTTGATGCCGGCTTCGCGGGCCTGCTCGATGGCCGGGATGATGCCCTCAGAGCTCGAGGCCGAGATGATGATGGCGTCGACGCCCTGCTCGACGGCGGCCTCGATGATGGCGATCTGCTTGCCGAGGTCGACCTCTTCCTCCGGCAAGCGAGATGGTCATGTTGATGCCCAGCTGCTCGGCTTCGCGCGCGGCGAAGTCGGCGACCGAGATCCACCACGGGTTGTTCAGGGTCTTCCCGATCCACGCGACATCGATCTCGGATGGGTCACTCGGCGCGTCCTGAGCGACGGCTAACGAGCTCGTCGCCAGGGTCCCACCGAGCACGACTGCGAGTGCAGCCGCTGATGAACGCTTGATGATCACTGAATATCCCTCCACATGTCGCCCGCGTGTTCGACGGGCGTGTCCTTGACAGAGCTTGTGGCCTTCCCCAGACACCCCTCCTCTAGCATTGACGGACCGGAATATTCATGCAGACACGTGAGAGTATGCAATCCGCAGGGACGATACCCCCTCCGCCGCGGCGATGTCAAGGGCGGCTACGCGGACCTGGCCAGACCGTCAGCGCGGTTGACGAGCCCTCGTAGACAGGAGTACTGTCCCGTTTGATGCATATCCTTGCAGGCTCTCATGTCGATGCACGGGCCGTAGCCAGCGCGCGTGGACCGCGGCGCAGTGCCATCATCGGATCCGTCGAAGCCGCGGGTCTCTGTCGTGAGACGCCCGGAGAGCTGGACCGGAGGAAGCATCATGTCGACTGAACCGATGATCCTGGCCATCGACCAGGGCACATCGAACACCAAGGCCATCCTCGTCGACCGCGAGGGCGTCGTTCGGGGCATCGCATCAAGGCCAGTCGACATCGAATTCCCACGGCCGGCGTGGGTGCAGCAGGACGCGGGATCCCTCTGGCAAAGCGTCCTTGAGGCTGTCGACGAGTGCCTCCGGACCGCCGGGTCGCCGCCACTGGCTGCGGTGGGCGTGTCCAACCAGCGCGAATCGGGGTTGGCCTGGGACGCCGCGACCGGCACCCCAGTCGGGCCCGTCGTCACCTGGCAGTGCCGCCGGTCCGCGGACTTCTGCGAGCGACTGCGCTCCGCGGGCCTGGAGGATGAGGTTCGGGAGCGGACCGGCCTGCCCATCGACCCCATGTTCACGGGCTCCAAGATCAGGTGGCTGCTCGACAACACGCCCGACGGCCATGAGCGAGCCGTCCGTGGCGAGATTCGCGTCGGCACCGTGGACAGCTGGCTGCTGTGGTGCCTGACCGGCGGCGCACACCATCGAACAGACGTGAGCAACGCCTCGCGCACCCAGCTGTTGAATATCTCCGATCGACGCTGGGACCCCTTCCTGCTGAAGCACTTCGGCGTGCCCGAGGCAGCTCTGCCCGAGATCCTTCCGTCCAGCGGCGTGTTCGGTGAGACCGTCGCCCTGGGGTCACTGTCGGCCGGTATCCCCATCGGCTCCCTGATCGGCGATTCCCATGCGGCGCTCTTCGGCCATGCTGGCTTCGCGGCCGGCTCGGTCAAAGCGACCTACGGGACAGGCAGCTCACTGATGTCCCCGACCGCCCAGCGCGTCAGCAGCGACAGCGGCCTGGCCTCGACCATCGCCTGGGGCCTGGACTCCACGGTCTACGCCCTCGAGGGCAACATCTACGTGACTGGCGCGGCAGTACAGTGGATGGCCGACTTCATCGGACTCGCCGGGCCGGCCAAGGTCGCCGAGCTGGCCGAGACCGTCCCTGACACCGAGGGGGTGTACCTGGTCCCGGCGTTCGTCGGTCTCGGGGCGCCGCACTGGGATGACGCCGCTCGCGGCATGCTGACCGGGTTGACACGCAGCTCCAGCCTGGCCCAGGCGGCGCGCGCAGTCATCGAGTCGATCGCATACCAGGTCCGGGACGTCTTCGACGAGATGCAGTCCGCGACCGGTGGCGCCCTGCGCGTCCTCATGGCCGACGGTGGCGTGACCCGCAACACACAGCTGATGCAGTTCCAGGCAGACATCCTGGGCGTGCCTGTGCAACGCAACAACACGCCCGAACTGTCGGCCATGGGTGCTGCCTACCTGGCCGGCCTGGCTGTCGGAGTGTGGCCCTCGACCGACGCTATCGAGGCGCTTCCAAGGTCCATCGACCGCTTCGAGCCCAGCATCGATGCCGCCCAACGCGATCGCCTCTACAGCGGCTGGCGAGAGGCTGTGGCTCGGACCATGTACCGACCATCATGAGCATCGCGGTAGCCTCGACGGCTCGGCCCGAAGAAGCGCGTCAGCTGGCCAAGGTCGCACGCCTCTACTATGAAGACGGGCTCACGCAGGCGCAGATCGCGAGTCAGATGGACCTGTCGCAGGCGAGCGTCTCCAGACTGCTCAAGCGAGCTCTCCAACAGCAGGTGGTCCGTATCACGGTTGCCTCCCCGTCGGGCTACTACCCCGAGCTGGAACGCGGTGTTCGCGAGGAGTACGGCCTCAAGGAAGTGACGGTCGTCGACCACAGCACCGACGAGGATCGGCTGCTGCGCAATCTTGGCTCGGCCGCGGCGTACTACCTCGAGACCACCATCAAGTCGGAGGACGTCATCGGCGTTTCGTCGTGGAGCGAGTCGCTGCTCGCGACGGCGAACGCGATGCATCCGTTGCGGACCCCGCGAGGTATCAGGGTCATCCAGATCGAGGGCGGCATCGGCGACCCGAACAGCGAGGCACACGCGTCCCACATGACCCGGCGGCTGGCCGCTCTGTGCGGGAGCGAGGCGATGATGCTACAGGCACCGGGCGTCGTGGGGTCGGTCGACACGAAGACGGCGTTGGCCACCGACCCGTACTTCCAGGATGTCATCCGAGGCTGGGACGAGGTGACGCTGGCCCTGGTCGGGATCGGCACGCCCGAGCCATCGCGGCTCCTGGCGCGGAGCGGCAACGCCTTCGACGTGGAGGAGCGGCGGGCTCTGGCCGAGGCCGGTGCCGTGGGCGACATCAACCTCCATTTCTTCGATGCGGTCGGACAGCGGATCGAGTCCACGCTGGACGAGCGCGTGATCAGCATGGGACTCGACCAGCTCAGGCGCGTGCAGCGGTGCGTCGCGGTCGCCGGGAGCGAGCGCAAGTGGCAGGCCATCCGCGGGGCCATCCGCGGTGGCTGGATCCACGTACTCATCACCGACAGCCTCGTGGCCCGCCGGCTACTGGACGACAGCTCGTAGTGAAGTACGTCGCGTGACCGGCAACCTCCGGGGTGGCGCGCGGCACGAAACGACCCCGGATGGGAGGTACGACATGGTGGGGCAGGCCCGATTCGAAGGACAGGTCGTCGTCGTCACCGGTGCGAGCCGGGGCATCGGCGAAGGCATCGCGCTCCGATTCGCGCAGGAAGGCGCGTCCGTCGTCCTCGCCGCGAACGAGGACGCCGTCCATGACGCCGCCGAGCGGATCCGCTCCGCCACCGGCGCGAAGGTGCTGTCGCTCGTCGTCGACGTGACCGACAAGGGTCAGGTCGAGGATCTCTACCAGCGCACCGTGGAAGAGTTCGGCCGTGTCGATGTCTCCATCCAGAACGCCGGGGTCATCACCATCAAGAAGCTCGACGAACTGACCGAGGAGGAGTGGGACCTGGTCCTCGCCGTCAATACCAAGGGCGTCTTTCTCTGCTGCCAGGCCGCAGCCAAGCACATGCTCCGCCAGGGCTCCGGACGGCTCATCAACACCGGCTCCGGCCAGTCGCGCGACGGCTTCATCTACACACCCCACTATGCGGCCAGCAAGATGGGCGTCGTCGGCATCACCCAGAGCCTCGCCAAGGAACTGGCCACCAGTGGCATCACCGTCAACGCCTTCTGCCCCGGCATCATCGAGACGGAGATGTGGAAGTACAACGACAAGGCCTGGGAAGACCTCCTGGGTGACTACAAAGAAGGCGAACTCATCGAGGAGTGGGTGCAGAACAACATCCCCATGAAACGTGCCGGCACCCCTGATGACGTGGCCGGGCTGGTGCTCTTCCTGGCCTCAGAGGATGCGTCCTACATCACCGGCCAGACCATCAACGTCGATGGCGGCCTGATCATGTCCTGAGCTGCCGCCGGTGCGTACGACGGCTCGCAGATGAGGGTCGGCGCCGACCGCTCCCCCCTAGCTGCGGCCGGAAATGGCCGAGAGCCGCGAGCGGGAGCAAGCAGTGCTAGCGTGACGACATGGTGAGGTTGCTGCCGCACGCGCCGGGCTTCACGATCTCGACGGACGCGTTCATGGAAGAGTCCCAGCTCGTCGGGTTCCACATCGCGACCCAGACCCACGTCTTCACCCATTTCCACGACTTCTATGAGCTGGCTCTGGTGACCCGAGGGACCGGACTGCACATGACCTCGGAGGGCGAGCAACGGCTCACCCGGGGGTCAGTCATCTTCGTGGCTCCCGGCGTCGGCCATGGGTTCCGGATGGGCGAGGGCCTCGTGGTCTACAACTGCATGCTGCGTGTCGAGGCGACCCAGTTCGATCTGCCCTGGGCCCGCCGGGACGAGTGGTTGGGTCACCTCTTCAGCCCTGCCGCGATCGAGCCGCGCCAGCCATTCCTGGGGTTCCTCGATGAGGAGGAGCTGGTCGAATGTCTGGGTCATCTCGATGCCATTCGGGAGCGACCGGCGGAAGACCGCAGCGAAGCGTTCGACCTCGGACATCTCCTGCTCGCGTTGGACGTCCTGGCGCGCCAGGCGGAGCCTGAACGGCTGCAGCCCGTATCCATCGACCCCCAGGCTTCAAGCCTGGTCGTGTCAGCCGTCGACCTGTTTGACCAGGACCTGTCCAGGAAGTGGACGCTCGGCGATCTCTCGAGCCAGCTCTGCGTCGGACCCTTCCACCTGGTGCGCCAGTTCAATCGCTGGGTCGGTCTCTCGCCCATCGCCTATCTCAACCGGCGCCGAGCCGAGCATGCCGCGATGCTGCTGGCCACGACGGACGGCCCAGTCGGAGCAGTGGGTGTGCAGGTGGGGTGGCCCGATCCATCCCAGTTCTCACGGCGCTTCCGGCAGCACATGAGCATGAGTCCTCGCGCCTACCGGACGCAGAGTCGGGTGCACTACGCGGCTCGGCGCAGGCAGGAGGATCCGGCGCCCAGTAAGAACCCGAACCAGCCATCTGAGACGGCTGGTTCACGCTCCTAGCTGACGGCCGGCTCCGTGTTTGCGCCGCCGAGTGACCCAGCCACGATCCGCGCCAGGGTGACCGACAGCGTGTGGTGGCCTGGGCCGACGGTCGTCTGCTCCCCAGCCGGCTCGCCATCCACGGCGATCCGTGACGCCGACGTCGTCGGCGCCAGGAACGTCCCGCTGGTTCCGAACGGCAGCTCCACCTCCATGACCAGCGTGTCGCCGTCCTCGATGCGCCAGGAGGTGGCGACCACGCCGTACGCGGTCTCGACCGATGCGCTCGCCCAGTCCATGCCCCTCACGGGCTTGGGAGCCAGCACCACGTGGCGATAGCCCGGTCGGTCCGCGTCAGGAGCCAGGCCGGCGACGTGTCGGTAGACCCAATCGATGACCGCCCCATAGGCATAGTGATTGAAGGACAGCATCTGGCTGTCCTTCCCGTCTGAGCCCTCGATGTCCGGCACCGCCTGCATCGTCCCAGGATGGATCGAGCCATCCGGCCGGATCGCGTCCCAGCGCTCCCAGACCGTGGTTGCACCGCGCTCGACCTGGTAGAGCCACGATGGAGCCTCGCTGCGCAGAAGCATGAGATAGGCCTCTTCGAAGTAACCTGCGTCGGCCAGAGCAGGCAGGACCAGCGGCGTTCCCAGGAAGCCGGTCGCGACACGTCCGTCCGCGACTCTGACCATGCGTGCCAGGCCCGCCGCGACGGCGGCTCGCTGCGGCTCCGGGACCAGGTCGAAGCAGAGGGCGACCGCGGAGCCGGTCTGCGTGGTCCTGGCGTGGTCGGACCAGACCTCCCACGTCGCGGCAGCGATCCGTTCGGCCACACCGTGGTACCGGGCCGCGGTGTCCTCTTCACCGAGGACCCAGGCCACCCGCGATAGCAGCTGGGCGCTGCGCGCATAGAAGGCGTTGGCCAGGTAGCGGCTGTCGGCCTTGGAGACCCAGGGCTGATCCGATGGCGCATCGGGGTCCAGCCAGTCCCCGAACTGCATCGACTCCGGCAGAAGGCCGTCAGGACCCTCCCGTCGTTGAAGTGATACGACCCAGCGTCGCATGCTCTCCAGTTGCCGATGCAGGATGCTCGTGTCGCCGGTGGACACGTAGACGGACCACGGCACGATCGTGGCCGCGTCTGCCCAGCCGGCTCGGCCGAAGCGAGGCTCACCCTCGAGCACGACATCGGGAACGACGGTCGGGACGCCGAGAACATCGTCCTGATCGAGCGCCAGGTCGATCATCCAACTGGCCCAGAACGCCTCCGCGTCGAAGAGCGTGCAGGCCGCCGGCGCGAACGCCTGTGCGTCGCCGGTCCAGCCGAGCCGCTCGTCTCGCTGCGGACAGTCCGTGGGCACGGAGACGAAGTTGTCTCGTTGGGACCAGAGCACGTTCTCGTGGAAGCGCACCAGAGGCTGGTCCGAGCACTCGAACCAGCCCCTGCGAGCCAGGTCGCTGCTTATGGCTACGAACTCGGCCCTGAGCACCTTGGCTTCTGTCTCGATCTCGGCATGGCGGAAGCCGTGGAAGGTGAATGCTGGCTGCAACTCGGCGACGCGCCCGTCGGCAAGGATGTAGGTGTCGGTGGCCTTGGCCGAACGCAGCGATCTGGTGTGAAGCGACCCGTCCGGTTCGAGCACCTCGGCATGCCGGACCGTCACCGTCGTCCCGGCCGCTCCCTGCAGCGACAGTCGCACGAAGCCGGCGATGTTCTGTCCGGCATCCAGCCGGACCACACCCGTGCCGCCGGAAGCTGGAAGGTCACGCGAAGGGATGTGCTCGAGCACTCGCACCGGCGGAGCCACCCGCGGCTCGATGGTGTCGCGATCAAGGGGGACGGCGACAGCGGCCTGCCAGCCGCTCGTATCGTAGCCGGGCGACTCGCATCCGACGAGGCGGTCGCGCAAGTCGATGAACGAGCCATCGTAGAGGTCCGCCGAGCGAATCTCCCCGGTCGCAGCCAGCCAGTCGGTGTCGGTCACGATGCGCAGTCTGGTGCCATCCTCGAGGTCGATCTCGAGCTGGGCCATGAGGCCCACCTCCCGGCCGTAGTGGCAGCGGTCCTCGCCGCGACTCCATCCGAGTCGACCGCGATACCAGCCGTCGCCCAGCGTGGCCACGATGACGTTGCTGCCTTCGCGAAGCTGCTCCGTGACATCGTACGTGTCGGCCAGCAGGCGGTGTCGGTACGTGCTCCACCCGGGTGAGAGCAGAGCGTCGCCGACGGGTGAACCGTTGAGCTTGAGCGAATACAGCCCGAGCGCCGTGACATAGATACGGGCCCGAGCCACGGTCCCCCCGACGTCGAACTCGCGGCGCAGCACCGGACACGGGGCGGGGCGCTCACGACCTGGGTCGTCCGGAAGCGTGACCGCCTGCGCCTCCCAGTCGTATCCATGCAGCAGGCCGGCCTCCACGCGCAATGTAGAGCTCCACTCGGTCCAGCCCCGCCCGGTCCGGATGCGCACGCGGTAGTAGCGGGTCTCGCGGCTGTGGAACGCCGGACCGGGCGCCGGGACGCCCACCTGGTCCGCGGCCTCGACGACACCCGACGATGCCGGTGCCGTGTCGAAGTCCGGATCCGTGGCGACCTCGATCTCGTAGGCCTCCTGAACCGGGTCGGCCGCGGCGGGCGACGCACGCCAAGTGAGCCGGACGGGCTCCGCGCCCGCGGCCAGCACACCTGGTGGCACCTGGCATCGCAGGTCGGTGACGGCTAACGGTTCGAGTGAGCGAGGCAATGGCGGCATGCGGAAGCTCCTAGCCCTTGACCGCGCCGGTAGTCATACCGGATACGATCTGGCGCTGGAAGAAGAGGAACATCACGAGCGGGGGGATGGTGATGAGAAGTACGTCGGTGAAGAGCAGGTGCCAGCGCGTGCTGAACTGGCTCTGGAAGTTGAACAGCGTCAACTGGACGGTGGCGTTCTCGGTGCCCGGCAGGAAGTACAGCGGATTGACGAAGTCGTTGTAGACGGTCACGGACGTGACCACGATCACGGTGATGATGGCCGGACGCAGCAGCGGGAAGATGACGCGGAAGAACAGCCGCAGCGGCGAGGCGCCATCCATGACCGCAGCCTCGTCGAGATCCCGCGGGATGGCCGAGAGGAAGGCCCGGAATACGATGACCGAGAAGGGCATCAACTGGGTCACCTCCACCAGGATCAGGCCTAGCAGCGTCTTGTAGATGCCGATCCCCTGGAGAACGTAGATGGTGGGCACCAGCGCCGGCGGGATGATCAGCCCGGCGATCATGAGGGCCGTGATGGCGGTCGAGACCCGGTCGCGCCGCCGCTGGAGGACGAAAGCGACCATCGCCGAGAGCACCACCACGATGGCCACCGACGCGACGGTGAGGACGAGGCTGTTGAACATGGCCACGTACATCAGGCCGTTCCGCTCCTCGAGCACCTCCCCGATGTTCTCGAGGAGCTGCCAGTCGGTGGGGACGGAGAGCTCCAGCCGAGCGGACTCCGTCCGGTCCTTGGCTGCCGTGAGGAGCATGAAGAGGAACGGCACCACGAAGACCAACGCGACAACCACTACGGAGGCGATCTCCAGCCAGTACTCGCGCGTCAAGCGCGTCACACCGGCGGCTCGGCCCTCGCGCACTTGGGGGGCGCCTCCGCCTGGCGGCTCATGGGCGCGACGAGCCGCACTCACAGCTCGATCTCCTTCCGCGCGAAGAACCGCATCATCGGGTAGACGATCAGCATCACGACGATGAAGAGGACCACGTTGCCCGCGGTCGCGAGGCCGTAGAAGCCCGCCTGGTACTGCTTGTAGATACTCGAGGTGATGACGTCGGTCGTGAAGCCGGGCCCGCCGCCGGTCATGGTCCAGATGAGATCGAACGTGCGCAATCCACCGATGAACGACAGCAGGATGACAGTGAACGTCGCGTTTCGACTCAAGGGTACGGTCACGTACCAGAACCTCTTCCAGGCCCCACCCTCCAGCCTGATGGCGTCGTTGTACTCCTCCGGGATCGACAGGATGCCGGCGATGAAGATGACCATCGCGATGCCCACGCCCTTCCACACGTCGACGAAGGCCACCGAGAGCAGGGCGATCGCTGGATCGGTGAGCCAGCGCGGGCCATCGACACCGAAGACCTCGAGTGTCGTGTTGATGAGCCCCCGGGACGGGTGCATGAGCACCGCGAACGTGATACCGACCGCGACCGTGCTGATGAGGACGGGGAAGAAGATGATCGACCGCAGGAGATTGCGGACCCGCAACCGGGAGGTCAGCAGGGCGGCCAGTAGAAGGCCGATGATGACCTTGGCCCCGCTCGTGACCACAGCGTAGATGAGCGTGTTGCGCATGCCGTTGACAAGCGCCGGCTCGCGCAGGAAGAGCTCGAAGTTCTTGAGGCCGATGAACTCAGCGTCGAACAGAGTCCACCGGGTCAGGCTGAACCAGAATGAGAGCAGCGTCGGCAGGACGAAGATGACGCCGAAGATGACGACGGCCGGCAGATAGAAGTAGTACGGGTACGACCGACGCACCGCGGGTGCGAGGCCGGAGTCCTGGCGCACGGCTCCCTACTGTGACGGATGCTCGGAGATGGAGAAGGGGCCGGCCTACGAGACCGGCCCCTTCCTCTGCTTCGGTCGTGGTCCTTGACCCAGCTGGGCTACTCCTCCCAGTCGTAGCCCAGCTGGATGGCCTGCTTCACGACATCCTGGTCGTACAGCGCCGCACCGTCTTCCGCGCTGCGGAGGCCGGAGCCCACCTCGACGAGGATGTGCTCGAGCGCCGGGCCCTTGATGGAGGACAGGAACTCGAGCGCCGGTGCGGCGTTGCCCGCATCGATGTACGCCTGCAGGTCCAGCAGGCCCGGTAGTGCGTCATCCGGGAGCGAAGCGCCCTTGATGAAGTAGGGGCCCGACGGCGGCTGTGCCGCGTTCATCACGTCGGCGGCCTCAGGCGTCGTGAGCCAGCACAGGAAGACCTTGGCGGCGTCGACGTTCTCGCTGGTGGCTGGGATGTACGTGCCCTCGGGCAGCCAGACCGTGGCGCCGTTGCTGTCGGCGGACGGACCGGGCGTGGCGAAGAATCCGATGTCCGCGATCGCATCCGGGTAATTCTCGGCCATGGGCCCGAAGGCGAATGTCAGCATCGGGTAGTGCGCGACCTTGCCCTCGGCCAGCAGGCGCATTCCCTCCTCGAACTCGGCCACATCGAAATCTTCCTGGTACCAGCCGTCGTCGAAGCCCTGCTGCGTGTAGCGGAAGCCGGCCATCGCGGCCGGGGAGGTGGCGTACTTGGCCTCGCCGGCGGTGTAGCGCTCGGCGAAGTCGGGTTCCTGGGCCTGGACGTTGTAGTAGTCGCTGAGCACGAACAGCTGCGACGACCAGGTAGAGCCGAAGGTCGCCGCGACCGGCGCGATACCGGCCTCCTTGATGGCCGCGTTGTTGGCCTCGAACTCCGCCCAGGTCGTGGGCACCTCGAGGCCGAGGTCGCTGTAGACCTTCTTGTTGTAGAGGATGCCTCCGCCCATGCCGGAACCCCACGGCACGCCGTAGACGCTGCCCTCAGCCGAGACGGCCGGGAAGAACGATTCGGAGACGTTCGAGAGACACTCCAGGTCGGACAGGTCCACCAGCGTCTCTGTAGGGGCCAGTGCCTGGAACAGTGAGCCTGAGTTGTACTTGAAGACGTCGGTCATCTCACCGGTGGCGAGCCTGGTCTTGACGATGTTGTCACCGTCGCCGCCGCCAGGTCGGATCTCGAGGTCGATGGTGACGTTGGGGTTCTGCTCCGTATAGGCAGCGGAAACCGCCTCCGCCCACACCTGATTCGGTCCTTCGTTGTCGATCAGGAACGACAGCGTGACCTCTTCGTCCTGACCTACTGCGGTGGCAGCCAGCGAGGCGACCAGCGCAGTGGATAGTGCCGCCGCGAACACACCGCGCTTGGTATGTGTGGAGCCCATATCACTACCTCTCCTCCTACGTCCCTGCCCGGGTGCCTCGAGCCTGTCTCACGAGGCATCCCCCTGTACGGTCGACCGGCCGTGTCCCCTGACACGCCTGACGATCATCACGAGTCGCCGCACAGCATGGAAGGCGCCTCCTCGCCAGACATGACCGGAATTGACCTTCACTAGCGTGAGATTGCAGAACGCACGAGACCTGTCTGAGATCTCGTCTCCGGTCTGTCGGCGGGCGCCGTGAAGAGCCAGCGCGCCGATCGATCAGCCCTGCCAGCATCTATCTGTAGGAGGTACCGGTTTGTCTGTCGCATTCCCACCCGAGGCCCAGCGTTGGGCTGTCTTCGAAGTCTCGCTGTCGGGTCCGACCATCGACGATCCGCTGCGAGACGCACCAGTGTCAGCCGTGTTCACCTGCGGGACCACCGACGTGGAGGTCCATGGCTTCTACGATGGTGACGGTCGCTATCTCGTGCGCTTCTCGCCCGACCAGGTCGGCGAGTGGTCGTTCAGGACCTTCTCGGAGGTAGCGGAGCTCGAGGGCCACGAGGGCCGGTTCCGTTGCAGCGAGCCTGATGCGGCCAACCACGGCCCGGTGGACGTGGCCTCGCAGTTCCACTTCGGCTATCGCGACGGCACGCGCTACGTGCCGGTCGGCACCACCTGCTATGCCTGGATCCATCAACCCATCGAGGTCCAGGAGCAGACCCTCCGAAGCCTGGAGGCATCGCCCTTCAACAAGCTGCGGATGTGCGTCTTCCCCAAGGACTACATCTACAACGAGAACGAGCCGCCCCTTCACCCGTACACCATCGGTGAGGACGGTCGCATCGACCCACGGCAGCCGAACCTCGCCTACTTCGGGCACCTCGACAAGCGCATCGCCGAGCTGGGGGACCTGGGTATCGAGGCCGACATCATCCTCTTCCACCCCTACGACCGATGGGGCTACTGCGAGATGTCCGAGGAGGATGATCTCGCCTACCTGCGCTATGTCGTCGCGCGCCTGGGGGCCTATCGCAACGTGTGGTGGTCGCTGGCCAACGAGTACGACTTCCTGCTGGACCTCAAGCCGGTCGAGCGCTGGGAGCGCTTCTTCGAGGTCGTCCACGAGCGCGATCCGCACCGTCGTCTGACCTCGATCCACAACGGGCACAAGCTCTACGACCACTCACGGCCGGAGATCAGCCACGTCTCCATCCAGTCCCAGCGCATCGAGGACACCACGTCCTGGCGCGACGACTGGGGCAAGCCGGTCGTCAACGACGAGCCCCAGTACGAGGGCGACATCCCCGATCCGTGGGGCAACATCAGCCCCCGGGAGCTCGTGCACCGCTTCTGGATGACCGCGACCAGAGGGGGCTACGCCGGGCACGGCGAGACCTACCTGGTCGACGACCACCAACTGTGGTGGGCCAAGGGCGGCACCTTGCGAGGTGAGAGCCCGGCGCGGATCGCATTCCTGCGCCGGATCATGGAGGAGTCGCCGGGTCCGTGGGAACCGCTGAAGGGCCGCTGGGAGTGGGGCGTCGTGGGTGGTTGTGAGGCCGGATCAGGCGAGCGCATCATCTACTTCGGGTCCCACCAGCCGCAGGCCTGGTACCGTGGCTTCCCAGACGGGCGGCGCGACATCAGCGTCGAGCTCATCGACCCGTGGGCCATGACCATCGAGCCGCTGGTGCTCACTGACCCACCGCACTACCGATACCCTGGCCACATTCAGAACCAGGTCGCTCCGGTCGTGGGTGTCGACTTGCCGGCGCGGCCGTACCTCGCGCTCCGGGTGCGCTGGGGGTAGGTCCGCGCCCGGGCCATCCGCTCAGATGATCGAACGAACAGCGCCGCCATCGCTGCACTGGGCCGTCCCATTCTGAGCAGGGTTGGTCATGTGCTGGATCACGACACCTCTCGCGCGCGGCGTCGAGCTTGGCGGCATCGCGCCCGTTGATGATGACCTCCGCGCCCTCCTCGATGAAGACACCGTTGTGACCATCGTCGCGGGAACGCGTAGTCGGCGGGTCACCATTGACATATTCACTACTGCATTCCTATGCTGTCGCTGGTTCATACACAGATGCATAGCCATTCATGGCATCGACATCGGGCCCCGGCAAGCAGCCACCCGGGCGCGAGCAGAGGAGGTCGATGCCTCGGCAGACCAGCACCGCAGCTAGGAAGCATCAGAAGCGACGATCATGGCTGACATCACGGCGACACTCCGGCAGCGCGCCATCGACGTGCGCCTGCGCGACATCAAGATGGTCCACTCCGCGGGGCTCGGTCACATCGGCGGCGAGTTCTCGGCCATCGGACATCCTGGTCACGCTCTTCTTCGGCGGCGTGCTCCGCTACGACCCGCAGAACCCCAGACGATCCCGAGCGCGACCGCTTCGTGCTCAGCAAGGGTCACTCGGCCGCGGCGCTGTACACCACGCTGGCCATGGCCGGCTACTTCGACGTCGCCGAGCTGGACACCTTCCTCGCGCCGCTCTCTCGCCTCAACGGTCACCCCGACCGCAACAAGGTGCCCGGCGTCGAGACCAACACCGGGCCGCTGGGCCACGGCTTCCCGGTGGCCGTCGGCATCGCACTCTCGGGCCAGATGGACGACGCCTCGCGGCGCACGTTCGTGCTCACCGGCGACGGCGAGCTGCAGGAAGGGTCGATGTGGGAAGCGGCCATGTCGGCCGGCCACTTTGGGCTGGACAAGCTCGTCTGCATCGTCGACCGCAATCGCCTACAGCAGGGTGACCGCACCGAGCTGACCATGGGCCTCGACCCGCTGCCCGACAAGTTCGAGGCCTTCGGCTGGGCCGTCCGCGAGGTCGACGGCCACGATCACGCCGCCCTGCTCGAGGCCTTCGCCGCCCTCCCCTTCGCACCCGGCCAGCCCAACTGCCTCATCGCCAACACCACCAAGGGCAAAGGCGTCTCCTTCATCGAGGATCGCAAGGAGTGGCACCACCGCGTGCCCACCGACGAGGAGTACGCCCAGGCTGTGGCCGAGCTGGAAGGGAGTCGGGCGTGACTGCCGAAGCTCCAGTCCAGCTCTACGACTGTCGTGACGCCTTCGTCGACACGCTCATCGAGCTCGCGGGGGCGGACCAGCGGATCCTGGCCGTGGTCAACGACTCTGTCGGTTCGACCAAGATCTCCAAACTCGCGGCGGTCATGCCTGAGCGTGTCGTCAATGTCGGTATCGCCGAACAGGACATGGTGGGCATCGGAGCAGGCCTGGCCAACGGCGGCAAGATCCCGTTCGTTGCGGGCGCCAGCCCATTCCTGACCGCACGCGCGCTCGAGCAGATCAAGGTCGACGCGGCCTACAGCGGTGCCAATGTCAAGCTCGTGGGTGTCAGCAGCGGCGTGGCCTATGGTGAGCTCGGGCCCACCCACCACTCCATCGAGGACATCGCCTGGACGCGGGCCATCGACCGGCTCGTCGTCATCGTGCCAGCCGACCCGGTCGAGACCGCGCAGGCCGTCCGTGCCGCGTACGAGTACGAGGGCCCGGTCTTCATCCGCACCAGTCGCATCGGCGTGCCGGTCGTCCATCCCGACGGCTACCAGTTCGAGATCGGCAAGGCCATCCAGTTACGCGATGGCGACGACGTCACCATCATCAGCAACGGTGTCCTGGTCACGCGCGCCCTGGCCGCGGCCGACATCCTCGCGGCCAGTGGCATCGAGGCACGCGTCATCAACATGGCCACCGTCTCCCCCATCGACCGCGCGGCCATCGTCGCCGCGGCGAGCGAGACCAAGGGCATCGTCACGGCCGAGGAGGCCATCGTTCGCGGTGGGCTCGGTGGCGCCGTGGCCGAGGTCGTGGTCAGCGAACGACCTGTGCCCATGCGCCTGCTGGGCTTCCCCGGCTTCTGTCCCACGGGCTCGCCGACGTTCCTCCTGGACCGCTACGGCTTGGACCCGGAGGGCATCGCTGCCGGCGCACGGGAGGTCGTCGCAAACTGACATGGCACGGGCCGACGAACTTCGCCTGATGACCCGCGTCGCACGGCTCTACTACGAGGTGGGCCTGAAGCAGCCCGAGATCGCGTCTCGATTGCGCCTGTCTCAGCCCAAGGTCTCGCGACTGCTCAAGGGGGCCCAGGACGAGGACATCGTACGCATCAGCGTTCGCGCGCCCAGCGGCACCAACCCTGAGCTCGAGGAAGCCCTCGAAGCCCGCTTCGGCCTGGCCGAGGCCGAGATCGTCGACATCTCCCGCGACGACGACGCTGCTGCGGTGCGCGAACTCGGGGCCGCAGCGGCCTTCCACGTGGAATCCACCGTGCGCTCCGGCGACGTCATCGGCGTCAGCTCGTGGAGCGCCACGCTGCTGGCCATGGTCGACGCCATGCACCCGGTCAGTGGCGTCAAGGACGTGCGCGTGGTGCAGATCCTCGGCGGGGGCGGCGACCCGGCCGCGGAAGGCCACGCGACCCACCTCGTGCGGCGCATGGCCAACCTGCTCCACGGCGAGGGCACGTTCCTGCCGGCGCCCAGCAGCGTCGGCTCGGCCGGTGCCCGAGAGGTGCTGGTGCAAGACCCGTACGTGGCCCGCGCCATGGCGCTCTTCGACGAGCTCGACGTGGCCCTGGTCGGCATCGGCGGCCAGGAGACATCCGGCCTGCTGGCCAGCTCCGGCAACGTCTTCTCCTCCGAGGAGCTACGCACGGTCCGCGAGGCCGGGGCCGTGGGCGATATCGGCCTGCGCTACCTGTGCGCGGACGGCCGGCCGGTGGACACGCCGCTGGACGGCCGCGTCATCGGCATCGAGCTCGAGCAATTGCGCCGCGTGCCTCGCGCCATCGCCGTGGCCGGCGGGCCTGGCAAGACCGAGGCCATCCGTGCGGCCATCGTTGGCGGCTGGATCAACTGCCTCATCACCGACACCTACACCGCGGAGCGCCTGCTGGCGACGGACTCTGCATCGGATCACGGCAGCACGAGCAACGAACCCATGGGAGTAGAGGTGGCATGAGGGAGAGAGTCAGTCCGGGCATGGCCGTCGGCATCGTGGCCGTGGCGGTCTTCGCGGTGGTGGCGCTGCTGTTCGGCTTCACCGTCGTCTCCACCGAAGAGGAGGCGGCGCTCACCGTCGAGTTCGACCCGGTCGTCTACGTCGAGGACAACTGGGAGACGGTGAAGACCGCCATCCGTGACAACGCCGTGCCGCTCGCCGACGTGCTCAACGAGATCGAGCCGGGGCCCGACGGCATGATCGCCACCGAGGAGTTGAAGCCCGTCGCCGAGGAGCTCGGACGCATCACCACCGGCGACGCACACGTCTACCGCGTCACCGGTAGCGGCACGCGTCACCGACGTCGACATCGAGAGCAGCAAGGGCAGCATCGGCATCGACCTCGACGGCTACGACGGACCCATCAGACTCCGCGCCTGGATCGGCACGCGCATCCCCAGTGACGAAACCTCGGTCCGCGATGCCACCGGCTTCATCGAGTTCAACGACTTCAGCGATCAGACCGAGTACGGCAAGGTCGCCAAGGAGATCAACAAGAAGGTCGTGGCCGACCTCGAGGACCTCGACAAGGAGAACCTGCAGGGCAAGACCATCGACTTCACCGGCGCCTTCACGCTGCGCACCTTCAACCAGCCGACCATCGACGTCAGCCAGATCGAGCTCGTGCCCATCGAGGTCATCGAGCGATGACGATGGCTGCGCCGGTTGCCACACCGCAGCCGATGTCGCTGCGCGTACCCATGCGCGCCGAGCACATCACCAAGGTCTTCCCGGGCACGACCGCGCTCGACGACGTCACCTTCGACGTCTTCGAAGGCCGAGGTCAATGTGCTCGTGGGCGAGAACGGCGCCGGCAAGTCGACGCTGATGAAGGTCCTCGCGGGCGTCGAGCAGCCGACCGACGGTCGCATCCTCGATCGACGGCGAGCCGGTGGTCCTGCCCACGCGTCACCGACGCGGCCCAGCACGGCGTCGGCATCATCTTCCAGGAGCTCAACCTGTGCACCAACCTGACGGTGCTGGACAACCTCTTCCTGGCCCAGGAGATCACCCGCGGCCCGGCCATCGACCGCGCAGCGCAGCGGAAGCTGGCGCTCGAGCTCTTCGAGCGGCTGGGCCAGGACATCGACCCCGATGAGCTGGTCGGCAACCTGCGCATCGGCCAGCAGCAGATCGTCGAGATCGCCAAGGCGCTCACGCACGACGTGCGCGTGCTGATCATGGATGAGCCCACCTCCGCGCTTAGCCAGGCCGAGGTCGAGGGCCTCTTCCGCATCATCGCCGACCTCAAGGCGCGTGGCGTGGCCATCGTCTACATCAGCCACAAGCTCGAGGAGCTGCTGCAGGTCGGCGACCGCATCACGGTCCTGCGCGACGGCAGCGATCGTGGCCCACGCGGAGACCGCCGACGTGGACGTGGCCTGGATCATCGAGCAGATGGTCGGCCGCTCGCCGGCCTCGCTGTTCTCGCCGCACCGAGCACGACGTCGGCGAGACGCTGCTCGAGGTCAAGGACGTGACGCTGCCGCGGCTCGGCGGCGGCTACCTGCTCGACCACGTCTCGCTCGAGGTCCACGCCGGCGAGATCCTCGGCCTGTACGGGCTCATGGGCGCCGGTCGCACCGAGCTCATGGAGGTGCTCGCCGGCATCCGACCCGAGGCCAGCGGCGAGGTCCTGCCTCGAGGGCAGGGACTCGCCGCATGCATCGGTGGCCGACCGCATCGACGCCGGCGTCGTGCTCGTGCCCGAGGACCGCAAGACGGTGGGCCTGGTGCCGACGCTGTCGGTGGCCCACAACATGGTCCTGGCCTCGCTGAAGCGCTACCTCAACCGGTTCTACCTGTCCGCTGCGCAAGGAACGTGCCGCGGTCGACCAGATGATCGACGACCTCTCGGTCCGCGTGGCCGATCCCGCGCAACAGCATCGACTCGCTCAGCGGCGGCAACCAGCAGAAGGTCGTCGTGGCCAAGGGCCTGATGACCGAGCCCAGGGTGCTGCTGCTCGACGAGCCCACGCGTGGCATCGACGTGGGCGCCAAGTCCGAGATCTTCCAGATCATGAGCCGCCTCGCCAGCGAGGGCTTCGGCATCGTCTTCGTCTCCTCGGAGCTCAAGGAGGTCATGGCCATGTCCGACCGCATCCTCGTGCTCAGCAAGGGCGAGGTCGTGGCCGAGTTCGAGGGCGACCGGGCGACCGAGAAGGAGCTGGTCGACGCGTCGGCCATCGGTCACGGACCGGCGGTCGACAGCTGAGTAGGCAATGAAAGTGGGACCGTCGAGGTGATCCAGTGACGGCGAATGCGCAGGCCGACAAGACGCGCGGCATGACCCGGACCGAGGTCGCCCAGTTCCTGCTCCGCGGTCGCGCCTTCATCGCGCTCATCGTGCTGGTGCTGTTCTTCGCCTGGGTGGAGAGTGCCTTCCTCACTGGCGCCAACATCGAGATCCTCATCAAGCAGACGGCGCTCAACGGCATCCTCGCCATCGGCATGACCTTCGTCATCCTGACCGGCGGCATCGACCTCTCGGTCGGCTCGATCGTCGGTTTCACCGGCATCGTCGCCGGCCTGCTCATCCACGAAGGCCTGACAGGTCGCCGACTGGGTCATCTTCCCGCACACCTGGATGGTGCTGGTCATCTCGCTTGGCGGCGGGCACCTTCATGGGCGCCGTCAGCGGCTTCATCATCACCCGCTTCAACGTGGCCCCGTTCATCGCCACGTTGGGCATGCTCATGGTCGCCCGTGGCCTGGCCGGGATCATCAACAACGGTGGGACCTATCCCAACCTCGTCGGCAAGGAGGAGCTGGGCAACACCGGTTTCCGCGAGCTGGGCACCGGCGAGGCCTTCGGGGTCGTCCCCTGGGCCATCGTCATCCTCGTGCTCTTCGCGGTGGTGGCCTGGTTCGTGACCACGCGGACGCCCGTTCGGGCGGGCCGTCTACGCGGTCGGTGGCAACGAGCGCTCCGCGGAACTCTCGGGCGTGCGCGTCAACCGCACCAAGATGATCGTCTACATGATCAGTGCCTTCTGCGCCGCCACGGTCGGCCTCATCATCGCCAGCCAGCTCGTGGCGGCACACCCCGCCATCGGCCTGTACTACGAGCTCTACGCCATCGCCGCGGTCGTGCTTGGCGGCACCTCGCTCGCCGGCGGCCGCGGAACCATCCTCGGCACGATCATCGGCGCGTTCGTCATCGGCACGCTCAACAACGGCCTGACGCTGATGGGCATCTCCGTCGTTCCGGAGCTGATCATCACCGGCACCGTCATCGTGCTGGCCCTGATCATCGACCAGCTCCAGCAGCGCGCCGAGCGGCGGCTGGCCCTGCAGCAGCAGGCCGCCCAGGTCATCCACGCAGACGACTCCGACACGCCGACAGCGGCAGCACCTGAAAGGAGGAGCGACAGGGACGACGCTGAACACACCCGAGGAGTGAACGGAGTGGGCCGGATGGGCCGGCCCACGAAGTGAGAAGAATGGAGGAACGGATGTTCAACAAGACGCACACCGCGCTGGCGCTCAGCGCTGCCCTGGCGCTCACGGCCTCGACCGGCATGGTCGCCTCGGGCAGGACGACGAGATGGCCGAGGGCGGCCTGATCTGCGTCATCGTGCCGGGCGTGGAGAACCCCTTCTTCGGCGCCATGCAGCAGATCGCTGCGGACAAGGCCGAGGAACTGGGCTACACGCACCAGACCGCCTCGTCCACAACGACGACGCCGTCGCTGCAGGCCGAGCTCTTCGAGACCTGCGTCGCGCAGGGCGCCCTCGCCATCATCCTCGACAACGCAGGCGCTGACGCCAGCGTGGCTGCGGTCCAGCTTGGCCGCCGACGCGGGCGTCCGCAGCTTCCTCGTCGACCGCGAGATCACGCAGGACGGCGTGGCCGTGGCCCAGATCGTCTCCAACAACTACCAGGGCGCCACCATCCTCGCCGAGTACTGCGGCCGAGCTGATGGGCGAAGAGGGCACCTACATCGAGCTGACCGGTCGCGACACGGACACCAACGCGCAGCGTCCGCAGCCAGGGCTACCACGACGTCCTCGACGAGATCCCCGAGCCTGGAGATGGTCGCCCAGCAGACCGCCAACTGGAGCCAGGACGAGGGCTTCCAGGTCACCGAGCAGCTGCTCCAGCAGTACCCCGACGTCAAGGGCATCATCGCCGGCAACGACACCATGGCACTCGGCGCCCAGGCCGCGGTCATGGCTGCCGGCATGGATGACATCATCGTGGTCGGCTTCGACGGCAGCGATGACGCCATCATGTCCATCAACGCCGGTGAGCTGAAGGCCACCTCGCTGCAGCCGGTCGCCGAGATGGCGATCTCCAGTCGGCCGAGCAGGCGGACGCCTACATCAAGACGCGGCAGCACCGACCTCCCCGAGAAGCAGTACATCGACATGGTGCTGCTCACCCCGGACAACGCGTGCGACTACTACCAGTTCGCTCCGGTCGACGAGCCCGGCAGCAGCCCGAACTGCGCCGCATAACTCGGACCCTCAAGCGGGTGCTGTCAGCTACCGATCGGTAGCTGACTGGCGCTTGCAGCACGGGCCGCGCGTGCAGACTCGAAAGGGTCGGCCGCGCGGCCTTCGTGTGTCCGTGACGCGAGTCCTGCGCCAGGCGCCCAGAGTGCTGGGGGTTGGTAGGGGAGCCTGGATTCGAACCTGGAACCAGTCGGATATAAGCCGACCGCTCTAACCGTTGAGCTACTCCCCCATCGGAGTGGCGCCGTCGCGCGACACGTCGATGCTAGCAGGCACTACGGCAAGAGCGGGCGCAGGACCTCGAAGATGATCACCAGCGCGAGGTAGACGATGGGGATGCTGGCGAAGAAGCCGAGCACGGCAGCCCAGGGGGAGCTGCGCTTCTCGCCGGGGACGCCGGTGGGCAGCTCGACCCAGAGGTAGGTGAAGACGCTTCCGCTGACGATGACCACGGCCACGTAGATGAGTGGCCCCAGGTCGAGCAGGAAGGCCGGCAGCACCCCCTGGCTGGCCAGCCAGTCGGTCAGCAGCAGGACGATGCCACCGACGGTAGCCACTGCCACGTTGGCCAGCACCGCACGCACCACCGGGGGCGGGGCATTGCGCGCCTGGCGCCAGCGGATCTCCCACTCCGGGCGGTGACGGACCTCGCGCTGGGGAGTGGACTCCGGGGCGGAGCCGTCCTCGTCGGTCACGCATCCTCCTCGGGATCGAGCGGCCCGCTGAGGATCGTCAGTGACGGCCGCCTGGGCAGCGACTCGGGCGTATGGGCGGCCAGCTCGGCGACTCGCTCGGTGAAGCGCACCAGCTCCTTCTCCCGGTTCCAGGCACCCACGCTGGCGCGGATGACATCCGCCTCAGCATCGGCCTCGACGATGGCGAAGATGCTACGTGAGAGCTCGTCGACGGCGCCCTCGGCGTCCCAGCCGCTGATGCGGAAGGTGGCCACCGGCCCGTGTGCCCCCGGGTCAGCCAGCAGCTCGACCCCGTCGATGGCCGCGAGATCCGCGTACAGGCCGTCGGCGAGTGCGACGGTGCGATCGATGGCCCAGGGCAACTCCACGTACATCAGCAGCCAGCCGACGCTCCGTGCCAGGCTCAGCAGCGCACCCCGGCCGAACCCGGCGGAGGCCTGGCGCAGCCACTCCGGCAGTTCGGGATCGAGATCGGGGGTGATCCAGGCGCACGCGACCGCTTCGGGACCGAGCAGCCAGCGGTGCACCTCCGCGACCACGAAATCGGCCCCCATCACGGCCACGTCGGTAGGCCACGCGCCGGCGCTGAGGCCGACATCGAGGAGCACGCGGGCGCCGGCCTTGTGCGCGGCCTCGGCCACCGGCGCCGGATCGGTCAGTCGGCCGTCGGCATCGACATGGGCCAGCACCACCAGCGCCACGTCGGCCGCGATGATGCGCGGCACATCCGAGGCCACCTCCACCTCCGCCCCGGCGACTTCGGCCACGTCGCGAACGGCAGCGGCCATGGCCCTGTCCACTCCCGGCAGGAACAGCACACGCTGCGGCGCCTCGCCGCCTTCGAGAACCTCCAGGGCGATCATCCGCGCCGCATCGGCCGCACCGTGGGTCAGCACGATCCGCTCCGGCACAGCCTTGAGCACGGCCGCGACCACTGCCCTGGCCTCTCGTTCGCGCTGGTCGAGGTCGTCGGCTCGGTCGCGGCCAGCTCGGCCGACGCGCAGCTCCATCTCGTCGGACTCGTGGACAGCGGCCTGCGTCTCGACCGGGATAGGACCGGCCTGGTGGGTAGCCAGGTAGATGCCGGCGCCGGTGGCGGTCAGGACGTCCCGCAGTCCGCTGACACGGTCGAAGCGGCTGGGAGGCTCGTTCACAGCCTCTCTCGCAGTGGGATCACCGACACATCATCGCTCAGCCCGAGCCACTTTCGTCGTCCGAATCGGGAGCGCCGGCGGTGAGCACGCCGTAGCGACCGGCCAGCTGCAACCGCTCGTGGAGGGCGGCCACGGTGCTCAGCGCATCGACCTCGGCCGGTCCCTTGTCCTCGCGGATGCGGACGATGCGCGGGAACCGCAGCGCGTACCCGGACTTGTGCCGGTTGGAGGCGTGGATCACGTCGAAGGCGATCTCCACGACCACCGTCGGCTCCACGCGGCGGTAGCGCCCGTGCCTTTCGATGGTGTGGGCCTCGAACCAGCGCGTCATCTGCGCGATCTCGGCGTCGGTCAGCCCGCTGTAGGCCTTGCCGATGGTGACAAGGGAGCTCTCGGCCGCGTCGGGGCGGTCATCGATCACGGCGAAGGTGTAGTCGGACAGCAAGCCGTGCCGCCGGCCGTGCCCGACCTCCACCCCCACTACCACACAGTCGAGCGTGGTGAGCGCCTTCTTGAGCTTGAGCCAGGCGTAGCCCCGGCGGCCGGGGGCATAGCTGGACTCGGGGTCCTTGAGCATCAGGCCCTCGTTGCCGCGCTCCTGGGCTTGGGCGAATATGCGCTCGAGCTCCCGTTCATCCGAGGCATCGACGAGCGAGGCCAGGCCGAAGCCAGGGGTCGTCGCCAGCCCGAGCCCTTCGAGGAGTGCACGCCGCTCCCGCAGCGGCCGGCGCAGGACCGGCTGTGGCGAAGCCCCTCCCTCGCCCAGCGCCAGCACGTCGAAGGCGACGTAGATGACCGGCACTTCGGCGAGCACCTCCGGCGATGGTTTCTTGCGCCCGAGCCGCGTCTGCAGCGCCAGGAACGGCAGCACTGCCCCGTCCTTCCAGCCCAGGATCTCACCATCGAGGATGCCAGCCCAGCCGGCCCCGGCCGCCGCCTCGTTGACCTCGGGGAACTGGCCGCTGATGTCGTTGAGGTCGCGGCTGAACAATCGGACCTCGGAGCCCTCCACGTGCAGCTGCGCGCGGATACCGTCGTACTTGTCCTCTACCCATGCCGGCGGCGAGAGGCGCGTCATTGCCTCGGCCTCGTCCGCTACCGCCGAGGCCAGCATCGACTTGAGCGGGTGGAAGAGCGCCAGGCGGGCGCTGTCGAGGGCATCCTCGCGGGCCAGGCGGGCGGTCCGGCCGATGTCTCCAGTGAGCATGCCCGCCCACTGCACCGCCGACAGGTCTCGTCCGAAGGCGAGAGCGATGCCCTTCTCCAGATGCCCCTCGCGCAGGCCGATGCGAAGCTCCCCACCCAGGATGGCCGTGACATAGCGAGCGCTCAGCGGCTCGGCCCGGCGCACCAGGTCGGCGAATATGGCTGCCTTGGCCTCGCGGCCGCGCGCGCCGGCCAGCGCGTCATAGGCGGAGGCGACATCGGCCAGGGTCAGGGGCGCCGACCCCGGTGGCGGTCGGTGACCGACCTCGGCCAGGAGTTCCGCAACGGCCGTGCCTACGTCGGAGGAGCGGTCGTAGGCCCGACGCATGGCCCCGTCGTCCGCACCGGCGACGCCTTGCACCACCGTACTCACCACACGCCAGCCGAGCCCGGTCCTGCGCTGATCTCGCTCGGGAAACGGGCGGCCGCTGAGGAACACCACGGCGGTGGCCAGGTCGTCATCGTCGAGCGTGCGCAGGTACTCGGCCACGGTGTCCGCCTTCTCCGATGTCTTGCGCGTGGCGCCGATCCGCTCGGCCGTCTCCGCCCACCTGTGCATCGCGCCTGCATCCACCGTGGTCATCGGTACATCGTAGAGCGGCGGGGGCAGCGCCCCGGGGCGCTGTGGGTGGGTTAGCATCGGCGCCGATGGTCACAGTCGAGCAGCAGCGGCAGGTCTGGCATCCCGCCACGATCCCCGGCTCCGGCATAGTGCTGCGCCACCATCGTCACGAGGACCTCGGGGCCGTGCGGCGCTGGTACCGCGATCCCGAGCTGGCCCGCCTCACCCGCTACTCGCTGCGGCCGATGAGCGACGATGACATCGACCGCTTCTTCCACAGCCGCCTGATGTCGTCCGAACAGGTCGGCTACGCCATCACCGTGCGCGACGGCGGGCGGCTCATCGGCTCCACGACCTTCAGCAACATGGACCCCGACAACAGCTCAGCGCTGTTCCACATCAGCATCGGCGAACCCGACGTCTGGGGCATGGGCTATGGCACCGAGGCGACCGAGCTGATGTTGTGGCTGGCCTTCGAGCGAATCGGTCTGCACCGGGTGGCGCTCTCGGTCTTCGACTTCAACGTCCGCGCTGTCCGCAGCTACGAGAAGGCCGGGTTCGCGGTCGAGGGACGCCACCGCGAGGCCATCGTGCGCGACGGCCGGCGCTGGGATGAGCTGACCATGGGCATCCTGGCCGCGGAGTGGCAGGCACGAACCTCGCGCGAGGGCGTGCGCTAACTCGCCGCCAGCAGCAGGCCCAGCCCCACCATCACCAGCCCTCCGGCCAGCGACAGCCCTGCGAGCCGACTGGGATCGGTCGCAAACCACGAGCGGGCCCGTGCCGCGGCCAGGGCCCAGGCGCCATCGCAGACAAGGGCGATGGCGCAGAAGACCGCCCCCAGCAGCATCATCTGGGCGGCCACGGCGCCAGCTGTGGGGTCGACCGACTGGGGGAGCAGTGCGGCCAGGAAGACGAGGGACTTGGGGTTGCTTGCCCCGACCACCAGCCCGTCGAGCAGCGGCCGCGACGGGTCCTTGTTGGCCTCTGAGTCGAACGGCGACGAGGCCTCGGCACGGTTGCGGATGGCGCTGAGACCGAGCCAGACGAGGTAGGCCGCCCCCAAGAGCTTCACCAGGGCGTAGACCCCGGCCGAGGCGGTGACGATGACACCGAGGCCAAGAGCCACGACCACGACCTGCAGGAACAGCCCCATGGCGTTGCCGAGTACCGTCAAGAGCGCCCGCCGCTGGCCGACGGCGATGGCGCGACCGACCGCGAAGAGGACGCTGGGACCGGGCACCACGATGATGGCCACCGACACGGCGGCGAAGCCAAGGACCGCGGTCGGACTCATGTACCCATCCTGACGGTCATCCCGCAGCAATAGTCGCGGACTACCGACACGATTCGAGCACAGGCTGAGATAATCTCAGCTATGGACCGTATCGACCGAGATATCCTCCGTGCTCTGGATGCCAATGGCCGCATGCGCTGGGGCGAGCTGGCGGCGGCCGTGCACCTCTCCCCCAACGCGGCGGCCGAACGGGTGCGTCGCCTGCAACGGGCTGGTGTCATCACCGGCTTCGCGGTGCGCCGCGACTGGGCTGCGCTTGGCCGCCCCATCCATGCGTATATCGACGTCAAGCTCGCACCGGGGGTCCGCGGTGAGCGTTTCGAATCGGAGCTCGCGCTGCACGAGGCGATCACCGAGGCTCACCACGTCACCGGTCAGCACGACTATCTCGTGGCCGGCCACTTCGAGGACCTCGCTGCCGTCGACCGACTCCTGGGCGAGCTCAAGGCCCACGGCCTCGTATCCGAGACCGAGACCCGCTTCGTCCTGCGCTCGGTCGCGGCTCTCTCCCCGACCGACTGAGACGGCCGCACGTACAGCTAGCTGGCCCCAGGCGGCCTGCTCCCTTCAGCAGGTCGCGCCGTGCGCACGCCTGCTCGGCGAGTAGGCCGATTCGAAGAGCGCCCGGCGTGCTGCCGGGCGCTCTGATGGGCTGCGGAGGAGGTAGCGTCTACGCCCGGGCCGTCAGGTTCGCCGGGGCGCTCCAGGAGTGCAGGGTGCGGATGTACTGGGCGCGTTCGAACGTGCCCGGATCCTCGACGCTGCCCTGGCTGGCCGAACCGCGCAGCTGGGTCACAGAGCTGTACTCGTTCTCCACGAGCCAAGTCCGCATCTCGTCCTCGATATCGGCGATCTTGCGGGGTCCGTCGCGCAGCACGGCCGAGGCCAGCATGGCCACGTCGGCACCGACCATCAGGGCCTTGATCGCGTCCGCGCCGCTGTGGATGCCGGACGTGGCCGCGATGGCGACCTCCGGACCCAGCTGCGGACGCAGGATGGCGGTCCAGCGCATCGGCAGGCGCAACTCCGAGGGGTGGCTCAGGCTCACCCGCGGCACCACCGCCAGCTCGTCGAGGTCGATGTCCGGCTGGTAGAAGCGGTTGAAGAGCACGAGCCCGTTGGCTCCGGCCTCCACCACCTTGCCGGCGAAGTTCGCCAGCGCCGAGTAGTACGGGCTCAGCTTGACCGCCAGGGGCAGGTTGACCGCGGCCCGCACGGCCGCGATGAGATCGAGGTCCTCCTCCTCCACGTCGGCCGCGCTCCTGGTGCGGTCGACGGTGATGCGGTAGAGGTTCAGCTCCAGGGCATCGGCGCCGGCATCGGCCATGAGCCTGGCGAAACGGACCCAGCCGCCCACCGAGTTGGCGTTGAGGCTGGCGATGATGGGCACCGAAGCCTGGCCCTTGATGCGGTCGAGCGCGCGCAGGTAGCGGTCGCCCTCACCGATGAAGGTGTCGACCTCGGGGAAGTAGTCGAGCGCCTCGGCGAAACCCTCGGTCCCCTGGTCGAGCGATG
This sequence comes from uncultured Chloroflexia bacterium, assembly GCA_963712745.1. Lineage (GTDB taxonomy): Bacteria > Chloroflexota > Limnocylindria > Limnocylindrales > CSP1-4 > JAFMJV01. Next base: position 220,820 of record CAVQJC010000017.1, on the reverse strand, counting down.
CCGCCAGCTCGATCTCTTCGTTCTCGATCTCCTCTTCGAAGAGCGAGGGCATGACGATGGCACCAGCGCCGGCTTCCTCGAACTCGGCGACCACGACTGGATCGCGGGTCAGCGGGTTGGCTGAGACGACGAGCGGTGAGCGAAGCTCGAGCCCCAGGTAGCGGGTGCTGAGATCGACGGTCACTTGGAGTCTCCCTTCCCGTTGCTGGAGGCCGTACCGTCGGCAGGAGCCGCCGAGGGCTCATGCTCCAGGTGCGGGATGCTGCGCTGGACGTCGGCCAGCTGGCTGTAGTAGCGCCAGCGCTCGTCGGCATCGGCCTGGGCCAGCGCCGCGAGCTCGGCTGCGCGCTCGGGCTGCGTGCGAGCCAGGATCGCGAAGCGCGTCTCCGACTCGACGAATTCCTTGATGGGCATGGACGGGGCCTTGGAGTCCAGCTTGAACGGCTGACCTTCCGCGGCCTCGCTGGGCATGTAGCGGTAGAGCGGCCAGAAGCCGGACTTGACCGCATCCTTCTGGTGGGTCATCGACGTCGACATGTCGATGCCGTGAGCGATGCAGGTGCTGTAGGCGATGATGATCGAGGGGCCGGGCCAGGCCTCGGCCTCGAGCATGGCCTTGTTGGTCTGGGTATCGCTCGCGCCGAGCGCGACCTGTGCGACGTAGACGTTGCCGTACGCCCGCGCGATGGCGCCCAGGTCCTTGCGACCGCTGGGCTTGCCGGCAGCCGCGAACTTGGCCACCGCACCGCGCGGCGTGGCCTTGGAGGCCTGCCCGCCGGTGTTGGAGTAGACCTGCGTGTCGAGCACCAGGATGTTGATGTCCCGGCCCGAGCTGAGGGCCTGGTCCACACCGCCGAAGCCGATGTCGTAGGCCCAGCCGTCGCCGCCCATGATCCACACGCCGGTGCGGATGAGGTCACCCGACACCGAGAGGAGCGAGTCGGCGTCCGCCCTCTGCTCACGACTCACGCCGGCCAGGGCCGCTCGCAGCTTCTCGACCGCGTCGCGCTGCTGCGCGATCTTGGCCTCGCTGTCCTGGTCGTTCTCGAGGATCTCGTTCACGAGCGCCTCGCCCACCACCGGGGCCAGCTTGCGGAGCAGCTGCTTGGCGTGCTTGGTCTGGACATCGAGCGCGAGGCGCATGCCCAGGCCGAACTCGGCGTTGTCCTCGAAGAGCGAGTTGTTCCAGGCCGGTCCGCGACCCGCGGCGTTGGTCGCCCAGGGAGTGGTGGGCAGGTTGCCGCCGTAGATCGAGGAGCAGCCGGTGGCGTTGGCCACGATCATGCGATCGCCGAAGAGCTGGCTGACCAGCTTCACGTAGGGTGTCTCGCCACAACCGGAGCAGGCACCTGAGAACTCGAACAGCGGCTCCAGGACCTGACTGCCCTTGATGGTGTCTCGCGCGATGAGCGTCCGGTCCAGCTCGGGGATGGAGAGGAACTCTTCCCAGCGCTTCCGTTCTGCGTCGGCGTTCTCCATGTAGGGCGCCATGTTGATGGACTTGTGCTTGACCTCCGTCTTGGACTTGGCGGGGCAGACATCCACGCACACGCCACAGCCGGTGCAATCGTCCGGTGCGACCTGGATGGTCAGCTTGTGGTTCTCGAGCTCACGCGAGCGAAAGTCCTTGGACTTGAAGTCGCCCGAGAGCTTGGCCAGCTCCGCTTCGGGGTAGACCTTCATGCGGATGGCGGCATGCGGACAGACCATGGCGCACTTGCCGCAGTCGATGCAGACGGCCTCATCCCAGATGGGGATCTCCTGGGCGATGGCGCGCTTCTCCCACTTGGTGGTGGCGGTGTCGAAGCTGCCGTCCACCGGGAAGGCGCTGACCGGCAAGAGGTCGCCCTCGCCGGCCATGATCCTGGCGGTCACGTTCTTGACGAACTCCGGCGCCTCGTCGGCCACGATGGCCGAGAGCTCGACCGATGCGGGGGCCGGCCCGGTCTGGACCTTGTGCAGCCTCGCCAGCGACAGGTCGATGGCGGCGTAGTTGCGCTGCACCACCTTCTCACCGCGCTTGCCGTACGTCTTCTCGACGAACTTCTTGATGGCCGTGATGGCCTCGTCCTCCGGCAGCACGCCGGAGAGCTTGAAGAAGCAGGGCTGCATCACGGTGTTGATGCGGTTACCCATACCCACCTCGCCGGCGACGGCGAAGGCATCGATGACGTAGAGGTCGATGTTCTTGTCGACGATCTGCTGCCGGATCTTGCTGGGTAGTCGCTCCCACACCTCGTCAGCCCCGTACGGGCTGTTGAGCAGGAACGTGGCCCCGTCCTTGGCCCGCTCGAGGACCGGCATCTTGCTGATGAGGCCGAACTGGTGGCAGGCCACGAAGTCAGCTGCCTGGATCTCGTAGGTCGACTCGATGAGCTCAGGACCGAACCGAAGGTGCGAGACGGTCACCGCGCCCGACTTCTTGGAGTCGTAGACGAAGTGTCCCTGGGAGTACAGGTCCGTGCCCTCGCCGATGATCTTGACCGAAGCCTTGTTGGCACCCACGGTGCCGTCGGAGCCGAGGCCGAAGAACATGGCCTGGACCTGGCCCTCGGGCCGCGGCTGCACGAACTCGCGATCGATGGGCAGGCTGAGGTTGGTGACGTCGTCGAAGATGCCGACGGTGAAGTGCTTCTTGGGCGCCTCTTTGGCCAGCTCGTCGTAGATGGGCTTGACCATCTGCGGCGTGAACTCCTTGGAGCTGAGGCCGTAGCGACCACCGATGACCCGCGGCATGGCGAAGGGCGCGATGCCCGCGTCGATGGCCTCGTTGAGGGCCGCGACGGTCTCAAGGTAGAAGGGCTCTCCGACCGCGCCCGGCTCCTTGGTCCGGTCGAGGACGGCGATGGACTTGACCGTGCTGGGCAGGGCCGCCACCAGCTCTTCCGACGGGAACGGCTGGAAGAGACGCACCTGGACCATGCCGACCTTCTCGCCGGCGTCGGTCAGGACCTTGACCGTCTCCTTGACGGCGCCGGTGCCGGAGCCCATGACCAGGACGACGCGCTCGGCATCGGGGGCGCCGGTGTAGGTGACCAGTTCGTAGGGCCGGCCCGTGCGCTCGGTGAGCTCGGCCATGACCTCGGACACGATGCCCTTGACCGCGTCCATGTACGGGTTCGCGGCCTCGCGAGCCTGGAAGAAGACGTCGGGGTTCTGGGCCGTACCGCGCACGACCGGGTCCTCGGGGCTCATGCCGCGAGCCCGGAATTCGAGCACGTCCTGCTCACGCACCAGCGCGCGCAGGTCGCTCTGCTCAAGCAGGGCGATCTTGTCGACCTCGTGGGAGGTGCGGAAGCCGTCGAAGAAGTGCAGGAAGGGGATGCGCGAGCGCAGCGTGGCCGCGTGAGCCACGAGCGCGAGGTCCTGGACCTCCTGCACGGAGGCGGCCGCGAGCATGGCCCAGCCGCAGGCACGGGCCGACATCACGTCGCTGTGATCGCCGAAGATCGAGAGCGCGTGGGTGGCCACGGTTCGAGCGGAGACGTGGATGACCGAGGGGGTCAGCTCGCCGGCGATCTTGAACATGTTGGGGATCATCAGGAGAAGACCCTGTGAGGCCGTGAACGTGGCGCCCAGGGCACCCTTCTGCAACGCCCCGTGCAGCGCGCCGGCGGCGCCCGCCTCGGACTGCATCTCGACGACGTCCGGGACGATGCCCCACATGTTGGGCCTGCCCTGGGCAGCCCAATCGTCAGTGTGTTCCGCCATCGGCGAGGCCGGGGTGATGGGGTAGATCGAGATGACCTCGCTCAGCTGGTACGCGATACGGGCGGCGGCCTCGTTCCCGTCTAGACACTCCCATTTCTGGGCCATGTGTCAGGCCTCCTTGATACGTGGGCTTTGGACACCCGGATCTCCGTTGGGTGGACTCGGGTCAGGGATCAGTCCCGCGGCCAAGGGGGAGGCCGCGGGTCGAGGATAGTGTGCCCGCTGATGCGGGGTCAGCGGCAGGGCCACTAGGCCCCCCGTGGGGCGGGTGAGCGGTCACCTCCTGGAGAGGCGAGCGGCCCCTGCCGACCCTGGCTGCAGGGCCCGGTGGTGCGTGGAGGCCAGCAGGAATCGGGAGAGTGAGGCTAGCCCCAGCAGGGGACGGGGGCTGCCCGGCTGGCCGACTGCACCCATCGCGGGTACGCTGGCATGACAACCAGAGCAGAGAGGGGTCCAGATGCAACGGAACGTGCTGCGAGCGTTGCTGCTCGCGATGACCGTGCTGCTGATCGGCGCACTGCCGGCGGCCGCCCAGGTCGAGGAAGAGAACAAGGGTTGGCTGCTGGCCAATGAGGACGACAGCGTCGTCGTCAGCATCAAGCGCGACGTCGCGGTCGGACCCACCGACCAGGCGGACGGCATCGTCATCGTCGACGGCGCCGCGCTCATCGAGGGCAACGTGGAGAGCCTCGTAGCCGTCGATGCGGATGTCACCGTCCGTGGCTCCACCGCCGCCATCGAGAGGATCTTTACCATCTCCGGCAGCCTCACCATCGACCAGGGCGCAACGGTCGGTGATGCCTTCTACAGCGGCACCGAGGTCAGCATCGACGAAGCGACCGTGACCGTGACCGGTGAGGTCGCCGACGCCCAGGACGAGCTCGTGGGCGCCCTGGCGGCAGTCGTCGCGCTGCTCATCGTGGTCATCATCTTCGTGGCCATCGGCGCCTTCATCGCGATGCTGGCGATGACGCTGCTGGTCATCGCCTTCGGCACCGATCAGACCCGCCGCGCTGGAGCCACCATCAGCAACGACGTGCTCAAGACCATCGTCGTGGGCCTGTTGATGCTGGTCATCCCGTCGCTCGTCTTCGGGCTGCTTGTTGCCACCATCGTGGGCATCCCGCTGGCCATCGGCCTGCTCGTGGTCTGGGGCCTGGTGGTCTTCCTCGGCCAGGTCGTGGTAGGCACCTGGATCGGCGAGCGCATCCTGCCTCGCGCCCGCACGGCCAGGCGGCCCTACGGCGCGGCGTTCCTGGGCGTGCTCATCCTGATGCTGCTGTCCTGGACCGGCGTGGTCCCGCTGCTGGCAGGCATCTTCGGCACCGGCGCGGTGACCCTGGCCGGCTGGCGCGTCCTGCGCGGCGGTGGCGTTCCGCCCGTGCCTCCGGGCTACGGGGGCATGCCCTACGGGCAGCCGATGCAGGTGCGCCGCCACCGTACGCGCCGCCGCCGTACGCGCCGCCACCGTACGCGCCGCCACCGGCCCAGGGGGGTCAGTGGCCACCACAGGACGGACAACCACCCGCCAGCTGGCCGCAGGGCTAGCGCCCCACCTACCAGGCCCCGTCGTTCGGTGCAGGCACCGGCGACGGGGCTTCTTGGTGTGGGCGAGGCTTCTTGGTGTGCCGGAGCGGGCTTCAGCCGCGTTGACCGCGGCCCTGCCCCGGATCGACGATGATGGGCCGCAGGCCCTGCCTGAGGAACCAGCTCTCGCGCGAGAGCATGGCCTCGAGGCGGACCAGCCGAGAGATCGTATCGGGCATCTCGAGCAGCTCCTGGCGGGCCGTCAGGTCGACCTGGATGAGCGCGGTGAGCACGTACGAGAGAGCCGTATGGTCGTCGGTACCGGTCAGGCGTCGGGCCGCGGACATGAGCAGCTCGCGCCGCTGTTCGGGCGGCAGATCCGCCGCGTCGAGCTCCTGCACCACGAGCTCGGCTGCGTCGGCCGGGCCCTCGGCACTGCCGGCGCGGTCGTCGGGGGCCTCTGCTGGGACGGCACTTCCGCGACCCTCGGGCTCGTCGTCGCCCTCGACGTCGATCTCGAACTCGATCTCGATCTCCGGTCCGTCGGACACGCCTTCGGGCTGCAGCAGCTCGAGATACTCGAGGAAGCGGCGGCCGACGCGTTCGGCGCGGACGCTGAGCTCCGGCTCCGGGCCGGTCGGCTCCTCGAGCAGGCTCACCCGGCCGACGAGGTAGGGCTGGGAGACGTTGTCGACGCCGTCGAGGCGGAAGCGCTGCTGGCCCACCGTGAGGATGTCGAGTCGCCCGTCGGGATAGGTGCCTGCACGTCGGATGACGGCGGTCGTGCCCACCGAGGCGACCTCGCCGCGGAGGGGCCCGACCTCATGTCCTTCACGCAGCAGGATCACGCCGAAGGGCTCGTCGCGCTCGATGCAGCGATTGACCATGAGGCGATAGCGCTCCTCGAAGATGTGCAGCGGCAAGGCCACGCCCGGACAGAGCACGGAGCGCAGCGGGAAGAGCGGGATCTGGGTCACGAATCGAATCGTCGCATGGAATCAGAAAGGCGAGCCCTGGCGGGCCCGCCCTCCCAGGAGCGGAGGTCGGTCAGCCGATCAGTGGCCGCAGGCTCCCGGGGCCCCGGCCGATTCCTCGGTGCGGAAGCTGCTACCGCAGCCGCAGCCGGAGACGGCGTTGGGGTTGTTGACCGTGAAGCCGGCCCCCATGAGCGTGTCGACGTAGTCGATCTCCGAGCCCTGCAGTAACTTGGTGGACTGCGGATCGACGTAGACATTGATGCCCTTGGAGGTGACCTTGACGTCCTCCTCGGCCGGCTGGTCCTCGAGCATCATGCCGTAGCGATAGCCGCTGCAGCCACCGCTGTAGACGTAGACGCGCAAGCCGACGTTGGGGTCGGCCTCGTCCTTGGTCAGCTCGGTGAGCCTGGCCACGGCTGCGTCCGAGAGTGTGACGAGGGGGGCGACCTCGGGCTCGGCGGCCGGGACGGTCTGTGGGGTCTGGGGCTGCGTCTCGAGCATCGAGTGAGGACCTCCGGGACTGGATCGACTGAGGCGGCCAGCTGGATCGCCGACTGCCGGTCTAAATCCTACCCAGACGCTAAGGATTGAGCAAGCGCTCGTTCGTGGGGGACCCTCGGGGAGGCGCTGATACCGGGGGCCGGCGGGCCTGGTTGTGCGTGGAGGGGCAGTCTGCCGCGGTGGCGAGCCGTACGCCCGGGTGATGGGCCACGGCGGTCCTCGCGGGCAACCTGCGGACATGACTCGCGGACTTGGACGCGCGACTTCACTCGCGCTCGGCCTGGGCCTGGCCATGGCCGTCGCGACGGCCGCACCTGCGTCCGCCGCCGACACCGTCAAGCGCCATTGGGGCGCCGAGAAGTACGCCGTCAGCCTCATGAACTGCACCCGCACCGGCGGCTGGGTCAAGTCCGACGGCACCTGCGTCGGTCGTGGTAGCGGCAAGCACTCGACCTATCGAGCGCCGTTGCGCCGGCACACGGGCATCAGCAAGAAGGTCGCCTTCAAGTGGGCGCGGAACATGGTCCAGTACGAGGTCTGCGGTCACAGCATCGCGGGCAAGCCGGACCTGGGCGTCCGCTTGGCGGCCAAGGGCTTCGGCTACGGCTACTACGGCGAGAACGTCGGCTGCGGCTGGGGCTCTGGCTCACCCAAGCAGGTCGTGCTCAAGACGCACCGCATGTTCCAGGCTGAGCACGCGGTCAACGGTGGCCACTGGCGCAACATCAAGAATGGCGGCTACAAGAGCGTGGGCGTGGGCGTGGCCTACCGTCACGGCGTGGTCATGGTCGTCTACGACTTCTACGGCAAGCGGTACTAGCACCCGAGCGCGCGGGCTCACTCGCAGCCGCAACCCGTCCAGTAGCGATGTTCCCGCTCCGCCTCGATCCGGCTGGCCCCGGCTAGTCACCGACCTCGACGTTCTCGACGACGGTGGCGATACCCTGGCCCACGCCGATGCACATGGTGGCCAGCCCGTAGCGTGCATCGCGGGCCTTCAACTCGTGCACGAGCATGACCATGAGCCGCGCGCCGCTCATGCCCAGCGGGTGTCCCAGGGCGATGGCGCCGCCGTTGACGTTGACCCTGCCGGGATCGAGCCCGAGCTCGGCGATGCAGGCGACCGACTGGCTGGCGAAAGCCTCGTTGAGCTCGATGAGGTCAAGGTCGCCGACCGAAAGTCCAGCCCGCTCCAGGGCCTTGCGCGTGGCCGGCACGGGGCCCATGCCCATGACCGATGGATCCACGCCCGCGACAGCGGTACTGACGATGCGCGCCATCGGCCTCAGGCCGAGCGCTCGAGCGCGATCGGCCTCGACAAGGACGAGTGCGGCTGCACCGTCGTTGATGCCTGAGGCGTTGCCGGCCGTGACGGTGCCGCCCTCGCGGAAGACCGGTTCCAACGCGGCCAGGGCCTCGCTGCTGCTTTCGGGGCGTGGATGCTCATCCCGATCGACGAGGCCGGGCCGCCCATCCGCCGCCGGCACTGCCACGGGCACGATCTGGTCGTCGAATTGCCCCGCCTCGATAGCCGCGGCCACCCGTCTCTGGCTCTCGAGCGCGAAGGCGTCCTGCTGCTCGCGGCTGACGCCCCAGAGGTCGGCCACCATCTCGGCCGTCTCCCCCAGTGTCACGACCGGGTAGCGCTCCTCCAGGCGGGGATTGACGAACCGCCAGCCGAGGGTGGAGTCGGCTCGCTCCGGTCCGGCGTCCGGAGCGTCGGGTCCCGGCTTCAGCTCGACCATGGGGGCACGGCTCATGGACTCGACGCCGCCGGCCACCATGACCTCGGCATCGCCGGCCATGATGGCGTGCGCTGCGGAGTTGACCGCTTGCAGACCCGAACCACAGAGGCGGTTGACCGTTTGACCCGCGACCTCCACGGGCAAGCCTGCCAGGAGCACAGCCATACGCGCGACGTTGCGATTGTCCTCGCCCGCCCCGTTGGCGTTGCCGAGGACGACGTCATCGACAGCCGAGGGGTCGACGCCGCTGCGCTCGACGGCCGCGCCGACGACCAGCGCCGCCAGGTCGTCCGGTCGGACGCGACTCAACGCCCCACCACGACGGCCGATGGGCGTTCGGAGCGCGTCGACGATCCAAACCTCCCGGAGCCGACGTTGCGGATCACGTGTCACGCGGCCGATGCTACTCCGGCCCGGCCGAGCGCAGGAACTGCGACACCAGCGTGTTGAAGGCAGACGGTCGCTCGGCGACGACTACATGGCCAACACCGGGCGCGACGAAGAGGCGGGCGTCGGGCAGCTGTCGTCGCAGGGCCACAGCCTGCTCGAGAGGCACCCACGGGTCCCGGTCGCCGTAGGCCAGCAGGATGGGCAGCCGCGCTCGCCGGAGCTCCTCGGGCGTCGGCGGGCGCTGCCTGAGGATGTCCTCGCGGATGGCCACCATCAGCCGCCTCCAGGCGCCGGCTCCCTGGACCGGGTCGTGCCGGCGCGCCTGCCGGCGCGCCCAGCCCGGATCCTCGCGCTCGATCCGCTCGGGATCCATCAACCGCCGGGCCACGCTCGAACGCGGTTCCCGCTCCACGCCCGCTGCTGCCACGACGGCGGAGATGATGCGCTCGGGATGTGTCATCGCCAGCGCCAGCGCCGTCGTCGCCCCCATCGACAACCCGCCCACGCGCAAGCGCCCCAGACCCAGTGCGTCGGCGAAGGCCAGGGCATCGTCCAGCAGCATCTCGTGACTCCAGCCCTGTTCGGGATCCCAGCGCGTGGCGGCGTGGCCGCGGGCATCGGGCAGGTAGAGCCTGAAGTGACGCCGTAGGACCGGGCGTTGGGCGGCCCAGTCCTCGGTCCCCGATGAGGTCGCCGCGTGCAGCAGCAGCAACGGCGGGCCCTCGCCCTCGGCGGTGTAGCTGATGTCGAGCCCGTTGGCCGTGATGATCGATGGCATGTGGGCTCGATGGTCGCACGTCCGCGTCGCGAACCTCGCGTAGGCTGTAGCACTCATGACCAACGAACGCGCCTCCGCACCGGGGCCACCCAGCGAAGATCTGCGCGTCCGCCGCGTGGCCGCGCGCGCCGGCTACGATCGCGCGACCGTCCACCAGATCGTCGATGCCGCCCTCATCGCGCACGTCGGCACCATCCGAGACGGCAAGCCCGTGGTCATCCCCATGCTCGCGATCCGCGACGGGGATCATCTCCTGCTGCACGGAGCGTCGGCCAGCGGCACCGTGAGGCGCGGACGCGGGCAGCCGGTCTGCGTCGAGATGACCCTGCTCGACGGCCTGGTGCTGGCGCGGTCCGCCTTCCACCACTCGCTGAACTACCGCTCGGTGGTGATCCACGGCGTGGCCGAGGCCATAACCGATGCACTCGAGAGAGCACGCGCGCTGGAGGTCTTCGTCGATCGTCTGGTGCCGGGGCGTGGAGAACAGCTGCGACCCACGACCGAGGCGGAGATCAGGCAGACCGCCGTGCTGCGCCTGCCGCTCGAGCACGCCTCCACCAAGATCCGCACCGGGCCACCGGTCGACGAGGAAGACGACTATGACTGGCCCGTCTGGGCCGGCGTGCTGCCGGTGTCAACGAGCATCGGACGGCCGCAGGCGGATCCACGGATGGGGCCGGCCATCGACGAACCGGACAACGTGCGGGCTCTCGCCGACACGACTCGTTGAAGGCTAGGCGGGTGCCGGCTCGTCTGGCTCGGGCGCCTCGAGCGGGCGGTAGAGAACGTCGTGCTGCTCGGGATGGCGCTGCAGCCAGCCGACCACGAAGGGGCACTTGGGGATGACCGGCAGGCCGCGCTCGCGCAGGTCGGCCAGGACCGCGCGAACCAGCCGGCTGCCCACGCCCTGACCCTCGAACCCATCCCGCACCTCGGTGTGCACCAGGGCGATCCAGCCCTTGCCCAGGGCATAGTCGAGGAGGCCAGCGATCTCCTCGTCGTCGCCCAGCCTGGCCTCGTACCGGCTCCGCCCGGGTACGTCGCGCACGTGCAGCGGCGATCGCTCGACGTGCATCTGCTGCGGCTCGCTCATCGTCCCTCCTTGAACGCAGCGTAGAGGCCGGGCAGGGCCGCGGCCGGATCCTTGTAGAACGCCTGCGCATCGACCTCGATACGGGCCCGCGCCGAGGGTGCCGAGATGGTGGGCCCCGAGGCGACGAAGTCAGCCATCACGCGGGCGTGCGGCTTGAGCGACCCGTCCGGCCGGACCAGCCCGAAGTGACGCTCGTGCCGCTGGTGGTCACAGGGTGGCCGGTCCCACAGATCCGGGTGATAGTCGGCGAAGCACCACACCAGCGCGCCGGTGGAGCCGACCTCGACCAGCCGCGGCAGCACCTCGGCCAGGTGGTCGGCCAGCGCTTCCTCGGAGAGCATGATCTGGTCGTGAGAGCGGTACGGTGCCTGCCAACTCCAGGTGACGGTGTCCGAACCCGGCGGCGCCGTGCAGGCCCCGAACTCCTCCATCATCGCGGGCTTGCCCGAGAGCGCGGCGGTCAGCGCGGTGGCGAAAGGCACGATGTCAGGATCGAGCGCGTCGTCGCCGAAGTTCGCGTAGATGGGATAGGTGTGCATGACCGAGAAATCGGCCCGTGCGAAGACCTGGTCGGCGCGCAGATGGTTCAGCGACATCAGTGAGGGTGAATGCAGCCCTATCGTGCGGTGGCGCCCGGGGTCGAGCTCGGAGATGACATCGAACATGCGCGCGGCCCAGGCAGCGCCGGCCCCGTCGGAGGGGGGCAGGGCGAAGTTGTCGGGCTCGTTGCCCAGGTTCCAGGCCCACACGCCCCGGTGACCCGACAGGCGTCCCACCACCTCGCGCAGCTGCAGCTCGGCAGCGTCGAGCACCGCCGGGTCGACGAAGGGGTTGCGATACGGGCCGGCGTCGCGGTCTGACCCGCTCACGACCTGCCGCCCCTCGGGCACCGGCTGCTCGCCACCGAGCATCCACGACGGCGCCCAGTTGGGGCCGCTCATGTGGCCGGTGAAGAAGGTCACGTCCAGGCCGAGGCCACGCTCGGCAGCCACGTCGCAGACCGTCTCGAGGTCGGCCAGGGCAGTCGGCGAGACAGCGTCGGGCGTGGGCTGGAAGTCCTCCCACAGCAGGAAGATGCGCACGAGCCGCATGCCCAGGGCGGCGATGACGTCGAACTCGGCAGCGACCTCGTCGCGCTCGAAGTCCTTCCACCAGTACATGGCCTTGTGCCGCGGCCAGTAGTTGACCCCGACCGGGAATGGCTGTCCGACCGCCATGTCGTCTGCGCCCCCAGCCGCCGCGTCGAGATCCACCGCCGCGTCGAGATTCATCCGGCGACCGCTTCCAGTTCGAAGATGTGGGCCCGGAAGTCGCCGCGCGCCTGCGACTCCCAGGCATGGTCGTCAAGGAAGAGCCCCTGGGCCATGAGTTCATCCCCACCCCGCTCCAGCGCGTTGGCGCGGTTGACCCAGTCATCCCTTTCGGGCCATACCGTGACGCGGTAGCGGCGCCCGGGGTCGAGTCCCCGGACACGCAGCAGCGACGGCCCCGGCAGCGGCTTCGACAGCGTCCGGTACCAGCCCACCAGCGCCTGGCTCGCGTCATCGGCGACGACCATCCAGGCGGTCTCGTTGCGGTCGCCCTCGAAGGGGCTGCGGAGACGGTGGAAGCGTCCACCGTGGATGAGCTCACGGCGCTCCTTGTACCAGGCGATCTGCGCCTGGACCCGCTCGAGCTCGACCTCGTCGAGCTGGCGGGGGTCCAGCTCGTAGCCGAGGTTGCCGAAGAAGGCCACCGCAGCCCGTGTCTCCAGCGGTGTGACCCGGCCCAGCTGGTGGTTGGGGACGTCTGAGACGTGGGCGCCCATGGCCACCAGCGGGTACACCAGCGAGGTGCCGTATTGGATCTTCTGGCGCTCGACCGCGTCGGTGTCGTCGCTGATCCAGGCTTGCGGCGCGAAGGCGAGCATGCCCGGGTCGTTTCGGCCTCCGCCGCCGGCGCACGACTCGAAGAGGACCTCGGAGAAGCGCTCGGTCAAGCGCGAGTAGAGATCGTAGACACCGAGCATGTAACGGTGGAAGAACTCGTTCTGGCGCTCGGGCGGCAGCGAGGCGCCGTAGGGCTCGGTGATGACCCGGTTCATGTCCCACTTCACGTAGGCGATCGGCGCGCTGGCGAGGACGTTGCCGACGACGCGCTCGAGGTAGTCGACGACCTCGGGATTGGACATGTCGAGCACATACTGATTGCGCAGCTCGGAGCGTGGGCGGCCGGGGAAGCCCACGGCCCAGTCGGGATGCAGCTCGAACAATCGGCTGCGCGGGCTCACCATCTCGGGCTCGATCCAGATACCGAAGAGCAGGCCGAGCTCGTTGACGCGGTCGACGAGCTCGGGCAGGCCAGAGGGCAGCTTGCGCAGGTCGACCGTCCAGTCCCCGAGCGATGAGCTGTCGTCGTCGCGCTGGCCGAACCACCCGTCATCGAGCACGAAGAGCTCCACGCCCAGCTCCCTGGCTGCTTGGGCCATCTCGATCAGGGCGTCCTCGTCGAAGTCGTAGTACACGCCTTCCCAGCTGTTGAGTAGCACCGGCCGAGGCCTGTCCCGCCAGGCGCCTGTGGCCAGCCGCTCGCGGTAGAGCCGGTGGTAGGCGTCGGACACACCACCCATGCCCTCGTCGGACCAGACCAGCACGGCCTCGGGGATCTGCAGGTCCATGCCCGCGCTGACCTGCCAGCGGATGGTCTCGGGATCGAAGCCGATGCGTGCCCGCACGCTGTCGGTCGAGTCGCGCTCGACCTCGGCGAGGAAGTTGCCCGAGTAGACGAGCGACATGCCGATAGCCTCGCCCGCGGACTCGGTCGTGGTCGGGCGGCGGAGCAGCATGAACGGGTTCTGCTGGTGGCCTGACGCGCCCCGCTGGCTGCGCACAGCGCGCGTGCCCGCGACCAGAGGCGCGTCGGTGATGTGCGTCTCGCGAGCCCACTCGCCGGTGAGCTGCAAGAGATGCCAGTCGGGATCGGGCAGGTCGAGGACCGCACTCATGGCGGTCGTGATCTTGACGTCGCCGGGGCCCTCGTTGATGACACGCATGCTTCGCGTGACCACCGGACGTTCGGCATAGATGGTCGTGTACAGGCGCACGCGCATGCTCGAGTTGCCGTCGACAAGGCAGATCTCGACCGTATCTGCCTCGGCGTCGTCGTCGACGTAGGTGCTGGGCAGGCCGTCCAGCGGCGGCTTGCCCGCGCTGATCGCATGCTCGCGATAGACCAGGTCCAGGACGGTGCTGCCGTCCGCGTGGCGGACGGTGAGGCCGGGGACGCGAAAGTCGCCGCTGCCGGCCGTCGGTAGCTCCAGCGGGACCGGGTCCAGCACCTGGTTGAAGTGGGCGACGTATGAGCTTCGCACGAAGTGCCCGTAGTCACGTCCGACCGCCAGGCGCGGGCCGAAGTAGAGGTGAGCCAGGGTGCCCGACTGGAGCACGCGCATGACGTAGCTGATGGTGTCGTTGTGGAGATGCAGTTGGCGCCCGTCCTGGCGCCACTCGATGGGCATGCCCGAGCGACTCCTTTCTCGGCCTGGCGATCTCGGCGGTCCTGGTGAAGCCGCGCCGGGCGATGGTACGACGGCGGCGGCGCGGGAGTCGGACGTACAAGCGCCATCTGGCATACGATACGAAGCGTTCTGGCACAAACCCTATACGTGAGGTTCCGACACCGTGAAGAAGATCCTGATCGCTGCCGCGCTCGCCGTGAGCCTGAGCGCGGTGGCCGTCGCTTGTGACAATGGCGACGACGCTACGCCCGAGCCCTCCGAGGCGCCGGCCGTCGAGGCCGTCGAGTCCATGGCCGCCGAGGCCGAGGAGACGATGGCGGCCGTCGAGTCCATGGCCGCCGAGGCAGAAGAGACGATGGAGGCCGTCGAGTCCATGGCCGCGGAGGCCGTCGAGTCGATGGCGGCCGAAGTCGAGGACGCCGGCTAGTCTCCCCACACTCAGACGAAGGCCGTCCGGGCAACCCGGGCGGCCTTCCTGATTCGTGGCCCGTGGCGCCTACCTCGCGCGCATACGGTTGTTGCGCTTCTCGTGGGTGAGCTCGGCCAGGCCCAACGCCTCCAGCAACGGCGGAACGTACATGCCGAAGCGTCCGCGGTAGCCCTTGCGCAGCCCATAGAAGCCGCCGACCGGGTTATCGGCCGCACGCCCCCAGGCCTCGACCGTGTCGGGCTTGGCCTCCTTGCTCTCGTCCGCAGCGCCCAGGTCCATCCAGTCGCCGTGCGCCTTGAGCATCGCGTGCAGGTCCTCGATGCAACGCAGCTGGTATGAGAGCTTCGTCGAACCGACCTGGCAGATCAGCGCCGGCGGATCGGCTTCCTCGTCGCGGTACATCGTGTACTCGGACGAGCCGGGCGGGGTCTGCAAGACCCAGGGGTCATCCCTGGTGCCACTGCCCAGTGCGCTCATGGGGGATCCTCCTGTGGGGGTGGGCGCCACAGCCTAGCGACTCGGAGCGGTCAACTCCAGTCGGGCTCGTAAGGCAGCCTGGCCAGGACCCAATAGCCTCGCTCCTCGCCGGGCCCCGCATCGAGTGTGCCGCCGAGGGCAGCGACCTCGTCCCGGACGGCGACGAGACCTGCGGTCTCTCCGCCACTATCGCCCTCGGCAGCGATGCCGTCGTCGACGACCTCGATCTGGAGTTCGTCAGGCTCATAGCGAACGACCACGCTGGAGGACGCGTCGCGCGCGCCGTCCAAGGTGGCCATGAGAGACTCGTGGATGACCCGATAGGCCACGGCATCCAGGTCGGGCGTGAGCGGCAGCGGCCGTCCCTCCACACGCGTATCCACCGGCAGGCCGGCGTTGATCAGTTGCTCGGCGAGGAAGTCGACGTCGGCCAGGCCCGGCTGTGGCTCCGGCAGCGGCGCGCCGTCGGGCGAGAGAAGCAGGCCCGTGAGCCGCTGCGTCTCTTCCAGCGCCTCGGTACCGGCGGCCTCGACCACAGTCAGAGCCTTGTGAGCAGCTCCTGGGTCGGTGTCGAGCGCGCGGCGAGCGTTGCGAGCCTGCAGGATGACCGCGCTCATGGCTCGCTCGATGACGTCGCGCAGCTCGCGCACCGTCTCGTCGCGGCCGGCCGAGTCCGGCGCTGCGATCGAAGCGGCCGCCTCCCAGTCCAGCCCGCCGGTCACGCGCTCGTCGTCGCGGGACGCGCGGATGCTGCGTACGGCCAGGCCCAGGAGCCATGACCCGAAGAGCACGAAGATGGGCCCGGCCAGGTCGCGCGGCTCGACCGGCCCGCTCGTGGCCCGAATCACCACCAGGCCCACCAGGGCACCGACGCCGACCGCGCCGATCTGGGCGGTGCGGCCGCCGGTCCAGGCGCCGACCGAATAGGTCGCCAGCGCGGCGCCGAGCATGAGCGTGGCGATGGCGTCGAACTCACCCTGCCCCAGCAGGGCAAAGGCACCGAAAGCCAAGGCCAGGGACAGCAGGGGCAACGTGGTCCGGGCGGCCAGCGAGAGCAGGAAGCCCGTGCCAACTCCGATGGCCACGGCCTCGTCGATGTCGAGCGAGGCGACGAAGGACTGGCCGGTGATGGGCGACTGGGCCAGGTAGACCTCCGCCAGGAAGGCAGCCGCCAGCACCATGGCGACCAGGGCATCGACATGCGCACGCAGGAAACCGATCACTCCCACGGCCCCGAGGCTACCGCGCCTCTGCCTTGGTCGTGCGTCGGGTCAGCCAGATTCGACCGTAGACCTCCGCGAACCGACCCCTGGCCTCTCCGGCGGGGCCGCCATTCGCGGGCGGACGCACGTTCGGCTCGGGCCCCTGCTAACGTGCTCACAACACTCGGACCTGATGCACTTGCGGATAGGACGTTCCTGATCCGTTCAGCCATCGAGGAGGCAGCGGTGAGTCTCAAAGAATACCGGCCCGGCACGGCATTCTCCGGCGTGGTCGGACGGACCTTCGATGAATCGGAGCAGGCCTGGCCAGCGCCTCGCCGCGCGGAGGAGGGCGCGCCAAACGTCCTCTTCATCGTCCTCGACGACACGGGCTTCGGGCAGCTCGGCTGCTACGGCAGCCCCATCCGCACACCCAACCTCGACAAGCTCGCGGATGGCGGCCTGCGCTTCAGCAACATGCACACCACGGCACTCTGCTCGCCCACCCGCTCGTGCATCCTGACCGGACGCAACCACCACTCGAACCACATGGCCGGAATCACCGAGATCAGCACCGGCTTCCCTGGCTACGACGGCTACATCCCCTTCGATAACGGCTTCCTCGGTGAGATCTTGCAGGGCGCGGGCTACAACACCTATGCGGTGGGCAAGTGGCACCTGACCCCGGCCGACCAGATCTCCGCGGCCGGCCCCTACGAGCGCTGGCCGCTGGGTCGCGGCTTCGAGCGCTACTACGGCTTCCTGGGCGGTGATACGCACCAGTACTACCCCGAGCTGACCTACGACAACCACCGCGTCGAGCCTGAGAAGACGCCCGAGGAGGGCTACCACCTGACCGAGGACCTCGTCGACCGTGCCATCGGCTTCCTCGCCGACTCCAAGCAGGTCGCGCCCAACAAGCCCTTCTTCCTCTACTTCGCCACCGGCGCCATGCACGCGCCGCATCACGTGGCCAAGGAGTGGTCGGACAAGTACAGGGGCGCCTTCGACGACGGCTGGGAGGCCTATCGCGAGAAGGTCCTGGCGCGCCAGAAGGAGCTGGGCGTCGTCCCGCCGGAGACGGAACTCTCACGTCACGACCCGGACGTGGCCCACTGGGACAGCCTGTCCGACGACGAGCGCCGGCTGTACGCGCGCATGATGGAGGTCTTCGCCGGTTTCCTCGAGCACACCGACCATCACATCGGCCGGCTCATCGACTTCCTCGAGGAGATGGGCGAGCTCGAGA
Organism: uncultured Chloroflexia bacterium; assembly: GCA_963712745.1. Classification (GTDB taxonomy): domain Bacteria; phylum Chloroflexota; class Limnocylindria; order Limnocylindrales; family CSP1-4; genus JAFMJV01. The sequence continues at coordinate 203,244 of CAVQJC010000017.1, read as the reverse complement.
ACACGCTGGTCATGGTCATCAGCGACAACGGCGCCAGCTCCGAGGGCGGGCCTACCGGCTCGATCAACGAGAACAAGTTCTTCAACTTCGTGACCGATGACCTCGAGCAGAACCTCGCCGCCATCGACGACATCGGTGGACCGAAGTACTTCAACCACTACCCCTGGGGCTGGACCTGGGCCGGCAACACGCCCTTCCGCCGCTGGAAGCGCGAGACCTATCGTGGCGGCATCAGCGACCCCTTCATCATCCACTGGCCGGCCGGCATGGAAGCCAAGGGTGAAGTGCGCACGCAGTACGGCCACGCCATCGACATGGTCCCGACCGTGCTCGACCTGCTGGATATCGAGCCACCGGCCTCCATCCGCGGCGTGCAGCAGTCGCCTATCGAGGGTCTGAGCATGGCCGAGGCCATCGCCGACGCTTCGGCGCCCTCCCGGCGCAGGACGCAGTACTTCGAGATGCTCGGGCATCGCTCCATCTATCACGACGGCTGGAAGGCGGTCTGCCCCTGGCCTGGTCCCTCCTTCGCCGAAGGTCAGCCCTTTGGCACCCCCATCCCCGCGGAGAAGCTGACCGAGCTCGACGCCGGCGGCTGGGAGCTGTACCACGTGGCCGAGGACTGGACCGAGAGCCACGACGTAGCGGCCGAGCATCGGGGCAAGCTCATCGAGATGATCGCGCTCTGGTACTCGGAGGCAGGCAAGTACAACGTGCTGCCCGTGGACGGCCGCGGCCAGCAACGCTTCGCCGACGAGCGGCCCCAGATCGCGCCCGACCGTACCCGCTACACCTACTACCCGGGCACGCAGGAGGTGCCACCGAATGCCGCACCCAAATGGCTCAACCGACCCCACAGCGCCCACGTGGGCGTGGTCATCCCCGACGAGGGGGCGGAGGGGGTGCTGCTGAGCCAGGGTGGCGTCGACGGCGGGTTCAGTCTCTACGTCTTGGACGGCAAGCTGCACTACACCTACAACTACGTCGCCGACCAGGAGTTCGACATCGTCTCGGGCTCAGACGTTCCGTCCGGCAAGCACATCCTCAGCTTCGAGTTCCAGCCCACCGGCCCGGCCGAGCCGATGAAGGGCAAGGGCACGCCAGGGACCATCACCCTCTTCGTCGACGGTGAGGCCATCGGCTCGGGCGAGTTGCCGGTGACGATGCCCATCACCATCGGGCTTGCTGGCGGCATATCGGTAGGCCTTGACGCAGGGGCGCCGGTCACGCAGCGCTACGCTCCGCCCTTCGCCTTCACCGGCACCGTCATCCGCGCCGTTTACGACGTCAGCGGAGAGCCGGTGGAAGACCACGAGGCGGAGATCCGCATCGCCCTCGCTCGCCAGTAGTGTTGACTCATGGTGATGAGTCATCTAGGCTCATCACCATGAGTAAGCGCCTGCAAGTCCTTCTCGAGGAGGACGAGCTCGCGAGCGTGCAGGCCGCCGCTCGCGTTCGGAACATGACCACGGCCGACTGGGTCCGCTTCTCGCTGCGCGCTTCGCTCGAGAACGATCGCCTGGCCGAGCCCGCAGTCAAGCTCGAAGCGCTCGCCATCGCGTCTCGACACGCGTTCCCGACTGCGGACATCGACCAGATGCTCGCGGAGATCGAAACCGGATACGTGCCGCCCGAGCCCTGATGGCCGAGCCCGAGCCCAGCAAGCGCATCTTCGTCGACTCGAACATCCCGATGTACGTCATCGGCGAGGTGCACCCCAACAAGGTCGCGGCCCAGCGCCTGATCAGTGAAGCGGCGCTGGCCCGCCACTCGCTCGTGACCGACGCGGAGGTCCTGCAGGAGATCATGCATCGGTATGCATCGATCAGGCGCAGGGATGCCATCGACCCTGCGTTTGCCCTGCTGCTGGGCATCAGCGATGAGGTTCTGCCGGTGGAGCGCATCGACGCTGAACGAGCGCGCCGCCTGCTGGTGACGACGGGGTCCATCTCGGCACGCGACGCCATCCACGTGGCCATCATGCAACGCCACGGCATCAACGAGATCATGAGTTTTGACCGAGGGTTCGACCACATCGCCGGCCTGCGCCGGGTCTCGTAGGCGCCTGTCAGGACCACGCCCGGCGCTGTTGTGCCCGCCGCCGCTCGGCCGTCGCCTCAGCCCCTGGCCGTGCCGTCCCAGTAGCGCTGCGCCAGGGCCCACGCATCCTTCCCGCACAGCGAGCCCATGACCCGGCCGCGCAGGTCGTCGGCGCTGATGTGGATGCCGCCGTAGAGGCGGCTGATGCCGGCCTGGTCGGCCGCGTCGTAGTAGGTCGCCCACTGCAGCTCGACATCCTCGTCGGGCCCGCGCTCGAACTGCAGCGAGCCGGCGGGGACCGTCCAGCTGGACAGGCCGCCGGGGAAGTACTCGGAGCCGGTCATGGCCGCGAGCACCTCGGCCGCGGCGCGGCTGAACGTGGAGTGGCCGCTGACGTAGCCGGCGAAGGCCGGCGTCACGAAGGTCGCCTTCTGGTAGGGCACCCACTCGACCGCGCGGATCCAGTCCACGCCGCCGATGTCGTGGACCGCATCGTACGGACCACCGGTCCAGGCGCGGATGGCGATCTCGCCGAGATGGTCGGCGAGGTGGGCGTGGCGCCCGCCGGGGGCCGAGCTGGCCGCGGTGATGAGCTCGACCTGGCCCGCGACGAGGGGCAGGCCGTGGGGGTGGTACGAGGGCAGCGCCGGGTCGCTCGACTGGCCCAGACCGCCCAGGTAGCGGATCATGGCGATGGGCCGGGTGTAGTCGTAGTAGCCCTTGGCACCCCAGGCCGCGACGGCGGCATCGTGGACCGCGCCGTTGAGCGCGAGGTACAGCTTCACGTCCCACTCGAGCGGATCGAGCTCGGGACCGTCGCCGCCCAGGCGGCGCTCGAAGCCGGGTGTGTCGGTGACCGCGTTGGCCAGCGTGTTCCAGTGGCCGGGCGGCGTCTCCGAGTCGGGCCCGTCGGCCCAGAACTCGGCGAGCACGCGACCGAAGTCGGCGCGCGGCACCACCACCGACTCGTACGGCTCGCCGGTGACCGGATTGCGCGCGTGGCCGGTGCCGTCGTTGGTGCCGAGGGTGTTGCCACCAAGGGCTCGGGGTGAGATGTCCTGCCTGACCCCGTCGCGCGGATCGAGCAGGCTGCTGAAGGCGATGACCTCCTCGGCCGCCGCCTTGAACGCCGCCTCGGTCCGGGGATCGCCGAGCAAGGGCGGCGGGCCCGGGTCGATGGGCACACCGATGTCCGAGGCGGGCAGGGCGAAGGCGGTGACACGGCCCCAGTGCTGACCCACGAAGTGCTGGGGTCCATCGGGCAGGAGCTGGCCGTTCTGGGCGATGGACGTCTTGAGCGCCAACGGCTGCCAGCGATCGGGGTCGACCATGACCGTGCCGGGGAGCGCCACGATCATGGGCTCGTTGACCGGCCGGTAGTCGCGCTTGGGATAGGTGTAGCCCTGGCGCTCGCGGGCGCCGTCCTCGAGCCCGCGCTCGATGATGCGCGCAGCGATGCGGTTACCGACCGCCGCGGGGGTCTGGCCCGTCCTGCGCGTGCGCCCCACGGGGTAGCACAGGGCCGCCATCAACCCGTCGAACCGCTGCAGGCTCTCCGCACCGCCGATGGCGTCGCGGTAGCGATGCCTGAGCAGGCCGTAGGCGGCGTAGCTGATGGCCCGCTCGCGCGCCGCTCGGGGATCGACACGCGTCTGCTTCTCGGTCACGAAGACACCGTCGGCGGCCGGGTCGTAGGCGGCCCAGGCATCCCACATCGCAGCCGAGAGGTGATAGAGGTTGCGCGCATGCACGGTGGGCGCTGGGAAGTCGCGGCGGATGGCGTCGAGCAGGGCCTCGTCCCACAGGCGCGCCACCGACTTGTCGGGATCGGCGGTGCGGGTGCAAAGGTCCTTGTCCGCGGCCCCGGCCGGGGCCGCGGAGGCGGTCAGACCGGCCAGGATGCCGGCCAGGACGAGGGCCGTTGTGAGGCGTCGCTTCATCGTTGCTGGGTGATCCTCCAGCGAGATGCTACTACCGAAATCAGCCCTTGGCGCGGCCCCGCGTAGACTGGCCGAACCATGCGACACATCTTTCGCGCCATCTTCGTGGCGCTCCTGATCATCGCCCTCGCAACGCCGGCGTCGACCCTGGCGGCGAAGAGCGCCAAGAGCGCACCGAAGGCGCCCAGGTTCGTCGAGGAGGCGGCGGCCGCCGGCATCGAGCACACCTACGACGGTTCGTGGCAGTACTACGTCGGGGGCGGCGTCGCTGTGCTCGACTGTGATGCAGATGGCCGACCTGACCTCTTCTTCGCGGGCGGTGCCGAACCGGCCAGCCTCTATCACAATGAGAGTGCGGTCGGCGGAGCACTCGCCTTCACCCGACTCGATGAGGGTTCGACCGACATGACCGACGTCACCGGCGCCTATGCCATCGACATCGATGGCGACAACGCCGTCGACCTGGCGGTCCTGCGGCGTGGAGAGAACGTGCTCCTGCGAGGACTCGGCGAGTGCCGCTTCGAGCGTGCCAACGAGGCCTGGGGCTTCGACGGCGATGACGACTGGAGCGTGGCCTTCAGCGCCAAGTGGGAACCGGGAGCCGGTCTTCCGACGCTGGCCGTGGGCGACTATCAAACCATCGTGGAGCCTGGTGAGGTACCGGCCTGCGACGGGGTCGCGCTGTTCCGCCCTGCCGCGGCCGCCTTCTACGGGCCCGCCCTGGAGCTGAGCCCGGCCTACTGCCCGCTCTCACTGCTCTTCAGCGACTGGGACCGCAGCGGGCGACGGGACCTGCGTGTCACCAATGACCAGCAGTACTACACCGACGGTGAGGACCAGCTGTGGCGGGTCGAGCCTGATATGCCTCCGGCGGCCTGGACGCGTGACGAAGGCTGGCAGCGACTGCAGGTCTTCGGTATGGGCATCGCCAGCCATGATCTCACCGGCGACGGATACCCCGAGTACTTCGTCTCGAGCATGGCCGACAACAAGCTTCAGACACTGGCTGATGGACCGGCACGCCCCTCATACCGGGACATCGCCCAGAAGCGCAATGTGACACTCACGCGCCCCTTCGCCGGCGGCGAGGTCCTGCCATCGACGGCCTGGCATGCCGAGTTCGACGACGTCAACAACGACGGCAACATCGATCTCTTCGTCTCCAAGGGCAACGTCGAGGCCATGCCCGAGCACGCGCAGAACGATCCCAACAACCTGCTGCTGGGCAACCCCAAGGGCCGGTTCGAGGAGGCTGCCAAGACCGCGGGCATCCTCAGCTACGAGCGCACCCGGGGCGCTGCCCTGGCGGATCTCAACCTCGACGGCTTGCTCGACCTGGTCGAGGTGAACCGCACGGTCCCGGTGAAGCTGTGGCGCAACATCGGTGCCGGCAAGCCGGCCAAACCCGAGCTGATGGGTCACTGGCTCGCGATCGAGCTGGAGCAGGATGATGCCAACGTCGATGCCATCGGTGCCTGGATCCAGGTGCGCGCCGGCGGCGGCACCATGGAGCGTGAGGTCACCATCGGCGGTGGACATGCCTCCGGCGGGCTCGGACCGATCCACTTCGGCCTGGGTGACGCGGATAGCGCCGAGGTTCGAGTGACCTGGCCCGACGGCGAGACTGGACCCTGGATGTCCGTCGAGGCTGATCGACGTGTCCGTATCGCGCGGAGCGAGGACGCGCCCCTCCCGCTGGCGCCGCCCGACGGAACGCCGTGACGCGAGCGCGGCTGGAGAAGGTCGAGCTGCCCGATTTCGGGATGCCCAGCGCCATGCCGACGCTGCCACCGAAGCTGTACGCCGCGCGTCTCGAGCGAGCTAGAGCGGAGGCACATGAGCGTGGCTACGACGCCCTCGTCGTATACGCCGATCGCGAGCACAGCGCCAACCTCAGCCACCTGAGCGGCTTTGACCCCCGGTTCGAAGAGGCCGTCCTCATCCTGAGCGGCCGAGCGGAGCCGCTCTTGCTCGCTGGCAACGAATGCGTGGCCATAGCAGCAGAAGCGCCGCTTCCGATGCGCATCGAGCTGTGGCAGGACCTGAGCTTGAGCGGTCAGCCGCGAGACCGCTCGCGACCACTGGACGAGATCCTCGCTTCTGAGGGCATCGGGCCGGGCACACGGGTCGGCGTGGTCGGCTGGAAGACCTTTGCCGACCGGGGCTGGCTGGAGATCCCTACCTTCCTGGTCGATGCGCTGCGTGGAGCCGTCGGCACGAGCGGCGTCGTGGAGAACGCGACTGACCTGTTCATCGACCCGGCACGCGGCCTGCGCGTCATCAATGAAGTCGAGCAGCTGGCCGCCTTCGAGTACGCGGCCTGCCACACCTCGGAGGGGGTCAAGCGGCTGTTGACAGGCCTGCGGCCAGGCATGACCGAGCAGGAAGCTGTCCAGCTCCTGCGGTGGACTGGCGCTCCCCTCTCCTGTCACCTCATGCTCTCAAGCGGCCCGCGTGCGTCGCTCGGTCTCCACAGCCCGACCGACCGGGTCATCGGGCGAGGCGATCCTTTCACGACCGCCTTCGGCATCTGGGGTGCCCTCGACTGCCGCGCCGGCTTCGTGGTCAAGGACGCGACCGAGCTGCCCCACGACATCCACGATTACGTCGACAGGCTAGTGGCGCCGTACTTCGAAGCGATCGCCGAGTGGCTCGAGGCGTTGCACATCGGACAGACGGGCGGGGCGCTCCAGGAAATCATCGATCGCCTCCTGGGCGACCCGTTCTTCGGCATCTTCCTGAACCCCGGCCACCTCATCGGTCTCGACGAGTGGATCAGCTCTCCCGTCGCGCCCGGATCGAGCGTCGAACTTCGTAGTGGCATGGCCATTCAGGTCGATGTCATCCCTGCCACCGGGAGCGACTACTTCACGACCAACATCGAGGGCGGTGTCGCGCTTGCCGACCGACCACTGCGAGATGAGTTCGCGCAGCGGTTTCCAGAGGCTTGGGGTCGCATCGAGGCACGCCGGACGTTCATGCGCGAGGCCCTCGGCATCGATCTCCACCCGGACGTGCTGCCGTTCTCCAACCTCCCCGCGTACCTGCCGCCGTTCCTGTTGCGACCTGATCGAGCGATGGTCCTGTAGCTGTCAGCGAAGCTGCGGGGCGGGCGATGGAGCCGCTTCTGAACGTGCCTTCGAGCCTGTTCCTTGACACGCGACTCCCGAACGTGCGGTAATGACCGGTGGAGGAGTAGGCCGTTCCCGCGGGAACGCCTGCATTCACAACAGTAACGGGGACGTTTCCCCACGTTCCACGTATAGGAGGACCGCGAATGCGGAGTTTCAATAAGGGTGTGTCTGCGCTTCTGGCGCTGACTGTCGCGGCTGCAGGTACCGTCGCCACGATGGGCACGGTAGCCGCCCAGGACGACGATCAGCTGGTCGTGGGCGTTTCCTGGAACAACTACAACGAGGAACGCTGGGCGCGAGCCGACGAGGTCGCCATCAAGAACACCATCGAAGAGCTGGGTGGCCGCTACGTTTCGACCAACGCGAAGTCCTCGGCCGCGCAGCAGGCTGACGATATCGACCTGCTGCTGACGCTGGGCGTGGACGCACTCATCGTCCTGGCCCAGGACGGTACGGCCATCATCCCGTCTGTTCAGGCCGCCATCGACGAGGGCGTCCCAGTCATCGCCTACGACCGCCTCATCGAGGACCCACGCGCCTTCTACATCACGTTCGACAACACCGCTGTTGGCCGGATGCAAGCTGAGCAGATCTTCGGCCTCGTGCCAGAGGGCCGCTACGCCATCATCAAGGGCAACGAGGCTGATGCCAACGCCAAGTTCTTCCTGCGGGAAGGCTACGACCAGGTCATCAAGGACGCGGTCGACTCGGGCGCCATCGAGATCGTCTGTGAGACTTTCACCGACGACTGGGCACCGGCCAACGCCACGACCAACATGGAGCAGTGCCTGACCGCGACGAACAACGAGGTCGATGCGGTCCTGTCGATGAACGACGGCATGGCCACCGGCATCGTCGTCGCGCTCGACGCACAGGGCCTGACGGGCATCCCGCTGTCCGGCCAGGACGGCGACTTCGCCGCCCTCAACCGTGTCGCCCGTGGCGACCAGACCGTCTCGGTCTGGAAGGACGCCTTCGCCCTCGGCCGCACCGCTGCCAAGGCCGCGGTCGATATGGCCAACGGCGTGGCGATCACCGACATCGAAGCGCCGGCTGACCTGCCCGACTACGTCAAGCCGCCCGCCGGCGACAAGGCCGTGTCGTTCACGACGCCGAACGGCGTGGAGCTCCCGGGTTCGATCACGCTGAATCCGCTTCCCGTGACACAGGAGAACTTCAACGTCCCCATCGATTCAGGTTGGATCCCGCAGGATGTCGCCTGTCAGGGCGTCGAGGCGGGAGCCGTCCCGGGCTGCTAGAGGCTTGAGCCTCACCACCTAGCAATCAAGCGCCCCGTCCGGCGGTCCACCGCCGGACGGGGCCTTATGCATAGCGCCACAGCGCGGAGAAGAACTGGATGACCGAGGCAACGGGCAAACCGCCCTCACGCGGCCAGAGCGCGTCCCAGACGGCCGCCACCATCGTTCGCAAGCTCGAGGTCGATACGCGCCTCGTGGGCATGCTGGTGGCCCTGGTGGTCATCTGGTTCGCCTTCGACGTGGCCTCCGGCGGTCTCTTCCTGTCTCCACGCAACCTCTGGAACCTCTCGGTCCAGACAGCCTTCGTCGGCATCCTCGCCACCGGCATGGTGCTCGTCATCGTGTCGCGCAACATCGACCTGTCGGTGGGCTCGATGGTCGCGGTCATCGGCACGTCGATGGCGTTGCTGATGACGCAGTGGATCCCCAACGACCTGGGCCTCGGAGTCGACCTTTCCTGGCTGTGGATCGCAGCCATCGCGGTCGGCATCACCATCGGCATCGGCATCGGAGCGCTCCAGGGCGTGCTCGTGGCGTACGTCGGCATCCCTTCCTTCATCGTCACACTCGGTGGTCTGCTGGCCTGGCGGGGGATGATGCTGACCATGGCCGGCGGTCGCACGCTCGCCCCACTCGACCCGACTTTCAAGCTCCTGGGAGGTGGGCCCGAGGGCTCGGTCGGCGAGACGATGAGCCTGGTCATCGGCATCCTCGTCTGCGTCGGCATCGTGTATGCGCTTATCACCGCTCGCCGCCGTCGCCAGAAGTACGGATTTCCCGTTCGCCCCATGTGGGCTGAGGTAGCCATCGGCACCGTCGGCGTGGTCGTCGTGATGGGAGCGGTCTTCATCGCCAACAGCTACGCCTGGCCCTCGCGAGTAGCCAGTCGCTGGGCGGAGGCGAACGGCGTCGTCGAACCGGAAGGTGGGCTCATCATCGGACATGGATCGGCGAATCCCGTGCTCATCATGCTCGGTGTGGCGTTGGTGATGACCATCCTGGCCACGCGCAGGCGCTTCGGGCGGTACGTCTTCGCGATCGGCGGCAATCCCGAAGCTGCCGAGCTGTCCGGCATCAACACCAATCGGACCATCACGCTCACGTTCGTCATCATGGGCGTCCTTGCGGCTGTCGCGGCCGTGGTGGCGACGGCCCGACTGAACGCCGCGGAAGCCACCCTCGGCTTCGGGGCGGAGCTGTCGGTCATCGCAGCGGCCGTCATCGGCGGCACCTCCTTCGCCGGAGGCATCGGCACCATCCCCGGCGCCATCCTCGGGGCACTCGTGGTTCAGTCCCTCGTGTCCGGCCTGCAGCTCATGCGCGTTGACAACGCCATGATCGATATCGCTGTCGGCGCCGTGCTCGTAGTGGCTGTCGGCATCGACCAGGTCGTGAGAAGGAGAGCACGATGACCGAGGCACCTGAGACGACCGTGACGAAGGTCGATATGGCCGCCACCGGCGTGACCGAGGGTGGTGCGCCACTGGTCGAGATGCGCGACATCCGTGTGTCATTCGGCGGCGTCCACGCCGTCGACGGCGTGAGCGTGACGCTCAACCCGGGTGAGGTCCTGGGCCTCGTCGGGGGCAACGGCGCCGGCAAGTCGACCCTCATGAAGAGCCTCTCCGGCGCCCGCCCGCCAGACGCGGGCCAGATCCTCGTGAACGGAGAGCGGGCCCACATCGCCAACCCCCGCGACGCGAAGGCGTACGGCATCGAGACGATCTACCAGACGCTCGCGCTGGCGGACAACGTGGATGCCGCAGCCAACATCTTCCTTGGTCGCGAGATCGTGACACGCCTTGGTTCCCTCGACGACTCCGCGATGGAGTCGGCGACACGTGAGGTCATGGGCCGACTCAATCCACGCTTCGAGAACTTCAAGTCGCCGGTCCACTCACTATCGGGCGGACAGCGGCAGTCTGTGGCCATCGCTCGCGCCGTCCACTTCAACGCCAAGATCCTCATCATGGACGAGCCTACCGCCGCACTCGGCCCCGCCGAGACCGCCCAGGTGCGCGACCTAGTCAAGCAGCTGAAGGAAGAGGGCATCGGTATCTTCCTCATCAGCCACGACATCCACGATGTCTTCGACCTCTCGGACCGCATCAGCGTGATGCTGCAGGGTCGCCTGGTGGGTACGGTGAACAAGGACGATGTGACCACCGATGACGTGCTGGGCATGATCATCATGGGCAAGACACCGCGCGAGACGACCGACGACGAGCGCGCTGCGCTCCACTAGGTTGTCCTATGGACACGATCGAGCGCGAAGAGCTCAAGTCGGCGCTAGACGGTGGGGCTGGCCTGAAGCTGGTCATGGCCATGCACGAGACCCACTTCGAGCAGGCCCACATCCCCGGGTCGGTGCAGCTGTTCGCGCTCGAGCAGGCGCCAGGTCTGCTGAGCCACGACGACCACATCGTCGTGTATTGCTCCGATCGATCGTGCGCGGCCTCGCGAATCGTGGCCCAGAAGCTCACCGACGCGGGGTACACCGACGTGCGGCACTACCCTGGCGGTCTGGCCGACTGGCTGGCCGCGGGTTATCCGCTGGAGGGCTCAGCAGCCAAGTAGGTCGGGGAAGCTAGGCCTCGCGACGCGAGGCGATCCAGGCGCCGGCCATGACTAGCAGCACGCCAGCCAGAGCGATCGGCGCGACGCTCTCTTCGAGGACGATGACGCCGAGCACGATGGCCACGATGGGCAGGAAGTAGATGGCGATCGAGGCCCTGGGTCCACCCACGCGACCAGTCAGCGTGGCCATGAAGGCGAAGGCGGCACCGGTGCCGAGGACGCCCAGCGGCATCATCGCCAGCGCCGACTCCCACGCCCACGACGAGCCGGGCAGCTGCAGCAGCCCGAGCGGAGCCACGAAGACGAGCGCCACGAGCTGCGCCCGGAAGACCACCGGCAGCGAGCCATACCGCTGGGATAGCGGCACCGAGAGGTTGGCCGCCAGCCCGTAGAAGGCGACCGCCACCACGACCAGCAGTGCGCCCAGGATCTCGTCCGGGCCGGCCTCCAGCTCGGGCACGAACACCAGCAACATGCCCACGAAGCCCAGCCCGATGCCCAGCAACTGCCGCCAGCCGGGCAGTCTGCGCATGAGGTAGGTGGCCCACAGCACGGTGAACACCGGCATGGCCCCGTTGATCATCCCGGCCACGCTCGAGGTCGTCCACTGCTGGGCGAGCGGAAAGATCGTCAGGGGGACCGCGATCCAGACGACCCCAAGGACAGCGATCCGCGGCCAGTCCGCCCGCTCGACAGGCGTCCTCGCCCTCGCGAACAGCGCGAGCGTGGCTGCTCCCAGCCCGACACGCGCGAGGGTGATGACTCCCGGTTCGAACGCGCGCAGGCCGATCTCCATGAACAGGAACGACGAGCCCCAGATGAGCGCGATGGCGACCAGCAGACCCCAGTCGCCCGGCGTGTAGGCATGGACATTCGTGCCCGACGCGGTGGCAGGCAGGGATGAACGCGGCATCGTCCTCGGGGAGGTCACATCTCCATCGTAGACCGGCGGCGGGGCGGCATGGCGCGCCCTGGGGGATCGGCGCAAGAGATCCAGCTCGAGGGAGGCCGAGATCGGAACCAGGAGGCGTCGCTCGGATGGGGCTTGACACGATCTTCGTGTTCCACGAGATTCGTGTCATGAAGAACGTGACCGTCACACTCGACGAGAAGACCGCACGGTGGGCTCGTGTCGAAGCTGCTCGAAACGATGTCAGCATGTCCGCGTTCCTGCGGGAGATGCTCGAGCGTGCGATGGCGGCACACGAGTCATACCCGGAGGCCATGGCTCGCTACCAGGCAAGATCGACAGCTGTGCTGAAGACATCTGGCCGATATCCGTCGCGAGAGGAGCTCCATGACCGCGACGGTCTTCGTTGACACCAACGTCCTGCTCTATGCCCGCGATGCCTCGGAGACCCGCAGGCAACCGCTGGCTCAGGCGTGGGTCGACAGCCTGTGGCAAACGCGAAGAGCCCGGCTCAGCTTCCAGGTGCTTCACGAGTACTACGTCGGGCTGACTCGCAAGCTCGTTCCGGGGCTCGACCGCGACACGGCCCAGGCCGACGTGCGCGACCTGATGGCGTGGCGGCCGGTCCGCGTGGACGGGCCACTGTTGGACGACGCGTGGCGCATCGAGGGCCGCTACGGACTGCACTTCTGGGACGCCCAGATCGTGGCGGCGGCTCGCGCCGCAGGCTGTCGGTATCTGCTGTCCGGGGATCTGCAGCATGGCCAAGATCTCGACGGCGTCGAGGTCGTCGACCCGTTCGTCACGCGGCCGGAGTCGCTGCCTCCGCCGTGAGTCCGGCGTCCTCCGACGTAGCCGGGCGCTCGGACGCCTGCAGCCGCCAGAGGTGAGCGTAGAGCCCGTCCTTCGCCAGCAGCTCTTCGTGCGTGCCTAGCTCCAGCAGCCAGCCATCGTCGAGCACCGCGATGCGATCGGCGGCCCGGATAGTGGAGAGCCGGTGCGCCACCACCACCGTGGTGCGCCCGACCATGAGCCGCGCCAGCGCCTCCTGCACCAACCGTTCGGACTCATTGTCCAGCGAGGAGGTGGCCTCATCGAGTATGAGGATGGGCGCGTCCTTGAGGATGGCCCGGGCGATGGCCACGCGCTGGCGCTGACCGCCGGATAGCCTGGTGCCACGGTCTCCCACCACCGTCCCGTAGCCCTGCGGCAGGGCGCTGATGAAGTCGTGGGCATTGGCCGCCTGTGCCGCCGCCACCAGCTCTTCTTCGGTCGCGTCCAGCCGGCCGTAACGGATGTTCTCCTCGACCGTGCCGCCGAAGATGGTCGCGTCCTGGGGCACCAGCGAGACCGCACCGCGCAGGCTGCGCAGACGCACATCGCGGACATCAAGACCGTCGACGAGCACGCGGCCCTCCGACACGTCCCACAGCCGGGGGATGAGATTGCAGAAAGTCGTCTTGCCCGCGCCCGACGGACCGACCACCGCGAGCACTTCGCCGGGCGCGATGTCCAGTGAGATGTCACGGAGCACGGCGCGTTCGTCGCCGTAGCCGAAGGTGACGCCCTCGAAGATGACCCGTCCCGATACCGCCTCCAGGGGCGCGGCCGAAGCGTCCTCACGGATGGTGGGGCGCTCGTCGATGATCTCGAAGACCCTGGCCACGGCGCCGGCACCCTCCTGGAATTGGCCGTAGATGCCGGCGATCGACGAGAGGCTGGTGCCGATGGTGATGCCGTAGAGCAGGAAGCTCGTGAGCGCGCCCAGGGTGATGGTGCCCTCGATGACCTGGTGTCCGGTGAACCAGAGCAGGATGATGAGCGTGCCGAAGCCGAGCACCGTCATCATGGAGCCGAAGAGGCCGCGCCAGGTCACCAGCCGCGTGGCCATGCCCACGACACCTCGCAGATCCTCGCCGTAGCGATGTCGCTCCCACTCCTCGCGCCCAAAGGACTTGACCACCCGGATCCCGCTCAGCGCCTCCTCGGCCGTGGTGGTGGAAGCGGCGATAGCGTCCTGCACCCGGGTCGATAGCTGGCGCAGCGGCCGGGCGAAGACGACGGCGATGATGACGATAGCCGGCGCCAGCACGAGGATCACCACGAGCAGGCCGGGACTGAGCAGGAAGAGCACCACGATCGAACCGATGAGCCCCAGCAGCGACGACAGCAGCGCGGTCAGCGTCTGGGTCAACATCGTGCGCACCTGGGTCACGTCGCTCGAGAGCCGCGAGATGAGCTCGCCTACGCGGCGCCGCACGTAGAAGTCGAGCTCCAGCGTAACCAGCCGGTCGAAGACCTGGGCCCGCAGACGAGCCACGATGCGCTCGCCGATGACGCCCAGCGACCATGTCTGCACGAACCCGGTCACCGCCAGCACGAGCGTGATGCCGACCAGTGCGAGCAGCAGCTGGTCGAGGCCGGCCGCGTCGCCGGCGCTAACCACCTCGTTGACGAGGCCACCGATGACGAGCGGAAGGAGCAGGCCTGAACCGGTGGAGATGAGCAGCGCCACCACCGCCAGCGCAAAGAGCTTCAGCTGTGGCCGCAGGTAGCCGAGCAGTCGGCTCCAGGGCACGCCAGTCAGGCGCGCGAATCCGCGCTCCTGCGTAGACGCGTCCTCCTCCGGGTCGCGGTGCGGCTGGCCAGGAGGCCGGCCGCGCCCCCGACGCGCGGCTCGACCGAAGGGTGAGTTTCGAGCGGTGAAGGCCAGGGCGAGACTCCGCTGCTAGCCGGCGTAGCCGGGGTGCGCCACGCGGGTCCCCCCCTCGCCGCCGACGGCTACCGTGGGCAGATGCGCCATCGACCCCTGGAGCCCGCGCAGCAGGACGTACATGTCCGCGGCCGGCTCGAGCGAGAGCGCCTCACCCTCGGTCGCCGTGGGACGAGCGGTGACTTCCCGGAGCGCGAAAGTCTCGGGGTCGAGTCGGGCCTCGAGTGACGGCGCGTGGTACTCGATCGCGCCGTTGATGGTGAGCCGGTGCGTCCGACCGCCCACGCGAGCCTCGATCGTGCCGTCGTCCAGGAGCATGAAGGCATTGTCCGCCTGCTCCTCGAAATCGGACCGATCCAGGTAGAGCCGCGGCTTGTCGCGGTAGGGATCGCCGGACGTGGGGCAGGCCGTGGTGCAGTTGCCGCATTCGTTGCAGAAGTCGGTCAGCACCGCGATCTGGAGCGTCTGCTGTGCGCGGTAGGCGTGCCGCTCTCCGGCTACCACTGCGCCACCCTGCACTCGCAGCTCCGGCAGCGCCGCGGTGAACGGCTCGGACGCGTACGTCATCAGCGCCATGTTGGGGCAGACGCCCACGCACAGGCTGCACATCTCGTGGCAGTCGAGGCAGCGCCCCGCCTCCGCCTGGGCCTGCTGGGGCGTATAGCCCACGACCGTCTGCTCGAACCCGCCGCGTGCCTCGAGCGGAGTGAAGCGGATGGGCGTGCGGTACTCGCGGCGCGCACGCCGAACGATCATCTCGTGGAGGTCGACCTGCTCGGCAGCGACCTCCGCAGCCTCCGGCGCCCCACCCTGCGCGGCCATGATGGCCGCCGCCACGGCCTTGCCCTCCGCGGCCGCCTTGACGATGGACGAGGGTCCGTCTGCCGCCACGTCGCCGCCGGCGTAGACCCCGGGGATGGAGGTCTCGAACGTGAACGGATCGACGTCGATGTAGCCGCGCTCGGTCAGAGCCGGCTGTTCGGCCCCGAAGAGGTCCAGCTCCGAGTGCTGGCTGATAGCCAGGATGAGCGTGTCGAGCGGGATCTCGAACTCGGATCCCGGGACCTCGTGGGGGACCTTCCGACCTCCGGCGTCGCGGTCACCCCGGTACTCCATGCGCCTGCAGATCAGCCCCACCAGCTTGCCGTCCTCGACATGCAGAGACGCAGGCTTGGCCAGCTCCACGATCCCTACGCCCTCCTCGCGACAGGCGTGGATCTCCTCGGGATCGGCCGGCATCTGGTCGACGGTGCGGCGATAGACGAGCAGGGCCTCCCGGGCGCCCACCCGCAACGCGGAGCGGACCGCGTCCATGGCCGTGTCCCCTGCCCCGATGACGCCGACCCGGGCCCCGATGGGCACGGGATCACCCTCGCGCACGCTGCGCAGGAAGTGCAGGGCGTCCATCACACCCTCGGCATCCTCGCCTTCGAGGCCGAGGTGCTTGGCCCGCTGCGCGCCGATGGCCACGAAGATGGCCTCGAACCCGTCCGAGCGCAAGCCATCGAGGGTGACGTCCACCCCGGCCGTCTGACCGTAGCTGATCTCCACGCCCAGCCGCTCGAGCAACGCCAGGTCCTGGTCGATCTTGGCCTGGGGCAGCCGGTACTCGGGGATGGCGCCGCCGACCATGCCGCCGGCGTAGGGGTGGGACTCGAAGATGGTCACCGCGAAGCCGGCGAAGCCCAGCTCCTGCGCGGCCGCCAGGCCCGCGGGGCCGGCACCGATGATGGCCACCCTGGGCCCGCTGCGCGGCTTGGGCCCCAGCTCGATGGGCTGCTCCTGCTCCATGATGAAGCGCTTGATGTGGCGGATGGCCAGCGGCTGGTCGAGGTGGGTGCGGATGCAGGTGTTCTCGCAGAGGTGGTCGCAGACCTGGCCCAGGATGGAGGGCAGCGGGTTGTCCTCGCGGGTGATGCGCACGGCCTGGGCGAAGTCACCCCGGCGCACCGCGTCCATGTACTGGGGCACCTTCTGGTCGACCGGGCATTCGTCGGTGCAGGGCGCCTCGATGCAGTCGAAGAGCCCCAGTTCCCGCGTCGTCTTGGAGCGGTCGGTGCGGAGCGACCGCTTGTGATAGCGCCAGTCCGAGCGCACGGCCTGGGCATATGAGCGGAGGTTGATGCGGGCCAGCACCCTGGCCACCAGGCCACGCAAGGCGGCCGAACGAGTCTCGTCGAAACCGATGCCGGTGGCCCAGGCCGCCACGCGGTCGACCACCGGCTCCTCGCCCTCGGCGAGCGAGGCGGCCAACGCTTCGCAGTCGTCGTCACCCAGGGCCAGGCCGCTGTCGGACAGCGCCGACCACTTCAGCAGCGGCACGAACTCCCCGAAACCATCGCTCGCGATGGCCCGACGGGCGACCAGGTCGGCCAGGTCGACCGCGCCGGTCTCCGCCATGGCCGCGGCCAGGTTCTCGGTGTACTGCGACATGCGCAGGTAGCCGCCGGTCTTGAGCAGGTCGGAGCAGACCGTCACGGTCTTCATGCCGGCAGCCAGCAGCTCGGCCACGTTGTAGCAGTCGGCACCACCGGCGTACGAGAGCATCAGGCCGCCGCGGAAGTCCTCCGACAGGCGCGCCGCGAGGTTGGTGGTCACCGGGTGCAGGGCCCGGCCGGAGAGGTACATCATCCCGTCCCCGTCGAAGCGGGTGCGCCAGTTCTCGACCTCGAGCGTGTTCGAGAGCTTGAGCCCGAACTCGAGCCCCTGTGCCGCCGCGACCCGGCGCAGGTTGTGGAACATGGGCACCGCGTCCTCGTACTTGAGGTCGTGGCCGAAGGCCTCGTCCGGAACGGGCACGTCGACGAAGGCGAGATCCTCGTTGATGATGCGGCGGACGCGGTCGGCTCCCAGCAGGGTGGGGTTGCACTTGACCGACGTGTGCAGCCCCCGCTCCTCGAGTAGGTAGAGGGAGATGCGCTCGATCTCCTCGGGCGGACAGCCGTGCATGGTGGAGAGCGTCATGGTGTCAGACACGCAAGCCGGGATCTCCAGCTCGCGGACCTGTGGGTAGCGGCGGGCGACGATATCGAGGTAGGCCGGCAGGTAGGCCGAGGCGTCGGCCATGGTGTCCAGGTACCACTGCACGTTGGGCTTCTGGATGCCCTCCAGGTTGTAGCCCACGCTCATGTTGAAGATCATCCCGGGCCGGTCGCCGGGGAAGCCGAGCCGGTGGTGCAGCGCGTGGATGAGCACCCAGGCGCGGAGGTACTCGTCGAACGACTCGAAGATCTTGAGCTCCTGGCTCCACTCGACGTTGTAGCCCTCGTCCTCGACGTCGATACAGGGCTTGGCGACCTCCAGCTCATCGAGCGTCTGGACCGTCTTGAGCTCGATGAAGCGAGCCCCCACCAGCCAGGACACGATGATGTTCTGGGCCATCTGGGTGTGCGGGCCGGCGGCTACCCCGAACGGCGTCTCCAGCGTCTGGCCGTAGACCGCCACGCGCAAGCGGTCGGCCTCGCCGGGCACGAAGAAGGCCGAGCGAGGTATGCCGAAGAGCGAGTCCCTCAGTTCCAGCTCGTCGAAGACCCAGTCGGTCAGTTGTTCCATCGAGATGGGATGGAAGCGGTCACTCATGCCCTGTCTCCCCCTGGTCCGCGGCCCGCCTCACGCCTCCGCGGGGTCGTACGGGTGAGCATCGATGGTATCGAGGATGCCCCACAGCCTGGCTGCCTCGCTGCGGGCGCTGGCCACGATCTCGTCCTGGTCGACGAGTGTCAGGCGACGGTCGCGCACGACCGCGCGGCCGGCCACGACCACGTCGCGCACGTGCCGCGAGCCCAGGCCGAAGAGCCAGTGGCCGGCCAGCGTGCCCGCGTCCATGGGCGTGGGCGCGTCGTAGTCGAGGATGGTGATGTCGGCCGGAGCCCCCGGCTCGATGCGCCCGAGGGCCGGCTCGCCGAAGGCGGATCCCGCCACCGAGGCGCTCACCGACAGCCGCGCCAGCGGCCAGTCGTAGCCGGCGCCGCCATCCTCCATCAGCCGGAAGAAGGCAGCCTGGGACTCGGTGAACATATCCGAGCCGATGCCGTCGGTGCCCAGTGCGACGCGCTCGCCGAGACCTGCCAGCGGCGTGCGCCCCACGTTGTTGTTCATGTTCGAGCGGGCGTTGTGCGCCAGCGTCGAGCCCGCGGCCCGCACCAGCCGTACCTCGTCGTCGTCGAGATGGACGCCGTGGGCCAGCAGGGTGCGCTCGTCGAGAGCACCCGCGTCGGCCAGGCGCGCGGCCACCCGCTTCCCGTAGCGCCGCTCGGCATCGACCTCGTCGGCAGCGTCCTCGGCGGCATGGATATGGATGCCCACTCCCGCGTCCTGCGCGATGTCGACACACTCGTCCAGCGTTCCGTCGGACAACGTGAACGACGCGTGCGCGCCGACCATGGCCCGCGCCAGCGGCAGTTCGCCGGTCGCACAGCGGGCCGCGAAACGGCGACTCTCGTCGAGGCCGGCCCGGGCCCGCTCGGGACCATCTCGGTCAGAGACCTCGTAGCAGCAGACCGAGCGCAGCCCGAGCGACGAGAGTGCCTCGGCCACCACGTCGAGCGTGCCCTCGATGGCGTTGGGCGAGGCGTGGTGGTCGACGAGCGTGGTCGTCCCTGCCAGCAGCGCCTCCATCCCGCCCAGCAGCACCGAGGCCCGCACCGACTCGTCATCGAGGGCACGGTCCAGGCGCCACCACACGCGCTGCAGGATCTGCAGGAAGTTGGTCGGCGGCTCCAGGTGATAGGGCATGCCCCGGGCCAGCGCCGAGTAGAGGTGCATGTGAGCGTTGACGTTGCCGGGGATGACCAGGCAGCCCGAGGCGTCGATGCACTCCTGCACCACGCGTTCGGCCGGCTCCTCCTGTTCGGGGCTCCCCAGCCCGACGATATGGCCACCGCCGATGAGCACGTCCGCCTGCTCGACCGCGATGGGGTCGAGCGAGGTGACGACGGTTCCGTTCGCGATGAGCAGGCTCATGGTCAACCTCCCTTGCGCCGGCGCAGCTTGGGCACGGCCGCCAGTGCGGCCGGCGAGTCGCGCATCGGCAGATCGGTCCGCCGCACGCCGTCGAAGGCATAGAGCGCGCCGGCTACCGCCGCAGCCGTGGGCACCAGCACCGCCTCACCCATGCCCTTGGCACCGTACGGACCCTCGGGCTGGTGCTCCTCGATGAGGATGGTCTCGACCGGCGGCATGCCCGAAGCGGGGATGATGTTGAGCGACTTGATGGTGTCGGTGACCGGGAAGCCGCCCTCGGTCTCGAAGGTCTCGCTGAGCGTGTGGCCCAGGCCCATGTGCACGCCGCCTACGACCTGGCCTTCGAGCATCAGTGGATCGAGAGCCTTGCCCACGTCATGGGCGGCGATGAACTTCTCGATGCGGCCCTCGTCGTCGAGGATGCAGACCTGGGTCGCCCAGCCGTAGCCGAAGTGAGTGATGGGCTCCTCCACGTCGGCGCCGAGCGGCGTGGTCCAGTCGACCAGGATCTCGGCCGGGAACTCCTCGCCGGCCAGGTCGTCGAGCCGGCAGCGTCGCTTGACCATCTCGCGGCGCAGGTCCTGACAGGCCTGCAGCACGGCCCGCCCGCCGAGCATCGTGGCGCGAGAGGCAGTGGTGATGCCGGTGTCGAGCTCGTGGCTGGTGTCGACCACGACGCTGATGACCTCTGGCGCCAGGTCCAGCTCGTCGCTGGCGATCTGGCGCATGACCGTATGGGTGCCCTGGCCCATCTCGGTCCAGCTGTGGAAGACGGTGAGCCTGCCGTCACCCTCGGGCCGCACCACGGCCCGGCCGAACTCCTTCATGCCGTTGCCGATGCCGGTGTTCTTGGCGCCGCAGGCGATGCCCGCGTACCTGGCGTTCCGGTACTGGTCCTTGACCGCCAGCAGCGTGTCCTTGAGCCCGACACCCGGGCCTAGCTTCTGGCCGGTGCCGAAGCGGTCGCCCTCCGCGAGCGCGTTGCGCCAGCGGATCTCCCAGCCGTCGATGCCGACCTGCTCCGCGAGCCGGTCGAGCAGCGTCTCCATGCCGAAGTTGGCCTGGTTGGCACCAAAGCCGCGCATGGCACCGCAGGGCGGGTTGTTGGTCAGGATGGCGTTGGCCTGGACGTCGACGTTGGGCACCTTGTAGGCGCTGCAGGCATGTCCGGCCGCGCGCTCGAGGACCTTGGCCCCGACGCTGGCGTAACCGCCGTTGTCGCCGATGAAGCGGGCCCTGACGCCGGTGAGGATGCCCTCGGCGTCGCAGGCCACCGTGTACTCCATCCAGAAGCGGTGGCGCTTGATGGAGAAACGCAGGGAGTCGGCGCGCGACAGCGCCAGCAGCACCGGCCGATCGGTCTTGAGAGCGAGCAGCGCGGCGTGGCCCTGCACGTTGAGGTCCTCCTTGCCGCCGAAGGCGCCGCCGGTGGCGACTTGCGTGACCAGCACGTCGGTCGGTTCCCAGCCCAGCAGGGAGGCGATCTGGCGTCGGTCCTCCCAGGCGCCCTGGCCCTGCGAGAGCACGAGCATGCGCGCCCCCTCGCCGGTCTGCGGCACGGCCAGGCTCGACTCGGGCTCGAGATAGGCGTGCTCGATGCCGGCGGTCCTGAACGACTCGGAGACGACGTGAGCCGAGTCCGCGAAGGCAGCCTCCACGTCGCCACGCGTGTAGGCCGAGTTCGAGAGCACGTTGCCGCCGGGCGCGACCTGAGGCGCTCCTTCGACCATGGCCTCGAAGGGGTCGGTGACAGGAGTGAGCACCTCGTACTCGACCTCGATGAGCTCCGCCGCCGCGCGAGCCTGGGCCCGGGTCTCGGCCGCGACCGCAGCCAGCACGTCACCCACGTAGCGCGTGGTCTCACCGACCGCGACCAGCTGCCGCCAGTCGTCCTTGATGAGGCCCTGGTTGCGCTTGCCGGGAACGTCCGCGGCGGTGATGACGGCGACCACGCCGGGCGCGGCCTCGGCAGCGGAGGTATCGATGGCCCTGACCACCGCCCGCGGATGGTCGGAGAAGCGCAGGGCGCCGTGGAGCATGCCCGGCACGACATGGTCGGCCACGTACTCCTGCATGCCCAGCACCTGCTCGCGCGAGCGGTACTTGGGCGCGGGGTCGCCTATCGCAGCTCCGGGGTGCGGTACCGGCCGGGGCCCGCCGTTGCGAGCATCCGCCACCTGCCCGATGGCATCGATGATGGAGAGATAGCCGGTGCAACGACAGAGGTTGCCCGCCAGCGCCTTGGTGATGACCTCCCGACCCGGATCCGGCTCGCGCCGCAGCAGCGCTTCCGCCTTCATCACGATGCCCGGCGTGCAGTAGCCGCACTGGGAGGCACCGGTGGCACTGAAGGCGTCGGCCCACAGCTCGCGGGAATCGTCGGGCAGGCCCTCCAGCGTCTCGATGTCCTTGCCCTCGAAGCGCTCGGCCGGCTGGGCGCAGGAAACGACCGGACGGCCGTCGACGATGACGGTGCAGGCGCCGCAGGAGCCTTCGGGCGCGCAGCCATCCTTCATCGAGCGCAGCCCGAGGTCGCCGCGAAGCAGCTGGAGGAGGGATGTTCCGGGAGCGGGATCGACCGAGCGGGGCCGGCCGTTGAGGGTGATGTCCACGTGTCCTGCCATTCGTGCGTGACGCGGGGCCATGTGGCCCTAGCACCACCCTACCTTCAACAGACACCGTTAGGCTAGGCGCAACCGACAAGCTGATGCCGCCCATCCCGCAGGCACGGCCACGGTCGGCCATCCGTCGCACAGACGAGGCGAGCTGCCTTCTATGGCGACGGCTGAAGACGAAGACAACGGAGGCGACGATGCGACGGCTTGGACTCGAGCGTGAAGTGGTGGACGGGGCCGTATACGAGTCCTCGGTCAAACGCTTCCGGGAAGCCGGCATCGTTATGCCCACCTTCGCGCAGTTGGCCGATCCGAACTCGATGCCGGCCGATCTGTTGGCCAAGGTGGCCGAGGCCGACCCTGATGCGCCGGATCCCCGCAACCTCTTCCGCGCCCACTGGCACAACGACTTCGGGGAGTCGATGCCGGTGCCGCTGCCGGCGCACGTGGTGCTGCCGCCGGAGCTGACAGGCGTGCCCTCCCCCATCGTGGTGCTGCTGGGCGACCGCTTCCCGATGATCCACTCGCACAAGCTCATCGCTGCCTATGGCTGCCTGGCGCCGCGCATCGTGACCGGCCAGTTCGACCCCGCCAGTCAGCGCGCGGTATGGCCCTCGACGGGCAACTACTGCCGCGGGGGCGTGGCTGTCAGCCGCATCATGCAGGCCCACGGCGTGGCCGTGCTGCCCGAGGGCATGAGCCAGGAGCGCTTCGACTGGCTCGCGTCGTGGGTCACATCTGCGGACGACATCATCCGCACGCCTGGCACCGAGTCGAACGTCAAGGAGATCTACGACAAGTGCGCCGAGCTTGACCGCGATCCCGAGACGGTCATCTTCAACCAGTTCAGCGAGTTCGGGAACCACATCGGCCACTACGAGCTGACCGGCGCTGCCATCGACCGTGTCTTCGCCTCCCTGGCTGCGGATGACCGGGACCTGCGCCTGGCGCTGTTCACCTCGGCCACCGGTTCGGCCGGCGCCATCGCCGCGGGCGACTACCTCAAGGAACGCCACGGCACCCGTATCGCCGCGGTCGAGGCGCTGGAATGCCCGACCCTGCTGTACAACGGTTTCGGCGAGCACAACATCCAGGGCATCGGCGACAAGCACGTGCCGCTCATCCACAACGCCATGAACACCGACTTCATCGTGGATATCAGCGACCGCGCCACGGACAACCTGCTGGTGCTCTTCAACACCGAGGCCGGCCATGAACATCTGCGTGAGCGCATGGGCGTGCCGCAGGCGATCATCGACCAGCTCTGCTCGTTCGGCTTCAGTTCCATCTGCAACGTGCTCGCGGCCATCAAGGTGGCCAAGCAGCAGGGTCTCGGGCCCAAGGACGTGCTGGCCACCGTGGCCACCGATGGCGCCGGCATGTACGCCTCGGAGATCGACCGCATCGTCGCGCGCGACCATCGCGGCAGCTTCGACGCGGCCGCGGCCGGCGAGGTCCGAGCCGCCTATCTCGACGGCGTCGACACCGCCGACATGCTCGAATGCACCCACCGGGACCGGCTGCGCATGTTCAACCTGGGCTACTACACCTGGGTCGAGCAGCAGGGCGTCACCTTCGAAGAGTTCACCGCCCGCGAGAGCCAGGACTTCTGGGTCGAGACCCGCGCCATCGTCCACCAGTGGGACGCCATGATCGAAGAGTTCAACGCCGCGGTGGCCGCGTGACGGTGACCGGTCCGCGGCCCGCGGAGGCAGCCACGCTCGGCGCCAGCCGGCTCGTCTGTGCCGGCTGCGGGGCGCAGGTGCCTCTCGAGCGACCCGTCGCCTGGGTCTGCCCCAAGGCCGGGACCGACGATGACACCGACCACGTCCTGCGACGGGTGCTCGATGCGGCCGCCGTGGCCGCTGCGACCGCGGAGCCCGACGAGGAGCCATCGGCCAACCCCTTCGTGCGCTACCGGCGCCGCTTCCACAGCTACCACGTGGCCCGCGCCGCGGGCTGGAGTGACCGGCGCTACCTCGACCTCGTGTGCGGCCTCGACGAGGCCATCGCGCAGGTCGACGGCCGCGGCTTCCGAGCCACGCCCATCGTGCGCTCGACCAGTCTGGACACGGAGCTCGGCTTCACACACGGTGCTGGCGTGTGGGTCAAGGACGAGACCGGCAATGTCTCGGGATCGCACAAGGCGCGCCACCTCATGGGCGTGATGCTTGCGCTCAACGTGGCCGAGGCACTGGGGCAGGCCGATCCCGACGCGCCGCTGGCCATCGCCTCCTGCGGCAACGCCGCCCTGGCTGCGGCGGTCGTGGCCCGCGCCGCGCGGCGGCGCTTGCTGGTGTTCGTACCCACATCGGCAGAGCCGGCCGTGGTCGATCGTCTGCGCGCCCTCAAGGCCGAGATCGAGGTCTGCCAGCGACAGGCCGGGGACCCGGGTGACCCCACCGTGCATCGCCTGATGGAGGCCATCGGTGCGGGAGCCGTGCCCTTCACCGTGCAGGGCAATCTCAACGGGCTCGTCATCGAGGGCGGTCAGACCCTGGGCTGGGAGCTCATCGACCAACTGCCCGACGACGCCTCCGCGCTCGACCGACTGGTCATCCACGTCGGGGGCGGGGCCTTCGCCTCCGCCACAGCGCAGGCGCTCGACGAGGCAGTCGCCTTCGGCCAGCTCGAGCGCATGCCCGTCATCGACACCGTCCAGACAGAGGGTGGATACCCGCTGGCGCGTGCCTACGAGCGCGTGCTCGGCCAGCTCGGCGCCATCGAGGGTGTGCCCATCCCGGCCGAGGCCGCGGAGCACGGCCTGGAGGTCATCGCCCGGCACCGCTCCGACTTCATGTGGGCCTGGGAGACCGAGCCGGTATCGGTCGCCCACGGCATCCTCGACGATGAGACGTACGATTGGCTGGCCGTCGTCCGGGCCATGCTCGTGACCGGCGGCCGCTCGGTCGTGGTCGACGAGGCTACGCTCGAAGCTGCCAATGCCCTGGCTCGCCCCGACCTCGGGATCGACGCCGACCACACCGGAACCGCCGGCCTCGCCGGCCTCATCCAGCTCACCCGCGACGCGATCGTCCGCCCTGACGAGACCGTGGCAGTGATCTTCAGCGGCGCCCGACGGCACGCTGACGCCCCCAGTCCCCACTAGCAGGAGGAAGAGAACCCCCGATGAGAAGCTTCAAGGGCCGCGACATCCTGTCGCTCAAGGACATGACCCGCGACGAGTATCTGCGCATCTTCCAGGTCTGTGACGACCTCGCTCCCATCGCGCGCGATCGCCGCAATACCGACCTGCTCTCCGACAAGACACTGCTGACCGCCTTCTACCAGCCGTCCACGCGCACGCGCCTCTCGACCGAGGCCGCCATGCACCGGCTCGGTGGCCACGTACTCGGCTTCAGTGACGCCAAGATGACCCGCGCCGGCGACTTCTACATGGAGTCGATCAAGGACACCTTCCACATGCTGGAGTACTACGGCGACGTCATCGCCATCCGGCACTACATGCAGGGTGCGCCGCACGAGGCTGCCAAGTGGTCGTCAGTGCCCGTCATCAACTGCGGCGACGGCTGGGGCGAGCATCCCACCCAGGTGCTGACCGACCTCTACACCATCTGGAAGGAGAAGGGCACGCTCGACGGGCTCAAGCTCATCCTGGTTGGCGACATGCGCATGCGCACCATGCACTCGATCCTCTACGCCATGTCCCGATTCGACATGGAAGCCATCATCATCGGCCCAGAGGAGATGAGCCTGCTGCCCGAGTTCAAGGCCGAGCTCGACGAGCGCTCCACCTACTACCGTGAGGTCGGCGACATCCGCGACGTCATCGGCGAGGCCGACGTCATCTACATGGAGCCGGTGGTGCAGGCCGACTACACCAAGGGCCGCGTGGACGAGAAGGATGTCGAGAAGGGCCTGACGCCGGTCGAGTACCGCGTCAACTTGCAGCTGCTCCATGAGAAGGCCAAGCGTGATGCCTTCGTGCTGCACAGCCTGCCGCGCATGGACGAGCTGACTCCCGACGTCGACGAGACGCGTTTCGGCCGCTACTGGGTCGAGGCCTTCAACGGCGTGGTCATGCGCATGGCGCTGCTGACCCTCATCCTGGGCAAGGCCGAGTAAGGGGCGCATCATGCAGACCGGACTCCGTGGCCGCGACCTCATCGCGCTGTCGGACTGGACCAACGAGGAGATCGAGACCGCGCTGGACGTGGCCTTCGAGCTCAAGCGCAAGCGTGCCCTGGGCGAGCGCCACGCCTACCTGCTGGACAAGACGCTGGCCATGCTCTTCTTCTTCTCCAGCACACGCACGCGTGCCTCGTTCGAGGCGGGCATGGCCCAGCTCGGCGGGCACGGCATGTTCATGGAGAGCCGCACCACGCAGATCGCGCACGGCGACACGGCCACGGAGATCGGCGAGATCCTGGGCCGCTACAACGACGGCATCGCCATCCGGCACGTCACCTTCGGTGAGGGCAACCAGTACATCCGCGACGTGGCGGAGGCATCCCGCGTGCCTGTGCTCAACATGCAGTGCGAGATCTACCACCCCTTCCAGATCCTCGCGGACCTGATGACCATCATCGAGAAGAAGGGCCGCCTCAAGGGCCAGTCGATCACCATCAGTTGGGCCTACGCCTCGAGCTACCAGAAGCCCATCTCGGTGCCGCAGTCGCTGTTGCTGGCCGCGACCCGCTTCGGCATGGACGTCAAGCTCGTGCATCCGCCCGAGTTCGAGCTGATGCCGGACATCATGGCTGAGGCCGAGGCCAACGCGGCCCGGGCCGGCGGGGCGTTCGAGAAGCTGGACGACTTCGACGCCGGCTTCGACGGCGCCGACATCGTGTACGCCAAGTCGTGGGGTGCTCACATGCTGGGAGTCTCCGACGAGGAGGGCGCCAAGATCGCGTCCAAGTACACCGACTGGATCTCAGACGAGCGTCGCATGGCCATGACCGCGGACGACGCCATCTGGATGCATCCGCTGCCGGCGGACCGTGGCGTGGAGGTGACCGACGCGGTCATCGACGGGCCCAAGTCGGCGGCCTTCGACGAGGCAGAGAACCGGCTCCACGCGCAGAAGGCGGTGATGGCCCTGACCATGGGCTGATTCCGGCAGTCACTCGCGGACGACGGCGCGGCATTCCGTGGAGGGGTGCCGCGTCTTCGCGTCTCGAGCTCCTCCACTCGCCAGGCGTACGCCGTCTGGTCGTCGGCACCATGGCGATGCATGCCGCCGGGCTGTCCGGCCCTTGACCGACTGAGCCGGCAGGCGAGGATGGGGCAAGTGATGCGCAGACGATCTGGAATGCTGGCCGGGCTGACCCTCGCGATGGTTGCGAATGGTGTGGCCGCGCAGTCGCCGACACCAACGACCGAAGCGACGTTCTGGTCCGCAGGTCGTGTCGAGAGCCTGGGCTCCGGGCTCTGGGTCGTCCCGCCGCACCTCTGGGAGGCCACGCCCGGCGATCCGTACGAGTTGACCACGCGAGGCGATGTGACGCCATTGCTCACGCTGTACGACACCGATGAGACCCTTTGCCTGGCCGCGTTGGTCGAGCAAGGAGGCGGTCCTGCCGCCGCCTCCGCCGTGACAGTCGCGACCCCGCAGGGAGCGGCCCTTCGCACCGAGGCGTGGCAGGACTATGGGCCCGATGGTGTGTACCTGGTGACGAGCTACTACTGGGAGGTCGGCTCGTCCTATCGCGTGCTGACCTGCACCAGCACCGACCCGCCGACCGATCGCTGGCTGTCTATCGCGAACTCGATCGCTATCGACCCGCTTCGGCAGGACCAGCCGACGAACCTGGAACGTCGCTTGCGAGGCTGGGTGCCCGAAGCGGGCTTCGCGCTCACCCTCCCCGAGGACTGGTCAGTCGTATTCACGCGGGAAGACAGGCCGACCACCACGGGCCAGATGGTGATGCTGGCGTTCATGCCGGGCGAGGACACCTGCCGTGCTTGGTACTGGCCCCACGGACGCCACGCCGACGTGGCGTGGAGCGACCTCGAGGGCTTCGTGGAGGCGTTCATCGCCATGTTCCGGTCGGCGCCTGCGACGCTAGCCACGACCGCCATCGAGTTGCCCAGCGGTTCGGCTGTCCGCATCGATGACGTGGATGAGGGCGCGAACCTCGAGAGGAGCGCCTACCTCGTGACCGACGGGACGTCCTACTACTCCCTTACTTGCTTCGGGGTTGCAGCCCCTCAGGATCGTTGGCAGTCCATCGCCGAGACGTTCGAGTTCCGACCCGCCGAGGAGTAGGCGCGGCCGTATCGCGCTTGACCTGCCGACCCGGCGTATCGCCATGTATAGCGGGCTTGGTCTGGTCGCCACGCGTACGACGTCTGGTCGTCGTCGCCATGGCGCAGGCAGCCGAGGCGGCGCGAGCGAATCAGCCGGTGGGCACGGCTGGTCGCCGACTCCTAGCTCTCGCCTACTCCTTGGTCTCGGCCCACGCTCCAGCCGGGTGCGCTTGCGCTGGCGCCGCGTATCTCTTCAACTCGCTCTGGGTTCGCCGTCCATCGAGCCGCCATCGACCGGTCGGTCATCACTCCTCTGGATGGAGTTGGTAGACGAGGAACGTCTCGGTGAGCGGCAGGGTCGGGGGCTGCTCGAAGATGTCGAAGTGGTCGGCGTCTATCTCGGCGTAGACGAACTCCCGGTCGACCTCGGCGAGG
This sequence comes from uncultured Chloroflexia bacterium, assembly GCA_963712745.1. Lineage (GTDB taxonomy): Bacteria > Chloroflexota > Limnocylindria > Limnocylindrales > CSP1-4 > JAFMJV01. Next base: position 174,449 of record CAVQJC010000017.1, on the reverse strand, counting down.
GCTGCCGCCAGGTTCCGGGACGCCTGAACGTCGACGTTGGTGTCGCGGGTGCCGTGGATGATGAGGATGGGCACGGTCTCCGCATCGACGAGGTAGGCGGGCGAGACCGCACGCCACGCGGCGGGGTCATCCTCGTAGCTGGCGCCCAGCAGGCTCTCGTAGACCGCCGTCTGCTCCGGGTACGGGTTGCCGATCGTGAGGTCGACGTCGCCCGAGACGCTGACGACGCAGGTGACGCGGCTCGAGATGCCCGCCATGTCAGGGTCACTCGTGTCGCGGGCATCGGTCATGCCGACCAGCGACGCGAGGTGGCCACCGGAGGAATGGCCGAGGGCGCAGATCCGGTCGGGGTCGACGCCGTAGTCCGCCGCGTGAGCGCGGATCCAGCGGACCGCTGCCTGGGCATCCTCGAGTTGTGCCGGCCATGGGTTCGTGCCCGTCGACGGATCGTGGAGGCGGTAGCCCGCCGCAAAGGCCACGTAGCCAGCCTCGGCCATCTGGCGTGCAGAGTCGAGGACCCACAGCGGATCCCCGATGTCGTATCCGCCGCCGGAGAAGAAGACGACGGCGGGCCGTGGCGCGGTCCGAGGCTCTGGCTCGTAGGCATGGATAACCTGCTTTGGGTCTTCGCCGTACTCGAGGGACGTCGTGAGGCTCGGCCACGCGCTCTGTTGGTTCGGCTCCTCCGACTGAGCCACGACCGCACTGCCCAGTCCGCTCAGCAGTGCCAAGATGACCGTCACCGACAGGGACAGTCGCAACGTCCGCATGACATCCCCCTTTGCTGCGCGGGCCGGTTTCGCCAGTGGCTCGGACGCGGTCCCAGCGGCCAGGGTGTGGGCCGTGCCTCATCGCCTCCCGCTCAGATGGGTATGAGGCCACAGCAGTACCGCTCGGTTCAAGAGGCGGAGGTCATGAACGCGGCAGCGGGAAGTGCTGCTCCAGGGTGGCGGTGCTGTTCTCAGGGCGCCGTGGGGTCGATGTCGGTGCGGCTCAGCTCGAGCAGGGGTAGATGACCGTCGTATCGGTGTCTATCCCTGTATGGATCTCGCTCGCGGCGGTGAGCGTGGCGCGGTCGCCTGGTGATCTGCTACTCAGCAGTCAACAGCACCTCGGGACCTGGCGGCGGATCGCCCCGGTAGATGACACCGTACTCGTCGGGGAACGTTTCCCAGACCCCGAGTGAGTAGATGATGGCGGTGAGTCCCTCGTAACCGCCGTCGCCGGTCAGCACGATGTGGAAGCTCGTATCGTCGTCCTCGTCGTCGATCTCGTGCCACCACCCGGTCCACGATCCGTCGGAGCCGTCGATCCGATGGTCCCCCACCCGACGCAGATGCCCGACTCGAAGCAGTCCTCGTTGTAGAGCATGTGGCTCGGCCCGCTAAGGCGGGCATCGCTGTAGGTGAGGTCGCAAGCGAGGGGCAGGTCGCGGATCTTCTTGGCGCGTCCTGCGCCTGGCTCGTAGGTGCCGGGGTCCGCCTCCATCCGGCAGTTCTCCTGCGCGAGGAGGGTCACCCATACGGGCGCTTCCTCCTCGTCCTGCGCCAAGCACCGCTCCAGCCAGCCCGCCGAGCAGCATCACGATGACCGTCCCGACCAGGGACAGCCGCAACGTACGCATGACATCCCCCTCACAAGCGCGGGTCGGGTCCGCCAGTGACTCGGCACGGTCCAGGCGGCCAGGGCTGGGGCCGCGCGTCTTTGCCTCCCGCTACGACGATTCTCTCGCGGGCGTCCACGAGGCTCCAGTGGGCCGCACGGAATCGCCATGAATACCGGGTTATGTCTGGTCGTCGCCGCCAGGGCTGAGCGTGCCGCCGGGCCGTCCGGCCCTTGACCCGGGGCTCGGGGCGCGGAGGATGAGCGGCATCCGCAGGAGGGGTGGAGCCGTGAAGCGAGCCGGGCTATTGGCAGGGCTGATGGTTCTGTCGCTGGGGTCTGGGGCGTTGGCTCAGTCGCCGTCAGCGGAGGCCACGCCGCCGTTCGCACCCGATGACTTGGCGTCCATCATCCCGTCACAGGTCGGGGACATCGACCTGTCCATCCTGGACTTCTCGGCTGTCTCTTCCGCCGATGCGGAGTGGACCGCAGGCTGGCGTGATGTCTTGGTGCCACTCGGACTGGAGCCGGAGGATGTCAGAGCCGCAGGCGGCTATGGAGTTCACCCGGAAGGAGACCGGTTCCTGAGTATCGAGGCGACACGCATCGTGGGTGCTCAGGCGGCAGACTTCTGGGCAGGCGTGTTCGAGGGGTTGCGACGCGAGTCCCAAGCTGTCGCCGACCAACTGCCAGTGGCCGCTATGGACTGGCAGGACATCGGTGACCGCCGCGTCGTGGTCGTTACCTTCGATGGCGCCGACGACCGCTTCATCGAGTACCTCTACCCGAAGGGCGAGGTCCTGTTCAGAGTGCGGCTTGGTCGCGTTGGCTCTGACCCCGACGCACCGACCGAACCGACCATCGAGGACGTGCTGGCCGAACTGCCATAGCCTCCATCGCCGAGACCTTCGAGTTCCTGCCCGCCGAGGCGGAGGTGGCGCGAGGGGTCTACTCGGCAGGTAGTCCTGGCATCTCGCCCGAGATGATGACGCCGTTCCACGAGTCCAATCCGCGGAAGCCGAACTCCGGATCGGCATAGAGGATGGCCGTCAGGCCGCCATATCCACCGGCCCCGGTGAGTACGAGTTGCTCGATATCGATCCCCGGATCTCCGTCGATGAAGACCCTGGTGCCGTTGCCCGACCACGACCCTCCTTCGTTGGCTATCTCCACCCTCGAGGAGATCAGGCCGAAGCCGTCGTACGCCCGCTCAGCCATGACGACGGAGCCGTCGCCGGTGAGCCGTGGATCGTCCATCACGAGACCGAAGCACCAGGTCCAGCTGGCCGTGCCGTCGTCGAGTTCGGTGAAATCCTCCTCCAGCTCGCACGGCACGCTCGCGCCGCCAATCGGACTCATGCCCCCGCTCACGACGACGGCTTCATCGTCCTGCGCTGCGACACTGACCGCTGAGCCCGCCAGCTGGCCGATGGTGAGGAGCGTGATGATGCCGATCCTGATCGTTCCCATGGTCTCTCCCTCGATTCTCACGCTGACGAGTCGATCCCGCCTGTACCAGGTAGACGATTCTCGAGGCGCAGGCGTCCCACGAGCCGTTGCTGCGAACTCCGCCCCAAGCGAGAATCGCCATGAATAGCGGGTTTGGTCTGGTCATCGCCCGTACATGGCGATGGCACGCCGCCGGGCCGTCCGGCCCTTGACCCACTGAGCGGGGCGGAGAGGATGGGGGCATCGCGCACGGGAGTCGATCATGCGACGGCTCATCATCTCGGTTGCGGTGGCGTGTCTCCTAGCCACGACGTCGAGCGCCATCACGGCGCAGTCACCGTCGGCGAGCCCGGAGGTGACGGGGCAGCCTGCCGCCACCATCCGGACCTTCCCGGATCTGGGAATCGCCATCGCCTTCCCCGACGGGTGGGAGGTCATTGGGATGCTGGATCACCCCCCGTACTTGCCGGGCCTGACCTCCTCGGGGCCGGGTGGCTACTGTGAGGTCTTTGACTCGTCCGTCGTTGAGCCGGTCCTGCCGGTCGAGTCGATTGACGACTGGCTCGATGCGTTGGTCTCGCGATGGGACGACAGTCTCGCCGCCAGGAACGTCACCGGCGCGGTCATCGACCTGCCGGCTGGACGCGTCGGACGGGTCACCATGGACCTGGTGCCCTCAGACGCGAACTTCTGGGGCGAGCCCGGCGGGTACCCCGACTGGGCGTCGCTGGAGACCGCTGACCGATACGCTATGTACCTCTTCGGTGATGGACACCGGTGGTACTTCCTCGGCTGTTCGCGAGGAGCACCCGAGGATGACTGGCTGTCCATCGCCGCGACCTTCGAGTTCCTGCCCGCCGGAGCGTAGCTCGGCCGAGCGGACGGTACGAATCGCCATGTATAGCGGGTTATGTCTGGTCGTCGCCGCCATGGACGCCGGGCCGTCCGGCCCTTGACCCGCTGAGCGGGGCGCGGAGGATGAGGGCATCCGCACAGGTACGAGAATGCGACAGCTGGCGAGCGTGGCGCTGCTTGTGGTCAGTCTGCTGGCGACTGTATTCGGGTCCGCGCGGGCGGAGGATGCCTCGCCTCCGCCGTGGATGGGCGGGCGCGTGGAGATCGCTGAGTACGGCTTCGCGGTCACCCTCCCCGAGGGCTGGGTGGCGTTCGACCCTGGCGCCGACATCGACTCACAGGTCCGCGCCATGGACTCGCCTGATGGTGGACTGACTGCAGCTGGGCTCTCGTGCCTGCACATGAACCTCTCGCTCTTGGCCGCTGAGGGATCCTTCCCGCTATTGGGTATGGACCTCTCGTCCTCAGTGTGCTCCCTCGCGGAGACGGAGAGCTGCTTGTTCTATCCAAGGCTCGGGGAAGGCTGGCGGCTCGATGCCTTCGCCGAAGGTCTGTACCAGACGATGGTGGACGCGGAGTCGATGGTGGATGCCGACCCGCCGATGCCGGTGGACGTGCCGACCGGTCCCGGTCTGGTACTTCGAGCGACCGCCCAGAATGCCTACGACCGTGACGTCTGGGGCCCCGTCACGATGTATCTGATCGACGTCGGCGGCGACATCTTGACGATGACGTGCTCAGCTTTCCAACGCCCCGACGACGACTGGCTCTCCATCGCCGAGACCGTCGAGACCCTGCCGCTCCCGTCCGACCAGGTGATCTCCCTGCTGCCGCACGTGATCGGCGATACTCCGCTGTCCGTCGAGAGCAGCTCGTCTCTGGTGCTGACCGAGGAAGACGCTCGCCGGTTGTTCCGACGCTTGATCTCCGACCTCGGACAGGAGTTCAGGGACCTGCAGGTGGCACATGCGCGTACGGCTGACCGGTCGGTGCCGGAGCAGTACGTCGTTGAGGCCATCCGAGTTGCTGGAGTCCCGCCCGTAGTCGTGATGGAGCAACTGGTACAGATCATGCGCAGCGAGATGGGCACCTCTGTGACCCCGCCGCTCTCGGAGTGGCCGACTCGGACCTACGGTGAACGTACCGTCTGGACGGATGACGCGGAGGAGGCGGATGACGGTTCGACGTGGTCGTTCATGTATACCGTTCGCGGTGTCCTGTTCATCGTCAGTGGCAGCGGTGGGATGGCCATCGAGGACGTGCTGGCCGAACTGCCGACCTGACCCGACTCGCTAACAGGAATCGCCATGTATAGCGGGTTTGGTCTGGTCGTCGCCGCCGTGGCTATGCACGCCGATCCTGAGCCGCAAGCAGCCGAGGCGACGCGATGCGACTACTCGGCGGACGGAGACGGCAACTCGCCTTCGTACACGATGCCGAACCACCGTCCAGAAGTGCTGAACTGGTTGGCTGCCTGACCCACGTACGCAAGCCCATCGTAGGCACCCCTGCCCGCGAGCTCGATGTACTCAGCAGAGAAGGAAGCACCGGACCCTGCGGGGCTCTCTACGCCGCTGAACGTACCCTCCCATGTGCCATCGGGCCCAGTCAGCACCACGGAGCCCCAACGCACGCAGCCGGCCCCGACCGCGTCGTAGCAGTCGTAGTTCCAGCTCATATCCGCAGTGCCCTTCAGGCGGGCGTCGCCAAGGTCCATGCTGCAGTCGAGAGCCGAGCCTCGGAGACGGGTCACGTGCGTCTCCTCGATGTACTCCTCGGGTTCCCCGAGTCCGACGCAGGGATGCGCGATGCTCGTCGCTTCGACCCAGGCGGCAGGCGCGTCGTCCGACTGGGCCAAGACCGCGCTGCCCGATGTCATGGCCAGCACCAAGATGATGATCGCCGCCAGTGACGGCCGCAACGTGCGCATGAAGTCCCCCCTCTCATCCTCGGGCCGGGTTGGCCAGTGGCTCGGGCGGTCCAGGCGGACATTGCTCGGCCGCGTCTCATCGCCTCCCGCTACCTGCGATTCTCTCGCGGGCGTCCATCGGCTCTCGAGCGCCAATCGAGAATCGCCATGTACAGCTGATTATGTCTGATCGTCGCCGCCATGGCGATGCATGCCGTCCGGCCCTTGACCCACTGGCCGGTGCGCGGAGGATGGGCGGATGGTCGGGCACAAACCTGATCGCGATGCAGACCATCGCGGGGAGCGGTGCCGTGAGTGATGACTTGAGGCTGTACGGCTGGGTGGGCGAGGGGCTGTACAACGCGCTCCGGGACCGCTCCAAGGCAGCATCGGCGACCACTGTCCTGGCCACGGCTACGCTCATCGGCGCCTGGTTCCTGCTCTCCGGAGTCGGTGCCGTGGTGGACTCAGCGGCAGGTATCGACCTCGGGCTCGGGTTGGGGCTACTTGGGCTGATCCTGGTCCCGCTGGTGATCCTCGGGACCGGTCGTCGAATGGGGCTCCATGGCCTCGGGGCGTGGTTGATCGTCGGTCTCGTGAGCTTCGTCCTCGCCGCCGTGAGCTTCTTCGTCATCCTGTTGTTGTTCTTAACGCTCGTCCTCGGCTACCGCTGAGCGCGGGCATCAGGCCAAGCGTGAGGGGTCACCAACGCAGTCAGCACGCTGGCGCGAACGCGACTCCGAAATCGCCATGAATAGCGGGTTTGGTCTGGTCGTCGCCGCCATGGCCGTCGGGCCGTCCGGCCCTTGACCCGCGGCGCGGGGCGCGGAGGATGGAGACGTTATGGGCAGGCGAGTCGGGTTGCTGGCGCTACTGATGGTTCTGTCGTTGGGGTCTGGGGTGGTGGCGTCAGAGTCGCAGCCTCCACCGTGGTTCGGTGGGCGCGTGGAGATGCCCAGGCACGGCATCGCCGTATCGATCCCGACCGATTGGATCGCCTTCGACCTCACCGTGGAACTCGACGCCCAGTTGCAGGCCGCCGGCGCGCAGGTCGGCCTGCTCGATGAGGAGACTGAGTCAGAACTCTTCCTGATGTCGCCATCGGGCGACGCTTGCGATCTGGACGTGGTCCCGTGGGACGGAGAAGAGGTCCTCGACCCGGGGTTCTACGGAGGGCTGGATGCGGCCATCAGGGCAGAGCCCAGTGTCCATGCGTACGAGGGCATTTCGCAGACCGAGCTCCCGGCCGGCCCCGCCGTCACTTATCGATGGCAGGTCGTGCCGCCAGACACGGACGAGGTGGCGCTCTACCGCGAGGGCTTCATGATCGGCGGTGATGCCTGGAGCGTCATCCTCACGTGTGAAGGTCCGCATCCGACCCCGGATAGGTGGCGCGCTATCGCCGAGTCACTCGAGTGGCTCCGCCCCCGCGACACGGCCGGCATGGGCGGTCGCCTGGAGGCTATCGCTCCAGGATTTGCACTGACCTTTCCGGACGACTGGGTCATCCTTGACCCGAACGAGGCAAGCGCGGAGGAGAACCTTGACCTCGTCCGTCAGACACATCCGCGCTGGGTCGATACGACCGCGACGATGCTGGAGCAACTGAGCGCGCTGTCGGACCAGGGGTACGCGTTCCACGCCCTGGTGTTCGGACCGGTCGAGCCCGATGGGTGGCCGGCCACGACGTGCCTGGTCCAATCCACGGATCTGCCCGTCGGCAGCTCGCTCGATGACGTCCTCGCCGGCGCACTCGATCACGCGAGAGGCGACCCTGGGCTGGCCGAGGGGCCGACCGTGTCGGAGCTGATGCTGCCGGCCGGCCCGTCTCACCGCATCGACTACGTCACCCGAGCGGACACCGGCAGGGCGACGTACAACTCGACGTTCTTGATCGATTTCGAGACCGCTCTCGCTACCGACGGCCCCGAAGCTCTGATTGGCTGCTTTGGCTACCACGGCTTCGACGACCGCTGGCTCTCCATCGCCGACTCGTTCGAGTTCCTGCCCGCCGAGGCGGGCTAGCCACTGACCACTACTCCAGAATCGCCATGAATAGCGGGTTATGTCTGGTCATCGCCGCCATGGCGCAGGTAGCCGAGGCGGCGCGATGAGGTGCTACCCCCTCGCACGCCGGGCCCAAGCTGCGACGAACACGACCAGCAGGGTGGCGCACGCCATTCTCATGAGGGACCACCAACAGCAACCATGCAGTAGCAGCCCGAGGAAGGTGTCCCTCGGGTTCTCATGCTTGGCCTCGAACGCCTTCAGCCACTCCTCGGTTTCGGCGTTCCGCTGGTCCTTCGCTTGGCGTGTCTCTCGCCTCCACTCCTCGGCCACGCGCGCTAGGTCCGGCTCTTCCGCCTCGCGCATCGATGGGTTTGTGATGTGCGGCTCGTCCGGCCGCGTGTCAGGCTCCAGCGGGTCCGCCATGGCGGCTCGACGATACCGAGGTGTCCACTCGGACCGACAGTGCCGAAGGGACCACGTGATGCCGGGTAGCCTGCCGCCACCCATGCCACCAGTCAGTCCGGCCCTTGACCGGCTGAGCGGGGCGCGGAGGATGGGGCAGGGCGGCAGGCAGCCGAGGCGGCGCGATGGGGTTACTCGGCGGGCTTGGCCTCCGTGGTCCCATCAACATGCGTCAGCGTGGCGCTCAGGACAATCGCAGGCTCGTCCGACTCGTTTCGGATCACGTAGACCGTGTCGTCCGCGAATGATCCCGACGTGAGAATGTCGGCGTCGGGCGCGATGAACCTGACCGAGTCGGTCAGCGCCCCGGCGACCTCGGATGGGGCCGCGAAGCCGCTCTCCAGGCGACCTTCTTCGAGCGCCAGGAGGCGCAGCAACCCGGCCTCGTCAGACCCAAGCACGAGCTGGCCGCCGGGGTAGAACGCGAGTCGCTCGAACGCCACCGCGACCGGTGTCGTGAACCAGAGATCCACGGTCTCGGGTGCCAGCACGTCGAAGACGAGGAGCCGCCAGGAGACGCCGGGGGGCAGGACCGGTGGCTCCGCCGGGTCATCACTGTCGCCGACCGCCACGGAGTACGTCACGTACGTCTCGGGCCCCGCGTTCGCGAAACTCCTCCCGGCCCCGCCGTCATAGAAGAGCACGAGATCCCCGGTGTTCACGCTGGCGGTCGTCCCAGCGGGGAGGTCCTCGGTCGTTTCGCCCACCCGCCAGATCACTGTCCGGTCGCTGTCCGTGAACGTGAGCGAACCGTGCTGGACGCATTCCAGGCTGGCCCATTCATGGGGCTGGGCCGAGCCGACCTCGCCGGTCACGCCCGGCTCGATGCTAGTCCGAGCGAACGCGACACGGACGGCGTCCTCGGGGATGGCCTCGCCTGGGATGGCGCCGAGGTCGCCCAAGACCTCGACGCCGACGCCAGGCATCTCATCGTGCGCGAGCACCGTGCTGCCCAGCCCGCCGAGCAGCATCACGATGACCGTCCCGACCAGGGACAGCCGCAACGTACGCATGACATCCCCCTCACAAGCGCGGGTCGGGTCCGCCAGTGACTCGGCACGGTCCAGGCGGCCAGGGCTGGGGCCGCGCGTCATTGCCTCCCGCTACGACGATTCTCTCGCGGGCGTCCACGAAGCTCCAGTGGGCCGCACGGAATCGCCATGTATAGCGGGTTTGGTCTCGTCGTCGCCGCCATGGCCACGCATGCCGCCGGGCCGTCCGGCCCTTGACCCGCTGACCGAGGCGCGGACTATGGGAGTACTGACCGGGAGTGCCGGTCGCTCGGGCAGGGGTGACGTGATGGTATGGGCGAAGTTGGCGACGGTCGCGACGGCGTTCGGCCAGACCACGGTCCGACGAGACGGGACCGTTCCCGATCGGCTGACGAGCGCCTGGCTGGCAACAGAGGACCGGCTGCCTGATGGGTGGGTGCTGTTCCGGCGTGCACTACGTCTCGTCCGATGGCTCGGGAGATCGTCCATCCGGCGAGTGGCAGGCCGTGGCCTCGGGGCCGTCCGGTGATCGGCGGGCCTCCAACGCCCCTGATGCGGTAACCGCGCTCCAGACGCTCGCCGCTTCGTTCGATCCGGACTGATCGCGCTCCAGCTCCGTCACGCCGCCGGGCCGTCCGGCCCTTGACCCGCTGAGCGGGGTGCAGAGGATGTGACGACAAGCAGGATGGGGGACGTGGTGGGCAAGCGAGTCGGACTGCTGGCAGGGCTGCTGGTCCTAGTACTAGGGACTGGGGTGGTGGCACGGGAACCGTCGCCCGGACCGGTTGGCCTGGGTGGTCGAGTGGAGGTGCCCGGTGCTGGCTTCGCGCTGGCGTTTCCCGATGATTGGGCTTGGGTCCGCCGGTCTGGGCTCGATGCCGGCTCGCTAGGCGAGATGCTCAGCAACGTGACCGACTCGACCTATGCCGCTGATCTCAGCTGGCTCTACGAGGCCGTCAGCGAGGAGTCACCCGTCCTGGCGATGCCGTACGTGGGCCCCCAGGAAGTCCCAGGCTACTGCGGGGTCGAGGTCATGGCTGCGATCGTCCCACTCGACTCACTGGTGGCAGAGCACGTCGCCCGCCTCCAGGCCGACGATCGATACCCTGGCGGCGCGACGGTTACCGTCGTGACGCTTCCAGCGGGCGAGGCGGTTCGCATCGATCACACCTTCGTCGATCCAGACTGACCCACACCGTTCGCGGGCACGCAGTTCCTGCTGCAGGACGACTCGACGATCTACGGCATCACGTGTGGTGGCGAGGAGGCTCCCAACCCCGACTGGCTCTCCATCGCCGAGACCTTCGAGTTCCTGCCCGTCGAGGGGTAGGCGCGAGCGAGGACTAGCACAGGGGTCGGCTGGCTTCAGCAAACATAATGAATAGCGGGTTTGGTCTGGTCGTCGCCGCCATGGCCAGGCGGGACCCAGGTCCGTCCGGCGCTTGACCCGATGGCCGGGGCGCGGAGGATGAGCCAGGCGGGCTGAGGACGCGCACGGTCCGTGTCGACCGAGCCCGAGGCGCTGCCCCGCGGAGGGTCGCTACCCTAGCCTCATGCCAGCCGAATTCATCTACACCGCGTACAAGCTCGCCCGGCACTATCCGCCCGACCGGACCGTGCTGGAGGACATCTCGCTGTCCTTCTATCCCGGCGCCAAGATCGGGGTCATCGGGCCCAACGGCGCCGGCAAGTCGAGCCTGCTCAAGATCATGGCCGGGCTCGACGACGGCTACAACGGCGAGGCTCGGCTGACCCCGGGCTTCACCGTCGGATACCTCGAGCAGGAGCCCGGGCTCGACTCCGCGAAGGACGTCAAGGGCAACGTGCTCGACGGCGTCCGCGAGGTCCAGTCGCTCATCGACCAGTACAACGCGGTCATGGCCCGCTGGTCCGATCCCGACGCCGACTACGACGCGATCGGCGCCGAGCAGGCGGTCCTCGAGGACCGCATCGAAGCCGCGGACGCGTGGAACCTCGAGCGCAACGTCGACATCGCGATGGACGCGCTCCGTTGCCCGCCCGACGACGCCGACGTCAGGACGCTCTCCGGCGGCGAGAAGCGCCGCGTGGCGCTCGCACGACTGCTCATGCGCCACCCGGACCTGCTGCTGCTCGACGAACCGACGAACCACCTCGATGCCGAGTCGGTCGAATGGCTGGAGCGCTTCCTGTCCGAATACGCCGGTACCGTCGTCGCCATCACCCATGATCGATACTTCCTCGACAACGTGGCCAAGTGGATCCTTGAGCTCGACCGGGGCCGCGGCATCCCGTTCAGTGGCAACTACTCGAGCTGGCTCGAGCAGAAGCTCGCGCGGCTGGCGACCGAGCAGAAGCAGGTCGATGCCCGGCAGCGGACGCTCGCGCGCGAGCTCGAATGGGTGCGCATGGGTGCGAAGGCGCGTCAGGCCAAGGGCAAGGCTCGACTGTCAGCCTACGAGCGACTCCTGGCCGAGGCGAACGACGACAAGGCCAGCGCCCGCGAGCTCGAGATCGCCATCCCCCCGGGGCCGCGGCTCGGTGACAAGGTCATCGATGTCGCCGGCCTGCGCAAGGGCTACCGCGAGAAGCTGCTCATCGAGGACCTGACGTTCTCGCTGCCGCGGGCCGGCATCGTCGGGATCATCGGACCCAACGGCGCCGGCAAGACGACGCTGTTCCGGATGCTCGTCGGGCAGGAGGCACCCGACGCCGGGTCGATCGCGATCGGTGACACCGTCGCGCTGAGCTATGTCGACCAGGAGCGCGACGACCTGGCCGCCGACAAGACGGTATTCGGGGAGATCACCCAGGGTGCCGAGTTCATCAAGACCGGGGCACGCGAGGTCCCGGCCCGCGCCTATGTCTCATCGTTCAACTTCCGTGGCACCGACCAGCAGAAGCTCGTCGGCCAACTGTCGGGTGGCGAGCGGAACCGGGTGCACCTCGCCAAGCTGCTGCAGACGGGTGGCAACGTGCTGCTGCTCGACGAACCGACCAACGACCTCGACGTGGACACGCTGCGAGCGCTCGAGGCCGGCCTGGAGTCGTTCCCGGGCTGCGTCGTGGTCATCTCCCACGACCGCTGGTTCCTCGACCGGATCGCGACCCACATCCTCGCCTTCGAGGGCGATTCCCAAGTGCGCTTCTTCGAGGGGAACGTGAGCGACTACGAGGCCTTCCGGCGCAAGGAGTTGGGGACAGCGGCCGACCAGCCGCACCGCATCCGCTACAAGAAGCTGGCCAGGGCGTAGGGGGCGGGTCCCGGCGATGTGCGGGGCACTCGACCCGCTGGGTCGTGAGAGGAGGGTGAAGACCGAGGAGGCATCGGGTCGGGGGACTCCGAGCCTATCCCGGCGACTTGCCCGCTGGCCGTCGCTGCCCGATGATTGCCACTCCGTCATCCAACCGACTTCGGAGATCAGCCAGTGCACAGCCGTTTCCAGCCTCTGTACTTCACCGCGCTCCTGACCAGCCTACTGCTGCTCGTCGTCCTGGCCGCCCCGGTGAGCGCGGCACGTGAGAAGGAATCGCTCTCTGTCTACCACGACGCGGTCGTCGTCACGCTCACGAATGCCGCGTCTGATGGTCACCAGTTGGGGGACCTCCGGGTCACCTCGACCGAGACGACCGCTGAGGACGGCCAGGTGATCGGCCGCCTCGACGCGACACTGACGACGACCGCGGTGGATGTGCCGGCGCAAGGCGACGAGATCCGCATCAGCACCCTCGTCTTCTCGTTCGGCGATGGCGACGTGGATCAGGTCGTGGTCGGTGGCAGCGCCCTCTACCCGGCCCAGGGCCCCACCATCGCCACCGGCAACGTCACGACTCGGCCGATCCTGGGCGGATCGGGCAAGTTCTACGGCGCCACGGGCTCGGCTGTGACAGAGCACCTCGCAGACGACAGTTGGGTGCACGCGCTCTACTTCTCTGATGGCAAGAAGATCAAGCTCGACAAGAAGGACACGAAGGACAAGAGCAGCAAGAGATCCGATGCGGAACCCGGCGTGGCCGTCGTGGAGACCGGTGGACCCGCCATCGAGGAGGTCGGTATCACCCGCACCGATCTGGGACTCGCACGACCGAGCTCGGCCCCGGGTGAGGAGCTGGGGCTGTGGCAGTACCGCATCCCTGCCGGCGCGGAGCTGGCCCCGCACACGCATGCCGGCTGGCAGATCGCACGCATCGTCCGCGGAGCGCTCGAGTACACGATCATCTCGGGTGAGGGCACGATCATCCACGCAGATGGCTCCAGCGAACCCGTCGGCCCGGCCACGTACACGCTCAAGACCGGCGACAGCATCGTCGAGAACCCAGACCTTCAGCACTTCGGGGCGAACACGACCGACGATGAGGTGGTGATCCTCGCGGCGACGCTGTACGCGGAAGGCGCCCCCCTCTCGATCCCGATCGAGTGACCAGACCCTCTGCGGGCCGACTTCGGACGCCCTGATCTACCTGTACGACGGCGACTTCGTCTGTGCTGTCATCGACGTGGCTCTGGTGCAGCACGACAGGCGGCCCGCCCGCCGATGACTGGCTGACCATCGCCGAGACGATCGTGTTCCTGTTCGAGGAGGAGTAGCCGAACCGCCACGCATTGAGGGCGATGTCTGGTCGTCGCAGCCATGGCATCGCCGCTGAGCCTCCGGCCTCGAAGACTGAGCCCGGCGGGGGCGCTCGCGCGCCCCCATGTGCGAGGGGAGGCCCATCCTCATGGATGGGCCTCATGCAGCCGCGGCTAGGCTAGGCGTGCGCCGGGACCTTCGCCTCGGCGAGGGCCTTGAAGTCGGCCAGCGACTGGCGCATGTTCCGCTCGATCCAGGCTTTGCTCATGAGGTCCTTGATGAAGCCCGGCACCTTGCCCGGCATCTCGTAGTCGGACTCGATGACGACCTTGGTCGCATCGCCGTCGGAGTCGAACCGCCAGTAGTTGTCCATGGGACCGTCGTCGGTGTGTTCGTGGATGAGCCGCTGCGGCTCGACCTCGACTATCTCGTAGGTCGTCTTGAACTCGTAGCCCATCAGCCGCATGCCCCCGACGTACGTCGTCCCGACCTTGTCCAGCGGCCCGCTGAAATCCGAACACTTGGCCCGTGGCATGAAGTCAGGCCAGTTCGATGTGTCGCAGTAGAACTTCCAGACGTGCTCGACGGGTGCCTCCACTCGTACCTCTTCACGCATGTGCTGCATCGCCTACCCCCTCTGCTAGGCGGGCCGGGTTCGCCAGTGGCTCGGCGCGGTCCAGGCGGCCAGGGTGTGGACCGCGTCTCGCTGCCTCCCGCTACCCATGATTCTCTCGCGGCTGTCCATCAACCCGCGATGCCAAACCGCCATGAATAGAGGGAGATCTCTTGTCGGCGCCGCCATGGCCATGTTCCTTGGGGACCGGGGCGCGGAGCTGCGGCCAGCCTCTCGACAGGCGCAGCGCGGGCATGCGGAGCATCCGCTACTGACTCGTCCACCGTCCGGAACAACTGACCTGGTGCACGCACACGTCCGGGTCCGGACCGATGTTGCAGCCTTCCAACGTGATCCCGTACCGGATCTCGCCACTCCCCCTGAGGCCCATCGGAGTGAACTCGACCTCCCCGCGCAAACGGAACTCGTCCAGTGCTTCGGGTCTCGCCAGCATGAGCTGGATAGTCCCATCATGCTCGTACGCCCCCCTGACGTCGAGGGTGATCTCCCTGCCCGCGGTCCCTGCGCCCGCTTCCTCCTCCGACTGCTCTGGCTTCGAGATCCAGCGGACGATCCCGGAAACCCCGCCATCTCCGAGAGTCAGGTCCAGGGCGCCCGCCCTGGCCACTTCGACTCCGGGCGTGTCCGTGCAGGTGGCCTTGTCCCAGCTAGCGCGAAGGGTACCCGGCTCGGTCTCCGCGCCCCAAAGGCGAACGAGCTCCTGGTAGCGACCTGCGAGGCATTCATCGATCACCGTGCGCGATAGCCGGATGAACGCCAGCTGCTGTTCGAAGTCCTCGATCTCCTCGGTCACCGTGCGTTGCCACGGGGTAAGCTGACCATCGCTTGGCCCCGTCGCCGCAAGGGCCTTCCGGGCTCCCTCCAGCTGCCACTCGAGGTGACTCCGCTCAGCGTCCAGCCCCTCCAGCAGATGGAATCCTTCATCCTGGACTGCCCTTCCAGAGGGGAGTCTCGCGATCCTGGCGCACTCGGCGTCCAGCGCCTCGTACAACGGGTCGTGCTCGACCCCGGACTCGACCTCGTTGCCGTCGGCCTGGCCGGGCACGGACGACGCGGTCAGTAGCAGCGCTACGACCGCCGCCAGCACCCACCTCATGGATCGCATGGCCTCCCCCTCCTGCGCGGGTCGGGTTCGCCAGTGGCTCGAAGCGACTCAGGCGGGTCAACGTACGCGAGCCGGACTTCACAGCCTCCCGCTGCACACGATTCTCTCGCGGGCGTCTACGGCACTCGCAGACGATGCCGCCAAATCGCCACGTGAAGCGGGTGATGTCTGGTCGTCACCGCCATGGCAATGCACGCGTCCGGGCCGTCCGGCCCCCGAGGCGCTGGGCTACCGGCAGGGGGCGTTGGCCCTGGGCATCGACGCGGACCGGGACGTGTCGGTCTGAGCGTCGGCCGTTCTGCGTCAGCACCGGCGCAAGAGGGACGGGGACGGGCTGCGATGTACATGCCATCGCGTTCACTGATGGTCCCGGGCGTCCGCCCGTCGTTGACATCATCCACGCGGGCCCTACTCTGACTTCGCCGCGACGTCTGCGTGTCCGCACGGACACCACGCGGTAGGAGGCAGAAATGGCGAAGTTCCTGTTCACGGGCAGCTACACATCCGAGGGTGCACGCGGCGTCCTTGCCGAGGGAGGCACGCGCCGCCGTGAGGTGGCCGAACAGATCATCACGTCGCTCGGCGGCACCGTCGAGGCGTATTACTTCGGGTTCGGTAGTGACGACTTCTACCTGATCGCGGACCTGCCCGACCACGCGGCAGCGGCGGCCGGTGCCATGACGGCTTCGGCGTCAGGTGCCATGGGAGTTCGCACGACGGTGCTCCTCACGCCCGAGGAGATCGACGACGCCGCCAAGCTGTCGCCGAGCTTCCGCGCACCCGGCGCATAGCGTAGAGGGCCCGGCCGGTCCGACGTATGCCCAGCCGCGTGGCTCGAACGTGGGCTGGCCGGACTAGCCCAGGACGACCCGAACCGCCATGAACGGCTGATGTCCGGTCGTCGCCGCCATGGCTGCGCGCAAGCCGGGCTATCGGGCCCTCACCCCGTTGATCAGCAAGCGCCGCAGGCGGCCGAGTCGGCGGGGGCTACTCGGGCGTCTCGAGCGAGATGCGGTACTGCGTCCAACGTCGTGGCCGATCCCCCGGCTCTCCTCAGAGGGGGTGCGGTGCGTTGCGCCACCACGCGACGGAACTCGTCTGCCTGCGCCGTCGTCTTTGGTCTGAGCGCGCGCCACGCTGGACCGGCGCGCCCAACGAAGGGAGCCCACCATGCGTGCGCTATCAGCACCACTCCGCACCCCGGTCACCGTCGCCATCACCGCCAGCGTCCTCGTGGGCGCCACGGCCGGCGCTGCGGCCGCCAAGGTCGACGACCAGATCAGCTACACCAGCGCCCCCGACCGGGTCGCGGTGTTCCTCAACAACGTGGCCTACGCCCGCGACGAGGTAGCACTCCCCGGCGGCGTCGACGTGCGCATCGTGCTGCCGCCGACGGTCTACGCGGACACGCTCGTGCTGCGCGAGAACGGCCAGCGGGTGGCCAACTACCGTCTCGACCACCGCACCGGACAGCCCACGATAAAGTGGCAGTCCGCCACCGACTCCGAGCTGCGCGACATCTCCATGGAGTACCTCCTTGGTGGCGTGAGCTGGCGGCCCACCTACGACATGTGGGTCGGGGCCGACACCGACGAGACGGTCGAGCTCGACTACTTCGCAGAGATCAGCGACAACGCTCTGGAGCTCGACGACGTCGAGACCCAGCTGGTCGCCGGCATGGTCGATCTGAGCAGCCCCATCGCCCCTGCCGCTGAGCTGTCGCTGAACCAGAAGCTGGCCGGCTTCGAGATGGCGGACACACTGTCCGTCTCCGCACCCGTGGGGCAGGTCGACATCCAGCACACCTATGACATCGGGCAGTTGACCGCGGAGCCCGGCGACACCATCTACGCCCAGCTGGTGGGACAGGAGCTGCCGGCGCGTCGGCTGCACATCTGGAACGCCCCTACCGACGAGCAGGTCACCGTCATCTACAAGGTCAAGAACGAGAGCGACCAGCCCTTCAGCGAGGGCGTCGTGCGCAACTACCAGGACGGCCTCTTCATCGGCAGTGACTTCATCGAACTCACGCCGGTCGGCGGCGAGGGCAGCGTGACCATCGGCCACCTGCAGGACGTGCGCGTCAAGCGTGAGCAGACCCAGCAGGCGGTCGACATGGGCCGCTTCGACTACCAGTACGAGGTCACGCTGACCATCGAGAACTTCACCCCGACCACGGTGCACATGGACGTCGTCGACTTCCTGCCGCCGCAGGCAGAGGAGCTGCAGGCCTCCATCCAGCCGCAGCTCGAGGCCGGCAACATCATGCGCTGGCCGATCTCGGTCGAGCCCGGCGACGAGATGATCATCACTTACGAGTATCTCGTCGACTGACGCGCTAGATACCGACGACCTCAACTCGCGATCGATGGCCCGCCTCCACGAGGCGGGCCAGGTCGTGGAAGTCACTCGTGAGGACCATCGATGGCTCATCGGCTAGCGCCTCCGCAGCGACGATGGCATCGACTGCGTCCGACATCCTGGCCCGGGCCAACAGCTCCCCGGCATGCAGTGCCGACTCAAGGCTGGTGGGCAAGAATGAATTGACCTCGCCGAGCACACGATCAGTACGCGCGCGGTCGGGCCCTCCTCGGTGGACCTGGGCCACGACAGGCGTGGGCACGATGACTTCGTATCCACGAACGAGCGCCGAGGCCAGCGCGGCCCGCACCTTGATGTCGCCGCGAGACAGGGCGATCAGCGCCCCCGCGTCCAGAACGAGTCTCCGCCTCAAGCGTCCCGCTCCTCCGGCCAATCGAGGGACTCGGCCCACCGTCTGGCCTCATCAGGAATCGGCCCAAACTCGTCGGCCAGCTCACGCTCGAGCTGCTCGAGCCGCTCACGTTGACGCCGCCGCGCCAGCGCCTCGTTGAGGTAGCGCGAGAAGCCGCGCTCCCCGACCTCGGCCTTGATCTCTGCTACCAGGTCTGCGTCGAGCGTGACCGAGACCTTCTTCATGGCCATGCCGTTATCCTACCATTGGTAGGATAACGGCCGTCAGGGGCGATCACGGGGGAATGAGGGCCGGACTGAGGCGGGACCTGATGCGCGGGGGAGTCCTCAGGCTGATGGTCAGGGCATGACCGAGACCGAGAAGCCACGGCGTTGGCAGATCCTGAACTGGGCCGGCCTGGTCCTGACCTGGATCGCGGGAATCGCCGGTGTGCTCATCGCGGTGCCGGTGATGCTCGGGGGCTGCCTGGCGTGGGGCTTCGCCGAAGCGAGCGTCCAGCAGGGAGCAGGGCTGGCCTGCCACGACCAGGCGTGCGTCGATCAGTACCGGAGCATCGGCCTCATGACCCTGGTGTTCGTCGCCACCACCATGGTGCTCATCGTGCTGGCGACGTGGTCGACGACCAGGGCGCTCCTGGTGGCACTGGGCGCGAGCCTGGTCACGGCCGCGTGGTTCAGCTGCCTGGCCATCCTGGACGCGACCGGCCGACTGAGCTGGGAGCCGCGGGAGTTGTTGTTGCTGGTCGCAGGCATCGCCGCGGCCCTGGCGCTCGGCACGACGCTGCGGCTCTGGGCCAGGTTCGGGCCGAACAGGGAGGTGGAGACATGACGAACGATGGGCGGAGTTGGCCGGGCCTGTGGGTCACCTGGCTGGCGGGTCTGGCAGGAACAGTCGTGGCACTCGGGGCTCCGGCCGTGGCCTTGCTGTGGCTGGCCATGGCCAGCAACGGCATCAGCCAGGGTGGCTTCTTCCCGTGCCACGACCAGGCCTGCGTGAACGAGGCCTGGCTGATCGGTCTCGGCGCCGTCGCGAGCGTCGTCATCACCGGGGATGGCAGCGGCCTGCTCCTCATGCCGATGGCCGTGGTGCTTGCCCTCCTGGGGCTTGGTTCGGAGCTCCGACTTCGTGCACGCG
Source organism: uncultured Chloroflexia bacterium (assembly GCA_963712745.1). GTDB lineage: Bacteria > Chloroflexota > Limnocylindria > Limnocylindrales > CSP1-4 > JAFMJV01. The sequence goes on along the minus strand of CAVQJC010000017.1, from coordinate 155,013 downwards.
GCGGCCGGGGCGCCCTGGTCGCCTTCTTCGGCTGACGAGCCGCCTAGCGCAGGTGGTCGGGCAGGACCGCCTCGAGGGCGGGGTAGAGCGCCTCGTTGGTGGCGATGATGGGCGCGCCGTGGAAGAGCGACTCGGGGGTCAGGAAGTCGTTCACGCGGCCGCCGGCAGCCTGGACGATGGCCACGCCGGCGGCGCCGTCCCACGAGTTGAGATGCGACTCGATGTAGCCGATCAATCGCCCGGCAGCCACGTACGCCAGCGACAACGCGCCCGAGCCCTCGCGGTAGTAGACGACGCCCTGCCGCAGCAATCGATCGAACATGGGCAGGATCTCCTCGGGCCCGATCCTGGGCGACATGCCGATCGAAAGCAGCCCGTCGTCGAGGCTGGTCGAGTCGGACACATGGATGGGTCGTCCGTTGAGCGTGGCACCGTGGCCGACCCGGCCGATGAAGATCTCGTCGCGCGCGGGGGCCGCCAGGAAGCCCATCTCCAGCCGGCCCTGATGGGCGAAGCCGATGGAGACGCACCACGAGGAAAGCTCGCTCAGGAAGGGCTGCGTGCCATCGATGGGGTCGACGATCCAAATCGATTCAGCACCCTCGACATCGTTGTGGCCGAACTCCTCGCCGAAGAACGCGTCTCGGGGGTAGCGCGCCTCGATGGCCCCGCGGATGAGCTTCTCGACCTCGACGTCAGCCTCGCTGACCACGTCCTGGGTGCCCTTGGAGCGCACGGTGAGCGAGTCCTGGGACTCGTAGTAGCGCTGCGCCAGGGTAGCCGCCTCGACGATCAAGCTCGCTCCGAAGTCGTAGCGCTCGGCCAGCAGGTCAGCCACGGTCATGCCTCCGCCCACGGCCAGGCCGCGCCTCGCAGCGACCGACCCTTGCCTGTGCGCGCTCGACCAGCGAAGCGATGACGGCCAGGCAGGCGTCGTAGTCCCCTCGCGGCGTATCCTCGCGCTCGCGGAAGTGCTCGACACCATCGGGGGACATGGCCACGACTTCCATCTTCGTTCCGCCCCAATCCACTCCTGCCAGCATGGGTCGAGTATGCCGGGCATGCGGTCTACAGTGGGCAGCGAGATGACCACCTCACCGATCGAACGTCTGCGCATCACCGTCGTCAGCCGCACCGTGAGCCTCTTCGCGCATGCGGGGGACCCCATGGAGCACACGCTCGACTACGCCGGCGACCCGGGCCTCTTCGGGCCGGACTCGGTCAGCTGGGAGGTCATGGGCGACGTCTCGGGCTTCATCGCCGGTATCCGTGCCCTGCTCATCCAGGCGGCGCACCCCGAGGTGGTCGCCGGGGTCGCGGACCACTCCCGCTATCGCGAGGATCCGCTGGGTCGACTGTCACGGACATCGGCCTACGTCACCGCCACGTCGTTCGGCGCCATGCCTGAGGTCGAGGCCGCCGTGGCCATCGTCCGTCGCGCGCACCGGCCGGTGCAGGGCACGTCGCACCGGGGGCTGCCCTATTCGGCCGATGCCCCGGCGCTCGCCGCCTGGGTCCACAACTCCCTGACCGACTCCTTCCTGAGCGCGTTCCAGGAGTTCGGCGCTCGTCACCTCGACGACGATGAGGCCGATCGCTTCGTGGCCGAGCAGGCTCGCATCGGGCGCCTGCTCGATGCCGACCCCATCCCTGAGACCGCCGAGCAGCTCTCACGCTGGGTGGCCCAGCACCCCGCCGTGGCGCCGTCACCGGGCATGCGTGACGCGGTCGACTTCCTGCGTGAGCCACCACTCGACCCGTTCGTGACCTTCGCCTACCAACTGCTGGCGAGCGCTGCTGTGACCACCATCCCGCGGCGCATCCGACGTGCTCTCGGGCTCAAGCCCCGCCCCGGCGCGCACGCGGTCGGCCGAGGCTCCATGCTGGCCATGCGCTGGGCACTGGGTGCGTCACCGCGTTGGCGCATCGCCCTCGAGCGGACCGGTGCCCCCATCCCCGAGCACCGCTTCAAGCAGAAACGACCGTTCGAGACTCTGGAGACGACATGAGCGAGACCCTCTTCGAGACCCTCGAGCGCATCGGCCGGCGCCCCGACGTCTACTCGCGCTACACCACCGACGCACTGTGGTCGTCACCGGACATCTCCGAGATGATGCTGCGCTACCACCTCGACGGCGACGTCGACCTGGCCTCGCGGCGCACGGAGTTCATCGAAGCCTCGGTCGACTGGATCAGCGCGACCTTCGGGCTGGGTGAGGGCTCACGGCTGATCGACCTGGGCTGCGGGCCGGGCCTCTACGCCAACCGTCTCGCCCGTCGCGGCGCGGCCGTGACCGGGGTGGACATCTCGCCGCGGTCGATCGAGTACGCCCGCCAGCAGGCAGCGCAGGATGGACTGGGGATCGACTACCGGCTGGGCGACTACCTCACGCTCGACATCGAGCCGGGCTACGACCTGGCCACGATGATCATGTGCGACTACTGCGCCCTCTCCCCCGAACAGCGTGGCCGGCTCCTGCGCCGCGTGGGCGACCTGCTCGCACCCGGGGGCGCGTTCCTGTTCGACGTCTACTCGCTGGCCTACTACGAGACCTGGGAGGAGATGGCCGCCTATGGCGAGGGCATGATGGACGGCTTCTGGTCGTCACAGCCGTACTTCGGCTTCCAGAACACGTTCAGATACGACGATGACAAGGTCGTGCTGGAGAGGTACCTCATCGTCGAACGCGACCGCGAGACCGAGTACTTCAACTGGTTCCAGCACTACTCGCTGGAATCGCTGACGGCGGAGGTCGAGGCAGCCGGCCTGGTCGTGGACGAGGTCTACGGCGACGTCGCGGGCGAACCCTTCGATCCATCGCTGCCCGAGTTCGCGGTGGCGGTTCGAGCGCCTACCGGCTAGCGGCCCCGCGGCGGCGCCGCGTGGCACGGACGAGCCCCGCCCAGGCAACCCAGGTCCAGGCCAGGAGGCCGAGCATGACCACGCCCATGAGGAGTGGCTCGAGGTCCGCCTGCCAGGCCCACAGGAAGAAGCCCAGAGGCAGCATGGCCAGCCAGGCGATGACGGCCGGGATCGTGTCGAGGCCGCTCAGCCAGGCCCAGGTGTCTGCCGCGAGCGAGCTTTCGGTCAAGGCGGTGACTGCGACGTAGGCCCAGACGATGACGAAGACGGCGGCCGCGAAGAGCGGCAGGATCGTTTCGAGCACCGGGGCGATCCGGCCCCCCGGCGCCGCTCGGGACGTGCCCATGCTCCAATCCTATCCGCGCGGACAAGCCGACAGCCACGGTCGTGCCGATGGTCACCAGCGTGCGCTGATGGATCGACGCGGGCTTCTGGTTCTCCTGAGCGACGCGGCCGACGACGTGGTGTCCGACGACACCAGGATTCAGGTACCAGTGACCGACTGGTACTTCTGATAGGACAGGATGTGGGCATGACCAGGACGCATCCCATCCGCCACCTGGGCCGAGTGTTCGCCATCGCCGCGGCGGCGGCGATGCTGGTGTCGGGCGTACCCGCTGCCTCCAGTGCCACCTCAGCCGCCGCCTGCAAGGTCACCAACACGGCGACCGGGGCGGTCCGCGGCAACCTGCAACGAGCCATCCGCGCCGCCTCCCCTGGTGACCGCCTGGTGGTGCAGGGAACCTGCACCGGCACGACCATCATCGACAGGGACGTCACCATCGGCGGCCGGCGTATCGCCAGCTCGAGCATGGTCTGCGACCAGAACGGCTGCCGGCGCACGGGCGTCCGCGACTCCGGTCCGCCGACCCTCAAGAGCGGCAGCCGGCGGCCGGCCCTGATCATCGAACCACGCGTCGATGGCCTGCGCATCGCCAAGCGGGTCGTGGTCCGCCCGGGGCTCGTGGTGGGAGATGCAGGCGCATGGGCACCGGCCTGGTGGGCAGCACCTTCCGGCTCCGTCCCGCCGCTTCGCCGCAGCTCCTGCCGGGTCATGAACGTCGGGACCATCCAGAGCTATGGCGCGCTTCCGCCGGCCGTCCGCGAAGCGTCTGCCGGCGACCGCCTGATGCTGCTCGGGCGGTGCCGCCGTGCCTCACACGTCCACGACGATCTGGGCATCTACGGAGTACGTGTCGCGACCGACAAGCCGCGGCCATCTATCAGCGCACCCCGGCGCGGCGTGGCCCTGACCGTGGATGCATCGGTCGACCAATTCGTGCTCAGAGGCGTCGAGCTGCGGGGCGGATTGCGCATCCGTTGACCGTCCGGCAGGCCCGAAGCGGTCCGAACCGCCCTGCACCCCGGCGTCGGGCCAGACCACAGTAGGGTCATGGACAGCCTCCAGCGCATCCGCGGGATCATCGCAGGCGAACGCGTCGACCACTTGCCCGTCCAGCCGCTGATCATGCAGTTCGCCGCGCGGCACGTGGGTATCCACTACAACGACTACGTCACCGACGGCCGGCGCCTGGCCGAGGCCCAGATGTCGATGGCCGAGGACTACGGCATCGACTGCCTGATGCAGTGCTCCGACCCGGCGCGCGAGCTCATCGATATCGCCGGCGGGGACGACAGCAGCGTGGAATGGGCCGACAGTGGTCCGGCCATCGTCGAGTCCAGGGCACTGGTGCGTGACAAGGGCAGGCTGGCGGGACTGCGTGTGCCCGATCCCCTGGCTCCCGGCCGCATGCGCGACCGTGTCGAGTCGATCGGCCTGATGCGCGAGACGGCCGGGCCCGGCGTGTCGATCGTCGGCTGGGTCGAGGGACCACTGGCCCTGGGCGCCGAGATGCGCGGCCTGTCGGCCCTGATGATGGATATCTACGAGGACGAGGCCTTCGTCGACGAGCTGCTGGACTTCACCTCACAGGTCGGCCGGGCCTACTGGAAACCGCAAGTCGAGGCCGGCGCGGACACCATCGGCATGAGCGACGCGGCAGCTTCGATGATGAGCCCAGCCCACTACCAGCGCTTCATCTACCCCGCCCAGCGACGCGTGGTGGAGGACATCAAGGCGATCCGCCCGGATGTCATCGTGCGCCTGCACATGTGCGGCCGCACCGACGACCTGCTGCCCACCATGCGCGAGCTGCCGGTGGATATCTTCGAGCTCGACTTCCCCGTGGACCTGGTCCACGCCCGCGAGGTACTGGGCCCGGATAAGGTCATCCTGGGCAACGTCAACACGGTCGAGGAGATGCTCAGGGGCACGCCCGAGGACGTGTATGCGGCGGCTGCGCGGTGCCATCGCATCGCCGGTCCCAACCACGTCGTGGGCACCGGCTGCGAGGTCGCGCCGGAGACGCCACCACAGAACCTGCGGGCGCTGGTGGACTACGCGCGAGATCACGCGCCCGCGGACGTGCCGCCCGCCTGAACCGGCGGCGGTCAGTCGCCCTCGCCCGGGCCCTCGCTCGTGAGGCCCAGCTGGGCCAGCGCCTCGCGCCGGATGGCCTCGACCTCCTCCGCGCCGAAACCGAGCTCGGCGCCGATCTCGCGGATCTCCGACAACTCGGATTGGCTGACGTAATCGTCGGCTGCGCTGACCGCGAATCCCGTTCGCAGCAAGGCCTCGCACTGCGCGCGCGTCGCCACGCGCGCGAACTCACGAGTGAGGACGTAGTCCTCCGTCGCGCCGTACAGCGAACCCATGCTGTGCGCCGTCTGGACGATCAGCGCAGCCTGGCCCTCCGAGAGCCCGGCTGCCTCGATGACGGCGCCCTCCACGGCCAAGCGCTCCGCATCGCTGAAGCCCGGATCGGTGCGCACCACCCGGGCCAGGACATAGGCGTAGACGGACACGAACCGGCGGGTCTCGACGGGCAGGGCATCGAGCTCACCCGACACGCGGCGGATGCGTTCGCTCTCACTGTCGCTCATCATGGCGACGATAGCATCGCGGCCGGCGGGCCCTCCGGCAGCACCGCGAACCCCGCAGTCAGGGAGGCACCGGGAAGAAGTGGACGACACGCTGGCCAACGCGCTCGTGTGGATCGGTGTGCTGTTCTGCGTCAGCCAGTCGGCCATGTTCTCCGGCCTGAACCTGGCCTTCTTCAGCCTCAGCCGCCTGGAGCTGAAGGTAGCCCTCGATTCAGGCGATCACCGGGCCGAGCGTGTGCTGGCCATGCGCGAGGACTCCAGCTGGCTGCTGACGACCATCCTATGGGGCAACGTGGCCATCAACGTGACACTCACGCTGCTCGTGGGATCGGTCCTCGTGGGCCTGCTGGCCTTCGTCTTCAGCACGGTCATCATCACCTTCGGCGGCGAGATCCTGCCGCAAGCCTACTTCTCGCGCAATGCGCTCAAGACGGCCTCGCTGCTGGCGCCGCTGCTGCGCGTGTGGCAGTTCCTGCTGGCGCCGGTGGCACTGCCTTCCGCGCGGATGCTCGACGCGCTGCTTGGCCGCGAGCGCACCGTCTACTTTCGCGAGCATGAGCTGCGCGAGCTCATCCGCGCGCATATGGATGCCCCGGACGCGCACGAGGTCGACCGTGTCGAAGCCATGGGTGCACTGAACTTCCTGGCCCTCGACGATGTCCAGGTGCAGGACGAAGGAGAGGAGCTCGATGCCGGCAGCGTATTGGCCCTGCCGCTGCGCGACGACGGTGGCTCGACGCTGCAGCTGCCCCAGATCCACGGAGGGCGCGACGATCCCTTCGTGCGCCGGGTGAACGAGTCCGGACACAAGTGGGTGATCCTGACCGACCCGGCAGGCGAACCGCGCATGGCGCTCGACGCCGACGGCTTCCTGCGAGACGTGCTGACCCACGGCGACGGGGCGGTCGTGGCACCGCACTGCCACCGACCGGTCATCGTCCTCGACCCGGCCATGCCACTGGGCCGCATCATCGGTCGGCTGCAGGCGGGTGGCGTGCGCAGCGAGGATGACGTCATCGATGATGATGTCGTGCTCCTGTGGGGCCCCCAGCGCCGCATCGTCACAGGGGCGGACATCCTCGGGCGGCTGCTGCGCGGGATCTCACGCGGCAGCGCGCAGACGGAGCGCTAGCCAGGTCGATGACGCGGCACGCTCCGGCTGGACAGGATGGCACACAGGGCGGTTGGCGGGCATCATTGGACCGATGACCCAGCCTGACCCGCCTACGGCCGTTCCGATGCCAGCCGCCACCTCGCCGCTGCTGCGGGCGGTGCTGATAGTGGTGGGCACGGTCGCCCTCGCGCTCGGGGTCATGGGCATCTTCCTGCCCGTCCTGCCCACCACTCCGTTCCTGCTGGTGACCGCCGCCTGCTATGCCCGTGCCTCGGCGCGCCTGTACGCGTGGCTGCTGGGACAGCCCGCCCTGGGTCCGATCGTCGCCGAGTGGCGGCGCTCGCGGTCCCTGCCGCCGGGCGTGAAGACGCGCGCGATCCTGGTGGTGGCCGCCACCTTCGCGATCTCGATCATCGTCGTGGACGCACTGGCACTGCGTGCAGCGCTGGTGGCCATCGCGATCATCCTCGGGGTGTTCCTCTACCGCATCCCGGTCGCGCAGGCGGCTCCTTCATCGGTCACGATGGCCGCGTCCCCCCAGCCGGAGGAGTCCTGATGAGCCAGCGCCACCGCGGCTCCATCCTCTTCGACCCCCGACGTGACCGGCAGCTGCGGGCGGCCGGCATCCGCGCCTGGTCGATCGTGGGCATCCTGGCGCTGACAGTGCTGCTGTACATGGGCTTCTCGACGTTCAGCAGCTTCATCATCCCGCTCATCGTGGCCGTGGTCCTGGGCATGGTCTTCCAGCCCGTAGCCTCGTTGCTGGCCCGGGTGATGCCTCGCCAGCTGGCCTCACTGCTGGTACTGGTCGGCATCTTCGTGCTGGCCATCGTGATCGTCGGGGTCGTGGCCATCGGCGTCATCGACCAGGGGCCCGAGATCGTGAACCAGACACAGGCCGCCATCGACCTCGGCCGCGACTGGCTCGGCGACCAGGGCGTCACCATCGCCGCCATCGACGACGTGCGCGACCAGCTATCGAGCTTCCTCGACGATGCGCTTCCGGGCCTGCTCTCCTATGTGCCCAGCGCGTTCTCGGGCATCAGCAGCTTCCTGGTCAGCACCTTCATCGCCCTCTTCATCCTCTACTTCGTCCTGGCCGAGTGGGACACGCTCGCCGGCTGGGTCGGCTCGCACCTGGGTGTCCCGGCTGACCTTGGTGCCGGCATCGTGCTGGATGCCACGCGCTCGTTCCGCGATTACTTCTACGTACTCACCATCTCCAGCCTGCCGGTGGTGGTGATGGTCTGGCTGGCCGCGGTGATCATGGGCGTGCCCCTGGGGTTCACCATCGCGCTCGTCACCTTCGTGACGTCCTACGTGCCCTACCTGGGGGCGCTGATCTCGTCGGTCTTCGCCCTGCTCATCGCCTTCGGCTCGGGCGGCATCGTGCCCGCGCTGATCATGCTGGTGGTCATCCTCGTGGCCCAGAACGTGGTCCAGCCCATCGTCCAGCGGCAACTCGAGCGCAACGCCTTGGACCTGCACCCGATCGTCGGCTTCGGCTCGACCATCGTGGGCTCGGTGCTCTTCGGCATCCTCGGGGCCACGCTCTCCGCTCCGGCAGTGGCCATGGTCATGCGCGTACGTGAGCGCGTGGACGCGTTCGAGGCCGGCGAGATGGATGCCGCGGAGATCGAGGGCCTGGTCAGCGAGGGCACTGCCGAGGTCGACTGATCAGGGCGCAGCTGCACCCCTGCCGGCGTAGCGGCCCTGCACGTAGTCAGCGAAACCGTCTACCAGCTCGGCGATCACGTCCGAGGCATAGTGGCTGGCCTCCCACGCTCCGAACAGTGGCACCCGCAGCTCGATGGGCCCGCCCGAGGGACGGATGCGCACGCCACGGAGTCCGTAGCGAGCGTCGTCGGAGACGACCGCCACGCCCCGGCCGGCCGCCGCCAGCGCCTGGGCGACACCGGGCACGTTGGTCTCCGCCGCGAGCTGATAGGAGACGCCGGCATCGGACATGGCCGCCTCCAACTGGCGCCGTGAGCCATGGTCGGGTCCGAGCACCAGCAGGCGCTCACGGGCCAGCTCGCGGATGGTGATGCTGCGCCGGCGGGACCAGCGGTGGTCGGGCGGCACGTAGGCCCAGATGGGGAAGTGCACCAGCAGCCGGCTGGTCAGCTCGCGCGGCGGGGGTACCGAGGACACGCCCACGTCGGCGGTGCCGGCCAGGACCTCGGCGTGGACGCTCGCCGGCAGCGCCTCGCGAACGTCGATCATGGGGGCCTCGGGCGGCAGGGTGGCCAGGAACGGGGCGATGACGTCGGCCACCGTGGTCTCGGGCGCGGCTATCCGCAGTGCCACTCGGGCCGAGGCGGCGAGGCCATGCATCAGCGCCACCGCGCGGTCGGCGCGGCCGACCAGGTCGCGCGCAAGCGGGAGGAACACCTCGCCGGCCGCGGTCAGCCGTGCGCGGCGGCCACTGCGATCGAAGAGCGGTTCACCCACCTCCTGCTCCAGCTGGCGGAGTTGCCTCGACAGCGAGGGCTGGGCGACCCGTACCACCGTGGCGGCGCGCGTGATGGAGCCGGCGTCGGCGACCGCCACGAAGTACCGCAGGTGCCGTAGCTCCATCATGCCTCCTAGGTATGATTACTGACCGTTCCAAGTATTAGACGGAATGGTGAAGGCCCGCAACACTGTGCCGATCGGAGCGGAGGGATACCCGCCGGTCGGGACCCACCCATGTCCACTCGAGGAGGACCCATGCTAGGAACCACTCCCCAACACCGTCGCGTCACTGGCGCGCTGGCCGTGACAGCCGCGTTGAGCCTGGCTGTCGTCGGCTCTACCAGCGCTGTCAGCGCCCAGGACGAAGACCTGGACATCCTCAACGTAGCGACGACCGCGACGATCACCACGTGGGATCCGGTCGCCTCCTTCTCCACCGAGGCGCTGTACATGGCCAACATGTACGAACCGCTGTTGTACGCGACGCCTGCAGGCTCCGAGGAAGCATTCGCTCCCGGGCTGGCCGAGGACTGGTCGGTCAGCGACGACGGGCTCACCTGGACCTTCCAGCTCCAGGAAGGCGTCACCTTCCACGATGGCGAGCCCTTCAACGCCGAGGCTGCCAAGGCCGCTATCGAGGCAGCCAGCCTGCCGACCTCCGAGGGTGGCCGGGCCGGCGCCTGGTGGATCTGGCCAGGCATCGAATCGATCGAGACGCCCGATGAGCAAACGCTCGTTGTCAACCTGACTGCGCCGGCCGCCCTGGACCTGGTCGCGGCCTCGACATACGCGGCCTGGATGGTCAGCCCCAAGGCACTCGAAGCCGCCGCGGCGGACCCGGAGTTCTTCGAGAGCGCCGGCGCCAGCTATGGCACTGGGCCCTACATGCTCGAGGCGTACACGCCTGACGCAGAGGTCGTACTCACGCAGTTCCCCGACTATCGAGGCGGCTGGGAGGATGTCGACCACTTCGAGAAGGTCGTGCTGAGCATCATCGGCGATGCCGCAGTGCAACAGCAGGCGCTCGATGGCGGCCAGGTCGACCTGGCCCTGCGCGTGCCCGAAGAGTCCATGAACGAGTACGACTCCAACCCGGACTTCACGGTCATGCGTGATGCGTCACTGCTCAACTATGTCGGGCTGCTGAACACGCAGCGTCCGCCATTCGACGACCCGCGGGTGCGTCAGGCCATCGCCTATGCGACCCCGTACGACGACATCATCGAGGTCGCCGTCCAGGGTAACGGCAACCAGTCTCGGGCGGCCGTGCCCATCGGCGTGTTCCCCTACGACGAGAGCGTGGCAATGTACGAGACCAACATCGAGAAGGCCAAGGAGCTGATGGCCGAGGCCGGCGTCGACAGCTTCGACATGGAGATCGCCTACACGGCCGAGAACACGCACGAGCAGGCTTTCGCACCTCTTCTGCAGGCGGCCTACAGCGAGATCGGTGGCAACGTCGAACTGACCCCCATGCCGTGGGGCCAGCAATGGGACCGTGCCAAGGGTGAGCCGGAGGGCCGCCAGGACATGTTCGTGGTGCTCTACTGGCCGACCTATTCCGACGCCGGTTCGGACAACCTGGCCTCGCTGTTCAAGTCCAGCGAGGCTCCCTACTTCAACCTCAGCTACTGGGTCAATGACGAGTTCGACACGCTCATCAACGAGGCCATCGGGCTGACCGGCACTGACCGCGATGCAGCCCAGGCCAAGTACACCGAGGCGATGAACCTGCTGGTCGAGGAGTCGCCGGGCATCTTCTTCTTCGACAGGATGTCGACGGTCCCGGTCCCCAACTACATCGCCGGCTACGAGTACAACCTGAACTATCCCTTCTCGCAGTTCTTCTACCCCATGCATCCGGCCGAGTAGGCCCCAGCGCGATCGGGCGCGTGAGTGCTGAAGGAGGCACTCACGCGCCTATCTCTGTGCATCACTTCTCAGGGACGCACCGACCGTGATCCGTTTCCTGCTGCGTCGCCTCGGGTCCTCCGTCTTCGTGCTCGCAGGTGTCTCGGTCATCACCTTCGCCCTGGCGCGCTTCATCCCGGCCGATGTCGCAGCCATGTACATCGGGCCCCGCGCCCGCCCGGAATCGATCGAGGCCGTGCGTATCCAGCTGGGGCTCGACAAGGACGTCGTCACCCAGTACCTGGTCTACCTGCGCGACCTGCTGCAAGGCGATTGGGGCACGTCCATCGCCACCAAGCGTCCGGTCCTCGACGAGATCCTGCTGCGCCTTCCGGCATCGCTGGAACTGATCCTCGCGGCCATGCTCATCGCGCTGCCGCTGGGACTGGCTCTGGGCATGCTCTCCGCGCGCTGGCAGGGTCGCCCCGTCGATGTGGGGGTTCGCTTCGTCTCGATCATCGGCGTCTCGGTGCCGGCCTTCTTCCTGGGCCTCCTGCTGCAGATGCTGTTCTTCCGATCGCTCGACCTGCTACCGCTGGCTGGCCGCGTGGACTCCGACCTGCGCTTCACCAGCCCCATCGCGGAGGTCACCGGCGTCTTCTTCCTGGACTCGCTGATCACCGGCAACTGGGTCGCACTCGTCGACGTGACCTGGCACATCATCCTGCCTGCTCTGACGCTGGCGGCGTATCCCATCGGGCTCATCTCGCGCATGACGCGCTCAGCGATGCTGGAGTCGCTGGGTCGTGACTACATCCGCACGGCCCGGGCCTTCGGCCTGCGGGAGCGCTACATCGTGAGCCGGCTGGCGCTGCGCAACGCACTCGGACCCGTGTTGACCATCATCGGCCTGACCCTGGCCTACCTGATCACAGGCACCTTCTTCGTCGAGTACATCTTCAACTGGCCGGGCCTGGGCACGTTCTCGGTCAAAGCCATCCTCGCTACCGACTACCCGGCCATCATGGGCATCGCCCTGCTCGGCGCAGCGGCATACGTGTTCATCAATCTCGCCGTCGACCTGGCCCAGGCCTGGGTCGACCCACGCATCCGGCTGACCTGATGGCCGCGACGTACACGCAGCTGCCCACGGTGGTGGCAGAGCGGCCGGGCTTCTGGCGACGTGCGGGGCGGGCCATCCTCCATGATCCCTTGGCCATGTTCGGGCTGATCGTGATCACCCTGCTCGTGATCGCGGCCATCTTCGGGCCGTGGCTGGCACCCGATCCAGGGCCGGGTTCGGGCACCATCAACGTCGAAGCGCGTCTGCAGGCACCGAGCCAGGCGCACCTCTTTGGAACGGACTGGCTTGGCCGTGATGTCTTCAGTCGCGTCATCCTCGGCGCCCGCATCGCCCTCCAGGTCTCCCTCACCGTAGTAGCGCTGGCGGTGCTGCTGGGAGTCCCGCTGGGGGCCTTCGCAGGCTACTGGGGCGGTCGAGTGGATGGCCTGATCATGCGCATCACCGACCTGTTCCTGGCTTTCCCGCCGCTGCTGCTGGCGATGGCCATCGTGGCTGCCCTGGGACCAGGCCTGCAGCACGCGACGTTCGCCCTGGTCATCTCGTGGTGGCCGTGGTACGCCCGCATCGCTCGTGGGCTGGCGGTCTCGCTGCGGGAGTGGCCATTCATCGACGCCGCCCGCTCGATGGGCATCCGTGACCGTGCCATCGTGCTCCGTCACGTCATCCCCAACTCGGCCGGACCCATCGTGGTACAGGCAACGATCGACATCGGCACGGTCATCCTGGCCGCTGGATCCTGGCCTTCCTGGGGCTGGGCGCTCGGCCGCCCGCACCCGATTGGGGCCTGATGGTGTTCGAGGGCATGCAGTACATCCTCGAGCAGTGGTGGATCGCCACCTTCCCAGGGCTGGCCATCTTCGTCGCGGTGCTGGCTTTCAATCTCGTGGGTGACCTGCTCCTGCGCCTGCTCGACCCAAGGCAGGATCCATGACCGGGCAACAGCCAGACCGACTGCCGGAGGCGGGCGCCAGGGAGGAGCCGGTCCTGCAGATGCGCGGACTCCGCATCGCCTTCAAGACGCCCGGTCGCCAGACCACGGCAGTCGCGGGCATGGACCTCGAGCTCCAGCGGGGTGAGGTGCTGGGCATCGTCGGAGAGACCGGCTGTGGCAAGACGGTGACGGGCCTCTCTCTACTGGGTCTGCTGCCGGACAGCGCCCGCGTCGAGGCGGACGAGATGCGATTGCTCGGCGACGACCTCTTGACCTACTCGGAGCGTGACTTCCAGCGCATCCGCGGCACGCGCGTGGCGATGGTCTTCCAGAACCCATCGAGCAGCTTCAACCCGGTGTTCACCATCGGGTCGCAGATGCGCAGCGTGCTGGCCACGCACGAGGGTCTCAAGGGAGAGGCCGCGAATGAGCGCATCCACGAGGTCTTGTACTCGTGCGCACTACCCGATCCGAGCCGCGTGACGGGAGCGTACCCGCACCAGCTCTCGGGCGGCATGCTACAGCGGGCGATGTTGGCCATGGCCCTCCTCTCGCGACCGGAGCTGCTCATCGCCGATGAGCCCACCACGGCCCTGGACGTGACCATCGCGGCCCAGATCCTGGAGCTCATCCTGGGTCTCCAACAGGAGATGGGCTTCAGCGTCCTGTTCATCACCCATGACCTCGGCGTGGTCCGCCGCGTCTGCAGCCGGGTAGCCGTGCTCTACGCCGGGCGGGTGGTCGAGACGGCCGAGACCGCAGCCCTGTTCAGGGCCCCTCAGCATCCGTACACCCGCGGCCTCATCGCCGCCGTCCCACGCACCCACCGAGCGGCGGGCACGCTGGCCACCATCCCCGGCTCGGTCCCGCCCGACCCGGGAGCGATCGTGGGCTGCGCCTTCCGCGACCGCTGCGAGCTGGCCATCGAACGCTGTGCTACCGAGCGACCGGAGCTGCAGGTGCTGACGTCGGGACAGCAGGTCGCCTGCCACGTCGCCTCCGGCGAGGCCGGAGTGGACGCATGAGCGACACCACGACGCCGCTGGTGCAGGTGCACGGGCTGGTCAAGGAGTTCGAGGTCAAGGGCCACCGAGGCGCGGGCCTGGTCAAGGCCGTGACCGACGTGGACCTGCAGATCGCGCCGGGTGAGGCGGTCGGCCTGGTCGGAGAGTCCGGCTCGGGCAAGACCACGCTGGCACGATGCATCCTGCGCCTGCTGGAGCCGACCGCCGGGACGATCCGGCTGGACGGGCGAGATATCACTCACCTGCGCGGTGGCAGCCTGCGCCAGATGCGGCCACAGATGCAGGTGGTCTTCCAGGACCCGGTGGGCTCCCTGGACCCGCGCATGAGCGTGTTCGACCTCATCGCCGAGCCGCTGCGGGCGCACCGCCGCCTTTCTCGCGGGGAGCTTCGTACCACCGTCGAACGCCTCATCGACGAGGTCGGTCTCCTGCTTGGCCTGCGCGACCGGCGCCCACACGAGCTCTCGGGCGGACAGTGCCAGCGCGTGGCCATCGCGCGCGCCATCTCCCTGGAGCCACGCCTGCTCATCCTCGATGAACCGACTTCGGCCCTGGACGTGTCGGTGCAGGCGCAGGTGCTGGAGCTGTTGGTGCGCCTGCGCGAGCAGCACGATCTCGCCTACCTGCTCATCTCCCACGACCTGGGTGTGATCCGCTACCTCTGTGAACGCGTGGCCGTGATGTACCTGGGGCGAATCGTCGAGCAGGGACCGGCGCAGCAGATCTTCGAGGCTGCCCGACACCCCTACACGCGTGCGCTCATCCTGGCTCGCCCCGACGTCGACGCTGACGGTCCTCCGCGGCTGCTCCTCTCCGGCGAGATCCCCAGCGCCACCGCCCCGCCCCCGGGCTGCGCCTTCCATCCACGGTGCTGGCTGCGCGAGCGGCTGGGCCAGCCCCAGGCGTGCGAGGCCGAGATCCCCCTGACCGATGAGACCCCCGGCGGCCGAGCAGCCGCCTGCCACTTCGCCGACCAGACCGCAGAGCGCTATGAGCAGGAGGTCCACGCATGAGCCGACACATCGGCATCGTGGCGGCCCAGGTCGCCCCCGTTCCCTACGACCAGGAAGCGACGTTCCGGTCCTTCGAGAACCACGTGCGCACGCTCGCGGCCGTCTTTCCCAACCTAGATCTCTACGTCTTCCCGGAGGTCTACCTCACCGCTCTCGGCAGCTGGAGTGACGGCTACCCCAACGGCTACGTGGAGTCGGTGGCGGAGCCCGTGGGTGGGACGCTCACCCAGCGCATCTCCGAGTTGGCCCGGTCGGTGGGCAAGTGGATCGTGCCGGGCTCGATCTACGAGAGGGCCGGTGGCGACATCTACAACACCGCGCTGGTGTTCGACCCTGCGGGCGAGCTGGTAGCGACCTACCGCAAGATCATGCCCTGGATGCCCTACGAGACGACGAAGCCGGGCGACTCGTTGACCGTCTTCGATATCCCTGGCGTCGGTCGCTTCGGGGTCATCATCTGCTTCGACGCGTGGGTCCCGGAGATCGACCCGCAACCTCGCCTGGATGGGTGCCGAGGTCATCCTGCAGCCGACCTATACGCGCACCAACGACCGCGAGCTGGAGCTCGTGCTCACACGCGCCAATGCCATCGCCAACCAGGTCTACGTGGTCAGCCCCAATTACGGCGGGCTGATGGGCACGGGCAGGTCGACCGTGGTCGACCCCGAGGGCCACGTACTGACCAGCGGCGGCAGCGGAGAGGAGTACCTCAACCAGGTGCTCGACCTGGACCACGTCGAGGCGGTCCGGCAGCACGGGACGTACGGGATGATCCGGATGTGGCAGCAGCTCCGCGACGCGCCGCCGCCGCCGATGCCGGCCTACCGGGAGGGCTTCGCAGCCGGCGAGATCATGCGTGGTCTGGGGCCGCTGACGCTGACCAACGACCGGAACGAGGACGGCAAGCCCGACTGAGCAACGTTCAGGTCCCAGCCGCAGCGAGCGCTTCGTCGAGGACGCCCAGTGCCAGATCGACCTCGTCGGCGGTCGTGACCAGCGGCGGGATGACCCGCACGACGTTGCCGTAGGGACCGGCTGACAAGAGCATCAGCCGGCGCTCGAGCGCAGCCGCGAGGACGGCCTTCAGCGCGGCGGGGTTCGGAACGCGTCCGTCGCCCTCGCCGGGGACCACCATCTCCAGGGCCACCATCAGGCCCAGCCCGCGGGCATCGCCGATGACAGGGTGGCGACCCTGCAGCACGCGGATGCCCTCGAGCAGCTGGGCACCACGGGCCCGGGCGTTGGCCACCAGGCCTTCCCGCTCGATGACCTCGATGGTCGCGAGCGCGGCCGCGCAGGAAACGACGTTGCCGCCGTATGTGCCGCCGTGCGTGCCCGGGGGCCAGCGCTCCATGAGCTCCCTGCGAGCCACGATGCCTGAGAGCGGCAGGCCGCTGGCGATGCCCTTGGCCACGATCATGATGTCCGGCTCCACGGGCGTGTGCTGGAGCGCGAACATCTCGCCCGTGCGCCCGAAGCCCGTCTGCACCTCGTCGACCACGAGCAGCATGCCGTGCTCCCGGGTGATCTCGCGCAGGCGAGGCAGGAACGTCGGTGGGGGCACGATGTAGCCACCCTCTCCGATGACCGGCTCCACGAATACTCCGGCCACCCTGTCAGGGTCGACCAGCTGGTGGAACAGCAGCTCCAGGCCCGCCTCCCAGTCACAGGTGCACTCGGCCCGATCGTGGGCACCGCCGGGCGACCGATAGCAGTACGGGAAGTCGGCGAAGTAGACCGAGCCTGCGACCGGCTCGTTGGCCGAGCGGATGCTGTGCTTGGCCGACGTCAAGGCCATGGCCTGGGCAGTGCGGCCGTGGAAGCCGTACCTGAAGGCGATGACGGCCGTGCGGCCGGTACTGACTCGAGCCAGCTTCACGGCCGCCTCCACTGCCTCGGCACCCGAGTTGGCCAGGAAGGCCTGCCACGGGCCCCCGGGCAGCATCCGGGCGAGACGATCGTGGAGCCGCAGCCCGGGCTCGTGGTAGACGATGTTCTGCTGGGCATGGAGGAGCTGGCCGGCCTGCTCGCGGATGGCCTCGACGACTCGCGGGTGGGCATGGCCGGTGTTGGTCACACCGATGCCGCTGGTGTAGTCCAGGTAGCGCGTGCCATCGCGAGCGATGAGCCATGAGCCCTGCCCGTGGTCGGCATCGATGTCGGTGAAGCGCGCCCAGACGCCCGGTACGACCGAGTGATCGGGCAGGGCGGTCGTGGTCGGTTCGTCGTTCATACCAATCCCATCTCCATGACCACCGCGCCGCTGCCTTCGAAGGTCGAGACATTCGACGAGGCCGGCACGATGGCGGTGGTGCCCCTGGACAGCTCGAGGTCGTCGAGCACGATCGCGCCGCGGGTGACGTTGAGGATAGTCGGCCCCGGCGTCGGCGCGAGGTCGCCTGTGCCCGCCTCCACGCGATGCTCGCGCATCCAGTAGTGGTCGTTGCGGACGAGCTCGCGCACGCCGGTCGACGACATCGCATCGAGCGAGAAGGCCGCGTCCGGTCGGAGCACGATGCTGCCCAACGACTCGGCCGGATGGAGCTGGCGGGGTGCTCGCCCATACTCCTTCGCCCAGTCGTAGATGCGGAAGGTCGTGTCGCTGGGGGTCTGCACCTCGGCCACGAACGTCCCCGCGCCGAGCGCGTGGATGAGCCCGGCAGGCACGTGGTGGAAGGCGCCGGGAACGGCCGGCCGCTCACCAAGCAGGGGCACGATGTCGGGCGTGCCCATGACGGCCTCGACCTCGGCCCTGGTCGTCTCGAGCGTCACGTCGAGGTACAGCGAGGCTCCGGGGTCGGCATCGATGATGTACCACGACTCGGTCTTCAGCCGGGCCTCCGGATGGGCGGCCACGTACGCTTCATGGGGATGGACCTGCACCGAGAGGTGCTCGCGGGCATCGAGGAGCTTGAACAGCAGCGGGAAGCGGGCATCCGGGGTCGGCGGCACCGGGCCCATCAGCGCCTCGCGGGCCTCGGCCACGACCGTGCGCAGCCTGGCCCCGGCAAAGGGCCCGTCGAGCACGGTGCTGCTGGGGTCGTCCACGTGCGGGGCCACGTGCTGCGGCAGGTCGCACAGCTCCCAGCTCTCGCCGATGCGCGCGCCTGCCGGCAGCGTCTTGCCGTACCCGGCCAGCCGGGTCCCTCCCCACGGGCGCTCGACCAGGACGGGGTCCAGGCGGAAGGGAGCGAGTCTCGGTCATGGCTCGCATCGTACGGGAGGCGACGCACGAGTATGGGCGTGTCTCGGCGTCGGCTCGTCGAGTCCGATGTGACCAGTGGCTCTGGCGATGCTGCGCAGGTGGTCTACGATGCGCGCTTCCCCGACACGCGAGGAGACACCCATGGCCGACCTGTCGACGACCTTCACCGGCATCAAGTTCCCCAACCCGTTCATGCTCGCGTCAGCGCCGCCGACCGAGTCGGAGTCGAACATCCGCCGCGCCTACGACGCGGGCTGGGGCGGTGTGGTGACCAAGACCATCGGCCTGCACCAGGTGCATAACGTGCGCGGGCCCAAGACCAAGTTCCTGCGCCTCGACGACGGCGGGTCGCGCAAGTCGATGGCCAAGCGCGACGCCTCGACGGTCATGGCCTCGTGGAACTGGGAGCTCATCAGCGACAAGCCGCTCGACTGGTGGATCGGCAAGTTGTCGGCCGTCAAGCGGGACTATCCCGAGCACGTGCTGGTGGCCTCCATCATGGCCGGCTCGGGCTCGGACGAGGAGATGCGTAACTGGCAGACCCTGGCCAAGGCGGTGCAGGACGAAGGCGTCGATGCCATCGAGCTCAACTACTCGTGCCCGCACATGGACCGTGACGACATGGGCTCAGGGCTGGGCAAGGACGCGGGGCTGGTGTCGACCACGACGCAGGTCGTGAAGGAGGTCGCGACGGTGCCGGTGTGGGCCAAGCTCACCCCTGCCACGGCCGACATCGCAGAGGAGGCCGGCGCGACCTTCCGCGGTGGAGCCGACGCCATCACCTCCTCCAACACGTTCCCCTCGCTGCCGCCGATCGACCCCGTGACGCTCGAGTTCGAGGTCAACGTCGATGGCCTGACCTCGCCCGGAGGGCTCGGAGGGCCGGCCATCCTCATGCAGTCGCTGGCCAAGATGGCCCAGATGACCCAGGCATTCCCCGATCGCGAGTTCTCCGGCGTCGGCGGCATCTCGACCTGGGCCGATGCCCTCTCCTACTTCATGCTCGGCTGCGGCACCGTGCAGGTCGCCACCGCGGCCATGCTGGACAAGGCCATCGGGCCCAACGTGGTGCACGGCCTCATCGAGGGCATGGAGGCCTTCCTCGAGCAGAACGCAGACCGTGGCTGGACACACCTGGAGGACTTCCGCGGCCTGCGCCGGAATGCCGTGGTGGCGCAGTCGCAGATCGCCCGACCTGAGACCGTCGAGGCCGACCCGGACGATCCCGCCGAGGGCTACGCCCGCTAGGATTGGGCTCGCGTCAGCGGGCGCTACCGGCCGGCGCAGCACCAGGGCGTCTTGGCGACGCGACGGCTCCGTAGCCACGCGACGGCCCGCGCCCGTGGCAGCTCGTAGCCACCCGTCGGCCCGGGCCCGCGGCAGCTCGTAGCCACCCGTCGGCCCGGGCGACGCTATCGGGTCTTCGCGACCGACCCGATAGACAGCGGTCGGCGCGAGCGACGGTAGTCGCGCCTCGCCGGCGACGATGTAGCCAGGGGTCGACCCCGGCGACGCCTGACCCCGGCGTAGCGCTGGGAGAGCTCCCAGCGGCCCGAATCGCCGGATCGACGTGGCTACGAGCGCGACTACGGTCGCCAACACCGACGCGTGTCTACGAAGGGTGGTGGCGGTGGCGCGGTCTACAGGTGGTGGCAGCGCGTGTCGATGAATGGTTACGGCGGAGCGGTCTTCCGGTGATGGCGGCGCATGTCCACAAGTGGTTGGCGGCGCGTGGCCGCAAGATGGTCGGGCGAATCAGGCGAGTCCGGCCCTGGGCCGCATCAGCGTGATTGACACACGAGTCTTGACCTGGCAGATTCATTGGGTGTTGACAGTCACTATAAAAACTGACGGACGCGTGCTCGTTCCCGCCAAGCTGCGGCGTGCCTTCGGCGCTGAACCCGGCGAACCGCTGGTCGCACGGGTCGAGGACGGACGGTTGGTCCTGGAGCGTCGAGCCGATGTGCTGCGTCGAGCTCAGGAACGCTTCGACAAGTTGGATCCGGATGTCAGCCTGGTCGAGGAGTTGCTGGCCGATCGCCGCGCCGAGGCCGCGCGCGACGAGTGAGCGGGGAACGTTACGTGCTCGATGCATCGGCCGTCCTCGCCATGCTCGGACGCGAGCCGGGTGGCGATGCAGTAGCGATGCTGCTGTCTGCCGCCCTGGTCTCAGCCGTGAACTGGTCGGAGGTCCTGCAGAAGGCCCGGGCTCACGAGGTCGGTGTCGAGGGCCTGGCCGAGGACCTGCAGAGCCTGGGTGTGGTCCTCGTCCCATTCGGCACCGAAGAGGCAGAGGCTGCTGCCGACCTGTGGCACCGTGGGGCCAGGCATCTGGGCCTCGCAGACCGGGCCTGTCTGGCGACCGCATCGGTGCGGGGACTCCCGGTGCTGACCGCAGACCGTGCGTGGGCCGATCTCGAGACAGGCGTCCGCGTCGAACTCATCAGATAGGACCGGCGCTCGAGCCGTCGCGACAGCGGCCCTCAGTTCCCCAGCGCTCGAGCAGTAACCATCACGGCGGCTCGAGCCGTGGCCGTAGCGGCCCTCAGTTCCCGAGCGCTCGCAGTGGCGGCGGCATGTGGCCGGCGCGCTCGATGACGCCGACGGTCGGTCGGTCGCGCACCTCCATCACCGGCGCTCGGCCCAGCAGCCCGCCCCAGTCGACCCAGTCGCCCGGCTTCGCGCCCGGAACCGGCACCAGACGGCAGGCGGTGGTCTTGTCGTTGATGATGCCGATGGCGGCCTCGTCGGCGATGATGGCCGCGATGGTGTGAGCCGAGGTGTCGCCGGGCAGGGCGATCATGTCGAGACCGACCGAGCAGACCGCGGTCATGGCCTCCAGCTTCTCCAGCACCAGGTGCCCGTCGGCCACCGCAGAGGCGAAGTTGGCGTCTTCGCTGACGGGGATGAAGGCACCCGACAGACCGCCCGCCCGCGAGGTGGCCATGGCCCCGCCCTTCTTCACGGCATCGTTGAGCATGGCCAGACCCACCGTCGATCCGGGCAATCCCACGCGCTCCACGCCGATGAGCTCGAGGATCTCCGCCACCGAGTCGCCGGGGGTCGAGGTGGGGGCCAGCGAGATGTCGACCACGCCGAAGGCCACACCCAGCCGCCGGGAGACTTCGCGACCGACGTGCTCGCCCACCCGCGTGATCTTGAAGACGGTGCGCTTGATCTCCTCGGCCAGCTCCTGCATGGGCGCACCCCGGGGCAGGCGGCGCAGCGCATTGGCCACCACGCCAGGTCCGGAGATGCCTACGGAGATGGCAGCGTCGCCCTCGCCGAACCCGTGGAAGGCGCCGGCCATGAAGGGGTTGTCGGGCACGGCATTGGCGAAGACGACGAGCTTGGCGCAGCCGATGGCGGCTTCGTCAGCCGTGGTCGCTGCGGTCTCCTTGACGACCTCGCCCATGAAGCGGACGGCATCCATGTTGATGCCGGAGCCGGTGGTGGCCACGTTCACCGAGCCGCAGACCCGCCCCGTCTCGGCAAAGGCGTAGGGCAGCGTAGCCATGACCTCCTCGTCGATGCGCGAGGCGTGTTTCTCGACCATGGCGCTGAAGCCGCCGATGAAGTCGACCCCGACCTCGACGGCGGCCTGGTCCAGCGCCCGGGCCAGGTCCAGCAGCAGCTGGCGGTCCCCGCGCTCGGCCACCCAGGCGATGGGCGTGACCGCGATGCGGCGGTTGACGATGGGGATGCCGGTCTCGGCCGCGATGGCGTTGGTGAGGGGGACCAGGTCGCCTGCGGTGGTGGTGATGCGCCGGACCACGTCCTCTGGCGTGCGGCAGCCACGCAGGTTGATGCCTAGCGTGACGGTGCGGATGTCAAGGTGGTCGCGGCCGACCATACCCACCGACTCGAGGATCTCGTCCATGCCCAGGGGGCCACGCGCCATCGGTGCTGCCTTCCTGCCCGCTAGATGCGGTGCATGGCTTCGTACACGGAGTAGAGGCGAACGGAGACTTCCATGCCGATCTCCCGACCCACCTTCTCAAGGCCAGCCACCAGCGGGTCGTAGCCCTCCGTGCCGCTCATGTCCACGACCAGCACCATCACGAACACGCCCGCCAGGATCGTCTGGCTGAGGTCGGTGACGTTGCCGTTCTGACGCGCGACCTCGCCCGCGACGCTGGCGATGATGCCCGGCCTGTCGATGCCCTGGACGGTGATCACGACCAGGTTCTCAGCTGCTGCCGCGGCCGCAGCGCGCGATTCCTCGCCTGCGAAACGCACGCGGTTCCGACGCAGGTACTCCAGCGCCGACGGTGCCAGGGTCCAGCCCTCCTCGACGTGGAGCGCGCCGTCCTCCACGAACGAGGCCACGTTCTCCGATGTGATCAAGCGCATGCGGCAAGGGTGCCATGATGGGCGCATGAGCGTTTTCGATGCCAAGGCGGCCGAGTGGGACACCCCCGAGCGCCGCGCGCGAGCCCATGCCCTGGCCGAGGTCATCCGCGAGCACGTGCCCCTGTCGGCCGAGGGGCGCGTCGTCGACATCGGGGCCGGGACCGGGTTGCTGGGCCTCGACCTGCTGGCGGACGTCGGCTCGGTGGTCCTGACCGACCCATCGGAGGGCATGATCGAGGTCGCCCGTACCAGGATCGAGGCTGAAGGGATCGTGGATGTTCGAGCCATCGTCTTCGACTTCCCGGCGGACGAGCCGCCCGAAGGCGCGCCCTTCGACCTGGCCGTCTCACTGCTGGTGCTCCATCACGTCGAGGACACCGAGGCGACGCTACGCTCGATCCACGCGGCGCTGGCGGCGGGTGGTCACATCGCGCTCATCGACCTTGACGAGGAGGACGGGACCTTCCACGATCCCGACCAGCCGGGCATCCATCACCACGGTTTCGAGGGCGACTCGCTGGTAGCGCTGGCGACAGCGGCCGGGTTCGAGGATGCCCAGACGCGCATCGTCCATGAGCTCGAGAGGGAGGACGGCCGGATCTACCCGCTTCTCCTGCTCACCGGGCGCAAACCGGCCGGCTGACCGCGGGGGCGTTGCCGGCTATTCGGGTAGCCGGACCTCAGGCGTGGGCGGCAGATCACCGTCGATGATGTAGCCGCGCCAGGTCCAGACCGAGTCGAAGAAGCTGACCTCGGCGATAAGGCTGAGTCCGTCGTACGCGCCGCTTCCATCCATGATCACGACATCGTTCGGCCCGCTGCCATCTGCATGGCTTAGCGTCAAGTCCGGTCGCTGGACCCAGGCCCCGTCCTCGTCGTGCATGGAGAACCGACTGCTCCAGATGGTCGGCCCAAGGCCGTAGCCGTCATTCCCACCCACCCAGACCCGGAACTCACCCCCGAGCCGCGGGTCGGTGAACGCCTCCGTCGTGGGGTTCACGCAGTACGAGCCTGCTTCCTCGGTCTCTCTGACGAAGCCTGGGCTGGTCTGGACGGTCGTGTCGGGGCCGAAGCAGTCGCCGAACTGCGTCTTGCCGGTGAACTCGACCGCCGGGGCCCGGGTCGCCTCTGCGCCCGCAGGCTCGTTGGAGGTCTGAGAGACATTGAGGATGGCGGTGGTAGCGAGCGCGGTCACGGCGATGACGGCCGCGAGCCGGGGGATCGTGAACATGGTCGTGCTCCCTGCGCTGGTGGGGGTTCCGGTGATCGATGTGAGTCGGCCGCGGAGGCCGCGCCGTTGCGCTTCGTGGCGTGTTCGCTCGAAGGTCTGCTGCAGGACCCAGTCGGGCAACTCGCCCTGAGCCTCGTCGTGCAGCCACGCGCTGACGCGCCGCTCGGCGTCGTCGTGGCGGTTCATGCCGTCTTCTCCGATAGGTCGGGGTTGACTCTGGCATCAGCGTCGAGAGCGGCTCGGAGCGCTGCCATCGCGTGATGCAGCCTGGACTTGGCGGTGCCTTCGGGGATGCCGAGTGCGTCGGCCACCTCCGGCACGGTGAGATCAAGGTAGTAGCGAAGCGCGACCGCGGCCCGCTGCTCCGGCTTCAGGCGCCTGAAGCCACGCTCGAGCTGGTCGCGGTCGGCCACAGCTCGGGACGCATCAGGCGCCGGCTCGGGTGGCCGGACGGCACTGATCTTGGCGTCCCAGCGCTTCTCCCTCCGAGCCAGTTCATAGCAGGCGTTGACGGTCAGTCGTCGTATCCAGGCGTCGAACCGGTCGGCGTCACGAAGCTGGGGAAGTGCTCGCCAGGCCTGGACGAGCGCCTCCTGTACCGCGTCATGCGCCCGATCAGCGTCGCGCAGGATGAGTCGGGCAAGCGCGAACAGTCGGTCCCCCTCCGAGATGGCGATGGCCTCGAAGGCATCATGGTCGCCGGCTTGCGCCGCCACGACGAGGTCACGCTGCACGGGTCGCTCCGCTGGTGGCACGACCGTCCGGCCGCGCTCACAGACTATGACGGAGTGCAGGCGTCGGACCGTTCAAAGTCGAACGGGCCGCAAGTCGCCCTCGCTACGCGCGGCCGCCAGATCACGGTCGCGGGTTTCGCTCCCTCCACAGCGTGATGGCCCAGAGTACGCCGACCCCGGCGAAGAACACCCCGAGACCAGCGAAGAAGATGCCCAGTCCGGCAAGTGCGTCCAAATCAGACTTCCTCCCGACGTCGACACGATGCCAAGCCAAGCGTGGGCGGGAGCGTCGAGGCGGGCCAGGGCTCGACGGCCCCAAACCACGAGCAGGAGGACCCGCCCGCCGCACCCGGCTGGTGGGGCGGGCATCGACCGTGCAGCAGCCCCAACGCGGGGGGTGGCACGTCAAGCCGACTCAAGGCCGCTGATGACGACCTTGCCGCGCGGGCTGCCGGACTCGACGAGATCGACCGCGGCACCGGCCTGCTCGAAGGGGACGGTGCGGTCGATGACCGTGCGCAGCTCGCCTGCCTCCACCATCTCGCGGATCCGGTCAAAAGTGGCCGTGTCCTCGACCGTGTTCACCAGCGCCAGCCGCTGGCTCACGAAGGGGTTCGTCGCCATCGCCTTGATGATGTTCGGGAGCGGCCCCAGCACTCGCCCACCATCGCCGGCGCACTGCACCAGCGTGCCCTGCCTGGTCATCACGTTGCGGATCGATCCGGACGGCATGGTGCCCCCGAGCTGGAAGACGAGGTCGTACCGAGCCTCACCGCGGGTGTAGTCCTCGACGCGGTAGTCGATGACGTGGTCGGCGCCGAGAGAACGCACGAGCTCGACGTTGGCGGTGCTGCATACACCGGAGACCTCCGCCCCCCAGGCCTTGGCCATCTGCACTGCCAGTGAGCCGATGCCGCCCGAGGCGCCGATGATGAGGGCCTTCTGGCCGGCTGCGAGGCGACCGACGTCCTTGAGGCCCTGCCAGGCGGTAGCCGCCACCAGCGGGAGCGACGCCGCCTCCTCGAACGTAAGTCCGGCGGGCTTCCGGGCCATCCGACCGTGCGGAGCGGCGATGTACTCGGCGAACGCACCGTGGGCGAAGCCGTAGACCTCGTCCCCAACACCAAACCCGCCGACATCCCCTCCCCCGACCGCCTCGACCACACCCGCGAAGTCGCCACCTGGGATGGGCTGCTTGGGCGTTCGCAGGCCGCCCGGACCGAGCCGCATGAAGAGGGGCTCGCCGCGGATGAAGTGCCAGTCGTAGGGATTGGCCGAGGTCGCCCGGATGCGCACCAGGACCTCGCCCTCGCCCGGCGTCGGCGTGGTGACGTCCTCCAGCTGCAGGACTTCGCTGGCTGTGCCGAACTCGTGGTGGATCATCGCCTTCATCGCCTGTCTCCCTGCCGCATGTGTCCGTGCCGCGTGCGGCAACCTTACGCTGTAATAATACGGCGTAAGGTACGGTTCGGCAGGCGGTGCGTCAAGCGCCCCGACTGGCGAGGCGCGCCACGGTCTAGGCTCCGGGCGTGACCTCCACACCCGAGAGCGACCAGACGCGCGCCCTCCTGGCGCTGCCCGAGTTCCGGGCGTTGCTGGGAGCCCGCGGCCTGGCGGCGCTGGGCATGTCGGCCATCGCCACGGTCGTGGCCTTCCAGACCTACGAGGTCACCGGCGACCCACTCGCGCTTGGCATCCTAGGCCTCGTCGAGGCCATCCCGGCACTGGGCCTGATGCTGCTCGGTGGGCACGTGGCGGACCGGCGCGACCGACGCTCGATCGTGCTGCTGACAGGCGTGCTGCTCACGCTCGGGGCGCTGGTGCTGACAGCGCTGTCCCTCACCGGCGAGAGCATCTCTTTCGCCGGCATCCTGGCGGTCGTCTTCCTGGTGGGCGTGGCGGCCGGCTTCGAACGACCGGCCCTGGTCGCCTTCGAGACGCAGGTCATCCCCGTAGAACACGCCACGCGCGGCGCCTCGCTGACTGGCAGCGCCTGGACCGCGGCTGCCATCGTGGGGCCGGCGTTCGGCGGCCTGGCCATCGCCTTCGTCGGGATCCCGGCGACCTACTTCGCCATCGCCGTGCTGCTGGGGCTCTCGGTCCTGCTGGTCACGCGCATCGAACGCAAGCCGATGCCGGAGCCCGAGCGGTCTGAGGGCATCGGCAAGAGCCTCGCCGGCGGCGTGCGCTACGTGGCCCGCCACCAGGTGTTGCTCTCCTCGATGGCGCTCGACCTGTTCGCGGTCTTCTTCGGGGGAGCGATGGCCATGCTTCCGGTCTTCGCGACCGACATCCTGCATGTCGGCCCCGTCGGGCTGGGCCTGCTGCGAACGATGCCCTCGGCCGGTGCCTTGATAGCCATGCTCATCGCCACCCGTTGCCCACCCAAACGAAACGCCGGCCGCATCCTGCTCGTGTGCGTCGGGTTCTTCGGGGTGTCGATGATCGTGTTCGGCCTCTCGACCAGCTTCGTGGTCTCGCTGGTAGCCCTCTTCGCCGCCGGCCTGGTGGACGGCGTGAGCATGGTCATCCGCCTGGTCATCCTGCGTGTCGAATCGCCCGAGGCGCTGCGCGGGCGGATCGCCTCGGTCAACCACGTCTTCATCGGCGCCTCCAACGAGCTGGGCGCCTTCGAGAGCGGTGTGGCCGCGACCATCTTCGGAGTCGTCCCCAGCGTCGTCCTGGGCGGCGTGGTGACCCTCGTGGTGGTCGGACTGGTGGGCGCGCTGGCGCCACAGCTACGCCGGCTGGACCTCGGCAAGCGGCTGATCGAAGGCCCGGGCGTGCAGCCGCTGGCGGTCGGGACCGCCGGCTCCAACATCGCCGCGGCAGGGGTCGACCCGGGACTGGAGCCGGTGGTCGAAGCCGTCGAAGACGAAACGGACCACCTGCTGCGATGACCTCCGGCCCTGTGACGAGGCAGCGTCACCGCGCATGCTGTCGGTCATGAGCAGGCCAGCATCGCGCACGGAGCTGCTGGCGCGCACGACCGGCGACTTTGATCAGCTCATGGACGCCGTGGGCGCGGTCCCGCCCGAGCGCAGGCTGGGCCCGTCTGACTATCCGCGAGGGTCGGTCAAGGACATGCTCGCGCACCTCGATGCCTGGCATCGCATGTTCCTCCAGTGGGAGCGGGTCGGACGTACCGGCGAAGTGGCCGAGATGCCGGCCCCGGGCTACTCCTGGAGAACCACCCCGGCGCTGAACATGGAGATCCACGCGGGGCACCTGGATGACCCGTGGGAGGAGGTGGTCGAGCGCCTGCGCGAGTCTCACAGCAAGGTCCGTGTGGTCATCGAGTCGTACTCCGACGACGAGCTCTTCGAGAAGAAGCGGCACCGCTGGACCGGCTCGACCTCGGTCGGCAGCTACGCGGTCTCAGCCACCACGAGCCACTACGACTGGGCACTCAAGCACCTGCGCAAGTCGCAGCAGGGGTGGGCGGCCGAAGACCCGGACTGAGTCCTCGGCCGGATTCGCTGGACTAGGAGTCGTCGCCCTCGTCCATGTCGTCGTCCATGTCGTCGGACATGTCGTCGGAGTCGTCCATGTCGTCGGACATGTCGTCGGAGTCGTCCATGTCGTCGGACATGTCGTCGTCCATGCCCATCGACTCGGTGGCGCCCGAGTGCGAGATGGTGACCTGGACATCGGTGGTCCCGTCGCCCTTGTCGGTCAGCCAGGCGATACCCGAGTAGCCCGAGTCGCCCACAGGGCCAAGGCCGACCAGGAACGAGCCGTTCACGTCGTGGCCGCCGATGGCGCCACAGACCAGGATCGTGCCCATGCCCTCACCGGCGCTCTCGTGGACCATGATGGAGTGGTCCTCGGCGAGGATGGCCTCGAGCGGAAGCTCGACCGTGGACAGGCCGATGTCCACGTGGATGTGCGACGCCGCGCCCTGGGCATCGTTGCCGACCACGCCCACATCGTTGAGCGCCACGACCGGGTCGCCCGGCATCGAGCAATCACCTGCGTGGATGTGCGAGGGGTGGGGCACCATGGTCCCCATCATCATGTCGTCGTCGGACATCTCGTCCGACATGTCGTCCTGCGCCAGTGCGCTCGCGGGGGCCAAGGCCAGGGCCAGCACCGCGGCAGCACCGATCGTCGTCATTCTTCGCATGGGGACCGTCTCCTATTCCTGCCACGTGGCCGCGGGGGTTGCGGCCATCGAGTCGGCAGGATGGACGTGGCCTGTGACGCCTCGATAAAGGTCCTGTGACCTGGCCGTCACGCGGGGCGCGGCGCCGTGCGCGTGCGACGGCGCTGGTCAACGTCCGGTCGGCGTGTCCGCGCAGCGAGAGCCACGAGCGATAGCCCGATGATCAGCCCCGCGACAGCCGCCTGCCGCCACATCCAGCCGCGCCCGCCGGGATCATCCGGGCCAGGTTCGAGCGGCCGTCCGTCCGCGGGTGAGATGCGCACGAGTGGCACCCATGAGACGCGATCAAGGATGCGCTCGTCGGTGGCGGTCGGTGGGAAGCAACCGATCATGGAGCCCGGCAGCGCCATCGAGCGGCAGAGGGGCGGGATGATACGCGCGCGGCGTACCGGGTCGCGGACCTCCTCGGCTACCGCCGCGAATGGGGCCCGTCCCGGCAACCGGAACTCGACGTGGGGGTCAGACAGGATATTGCGGTACCAAGCTGTCCTGGGGCCGTAGCCGGCCATGACCCAGGCCGCCCCATCCATGATGATGTAGCCCAGGGGCGCCGGTCTTCGTAGTCGTGAGCGCCTGCCCGTCGTCGTGAGCAGGCACTGCCAGCCGGTCGCAGGGTTGCCCAGCCAGGAGGCAAGGCCGGCCTGGTGCGACGGCACCATGACCCATCGGTTGGCGATGCCGAAGGCCGCGTGACTGGCGTCGGACAGCACCTTGACCGCGCCGCTGAGCCGGGGCGGTTCCGTCACGGCGCCGGGCGGCACGGTTTCGAGACCGATGTCCCCCGTGTCAGCCACACGTGGATCCTCGCGCTGGCGCAGCACGCACTCAAGGGCCGGTCGTCCTGAACTGGCGCGGCAGTTCGCGATACCCTCAGGAGCCCTGAGGGAGGTATCGATGGCTGACGTGGTCCGGATCGCAGAAGTGCTCGGCGGGAAGCGCGCCATGGGCGAGCAGGTGACGGTGCAGGGCTGGGTGCGCACACGCCGCGATTCGAAGGCCGGCCTGTCATTCGTCCAGGTCCACGATGGCTCGTCGTTCGCCCCGGTCCAGGTGGTGGCGCAGTCGGCCCTGTCCAACTACGAGGACGAGGTCCTGCACCTCACCGCCGGCTGCGCGGTCACCTGCACGGGCACACTGGCCGAGTCACAGGGGGCGGGCCAGTCGGTCGAGTTGCAGGCCGATTCGATCGAGGTCGTGGGCTGGGTGGACGATCCCGATTCCTATCCAGTGGCGGCCAAGCGGCACACCTTCGAGTACCTGCGCGAGGTGCCGCACCTGCGCGTGCGGACCAACACCATCGGCGCGGTCGCGCGCGTGCGCAACGCGCTGGCCCAGGCCATCCATCGCTACTTCCACGAGAACGGCTTCTACTGGATCCACACCCCCATCATCACCGCCTCGGACGCTGAGGGCGCGGGCGAGATGTTCCGCGTCTCCACCCTGGACCTGGCCAACCTCCCGCGCACCGGCGATGGAGCGATCGACTACAGCCAGGACTTCTTCGGCCGGCCGACCTTCCTCACCGTGTCGGGCCAGCTCAACGTCGAGACCTACTGCCTGGCCATGACCAGGGTCTACACCTTCGGGCCCACGTTCCGGGCTGAGAACTCCAACACCAGCCGGCACCTCTCGGAGTTCTGGATGGTGGAGCCGGAGATCGCCTTCGCCGACCTCTCGGACAACGCCGACCTGGCCGAGTCACTGCTGAAGTACGCGTTCCGGGCCGTGCTCGACGAGCGCCAGGACGACATGGCCTTCTTCGCCGAGCGCATCGACCCCGAGGCCGTCACGCGCCTGGAGAGCTTCGTCGAAGCCGACTTCGAGCGCATGACCTATACCGACGCGGTGGCCATCCTCGAGAAGTCCGGGCGCGACTGGGAGTTCCCGGTCTCGTGGGGTGCCAACCTGCAGGCCGAGCACGAGCGCTACCTCTGCGAGGAAGTGGCCAAGCGCCCGGTCGTGGTCGTCGACTACCCCAAGCAGATCAAGGCCTTCTACATGCGCCTCAACGATGACGAGAAGACCGTGGCGGCGATGGACGTGCTGGCCCCGGGCATGGGCGAGATCGTAGGTGGCTCCCAGCGCGAGGAACGGCTGGATGTGCTGGACCGGCGCATCGAGGAGATGGGCCTGGAGATGGGGCCCTATGGCTGGTATCGCGACCTGCGGCGATACGGGACGGTGCCGCACGCCGGATTCGGCCTGGGCTTCGACCGGGCCCTGGCCTACGCCACGGGCATGGCCAACATCCGCGACGTCATCCCCTTCCCGCGCACGCCGGGCTCGGCCGAGTTCTAGCAGACGAGGCGCCGGCGTGCCGCTTGCGTTCCCGGGCCGGACCAAGGACGCCGTGGTGATGGTGCCGGGAGACTCGGACTGGCGCCCCGGTGTGGAAGCGTTTCTGCGAGACCTCGGGGGCGATGACACGCGGATCGGTCGCCACCTTGACCTGCTCGAGCAGCGGAGTGCGGGGCTCCTGCGGTGGGTCTCGCAGCTGGCCATCGTCGTCGAGCGTGCTCGAGACCCAGGAAAGAGGTTGGCGCCGGCCCGCGAGCCTCGTACAGTGGGGGTATGCCGCCTACGACCGGGCCTCCGACCGATGGACCTCGCTCCGCCAAAGCCGAAGGCGCGGACACGACGAGGCCTGACGACGCCATGCTCGCGACCGCCGTGGACCGCTTGGTCGACGAGCAGCGGATCGCCTGTCTCTGGTTCCTGCGACCCGACTACTACCCGGCGACGAACGAGGAGCGCGTGCGCGTCCTGGGGACGATCGAACGTCATGGCGACCTCCAGGCGTTTCGTCAAGCGGCTACGCTGAGACGATGGCTCTCACAGGACTCCAGCGACGCGTCTGTCGGCTCCTAGCCGAGAGTCGCATCGCTTCGGGCGAGAGCTACGTTGCCGGGGGCGTCGCGCTCAACGAACTCATCGGGGCGTCGCGGGTCTCGCGCGATGTCGACCTCTTCCACGACACGAACGAAGCGCTCGAGTCGAGCTGGCTCGCGGACCGCAAGCTCCTCGAGCGAGACGGACTCGACGTGCGCGTGCTGCGCGAGCGCGTCGGGCTGGTCGAGGTCGAGGTCGACGACGGTTCCGACCGGGCCCGGCTGGAGTGGGCTCGTGACAGCGCGTTCCGCTTCTTCCCGCTCCAGGAGCACGACGAGCTCGGGCTCACGCTGCATCCCTTCGACCTCGCGACCAACAAGGTGCTGGCGTTGGTCGGCCGGCTCGAGGTCCGGGACTGGGTGGATATCGTCGCCAGTGACGAGCGGGTCCAGCCCCTCGGGTACCTGGCCTGGGCTGCGTCGGGCAAGGATCCCGGCTTCGGGCCTGCCGCCATCATCGAAGGTGCCGCGCGCAGCGGGCGATACTCCGCCGAGGAAGTCGCACAGCTGACGTTCGAGGGCGACCCTCCCGATGCTGCCGACCTGGGGCGCAGGTGGCACCGGATGCTCGACGCGGCACGCGAGGTGATCGCGGTGCTGCCGCCCGACGAGGCCGGCAGCTGTGTGCTCGAGGCCGGCGGAGAGCTGCTGCGGTCCGAGCCCGCCGGGTTGACCGCGTCCCTCGCCTCCGGCCGTGTCCTCTTCCACCGCGGCACGATCCGCGGCGCCATGCCTCGCCTCGTCGACGAGCCGGCCTGACGCCGTCAAGTGGTCGAGCGGACGGCATTGCGTACGAGGTGCAGCAGTCACATGAGCCCATCCGCATGACCGGCAAGCGTGGCAATGCCGCGCTCGTCGGTGAGGACGACTGGCGCACCGTGCGGGGCATCTGGGCGGCATGGGCCCGGCACCACGACACCGTCGAGTGCTGGGCCCGGCCGTTCGTCTAGGTCTCGCTGTCGCGAGGGAAGCCCTCCGGGACCGGTGGCGGGCCATAGGGCGTGATGTACCCCATCACCTCGTAGTCGTTGGCGTCCATCGCCACGTAGGCCATCAGGCCTTCGTAGCCACCGGCTCCGGTAAGCCACCCGCTGAGCGATTCCCAGTCGGGGTCATCCAGGCTCATCCAGGTGGTGCTACCGGTCCACGTTCCGCCGTCGTTCGCGACGCGCACCAGGACGGTCCCGATGCCGCCCGTCAGCTCGGCCGGCGGATCTGCTACCGGTGGTTCGTCACCGTTCCACATCCAGTCGAGCCGGCCGCCCATGCGTGGGTCGTTGGTCGTCAGGCTGCTTCCCACCCACCCGGACCCATACTCGAAGGTCGAGCCGTCGTCACGCGTGCCGGCGACCGCCGACTCGAGTGTCACCTCGGTCCAGGCGGGCAACACCCGGCCGTGGAACAGCGAAGGCGGCGTGTCCGCGGAAACTTGGGCGCCCGGGACTCCGGCGGGTTCGGTCCCGATGGGCGCTGCCACCAGGAGCAGGCCACCGGTCAGGAACACCAGCGCGCCGGCGGCGATGGCCTTGGTGGGGCTGAGCATGAGTCGGGTCCTCCCTTCGAGGTTCGTTGTCCTGTCTTCGCTGGGGCTGCGACGTCGCCTCGGCAGCAGCGGCCACCAACGGCTTCGTTGCCGCGTCCGGGGCAGCCGCGCGACGATGTGTTCGGCGGCTGCGTGAGCATCGGAACGCTCATCGGTGGTGTCCCGCAGCCAGTCCTTGAGGAAGCGCTCGTCGTTCATGAGGCGGGCTCCTGGCTGACCGGCACGGGCATCGCGGATCGGTCTTCGGCTTCGAGCGCGGCACGAAGCGCGTCCATGGCTCGGCCGAGGCGGGAGTAAACGGTCTTACGCGGGATGTCGAGCGCGTCCGCGACCTGCTCCGGAGACAGGTCCATGAGGTAGCGCAGGACGATGACCGCCCGATGGTCGGTCGAGAGTTGCTGGAAGCCCCGGGAGAGCTGGTCACGGTCGACGACGACGCCCAAGACGTCGCCGACACGCGGCCGGGCGGCTGCCGGGATCTGACTGTCGGGCACCCACCGCGGCATGCGCCTGGCCTCGGCATAGCAGACCCGAAGCAGGAGCTTGTAGCTCCACCCTTCGAACTTGCCGGCGTCGCGCAGGCGGCGGAGGTCCCGCCAGATATCGAGGAAGGCCTGCTGCACCGCGTCCTCGGCGACATGCGGGTCGCGCAGTACGCCCTGGGCCACACGAAGCAGGCGCGCATGGTTAGCGACGACCAGCGACCGAAAGGCCTCCTGGTCCCCACCCTGCGCCAGGCGAACGAGCTGCTCGTCCACGTCGCTCCCTCGTGTCTGAACCGGGATTGTCCCGGCTCTGCACCTAAAGGGGAAGCGCTCTAGTCGATATTCCCCAACTTCGCGCGAGAATCACCGAGGCCCAGCCCCGGAGAGGTAGGGCTGGGCCCGGTGGATACCGTGGAGGGATAAGCGGATCAGGCCTGGGACTGGCTGGTGCCGCTGAGCACCGGGATGGCCTCGCCCTCGGGCTCCTGGGAGGAGCGCTCGGAGCGGCGGGCGTAGATGGTCAGCATCGAGGGCAGCACCAGCACCGAGACCAGGGCAGAACCGGCGATGGCCACGAGGGTCAGCCAGCCCAGCTGCTGGAAGGGGATCAGCGACGACTGCGTCAGGATGGCGAAGCCAAGGCTGGTCGTGACGGCCGAGGCCAGCAGTGCCGACCCGGTGGTGCCGAGCGTCTCGGTGATGGCCCGGTCCACGCCGAGGCCCTCGCGCCGGAACTCCTGGAACCGATGCGTGACGTGGATGGTGTAGTCGACGCCGACGCCGATGACCACCGCGGCCAGCGTGGCCGTGACCGGACCGAACTCGATGCCCACCAGGACCATGAAGGCGTAGAGCAGGATGACCACGCCACCGACCGGGACGATGGTGAGCAGGCCCAGCATCGGGCGTCGGTCAGAGACGAAGTAGTTCAGCATCAGCAGTGCCCCGGCGCCGAGCAGCGCGAGGATGAGGCTCTGCACCTGCGTGACCGAGGTGCTTTCGACCACCGCGGCGTCGATGATCTCCTGCGAGGTCGCGACGGATGCGGCGCCGAACGCCGCCTCGAGATCGGCAGCGAGCTGGAGCGCGCCATCGGTCCCGGCCTGGCTGGTGAAGGTGTAGAGCGACGCTTCAGAGGTGTACACCGCGGCGAGCTCGGCAGGCGCGACCGACCGCACGGCCTCGAGCACCGAAGCGAGGTCCGCGTCGGCAGAAGCCTCCAGCGAGGCGTCGAGCCCCGCAGCCGCGACCGCTGCCGTGACCGCCGGGTCGAACGCGGGCGACCCGGCCGTGGTCAGTGAAGCGACGAGTTCCTGCGGTGACTGGACGAGCGGCTGGCCGTCGATGTCGACGATGTCCGCGAACGACCCGGCAGCGGCAGTCGCGGCGAGCGTGGCGTTCCAGGCCGCAGGCTCGGTGATGTCGCCGTCGACGATGACGCTGGTGGTCTCGCCGAGGCCGCCGTCGAAGCGGTCTTCGAGTTCAGCCGCCGCAGCTCGGACGGCTGCGCCCTCAGGCACGAAGTCGAGGAAGCTGAAGCCCGACCGGAGATTGGTGGCGGTGAAGATGCCGGCCATCAGCAGCACCGCTGCGATGCCGACGGCGGCCCAGGGCGCGCGCCGCGGGATGACCGCCGTGGCACCGGTCAGTCGGTCGATCCAGCTGGCCTCGGACGTGGCGAAAGCCTCGGCCGGCAGCTTGTCGGCCGAGGCCGCTCGTCGGTCGAGCAGGACGCGGGCCGCAGGGAAGAGCAGGGTGGCGTAGACGAAGGCAGCGACGATGCCGACGGTGGCCAGGACGCCGAAGGTCAGCAGCGCGGTCGAGCCCGCGAAGACGTTGGTCAGGAAGCCGAAAGACGTGGTAAGGGCAGAGAGGACCAGGGCGCCGCCCACGATGCGCACGCTGCGTGACATCGCGGTCTGGACCGACGCTCCGGTGCCCAGACCCTTGCGGTAGGCAGAGTTGAGATGGATGGCGTAGTCGACGCCCAGGCCGACCAGGAGGATGGAGACGATCGAGCTGGGGCCGGAGACGTTGCCGATGAGGCCCAGCCCGCCTGGGCCGAGCAGGACAGCCGCGCCGTCGGTGGTGGTGATGGCGAAGATGACCACGAGCAGGGCCAGGAGCGTGTCGGCGGCCGTGCGGCGAACCCGCTGGAAGCGGCGCATGGGAGCACTGGTCCAGAACACGAAGAGCATCGCCAGGCCGATGATGCCGATGGCAGCGAAGAGCAGCAGAGGGATCTCGATGGCAGAGTCCTCGCCGGCCTTCTGGATGAGCTGGATGGAGAACGGGAGGGTGGAGACGTCAGCGAAGCTGGCCGACTGGAGAGCAGCATCGAGCTGACCCTGGAGCTCGACCAGCAGGGCCGACTCCTCGGCGTTGACGGGGCTCTCCACGAACGCCAGCATCAGGCCGCTGGCGGCGGTGCTGCCCGACTCGAGTCCACCCTCGAAGAGACTCGAGAGCAGCTCGGCCTGAGCGGCCGGAGCACGCTCCAGGCCGGCTTCGACCATGGCCTTGACCTCGGCGTCGGTGGTGGGCATGGGTGCGCCGCTGGCGACAGCCGCGTCCACCGGCGTCATGAATGAGGTGATGGCGCCCACGCCGGGCTGCTCGACGAGCCTGTCGGCCAGGCGGACGCCGTCGATCTCGACGGACTCGATGGCCTCGGCCACACCGGTCGCAGCCGCGAGACCGTCGGTGGTGACGATGTCTCCCGACTCCGAGACCAGCACGATCTGCAGGGGCGTGACCGTCGAATCCTCACCGAACAGCGTCTCGATGCGCTCCGACGCGGCGATGGCGGGGTCGTCGGGGGCGAACTCGGAGCTGTCGTTGGACATCTCCGGGCGACCCATGGCACTGAGGCCGATGGCGACGGCGAGGACCGCGATGATCGCGAGCCACGGACGCCGCGTCGTGAAGCGAGCGAACCCGCTCGCGATCCATTCGAACACGTGATGTCTCCCTGTTCCGCTCTTGCTTCGTTCCTAGCTGTATAGACTTTGTAGAGTCTTTGTCGAAGTATAGCGATGCGCAGGGGCTTGTCAAGCGGTTCGCGCGGAAGGAGATCGAGGCGCCGGGGCCATGGCTGCCGGACTACGGTTGAGGCCTGAACTCCGGCTCGGAGATGGTCAGCGCAGCCAGGCCGATGACCACGGGCATGGCCACCAGCAGGAGGGCGGCGGGTCCGTAGCCGTCGATGGAGTCGCTGGCCAGCGAGAGCACCACCGGCCCAGCCGACGATGCCCCGACCACGACCAGCGCGGCCACGCCCTGGATGGAGCCGATATGCGCTAGCCCATACCAGCGCGGCAGCAGCGTGGCCATCAGCGGACGGCTGGATCCACCGGCGGCGCCGAGCAGGATGGCGTACACCAGGATCATCGGACCGGGCGACAGGAACGCGGCCAGCACCAGGCTCAGCGCCAGTAGCGCCATCGACGCGAGCAGCAGGAACCGGGCCGCGACCCGGTCGGCCAGTGCCCCCACGATCAGTCCGGCCACGAGCATGCCCAGGATCTGCGGCAGGAACATGGCCGCAGCCTCGGTGACCGTCAGGCCCTGGTCGCCGAGGATCGAGATCTGGTGGAAGTTGAGAGCCGTGCCGAGCATGGCCGTGGTGGCGATGACGAAGCTCAGCAGCCAGAACCGGGGCTGGCGAAGCGCCTCGCGCCTGGTGTGCGCGATGGCGACCGGTCGCGGTTCCGCCGATGGATGGGGCGCAGGATCACCGTCGGCATACTGGCCCACGTCGGATGGTCGGTCGATGAGGCCGAAGCGCGCGATGGGCACGACGACGAGCCAGACTGCGAAGGCCG
This sequence comes from uncultured Chloroflexia bacterium, assembly GCA_963712745.1. GTDB lineage: Bacteria > Chloroflexota > Limnocylindria > Limnocylindrales > CSP1-4 > JAFMJV01. The sequence continues at coordinate 117,304 of CAVQJC010000017.1, read as the reverse complement.
CGAGGACCCACGCGATGCGCCAATCGAAGAGACCGATGGCGATGCCGAGCAGGATGGGCGTGAACGACATGAGCATCGCCGTGGCCGTCGTGGACAGCCCGAAGGCGAAGCCGCGCCGGCGTTCGAACCAGGGCGTGATGGCGAGCGTGCTCACCAGCTGCAGCGACCCCTGTCCCAGCCAGCGGATGAGCGTGAAGCCCAGGGCCAGCGTCACGAATCCCTGCACGCCGCTCATGACCAGCAGGCCGCCACCAAAGGCCAGGCCGATGAGCGTCATCGCACGTCGGGTCCCGACCTGGTCGATCCAGCGGCCCACGGGCATCAGCGCGAACGCACCGATGAGCGTGCCGATGAGGTAGGCCGTGGACAGCTCGGAGCGCGTGAGGTCGAGCGCCCCGATCATGGGGTCCACGAAGACCGAGACACCGACGGTCTGGCCGGGACCGGTCAGGGCCGCGGTGATGGTCGCCAGGGCGGCGATGCGCCAGCCGGCGAACTGGCGCCAGGGCAGCGTGGCGACAGCGACAGCTGTCATCGGGGACGTGTGTTGTGGGGGATCGGCCGTACTCCGTCTCGCAGACTTGGCGTCGGTCGTCTGCGGGGCACCGATCTAGCACGTCTACTCCCTGACTCTAGCCCATGCCGAGCTGAGGCCACGGTCGCGGCCGGTCGAGGAGCCCATCCGCAGCTCGTCTGACTTGCCGGTCCTGGGCGCCAGCGTCCGCGAGCCGCTCGCGAGCCAGCGTAGGACCGGCGGGCCCCTCAGGCCTCGGGGAACTCTCGCTCGGCGGTCTTCTGGACCTCGCCGATGGCGCCGAACGCCTGGCGCAACAGCTCGCGCTGGATGGAGGTCAGCCCGGCGAGCTCGACCACGCTCGCAGGCTCTCGCCCGGCGCGCACATCGGCCAGCTGTGCTTCCAGGCGGAGACCCATGAGGAAGTCGTACGCATCGGTGACCTCCTCCCGGCTGCCGGACTGCAGCAGGTCGCGTTCGGCCAGGGCCGCGATGCGCTCGAGCGTATGCGTGGCGACCACCTGGTGGCGTTCGGCAGCGACCCGCGCGAAGGCGACGATCGGTTGCAGCGCGTCCTTGAGCTCGAAGCGTCCGCTCGACTCGGAGGCACCGCCGAGGTAGATGTTGCCCGGCAGGCGCAGCGGCGGACGGAAGGTGAGCGCGTTGCGGGCCAGCAGGTACTGCACTCCGCGCTGTTCGGGCAGCGTCGAATGCACGTGGCGGCGCAGCTCCCCCGCCAGCCCCGCATCGCCCACCACCAGGCGGAAGTCGAGGAATACCGAGAGGTCGGTGATGTCCTGGGGCTGGGCCTGACGGAGCCACGCGTCGTAGGTCTCGATCCAGCCGGGCAACGACCGGCACCAGGCCGCCTCAGAGGCCATGACCCTTCCGCGACAGTAGGGGTAGCCGGCCGCGGCCAGGCCGGCCGACACTCGCTCGCCAAGACCCAGGAAGTATCCGGCCTGAGCCTCGTCGTCTCCGTCAGCGGGTCCGTAGATGAGCCCGTGGTCCTGGTCGGAGGAGAGGTGCACTTCTCCCCGGCCCTGGCTGCCGAAGGCGACGAAGGCGAATGGCGCGGGTGCGGGCCCGAGCGCGTCGATGGCCAGCTCGACCAGGCGCACGGTGGCCGCGTCGAAGACCGAGGTCAGCATGCTGTTCACGTGGCGTGGCCGAGCGCTGCTTTGGGAGAGGCTGGCCGCGGCCGAGACCGTGCGCTCGCAGCGACGGGCGACCTCCTCGACATCCCTGGCACGGGCGATGTCTCGGAGCAGCACGAGCGGCGCGTACCGCGGCGAGCGGATGAGCGCGTCCTTGTCGACGACGCGCACGATGGCCCCGGTCGCATCCTCCACCACGAGGTGACGAACACCGGCCAGCTCCATGCGCGACAGGGCGTCGTACACGGGCGCACTGGAAGGCACGCGGATGAGCGGCGCGGTCATGACGGTCTCCACGCGCGCCCGCGGGTCGGCTCCCTCCGCCACCACGCGCGCACGGATGTCCGCGTCGGTGACGATGCCGATGGCCGGGCCCGACTCGCTCGCCACCAGCGCGGCCGTAGCCCCGCGCTCGGTCATGCTGGCGGCCATGGCATCGAGGCTCGAGCCCATCGGTACCACCAGCGGCTCCTGTCCCAAGTCCTCGATGGTCTCGTGCAGGAACAGCAGCGAGGCGCGGAGCTGCTGGACCTCGCGGTCGGCCGCTTCCCCGCGCGCCGCGGTGACATCGACGAGCAGTCCGTCGATCCAGGCAGGTTCCCCCTCGTCGTCGCGCAGGAGCGCGGCCGATAGCAAGACCGAGCGAGCTCCACGTGCGGTGTCGACGGTCAGGACGTGATCTCGCACCTCTCCGAGCTCGACCAGCCGGCGGTACACCTGGCCGAACTCGGCGGGGTCGGCGAAACAGTCGGCCAGGGCCAGCTGTCCTCCCTCCCCGGCCGTGACCAGGGCCAGCAGCTCGCGTCCGGCCGGACTGAGCTCGACGAACACGGCGCGCCGGGCGACCGCTGACCGGAACACGCCGACCGCCGTACCAAGCACTGTGATCTCACGCGGAGCGCCCCCCGAGGCCGTGATGTCGCGAGCGAGCAGGATGTTCCCGGCCCGGCCACCGAACTCGACCGGCTCCAGCGTCAGCAGGCATTCCACTGGATCCCCGTCGGAACGCGTGAGCACGCCCTCGCGCGCCGCCCCCATGAGCTCCGACTCGAGCCCACCCGTGTCCAGTACCGTCCACAGCTCGTCGTTGCCCTGCCCACGAGGCATGACGTCGTCGAGCTCGAGGAACTCCAGCTGCCGCGCGGTGTAGCCGAGCATCTCGAGGAGGGTGGGGTTGGCATAGCGGAGTCGGCCGTCGATGACCAGCAGCGTGCCCTCGGAGGTGGCTTCAGCCAGGGCCTGGTAGCGGGCGTTCGAAGCGCGCAGCCGCTCCACGCCCTCCTCGCGACGACGCTCGATGCGCAGGCTCTGCTGCAGCACGAACAGCAGCAGCAGCGCGATGAGCCCGGAGATGCCCAAGGCCGCGAAGATGACGTCGCGTTCGATGCGATCGATCTCCGCCTGCACATCGTCCACGTACAGCCCGGTGCCGATGATCCAGCCCCAGGGCTCGAAGCCCTTGACGTACGACTGCTTGGGTTCGAGGCGTTCGGGGTCGTCGAACCACTGCCAGACGTAGTCGACGTAGCCCTCGTCCTCGGCTTCGACCAGCTCGGCGAACTCGACGAAGATAGGCACGCCGCGCGGGTCCTTGAAGCCGCTGAGGTCCTCACCGTCGAGGTCGGATCGATAGGGATGGCGGACCATCGTGGGCGTGGTGTCCTGGATCCAGAAGTAGTCGAGCCCTGCCTCGCCGTAGCGCAGCTCGGACACCACGCTGGCGGCCGCAGCCTGTGCCTCCTCGCGCGTCAGCGTCCCAGCCTGTTCGTCGGCGTGGTAGGCCGCCAGCACGCTCCAGGCCGAGTTGGTGAGCTCGCGGATCAGCTCGCGCTTGCGATCGACGAGCGTCTGCTCGAAGGACGGCAGCAGCAGTCCCCAGACCGCGACCAGGAAGAGGGCCAGCGCGGCGAGCGCCGGCAGGACCACGCGCAGGACGAACGGCCGCCGGCTCACGTGCCCCGGACCGGCGCCGCTCTCGGCGGGGGATGACGCCGGGGTGCCGGTAGCGGAGGCCGACGCCGAGGCGTGCCGGCCCGAAGTCAGGGCGTGGCCATCGAACATGGCCGCGCGGAACCGATCCCAGTCCTCGCCGGGCATGTCGATGCCGAGCGCCGAGCTGCCCAGGCCCTTGATCCCGTGGTAGTCGGTCCCGGCGCTGACCAGCAGGTCGTGCTCGTGGGCAAGCTCTCGCAGCGCCGTCTGCTCGTCCGGGCTGAACTCGTCGTACACCGCCTCGATGCCGTCGAGGCCCAGTCCCTTGAGCTCCAGCACCAGCGGCTCGAGCAGGCTGATCTCGCGCTCGTAGACCAGTGGATGTGCCAGAAACGCGTGGCCGCCGGCACGATGGAGCAGGGCGATGGCAGCCCCGACCTCGAGCTGGCCATCGGGAGCGGCACTGAGGACGGCCTGGTCAGCCGCGGCGTAATCGTGGGCAGCGCGGAGCGATGCCTCGAGGCCGTGCGCATGGGCGCTCCGGCGCTCGCGCATCGAGCCCAGCGTCGAGCGGAGCTCGGGATGGTCGGGGTCGAACCCGTAGGCCACGAGGTGGAGCAGCCGTCCGCCGTGGACGGTCGTCAGCTCGATGCCGGGGAGGGCGGGGATGTCGTGTGCATCCAACGCGTCCCGGAACGCAGGCCAGCCCGCGACCGTGTCGTGGTCGCAGAGCGAGGCGTAGCGCACGCCGGCATCGGCCAGACGCTGGGCCAGCGCGCCGGGCGTGAGCGCACCGTCGCTGTGCGAGGTGTGCGTGTGCAGGTTGACGTGGATGCTTTCGACCATGGCCCCGAGCGTCAGGCTCAAGGGCGACGAGCGCAGTCGCTAGGTCCAGACGGCCCCAAGTCGGGGGACCGGCGCGCTGGTCGATCATGCCGGGGCTTCGCAGGTCAGCGGCTCCACCTCCGGCGCCAGCAGGATGTCGCGGACGGCCAGCCACGCGTACACCAGCATCCCCGCCCCTGGCCCGGCCGGGGGCGGGGCGATCGACGCCTCCGGTAGGCAAGCCGGTGGCGCAGGACGACATCGGCGGAGACGTGCGAGCGAGGTCTGGCGAGGAGTAGTATCGGGGCATGGGCATCGTCGCCGCAGAGGCCGTCGGTGCACCCGGCCGGCTGGCGAGTCCCACGTCAGGCCGGTCGACTGTGCAGGCCGACGGCCCGTCGTCTCGCTGATGGCTGGAGCCACGCCTACCAGCAGTCATCAAGGCCGCGATCCGACAGATGCCGAGGAGCGACCCGCGCTCCTGCGGATGCGACACATCACCAAGCGCTTCCCCGGCGTGGTCGCGCTCGAGGATGTCTCGTTCGACATCCATATCGAACAGGTCCACGGCCTGGTCGGCGAGAACGGAGCCGGCAAGTCCACCCTCATGAAGATCATGAGCGGGATCTACACCGAGTACGACGGTGACATGCTGCTGGACGGGGAGCCTGTCGCATTCCGCAACACACGCGAGGCCATCGACAGCGGAGTGGCCATGATCCACCAGGAACTGAACCTGGTCCCTGAGCTCTCGGTGTTCGAGAACATCTTCCTGGGCCGAGAGATCAAGACCCGACTGGGCACGGTCGACCGGCGCGCCATGCGCCACTCGGCCGAGGAACTGATGGCGCAACTGGGTCTCGAGATCGACACCAACAAGACGATCGACCGCCTGAGAGTCTCCCAACAGCAGCTCGTCGAGATCGCCAAAGCCCTCAGTCTCGACACGCGCATCATCGTCATGGATGAGCCCACATCGGCCCTCAGCGACAGCGAGGTCGAGTACCTCTTCGGCGTCATCCGCGGTCTGCGCGAGCATGGCGTCGCCGTCGTCTACATCTCACATCGGCTTGACGAGGTCTACGCCGTCGCTGATGTCGTGACCGTGCTTCGAGATGGACACACCATCGGGACCGCGAGTCCGCGAGAGGTGCCTCGCAAGCGACTCATCAGCATGATGGTCGGACGCGACCTGGACGTCCTCTATCCCAAGGTGCCGGTGGAGCTGGGCCGCGAGGTCCTGCGGGTCGAGGGCCTGACCTACATGCAGGGCCGCACGCACGTACTGGACGATGTGTCGGTGACGGCATGCGAGGGGGAGATCGTCGGGGTCGCCGGGTTGATGGGCGCGGGACGCACGCAGCTGCTGGAAGCCATCTTCGGCGTCTATTCCCCGGACAGCCTGAAAGGGACCATCTCACTCAACGGACAGAGGGTCGTCTTCGCTTCGCCCCAGGACGCCATCCGCCATAGCGTGGGCCTCGTGGCCGAGGACCGCAAGCTGCAAAGCCTGGTCCTGGAGCGGTCGGTCACCGAGAACGCCACGCTGGCCTCATTGCGCCAGTTCACGAACCGGTTCCGCATCATCAGCGAACGGTCTGAGAAACGCGCCGTCAGCCGCATCGTCGATGACCTGAACATCAAGACCCCCACCATCGACACGATGGTGGCCAGCCTCAGCGGTGGGAACCAGCAGAAGGTGGTCATCGGCAAGTTCCTGCTGTCCGAGATCGTGCTGTTCCTGCTGGACGAGCCTACCCGCGGCATCGACGTCGGAGCCAAGGCCGAGATATACCACCTGGTCGGCGAGCTCGCCCAGAACGGTGCTGCCTTCCTGCTCGTGTCGAGCGAGATGCCCGAGCTGTTGGCCGTTTGCGACCGCATCTACGTACTGTGCAACGGAAGACTGACCGGTGAGTTCCAGCGGGACTCGTTCGACCAGGAGGCCATCATGGAGGCGGCGACCCGTTTCAGCGACAAACGCAGCGACAGCCTCACGGCCAGGGCTCAGCCGCAGGGTTCGAACCCATGAGCGGAGCGGCCAGGGACGCGACACCGGCAGAGGGCTGGAGCTGGAGTCGCCTGACGCCCGTCGACGTCATCTGCCTCGGCGGCATCATCGCCGTGCTGATCGGGTTCTTCGCACTGCCATGGATGAGCGAAGAGGGCGTCGACACGACCGCCATCAACCTGCTCGTCTCGGGCTCGCCCCCGCTCTCCGGGGAGCTGAGCGCGTACTTCGGGGACACGCGCTGGCGCTTGCTGCTCGTCCCGCTCGGGGCCTTCGTGGCCGGTATCGGGTTCTTCCTGAAGACCAGTGAGCGCTGGCAGTGGCGCTGGCAGTCCGCCCTGGTGCCCCTGGGCGGGCTCATCACCTTCGCCTACTTCGTGCTCTACTTCCTCGACGACAGCGATTCGCCCGTGCAGCTGCTCCAGTTCACCGCGATCGGCTTCTGGCTGGCCTGCTTCGCCTCGGCCGTCCTGGTGTTGCAGTACTTGGCCATGCAGTCCACCGCATCCATGCCGGCAGCGTCGACCGAGAAGGGCCTCATCGCCCGCCTGCGCGATACGGTCGGTCGGTGGCTCGACAACCCGCGCGTGGCCCGGGCTGTCTCGACCATCTTCCGCTTCCAGCCATTCTTCGGGCTCTTCATCGTCATCGTGCTGGCTATCGTCTTCTCGCCAACACGGGATGACAGCATCCTGTTCCTCAACCAGCGCAACCTGAGCAACGTCGCCCGCGACGTGTCGGAGACGGGCATCCTCGCGGTGGGCATGCTGCTGGTCATCATCATCGGCGGCATCGACCTGTCGGTCGGCTCGGTCGTGGCCCTCACCGCGACCGGGGTGGCCTACCTGCTCATGCGCGACCTGGTGCCCTCGTATGCGGCGGTCACGATCATCCTGGCCCTGGGCCTGGCCATCGGCTGGTTCAACGGCTGGACCTCGGAGCGCTTCCGGGTCCCGTCCTTCATCACCACGCTGGCCATGCTGAGCATCGCGCGCGGCATCGCGCACATCTGGTCCAACGACATAGCCGTGCCCATCTCCTATGGAGAGGGCGGCGCAGACCCCATGTTCGAGGTCATCGGCCAGCGCATCGAAGGGGTCTTCCCGGTGCCGGCGATCATCATGTTCTCGGTGGCCATCATCATGGCCCTGGTCCTGCGCTACTCGGCGTGGGGACGGTATCTCTATGCCATCGGCGGTAACCAGGTGGCCGCACGACTCTCCGGCCTGGCCGTCTCGCGCATCAAGATCACGGCCTTCATGCTCTGTTCCTTCTTCGCGGCCATGGCCGGTATCGTGCACGCGGCCCAGCTCGACCAGGGCAGCCCCAACGAGGCCATGGGCTACGAGCTCAACGCCATCGCGGCAGTCGTCATCGGAGGCGCCAGCCTCATGGGTGGCAGAGGCACCATCGCCGGGGCCGTCGCAGGAGCGTTCATCCTGGGCATCCTCGACAACATGCTCAGCCTCAACAACGTCAACAGCAACGCGCAGCTGGTGATCAAGGGATTGATCGTGATCGGCGCCGTGGCGCTGAACCAGATGCGCCCGCGCATCTCGGAGGACTAGGAGGAACACAAGAGGACGTCATCGACGGTCTGCGGTCATCAGACGAGCGAACGCCCCGGGTGCAGTGACCACTCGAGCATGGCACTCGGGCAAGTCGCAGGAGGAGGTGGGTGTCTGGCGAAAGGAAGCCCAAGCCAAGGTCCAGTCATCACGTACTCTGAAAGGACTCATCGAATGACCAAGAAGATCCTCGTCGGCGCGCTGACAGCAGCGCTGACAGTGGGCTCCGTATCAGCGGCCCTGGCCGCAGATGGTTGGGCTCCCTACACCGACGACCAACTCGGTGGCGGCACGGTCAAGGAAGATGCGCGCGCGGACGGACCGCTGCCGGCAGACTGCCCCATGCCGGAAGCCAAGGACAAGTACGTGATCGGCATGTCGCAGGCCAACCGTGCTGAGCCCTGGCGCGAGGCCATGGACAGCCAGCTTGCCGCTGCGGCCGATGCCTATCCTGAGATCGAGGTCGTCTTCCAGGACGCCGCTCAGGATAACGCCGACCAGGTGAGTGATGTCGAGAACCTGCTCATCCAGGGCATCGACCTGCTGGTCATCTCCCCCAACGAAGCTGCTCCCCTGAACGACATCGTCAAGGAAGCCTGGGAAGCCTGCGTCCCGGTCATCGTGCTTGACCGCAACCTGGTCGACCCCAACTACTCCATGTTCATCGGTGCCGACAACGTAGCCATCGGTGCCGGCGCCGGCGCCTACGCTGCGCAGTGGTGTGCAGACAATGGCCGCGAGGCCTGCAAGATCGCCGAGATCCGTGGCCTCGAGGGCGCTCCCCCGGCCAAGGACCGCGGTGACGGTTTCCGCATGGGTCTGGTCGAGGGCGGCCTCTCCGAGGAGAACATCGTCTTCTCGCAGAACGCCGACTGGCTCCGCGAGAAGGCTGTCCCATCCGCGGCGGCTGCCTTCCAGGCACATCCCGATATCGATGTCCTCTACGGGCACAACGACCCCATGGCCGAGGGCGCCTACATCGCCGCCCAGGACGCGGGCATCGATGCCTCCAAGGTCCTCTTCATCGGCATCGACGCTCTGCCCACGCCTGACGGCGGCATCATGTCCGTCCTCGACGGCCGGCTCGGCGTCACCTTCGTCTATCCCACCGGCGGCCAACAGGCCATCGACTGGGCCCGCTCGCTGCTCATCGACGGCGTGAACCCGCCGCTGTGGCTGGTTCTGCCGTTCGACACGGTCGCGCCGGAGAACGCGCAGGAGGTGTGCAACACCTTCGCCTGCCCGGCTGCCGAATAGCGGCCACCAAGCTCCCGTAGGGGGGCGAGGCCGGACGTCCGCAAGGCGCCGGCCAATCTCCAGGCTGGACCCCGGCACCTGTCCGGGGTCCAGCCGTGTCCATGTCCATTCGATCGGGACCAGCGTGCACCCGGTGCACGAGCGTGACCGTCCCGCTGGTGCCATGGACCCACCCGTGCACCCGGTGCACGAGCGTGACCGTCCCGCTGGTGCCATGGACCCACCCGTGCACCCGGTGATGATCGTTGCCAACATCGTGCACCTGGCGAGCGGGGCGGACAAGATGGTGCGCCTCATGAGCTGACCCGGGGCCGACTCGCGGCCATCGGCGTCGAACTCGTGCATGAGCCGCACGCCCATGAGCCTCAACTACGAACCAGGCCCGATACGCCACGCAGCACAAGCGTGCGATCACGCGCGTATCCCGACTTGACAGGCAGTGAGACAATCTGAACGTTCAGATGAACGTTCACAGGAACGTTCAGACTGGGCGCCATCAGCGTGCAGGGGGAGACACGTGGCACCCGGGATCCGCAAGACGCAGCGCCCGACGATGAAGGATGTCGCGCGTCTGGCCGGAGTGTCGGTGCAGACGGTCTCGGTCGTGGTCAACGACAAAGCCGTGGTCTCCGCCGAGACACGCGACCGCATCCTGGCCGCCATCGATGAGCTCGGCTACCGACCCCAGGCGGTGGCGCGCAGCCTGCGCACCGGCACCACCAACACCATCGGCCTGATGGTGGCCGACATCACCAACCCCTTCTTCTCACGCATGGCTGATGCGGTCGAGGATCACGCTCATGCGGCCGGCTACAACGTCATCCTCTACAACACCCACAGCGATCCCGAGCGCGAGCGCACGTACCTCCACATCGCCGCCCAGCGCTGGGTCGACGGCATGCTCTTCGTGACTACCACCGACACGCTGCACGGCCTGCGCGAGCTGCAAGACGCGGATATCCCGGTGGTGGCCATCGACCGCATTCCCAACGGCTACGACGGCCCCTCGGTCATCCTGGACAACACCCGCACCGGCACGATGGTGGCGGAGCACCTGCTCGACCTTGGGCACCAGCGGCTGGCCCACATCTGCGGCCCGCTCGACCTGCGCCTCTCGATCGAACGCCTCGAGTCCTTCCACGAGGCGATCCGCGCCCGCGGCCTGGAGCCCCTCCCCCACGCCGTCGGCGACGCCGCCTGGAGCTGTGAGTCCGGGTACGACTCGATGCGCGGGCTGCTCTCGCGGGACCCCGCGCCGACCGCGGTCTTCGCCTCCAACGACCGCCTGGCCATCGGCGCCATGCGCGCGGCCAGCGAAGCCGGGTTGCGCATCCCCCAGGACATCTCCGTCGTGGGCGTCGACAACATCGAGCTGGCGCCGTATCAGACACCACCGTTGACCACCGTCCGCCAGAGCCTTTCCGATGTGGCCACGTTGGCGACCAGGATCCTGCTCGACCTCGTCGCGGGCCGCCTGCCCGAACGGACGCAGGTCGTCTTCGAGCCGGAGCTGATCGATCCGCCAGTCGACGGCCGCGCCACCCACCCAGGACCCAAGAACACAGAAGGAGGTGTCGCGCAGGACGAGTCGATGACGAGACTTCGTGTACCACAAGCTGGTCACAGACGTGGATGAAACACGTCGCCAGTGCACTAGGGGGATGATCAACCATGCGAACCGCTATCCGCTCAGTCAGCATCGCCGCTGCCGCCTGTCTTGTCTTCAGCGCCGGCGCGGTGGTGGCCCAGGACGACATGGCCTTCGAGGCCAAGGATCCGCTCAAGGTCGGCTACTCGGTCTATGACATGCAGCAGCCGTACTGGCAGGAATACGCACGTGGCGTGCAGGAGGCCGCGGAGGCCGCCGGCGCCGAGTTCTTGCTCTCCGACCAGAAGAGCAGCCAGGAAGCCCAGGTCAGCGGCAGCCTCGACCTCATCAACCAGGGCATCAGCGCCCTCGTCGATCTCGCCGGTACAGCCGGCCGCGCTGCCGGCGGCCATCGACGCCGCCCACGAGGCCATGATCCCCGTCCTCATCGGCGACGTGGGTGCCGAAGGCGACTACGACGGCTTCGTCCTCTCGGACAACTACGAGGGCGGCGTGCTGGCAGCCCAGTACATGGCCGAGCAGCTGGCCGACATCGAGGGCCAGAAGGAAGTGCTCTCGATCCTGCTGCACCCCGGTTCCGCGGTGGGCGAGGTCCGTGCCGCCGGCTTCAGTGACGAGATGGCCAAGTACGATGACTTCACCATCGTGGCCGAGCTCAACGGCAACGACACCGTCGAAGGCGGCTTCGAGGTCACCCGCGACACGCTCGCGGCCAACCCGAACCTGGTCGGCATCTACGCCACCAACGACCCCGAGGCCATCGGTGCCAACCAGGCCCTGAAGCAGGCCGGCAAGAGCGGCGTCTCCGACGTCCTGCTGGTCGGCTTCAACGGCGACGCCCCGGCGCTCGAGCTGATCGCCGCCGGCGAGATGGCCGCCACGATCCGCCAGGATCCGTACGGCCAGGGCAAGGCCGCCGTCGAGGCAGCCATGCAGATGCTTGCCGGCGAGGCCGTCGAGTACTCCGATCCGGAGACCAAGTCGATCTTCTTCCCGGTCGAGGTCGTGACCGCAGAGAACGTCGACATGTACATGCCTGCCGAATAGGCGGCTCCATCGGCCGGTCTCCGCGTCGCTGAGACCGGCCACCTGGTGAGCCGGGTCCACTCCTCCGCGCCCGGGTCCTCCGGCGTTTCGTTGGCCCGGCTCACCCCCATCCCTCAGCCAGGGAACGTGCCTTGACCGAGCCCATCCTCTCCGCCCAGCACATCACCAAGCGCTTCCCGGGCGTGCTCGCGCTGGACGACGTCGACCTCGAGCTGCAGCCGGGCGAGGTCCACGCCCTGGTGGGCGAGAACGGGGCGGGCAAGTCCACGCTCATCAAGGTGCTGGGCGGTCAGCACGAGCCGACCTCGGGCACGATCGAGGTCCGGGGAGAGACCGCCACCTTCGCAGATCCCCTGCAGTCGCAGCAGGCCGGCATCAGCGTCATCAACCAGGAGTTCAACCTCATCCCCCAGCTGTCGATCGCGACCAACATCTTCCTGGGCCGTGAGCCGCGCCGTCGTGGTGGCTTCATCGACTGGCCGCTCGTCAAGCGGCGCGCCACGGAGCTGCTCAGCGAGCTCGGCCTCGAGACCAAGCCCGACCTGCGTGTCGAATACCTCAGCGTCGCCGACAAGCAGCTGGTAGAGGTGGCCAAGGCCCTCTCGCAGGACTTCCGCGTGATGATCATGGACGAGCCCACGGCCGCACTGAACAGCGCCGAGGTCGACCGGCTCTTCGAGATCGTGGCGGAGTTGCGCGAGCGCGGCGTGGCCGTCCTCTACGTCTCCCACCGCCTCAGCGAGATCTTCCGCATCGCCGACCGCGTGACCGTCCTGCGTGACGGGCGCCGGGTGGACACCCGGCCCATCGGCGAACTGACCGAGCGCGACGTCATCACCATGATGCTGGGCCGCGAGCTCGTGGATCACGAGGTCCACAAGTCGGTGGCGTCGGAGACAAGGCCGGCGCTGGCGGTCAGGGATCTGACCGCGCGCGGCGGCCTCGGGCCGCTGACCTTCGACGTCCACTACGGCGAGGTACTGGGCGTGGCCGGCCTCGTGGGATCGGGCCGCTCGGAGCTGATGCGCACGCTCTTCGGCATCCTTCGCCGCAGCGGAGGCGAGGTCGAACTCGACGGCAAGCCGGTCGCGCTCGACAACCCCACGGCCGCCCTGGGCGAAGGCATCTTCATGCTGCCCGAGGACCGCAAGACCGAAGGCATCTTTCCCGACCTCGACGTGCAGGAGAATCTGGTCGTCACGAGGCCTCGCACCGACGAGAGGGCCCTCCGACGAGCCATCCTCGATAACCGCGCGGAGAGAAGCGCCTGGACCCGCGTGCAGGAGCTGTTCGCGGTACGCGCTCACTCGCCGGATCAGCTCATCTCCACGCTCAGCGGCGGCAACCAGCAGAAGGTGATGCTCGGCCGTGCTCTGGTCAGCGAGGCGCGCATCCTGCTCCTGAACGAGCCGTCGCGCGGCGTGGACGTGGGCACCAAGGTGGAGATCCACGAGCTCATCCGCGACCTCGCGCGGGAGGGCAACGCGGTCATCGTCAGCTCCTCTGACGTGCCCGAGCTGGACAAGGTCAGCGACCGCTGCCTGGTGCTCTCCGCCGGCCACATCACGGGCATGCTCCAGGGTTCCAGCCTCAACGAGGACAACATCCTCGCCTGCGCCGTGGCCCACGCCACGATGGGGATCTGAGGATGACCTCCAACGCCTCCGGCGCTGCGGGCGCCGAGCAAGGCGGGCGTGGCCTGAACTCGGCGCTGCGCTTCTTCCAGCTCTTCGAGAACCTGGGCGTGCTGGTGATGATCGTGGTTGTGGTAGCCCTGGTCACCTGGGTCACGCCCGCTTTCCTATCGCCGCACAACGTCTCCAGCCTGCTGGTCACCGCGGCCATCGCCGCGGTGCCGGCCCTGGGCATGACGCTGGCCCTGGCCATGGGCGCGCTGGACCTCTCCATCGGCTCGCTGCAGGCCCTGGCCGCCTGTACCGTGGCCATCCTGCTGGGCACGGTCGGCATCCCCCTGAGCATCGGCGCCACCATCCTGCTGGGCGCAGGCGTAGGCCTTGCCAACGGGCTCATCATCACGCGCCTGGGCGTGCCCGCCTTCGTGGCCACCCTCGGCGGCATGAGCGTCCTGCGCGGCGCAGCCCTGCTCATCACCGACGGGCAGTCGATCCTGCTCATGGACCAGCCCGAGTTCGCCAAGCTCAACTCCGGCGAGATCCTGGGCGTGCCCATCCCGGTGCTCATCGCACTCGGCCTGTTCGGGGTGCTGTGGGTGGTCATGCGACACACGCCCTTCGGCCAGCACATCTGCGCCATCGGCGGAAACGAGAAGGCGGCGGAGGCAACCGGCCTGCACATCGACCGCGTCAAGATCCTGGTCTTCGTCATCGTCGGCGCGACGGCGGCACTCTCGGGCGTGATGCTGACCTCGCAGCTGATGATCGTGGACGGCACGCTCGGCGTCGGCCTGGAGCTGCAGGCCATCGCCATCGTCGTGCTGGGCGGGACGAGCCTGATGGGCGGCAACGCCAGCATGCTCGGCACGATGCTCGCGGCGGTGCTCATCAGCGTCATCAACAGCGCCCTGAACATCCTGAAGGTCGAGCCTTTCTACCAGTACCTCGCCCTCGGTCTCTTGCTCATCGGCGCCCTTGCGCTCGACACCCTGCGACGTGAGCTCATCAAGCGAGCCGTGACGGAGGGCCGGCTGTGAGCGCGGCCGCACCTCCGGTGACCCAGGGCGGTTCGGGCACGGCTGTGCAGTGGTTCAAGCGGAGCCTGGCGCGCTACACCATCCAGTACCTGCTGCTGGCCGCGGTCATCGTCGTCTTCGCCACCAACGAGAACGCCCGCTCGGTCAACAACATCCTCTCGGTCCTGCTGCAGGCCTCCTTCATCGGCATCGGTGCGGCGGGCATGACCATCGTCATCATCAACGGCGCCTTCGACCTCTCCGTCGCGGGCATGCTCGGCCTGTGCGGCGTGGTCATCGCCATGCTGCTTCCGGACATCGGCATCTTGGGCGTCATCCTGGTGGCGCTCGCACTCGGCGGACTGCTGGGCGTGATCAACGGCATCGTCGTGACCAAGCTCAAGATCCCTGCCTTCATCGCGACGCTGGGCATGATGAACATCTACCTGGCCATCGCCTTCATCATCACCAGCGGCCAGGTGGTGGGCGTCAGTGACAAGGGCTTCCGCCAGCTGGGCACTGGTGACGTCCTCGAGCTGCCCATCCCCTTCGTCCTCATGGTGCTGACGTACCTGGGCCTGCACCTGGTCATGAGCCGTACGACCTACGGGCGCAACATCCGCGCAGTCGGCAGCAACGAGACTGCGGGCCGCATCGGTGGCCTGCGCGTCGACCGCGTCCGCATCTTCGCCTTCGCCCTGCTGGGCATCTGCATCGGTATCGCCGCCATCGTGCTCACCGGCTACCTCTCGTCGGCCAACGCGATCATGGCGCAGGGCTACGAGCTGCGCGTCATCGCCGCGGCCGTGGTCGGCGGCACCAGCCTGCGCGGTGGCTCGGGCACGCTGCTGGGCACGTTCACGGGCGCGCTCTTCTTCACCCTCATCAGCAACTCGCTGAACATGTACAACGTCGGCGCGTACTGGCAGTACATCGCCGTCGGTTCGATCATCGTCATCGCGCTGGGCCTCGACGCCCTGCGCCGCCGCTACATGGGCGGCCTCTTGACCTAGCCGGCGCCCGCGAAGGGGCCAGAAGGGAGTGGGACATGCGCGACTACGTCACACGTCGGGAATACGACGACTGGATCTACGAGGCCGCCTCGCTGGCCATCGCCTGCGGCTACCCAGTGCAGGATTCGATGATCAACGACAGCACGGGCCTGATCCTTGGCGACGACCAGTACCAGGCCTTCGTCAACGGCATGTGGTCACGTGAGCCATACGAGGTCTTCGCCATCTTCGAGTCGATGAACGAGCCTGCAGTCGATGGCCTGCCCAAGGACGCGATGGGCTGGGCCGAGTTCGGCGGACTCTGCGACAAGCTGATGATCGTTCACCCCGGGAAGTTCTGTTCGGCGCACTTCCACTGGCGCAAGACCGAGTACTACGAGGTCGTGCTGGGGGAGATGGACGTCTTCTACGCACCGGAGGTCATCGACTTCCCCGACCTCGGCATCGTGGCCGAGCAGACCGTGCAGCGCACATCGATGCCGAAGGGTGATGCGTGGCCCGCCGACATCGTCTTGCCGAAGGGCCGAGAGGGCAGTTGGGAGCTGCTGACGTCCTATCAACGCCTGAAGAAGGGCGACCCCAAGTTCCTCATGCCGCGCAAGCACCTGCACGGCTTCGGCTGCCCGCGCGATGCCCGCACCCCGCTGGTCATCCGCGAGAACTCCGGCTACAGCCACGAACCGACCGAGGTCGGCAAGGCTGGGCTTCTGCCGGAGTGGCAGCAGATCCACGACAACCACTTCCTCGCAGAGCTCGCCAACACGGGTCGGCTGGCCAACAACATCCGCGAGGCATGAGCGCCCTCGTCGAGGTGCCGGCGCTGCCGGCGCTGCTTCGGGCGATCAACGCGGCCGAGAGCTGGACGGTCAGCGAAGATGCTCTCTCGCTGACGGCGGGCGAGAAGACCGACTGGTTCATCGATCCCGCCGGTGAGACCGTGGTCGGCAACGCGCCCGCACTGGTGATGCCGGTCGAGGACCCGTGGATGCTGCGCGCCCGGGTGTCGGCGGCGCACGCGGCGACGTTCGACGCAGCCGTGCTGGTAGTCCATGCCGATGAGCGGACGTGGGCCAAGCTGTGCCTGGAGCTGGCGCCGGACGGCCGAGTGATGGTCGTCTCGGTGGTGACACGGGGTGAGTCGGATGACTGCAACTCCGTGCCCATCGTGGGCGACTCGGTCTGGCTCCGCGTCTCGCGGCTGGGGCGGGCTTTCGCCTTCCACTACTCGGCCGATGGCCATGGCTGGGACATGGTCCGCTACTTCGGCCTGGGCGAGATCGGGCCCGTGGAGGTCGGCTTCCTGGCCCAGTCGCCCACCGGCGAAGGCTGTGAGGCTACCTTCCGCGACATCTCGTTCGTCCCGGAGGCGCTGGCAGACGTCCGTTCCGGGGTCTGAGGCCCAGGAGGTGGTGCCATCGGTGGCTATGGGAGCAAGCGAGCAACCCAATCGGGGCTTCGTGCACGTATCGGGGCTTCGTGCATGTCATGCATGAGCGCGAATCGGGGGTTCGTGCATGTCATGCATGAGCGCGAATCGGGGGTTCGTGCATGTCATGCATGAGCGCGACGTTCGGAGAATCGACGCTGCCGACGCTTTGCATCCTGCGCACGACAGCGACGCCCCCATGCATCGCGCGCACGAAATCAAGCGAACCACGACTTCCGTCCCGTCGGACCGGTCGGACTGTTGCACCTGGCGCACGCGTCGCACCTCGCGAGACAGACTGAACGTGGGCTCGGTCGTCGGCCGCTGACGCTACGTTCGCCTGACTCGCGGCCCGGTGTGCCGGCCGGTGCTATGGTCGAGCCGTATCTTGAACCGAGAGAACGGAACCGGTCGCTCGATGGGCATGAAACGCGAGTTCTCCCCTGCGGCTCGACCCCTGGCCCTGGCACCGCTGCTGGTCGGCCTGGTCACCGCGCTGCTGCTCGGGGCGTTGGGCGCACCGAAAGCCGATGCGGCAAGCGGGGTCATCGACCGCGGCCCTGACGAGCATCGGACGGTGGCGCTCACCTTCGACGACGGCTACGCCGCCCAGCGCTGCCTCGAGATCGCCGACATCCTGACCTCGTATGGGGTGCCCGCGACCTGGTTCCCCAACGGCGTCTACGTGGTCAACGCTCCCGAGGTCTGGCGCAGCATCGGCAAGCGCTTCCCCATCGCCAACCACACCATGCACCACCCGTCGCTGGTGGGCATGTCCGCCCGGCAGATCCGGAAGGAGCTGCTGACCAACCAGCGGAAGATCGAGGGCGTCACCGGCGTGCCCATGACGCGCATCCTGCGCCCGACCTTCGGGGCCTACGACGAACGCGTGCTGCGGGTCGCGGAGCAGCTGGGCTACCGCGTGGTCAACTGGGACGTATCAGCCGCCGACACTTCGCCGCGCGCCACCGACCGCGGCATCGCCGCGCGCGCCCTGTCCGGCCGCCCGGGCTCGATCATCCTGATGCACTGCGGCCCGGCCGTGACGCCACGCATCCTGCCCATCGTCATCGCCCGCTACGCGTGCGATGGATACCGCTTCGCCACGCTCGAGGGCCTCCTTGCCGGCAAGCGCGGCACGGAGGCAAAGGTGGAGTGCCCGCCACCGCGCCTGCCCGGCTACGGCAAGAAGGCCAAACCCCCGCGCCTCACAGGCGGACGAGCCGAGGTGGCCGCACCGAAGCGCAAGGACCCGGTCGACCCGCTTGCCCGGTTCCTGGAACAGACACCCGAGTGGACCTCGTGTGATGGTCTCGAGTGCGCCACCATCCGGGTGCCGCCCGACCATGACGCGCCGGCGAGCGGGAAGGAGGCCGTCCGCCTCTACCGCATCCGCGCCAGCGGCGAACGCGAGGGCACGCTCGTCATCGGCCCCGACGGACTCGGCCGTCCCGCGAGCGAACTCATGGGACGCGTGGCGACCGCCGCCAGCGAGCGTCTGCTCGCGCACTACGACCTGGTGGCCTTCGACCCGCGTCGGGCGAAGAGGAGCGAGGCTGCCGCCTACGCGGACCTCGCGCGAGACCTGGACATCGTGCGCCGCGTGCTCGAGGCCGACGTCATCGACTACTACGGCACGGCCTTCGGCGCGACCGTGGGCGCGCTGTACGCCACGCTCTTCCCCGAGCACGTGGGTGCCATGGTCCTCGATGCGCCGATGGACGAACGACTGCCGCTGGCACTCCAAGAGATGGGTCCGGCAGCGGGGGACGACACGCCGGCGCCGGTTCGTCCGGCCACCATGGTCATCGGCAGCGCCGAACCGGGCACCGATAGCAATCCATGGACGCTGGCGCTTGCGGATCGTCTGGGCTCTCGCGTGGCCGTGGGCTTCGATGGGACGACCGCGGACGGTCCGGCCTATCTCGTCGACGGGTGCGCGGCGGCCGCGATCGAGGCGTTCCTCATCGATGGTGTCGAGCCGGAGACGGACCTCGGCTGCGGGTTGCCTCCGGGCGGGACCGCTGCCACAGCCCGGATGCCCTGAGCGGACGCCCACCTGCGGCGACACACACGCCCCTGCGGTGACGCCCGCACGCCCGCGGCGACACCGGTGCCGACGGCGCCGCCGATGCTGCTAGCCCACGTCGGCCGGGACCACCGCGTTGCTCGGTGACACCTCCAGCAGGATATCGAGATCGACCTCACGCCCATCGCGCACGAGGTTGAAGCGAAGCTCGTCACCGGCCTCGGAGCCGTAGGTCACCTTCTGGGTGATGTCCTCGACCGAGTCCACCGGCTCACCGTCGATAGCCACGATGATGTCGCCCGGAGCCGGGATCTCGAGCCCGTCCTCGAGGGTGATGGTCTCGTCGCTGCCGCGGAGTCCGGCCTGATCGGCGACGCTTCCCGGCTGGACCTCGATGACGGCGACGCCCGCCTCGGGCAGATCGAGCCGCTCACGCACCGCGAAGGGCACCAGGTCCAGCGCCTGCGCGGCGATACCCAGGCGCGGCCGGGTGCTGGCGATGTCGGTCACACCGCCGAGCTCCAGGTTGCCCAGTGACTCGACGAGCAGGTTGCTCGGAACCGCGAAGCCGAGACCCGCGAACGAGCGGCCCTGGGGGTTGATGAGCGCGGTGTTGATGCCGATGAGCTGGCCGCGGGAGTCGAGCAGCGGGCCACCCGAGTTGCCGGGGTTGATGGCGGCGTCGGTCTGGATCATAGGCACCGGCACGTCACCGATGGTGGGCACGAAGCGCCCAAGAGCGCTGACGATGCCGCTGGTCACGGTCGACTCAAGGCCGAAGGGATTGCCGATGGCGATGGCCTTCTGGCCCACCTCGACCCCGTCGGAATCAGCGATCGTCAGCGGTTGGGCGGCGGGCAGCTCGGAGTCGTCGCTCAGCCGCAGAAGAGCCAAGTCGAACGACGGGTTCACGCCGACCACGTCGACGTCCACCGGCTCGTCGACGTCGGCCGGGAAGGTGACGCTGATCCCTGCACCGTCACGGAAGTCGGAGGTCTGCGGTTCCAGTGCGGCCTCCACGACGTGGAAGTTGGTGACCAGGTACGGGTCGTCCTCGAAGGCGATGAGGAAGCCGCTGCCGGAGGACTGCTGGACCGGCGCGTCCTCGCCGAAGAACTCGCGGAAACGGCGGTAGTCGTCGGGGACCTGGCTGTCGGGCAGCCCGGCGAAGGGCGAACTGGCCTCGCCGCTGATCGAGACACTGACGGCGACCACGCTGTCGCCGAAGCGGTCGACGACCTCGATGGTGTTGAGTTCGTTGGCCAGCAGCGCACCTGATTCGTCGAAGCGGGGGGCTTGCTGGGCGATGACGGCCGGGCCGAGGCCGGCCGACGGCGACCGCGATCGCCACTGTGACCGAGGCCGTAGCGATGAGCGACGTGGAGCGAGGCATGGTAGGTATGACCTTCCTGTTGCAGGGTTCGGGATTAATGTCCATAGTTTGTACATTGTTTGTAACGAGTCGATGACTACCGCACTGCGAACCGCTGCTACTGCACCAAGGTCGCCCTCGAGGCCCCGATGTGAGATCGAGCGCGTTCCCGGTGCCGGCCCCAGCGCATCCGCCGCTGGCGCGAGAGATAGCGCCGTCGGTGGCCCGGTGAAGGTGGCTGAACGGGCGATGTGGCCTGCGTCGCAGTCGTCGATACTGGCGCCAAGCTCGGTCGCGAGGGCACGTTCCAGGAGTGGCATCACCCGCGACGCCGGTGACCGACAAGGAGGGCTCAAGACATGACCCCCGCCACCATCTCGATCGGAGAGGGCGTCATAGTCATCACGCGGCGTGCGTTCGCCGAGGATGAGCGCCGGCACTTCATCGGCAGGGTCACCGCGGTCAACGACTCGCTGATACGGGTGGAGGGCCACGCCTGGGTCGCCAACGCGATCGGGAACTTCGAGCAGCGGCCGGACTCGCGAACTCGCCTCTTCTCGCTGGCTACCGGCAACGAAGTCCTGCTCATCGCGCCACCCGAGGTAGACCTCGACAGCCTGACCTATCACTCAGGCCAGGGCCGTCTGATCATCACCGACGGAGCCGGCTATAGGCTCGACATCAGTGAGTTCGGCCGCTATCGCTGACTGATCCTGCCCGGACCAGGGCGCTACCGGTGGGTCACGACCCGCGCATCGGCTCCAGCTCGGTCGCCGGAAGTGCGGGGACGCCGCCGTCCACGACAGGGCGAACAGCGATGCCGGCCGCATCCAGCAGGCTCGCGGCGATGGCCGCCCTGACCCCCGTGCGGCAGGCGACAAGGTAGCGCGACCCGTCGTCAAGGCGGGGGATGGCGCCCGGCAGGTCGGCCACGAACACCAGTTCGCTGCCGGGGATCGCGCCTTCCGCCCACTCGTACGGCTGGCGCACGTCCAGGATCCTCTCCCCGTCCGCGGTGCGAAGATCCTCCCAGCTCGCGGTGGCGTACCGACTGGTCTCGCCGCCCACCGCCACCCACGCGTCCATCCCTCCACCGAGATGGCCGATGACATGGTCGAAGCCGATCCGCAGCAACTCCTCGCGGACCTCGACCTCCTGTGCCGGGTCGTCCACGATGAGACAGATCGGCGCGTCGAAGGGCAGGAGCCAGCCGGCGTAGGCGGCGAACGAATCGCCGGCCTCGATGTTCCAGGCGCCTTTGACGTGGAGTTCGGCGAAGGCCCAGCGATCGCGGGCATCGACGATCCAGGCACCGGCTGCACGAACCTCGGCGAACTGCTGCGTCGTCATCGCGCGTGGGGCCGGAGGGCGCTCGAGGAGTCGTGGGCCACGACGGTTGAGCGGAGCCATGCGCCGGTAGTAGGTGGGGTAGAGGGTGCGGCCGGCGGCCAACTCGCGGTCGAATGAGGCCAGGTCCTCGGCCGCGAAAGCCGGGTTCCAGCGCCGGAGCGCGCCGATCGTGGCCAGGCCGCCGATGTCCACGTCGCCCGCCACGCAGAACGAACCGGCACCGTGGGTCGGGTGCACCACGACATCGTCGGGCAGCTCCGCGAGCCGGCGCATCGTGCGGAACTGGGCCTCGGTCATCTCAGCCGTACGCGCACGTCCCAGCAGGTCCGTCCGGCCCACCCCACCGATGAGCAGCGAGCCACCCGAGAACAGCGCCGTGGGGGTGCCGTCACCATCCTGGAGCTCCCAGCTGATGTGCTCGGGCGTATGTCCGGGCGTGGCGCGGGCGACCAGGCCCGCACCGACGAGGTCGACCTCGTAGCCGTCATCGGCGGCCTGGTACGAGAAGCCATAGCCGCCCCGGCCGGGGGCCACGATTCGCGCGTCGTGCGTGGAGGCAAGCTCGCGTGCGCCAGAGAGGTAGTCGTTGTGGACGTGCGTCTCGAGCGCGTGCGTGATGCGCCAGCCGCGCCGGGCTGCAGCCTCGCCGATGCGCCAGGCGTCGCGGGGAACGTCGATGGCCACGGCGCTGTCGCCGACAGCGACCAGGTACGTGCTGTTGCCGAGGCCCGGGGTCGGGATGACGGCGACTTCGGGCATGCTCACGGCACCACCTTAGCGAGTGGTCTTACCTGTATCGCAGCGAGCCGTGACGAGGTCCGGCCAGTTGGAGCGGATCTGCCGTCGAAAGACCCTTACGGATGAAGGGGCGGCGGGGGCGATGTCATCTGCCCCGCTCGAACGAGAGCGTGATGCGTTCACCCGGTCTGGGCGAGCTGCGGTCGAGCCTCCTGGACAGCATGGTGTCTCGGTGCTAGGCCTCGACGGCGCTCCCCGGTGGGTTCGGTCGGGTGACGACGAGGAAACCTCGACTCTTGCCGGAGGTGGTGTCGATGCCTTGCAGGGCCGCGTGAAGCATCGGCGCACTGACCCAGCAGGGCGGTGCCTTGTAGCGGGCCACGTCCATCAGCAGGAAGCGGTCCTCGCCCTCGTGGTAGGCAGCCAGCGGTGAGAAGTGCCCGCTGCCCTTCTGGCCCAGCGTCTTGCGGTTGAAGTCCACGATGACGCGCCGGTTCGGCGACATCAGGGTGTCGACCAGGAGCCGACGGCAGGTGTCAACGTCCAGGTCACTGCCGAAGTACGTGTCCACCCCCACGTGCAGCGCGCCGAGGACGCTAGCGAGCTGCTCGAGCGTGTTGCCGCCCTTCTCGACGTCCAGGGGCCTTCGAAGGTGCAGGACCTCGTCGGTGAAGATGTTGTCCTGCGTGAACATCTTGTAGGGGTAGATCTGGGGCTCGTCGGGGGCAGGGATGGCCAGCGAGTTGAGCACGGTGACACTGGCTGCGACGCCGCAGTAGGTCAGGAACTTCTCGCTGATGAAGTAGCGGCAGATGGTCCAGAAGTGGCCCTTCACCGTGGCTTCATCGAACAGCTCGGCGCCGCGCGAGGTATCGACGTAGACGACATCGTCGGACATGGCATGTCTCTCCACTATGGTGCCGTTCGCCACGGCTGGAGCCAGAGTAGCCCGGTGTCTCGGGCACGCTGGCGCGTGTCAGGCAGGCGAAACGGGCCGAGCCGGATCACCAGGCCTGTCAAACGGGGCCAGAGCCGACTGGCCCGACCGCACGGCCAAGACGAACTGGCGCAAGGCTCGACGACCCTCGCTTCCGGGCAGTCGGGCCTCGAACGCCAACCTGCCGATGAGGAGCGTCAGCGTGTACCACCCGTCCTCGGTCGCCTGATCGTTGATGATCTGGACCGTGTCCCAGGGCGCCCAGTAGGTCATCCAGTGCTCGCTCGCGGGAGCGTCGCCGACCACGACCGCGGCTTTCAAGGGGGTGGCCACCAGGAGCGACTGCCGCCCCGCGGTGCCCCGCACGGGCAACACCGTGATGACCTCCTCGTTGCGGAACCGGTGCCTGACATGCTCGGCGGGCAGACTGGTCAAGCCCTGCAGTTCGTCGAAGCGCATCTCGTGGTGCCTCCAGGCAACGGTTTCTACCTAGCCTATGCCTTCCACGCAAGTCGCTGATCAGCGCTTCGTCCTGCGGGCGATCATCGAGGCAGCCCGTGTGATCCGGGGCGGCGACCCTAGACGGTGGCCGGTGCCGCGCGTTGCTGCCACTGCTGCAGCGTCTCCCAGGCGATCCGTTGGAGGAAGGCGGCATCGTCACCCGTGATGTCGTCGACCTGGTGCGGCAGACCTTACGGGGTTCGGCCGAAGCAGCCTCGTCTCGGCCTACTGACTCAGGGCGATCGCACGCCGACATCAAGGCCTACCGTCGTTGTGAGGCCCGCCCCTGCTGGGACGGGCCTCCGTTCTCTTGCGGCGTCCGTGTTCCTAGACGCCGGCGACCTCGATGCGGGTCCCCTCGAACGGACCGGCGTCGATGTCCGCTGCCATGCCGCCCGCCGGATCGATGAAGTCGATGCCGGTGAGAGCGGTCATGCGGTCGGGGCCATCCATCTCGATGGTCATGCGGATCTGCACGCGTCCGTCAACGGCTCCCGTCTCCGCGTTGAAGACCCAGGTCTGCATGGTCGCGACGTATCCATCGTCGGTCTCGGCCCAGGCGCCGTGGGCAGGACCCTGGAGACCCAGCCCAAGCTCATTGCTGACCTCGCTGATGGTGCCGCCCTCGTGGAACGTGATCAGCGACTGGAATGGCGCGGTCCCGTTCTCCGTCTCTGCGACGTCGACGAGCCAGGTCCCCACGATGTCGTCCGGTGACGTCTCCTGGGCTCCGACGGAGCCGGCGGTCACCGCCAGCAGCGCCGTCATCAGGAGCCCAGCGAACAGGGCTCGGCTCCGACTCGGCCCGGACCCGGCATCACGAGGCCGCCCACGGCCGATGACGTTAGTGATAGATCGCTTCCTCACGAAGCACTCTCCCATCCCCCCGAGCGGCCACGCGGTGTTGAAGCGGATACCGCTCCTCGGCGCGACCGTGAGAGCGGAATGTACAGCGGCGAGGTTATGGATGTCACGCATACCTCCGGGTAGCGAGGTCCGTCTCGCACGGGGCCAGCGACCACGGGGAGTGCAACTGGAAGGCCACGCAGGGCACGGGATGGGTGGTCGGGTACGCACGCACCTCGCCTGTCGCGACGTCACGCACATTCGGGTCGAGGTCGAGTATTGGACCAGGCCCTGGTCCGACATCCAACACACTGGCGTTCTTGAAAGCTGACAAGCGCCACTGGTCTGGTCTCAGAAGCCCGACCCCGGATGAGTAGTCAGGCTCGCGGCCCTGAGCGTGGAGGGTGATCGGCTGGTGGTGGGGTGGTGGTCCGGTTGGCGAGGAGCCGCGAACCATCTCCGACAACCGCGCTGCGCGTGCCGATGCCAACGTGATGCGACGAACGCAAGAAGGCTATTTACATTACCCATGAAGGCTATATAGTGTAGCCATCGGAGGATACCAGCAGCCGCAGGAGAGACACCATGACCGCCATCCACGCTCCGTTCGACCAGGTCACCGTTGAGGCCGGCCAGGCCATCAAGAGGGGGATGGTGGAGGGCCAGGTCCGCTCGTGGCTCCGCCTGGAGGGTCTCGCCGCGTTCGGTGCAGGGCTCGTCCTGTTCTGGCTCAGCGGCGGGAACTGGCTCTTCTTCGTGCCGCTGCTGCTCCTGCCGGACCTCTCGATGCTCGGCTACCTGGTCGGGCCACGCGTCGGTGCGGCTGCGTACAACCTCGTCCACAGCTGGGCGCTCGGCTTCGGCGCGCTCCTTGTCGGGATGTGGCTGGACTCCCCGGCCGTCCTGCTCGTGGCCGGGCTGCTCATCGCCCACGTCGGCATGGATCGAGCCCTCGGCTACGGCCTCAAGCTGCCGACCGCGTTCGGCGACACCCATCTTGGCCACGTCGGCAAGAGAGTGGCGTGAGCCCCGCACCCGCTCGCACATCCAACGCCGAGATCGTCGTCGCCGGCCGAGAGCTGCTCGAGGCTGGTGGCCTCGGCGCGGTCACGATGCAGGCGGTCGCGGCACGGGTCGGCGTTCGGGCGCCCTCGCTCTACAAGCGGTTCCCGAGCCGCGGCGCGCTGATCGCCGCGATCGCGACCGCGACACTGGAGGAACTCGGCGAGCAGCTCCTACCACTGAGTCACGAACCCGACGCGGCAGCCGGGCTCCGCGAGCTGGCCCTGGCCTATCGAACCTTCGCCTGGGCCAATCCGCGCGCCTTCGAGCTGCTGTCCATGAACCTGCCGCCCGACTGGCGGCCATCGGTCGAAGACACGGCGCGGGCCACCGCCCCGGTCCTGACCCTGGCCGAGCGGCTCGTCGGTCGGGAGCAGGCACTGGAGGCTGCTCGACTCATCACGGCCTTCGCCAACGGCTTCATCGCGATGGAGCTCGCCGGTGCCTTCCGGCTCGGTGGTGACGTCGATCGGTCCTATCGCTACGGGGTGGACGCGCTGGTCGATGCGCTCGCCGGCGACAAGACGCCAAGCGTCGCCGGTGATGCTCCCGGATCGACGTAGGGTCCCGCCTTGTCCGTGCGTTCACCGCGTCCCTGATGCCGTCGAGCGGACTAGTGGATGGGTTGGCCCACGACAGCTATCGTCCGCCAGGAGATGACCCTCTCCGTCGACAGCAGCATCCTGATACGTCGAACCGCTGCCGAGGTGTTCGCGTACGTCTCGGACTATGCACGGGACCCGACGTGGCGGACCGGTGTGTCCGAGATGCGCCACGACCCACCCGGTGAGATCCACCTGGGCGCAAAGACGCACGAACGGCTGACGTTCGCTGGCATGCGCATGATCAACGTTGCCGAGATCGTGGAGTTCGAGCCGGGCCGGAAGACGGCCTTCAAGACCATCGGTGGGCCGCTCGCGGCGACCGGCCACCGCCTCATCGAACCCGACGCCCATGGCGCGCTCTTCACCTACGCCGCTGAGGTCGAGCTCCACGGTCCCGTGGCGCTTCTCGCGCCATTTCTGCAGTGGCACCTCCGCCGAATGGTCCGCCGAGATCTGGAACGGCTCAGGCACATCCTGGAAGCGGCTCCGCACGTCGAGTAGGGCCATCCGAGTGCCGGCAAGTGCGCCACTCGCGGCCAGGCCGAAGGCGGAATCGCTGGCGGGGCTCATGCGCTGCCGGCGTGGACGTGATCCATGCTCCGTGATGCCAGTGACGCTTCCTGCCCGACCGCCGGCATCCTGCCGAGCGCCAGGCACGTCACGAGGGCGGCAGCAGCGGCCCATCGCTTGCGCATGGATCGTCCCCCTTCCCATGCGCGCGTCGGGTCCGCCAGTGGCTCAAGAGTCGGAGGTCACGAACGTGGCACCGCCATCTCCCGCATGCCGCTACCCATCAACCGACGCGAGTGCAGGCCCGCCCCTCACGGGACGGGCCTTCGATGCTTGTGGGGCGAGTCCGCTACTCGATCGTTGTTGACGGTGGTCCGACCTGCTGCTGGAGGTCCATGAGCGGCTGGTCGTTCACCTCGAGGAAGCCATCTCGCGGCCTATCGAGATCGACCACGAGGGTGATGACCGCACCCAGGACGACGATCATGGCGATGGCCGTGAGCGGGCTGCGCCTCCCGGTCAGGCCCGCGCCGTAGCCGACCATGCCCAGGGTCAGCGCAGAGCCTACGATCAGGAGGAACAAGATCGTCTCGGGCACCCGCGCATAGAGGCCGGAGATGATCCGTGACTCGTTCAGGTCGATGGTCTCGTTGAGCGAGTCGATGTAGAGGGCCAGGACGTCCGAGTCGGGCGTGGCGCGGGCCAGATCCTCGGCCATCGACCAGAGCTCGTTCTGGATCTCGGCCGAGCGGACGAGCTGCGCCCTGACCGCTTCGAGGTCATTCTTCACGAGGCGCAGTGGCACGTACTCGCGTAACAGCTCCTGGCTCTGACTCGCGACCGGCTCCGGCAAGTAGCCCGCCCGCAGGTACGTGGTACCGATCGAGTTGGCCTCAGTCAGGATGAGTCCGCGACGCGTGTCGAAGCGATCGGAGGCCATGCCCATGGTGATCGCGAGCAGGAAGGCCATGAGCGCCAGGAGCGAGCCCACGAGCATGCCGGTCGGGCCCTCCACCTCCTCAGGTGTACGCCGCTGCCACCAGCGCCCGAAACGGAAGCCGATCTCGTACAAGATCAGGGCCACGATTGCGAAGGTGAGAAACACGCCGCCGATGGGGAGGGAGTCGAGTGAGTCCTGCAAAGCGAGGGTCCTCATGGGCTAGGTTGGCTGGTGGCCGGCTCGCCCGGTGCGGGTGCGAGCCTGACTCGCCGAGAGTAGCGGTCGCTAGAGATGTGGGCGCAGGCGTTTCGTCTGGGTCCGCCCTTGGGGCGACATCGGAGGCGCTGATCGAGAAGGTCGAGCTGCCGCGAGTGAAGCCGGTGACCATCCACCCGACGCCGGAAGCCGATGCCCCCGGCTGGTCCGAGGCTACAGCTCGCTCCCGGGTGAGGCGGTGCTCGATCCTTTCGCAGGCTCGGGGCGGGAAGCGCCGCGCGGATCGGCGGGGACGGCCCGTGCGCCCGACGCCGCGAAGCTGTGTCGCGACGAGACCCGCCCGAGCCACCTCGACGGTCTCGAGCCCCTGCCCCGCCATCGTTGGCCCACGGTGCCTGCGGGTCCCGACCCGATCACGCCACCTGCGTGTCCGATCAGGCGGTCACGACGGTGAGACCGATCGCGCGGGCTGCCTGTGCCTGGCGAAGGTCGAACGTCAGGAAGCCGACCCCTGGCGCGGAGACCCGTTGTGCGGCCGCGAGATGGAGCGCATCGAGCGTGCGCGCGCCGGTGGACTCCGCGATCAACGCAGCCGAATCGCAGGTCGCCTCGTCGAGCTCGATGATCGAGATGGAGCGCAGGTCGTCCGCGAATGCGGCTCGCGCGGCGACGAGATCGCGCCCGGAGAGCAGGCGAGCGAGGTTGCGGCGCACCTCCACGATCGTGTGTCGGGCCGTCAGGAGCGCACCGTCGGCCTGCAGCAGGGCATCAGCGTCGGCCGAGTCGGCCTCGTCCACGTAGCGCTTGAGCAAGGCGCTCGAATCGACGTAGGTACTCACTCACCGCGATCCCCGGCCAGCACGTCGAGCACGCGCCTGGACGCCTTCGCTCGATGCACAGGACCAAGCGGCGAGCCGGTACCCGGGGTGATCCATCCACTGCGGATACCCTCCTCGACGCGCGCGCGGCCAGGCACCGGACCGAGCATCGCCTTTGGGCGGCCACGGTGGGTGACCTGCACGACTTCACCTCGCTCTGCTCGGTCCAGGTACTCGGACAGACGCTGCTTCAGTTCGCGGATCCCGACCTCAGCCATGTGCACACAATAGCACGCCAGTGTGTCCACATCAGGGAAGACCGACGCTCGGGGCTGCCCGGTCAGCGACGATGACAGCGATGGCATGGCGCTCCGGCATGGTCAGCCCGAGTCCCTTGGCGCCGGCGATGACGAGGTCCATGACGGCCCAGGCCATCGTCAGGCGACTGCTCTCACCGGGGAACTGGCCGATGACCTTGGTCCGTCTGCGGACTTTCTCCAGCGAGCGCTCCAGCGTATCCGTGGTGATCGGCGACTACTTCGACGCCGCCTCCTCGTCCTCGGGTGCCATCCCGTCGGAAGCAGCCTCCGGCAGCGGGCCGACCTCGGTCCCCGCCGGGGTGACGGTGAACTCCTGGATCATGCCCAGCGCCAGGTGCGGCGGGTTGGCCATGATCGCCTGGACCTCGGGCGGCATATCCTCGGGGTTCGCGTCTGGACCGAGCTGCTCGAGGACCGACATGTCCGTGAGGCCCTGGGGGATGAAGCAGAGGACGACGTAGCGTCCCTCGCTCTCGAGCGTCCGGGTGCCCTCGGCGGTGGTCCCCGGTGCCGCGAAGAGCGGCATGTCCCCCACGATCTCGACCAGGCCCTCGGCCATCGGGTCACGACCCTCGGCCTCCATGGCCAGGATCTCCTCGAGGCTCTCGGTGACGCCGTCAGCGATGCGCACGACGACCATCTCGTGGACCTCGGCACCGTTGTTGGTGAAGGTCAGGGACGTGCCCGCGGGCACGCTCGTCGGTAGGTTCGTGAAGGCGTACTCGACGCCGCCGACATCGAGGGTCAGGCCCTCCATGTCCATGCTGTCATCGGTGGTGGCCTCGTCCTGGGCCACGATGGGCGCGGCGGACACGAGCAGCAGGGCGGCTGCGCCGACGAGGGCCAGGGTGCGGGAACGGGACAACGCTTCCTCCTATCCCCCCGTCCTGCGGCGCCAACGGGATGCGGCGCCGTCGAGCTGCGCGACGACCCTGCTGGGTCGGTCTAGACAGAGCGGGAGACTACTACAACGAAGCCCCGTTGCGCGCTCCCCAGGCAGGCCAGGACGGGGCGTTGGGCGTGGCGTTGGGCCGGGCGGTGGACCACCGGTACCCACATGGCGCTGACGTGGGCGCCCGGGGGACCCCGGAGCGTGGTGCACGCGCGGCCGAGTTTCGCCTGATTACGCCGTATTGATGCGGACACCCGGTCGCCCGATGGGATGATGATCGTGATGGATGAGCTCGAGGCCCTGGCCCGGATGGGCACGGCGCAGCTGCGGGCACTGGTCACGCCACGGCGCCGTTGCCGCGCGTGCGGTGCCGAGCTCGAGGCCCGACCCGGCCGTGGCCGCCCCCGGGTCTGGTGCGAGGCCCACCGCAGCGCCATCGGCCGCCGGCCCGCCGGACGCGTCTGCCCGGGCTGCGGCGTCCCGCTCGACGGCCGGCGTCGGCAGGCCATCGTGTGCGGCGAGCGCTGCCGCTCGCGGACGAGACGCTGGCGGGCGCGGTCCGGCCCAGGTCTCCCGCGGTTCCGGGCGACCCAGCGAGTCAGCGCTGCCTCGCCGCCGGCTACGAACCCGCAGACGACGTCGGCCCGGGATCGAGTCCGGGCGCCATCGATCTCGACGGCCGACAGCCAGTCGCGCCCGCTGTCGAGGAGGAAACGCTCGACCGACCGTCCGGGATCATCGAGGTAGGAGAGATGGCTCGAGAGCGGGTCGGAGACCGTACCCTCGAACGCCAGCAGCAGGCGCGGCATGCCCTCGGGCGTCAGCCGCTCGATCGTGAAGCCGTGATAGCCGAGACCACCCGATGGCGCTGGGCCGTCCACGCGGGGCAGCGACTCGAGGAGCGCGGTGAGGGCCGACGCTTCCTCGTCGGACAGCTCCCAGGACGGGTCGGGCAAGCCGGAGTAGAGCCCGAGCGAGACGGTCGTGGTGGGGCTGCCGGCGAAGACGTCGAATGTCGTGGCCGGGGAGGCGCTCGCCGCAGGCGCGAGGGATGGCGAGGGTGACTGAGCCAGCGCTCCAGGGCTCGCCACGATCGCGGCCACGAAGACCATGACGGTGGCCAGGCGGCCAGCATGGTGCTTCGACGGAGCACCCACCCGATGTCGAGTCATCGAAGACACTCCCCCTGTCATCCGACGAGCTCGCCTGGGCAGCGAGCGGCCCGCCTCTGGGCGTCGATGCTACATCCCCGGCGGGCGGCTGCCTCCGGCGACATCCGCTGCTCGGGCGAGGCGTCCATCGACCGACCCGGAACCACACTGGTCAGCCTGACGTCTAGCTACTGCGGGCCGACGACGAGCACCGCCGCTCGGTCCCGTCCAGTGACCCATCACCATCGGAGGAACGATCACCCGTGGATACCACACTCCCCCTCTCTCGCAGCCGTCGGCACTGGCTGGCTGCCGGTCTTGCCGCGGGTCTGCTTGCGGCCTCGTTCATGGGCACGGCCGCGGTGAGCGCCCAGTCCTCGACGGACAGCGACGAGACCGTGCGCTCCCTCAACGTCTCCGGCGTCGGCCGCGTCAAGGCGGCTCCCGATGTGGCCGACATCAGCCTCGGGGTCAATTTCCAGGACAAGGAAGCGGGTGGAGCCTCGCAACAGGCCGCGGAGGCCATGGATGCGGTGGTCACGGCTCTGCTGGGGATAGGCATCGCCGAGGCGGACATCCAGACCACCAACCTGAGCCTGAACCCGGTGTACGACTGGGAGACCGAGCCCCCCAAGATCACCGGCTGGGAAGCCAACAACATGGTCAACGTGACCATCCGCGACATCGAGTCGGTCGGTACCGTGGTCGATACGGCGACTGCCGCGGGTGCCAACAACATCAACGGCATCAGCTTCCGCGTCGAGGATCCGACCGAGGCTGAGGCGACCGCGCGCAGCGCTGCCGTCGCCGATGCCAGGGCCAAGGCTGACCAGCTGGCCGCCGACGCCGGTGTCGAGATCATCGGCATCGTCACCATCAGCGAGTCCGGGGGTCAGCAACCGCAGCCGCTCTACATGGATGGTGAGATGGCGCTGGGCGCGGCCATGGATACGATGGCCAAGACCCCGGTCCTGCCGGGTGAGGTCGAGCTCTCGGTCAGCGTCTTCATCCAGTACGAGATCGCCTAGCCACCGCCGTCACCCGGCTGCCCTCGGCACGCCAAGAATGGGCAGAGAAGTCGAGAGCCGGGAGCGATCCCGGCTCTCGTCCTGTGTCGCAGCAGCCATGGCCGTCGTTCCCGGGCGAGCCAGACCGCATCGCTTCACGCTCGCCCGGTAGGAGGCCATCGGGATCGCACGTCGTTCACGGTCGCGACGCCGTCCGAGGTCTCTGATCAGGAGCACTAGCCCAAGCCGTCAGGGGTCCAGTCGCCCATCGAAGACCTGCCCCGAGACCAAGGCCACGCGGAAGGCGCCGCCACGCGGAAGGCGCCGCCACGCGCCCAGGCATCGACAAGCGCCGGAGTCCCCGCTCCAACTGGTCACGGTCAGCGACGACGCCGTCGGCATCTGCTGCTCTCGGTTCGTCCGTGGGCGAGAGGTCGTCGTTTGACGTCCGCCTCGGCTGCTGCCTGGCCTCGGCACTTCAGCGACCTGCTCGAACGAGCCGGCAAGGACTGCGATGTCCTCGTCGTGCCCTACTTCTCGCGCTTCATGCGCTTCCTCAGCACCATCTTCGTCGACTGGGTCCGCAACGACGTCGGCCGGGTCTTCGTCCAGACGTTCGAGGCCACGCTGCGCAACTTCTACGGGGCCCCCGGCTCGGGACTCTGCGTCTTCGACGCCACCTGTGGCGCGGGCCTGCCTCGAGCACATCGGCGACCTGTACTCCTGCGATCACCTCGTCGAGCCCGAGCATCGGCTGGGCAACATCCGGGAGCTGCCGATGCTCGACCTGGTCGGCTCGGATCAGCAACAGTCGTTCGGGGCGGCCAAGCGCGACACCTTGCCCCGCATGTGCCGCGAGTACGATGTCGGCTTCGCCTGCCACGGCGAATGCCCGAAGAACCGCTTCCTGGTGACCCGAGACGGCGAGCCCGGCCTCAACTACCTGTGCGCGGGCTGCATGGCATTCCTCCGCCACATCGAGCGCCCCGCGAAGGCCATCGTGGGGCTGCTCAAGGCCGGCCGCCAGGCCTCCGAGGTGATGCTCATGCTGGCGCAGTTCGACGCGGACCTCGGCCTGGCCGTCGCGTCGGCCGGGCGCAATGACCTCTGACCGTGCGGCAGCGGCCAGAAGGTGAAACCCTGCCACGGCGGGACGGCAGCGCCGCAGGCTCCAGCCGACCTGTCCGCGATCCCCTTGGCCACACCGCGCGGCGCCCGGCTATTGCCGAGGCTCGTAGGTCGTGGCCGTTCGCCCCGGACCGCCAGGTATTCCGCCGGCTGCGTCTGCTTGACCGTGTCGGATCCCGTCCTCTTCCAGCGATACGGAGACATCCGGCTGTAACGTGGTGTGGGGCCGACCGCACCGCGCGTACTATGGCGGCGCCATAGGGTGGTTGCGATGCCCGCGGGCCCGGCGGCAGCGCCGGGACTCACGGTCCGGCGCATGATCGGGAGGCCGGCGGGCTTGTCGCCGGTTTCTATCACTGGTCGGAGGCGCAAGATGAGAGACGGTCTCGGCCGCAAAGTGGTGGTATCCCTCGTGCTCGGGGTCATCGTGGCGCTGCTCGCGGCCATGGTGGCGGTCGTGCTGCTCGGGCGCCCGCCCAAGACGTTCACGCTCGCGGCGGGTCAGCCGGGCGGCATGTACGCAGCCTTCGCCGCCTCGCTGCAGGAGGTCCTGGCGACCGAGGGCATCACGGTCGAGGTCCTCGAGACCGCCGGCTCCATCGAGAACGCCGAGCTGCTGCGCACGGGCGACGCGGACGTCGGACTCATCCAGAGCGGCACCGAGTTCCTGACCGACATCGGCGGCTCGACCGCGCTGTCAGAGGTGTTCTACGAACCCTTCTGGATCTTCGCGCGGGAGGGTGCCATCGAGGTCGTGGATGGCATCCCCATCCTGGCCGGCAAACGCCTGGCCATCGGTCCCGCCGGCAGCGGCACGAACGCGACCGCCCGGGCCCTCATCGACCAGACCGACTCGACGGCCATCGCCCTGGAGTGGACCACCGACGAGGCCATCGCGGGCCTGGCGGAGGGGACCATCGACGCCGCCTTCTTCGTGGTGGCCGCCAATGCGCCGCTCGTAGCGGAGCTTGCGGCCATCCCCGATCTCGAGCTCCTGCCCGTCCCGAACACGGAAGGGCTTTCGCGCCGGCTGCCGTTCCTCTCGCCGGTGACGCTCTTCCGCGGCGTCTACGATCCGGGCGCGTCCCCGGTGCCACCCCAGGACATGGCCATGCTGGCCGCCCGAGCCACGCTCATGGGTCGCGACGGCCTGAACCCCGACCTGGCCCGGCTCATCGTGCGTGAGCTACCGGGGGTCCTGCCGGTCCCCTACGTCGGCGATCTCGACGCCTTCCCCTCGCTGAGCCAGACGCAGTTCCCGGTCGACGAGGACGCCAGGAAGTACCTCGAGGAGGGGCCGACACCGCTGGAGTCGTTCCTGCCCTTCGAGATCGCCTCGCCCCTGTCGCGGGTCTACCTCATCCTGCTGCCGTTGCTCGTGCTCGCGTTCCCGGTCTACACCCTGGCCAAGGCCGGCTGGGAGTGGTTCAACAACAGCCGCGTCAACTCGTGGTATCCGCGCATCAATGCCATCGAGCGCAACCTGGGGGAGTCCAGCCTCGAGGAGCTGATGGAACAGCAGGACTTCCTCGTCGGCCTCGACGGTCAGCTGGCCCGGCAGCGGCGTATGCCGGCGGGCAAGATGGGCACGCTCTACCAGCTGCGTACGCACCTCTCGTTCGTCATCCGGAAGGTGGAGGCCCGCATCGCCGAGCTGGGCGGCGAGGGTGCGCTGGCGGCCGCGAAGGCCAACGATCTCGATCCCGACCTGGACCCGGCGGTCATCACCGACGAGGCCATGGGCCTGGAGGACGAGGCTTGAACGTCAGGCGACATCACGGATGTTCGCATCGCCCCGGAGACAGTCGTGGCTTCGGCACCGTTGCGGTGTCCGGAGCCACGACGGAATGGTCACGAACGCGTGAGCGCTAGGCCATGGCGTCCGTCGCGTCGACGCGCCGAGCGCGATCGTCTGCGGGCGATCAGCTCTTGCCGAACAGCCCCTTGACGCTGTCGATGATCCCGCCGGCAGTGTCGGTCGCGGCATCCG
This sequence comes from uncultured Chloroflexia bacterium, assembly GCA_963712745.1. Taxonomy (GTDB): domain Bacteria; phylum Chloroflexota; class Limnocylindria; order Limnocylindrales; family CSP1-4; genus JAFMJV01. Next base: position 81,883 of record CAVQJC010000017.1, on the reverse strand, counting down.
CGGCGTCGCCGGCAGCGCCAGCGGCATCCCCGGCAGCGCCCGCGGCAGCGGCTCCGGCGGCTCCGGCAGCACCGGCGGCAGCGCCGGCGGCATCCCCGGCCGCACCGGTCAGCGAGGACAGCGCGCCCTGGATGTCCACATCCGGTACGAGCTCCTGGACCTTGTTGAGCAAGTCAGGGCTGTCCTTGAGGGCATCCAGGAGCTTGCCCGGATCCTGGAGCAGCTCGCCGATGTCGGTGCCCTCCGGCAGCAGACCCTTGAGTTGCTCTACGACTTGCGGGTCGTCGAGCAGGCCCTTCAGTTGCCCCATGATGTCCGAAGCCATCCGTCGAATCCTCCTCAGTCCATGGGCGAGCTAAAGCCCTACCGTCACACTCCAATATGATGCCAACAGAGCAGGATGGCAAGTCGCACCGGGCGCCAACTCGAGCGAAGGTGGCCAGCCACCAGCTCAGGCCCAGCTCGCCCTGTACGCGATAGAACGAGAGTAGAGGGTCTTGCCCGACCGGCTGCTCGCCAGCCCGGCCAACTGCCGCGTCCATCCGAAGGCCCAGCAGGAGGCACTGGCCGGGGTCCTTGACCAGGTCGGCTGGGTCCAGAACGTGCTCGTCAACCAGCGCACCGGGCACGTCGTCGACGGCCACCTCAGGGTGGCCCTCGCGATCAGCCGCGGCGAACCATTGGTCCCCGTCCTGTACGTCGACCTCTCCGAGGACGAAGAGCGGCTCGGGCGCGTGGGTCGGGGCCCGCCATGCTCGACGGTCCTGCCGGTTGTGTAGGCAGAGCCAATCGCCGAGACTCGAGTCATGAGCGACAAGGAGGCAGGATGACCACCCAGGGCGGGGTGGTCGTGTACGAAGCCCCGGACAGAGGGCCTCGGGTCGAGGTCGTCGTGCAGGACGAGACCGTGTGGCTGACGCAACGCCAGATGGCGGACCTGTTCGAGACGACGGTCGCGAACGTGAACCTGCGCGTCCGGAACGTCTTCGAGGAAGGGGCGCTCACGGAGGAGGCAACCGTCTAGGAATCCTTGATGGTTCGGACCGAGGACCCGCGGCTCAACGGCCTCGAGCCCCTGCCGCTTCCCGGTCATCCGACGATGCTGCGATCCGGAGGTCGACCTACCGCCTGGCGTGGTTCGGCCCGACGATGTGGACGTCCACCGCGGTATACGGCCAGCCGGCGTCGGTAGTGAGGCGCGGTCGGCCCCAAGGACTTCCGCGGTCGCAAGCATGAGGGCGTCAGGCAAGCGGAGGAATCGGCCATTGCGCGCTCGTAGAGCCGCGGCCGCGCGGGCGATGTCGCGCGTGGCGGGCTCCGCGGCGGCGGGCAGCGCATCGATGAAGGCATTGATGGTGGTGGCCGCGTCCCGATCGCTGCGCTGGGGACCGACCATGGCTTGCGCCTAGGCCGAGGCTGGCAGCGCCAGGCGTTCACCACGTTCGAGTGCGTGGCGCAGTGCCCCGCGGGCGTCGTGGTGATGCGCGTCGAGGACCGCGTAGATGGCGCTCACGGCCAAGATGACCGCGGCGCTGCCCGGGTCGTGGGGACCCGCTGGTGGACATGTCCACTTCACATGTCCACCTTCTCCGCCAACGCGGAGTGTATGGCCTTCGACGGCAGCCGCGACCTACTCCTCGGCGGGCAGGAACTCGAAGGTCTCGGCGATGGTGAGCCAGTCGTCTACGTACCCCTCGAACGAGTGACAGCAGAGCTGGATCCCGGGTGCAGCAGAGGCCAGGGTCGTCTGCGTGTCGACCAGGAAGAGCGAATTGAACATGTCGCGACCCGATTCTCCCCGGGCCATGTAGTCGATCCTCCGGCTGTCTCCGGACGGGAGCGTAAGCGCGCTGACGTGAGGACCCTCGGTCAACCCTGGTGTGATGCTGATGCCGTCGAGCACCGCGGGCCTCAGCTGGTCGAGCGTACGGACCTGGGGTAGCTCCACCGTCTGGACGAGACAGGTCGATCCCGGCCAGCCCTTGGACGTGGCCGGTGAGAGAACGAGAGCTCGGAAGGTCCACATCTGACCGCCGAGCTGGTCGAGTCCGTCGAGCCGTGTCGCGACGGTCTCTGCCCACAGCGGGTGTGTCTGGCGCACGGAGGCCAAGTGCCGGTCGTCGGCGGTGCCGTCGAGTCGAAGCGCGACCCTGCCGGGTGAGGCGGTGCTCGATCCCTTGGCGGGCTCTGGCTCGAACTCGACCCCAGGCCATTCAGCCGGGCTCCTCGCGGCGGACGGTGACGGCGCGATCGATGCCACGATCGAACGAGGCGACGACTCCGATCCCCGTCCGTTCGGCGCTCGCGACGAGATAGGCATCCGCGAAGTCGAGTCGGAGGAGGTCATAGACCTCGATGGCACGCTGCAGGAGATCCCGATCGATGACCCGGATGGCCGGGAACGCCAGCACCGCTCGGAGCGTGGCTGCCACCTGCGCCCGCGGCGTCTCGTAGAACGACTCCAGGACGTAGGCGACCTCGGCGAGGATGAGATCGGGCAGCAGCAGCTCGTCGGCGGCACGCAGGTAGCGCGTCGCGCGCGCAGCCTGCTCGGGTGGGTCCCCGGTCAGGTGGCGGATGAGGATGTTGGCATCGACGAAGGCGGTCACCGTCGCCCGGCTGCGCGAGCTCGGCGCGTCTGCCGCAGCACCTCATCCCAGGGCGTGCCCCGCTTCGCGGCCGGCACGCTCACCGATCCTGCGAGCGCCAAGAGGTCCGGCGTCCGGGCCAGGACGGCATGGTCGCCTTCCACCCGGAACACGAGGCGGTCCCCTTCCTCCAGGGAGAGCGCGTCGCGGACCGCGCGGGGGACCGTGACCTGGCCTTTGGAGCTGAGCCGTGCGGTGACTTCCATCATCCGTTCTCCTTACTGTGCGGTCAAGGTAAGGATACAGTGAGCAGGGCATCGATCTCACGTTCCGTTCACCGCTGTCGATCGGTCTCGCAGGTAGGTGAGCACCGCGAGCACGCGCCGATGGCTGGAGGGCTCGGGCTCGAGCCCGAGCTTGGAGAACACCGTTCGGATATGTCCTTCGATGGTCTTGGGTTCCAGCACCAGCCGGTCCGCGATCGACTGGTTCGATCGGCCCTCCGCCATGAGCTCGAGGACCTCGCGCTCGCGCGGGGTGAGTTCGTCGACCGGGTTGCGAGACCGCGACCGACCGAGAAGCTCGCCGACGAGCTCGGGGTCGATGACCGACCCTCCGGCTGCGACCCGCCTGATGGCGTCGCTCAGCTCCGTCTCGCGCATGACGCGGTCCTTCAGCAGGTACCCGACACCCGCCTGTCCATCCTGTAGCAGACGCATCGCATGTCGCGCCTCGACATGGGCCGAGAGCAGCAGGATCGCGATCGATGGGTGTCGTTCGCGAATGATGAACGCGGCATCGAGGCCCTCGGTCCGGTGGTTCGGCGGCATGCGGATGTCGAGCACGACGACGTCAGGCTGCTCGCGGTCGACGAGCGCGACGGCGGTGTCGGGGTCGCCCGCCTCTCCTGCGACCTCGAAGCCCTCGTCGGCGAGCAGGTGGACCATGCCCGAGCGGAACAGGATGGAGTCGTCGATCACCACGACCCGCAGTCGGGGATCACTCATCGGAGTGGAAGCTCCGCCACTACCGTCGTGCCCCCACCCACCGGGCTCTCCACCCGGAGCGTTCCACCCAGCGCCTGGGCGCGGTCGCGGAGTCCGCGCATCCCGGAGCCGTCCATCGTTCCCTCGGCACCGCCGCGTCCGTCGTCACTCACCGCGAGCCGGTAGCGCCCGTCTTGGGCTGCCCCGGTGACGATGATGCTGCTCGCCCGTGCGTGTCGCAGGGCGTTCGTCAGCGCCTCCGCCGCGATGAAGTAGGCCGTGGTCTCGACAGAGCTCGGTAGCGCGACCTCCGTGAGCTTGACCTCGACCGGCATGGGGGAGCGGTCGGCCAGCTCCCGGATGGCCGGAGCCAGACCATCGTCCAGTGCGGTCGGATGGAGGCCGCGTGCGATGGTCCGGAGCTCCTTGAGCCCGGACTCGAGCTCGACCTGGGCACCCTCGAGGATGCTCCTCAGCTCGGGGTCCTCGTGTGCGCGCCGGGTGGCGTCCCGGAGCGCGAAGCCAAGCGCGACCAGGCGCTGCTGAGCGCCGTCGTGGAGGTCACGCTCCAGGCGCCGGCGCTCCTCGTCGGCGGCCTGCACGATCCGCAACCGGGATGCGCGGACCGCCTCGAGCTGTGCGCGGAGCTCGGCGGTGAGCCGTGCGTTCTCGAGCGCCAGCCTCGACGCGGCCGCGGCACTCTCGACGAGCTCGTCGTCGACCGAAGCGTCGTGAACGAGGACGGCGAGGGTGTGGTCAGGCGAGCCGACACGAGTCATCGACAGCCCCGATCCGTCCTGCGGCAGCGCCACCGCCTGACCGGCGCCGTCGACATATCCTGCGCCATCGCCTGTCGGGAACGCGATCCGCAGCGAGGGATCGTGCACCGCCCGCGCGAGCGCAGGTTCCAGGGCGTTCGTGGTCACGCCGTCGAGCTCACGAACGAGGCCTGCGATCGAGCCTCGCTCGATGCTCGTGCGCAGCAACCCGGCCAGGAACGCGATCGGGAACAGGAAGCCGAAGACCGCTGAGACTGTCCCGTTCGAGAAGACGACGAGCCCTTCGATGCCGGTGATCCTTCCAAGGAACCAGGTGCCGACGAAGAGGAGGGTGAATGGGCTCACTACCATCACCGGAACCATCGCGCGGCGTGTGACCGGCGATCCCCGCCGCCATCTCCGCACTACCGTCGCGACTACGAGGATCAGCAAGACGAGGCCGCCGAGATCACCGATGGTCCCCGTCGCTGTCGCCATCTCGGCGTTCGGCCAGATGAGCAACGGGTTCTGCCACGGCCAGGCAGGCGGGTACTCGCTCAACACTCTGTTGGCCACGCTGGCGGCGAAGAACCAGACGTAGAGCGAGACCGCAAGCGCGAGGGACCAACCGCGTGCGCGACCCTCGGGGAAGACGAGGTACAGGTGCCCGGTTACGACGAGCCCGAGTAGCAGCCACATGTCGCCGAGCGTCCAGAGCAGCGGATCTCCGCTGTGCTGCAGCCAGGAGACGAATCCCCCGAGACCGATGAGGATCAGCAGTGGACCGACGCGGTTTCCCGGCCGAGCGTTCCAGGCGATGAGGCCGACGCCGATGGTGAACAAGTGGCTCGCGAGTCCGAACCACCACTGGGTGCGGTCGAACTCTCCCCAGGGAGTCGTGATCAGGAGCCAGGCACTTGCGAGTGCAACCAGGATGGCTGCAACCACCACCAGTACGCTCACCCACAGCGGCAGTTGGATCGCGAGGCCCGGGTGGGCCCGCGCCTGTTCCCTGATCGCGCCGGCATCGCTCACGCAGGCCGGCCCGATTCGCTCGCTTGCATGGCCACGATGCTCCCACCAGCCGTTGATGTTCGCCAGGGGGCTAACCCTCGAATCCGCTCGCTGACTTGAAGGGCCAGCACTGTCGCTCGGCCCGGTCACCGGTCCCAGACTGCCCTCGGCGGTCGCGAACGACCAGCATCGTCCGGACCGCGAATCGGGCCATCGCCTGATGGCTCCTCAGTCAGTGGACAAGGAGGCGATCGTGGAACAGCGGGTCAGTAACTCAGGCATCGTCACGAGCATCGGTCTGGTGGTCATCGGCATCGTCGGTCTCAGCGTACAGACTGTGTCGGGTCAGCAGCCCACGGTGGTCGAGGTGGTGGCTTCGGAGTACGCGTTCACGAGCCTTCCGGATGAAGTACCGGTCGGGACCACCCTGGTGCTCCGCAACGACGGCGCCGAGTTCCACGAGATGATGGTCGCGCGGGTCGCCGATGAGACGACCGAGACGCTTGAGGAGCTGCTCGTGCTCGGCGAGGATGCGGTGGAGTCCGGATTGGTCGAGCTGGTCTCGGACGACGTGTTCGTCGAGCCCGGGGCGGTTTCCGCCGATACGATCGTGCTTGACCGCGAGGGTCGCTATGTGCTCATCTGCGACCTGCCGCAAGGGCTGGAAGCCGACCTGGTCGCACGACTCGGGGTCACCGAAGACATGGATCCATCCGAATGGCCACCCGAGCTACATGCCATCTTCGAGCACCCCACCCATGCGGCAGCCGGGATGGTGAAGGAGCTTATCGTGGTCGCTGCCGACGTTCCGGAGCCCCAGGCTGGGCACCCACCCCACGAACGTGTGGCGCACGGTCCGACCTCCTGACGGCGAGAGGGAGCGAGTGATGAAGGCGAGTGGCAGCATGACCACCCGGGTGGATCGGCCGGCGGATGAGGTCTTCGCCTTCATCGCCGATGCGGAGAACGACCCGCAGTGGCGAACGGCGGTGATCGAGACGCGCTGGCTCGATCCTGGGCCGACCAAGCCAGGCCGCCGCGACGAGCGGACCTCGAAGGTCATGGGTCGCCGCTACACCGTGATCGCCGAGGTCGTCGACTGGGACCCGCCGCACCACGTCAGCTGGTCGACGACTGCGGGAGCGGCTGACGTCACGACCCGTTGCCGCGTGGAACCCGACGGCGACGGGGCGATCGTCACCATCGAGTCCGGCGGCGAGTTCTCGGGGGTGTGGCGCATGTTCACCCCACTCGCGGCTGTGATGCTGAGGCGCCAGTCGAACGGCGACATCGAACGGCTCAAGTCCAACCTGGACGCAGCGACATCGGCCGCTACGGATCAGTCGTAGTGACTCGGCATTGGGCACGGTTCTGCGCGACGTCCGAAACGACCACTTGCCCCTCGAATCCGCCGAAGGCTTGGATGCCCGCTGCTGCGAACGATCGGGATCAACGATATGCAGACCGCATTCAGCAGCGGGGAGCGTGCGCTCGAATGCTCAAGGACGAGCTACTCGTCGCATTCCCGGATGGCCGGCATGACGCGAACGTATTCTGCGGGCCGTGGCATAGGACATCGCGGCAGCGTTCGTGAGCGCGCTGCTCGGGGGCGATCATGTGCACCAACCAGCGCTGTAGGCCCCGCGGTGTCGCGATCGAAGTGCGCTGTGTGCCCTAGTGACGCACGCAATCGTCGGGGTGTAGCGCAGCGCTAGTGCACATGCTTTGGGAGCCCATGAGGGGCTGGCGGGGTAGGCCCCGGGTCCTCGAGCGCGATGGCCGAACCGGTGCAGGCCTCGATCATCGTGTGGTTCGGGACCCAGCAGCACTTTCCTGTTGACTTTCGAACCGACAATGGGGCGACCGGAGTACCAGGCCGGGCAACCAGGGGGCGAGTGCGGAGAGAGCGAGGGAGCGATGACCTGGTCGATCGAGAGCGTCCGCGAAGCCGGGCTGACACCTGCTGATGTCTTCAGTCTCTACATGGACCCATCGACGTGGAGCTCGTGGGGCCACAACACGCGCAACGCCGATGCGGATGGACCACTCGCCGAGGGCTCCATCGTTCGCGTCCAGGCAGGGTATCGCCGGACGTGGGACGTGTTGGTGCGTCGACTGGATCCCGGTCGTTTCATCGAGACCGAGGTCCGCCCGCCTGGGCTCATCGTCGTCCAGCGCTTCGAGGTGGAGCCCACGGACTCAGGCGTACGCATCAGGCACGAGATCGAGGTGTCGGGCACGGCAGCCGGTTTCACGGGTCTGACGCTGAAGCCCATCTACCGACGCTGGCTCGAGAAGGAGACCGGCAGATTGGTCGAGGTGGCCGAGCGGAGGCAGGCCTGAGGCAGGCCCGCGACCACCGGACGATGCACGTGCGGCTGGCCCACGACGAACGAGCGTCGCTGCGACCGCTGCGGTCGACCCGGCTTCGCCAACCGCTTCCGGTGCATGCCCGACCATCCGGTGCCGCTCGTCCTCGGTGGTGAGCCGTTGTCCGCACGGCCCGGAGTGCTCTGCCCGAGCTGCAACACGCGCAAGGGCCTGAGTCAGCGGCGACGGTGAGGCGAAGGCGAACGCAATGACGGCGAGCGGATCGGGCGTCGCTATGGTGTCGCGACTCTCGTCGAGTGGCCGCTCGGATCCGTCGCCGCGAAGACCGCCATCGCGCCGATGATCTCCAGCTCCACGTGTCCGAACGACTGCCCGAGGACCTCGGCCAACCCCTCTTCGGTGTCGTCGAGGTTGTCGAAGACGCCTCGCCGGTTGTTGGACTTGAGGGCGCTGCGGGACAACCAGGTGTGCTGCCCCGAGGTGCCGAGGATCGATGCCCCGAAGAGGACACCAGTCGGTGCCAGTACGGCCGCCACGTTGGCCACGGCATCGGCCTTCCGAGAGAGCGGTCCTGGCAGGCAATGGATCACGCCGTTCAAGGCGGCGGAGTCGAACGGCCCGTCGAGTGGCAGCGGCTTCAGGACATCGGCCTCCACGGCCGTGAGGTCCAGTCGCCGCAGCCGCCGGGATGCGTGGTCGAGGACGTTTCGGTTCGGGTCGAGGATCGTGACCGGGCTGCCCTCCGGCAGACCCGCTCGTTCGAGGAAGTAGCCAGTGCCCGGCCCCACGTCGAGGTGCGGAGGGCGGGCATATCGCTGGTATCGCTCGACCAGTCGGCTGGCCGGGCAGCGCCACATGACCCGCGTGAAGAAGCCCAGGATCACCGGGTCATAGATCTTGAGGAAGAGCGGGCTGTACTCGCGCTGGCCGCCGTAGGCGGGATCGTTCCGGTCCATCGATCTCGGGCGCTCCTCCAAAGCGATCCTGACAGTGGAATCGGGCCATGTTGGACCTGCGGCCGGGCCAGGTCAACGCCGAGCCTGTGGGGCCACGGCGCTGCGGTCGACCCGGCTTGGCCAACCGCTTCCGGCGGACGCCCGACCATCCGGTGCGACGCACCAGCGTCTGGCGCCGGCTGGCGAGGCGGACGGTCGAAGCGCATGTCGCAGTCCACGGCTGGACGTGTCCGGGCTGGCATCGCGAGTCCCACGCGGTGCGACAGGGCGAGCTGGCCGCCGACCATCCGGTGCCGCTGGCCCTCGGTGGCGAGCCGCTGTCGGCGAGACCCGGCGTGCCCTGCGCGAGCTGCAACGCCCGCAAGGGGCCGAGTCAAACGCGGCGATGATGACGTGATGGCCTCGTGCCTCCACACGCTCGAGCGGCAATGCCCGAGCCGACACGAGGTCGACCCGGGCGAGCCGGTTCCGGATCGTCACGGCCCCAAGGCCTGCCATCGGCGGAGGACTACTCAGCGGGTGTGTCCTCGCAGATCTCGTTGCCGGTCGTGTCGGACAGCTCGGCGCCGCAGACGAGGTTCACGTTGGTCTCGTTGTCGCAGATGACGTTGCCGGAGAGCGCCAGGTCCGAGGTGGCACCCGAGACCTCAAGGCCCACCTGGTTCGACCCGCTGGTGTTGCCCTCAAGGATGGGCGACGCTCCGCTGACGGTCACGCCGATGCTGTTGTCATGGATGTCGTTCCCGCGGTCATGGAAGAAACGACCTTGGGGAAGTGTCCGACCCAGCGCCCCAGCAGCGCGTAGTCGAGGGTCGGCGCGCCGAAGCCGCGTCGGAGCAGGAGGCCACAGATATCCATGAGGGCCGCACCGGCCAGGCCGATGAGCGATCCGCGGATGAGGAACTCGACGCCGTCATCCATTCGAGCTCCGGGACGATCCCGATGGGGAGGTCGTTCGTTGCCGACAACGCATGGTAAGCATCAGGGCGCCTCGTCAACACCAAGCGAGTAGCCGACACCCTCCGGGTACGCTCGCGCGAAGTCCATCTGGCTGCCATATTTGATGCGGGCCGGTCGGTCGAGCAGCACCAGCAGGCGGTCGACGAGTTGCCCTACTAGGGAAACGCGCCGGCCGCGCGCTACCCGGTCGCGACGGCGACCTCCCCCACTGCGCGCGCATCGGACGCGCGCTCGTCTTCCAGCTCCTTGTCCGCCAGTGTGCGCCAGCGACTCGAGAGCAGGTAGGCCAGGCCGTAGAGCACGGCTACCAGCAGCAGCAACGATTGGTAGCCGCTGATAAGGGCCAGATACTCCAGCGCGCCGCCGACCATGGCGCCCAGCAGGTTGCTGGCGAAGGCCATGTCCGCGGACCGCGTGTCACGGAACGAGTAGGTGAACACGAGGTTGGCGAAGAATACCGGTGCAAAGGCCAGGGCCGCGGCCAGCGTGTAGCGCAGCCAGGCCTGCTCCAGCAGCAGCGACTCGGGCGGGACGAGATAGGCCAGCGCGAGCGAAGCGAAGAGCCCCGCGTAGTACGGCCAGGACCGGCGGATGGGGAAGCGGTAGTTGATGAGGATGGCCAGCAGGACGCTGCTGAGGATTCCGAAGAACGCCAGCGCGTTGACCAGCCAGGTCGTGCCGAAGAGCAGGCTGAAGCTCACCAGCGAGCGGGTCTCGAGCAGGAGGAAGGCCACGCCCAGCACGAAGAAGTGCGGGCTGAAGCGCCTGATCGACGTGTCGGAGAGCTTGGCGGCAGCGGTCACGGTCAGCGCGGCGAAGCCGAGGACGATGGCCAGCGCCACCAGGTAGTAGGGCGCGATCGTGGGCGAACGGAGGTACAGAAAGGGCCAGTCATCGGTGGCAAGGGTGGGTGTCGCGCCGGCTATCACCGGGATGGCATCCACACCATCGCCGGGCGGCGGGCCTCCCGCGAGGGCGGCCACGGCAGGGCCGGCCGCCAAGGCGGCGGCCGTGTCTTCGTAGAGCCGAACGACGGGCTCGTGGCCGAAGGACTCCTCCAGCATGTTTGCCAGCTTCTCGATCAGCCACGGCTCGCGGTAGTAGTTGTAGAGCACGAACAGGCCGTCATCGGAGAGGTGGTCGCGCGCAGCCGCGAAGGCCTGCATGGTGAAGAGGAAGGACTCGAGTCGCACGTTGGCCTGGGTGCTCACCAGCGTCAGCGAGTCCGGCAGGGCAAAGACGATGAGGTCGTACGTGCGATCGGTGTTGGCCAGGTGCGCCCGGCCGTCCGCCACGATGCGCGTGACCCGGGGGTCGTCATATGGCCGGTCCGGATGGTCATCCACGCCGATGGCCTGGATGACCGGGTCGATCTCCACCGCGTCGACCGCCTGGGCACCCCGGTCCAGCGCCAGGGCCACATCGGAACCGCTGCCCGCACCGATGACCAGCACATCGTCATACGTCCGCTCGGGGAACCAGTCATAGACCTGTTCGTAGAACGGCTCCCTGGTCGTGCCATCGACGGCATGCAGCGCCTGGTGTGGGACGCCGTTCACCAGGAGATGGCGCGTGCCGTCCGGAGTAACGACGCTGGTGACTCGGTAGTACGGCGAGTAGGTGTCGTGGCGCGCATCGACCGGGCCGAGGTACCCGTTCACGAAGAAGAGCACCAAGCCAAGGGCGACGACGCTCGGAGCACTCCAGATGTTGAAGCCACTTCCCAGCTCCATGAGCACGACGAGCACGACGGCCACGCCGAACCAGATGAGCGGATCGGTCCCCGAGGCGCTGAGGAGGACGAACAGCGCGATACCGATGAGCGATCCAGCGATGTCGGTGGCGTAGGCCTGCAGTGGCGGCATCGACCGGAGGAGCGGCCCCAAGGGCAGGGCGAGCGCCGCCAGCAGGAGAGTCACCAGCACCACCAGCATCGGCAGGGTCAGGAAGTTCACGTCGGCGGAGTCGTTCTCCGCGAGGCCGAAGAAGATCTCGTCGCTGGAGCGGATCTGGACATTCAGCTGCGCGCCGTAGACCAGCTGGACCACGATGAGCAAGAGGATGGCGAACGGGAGGATGGGGACGCGACGCCCGTTGCGGCCGCGCAGGATGCCCAACCCGATGCCCAGGAAGCTGGCCATCAGCAGGAAGTTGCTGAAGAAGCCGACGAAGACGACGTTGGCCGTGATCCAGCGGATGAGCAACAGCTCGACGAAGAGGATGGCCGCGCTCGTAATCAGCAGCCGCACTTGGTTGCCGTTAAGCGGCACGAACACGACTTCGCGGCCACGACGCTCGAACAGCCCCTCTTGCGCCTCCTGCGCGGCCGCAGTGCCGGTCATCGAGCTACCCCATGCGAAACGATGTGTGTCCTGGCGCAGGCTGGGGCCTACGCACCCGCATCTTCGGCGGGCTGGAGCGCAGCCTACCCAACCACCCCACACCGACCACCATCGAACCAGTGGGCCATGTCCTGCCGGCAGAAGTACGGCCTCCGTGGACCGCGTCTGTCGCCGATGCCGACGATGGCGTCCATGCCGCGGGCCCGCGAGCTACTCCTCCAGAGCCAGCGGTGTCGCATCGCTCTGGGACACGTTGGCGGCCGTCCGGGCCAAGTGCTGGCGCCGGCATCGAGGCCGGTGTCGAGGCGCATGTTCGCCCTCTCGACGCTGCTCGTCTGCGCCGCGTGTGACCGCAGCCTGACGGGCCACGTCGGGGCCACGGCCATGTTGATGCCTGCGCCGAGTTCGAGGCTGCGAAACCGGCGGTACCCCCGTGGCGGAGTCCGGGTGCCGGGCTTCGCCAACCGCTTCCGGCGGACACCCGACCATCCGATCCGACGCACGAGAGCTTGGCGTCGTCTGGCGAAGCGGACGGTCGAGGCTCATGTCGCGCGCGAGGGCTGGACCTGTCCTGGCTGGCATCGGGAGCCCCATCCGGTGCGACCCGGCGAGCCCACGGCCGACCATCCGCTGCCGCTCGTCCTCGGTGGCGAGCCGCTGCCGGCTCGGCCGGGCGTGCTCTGCTCGAGCTGCAACGCGCGGAAGGGGTTGAGCCAGCGGCGGCGCTGAGGCGAAGGAACTCATGTGGCTCGTCTACGGTGGAGCCCCGGTGGAGCGCCGAGCCTCCTCGGAATCACGTCAGGCAGGGAAGAGGCCCGCCCCTCGCGGGACGGGCCTCGCAGTCGACCGTGGCAGGGCGGGGCCCGAAGGTCGATCAGGCGCTACTTCGTAGAGGCGTTATCCGGCACGGGCGGCAGATCGCTGTCGATGATGAAGCCGTGGGGAGTGTAGCCGTCGACCACGAGGACGGCGGTGAGCCCCTCGTAGGCGCTCTCACCGTCCAGGATCCAGACGTCGGGGCCGGTCTCCAGGGCATCCGGAAACCCGAGGAATGGCAGCGGGCGCATGCGCCAGGCACCCTCGTCGTTCTCGAAGCTCAGGGCGAGCATCTCGATGGTCAGGCCGCTTCCGTCGGTGTAGACGTCGCTGTTCGACGCCCAGGTCACCTTGCCGTCGAGCCGGTCATCGCTCCAGTCCCACGTGGGGTTGCAGTAGCCACCGGTGGTGCGCTCGATGATGCCGATGGTCTCGGTCGTCTCGACGCCCGGGCAGCCCCCCGCGTAGCTGGTGGCGGTCACGGCCACCGGAGCGGCGGGCGAGTCGTCAGTAGCAGCGCCGGGGACGACCGACGGTCGGTCGAATGGCTGGGCGATGAGCATCACGCCTCCGATGGCGAAGACGAGAGCACCAGCGGTGATGGCCTTGACTGGGCTGAGCATGGACTGGGTCCTCCCGATGACGGTGGGGGTGTGGCCGCCCGTGGCCGGGACGGGACTGGCTGGGTCGTGATGCCTCTCGGCGTCCTTGGGGGCGCCGGCCATTCCTCGGAACGCCACGGTCAGCCACCAGCGGCGTCGGCGTCGGCGTGTCGAGTGAAGCTGGCGAACGACGTTGCCGACGACGCGGCTGCGGTCGGGATGCCCGGTGGGCGCGTCAGGCGTCCACGTCCGCAGCACCGCGTCCATCTCCTTGTCGGTCATGTGCTGGTCATTCATTCGATCGCCTGTGTCGTGGGTGTTGCCGGTAGCACACGCCCGTCCGCCTCGAGGGCACCACGGAGCGCCTGCTGGGCTCGGTGGAGCCGGGAGTGGACCGTCCCGACCGGGACGTCGAGGGCTTGGGCGACCTGCTCGGATGGCAGGTCCAGGTAGTAGGTGAGGACCAGCACCGCGCGGTGATCGACCGACAGACGCTCGAAGGCCCGCTCCAATCGCTCCCGTTCGATGATGCCGCCGATGAGGTCCGGGGCGGCCGGCTCCGCGATCGACCGGACGATCGTCGCTGGATGCCAGCGCTTGCGCTTGCGTGCCTCCATGTAGCAGGCGTGGACCAGGATGCGGTAGGCCCAGCCGTCGAAGCTCGCCGGATCGCGAAGGTCAGGCAGGTCTCGCCATGCGCTGAGCAGGGTCTGCTGGACCGCGTCTTCGGCCAGCGCGACGTCCCGCAGGATGCGGTGGGCCACGCCGAGGAAGCGGTCGGCCACGCTGTTCACGATCTCGGTGAAGGCCCGCTCGTCCCCCCGCATCGCACTGCGGACGAGGTCGGTGTCCACTCTGACTCCGCTGGTGGCGCCGCCTTGGTGGGCGCCTTCATACACTACGGTGCAGAGTGCCCAGCCGTTCCTTCCGATTTCGTCGACAACCCGGCTGGCGCTGACGCGGGCGCTGGCCTGGGCTTCGCAATGGGCGCTGACCCAGGGTACCCACATGGCGCTGACGTGGGCGCCCGGGGACCCCGTAGCGTGTTACGCACGCGGCCGAGAATTCCCGATTCTGGTCAATATCGGCGAAACTCGGTCACGCGAGCTGCAGGGGGGACCGATGATGCCGGACATGGGAGGCATGACCTGGCCACGGCTCGAAGCCGCACGCACGTGGCTGCGCGAGCACCCCGACCCACGCACCGCGCTCCTCGTCGCGCGACTCGACGGTGGCGGACCCGAGGACATCGCCAGCGCGTGGGCGCGCGTCGTCGGTTCGGCCACCGTCGAGGAAGCGTTCGCACGCCAGCGTCCCGATGGCAGCTGGGGCCAGCCTCCCGAGGCCCGGTCGCGCATCCTCCCGACGCTCTGGGTGGTCAAGTTGCTGGCTGAGCTCGGGATCGACGACGGCGATGATGGCTGGCGCGCCGGTGCCGGCTTCCTTGCCGATCGAGCTCATACCGGCGCGGGGGTCTTCTCGGTCGATGGCAGCGATGGCGGCGTGCTCAGCTGCTACGTGGGCATCGCGGGGGAGACGTACCTGCGCGGGGGACGTGCCGACCTCGCCGAGCCCCAGGTCGAGTGGATCCTGCGCCACCAGGAGGTGCGGGCCGGAGGCCGGTCACGGCGGCATGAGGCGACGGTGCTGTGGGACGAGCGGCTGCGTACCCGCTACGGCGGGTGCATGGCCGGTACCACCTGCCTCATCGGCCTGGTCAAGGTCGGCCACGCTCTCCGCCGCTGGCTCGAGCGGTCAGCCGACCAGCGAGCCACCGAGATGCTCGACGCGGTCCGCGAGGTGTTCCTCGAGCGTCGACTGCTGTATCGCCGCGACGGGACGGTCATGTCCCTCGGCGGCACACGTGCCCAGGCGGAACGGTGGCTCGAGCCCGCCTTCCCGCTCGACTGGCACACGGACCTCCTTGAGGTCCTCGACCTGGTGGCTATGCCGGGCCTCGCGGACGAGCGCGTGCAGCCGGCCATCGAGCGCCTCGCGAGGACCCAATCACCCGATGGGTCGTGGCCGCTGCGCGCGTCCTTCCCCCCGCCTGATATGCCGGCATTCGAGCGGCGCAGCACGCGGCGTGGCAGCCCCTTCGTCACGGCCCGGCTCATCGGGACCCTGGCCCAGCTGGCAGTGCCTGGCGAGACCGGCCCCTGAGACAGGGCCGCCACAGAGCGCTGGAGCCCCTTTCGCGCCGAGGGGCACCGGGCGTCGATCCTTGCGGCTGGGCTGCTCCGAAGGTCGCTGGCACCGCAACATGCCCACCTCGCGCACGGGCGCGACGGGGCGCCGGCGTGGCGCGATGTCCATCGGGGTGGCTCGGTCAGCGCACGCGACGGAAGAGGTAGGCGAACGGGGACCTCGTGTACGCGATGCCACGGCCCGTGCGTTCGACCAGCTCGGCGATGTCCTCGACCAGCATCCTCGGGACCAGGTAGGTCTCGAGCTCACCGCTCGTATAGCGGTATCCACCATGCAGGTAACTGATGACGCCGGTGAGCTCGTAGTGAGGATCGACCGACGCGAGGGCCACGTCGCCATGGCTGGGGTTCGCCAGCAGCATCCCCCCGATGCGGAGATAACCCGTGCACTACCGCGACACCGGGCCGGCGTAGAGTGACAGCAGCAGATCGTAACTCTCGGCTTCGAGCGGCAAGGGGTCCGTGTAGTCGGCAGGGATGAACTGGAACTCCGGGCCGACGGCACCCTCGTTGGCGGCGATGATCTCGCGCACCCCGTCGCTGTCTTGGAAGAACCGGCGCGACCCATGGACCGACCCAGGCCCCATCCGGCCCTGCGATCTCCATGGTCCCCCAGCGCACGGCCCAGGGCGCATGGAGCAGATCGAACATCCCCTCCATACCGGAGGTGATGTCGATGTCGATGCGGTTCGTGCTCGTCCCCGCGAGTCGCGGGTCACCGAAGGCCCAGCCCGACTCCGGGCCCTCCACGAAGGTGCACTCCTCGACCCGGTCGCGGATCTGCTGGCCGTCACCCCAGGGGGTGGTGGTGCCGGGCGCAGCCACGGTGCAGCCGGTGATGGTGCCGTGCGACGGACGTCCGCCTGGCGACGTCCTGCGAAGCGGACGGTCGAGGCGCACGTCGCGGTCCACGGCTGGACGTCCCCGGGCGGCACCACCCGCCCCATCCGGTGCGGCCCGGCGAGCTCGCGGCCGACCATCCGGTGCCGCTCGTCCTCGGTGGTGAGCCGCTGCCCACCCAGCCCGGCGTGCTCGGCCCGAGCTGCAACGCGCGCAAGGGGTTGAGCCAGCGGCGGCGCTGAGGCGGGGGCATCACAGGGCGTTGAGATGGGCGCCACGGACCACTTCGAGGGTGACCACGCAGCTACGGGCCTTGCGCGGGGGTACTCGACGCTTGCAGCCGGTAGCGCAAGCGCGTGGACGGGCTATTTCACACCATCCTCCTAGCCAGCCGCTCCCGAAGCCAGCTCGACGTCGACCGGGGTCGAGGCCCAGCTGGCGGGCGAACACCTCCGCCACGACGCCGAAGCCAAGCACGCATGAACGAGGTCTTCACCGAGATGCAGGGGAAGGTCAAGCCTTGTAGCTCGTCCCCCGGGTCAAGTCGTCCCGGGGGACGCTCCGCCGAAGACCTTCTTCTTCCACGTTGCTGCAAGCCCGGGGGGAGCTTCCACTTCCTACGGCGGCCCGGAGATCCAGTAGAGGCAGCGGTGTCACGGCCGTCATGTCCCCTCGGACCGGCGAAACCGCCCTCGTCAGCCCTGGTCGGTCTTCAGCAGCCCGAACATGGCGCCCTGCGGATCGTTCACGATCGCGAAGCGACCACCCGGCATGGGTGATGGAGCCACCGTTTCAGTGGCGCCCAACTCGATGGCCTTCGTGAACGCGGCGTCAACGTCGGGGACGTTGAAATACACCATCCAGTAGCTCGGCACCTCGGCGGGCACCGTCGGCATCATCTCCATGCCGCCAAGGATGCCCTCGTCCCCGACCATGAAGGTGGTGTAGTCGGGCTGCCCCTCGCCCATCGGGGAGGTCTCCGCGGCCCAGCCGAAGACCTGGCCGTAGAAGCCCTTCGCCTTGTCGATGTCGCGCGAGCTGAGTTCGGCCCAGCCCATGGCGCCGACGTCGCCGGTACGGAAGCTGCGCGGCCCGGCTGCCTGCCAGGCCGAGAACAGCGCACCGGTGGGGTCCGCGAAGACCGCCATCCGTCCCATGTCGCCCACATCGAAGGCCGGCGCCATCACCGTGCCACCGGCAGCCTGCACTGCGTCGCCTAATGCTGCGGCGTCATCGGTGCCGATATAGAGGGTCCACGCAGTTGGCGCCTCGGGCATCATCTTGGCGGTGATACCGGCCACATCGCCCTCGCCGTCGGACAGGCGCGCCATGGCGTAGCCGCCGTACTGCGGATCGTCCGAGACCACGACGTCCCAGCCGAGCAGCTGGCGGTAGAACTCGCGCGCTGCCCCCGGGTCGTCGGTCGCCAGCTCGACCCACGCCGGCCTTGACTTGGTATCTGTCGCCATTCGAGCCTCCTCCGAATGTGGCGCGGTGCCAGGCCCCCTCACCCGCCCATGATGGACCATTGTTCCACGTGGCAGTCGAGATGTCGTGATGACACCGAGCACGGGGCGGGCCCTGGCGGTCACGGCTTCATGTCGAAGCCAGAGGGCAGCGCCGTTGATGGCCATGGCGAAGCACGGTGCACGCCTTGCGATGCTGGGTGGACGCGCCGATAGCTCGAGCGGTCCGGGGCAGCGTGGCCCCAGTACCCGAGTGGTGGCCAGGCTTCGCGCAGGCCGACTCAGACGGCTAGTGACATGGTGAGCCTCAAGACCAGCTCCGCGCCCTTGCGGTCCCTGTCCCTGCGGAGCTCCCAAGTGCCTGCGGAACGGATCGGGGCGGTTTCGAGGGCGAGGAGCTCGGTCCCTCCCCCGACGCCGCGACGTCCGCCAACGCAGCGGCAGCGACAGGCAGCGACTCCGTCGATCCCGCTGCGGCACGACGGTGACGGAAACGAACAACGATCGGCAACCGCCGCCTGCGTAGGCCAAGGGAGCCAAGGAAGCCGGCGATCGACGCGAGCCCGGACTCGATCGCTCCGCGGCCGCCATGGTCCGAGTCGATCACAGACAGACCGATCACATCCGTTGTTACCTTTCGGGCCCAAGCACGCCCCTACAGGGTGAGATGCAAGTGACACTCGAGATACCGAGAGAGAGCACCGCCATCGAGGCTGTGTATCGCGCGCACCGGCAACGCCTGTGGCGGAGCCTGCTGGCCTACACCGGCGACGCCGACATCACCGAGGACGCCATCGCCGAGGCCTTCGCCCAGGCATTGCGGCGCGGGTCGGCTCTGCGTGACCCCGAGCGATGGATCTGGCACACCGCCTACCGCATCGCGGCCGGCAGCCTCAAGGAACGGAGCCGTGTCAGCAGCATCTACCCGGAGCAGTCGTATGGGCTGCCCGATGTGCCGAGCGAGTTGAGCCAGGCGCTCTCGAGGCTCTCGGACGGACAGCGCGCCGCTGTCGTCCTTCACTACTACGCCGACCTGCCCATCCGAGATGTCGCACGCGTGATGGGCAGCACCAGCGCCGCCGTGAAGGTGTCGCTGATGCGGGCACGCAGGCGGTTGCGCACGCTCCTGGAGACCGACGATGGATGACCTTCGTTCCCGGCTCACGGCTCTCGACGATATCGAAGCCCCCGACCTCTGGCCAGAGATCGAGCGACGCGCTGCAGCGGACGCGCCGCAGCCGGTGTCCGCTCGTATCGGCCTGCGCCAAGGACCCGAGCAGCCAGCAAGGAGATCCCACGCCATGTTCATCGTCACCGCCGCCATCGGCTCCGTCGTCGCCGGCGCGTTGCTCCTGAATGCCCTGTCACCAACCACGCCCGGACCGGCCGGCGCTCCGGCTTCGGAGGAGCCGATGGCGGCCATCGGCTGGGACAGCGGACTGGTCCAGCTGACCGCCTCCGCGATGCGCATCACGGAGGGTGACGAGGTCTTCACCGGCGAGAATGTCCTCGCCTGGGGTGTTCACTCCGACCCGGGCGATGCCGCCTACCGAACGCTCCAGGTCGAGTGGCAGGAGCAGGATGTCGAGCAGCGGCTCTTCCTCTACTTCGCCGCCGACGACACCGACTGGTGGGTCAGCGAGCTGCGCACGAGGGACGGCTTTCCCGATGCCGACTGGATCACCTACACCGGTCCGTTCTTCACGACACCCATCGGTGAGAGCTACAGGGGCGACATCAGCCTCGCGAGCGAGGATGGCCGTGTCCCCGGCACGCTCGAGCTCCAGGATGTCACCTTGACCGTGCCGGGCATCGGCGGCCCCGAGGCTGTGGCAGTCAGCGTCACTGACGGGCGAGAGGCAAAGACGGAGGCTGTCGCAACCTCAGACGTGTCGTCAGCCGCTATCGGCTGGGACAGCGGGCTGGTCTCCCTCACAGCAGACGCGATGCGCATCCACCAGGGTGACACGACCGTTACCGGTGAGGGTGTCTTCACGTGGGACATCCACTCCGATCCGGGCAACGCCGCCTACCGAACGCTTGAGATCGTCTGGGAAGAGCAGGGTGTCGAGCAGCGTCTGAACCTCTACCTCGCCGCTGACGAGACCGACTGGTGGGTGTCGGAACTGCGCACGAGGGACGGCTTTCCCGCCGCAGACGCTGACGGGATCACATACACCGGTCCGTTCTTCACGACACCTATCGGTCAGAGCTACAACGGCGATGTCAGCCTCACCAGTGAGGATGGCCGCGTCCCAGGTGCCATCGAGTTCGTGAACATGGTCTTGGCCGCACCCGGTCTCCTAGGCTCTGAAGCCCCGCTCGCCAACGCCGACAACGAGCCCGAGCCAAAGGTGAGTGCCGACGCAGAGGACGAGGTCTCGTGCCCAGCCCCGGCACCGAGGAGGCGACCTCGTAGCTGACGGCTACTCCTCCTCCTCTGTCCGTACGATCACCCGCCGAGCCGTGCTCGCGGCGGCGCTGAGCCCGGCGTCGACCCGGGCGCTGACCCAGGGGTACCCACAGGGCGCTGACATGGGCGCCGGGGGACCCCGTAGCGTGCTGCACGCGCGGCCGAGTTTCGCGATTCTGGTCACGCCGTGCGAAGCGGACGGCGAGCGACAGACCTAGGCGATGCGCCCGCACCGATGGGTCGGTACGGGCGCTCGTCCGTGCCTTGGCGGCGCTCAGGCCGGCGCCGGACCCGCGGCCATCGTCGAGCGACCACGCCGGACCACATCGACCCCCATGAGGATCCAGCCCACCGACATCACGAGGACACCGAGCAAAGCGACCCACATCGGGACATCGGCGCCGCCGGTCCCCAGCAGCCCCAGGAATGCGGCGCCTCCGACGATGCCACCAGCCGCGATGAGCGCCGGCGGCGGGCGGCGGAAGACGCCGGTCGCGAAGGTGACGACTCCGAACACGGCGACGCCGACCATGTAGAGCAGCAGCCCGCTCATGCCGACGGTCCAGAAGATGTCGGCCACTGGCATGGCGAGGAACCCGACGAGGACGAGGGCCAAACCGGCGGCCGGAGCCAGGAAGCTCAGCCAGGTCGTCCGTCGGTGGACGCGCGCCTGGACGGCGCTCAGGCCCGCGAGCGCGGCGAGCGTAGCGATGGCGGCGATGGAGATCGTCAGGAAGGCCACCGGGACGTTGCCGTCGCCGGCACCGACGAGATCGTCCAGGAAGATGAGGACCCAGGTGAGCCCCCAGAAGGTGCCACCGATGATGGCGGCGATGCCTGCGTTTCGCAGAGACATGGTGAACCCTTTCTCATGCTCGGATGCGTGTCCGAGGCCGCGCAGGTGCAGGTGGGCGTCGAACGCCCCCAGGAAGAGATCGACCACGTCGAATGGCCCGAGCGGACGCTCCGCGAGGAGCGCCTCCATCTCGTCGCCGTAGCGCTCGCGCCAGGCGGCGGGATAGAGTCGGACGAGCCACTTCATGCGGATCCGCCCTCGAGCCGCGCGAGGCCCATGGCCGCGAAGGACTGCAGCTGACTGAGCTGCTCCTTCAGGACGGACTGGCCCGCCGCGGTGAGTTCGTAGGGCCGGCGCCGGTCGACCTTGGCGAGCGGGCGGATGAGCCCGCGCTCCTCCAGGCGCCCGAGCGCCGCGTACAGCGTGCCCGGGCCCAACGGTCGGCCGGTAGCCTGTTCGATGTCGGTCATGATCGCGTACCCGTGCTTGGGGCCGTCGCCGAGGCTCACGAGGATGAGCAAGGCGGGCTCGGCGAAGCGCCCGAACTCCGGGATCCTGGTCTCCGGCACTTGTGCGTCCTTTATTACTTGTCACGATATATCGTAGGACGTACTATACGGGCGGAAGACCGCCTGTCAATCCCTGACTGAGTGCGTGGTTTCCGGGGGGCTGGAGGTGCTGTATGAGACGGTCCCGGATCGGCTACCTGGCGTTGGGCTTCGCGCTGACCTTCGCGCCGGCCACGGCGCTCGCGGACCATCGCATCGCCGACGAGCGGCCCACCACGCCCTACGCCGACTTCGCGGAGCGGGCGTACGCGCAGGTCGGACACTGGGTCGAGGATCCGATGCTCGAGATCTTGGAGGGCCACGGCGCTCTCGCCGCGATCTCACTCGCCGAGGAGCTGCGCTCCGTCGTCCCCGACGACTGCTACCTCGGCTCCTACGGCGCCTGGTGGGGACTGGTCCCGACGCTTCTCTCTATCAGCGCGGGCCCCGACATCGCCAGCAAGGACATCGCCACTGGACGGTTCCGCGAGGAGCTCGCCCGTGCCGTCCGCGTGACCGAGGAGGACGCCGAGCGCTGCGCCATGGCGGCCCGAGTCGATGTGGAGGAGGCGGAGGAGGAGGGACCGCGAGCCTCGCTGCCGCCGTACGACTCGGTCGTCGAGCTCGACGCGGATCCCTCGCTGCGGTTCGTCGGCAAGGACGGTGCGCCGGTCCTGGCCATCGGTGTCGTGCCGGGTGAGACGCTGCTCATCCGCGTGAAGAACACGGCCGGGTTCGACCACTCGTTCTTCATCGGCAACGAGGAAGAGCTGAGCCAGCCGCAGGCCACGACGGACGTCGGCATCGACACCTGGACGTCGGGCCCGCGAGAGCTGACCTGGACGGTGCCCGACGACCCGAGTGGGCTGCTGTTCGGATGCACCGTGCCGGGCCACTTCCCGGTCATGCATGGGCAGATCGTGCTCGCCGGCGCATCATCCTGAGGTCTCCGTGCCCTTCCGCGCCTCGCGCAGGCCCTTCACGTAGGCGCGCCAGTGCTCGGTACACATCGTGCCCAGGCCGTCCTTGCGGCTGGGCTGCTTGGGGAACTCGGTGATGGATGCCTCGTGGGGCTCGATGCCGAAGCGGGCGCTGCCCGTACAGCGGCGGGGCTCGGTGGTGGTGGACCTCGTGGTCATGGTCGTCTCCTACTCGTTGCTGTGAGGCCCGTGGTTACGCAGCGGGAACGTGCAGCGATCGCCCGTCCAGCCCGACTCGCAACGCGGCCCTTCCGCGTACTCGCCTTCGCCGAAGAGCCAGTCGCTCAATGCCTGGAGGTCGTGGCGGGTCTTCTCCATCGAGCCGACGGTGCCCCAGCTGATGGCCTCCGGGTCGGGGGCCGTGTCGTGGTTGGCGACGGGGAGCTGGATGCGGCTGATGAGCGCCACCGCGGCGGCGTGATGCTCCAGGTAGGCGGCGAGCGCACGCTCGTGGTTCGCGATGCGCCGCTGCTCGCGGGTCGTGGTGATGGCCATCGGTCGCTCCTTCGTGGTGGTGGTGTGCATGCATCTATGACGGCATGCCCCGGCGAGGACATCAAGGCGTCTGAGTGCGAAGACCCTTGATCGACACCATGCGTTCGGAAGCGTTCGGGCTGCCGGTCGGGCCGGCGACGACGTTGGGTACGTTCGCCGACCGACGCCCCCGTCGCTGGCGAGCGGGATCGCCGGGATGACGTCTACCGGCACGCCTGACCACGACGCCAGGGACAACGGACCCGGAGCCATGCGAACCCCGCACGTCTCTGGTCCTTCGGCGGCCCAGGAGCGGCGGGAGGGTCGCTCGCCGTGTCCGGAGGTCAGCCCTGCGGTGGAAGCGGTGCACGACGAGACGATGGCCCAGAAGCCGTCGAGGTCCAGCGGGTGGTACCCCGGGGGCCCTGAGGCCTCAGTTGCCACGCATCCCCTGAGGGCTGGCGACCATCCTGCTGATCGGTCTCGATGCGATGGCGTGGTGGTCCACCCCGAACACCACCGTGGCACCGCCGGGACGGGGGAGTGCCAAGATGTCGAGGGCGTCTGGGTCGTACGGTCCCCTCGTGAGGGCGGACCGGATCGAGCAGGGGAAGGAAGGGCGAGGATGGATGAGCAGCAAGTCCGCGAACGCGCCGAGGCCGTGTGTGCCGCGCTCGTCGCCGGGGACGTCTCACGCATGAGCGAGGACATCAGCGATGAGTTGAGGCAGAAGCTGGGCGAAGTGCTGGCGCTGTTACCGCTGCCGGCGACCGAGGCGACCGTGGAGTCGATCAAGCACGGGGGAGCCGCGTACGTCGTGGTCCTGCGGCTCGTGGGTGAGAGTGAGGAGGTCCGCATCCAGACCCGGTGGAAGGACCGCGGCGGGCATCCGACGATCGTGGAGGTGAGCCACCTCAGCCGGGAGGAGCTCGCTGAATCCATCGACGCGACCTCGGGCGATGCCGACGCCGCCGAGGAGCAGCCAGCCTGATCGCCCGGAGGCGCTGGTCGAACCATCGTCGTCGCGAAAGCACCCACCATGTCGAGCGAGGGCGTGACCCGACAGGGGCGCCCGAGGCTGTTGTCGAACCGTACTGGGTCGCCCGGAGGGGAACGGACACCGGCGCACCACCCACGGATTGCCCATCAGGGGCCGCCGAGCGCGGCTCGAGCTGGCACGCACCGGGTGAGCCGCAGAGCCTGTGGATGACGCGCTGACCCGCTTGCCGTCTGGCCCGGGGAGGACCACCATGCCCAGAAGGGCCGTACGGGTGAAGGGGTCGTCGCATGCGGATGGGGGTTCGGATCGGGCCATGGCTGGCAGCGCTCACTGGTCTCGTCGTCATGGTCGTCGGGAATGACTTCGCGATGTGGCCGCTCGCGCTCGGATGGCTCGCCGTGCTCACGCTCGTGTGGCTCGTCGGGGGTGCGATGCTGGCGACATGTTCGCAGCGCATCGTGGTTGGTCTCGGGCTGCTGCCGATCCTCTTCCTGCTCGCCTTCGAGGGCGGCTGGTTCTTCATCCCGGCGGACCTTGCCTGGCTGGCGATCGAGATCGCGGACAGAAGTCCTCGACGGCCAGCGGCCGACGCTTTCGCCTGAACGCTGACGCCAGGTCTGGATCACCCGTAGCCGAGCGAACAGGCAGGCGAGGCAGGAGACTTCGAGCAGGCCCGCGCGCTCACCTCAGTGCCCTCGTAGCATGACATCAAGGCCTGTGGGCGGGATGACACCACTTCGACACCACTCGGTCGGAAGCGTTCGGAACTTCGAGGCCGGAGCACTTGACGAGGTCGGCTGAGCCGCGCAGATCCTGACTACCCGCGAGACTTGGCGGATGGTTTGCCTCATCGAGCAGACCCCGAGG
This sequence comes from uncultured Chloroflexia bacterium, assembly GCA_963712745.1. Lineage (GTDB taxonomy): Bacteria > Chloroflexota > Limnocylindria > Limnocylindrales > CSP1-4 > JAFMJV01. The sequence continues at coordinate 56,939 of CAVQJC010000017.1, read as the reverse complement.
CCGAAGCGGACCTGAAGCAGGGTCAAGCTCGAGCCGGAGCCCGGCCCTGTCGGCGCAATTCACTGACCTGACTTTCCGGGTCGAAACGCTTGGGGCCCATTGGTCGTTCCTATTGACAAGCATCGGTGGACCTTTCACAATCTTGGCACTCGTTGAGGTTTCACAATCGTAAGCACGTGGGAGGATGGGGCGAGATATGCATCGGAATCGCAAGAGTCACTTGGCGGCCGGTACGCTAGCGCTGGTCGGAGCCGTCGCACTGGTCGGAACGGCGCTCCCGGGCGCTGTGTTGGCGCAGGACAAGACCGAGGTCGTCTGGTCGACTTGGGGCAACCCGGACGAGCTCGGTCGATTCGACGAGTTCAACGCGGCCTTCATGGAGCGCCATCCCGAGATCGACGTGAGCCTACAGCCCGTGCCGTCGTACTCGGACTACCACTCCAAGCTGCTGGCCCAGCTGATCTCCGGAACCGCGCCAGACCTCTTCTACATCGGTGACGACAACATCGGCAAGTTCGTCGACTCGGGGGTGCTGCTCCCGCTCAACGACTTCCTCGCGGCTGAGGACAGCCAGATCTCGGCGGACGACTTCATCGACACGCTGTACGGCGCGGCGGCCAAGGACGGCCAGATCTTTGGCATCCCCGTCGACAGCAATCCGGACATGCTGTGGTACGACAAGCAGGCCCTGGATGCGGCGGGCATCACGGAAGATCCGGCGGAGCTGGCAGCCAACGATGAGTGGACCACCGACAAGTTCCTCGAGATGATCGACGCTCTGGACGCGGCCGGCAAACTCGGGGCGATCTTTTGGAACTACTGGGCGACTCACTGGAGCTGGGTGACTGCCAACGACGGCCTGGTCTACGACGAGGACGGCAACTTCGTGCTGCCGGACGACCCGAACTCCATCGCCGCGCTGGAGGAGCTCGCCAAGCGCTTCCAGGCCGGTCAGTTCGCCCTGGCGGACACCATGCCCGAACCCGGAGCCGACCCCACGTTCGTTAACCACGACGCCGGATTCTTCTCGCAGGGTCGATACACCATCGGCCTGGTGGAATCGCTGGGTGAGGGTGACAGCTACGACATCGTGCGCTGGCCCACGCCAGACGGTGCCGCCCGCCCCACGGGCGTCGCGGCTGCCTACCTGGGCATCAACAAGAACACCGACAACGCCGATGCCGACTGGGACTTCTACGAGGAGTTCCTCTCGGCCGACGGTCAGCGATTCCGATTGAGTGGTGGTGGCAACGCTGTCCCGTCCATCAAGGGCGCGGACGACATCGTGCTCGAGGGCTACCCCGCGAGCGCCCAGGAGTTCATCTCCGTCCGCGACATGGGCTACGCCAACTTCCCCAGTGAGGCACGCGTGCCCGGCCTGTCCGGTGACATCAGCGCTGCCATGCAGGAGATGTACGAGGGGCGAGCAAGCGTCGACGACACCGTCGCCACCATCGAGGGCCTGATCGCCGACGCCGAATAGCTCGATCCTTCCGCACGAGGGAAAACGCCGATGGCCGGGGACATGATCCCCGGCCATCGGTATGAACCACGGTGACCATGCGGCCGCTGCTCCGGCAACGCTGGCGACGTGGCTATCGCGTGCCTGATGGCGAGTCGATGTCGTCGGGGTCGGGTGCGCCATGGCGGGCAACGGACCGGCGCTGGGGCCTGGCGCTCATCGCACCACAGCTGTTCGGGACCGTGGTCTTCGTGGCCATCCCACTGCTGGCCGGGCTGGCGCTCGCCTTCCTGGAGTGGGACGGCCTGAGCCCGGCGGAGTTCGTCGGTCTGGACAACTTCCGCGACCAGCTCAGCGACCCCCGCTTCATCCACTCGGTCGTCAACACCGTCGCCATCGGGCTCATCACGATCCCCGTCGGACTCGGACTCGCCCTCGCGCTGGCCCTGGGCCTTAACGAGGTCAAGGCCCGTCCCGTATTCATGGTCCTGGTCGTCGCGCCGGTGGTCACCAGCTCCGTGGCCGTGGCCATGATCTGGCAGCAGCTCTTCCGAGCTGATGGGGCGCTGAGCCAGCTGCTGGCCCTGATTCCCGGCGTCGAGCCGATCGACTGGCTGGGTGACCCGACCTACACCCTCATCGCGGTGTGCATCGTGATCATCTGGTCGTCGCTCGGCCTCAACGTGCTCATCTTCCTGGCAGGCATCCAGACCATTCCGCCGCAGGTGCTCGAGGCCGCGAAGGTCGATGGCTCGAACGCCTGGACCACGCTCTTCCGAGTCAAGATCCCGCTCCTCACGCCGACCATCTTCTTCGCCACGGTGGTCGCCGCCATCAGCTCCCTGCAGACGTTCGACTCGGTCTACGTGCTGACCGACGACGGCGGGCCGCAGGACGCTGCCCGAACGATCGTGATCCACGTGTTCGACTTGGGGTTCCAGCGCTTCGAGCTGGGCGTGTCTAGCGCCGCGGCGTTGATGCTCCTGGCCATGACGCTCGTAGTCACGCTGGTCCAGTTCAGCGGCCAGAAGCGCTTCGTCCACTACGAGTCATGACCGCCCAGCAGACGACGTCGCCGCGACGCATCCAGCCGCGACGCGTCGCCCTCTACGCCGGCCTGGCCGTGTTCGCCCTCGCGATGGCGTGGCCGCTGGTCTTCATGATCCTGACGTCGTTCAAGTCGCTCGAGCAGATCCTGCGGCGGCCGCTGTCGATCTGGCCCGATCCCTGGGTCCTCGACAACTTCACCGAGGCCTGGAACGCGGTCGACTTCCCGCAAGCCTACTGGAACAGCCTCTATATCACGGCCCTCATCGTCCTCGGCACGCTGCTGACCGCGGCGATGGCCGGCTACGCCTTCGCGCGTCTCGAATTCCCCGGGCGTCGGGTCCTGTTCATCGGCTTCCTGGCCACCCAGATGGTGCCCAAGCAGGTCATCGTGGTGCCGCTCTTCGTGATGCTCAGCCGAATCGGCTGGATCGATTCCCACCTGGCGTTGATCGTGCCCGCGGCCCTGAGCAGCCCCTTCGCCGTCTTCCTGGTGCGACAGTTCGTGCGTGCCATCCCCATCGAGCTGGAGGAGGCTGCGACCATCGACGGCGCCAGCCGTGGGCGCGTGTTCTTCTCCATCGTGCTGCCCAACCTGAGGCCGGCCCTGGGGGCCCTCGGCATCATCGTCGCACTCGATTCCTGGAACAGCTTCTTCCTGCCGTTGATCTTCCTGAACACGACGGAGACGTTCACCCTCCCATTGCTGCTGTCGCAGTTCCAGGGTCAGTACGGTGGCTTCAACTACGCATTGGTGATGGCGGCTTCTGCCGTCTCGGTGGTGCCGATGCTGATCGTCTTCGTTCTCGGCCAGCGCTGGATCGTCAACAGCATGGCCCAGTCAGGACTGGGCGGACGGTAGTGAGAGGAGAGCCGGTGTGGTACGGCCTAGCCTGCTGCTCATCACCAGCGACCACCAGCACTACGACACCATCGGACTGGACAATCCACGGATACGGACACCAGCGCTGGATCGGTTGGCGAACGAAGGCGTGCTACTGGAGCGTGGGTACTGCGCGAACCCGATGTGCTCGCCCGCGCGTGCCAGCATGATCACCGGACTCGACGCGTCGTCGCACCATTGCTGGACCATGGGGTCAAGCTTCCCGAAGACGGGCCCACCGTCGGAGAGATCCTTCGGGCCGATGGATATCGCACGGCGCTGCTCGGCAAGGCCCACTTCCAGCCACTAGCGTCGGCGGAGGGCTCCGAATCCCTGGAGGCCCAGCCGACCTTGCGGGATCTCGATTTCGGGCGCGGATTCCAAGGGCCATGGTACGGGTTCGAGCATGTCGAGGTCCTCCGAAACCAGGCGGACGAGTCCCATGTCGGTCAGCACTACGCGATCTGGATGGAGGAGAACGGTCTCCCGGATTGGCGCGACTACTTCGAAGGCTGGCCCGAGGATCCCAGCGTCCCGCCACGCGAGCACAGCTGGACGCTGCCCGAGGAGTTTCACTACTCCCGCTGGCTGGGGCTGCGTACCTGCGACTATCTCACCGGGCGCCAGCCATCTCAGCTCTCCAGAGCAGGTGGATCCCAGCCCCACGTTCCTGGAGGCCTGCCGTATCGACATACCCGGGTTGATGCAGGGGGTAGCCAGCTCGACTGCTGGCGCGGGTCGACTGGGAAGGCCCGAGACCACGTCATCGTAGAGAACCGCCATCAGCCCACCGCGGTGCACGTCCGGACGTACATCGACGACCGCTACAAGATCACGATCTGGCGCGGGCGCCCGTTCGGCGAGCTCTTTGACCTGGAACGTGACCCCGGTGAGAACCAAAACCTCTGGGATGATCCAGCGTCCCAAGATCTCAAAGTAACCCTGATGCACAGGTTCGTGCAGGCAGACATGGAGCGCGAGCCTACCCGGATGCCTCGGATCGCTGGATTACGACGCCATGAGGGCGGACGGGATGGTCCGGTAATCGCGCCGTGAGCTGCGTGCCCATGCTCATCGTCTTCGTGCTGGGACAGCCCTCGATCGTGATCAGCATGGCCCGATCCTGCCTGGGTGGCCGCTAGTTAGCGGCCGAGTCGTACGCGGCTGCGCCGAGGACGAGGTCAAGGTACAGCGCTGCCGTCCCTGAGAACGTGGCGGTAGCCATCTCTGGCCTTGCGCCAGTGACTGGATGGTAGAACTCGGGCATGCCGGTGCCCTGCTCCACCATCCGGGTCGTACGCTCGGCAAGCACGGTCGCGGCCTCACCGAATCCTGAGCGGCGCAGCCCATTGATGAGCAAGTAGTCGACGAAGAGCCACGATGGCCCGCGCCACATCCGCGTGGGGTCGAAGTCTGGGTCACGCAGCGCGACCGAGGGCACCGGGTAGGTCGTCCAGAACCGCTCCCGGTCGAGGAGGGTCTCTACCAGGCGTGCGCTTATGTCGTGGGGCAGGCGACCCGTGACCAGGGGCAGCAGCCCGACCGCGGTATCGCTTCGAAGTGGCACTCCGTCATGGAACGAAAGGAATGAACCGCTCGCCGGGTCCCAGTGGCGGGCGACGAGGGCGTCCGCTGTCCGTGCCGCCTCCGAGCGCCAGCTTGACGCCGCGGCGTCGTCGCCGAGCGCGGCCGCCATCATGGCCAGATGGTCGGCCTGCAGCGCGAGATACGAGGGTAGGTCCGGTGTCTCCACGGGCATGCCCAGGTCCCACAGTGGGCTGTCATCGATGCCTGATGAATATGGGTGCAGGTAGATCGGCAGGTCGAAGCCCGGCGGCCGACTACGCTCGAACCACCAGCGGTGTGAGCGGACGATGGGCGGGTACACCTCCGCCAAAAAGGAGCTGCCCTGATCGATCTCGAATAGCTTCCAGGCAGCCCACGCTGTCAGTGGCGGCTTGGTCAGTGGCGCAGATAGGAATCCCTGTTGCTCCGAGGTCGACTTGCGTCCGATGTGGAGGAGGCTGCGCTGCCGGTCGGCGGCGTCCATGTCGTCACTCATCGCGACCACGCCTTCATCGTGGACGAGGTCAGGGAGCATGCCGTCGGTCGTCTGCCAGCGAAGCGCCAGACGCAGCTGTTCTCGCGCCATGCCCGGGTCGAGGTGACGAAGCCCGATGGCGTGGAAGTAGGCATCCCATTGCCACAGAGCTACATAGCCCATCTTCGATGGCACCACCGCCGGAGATGCGAGCTCATCCAGCGCGAGTAGGACCGTGTTGGTGGCCAGCGTCCAGGCTGCACGAAGCAACGGCTCAGACTCGCCTGCCCCGACCGAGGGCACGCGATCGAGCAGACGTGCCCAACGGCTAGCTGCGGCGTCAAGCACCTGGTCGGGTCGGCAAGGCTGCCGAGTTCGCTCGGCTGCGTCCCCGCGGCCCACGAATAGTGCGGCTTCTGAGTCGGCATCGAGCTCCACGCTAGCGATCGGATCGTGGGCCGGATCATCGTCAAACGAGTGGTCAGCGATCCGGGCATTCGTCGCCCACGCGTATCCGGGAGATCCGTCGGCCTCATCGACACGCACGTACATCCCGCCCTCCCCGACCTCCACGCTGGCGATGTGCTGGCCGCGATCGAGCGCCAGCGTCAGCTCGAGGCGCCAGCGACCGCGGGATAGTCGCAGCATGAGCAGGTCCGGCTCCATGAACGCGACCGCAACGGTGCGACCGGTGATGTCGAGGTCGACTCGGTGGGGCCAGGATCGGAAGCGGATGGGCAGGGCTTCGCCGGAAACATCGAGGAAGCGGATGTTCCGGATGGGTCCACACGCATCGGCGGATCGCTCGTAGACGGCCGAGGAAACCTGGAGACCAAGACCATCGGCGTCAAGTCGAAGCAGCAACCTCCCACCCGGCTCCGACAACGGGATGCCACGCAGGTCTGCGAGATCAGCGAGGGCCGCGAGCCGAGGGTGCATCGTCAGGCCGGGAGGATCACTCGACGATCTGGACGTCGACTCCGCGCTCACGCAGTGCCGCCACGGCCGCGGGGTCGGCCGAGCTGTCGGTGATCACGATGTCGACGTCGTCGGTCGGGCTGACGTGGACCAAGCTCACCTGACCGACCTTGGAACCGTCGGCCACGACGACCCGCTGCCTGCCGGCCTTGAGCATGAGACGTTTCACCTCGGCCTCGCCGACGTTGGTGTTGGTGACACCCGCGCGTGCATCGATGCCGTTGCAGCTGACGATGGCCGTGTGCGCGTGCAACTGTTCGAGCAGGACCGTGCCGAAGGGGTTCACCAGGGAGTGCTGCAGGCTTCGCAAGGTGCCGCCCGTGACGAGCACCGAGACACCCCCTTCTGCCGCTTCGAGTTCGAGCGCCACACGGATGCCGTTGGTGATGACCGTGACATCGGCCAGATCGGTGCGACGGGCGATGGCACGGGCGACCGCCGCCACGGTGGAGCCGATGTCGAGCATGACGGTCTCCCCGCTGGCGACCAGGCTGGCGGCTCGCTCGCCGATCGCCGCCTTCTCGCCGGCCATCGTGTCGGCGTCCTGCTCGAAGCTGACCTCGAGGGTGCCGGCCACCTGGTGGACGGCTCCGCCGCGCACTCGGCGCACCTGGCCGGCCTCCTCGAGCCGGTCGAGGTCGTTGCGGATGGTGACCTCTGAGACGTCGAACGCCGCGGCAAGGTCGGTGACCGAGGTGTACTTGGAACGCCGGATGGCCTCCGCCACGCGCTCACGTCGAGCCCGCGTGGAGAGGCCGCCGCCGATGCTGTCCCCATTGCGTTCGGTCATGGCCCTAGGCTAGCCCGCCACCGTCGACGACGAGCGTCGAGCCGGTCACCCAGGTGGACTCGTCGGAGGCGAAGAAGCGGACCGCACGAGCGATATCCAGTCCCGTGCCCAGCCGCTTGATGGGCCGGTCCGCCGAGTCCTCCAGGAAGGCCTCCTCGTCAAGCCCGAGCTGGCGAGCCTCCGATCGCAGCATCGGGGTGTCGGTGTCGCCGGGGCAGATGCAGTTGACGCGGATGTTCTGCGGGCCGTGGTCGATGGCCATGGCACGTGTGAGGTTGACGACCGCTCCCTTGGACGCACAGTAGCTGGAAGCATCGGGGCCACCCTTGAGGCCCCAGCCCGAGCTGATGTTGATGATGGAGCCGCCGCCGCCCGCCGCCATCACCGGGACTGCGTGCTTGCCCAGCAGGAAGACCGAGCCGACGTTCACTGCCATCACCCGGTCCCACTCCTCCTCGGTGGTCTCGACCACGTTGGCGCGACGGATGATGCCGGCGCAATTGACCACGACATCGAGGCCCCCGAACTCGTGCACAGCCTTTTCCACGGCCTGCCTCACCTCCGGACTGGAGGACACGTCGCAGACCACGGCCACGGCGCGGCCTCCCGCAGCGGCGATGGCATCGGCGACCTCGGAAGCAGCCTCGATGTCGATGTCCGCGAGCACGACGCTCGCCCCTTCCGAGGCCAGCAACTCCGACGTCGCCCGACCCATGCCCGAGCCGGCTCCGGTCACCAGTGCTCGTTTGCCTGCCATCGCTGTCATCTCGTCCTCCTGTCCGTAGGGGTCAACGTCGATCGATCGTGGTCGAGCGGGTTCATGCGGCCGCGACTTCGACGATGGCGCGGTCGTAGCGGCCACTGAACACCCTCGCGTGGCCGCTGAGCTGCGCATCAAGCTCCTCGTCACCCGTGTCGACGAGAAGCGGTCGGCCGGCTAGGGCGGCCAGCTTGGAGGGCGTGGCCACGATCGTGATCGCGTCGATGCCTGCGGTGTGGATGACCGCAGGGCTGATCTGCTGATTGCCACGACCGAGCAGGAAACCCTGCCCCCCGATGGGCGTGAGTACGATGGTGACCGGCCCCTCCCTGGCGATCCGCAACAGATCGGTCTCGGTCGCATCAGCGACCAGAAGCTTTCCCCGGTCACCGGTCCGAGCGACCACGTCGACCCCGACCAGCGTCTTCGGCAGGCCCAGCAGGTCAGCCACCGCGCGTGTGGTGGTCCCCGGACCGAGGACGAGTCGATGGCCATCACGGTACGACTCGAGGAGAGCCCCGGCGATGCCGTTCATGGCCTCGCGCTCCGAGGCGGGTGTCGGCGACTTGCGCGACTGGACCGCTGGTCCCCGAGGCACCTGCAAGTAGCCGTGGAGTCGCGGTCGGATGTGGCCCTCGCGGTAGGCAGCCTCGTCCAGATCGACGACCTCCCGGTCCTCGGTCTGCCGCTCGCGACCGGCCAGGAAGGCGGCAGCCAGCGCGCCTCCCGCGCGAGGGCTCGCCGCGAAGGCAGCGGATTGGATCTTGACGCCGGCCGGGATGCCGAGGGCCGGCAACTCACGGTCGATCACGCTGCTGACGTCGCGAGCCGTGCCGTCCCCTCCGGCGAAGAGCAGCAACTCCGCCCCCGCCTCACGCAGCGCCGCTGCGGCCCGGCGAGTGTCATCGGCGCTGGTCGGTGTGGTCACGGCCCCGATGGTCTCGGCGGGGAACCCGGCGGCATCGGCGACAGCCTGGCCCATCGGGCCCTCGGCGGTGACCAGGCGCGGCCGTGGACGGTGTGTCGGCCAGGTCCGCAAGAACTCCTGCAGCGCGGACCTCGCGCGCTCGCCGGCCAGGGGCTTGGCCCCGAGTGCGCGCGCCTGGGCCAGCACGGCCGCTCCGTCAGTGCCCTTCAGGCCGACTCGGCCGCCCATGCCGGCGATGGGGTTCACCAGGAGCCCAAGCGTGGCCTCAGCTGCGGGGTCGACAGCATCAGCCATCGCGGCCCGCTGCACCGACGCGCGCCGGCATCGCTCTCAGGTGCTTGCGCTTGTAGGCTCGCCACGTCACAGCCCATCGCGCAGGGTCGTCAAACCAGCTCGGCTCGACCTGATGGACGGTACTACGATGCGGCGCGGAATGGATGACCTCCGGTGTCTCGTATGCCTCCCCCGCGACGGCGCCCAACATCGCAGCGTACTCATCGAGATCAGCTCGTGAGTATGCCTCGGTGGGCTCCAGCGTCATCGGCTCTGGCACCACGAAGGGGTGGTGGCTGGTCCAGTAGTGGGTGCCGAAGTCAGCCATCCGGACGGCCATCTCCTCCGAATGGACATCGGTCTCCTCGGCGAGCTCCTGCCAGCTGTAGCGGACCTGCTCGATGCGACGCTTGCCCTGCGAGTAGGGGGCTGTGACGCCCTTGATGGCGAGGACTCGCTGCAGGAGATAGTTGTTGTTGAGGACTGCGATCTCGGCGACCTCTCGAAGGCCGTCCGCACCAAGGTTCATGATCCAGGCATAGGCACGCACGATGTTTGGCGTGACCCCGTACCACGGACGGACGGAGCCGATGCTGTGAGGCCGGTCTCGATCCAGGTAGAAGCGGTCGCCCGCGCGCTCCACGGTCGGCGAGGGCAGGAAAGGCGCCAGCTCCATGGTCACTCCGCATGCACCCGCGGCCGGACCGCCGCACGCGTGCGGCGTCGAGAACGTCTTGTGCAGGTTGAAGTGGCAGAGGTCGAAGCCCGCATCGCGCGCACGCGTGATGCCCAGGATGCCATTGGCGTTGGCCTGGTCGTAGGCACTCAAGCCACCGGCCGCATGGACGACCTCGACGAAGCGGTCGATGTCGGGGTTGAAGATGCCTGTGTCCTCGGGGTTGGTGATTAGCAAGGCCGCCGTCCGTTCCGAGACCGCGGCCTGCAGCGCTTCGAGCGTCGGTCGCCCGGTGACCGGGTCCGGCTGGAGCGTGATGACCGTGTACCCCGCCGTCTTGGCACAGGCGGCATTGGAGGGGTGGCTGAAGGCGGTCGTGATGATCTCGTCCCGGCGAGCCCCGTCCCCGCGAGCCTCGTGGTAGGCGCGGATCATGGCCACGTTGGTCCAGATGGCAGCACTGCCCGCGCCCGGATGCAGGGTGACCCGGTCCATGCCAGAGATCTCGCGCAGGAACTGCTCGGTGTGCCACATGATCCCTAGGGCCCCTTGCACGGTGGACTCGTCCTGAAGCGGATGCACGTCGGCGATGCGATGGCTCCGGACGAGCTGGTCGTTGACCTTGGGCGAGTACTTCATCGTGCACGTGCCCTGTCCGATGTCGATGTTGAGGTCGACTCCCAGTGTCTCCTGGGACAACCTCGCGTAGTGACGGACGACGTGGATCTGCGCCAGCTCGGGCAGGGCCGGCGGCCGCTCGCGGCGAACACCTGCCGGCAGGGCCGCAGCGGGGTCACCCACGCGCTCGACGATGCCTGCCTCCAACTCTGGTAGGAGGACGCCACGCGCACCGGGCGTCGAGAGCTCGAAGATGATGGGTTCATCCCAGCTGGCCTGGTGGAAGCGACGAGGCATGGGCTTGGCGGCGATAGCCGAGGAGGCTTGCCCGGTGGTCATCGGATGGCCTCCCCGACGGCTTCGACGAGTCTGTCGATGTCTGACTGGCTGCGTATCTCGGTCACGGCGTAGAGGGCGCGCTGTCCGGACTGGCCCGCTTCGGTCGACAGATCCCTGCCACCGAAGATGCCGAGGCGCAGCAGGCTGGCGTTGATGTCGGCCACGGTGTGACCAGTACCCTCGAAGTCGACCACGAACTCCTTGATGTGGTGGCTGGCCGCGAACGGGACGGACACTCCTGGCAGCTCTGCCAGACGCTCCATGGCATAGCGGGTCCGTGCCATCATGCGTTCACCCAGCTCGGTCATACCTTGTGGGCCCATGAGCGCCAGATAGACGCCAGCGGTGATGCCCCACAGCGCGGCGGCAGTGCCGACCCACTCGTTGCCCTCCTCCCGTACCGCGAAGGAGGTGCGCTCGTAGGCCACGTCGCCGAAGCCGTATTCGCCCTCCACGGACGTCGGTGCCACGCCGAACAGACGCGAGGGGTACTGCTCCACGATGTGCGGGTCATCCGCCGAGGCGATGAAGCCGGCATGGCCGCCCCCGAAGTGCTGATGTATGCCGAGCGGCTGGATGTCCCCGCAGGCGATGTCGACACCGGTCGCGGCCGGCGTGGCCAGGACGCCGAGTGTGGACGGGTCGACCGAGGCCACGACCATGGCTCCCCGCTCGTGAGCGAGCTCCACGACCGCCCGTCCGCGTGTCTCCACGATGCCGAGATAGGAGGGCTGTTTGATGAGCACGGCCGCGGTGCGGTCGCTGATGATCCGCTCGAGGGCCGCAATGTCCACCTCGCCGGTCGCACCGTCCACGGCGAGGGCATCCAACTCGAGGTCGGGACGAACATAGTCCCTGATCTTCGAGAGCTCCTCGGGACTGATGGAGCTGGCGATGACCAGGTGGTCCCGGCCAGTCGCGCGCGCGGCCATGCGCAGCGCGGTCGCGGCCGCCTGGTAGCCGTCGTATACAGGCACGTTGACGACGTCCATCTCCAACAGCTCGCCCATCATGGACGCGTACTCGAACAGCGCCTGGAAACGGCCATGGTCCTCGTACGGCTCACCGGCGTAGGCCGTGAGGAACTCGGCCCGGCCGGCGACTTCGTCACATACCGCAGGCACGTGATGGTCATAGCAGCCAGCGCCAAGGAAGCTGATGGCCTCGCGCGTGGAGCGGTTCCGGTCGATCAGTCCGCCCACGTGCCGGACGAGCTCCGCTTCGCTCCTGTATGGAGCTGGCAGGTCGAGCGGCCGCTCAAGCCGCAAGCGCGCTGGGATCTCCCCGTAGAGCTCGTCCACCGACCTCGCGCTCACGGCCTCGAGCATGGAGGCCTTCTGCCGAGGTTCAGAATTGGGGATGTACGGGTGCGTCCTGGGCGGCGTGGATCCTTGGTCCATACGATGTCCTCGCTCTGCGGTCTGGCTCGGTGGCGGCGACGGCGCCGTGGCTCTCATGTCTTGCGCTAGTGTTAGGACTTGGAAACCTATCATAAGGCCGTGAGCCCAGCTTGGCTACGATATCGGAAGATTCCGGCTATGAACATGCGAAGTCGAAAGGTTCGTGACCGATGAGCATTCGGCGCCCAGGCATCCTCTACGGGGGCGACTACAACCCGGAGCAATGGCCCGAGCACGTGTGGCTGGAGGATGTTCGCTTGATGCGAGAGGCCAGCGTGACGATGGTCAGCGTGGGCGTATTCGCCTGGTCACGCCTTCAGCCCGAACCGGAGACGTGGGACTTCGGCTGGCTCGACCGGGTGCTCGATCTGCTCCATGCGAGCGAGATCGCGGTGGACCTGGCTACCGCGACCGCGACGCCGCCGCCCTGGTTCTCGCTGCGCTACCCGGGGTCGCTGCCCGTCGACGAGCGCGGGACGCGACTGTCGATCGGCAGCCGACAGCATGTGTGCCCCAGCTCGCCAGACTTCGCCGCCGCCGTAGCGGAGCTCGTCACTCGCATGGCCGAGCGCTACGGCTCACACCCGGCTCTGGCCATGTGGCACGTCGGCAACGAGTACGGAGACCACGTCGAACAGTGCTTCTGTGACCGCTCGGCGGAGCACTTCCGTTCGTGGCTGGAGGTCAACTATGGCTCTGTCGAGGCATTGAACGAGGCCTGGAACACCGACGTCTGGAGTGGTCGCTACAGCGAGTGGGCAGAGGTCATGCCGCCGCGTGCCGCACCGGGGCCCTTGCGACCGTCCCTGAAGCTGGACTACCGCCGCTTCTCGTCCGATGCGTTGCTCGAGTGCTTCGAGCGCGAGCGGAACATCCTCCACCGACTCTCGCCAGGGATCCCCACAACCACGAACTTCATGCGGCCGAACGCAGGGCTCGACCACTGGCGGTTTGCACGAGCACAGGACGCCATCTCCTGCGACATCTACCCCGACCCGCTCGATCCGGATGCGGACATGGAGACTGCCTTCACCTACGATCTGATGCGGTCGCTAGGAGGCGGGCGGCCCTGGCTGGTCATGGAGCAGGCACCGAGCGCGGTCGACTGGCGCCCTCTGAACCCGCCCGTGGACCCGGCCGTGGTACGTCGGCGCAGCCTGCAGGCCGTCGGCGCCGGTGCCGACGGCATCATGTTCTTCCAGTGGCGGGGGTCGCGAAGCGGCCCCGAGATGCTCCACAGCTCCATGCTCCCGCCCGGGGGCGAGATGGCCCCGGGCTGGGCGGCCACGGTACGGCTCGGGACCGACCTGGAGGGGCTCGCTGAGGTCGCCGGAACGCGCTGCGCGCCGGCGGACGTCGCGCTGTTGGTCGACTGGGAAAGCTGGTGGGCATTGGAGTTCGAGGGTCATCCCACCGACAGGATGCGGTTCCGGGACTTGGCCCTGGCCATGTACCGCCCGCTTCGGTCCGCGAGCCTCGGTGTCGACATGCGCCATCCCGAGGACGATCTGTCCTCTTATCGCGTCGCAATCGTGCCGAACCTGTTCCTGTTGAGCGATGCGTCCGTGCTGAACCTCACGCATTACGTGGAGCGTGGCGGGGTCGTCGTGATCGGTCCATTCAGCGGCATCGTCCGGCCCAACTACGAGCGGGACCACGGCGGCCATCCGACGCAGCTCCGGGAACTCCTCGGGATCACCGTGCGGGAGTGGTGGCCGGTTCCGCGCGGCGATGTCGGGATCGCCTTCGCGGACGGCACGCGGCATCGCGCGACCATCTGGCGCGAGGCTATCGAGATCGACAGCGCTGAGGTCGTCGCGAGTTTCGAGGATTTGCCGCTGGGCGGCGTTCCCGCGGTCACGCGGTGCGCCAAGGGCGAAGGGCACGCCTGGTACCTCGGCACACTTCCGGATAGGCTGGCCATGAAGCATGTGCTCGGTTTGGCGCTGGCTCAGGCCGGCGTCAGCGGGCCTCCGGGCATCCCACCTGGAGTGGAGCTGCTCGAGAGGAAGAGCGATGACCTGACGTATGTCTTCGTCGTCAACTGCGGGGACGAAGCTGTGACCGTGGACCTCGAAGGGGCGGCCTATGTCGATCTTCTTACCAGCAAGCAGGTGGTCGGTGTGCTGCCCTTGGGGCGTCAAGGCGTGGCGGTCCTGCGGTCCACCAACACGAAGAACGCCTGACCAGACGAGCGGCCTGTCCTGAGTATCCGGTCAAGCTCGACGACCTGGCGGCACCCGACGACACGACCGAGCTCGATGCCAGCACCAGCCGGCACGGCCTGCTGCGGAAGCTCTCGGGCAGCACCGCCGAGTTCCTGCGCGGGGACGGGGCCTTCGCCACCCCACCTGGTGGCTCGAGCGACCATGGTGCCCTCTCCGGTCTTGCCGATGACGACCACAGCCAGTACCTGCGCGCCGACGGCAGTCGGGACCTCGCCGGCGACCTCGAGCCGGACACCCCTGACACGCACGCGCTCGGCGCCTGGGCGACCCCATTCGACGTCGTCTACGCCAACCATGTCGAGCAGGTGGTCCGGGCCGATGCGGGCTTCCCGCAGGAGACGCTGAGCCGTCTGCGCGCGGCGGACGCGGCCGTGCAGGACGGGGACACGCTGGGGCGCGTCCTCTTCACCGGGCGCGATGGCGCGACGCAGGTCGACGGCGCGGCCATCCACGCGGAGGTCGACGGCAGCCCCGGAGCTGGTGACATGCCGACCGCGCTCGTGCTCTCGGTGAACGACGGCGCGGCTGACATGTCCGAGGCCTGGCGGGTCGAGCCCGACGGCACGCTCGTGCCGGGCAACGACGGGCTCAGTGACAAGGTCGACCTGCTCGGCGGCTCGCTGTACCTGCCGGCGGCGGAGCTCATCGCGTCGAACCCCGACGCCCGCCTGCTCGTCTGCGAGGTCGATGGCGCAGGTGTGGTGCAGGCGCTGTGGCTGGGCATCGACACCTCGGTCCCACGCAAGCGCATCCTGCTGAGCGGTGACACCCCGACCCCGCCGGTCGTCCATGTCTACACCTCGGACGACACGTGGTCCAAGCCCACCGATGACGCCTTCAGCCACATCGTCGTGGAGGTCGTCGGCGGCGGGGGCGGTGGGGGTGGCGGTGACGACACCGGGACCAACGAGGCCTCCTGTGCCGGTGGTGGCGGTGGGGGCGGCTACGCGCGCAAGGTGCTCGCGGCCGGCGCTCTCAGCGGCGACTACGCCATCGTCATCGGCTCGGGCGGCAGCGGGGGCAACACGGCGGGCTCCGATGGCTCGGATGGCGGACCCGGGCTACCCACAGGGCGCTGACATGGGCGCCCGGGGACCCCGTAGGCACTCACGCGCGCGGCCGAGTTTCGCCATTCTGGTCACGCCCGTCGTCGGGCCGCGCCGCACCGTCGACCCGTCCGGGAGGCCGAGTGTTCCACCTCACGTACTGCGCGGGAGCTCCTTCGGACGACGCCCCGACGTAGCGCTCGAGCGAGCGCAGCTCAGGCACCGAGGATGCCAGCTCGTCGGCCGTCCGCAGCATGGCCCGGTACAGCTCGGCGCTCTCCCGCTGGCTGCCCGCGGTGACGGCATGGGCGGTGTGCAACGTACAGTAGTGATGGGACAGCGTACAAAGCGCGAGGGTCACAGGAAAGGACGTGGTGGACATGGACCCGCAGAGTTTCATCTGGCACGAGCTGATGTCGCGGGACCCGGAGGCCTCGGAAGGCTTCTACGAGAAGGTGATCGGAGTCGAGGTGCAGCCCGTCGCCGACGCTCCTGGCGACTACCGCCTGCTACTGGTCGACGGACGACCTTTCGCGGGGATGACCGGTCCACGCGCCGATTCGGCGACCTGGCCTTCGGGCGGACCGGAGGGGCACTGGGTCCCTTACTTCGGCACCGACGACGTGGAGGCTGCCGTCGGGCGCGCGAAGTCCGGCGGCGGGACCGTCCTGGTCGAGCCGGTCGACATCCCCGGCTGGGGCCGGGCAGCGGTGCTTCGGGATCCGGACGGGGCCACCTTCGGGGTCTACCGACCCGCGTGACCGTGGCGCCGTGGGCCGATCCGGGAGGCGTGGCTCGTGGCTGGCGTCGGTCATCAAGCGCAGTGACCAGGTGACGGAGGTCCGACTTCGAGCCGCCCGGCGCTCGCGAACGGGTCGCGGACACGACGAGAAGGCCGAAGACTGAGAGGGGTCCCGGGCACACGCCCTGGGCCCCTGTCAAACACGAGCGGGCCCTCTACGCGGCGTCAGCCTCCGGTCCGCCGCCGGCAGTGGCCGCGTTTCACCTGCCTTCGCCGCCTTCCGCGCCTCGCGCAGCGCCCTGACGAAGGCGCGCCAATGCTCGGTGCACATCGTGCCGAGACCCATCCGCCTACTCATGGCGATTCGGGGTGATGCCTCGAAGCGCGTCCGACTGGTGAGAGCCGGAGCCGAACGACTCTTGCCATCGGCTCGGTCATGTCGGAGCATCGCGTGGGCGGTCGAATGGGACTCCATACCAGAGCCGTGTCAGAACCGTCGCGTCGGCCGACCGCCAGGAGGCATCGCCATGCGGGCAACCATCCTCGATGGGTCGGCGGCAGGTGACACGGTGGGCGAGCGAGTCGGCGCGGCGATCGAGCACCGACTCGAGGCCATCGGCTGGAGCGTCGGACGCACCATCCTCCGCGAGAAGACCATCGCTCCGTGTGCCGGGGACCTCGGCTGCTGGGTCCAGACGCCGGGGGTCTGCCGGATCGCCGATGACAACCGCCCCATCGCCGAGGCGGTCGCAGGCAGCGACCTGCTGGTCTGTCTGACGCCGGTGACCTTCGGTGGCTACTCATCGATCCTCAAGCGCATGGTCGACCACCTGATCCAGAACTTCTCGCTGTCCGTCACGGAGATCGATGGCGAGGTGCACACCGGGAAGCGGTACGAGGCCAATCCCGACCTCCTTGCGGTCGGCTGGCTGGACGAACCCGATGCCCAGGCGGAGACGATCTTCCGACACCTTATCCAGCGAAACGCGCTCAACATGCACGCCGGGATGCACGCCGGGACACACGTGAGTGCGGTCGTCGCGGCCGATGTCTCCGATGGGGCACTCGAGGCCCTGGTGCGCGAGGCGATAGACGACGTCAGCGACGGGCGGTCGACACCGCCATCTGCCCTGCCCGCGCAACTGCCAGACTCGCAGCCGACCGAGGTGCGTCGTGCCCTCCTGCTCGTCGGCAGTCCCATGACGCCGATCGAGCACGTCCCACTCCCTCGGCGGCTACCTCCATGAGCAGCTCGTCGATCGCTCGATCGACTCAAGGACGGTCTTCGTGCATCAGGCCATGCGCTCATCAGCGGGGACCGACGAGCTCATCGACGCGGTCGACGAGGTCGATCTGGTGACCCTGGCGTTCCCCCTCCACATCGACTCGCTACCCGCCCCGGTCACCGAGATGCTCGAGTTGCTTGCGGCACACCGTCGCCGCGGCGCCTCGCCCTCTCTGCTCGCAGCCATCGTCAACAGCGCGACTCCCGAATCGCATCAGAGCGCAACAGCCTCGGCGATCTGTCGACGGTTCGCCCAGCGGGCCGACTTCGCGTGGGCAGGTTCGCTGGTCTTGGGATCGGGCAACCTCGTGGTCGGCGGAGGGCCCCTGACGGAGGATCGACACGCCCCCATCCGCAGGGCCTTGGGGATGGCGGCGAGCGAGCTCGCTGAGGGTCGCCCCATCCCGGACGCGGCTCAGGAGCTGATGGGTAGGTAGATCCTTCCCGAACCGGACGTTCGCGCAGCGTTCATGGACACCCGCGCGAGAATCACCCCTAGCGGGAGGCTTCGACGCGCGGCCCCAGCACCGGCCGCCTGGACCGTCGCGACCAGCCAGGTCGCGCCGAGCCACCAGTGAAACCGGCCCGCACAGACGGGGGTAGGTCATGAAGCACTTCCATCACGAGGTCCGCATCGAGGCGCCGGTCGAGCACGTCTGGGCGTTCTTCCTCGACACGTCCCGCTGGCCAGACTGGATGTCGGATCGCAAGACCACCTTCAACGGGCCGCTGGACGAGGTCGGCACGACGCTGGAACACAGCATGAAGGTCATGGGCTTCGAGACGAAGTGGGCCGTCGAGGTCGTCGAGGTCGAGCCGCAGCGGCTCATCCGGATGCGTAGCGACTACGGCCCGATGGACAACACCCACCGGTTCGAACCCGCCGGCGAGGCGACCACGTTCCTTTTCGACTCCGACTACGAGATCCCGGGCAGGATGCCCGGCTTCCTCAAGGACCTGGTGTCCTCGGGCGGCATGGAGAAGAACCAGCAGCGGATCTGGGGGAGCTTCAAGGCCCTCGCCGAGGCCGACGTCCCGACGCAAGCCTGACCGCACCTCTCCGAGGCCCGACCATCGGAGCGAGCCTCTGCTTCGTGTCCAGGGGCAGCCGCACCGCGCCGCCATCCGTCGCCGGCCCAGCGGACGCGTCTGCCCGGGCTGCGAAGACTCGCTCGACGCCCGGCCTCGCCAGGCCATCGTCTGCGGCGAGCGCTGCCGCTCCAACATCGAGCGCCGGACGCCGGGCCTGCACGGATGGGCGCCGGGCCTGCACGGATGGGCGCCATGCTCGCCCACGGGCGCGACGGGGCGCCCACGTGGCGCGCTGCCCGTCGTGCTGGCACCGGTGGCGAAGGCACGAGGAAAGGCCCCGGACGTTCGCCCGGGGCCCGTTGGTGAGCGGCGCGAGTACCCCGCCACGCGGCGTCGGACTCCGATCCGTCGGCCGCCATCGCCCCCTTCCGCGCCTCCCGCAGCACCTTCACGTAGGCCTGCCAGTGCTCGGTGCACATCGTGCCCAGGCCGTCCTTGCGGCTCGGCTGCTTGGGGAGCTCGCCGATCGGCGCCTCGTGCCGCTCGATGCCGAAGCGGGCGCTGCCCGCGCAGCGGCGCAGCTCGGTGGTGGCCTTCTTCGTGGTCATCGGTGGTCTCCTTCGTGCTGGTCGCGGATGCCGGCGTAGGTGCGCAGCCACTCCTTCGAGCGGCCCGTCGCAAGATGGATGGCGTAGAGCGAGTGGCCTTCGGCCCACATGGCCCGGGCCTCGGCGATGTCGCGCTGTCGGGCTCGCAGCCGGTCGTGCATCCGCTCGTCGGCACCAGGACCTCGGGGGTCGTGGCCGTGGCTCCGGAGGTAGGCGGTGTCGCGGCGCATGGCTACGTCTCGTCCTGCCCGTCGAGGAACCGCTCGATCTCGTCGAGCCAGCCCGTCATGTCGACGCCGGCACCGACATCACGGGTGCCTTCCCAGCCGGGGTAGGCGTCGACGCGCTGGTACAGCCACTCATCGAGCGTGCGGACCTCGCGCCCGAGAGCGCGCATGGCTTCCTGGAAAGGTCGAACAGCTCGGTAGCCGCGAACTGGCGTCTGCAAGTATCGTCCGTGGCCCGGTCCGCGGAACTGGTCGCTCTTCGTTGCTCTCCGATTCGCCGGGCGCAAGGTGGTACCATATCTCGTACCACACACGGAGGAGGGACCCATGGCCATCACCGCGTCTGAGGCACGCAAGAACCTGTTCCCGCTGATCGAGCAGGTCAACGAGGACCGGACACCGGTGGAGATCACCTCCCGTCGGGGCGATGCCGTCCTCATCTCGCGCGCGGACTACGACTCACTGGAGGCGACGGCGCACCTGCTTCGAGCGCCGGCGAACGCGAGGCGTCTACTCGAGAGCCTGCAGCAGGCACTCTCCGGCCGGCGGGATGAACACGAGCTCGATCGTTGAAGCTGGTCTTCACGCCCCACGGGTGGGAGGACTACTCGTTCTGGGTCGAGACCGACCGCGCGATGCTCAAGCGGGTTAACCGGCTGATCGAAGCGGCCCTGCGCGACCCGACCTCCGGTATCGGCAAGCCGGAACCGTTGCGACACCTGCTGTCGGGGGCATGGTCTCGGCGCATCACCGACGAGCATCGGCTGGTGTATCTGATCGACGGCGATGACCTGGTGATCCTCCAGGCGCGCTACCACTACTGACGCCCTGGGTCCGGCGAGCCCGATGACCCGACCCTGTCGTGGACTCGCGGTCCGCCTGGCAGCTGCGTGATGGGACGAGCGGACCAAGCCCGAAAGGTGGTCGGGGCGAGAAGGGTCGCGCCAGCTTGGCCCACCTGCGGTTCCGGCCCCGATTCGTGCTCGAGAACGCGGCTCCGGCGGCGAGATCGTGGGCCGATGCCTACCGGAAGGCCGGCTGATGGCGAGGCAGCGGCCGACGCGGCGCCAACTGGAGGTCCTGCGCGCCTACATCGCGGCGGGCTCGATAGCGGCGGCCGCGTATGAGTTGGGTATCAGCGAGACGACGGTGCGCCAGCATCTGTCGGGGCTGTACCGGCGGACCGGCTGTGTGAACGCGGCGCAGGCCGCGTACTGGCTGGGGAGCGAGACAGCGACCGACGACAGTCTGTCGGTCGCTGTCGTGGCGGGTGACGCCGCTACGGCAGCACAGCGGCCGGAGGGGGACCGGACGGGAAGATGGCTCCGGCGATGTCCCATCCCGAGCCGTCGATGGTCTGCTCCCAGACGGCGGTGAGCCCCTCGTATGCGCCCTGACCGGTCAGGACCGCGGTGCTCTTGTCCGAGAGACCATCGGCCTCGAGCCGGACGTAGGACCCCTCCCATGCGCCGTCGGCGGTCTCGATGCGCCAGGTGCCGCTGCCGAGGACCTGATCCGCGCCATCGGAGGCGACGTACTCGTCGGTCTGCCAGCTGATGAGGACGTCGCCGTCGAGGCGCGGGTCGCTCACGGAGACCATGCTCGGCGCGAAGGCCGAGCCGCGCGACTCGATGTGCCCGTCGACCGTGTCCATGGTCCCCGAGCGCACCTGGCCGCCGTACGCGATGCGGCCGGTGAACGGGGCGGGCTGGGTCGGGTCGAGCGAGAGCTCGGCCGACTGGGCCGAGACCGGAGCGAACGAGATGGCGACGATGGCCAGGGTCGCGACGCCGGTCGCGAGGTGTCGGATCATGCGCATGGGTGAGTGCTCCTTTGGGGGTGGCGCCGGGCAGGCTGCCCGGCAGTGGACCGCTCAGGTTGGAACGGTCAACGCCGTGTGCTCGGATCACCCCCCTTCGGAAACGCCGTCCTGCGATGCTCCCGTGGTGGTCTCGACCTCCGTTGGTGCGCCGTCGGGTTCGGCGACGAACTCGATGACCCAGAGGTCTCGCTCGCGGGTCCCGTAGTCCGTCCCGCCCGCGTAGAACAGCGTCTCCCCGATGACGGCCGCCAGGCCGTAGCTCCAGCCGACGGTCCCACCCGTCGCCGGCGAGATGACCGCAGAGAGCTCGGTGGCCGGTTCCCAGATCAGGCCGTCGATCGAGGCCTGCCAGGGTCCCATGTCCTCCGACCAGGACAGCCAGCGGTCGCCGAATCGGAAGGGGTTGCCGCCACCGGAGTCCGCGTACGGCACCGTCGTCCAGGTGATGCCGTCGACCGTCTCCCACTCCCGGAGCGTGTCCTCGTCTTGCCCTTGCCCGCCGGCCCGCACGACGGCGGGGCCGCCCCAGCCCGGGTGCAGGTAGACGAACCCGACATCGCGCGGCTCGCCCTCGTCGTCTCCGAGTGGCTCGGTCTCGGTCCAGACGCGCCCGTCATCTGACCGCCAGACACGGATCGTGCGGTCGGCCGTGACCTTGAAGGCGTGGAAGCCGGCGCTGGTCCCGAGCACGGTCGGCCCATAATCCCAGCGGTCGGATACCGACGGGCCGGGCAGGCTGACCGGCGTGACGACACCGTCGTCGACCACCGCGACCTGGTAGTCACGCACGGCACCGGCCGAGGCCCACGCGTCCACGAAGTCGAGGCTCACGCCGTCGAGCGTGGCGATCTCCGTGCCGGCTTCGTCCGAGAAGCGGAGCCCACCGGTGGTCTTCTCGATCCGCACCAGGCTCGCGCCACCGGACTCATCCTGCACCTCCTGCACGATCCGGTAGAGGCCGGGCGCCACCTGCTGCGGCCACGCCGGCCACGCCGAGCGCAGGTCGGGCCGCCCGAGCAGGCGCGTAGCGTCGAGCGCCTGGTAGGTGATCGGGACAACCACGGACTCGCCGGACGCCACCGGCACGCCCAGACCGACCTCCCAGTCGAGCTCGTCGGGCCCGGGTGCGACGAGCGCGCTCAGGTCGATCCGCTCCCATCGCTCGGCGTCGGTCGAGCGCCACATCGAGGTGGGGCCGGATGTCACCAGCCAGTAGGTGCCGTCGTGCACCGCGAGTCTGGCCGAGGCGGCGTCGACCGGAAGGGGCAGCTCCACCCGCTCCGAGATGGCATCGGCGGAGGTCCAGAGCTGTGGTCGGGCCAGGCACTCGATGGCACCGGAAACCTCGCAGGAGACCGGGCCCCAATCGCCTTCGTCGAACCACAGGAGGCTGCCGGAGGGACCCGGTATCGGCGAGAGCGGGCCGGGCAGCGACGTAGGGTCGCCGTGGAGATAGGCCCATCGAGCCGACCCGATGGGCGTGTCGATGACACCGTTCGGCACGCCGGCCGGGATGACCGACGGCAGGAACGAGGGCGAGGTCGACGCGGCAGGCGAAGGCGAGGCCGCCGGGACACTCACGGGGCCGGAGTCGGCGGCGAGGTACCACGCGCCCGCGCCGAGGGCCAGGATCGCGACCGCGGCCACGAGGCGGACAGCGGTGAGCATCGGTCGAGGCTCACCCGCAACTCGCCGGCGGGGTTGCGTGGTGACCCGGTGCGTCGTGGGCGGCGAGGTGGTGATCAGCGACCGGTAGACCGGATCGGCAGGCGGGCGGGCACGGAGGCCGAGCTCCAGGGTCGTTTCGTCCATCATCGGTCCACTCCATCGACGAGTGCGCGGCGCAGGGCGCGGTGGGCGGTGGTCGCATATGAGCGGGCCGCACCGGGTTCGATGCCCATGACCTGGCCGATCTGCTCGAACGAGAGATCGGCCTGGTAACGCAGGTAGATGACCTGGCGCTGGCGGTCGGGCAGGCGGTCCACCTGCTCCCAGATGGCCACACGCTCGGTCGAGGCGACCTCCATGGGCCGGGGCCGCGGCCCGTCGTCCAGTCGCGTGATGAGCCTGGCGATGCGCTTGTGCAAGCGGTGCTCGTCCATGGCCAAGCGGGCGACGGTCCGGTAGGTCCAGGCCTCCCGGGACGCGATGGTGGCCCCACGGCTGAGCTCCTGCCAGAGGCGCAGCAACGCCTCCTGCACCACATCCGCGGCGCGGCCCGCATCGACCCCAAGGCGGAGCGCATAGCCGTACAGGCGCTGGCCGTGTTCCCGATCGAGGGCGACGATCGCATCCCAGGCGTCGTCCCGCGCCCCGTCCTGCACTAGCTGGGCCTCCGCCCGGATGGTGGTCATACCATCATGACGCTCGACGGGTGCCAAAACGCATCGTCAGGGTTGCTCTTTTCCCGGCGCCGGGCCGTTGAGCCGCCTGCAGCGACGCCGGTATCCAGGGCGCGGGACCCGCCCGCGGTCGGAGGGGCCCCGCTCGGCGGCTCAGCGCTCGAGCGCGTCGAGCAGCATCGGCAGGGCGTGGTGGAGGCCCTGCTCCCAGTAGGGCCAGGTGTGCGTGCCCGAGCCGGACTCGATGGTCGCGTCGATACCCAGCTCCGCGAGCCTGGCCGCGAGCGCCTCGTTCTGCGGGGCCACCCAGGCCTCGAGGTCGTCGGGGCCAGCGCCTTCGGGGTCGAGCGGGCCGGGCTGGCCATCACCCCACGAGAGGTAGACGGGCTTGTCGGCGAAGGCCTCGGCCATGGCCACCGGGTCGTGCGCGGCCCAGACGTCGGCCTGCTCGAGGGGATCGCCCCACAGCCGGTAGTCCCCCCGGAAGCCACCGCCGACGGGATCGACGACGCCGCTGAAGGAGGCGACCGCCGCGAAGAGCTCGGGATGGGCGGTGGCGTAGTGCATCGCGCCGTAGCCGCCCATCGAGAGCCCGGCGATGGAACGCTCCTCCCCGGCCTGCCAGTCACGCTCGATGATCTCGCGAACCTCGTCGAGGTGGAACGTCTCCCAGGCCGGCACGCCGCCCTCGCCCTCGTTCCACCAGTCCGAGTACCAGCCGTCGGAGCCGCCGTCGGGCATGACCACGAGCAGGTCGAGATCGGCGGTCAACTCGGCCAGGTCGGATTCCGTGGTCCAGTTGGTGTGGTCACCCGTGGCGCCGTGGAGGAGGTAGAGCACCGGGTACGTCCGGTCGGCGCCCTCGTCGAAGCCCGTCGGCAACAGCAGGCGGACCGTGGCCTCGCCCACTGAGGGGGACTCGATGGTCAGGTCACGGGTGCGCTCGTCGACCTCGGTGACGTCGGCTACGCGCAGCTCGGTGAAGGTCGGGGCCGCCGCGACGGTGTCGGTGACAGGCTCGAGCCAGGCTGGCGTGATGCGGTAGAGGCCACCGTTGTCGCCGTCGTAGCCGCCCACGGCCCAGATCGTGCCGTCGGGCGCGACCGCGACCGCGTTGATGGGCGTGCCCGCGAGGTAGGTGACCTCCCGCACGGCGACCGGGTCCCAACACGACACGCCCATCCCCTCGGTGCCGCAACTGGGGCTGTCAGCGGAATACTGGAAGGCGTCCGACCGTCCCAGGGCCCAGGTCAGCGCACCGGCTCCGGGGTTGGCGTCGTTGTCCTCGCGGCTGTAGGTGCTCGAGAGCCAGACGGTGCCGTCGGGCAGGACGAAGATGTCGTCCATGTCGTAGCGGTACGTGGGGTGGGTCGCGTCGAGGTCGTGCCCCGCGCTGTCGCTGACGATGCGCTCGACGCCGGGCTCGACCTGCTCGGTGACCAGTCCCATCGACCCGGCGGACGGAGGGACGACGTCGGCGGGAGGCGCCCCCTCGAAGATGACCCCACGGATGTCGGACCATCCGTCCACGAAGGTCAGGGCAGCGAAGAGCCCGTCATAGGCTCCCTCTCCGGCAAGGATGAGGGGCTGGCCCCCGATGTCGATCCGCTCGGAGCCGGGGTCGTCCCAGGCGGCACCGAGGCTGCTGCCCTGCCACGCACCCTCGTCGTTGACGATGCGGTAGGTCTCGCTCCACACGACCGTGTCCGCCTCCCGGTCCGCTCCGTAGACGTGCTCGCTGCCGCAGTACTCCAGGGTGCCTATCCATCCTGGGGTCGCTCGGGGCGACGATCGCCGGTACCCAGCACTCGCCGGTCGACCTGGTGAGCCCGTCCTCGGTCCTCGTCACGGCGGACCGCACGCTCGGGTCCCTCCAGGAGAAGCTCATGGTGAACGGCACCGACTCTGCCCATCCGACGTCGGGATCCGCCGCGAGCACGCTGCCCTGTGGCTGAAAGGGCTGAGCGACGAGCATCACGCCTCCGATGGCGGTGACGAGCGTTCCGGCGGCGATGGCCTTGACTGGACTGCGCATGGACGGGGTCCTCCGGTGACGGTGGGGAACGGCCGTTCGAGGCCGGGGTGAAGACTGGACTGGTCGTCCGAAGTCGCGATGGCTGGTCGCGCCTCGGTCCGCCCTGGCGGTCGTGCGTGCTACTCCCGGCTGGTTCTCCCTCTCCCCCGCTCGCTGATGCCCGCCGCTTCCACGCGCGCTCCTATGCATGGCTGGCTCGTCACTCGCTGGCCACCCCCGCATCGGCTGTGATGACGTAGGTGTGGATGGGCAGCGGATCGTCGTCGCCCGGCTGACCGGCCTGGAGCCAGACGTCACCGTCAGGCCCCACGTCCATGGCGTAGATGCACATGCCCCGCAGGTACCGAGTCACGGCACTGCCATCGAGGTTGGCCACGCCGTCACAGTCGGTATCGACGACCTCATCCTGCGGCACCGTGGGGTCGAACCAGACGCTGCCGTCCGGGGCGGCCTCCAGGGAGCCCCAGAACATCATGTGGTGGCCGCCGGTCGGCGGGACACCGTCGGAGGCGTCGAAGACCTCCCAGTCGGTGCCATCGAAGCGCGCGAGCGTGTCGTACCCGCCGATGCAGTACCCACCGTCAGGCGTGTTCCCGGGCGTCCCCGGACCACAGTCGCGCGACAGGCCGACCCAGAGCGTGCCATCGGGGGCCACGTCGGCTGCCATCTCGCCGCCGACGTCCGGGGTCGTCTGCTCCTCCCAGCCGGTCCCGTCGTAGCGTTGCAGGCGTTGCCCGCCGCCGGGCAACAGCCACACCATCCCACCATCGCCTGACGCTGCCATGGACAGGTCACCTCCGTCACCCAGCACCACGGGGAGTGGCTCCCAGCCCGCGTCGCCGAGCCGGGCCACCGTGACCTGCTGTCGGGGCGCATATGAGGAGACCCACGCCCCCCAGACGTCTCCGTCCTGCAGGACTTCGACGCCGACGACCTCTCCGTCCGGCTGCAGGTGGACCGACCATGACTCGCCATCGAAGGACGAGATCTCGTCTTCGTAGACGGTCGTGAGATCGTCACCCTCGACCCCGCCCCAACCATGGCGGGAGAGCCAGACGATGCCATGCGGTCCGACCTCGAGATCGATCTTCAGGCTGTTCGGACTGATGCCGTTGCCCATAGAAGAAGGTGTCCTGACGCTCATCCGGCCATTCATGGACCCCTGGTTCGCCCAGGCGGAAGAAGCCATCCTGACCGAACCACCAGACAGAGCCATCGAGACCAGCGACGATGCTCCCCTCCATGCCGCGGTGGATGTCGTCGTCCACGCGGCTCGAACCCATCGGGCGGGACAGAGACCGGATGCCGTCGCCATCCACCCGGTAGACCCCCGGCTCGACCTCCTCGGTCGTGAGGTCCACGCCCGGCAAGAGGTCGGGGGTGGTGGCCTGCTCTGGTGATTCGCCTTCCTCGACCGACTGGTCGGCTGGCTCAATTGACGCCAAGGCTTCAGGGGTGGCGATGAGGAACAGGCCGTGGACGGGCTCGACCCAGAGGTTGCCGTCGGGTCCCATGTGGAGCTTCGCTGACTCGGTCAGCCAGGACTCCGGCAGCGCCCCCACGCCCGTCCACGCCGCGCCGTCGTAGGCCCCGAGCACGTCACCGGCACAGGGTTTGTCCGTAGCGATGGCCCACAGGCGGCCATCGGGCGAAGCGACCATCCTGCCGAAGCAGAAGCCCGTCCGTTGGATCCCGAGGGACTCGGCCCGACGACTCCCAGTCGGTGCCGTCGAACCGGGCGAGCCTGGGCGGGTCCGCGTCAAGGTAGGCCCAGAGCTCGCCGTCTTGCCCGCTCACCAGCGGTCCGATCCAGCCCTCCACCGGGACCGGGGGCTCGACCTGATGGAACACCTCCCCATCGAAGCGGAGGAGGCCGCCCCGCTTCCTCTTCCGGGCTCCGTTCGTGGTGACCCAGAGGCTGCCGTCGGGCGTCCAGGCTAGGTCGCCCGGGAAGACATATCCGGCGTCGGGCACGGGGCCCTCATCGTCGGTGATGCGATAGGCGGTCCAGGCATCGCCGTCGAGGCGAGCGAGCGTGGTGGTGGTGCGTGCCCAGACCGTGCCGTCGGGCAGGACCTCCAGGGCACCAGGTGGGTCTTCGGTGTCACCGGGGAACGGCGGGGCCTCGGTCCAGGCTCCATCGCGGAACGAGGCGACCGTGTCGTTGGCCAGGGTCCACAGGGCACCGTCGGGTGCAAGGCTCAGGTCCGGGTCGTACGGCATCGGACCAGGGCTGGGGTGGGCGGTATCGTCCCCGACCCGCTGCAAGCCGGCCGGGGACAGCAGCCACATGTCGCCATGCGCGTCGAACGCGAAGTCGTGTGGGGCGCTAGCTGCCTCGAAGCTGCCCACGCCCGCGAGGGTCGCCTGTGTCACGCCCGGAGCGATCTCCTCCATGGTGAGCTCGGGCGGAGGCGTCCAGGTCGCGGTTGGCGACGATGCGGGTGCTGCGACGCGCTCGCTCGGCTGCGTCAGCAGTCCTGCCAGCAGGAAGCCGCCGAAGAGCGCCACGATGGCACCGGCCACGACCAGGCGAGCGGCGATCAGCAGCGGTCGGGTCCTGGCGGTGGCCGAGGAGGTGGTCTTGGTGGCAGCGGCGACGGGCCCGGGTTCGGCCGACAATCGGAGCCGGTAGTGGGGATCGCCCGGTGGCCGCTCGTGCAGGCTGCGCTGGAGGGTCAGTTCGTCCATCACTCGTCACCTCCGGCGACGTCGAGCCGGGTCCGTAGGGTCCGCAATGCCGTCGTGGCGTGGCTCCGTGCCGCGCCGGGACTGATGTCCATGACCTGGCCGATCTCATCGAAGGAGAGGTCTGCCTGGTAGCGCAGGTAGATGACCTGGCGCTGTCGATCGGGCAGGCTGTCGACCTGGCTCCAGACGGCGACCCGCTCGGTCGCGTCCGCCTCCGTGACCTGCGGTGTCGCCCGCTCGCCCAGCCGCGTGATCAGGCGGGTGATGCGCCGGTGGAGCCGGTGCTCGTCCATGGCCAGGCGCGACAGCGTGCGGTAGGTCCAAGCCTCCGGGGAGCGAATGTCCGCCCCATGGCTCAGCTCGCGCCAGAGGCGCAGCAGGCTCTCTTGTACGAGGTCGCCGGCTCGGCCGGCATCGACCCCGAGGCGGAGGGCATAGCCGTACAGCCGCTGCCCTGCCGCTTGTTCGAGGGCGACGACCGTCTGCCAGGCGTCGTCTCCGATCGCCTCGAGCACGATGGGGGCCTCCGCTCGGGTGATGCTCATACCATCATGACGCTCGAGCGGGGTCGAAACGCATAGTCCAGGGTCAGGATTCTCCCCAGGTCCCTGGCGCGGAACTCCGACGCTCCCACATCCGTGCGGCTTCCCGAACATCCGCACGACCCCGCGCTTGACGCCGACCTGGCAACCCCGTGCCGGTGTCGCAACGAGCCCGGTGCACCACGGGCAGGTCAGCCCTGGTCCGGGTGGCAGACCTCGGTGCCGAGCACCGGGTCCGACACCTGGTCGTAGCTACCGATGATGAACACGCTGCCATCGGGTAGGAGCAGGGCGGTGTGCGCCGTCCTGGGGTCCTCAACATGCCCCTACGCTGGAGGGACGGCCCCTGGGATGATGACTCCGTTGACCCAGGCGGGCGGGCTGTAGCCGACCCACGGTCGCTGCTCGACGAAGAGGATGGCCGACAGGCCCTCGTATTCGCCGCTGCCGACGAGTTCGACGTAGGAGATGTCCGGCCCGTCACCAGCGTTGCCGCAACTGGAACAGCCGGTGTGTGTCCCCTCCCAGGTCCCGCCATCGTTCTCGACGCGGAGCGTCCCGTACCAGACCTCGGCGACACCTTCGCCGGCAAAGGGCTGATAGCGGTTCATCGTTCCTTCCTCCGTGAAGTCGCCCGTCAAGCGGTCATCGCTCACCTCCAGGCGACCTGTGTTCGTCCAGTGGTCCTGCTGGAGTCCATCGATGACTTCTCCATCCACTTCATCCATGAACACGTCTACGGACTCCATGTCGCCGGAGACGGTGGCTGCCGGTCGGTCGCCTGTCGCCGCCCCCGGCACGCCAGCCTGCTGCTGGAAGGGTTGGGCGACGAGCATCACGCCGCCGATGGCGAAGGCGAGGGCACCGGCGATGATGGCCTTGGTTGGGTTGAGGATAGATCTGGTCCTCCCGATGATGGTGGGGGTATGGCCGTTGGTGGCCGGGATGGGACTGGGCTGGTTGTCGATGGTGTCGGTGGCGCGGATCGGGGTCGGGGTGCGCCGCATGAGCGGCAGCGGCCACCAGCGACTCTGCTGCCTGACCAGCGGCAGGCGCGCAGCCACCTGGCGGGCGCTGTGGAGGGAGTTCGGCGATGGCGGCCCCGGTCGCAGATGATGGCGGTCCTAGTACCCAGCCTCCTCGATGACCTGCCTCAGAGCCTCGACGACCTGGTCGGGGATGGCTGCCTCCATGAAGTGGGGCGAGTCGACACGCAGGTACGTCCCGGGTGAGAACCGCTCGACGAAGGCCCGCTGCAGGTCGAGGACCTGCTCGTCGTACTCGGGGATGCCGTAGTCGTTGACATCGAAGCCCTCCGGGATCGAGGAGAGGTAGACGATCGGGATGGCCGGTTCTTCGCCGATCCGGTCGGCCGCGGCCTTCATGGCCTTGTAGTGACTGATCCGTTCGAGGCCCTCGTTCTCGTCCTCGGCGTCGAAGGCCTCGTAGCGGTCCTCGGGTGGAAAGAGCGGATCGAGCGACAGCTCGTCGGGGAACATCGAGTCGAGGAGCACCATGCCGACGACCTCGTCGGGATAGGCGAGCGCGTAGAGGTCGGAAAGGAGCCCTCCGAACGAGGCGCCCAGCAGCACGTATGGCGGTTCGACGCCTGCGGTGGCGAGGAGGCCGTGCATGTCCGCGATGGCGTCCTCAGGCAGCTGTGGGGCATCGACGGTGTCACTCTCGCCCAGGTTTCGCCGGTCGTAGACACAGACACGGTACTCGTCGGCCAGCGCCCGCTGCGCGAACATGCCATTCGTGTGAGGGGTGATGCTCGGGTCCTCGATCGACCCGTGCATGTAGACGATCGTCGGCGAGCCACTGCCCTGACAGTTCAGGTAGAGCCCGTGGCCTCCGACGTCGAACACCTCGTCGATGACCGAGTCGTCGGAAGTCTGCGCGACCGCGGTCAACGTCTGACTGGTCAGGGCGAGAGTGAATGCGGCCACCACCGCGTGGGAAAGCATCCGTCTCCTCATGGAGACACCAACCTCCTCCCCCGACGGGTCGCTGCCGATGGTGCGGCACGAACCGCGCGGCGCGACCGATGATGCTGCGAGATGATGGGGCTTCAGCGCCCGCAGTCAATACGGATTCTTCTCCGTACTCACTTGGCCACAGGCAGCCATCCAGCCGGGTCATAGAGCTGGTCGCCGAGAGCCTCCGGTGCGACCCGGCGAGCTGGCGGCCGACCATCCGGTGCCGCTCGTCCTCGGTGGCGAGCCGCTACCGGCGAGGCCGAGTGTGCTCTGCGCGAGCTGCAACGCCCGCAGGGGATTGAGTCAGCGGCGGCGGTGAGGCGTGATCCGCGGGGTGTAGGCTGTCCGACGATGGACTTCGGATTCTCCCTCAAGCCGCTGTTCAGCATCGAGCGCACCGTCGCGCTCACGAAGCAGGCAGAAGCCGCCGGGTTCGCTTACGGCTGGCTCTTCGATGGCCATGTGCTGTGGAAGGAGGTCTATCCCCTGCTCACGGTCATGGCGCTCAATACCTCGGACATGCGTCTGGGCACGTGCGTCACGAACCCGGCCACGCGGGATCCGAGCGTGACCGCAAGCGCACTCGCGACCTTGGACGAGATCTCGGGTGGCCGCATGGACCTGGGCATCGGCCGTGGCGACAATGCCGTCCGCGTGCTGGGCAGGCCGCCCACGACGATGAAGACGCTCGA
Source organism: uncultured Chloroflexia bacterium (assembly GCA_963712745.1). Taxonomy (GTDB): domain Bacteria; phylum Chloroflexota; class Limnocylindria; order Limnocylindrales; family CSP1-4; genus JAFMJV01. Next base: position 25,473 of record CAVQJC010000017.1, on the reverse strand, counting down.
GCAAGCGATCACCGTCATCCGTGACCTCGTCGAGGGCAGGACGACGGAGTACGAAGGGGCCGACCTGGGGCTGACCTGGACGGGCAAGTGGAAGTTGCCGGTATGGATCGCAGGCTACGGACCGATGGCGCTCGCGATGACCGGCCGCCTCGCTGACGGGCTGATCCTGCAGCTGGCCGATGCCGATCTCATCCGCTGGATGGTCGGCACGATGCATGAGGCAGCCGAGAAGGCCGGCCGTGACCCAGCCTCGATCCGGGTCCAGGCCGCAGCTCCGGCGCACGTGGGGCCCATCGAAGAATGCCGCGAACGGGTGCGCTGGTTCCCGGCCATGGTCGCCAACCATGTCGTCGACCTGGTGAACAAGTATCCGCGCGAGGAGCTGCCCGACACGTTGACCGGCTACATCCGCGATCGCGAGGGCTACGACTACGGCCAGCATGCCGTGGTCGGCTCTTCCAATGCGGACTTCGTCGCGGACGATATCGTCGACCGCTTCGCCATCGTCGGCCCGCCCGAGGAGCACGTCCGGCGGCTCGAGGAGCTCGCCGAGGCCGGAGTCGACCAGTTCAACCTGTACCTCATGAGCGGGGATGAGGAGCTGCAGCTGGAGGCCTACGGCTCCACCATCATCCCGGCGATTCACGCCGCACTCGGCGAGGCCTGACCCGGACTCCAGCCATCAGCCAGCGGCGGCACTGAGCCCGGCGCTGACCCGGGGTACCCACATGGCGCTGACATGGGCGCCCGGGGACACGTGTCGGGGCGAGCAGCAAGGTCTGCGCCCATCGCCCAGCGCTACGAGGAGGACATGGACGAAGAACGCCACACTGGAAGCCTTGAGGCGGCGGCACAGGCCCCAGACGAGACGAGCACCAAAGACACCAACCTCGCCGCCTCCCGAGCCATCGTCCAGCTCATCCCCGGTGCCGGTGGCTTCATCGCCGAACTCATCTCCAACATCCCCCGTGACCGCGCCCGGCGCCAGCAGGCGTCCCAAAGGAGCTGGGCCGTCAGCTCGACGCGGTGAGCGAGCGGATCGACGACGAGTTCGTGCGTTCGGAGGAGTCCGCGACTCTCACCGAGGAGGTCCTCGAGAAAGCGGACCGCCGTCGCGACCTGGAGAAACGCGAGCACTATGCCGCCGCTCTCGGGAACGCCGCCACGCCGTCCAGGCCGGCCGAGGACGAGCGCTGGCGGATGCTGGACGCGCTCGAACAGCTGCGACCCGGGCATCTGCGACTCCTCAGCGTTGTCGCCACCACGACCGATGGTGCGCCGCCCGACCTGTACGCGGGAGGCATCGACACCGTCCTGGCGAACGTCATGCCTGACGCCGACTCGGAAGCGGTGCGCATGGCATGGGGCGATCTGGCGGATCTCAACATCCTCCAGTCGTATCCGAGCGGTACAGCCAGTCGGGAAGGCCTCACCAATCTCACGGTGCGGCTCACGGACTTCGGTCGACGATTTCACGCGTTCATCGGGCCCGGCACATAGGATCGGACGCAAGTCGCGTGCCCGACCGAACGCGCAGCGCGGTGACTGGCAGACTCCTGTTCGACGCTGATCGATTCGGTGCCCGCCGCCGTCAGGGAGCTCATAGACGCCTGGCGCGGCGGGGGGACGGCGCCGCAGCCGCCGACCACCTGGCCACGCCAGCGCTGGCTCGACGCCTTCCCCGAGCACGCCGACGTCGTGCGCGTCCTGCCCGACGCCCTTGACCGAGAGGCGGTGCGGCGCGCTTGCCGTGACGCCAGCGTCGATCCGGAGGCCGCGACCGTGGCCTTTGTCACGGTCATGGTCTGGGGCTACGGCATCGTCGGCTTCGGTCCCTACCGCACGCGACGAGCACTGGCCACGCCGGGTGCCCCCGATCGGCTCGTTCGCGCGGTCCGAACCTTGGCGGGCGAGGGACCGCTGGCGGCCTATCGACGGCTCGCGCGAACGGACGACGGCAAGCTCGATGGACTCGGGCCTGCCCTCGCGACGAAGGTGCTCTACTTCTGCCAGCCGCGGCCTACCGACATGACCGCGCTCATCCTCGATGACCTCGTTGCCTTCTGGCTCGACTGTAAGGTGACGTTCAGGCTCGAGCCCGTTTCCTGGTCGGCGAGGAACCAGCGGCGGACTCTGGGCAGCGCGAACGACCTCGGGGCCCGCCCGGTCGGCCGGGCGGGCGGTGGCGTGAAGCCGGCTGGCCTTCAGATGGCCGGGCAGCCACTCACGTTGGGGTTGAAGTCGGCGTACACCCCGCTGGGGTTCGCTTCCCAGACCCAGGCATGGAGGATGTAGACCGGGAGGAAGGAGTGCTTGTGGAAGTCCTGTCCAAGCACGCTTGGCAGTGACACGACGCTGCCGCTCTCGTCCTCGACGAACTCCTGTGGAACGATGTACTCCACGCCCACGAGCCGCGTGGCGCCGTCCGGGGTGAGTTCGTAGACCAGCGCCTCAGGATCGGTCGCCGAGACGGTGTCATCGATGTTTCGGACATAGTGGATGCCCATGCCGCCAGCCTCGTTCTCGAAGCAGGTGGGTGTCTCCGTGCCCTCGACGGAGAACGGCGCGAAGCCATCGGCGATGGCGGCGTCGAGGGAGTGGTAGGCGCCGGTGGCGGTGCGGACGTCGTCCAGTTCCGTCCAGGAACGGTCCTCCTGGGCGGCGACTGGGGCTGCCGCGAATGCCAGCGACAGCAGCAACGTGGTCATGGTCAGGGTTGCGTGCTTCTTCATGATCGACCTCTCTTCCCCCCGAGCCTGGTGAACGTGCGCGTTCAGATGTGTTCGGAAACGGGGTAGATCTCGTCGGCGACGAGCCCATGGGCCTCGCCGTGGACCCGCGCGGCGTCGGCGGCGCTCGCGGCGTCGACAAGGCAGAAGATCTTGCCGCCGGTTTCGTCGACCCAATAGCGCAGATAGCTCACGTCGTACGTGCCTTGCGTGGCAAGATCGGCTTGGTGTGCCTCTTCCACGTCAGCGGCCGAAACGCCACCTTCGACGGTGTGGACATCCATGAAGAGGGCCATCTATCTCCTCCGTGAGGTTGGGGTTGGCAGCCCCAACGTACGCGTCGCAGCGCCGCGGGTCATCGGGGCTCACCACCCAACTTTGGCGGACGGCCTACGCAGATCAGAGTCAAGGACCAGATAGGGCGGCGCACTCACGGCAAGTCGAACGACCAGGCGTCTGACCGGATGGATCAGGCTCAGCCCTGGTGCAGGCCTGTAGCACGAGCGTGGTCCACCGCCTCGTCGCGGGTCAGGACGTCGAACTTGTCAAGCACCGCGGACACGTGGTTCTCAACGGTGCGTGGCGAGATGAAGAGCCGATCCGCGATCTCGGTATTCGAGAGACCGTCGGCCAGCAACAGCAGCACCTCGGCTTGCCGAGCGGTCAAACCGGCGGCGTGAGCCCGGGTGGCTTGGCCCTTGCCACGCGGCACGGTGATGCCCTGGTCGCGCAAGACCTTGCGGTACCGAGAGGCGACGGCTGCCGCGCCCAGCGATTCCAGGTTCTCGAGGCCTTCGAGTTGGTCGGACGCCGTCCCATGCATCAGGGCCAAGGCACGCTCGTAGGGGGCGCCACGGGCCTCCCAGATGCGTGCGGCCGTAACGCTCTGGCCATGGATCATCAGCCGGAATGGCTCGGCGATACCGGCCGGCGCCATGGTGAGCTCACCGATCTGCCACAACCAGAAGGCGATCCTGCCCGACGACCAGGCGAAGCCCTTGTCGACTCCGGCCAGCATCACCGAGGCGACCCGTTCCACGGGGACGATCGAGTCCCCGGAGAATCCAGGCGTGCTCTGCGACCGCCACCGCGGCCGGTGCCAGGCGCTGCATCTCACCGGCCTGGGAGGCCTTTTCCCAGGCGCGCATGAGAACGTCCCGAGCAGAAGCTCGGCCCTTGCGAGCCTCGATGCCGCCGAGGATGGGCAGGGCGACCATGAGGCTGATCGCGGAAGCGTCGAGGACCTCTCGGGCAAGGTCGGCGGCCTCATCCCATCGTCCCACGAGTTCGGCGATCCTGGCGTTCAGCGCCTTGGCGTAGACCTCGAGGTTGGGCATCTCGTGTCGAGCGGCGGTCACCAAGGCGCGCTTGGCGTAGTCAGACGCGACCCCGAGGTCGTAGGCCTCGGCCGCCGCCGACGCGTGGAGAAAGGGGGCGCGAGACGCCTCGTACCACTGGCCCGTGGCCTCAGCTCGATCCCTGGCCTCGTCAAGACTGACACGACCGGTCGGGTAGTCGACGATGTTGGCCATGATGCCGCGATGCACCAGGGAGCGCACCAGGATGGCGTCGTCGATATCGGGCCCGCCGGCTTCGATGGTCGCGTCCACGAGTTCGAAGACGGCCTCGGCGTCGCCGGCCATCATCTGCAGGTAGGCATTGACCTCCAGGGCGCGAGCCAGGTCCATGCCCGCGGGCTCGGCACCGAGGACGGCGACGGCCTCGGCGGCCAGCTCCTCCGCTCGGGCGCGCTGCCCGTCGTTCTCGCAGTAGTGGGCCGCGTGAGCCAGGGCACGGGACTCGGCCCCAGGGTCGCCGATGCGGCGGTAGTGATCGCGCGCGAGGCCGTTGATTCGGATGGCTTCAGCGACATCGTCGACGAGGAACTCTTCGCGGGCCCACGCATCAAGCAGCGGTCCGAGATCCTCAGGGACGAAGCGATCCAAATACGGCCCCACCTCGCGGAAGTCCTCGGCCGCCTGGATGTGGCTGCCCGCTGCGGCCGCGTAGCGCGCGGACCGAGGTGCCAGGTCGATGAGGCGGTCGATGTCCTTGACCTCTGACGCGCAGTGGATGAGCAGACAGGGATGCGTCTCCTCCGGTAGCCCGGCCAGAGCGGCCCGGAGCTTCGCGTGCCGTTGACTGGTGCTCATGACCGACTCGACGGCGCGGCGGATGAGGTCGTGGCGGAAGGTGACCATGTCGTCGCTGGGCTCGAGGAAGCCGCGCTGTTCGCATTCATCAAGGCGTTCCGTATCCACGCCGGACAGGCGGAGCGCATCGGATCGCGGGATGGGCTCGGGGATGACCGACAGGGTCTTGAGCGCCTCCTGCGAGGCGATGGTCATGCGCTTGAGTCGCGCGAGAAGTGAATCGCTCAGCGACGACGAGACCGAATCGCCGCTGCCGAAGACCATCTCCGTGACCAGCAAGGGGTTTCCCCGAGTGGCCCGCAGGATCTCGTGGGCGTCCAGCTGTGTGTCCGCGGCGATCTCCGCGATGGCCTCCAACGATAGGCCATCGAGGTGCAGGCGGACGATGTCACCAGGCGGGATATCACCGATGACACGTCGCAACGGATGGTCATCGTCGACCTCGCCATCCCGATACGTGAGCAGCAGCAGTCCGTTGGTTCGCCCGATGCGACGGCCAAGGTAGCGGATGGCGTCCAGGGTCGCCTCATCCGCCCAGTGCGTGTCCTCGATCACCAGGATGGTCGGTCGTGTCGGTCTGGCCAGCAGGTAAACGAGGGCGTCGAGCAAGCGCGACCGGTCACCGGCGTCGAGTGCCGGTCGAAGGGTGGCTTCGGACCGCGCGATGTCCCAGAACGGGCCCCAGGGCTGCGGGATGAACAAGTCGTCACACCCGCCATAGAGACTGGTCACGTCGTCGTTCTGCGATCGCAGGAACGCCTGCACCAGCGCGCTCTTGCCGATGCCCGCCTCGCCGCGGATGAGCACGACCTTACCGGCATGCTCGTCGAGTGCATCGACAAGTCGGCGGAGGGTCGCCAACTCTGGCTCGCGATCCAGCAGCATGGCCGTGAAGATACCGTGCGCGTCCAGTGACCGCCCCCAATCTTGGACCGTTCCCGTGAAGACTCGATCGATGTCGCGTCCCCGGTCACGCGACTACCCCCGCACGCCTGACCATCCGATCAGGCGGACGTCGGCGTGGCGCCGCTTGGCGAAGCAGACGGTCGAGGAGCATGTCGCTCGCCAGGGCTGGACCTGCCCGGGCTGGCATCGCGGGTCGCACCCGGTGCGACCCGGCGAGCTCGCAGCCGACCATCCCGTGCCGCTCGTCCTCGGGGGTGAGCCGCTGCCGGCTCGGCCTGGTGTGCTCTGCGCGAGCTGCAACGCGCGGAAGGGGTTGAGCCAGCGGCGGCGGTGACGGCGTGGGGTACCTGGTAATACAGGAAATCGGCGCCAGGGGACGACGGGGCGGACCGAGGTCAGTCTCCAGTAATCCCCAGCGCATCCCTCAGGCGGGACATCGTCGCGTCCCCATCGGCGACAAGTAGCAGGACGCTCCGCTCGGCAGGCGCTGTGTCCCCGATGTCGATGTCGGGGATCACCGTGTGGGCGCCCGCTAGGTCGTCCATGGCGACCAGCGCCGCAACCGCGAACTCATCCGCATCCCGCGCCGTGTCCCACGCGGTCTGCCACACGACCACCCAATCGCCCTCGGGACCATCCACGGTGATGATCGTGTCGCCACCCCAGCCGGTCGCCGCCTCCGCCTTGGGCAGGGTCACGGCCACAGGCGTTGGCAGCAGCATCTCGAACGGCTCGTCGTCTGCGACGAAGACACCGACCCGCAACTCACCCATCGTGCTCTCGAAGCCAGCGGCCCAGTCAGCACCGAGCAGGCCGGCCACATCGGGGAGCCGGATCGGGACGGGCCGCTCGTCAGGGTAGAGTGCCGGATGCATGATCTGCTCCGTCGAGGTCGGTGGGTCCAGCCAGGTCCCGTCGATGGCGGGCCAGCCTCCGATGTCCCAGAGGTGTTCCACGAAGTCCATCCCGTCGAGATAGGGGAAGACCATCTCGCGCTGCATCAACGGCGGCAGCGCGTCCAGACCAGTGCCGTCGGCGAGCGCAGTCTGCTCGGCGGCGGTGGGACTGGCCGGGAGGGCGCCACTGAGCGCCATCTGGACCGTCAGGAACACGGCGTCACCCTCTGCGAGGGCGATCACCGCTGACCGCTCGTCACCCGGCGCAGCGGCATCCTTGACCGCATCGATGCCGAAGTGCTGGTCCTGCAAGGCGTGGACGTACTCGTGGGCGAGTATCCAGCGCTTCGCCGCGTCGTTCTCCTGGTCCAGCAAGGTGGCGGCGACGGCGATCTCCCCCTCATCGGGGCGGTAGTAGCCACCCACTTCTGCCTCGAGCAGGCCCTCGACGGTCGCGAGGAGGTCCATCCCCTGCGGGAGGAGACCGATGCGCTTGAGGAGGAGCTCCTCAGCCCTGATCCTCTCGATGTCCTCATCCGTCAGTGGCTCGAGGAGATCGGCTGTCGCTTCCTGCTGACCGACGATGCGGATAGGGACATCGGCCAGGGGTCGCAATCCGCGTGTCGCCTCGACACGGGCCATGATCTCCGAGGCCACGACGCCCATGGGGTTGGCATAGGGCGACCCCGTTGCGGCCGGTCTGACCGAGGGCGCCTGCTCAGCCGCTGCGGGGGCGGCAAGGACACTCGCCAGACTCGCTATCAGCAGCACATTCGACAGCCGTCGCATCCGTGCCTCCACCTGTCCTCATCCTCTGCGCCCCGCTCAGCGGGTCAAGGGCCAGACGGCATGGCGGGCAGGACTGCGCAATGGCCTGAGCCAGCGGCGGCGCTCAGGCGGACGTTGAGCCTGGCGCTGACCACCGGTACCCCACTGTGTGCGACGTAGTCGCCCGGGGGACCACGCCGCACGTTACACGCGCGGCCGAGTTCTGCCTGATTGCGCCGAATAGATGCGGAAACCCGGTCGCGCGATGGGATGATGGTCGTGATGGATGACCTCGTAGCCGTGGCGCGGAGGGGCACGGCGCAGCTGCGAGCGATGGTCACCCCACGCCGCCAGTGCCGCGAGTGCGGTGTCGAGATCGAGGACCGACCCGGCCCTGGCCGCCGCGCAAGCGGAGGGGCAAGCCCCGGTACGACCTCAGCCTGGGTCGGACCCAGGTCTCGGCCACCTGGGTCGGCAGCCCGCACTTCGAGCTGAGCTGTCAGTCGAACGCAGCACTCATCATGGAGCGGGCCGTCGAGCTGGCAGCATTGAACGGTGCGAAGACGCGCGAGATCGACACCATCGGGGACAGGGCAGTGGCGGCAGGGTACCCGGCCCTCTGGTGGCGCAACGGCGATGTCCTCGGGCAGGTCTACGCCGGCGAGCCCCTCGCCCGCCTGGTGAAGTCCGCCCAGAGGGTCGATGCGCTGCTCGACTAGCGACCTGACGGCCTGACAGGCGCGAGCGGATCACCTACCCGGCCGGTCGGGCGCGGTTCGGCTCAGCATCAGCGAGTGGACGGCTCGGAAGCGGATATCTCGGTTGAGGCGGTGGCTAGACGCCCGAACGGTCAAACAGGCTTGGGCGCTTGGGATGACGTTGGAGGCAGAGGCAGCCTCGCGGCCACGCAGGCCACGTCCCGTCGACGGGGCCGGCGAAGAGTCGACCGCAGGCGCTGCTCGGCCGGTGGCGATGCGCTCGGGTCGCCCCAGGACCCATCGGCCAGGATGGAGGCTATCTTTCGTCGGGTTCCCAGAGCTCCGCCAGATCCAGAGGGTCGCCGTAGGCGCTGCCTCCCACGACGAGGACGCGGCCGTCGAGCAGGGCCGAAGCGGTGTGGTCGGAGCGTGCGTCCACGAGCGAGCCTGCCGGGCCGAACGAACTCATCGTCGGGTCCCAGATCTCGGCCGATGCGACGTAGCGACTCTCATCGACACCGCCGACGACGAGGACCCGGCCGTCGGGCAGCGCGGTGGCAGTGTGGGCGAAGCGTTCGGCCACAAGAGGGCCTGTCGGGCTGGACGTGCTCGTCGCTGGGTCCCACACCTCGGCCAAATCGAGCAGGTCGGTGAAGCTCAGACTGCCGGCGACGAGGTCCCCGCCTCCGACGACCAGCACCCGGCCGTCGGGCAATCGCGAGGCGGCATGGCCCGCACGCGCCTCCATCAGCGAGCCGGCGGGGCCGAACGACCCGGAGGCCGGATTCCAGACCTCGGCCGAGCTCAGGCTGATGCCGAGTGCCGTTTGGGTCCCGGGACGGTCCAGCTGCTCGTTCCCCGTCCCGCCGACGACGAGGACGCGCCCATCAGCGAGTGGCGTGGCGGTGTGGAAGACGCGTCCCTCGGATAGCGAACCTGCCGGGCTGAACGGCTCACTCGCCGGGTCCCAGATCTCCGCCGAGCGGAGAGCGAACTCGTCCTGGCCCGAGCCGCCGACGATCAGCACCCGGCCGTCGGGCAATCGCGTGGCGGCATGGCCCATACGCGCCTCCATCAGCGAGCCGGTCGGGCTAAACGAGGTGGTCTGCGGATCCCAGATCTCGGCCGAGCTCAGGCCGCTCCAGGGCACCCAGCCGCCGACTACCAGCACACGACCGTCGGCCAGAGCGTGGCCGAATGAAGCCCGCGTCCCTCGGCCAGCGAGCCCGCCGGCCCGAAGGAGGCCATCCCAGGGTCCCAGACCTCGGTCGAGACGAGAGGGGTCGCGCCGACACTTTCCAGATATCCGTGACCGTGCTGGATGGGGATGGCAGGAGCATCGTCAGCCGTTCGTCAGACGTGGCGTAGTCCTTCGTCCAGCCGTGGTGGCTACCGGGGTGGATCGCCGGGTGCCGCGACGTGACCGCCGCGAACGACGGGTCCCTCGGCCCGAAGACCGAGGGACCCGGACTCAGCGTCGATGGCCGCTGGGGCTACTGCTCCGGGAGTGGCTCCGGCATCGGAGGGGGTCCGGTCGGGGTGATGTAGCCCCGGATGGTGTCGATGTTCTCGATGACGACATAGGCCGTCAGACCCTCATAGTCTCCCGTGCCCTCGAACCAGCCCTCGTCGATCTCCCACTGCGGGTTCTCCAACTGGAGGTTGTTGACGGTCCCCTCCCATGACCCACCGTCGTTCTCGATACGCATGTAGCCCACACGCATCGCTCCGATCTCGCCGGTCGGTGAGTCGTCGAGCACGCCTTCCCGATAGTCCTCTTCGGTCTTCATCATCGAGAGCCGTCCCGTCATCCTCGGGTCGTTCGTGGTGAACTCGATGTTGGCAAAGCCTTCTCCACTGGTCACGATGACCCCATCAGCCCGGGTCTCGACCGTCCCTTGGCCGATGGGGGTCCATCCACCACCGAGCGTGCCAGTGAAGAAGGCTGGCTCCATCCCCTCTGCGGGTACCTCCGCCCCCGGAACGCTGGACTGCTGCCCGAAGGGCTGGGCGATGAGCATCACCCCTCCGATGCCGAAGACGAGGGCACCGGCCGTGATGGCCTTGACTGGGCTGAGCATGGAACTGGTCCTCCCGATGACGGTGGGGGTATGGCCGTTGGTGGCCGGGATGGGACTGGGCTGGAACTCGGTGGTGTCGGCGGCGGTGGGTCTCTGTGTCCTCCGGTAGGGGATGGGCAGGGTCAACCAGCGGCTGCGCTGAGGTGACCTGGTGGACGGGGTCGAGCGCGTCGTCGCGGTTCGGACGATGGCGGCGACATCGACCGGGCGCGGCGGGCCGAAGGCGCGATGGACCTCGCGCTCGAGCTGCCGCTCGAAGGCGTTCAGATCATCCATGGCCGAGTTCCTTGCGGAGTCGCTTGACGAGTCGCTCGAGGCGTGTGCGGGTACCGGATGGGCTTATCCCGAGCGCCGCCGAAAGTTCGGCCGCGTTGAAGCCGGCGCCGTACCGCAGCGCAAGCAGGGCGCGGTCGTCAGGGTCCAGCCTCGCGATGGCTGCCTGAAGGTCGATGGCGTCGATGCCCGTGGCAGGATCGATGCCGCCCGGTTCTCCCGTAGCACTCGTCCGCACCTCGATCTCGCTGCGTCGTCTGCCGCGTCGTGCGAGGTGCTTGGCCTCGTTGATCGCGACCCGCATGAGCCACGAGCGCAACCGTTCGGGCTCGCGGAGCGACCCGAGCTTCTGCCAGGCGATGGCCCAGGCCGCTTGCACGGCATCGTCGGCGATGACTTCATCGCCGGTGACGAAGGCGCAGACGCGCCGCATGTCCTCGTGGTGATCGGCCACGATCCGCCCGAACGCGGCCTGGTCGCCGGCAGCAGCAGACGCGATGTCCCCCCGCACGTCCTGCGGTGTTGCCTGGGTCATCACTTCCATGTAAACAAGATGAACGGCCGGCCCGAAGTGTCTCAGGTACGTCATCGGGGATCTCGCCCAACCCGGCGAAGAGACTCCGAGGTCAGTCGTCCAGCCGCCGTCTTCGCGGCAGCGGTGACGCCTCCATCGGGGATGGCCCTGCCAACCCTCCCGGTGGTCACACAGGTGGGTTTGGTCGGAGCGAGAGGGGTCGCGCCAGCTTGGCCCACCTGCGGTTCCGGCCTCGATTCGTGCTCGAGAACGTGACTCTGGTGGCGCGGCGGTGGCCCGCTGCGTACCGGAAGGCCGGCTGATGGCGAGGCAGCGGCCGACGCGGCGCCAACTGGAGGTCCTGCGCGCCTACATCGCGGCGGGCTCGATAGCGGCGGCCGCGTATGAGTTGGGTATCAGCGAGACGACGGTGCGCCAGCATCTGTCGGGGCTGTACCGGCGGACCGGGTGCTTGAATGCGGCGCAGGCGGCGTACTGGCTCGGCAGGCTGGGTACCGACACCCCGGCAATCGTCGGCGACGACGGTCGCTGTGCCCCGTAGGCCAGACTCCTTGGTCAGTGCACTCCCAAGTCACGCACGTCTCGTGCCTCCCGGAGTCTCAGCCGTCAGGCCAAGGTGCCTGCCCATCGTCACTGCCGCGCCATCGCCACCCGATAGCGCTCTTCGTCGGTGATGAGGTGGTCATAGTCCTCCGCCGCTTCGTCGATGTCGATCTGCACCCACTTGACGCGGCCGGTGAAGACACTGCCCCTTGGGGTGTAGTCGTCGCTCACAGGAGTCGCGGTGTCCTCGCCCACGTCGGTCGTCTCATCGCCGGAGAAGACCATGGGCACCGTGGCGTCCACTCGGCCCTGTGCCACCGGCTCGCCATCGACGAACAGCGCGACGTCGCCACCCTTACCCAGCCCGCCACCGTCGTAGGTGAACTCCATGCGCACCTGGTGCTCCCCGGCGGTCATGGCGGCGTCGGCAGTCACCTTGTAGCGCGCCAGTCCGAACGTGTTGTAGCAGTAGGCCGGCCGACCCTCGATGGCATACAGGGCCCAGCCGCCGAAGGCGCCGCCCTGGGCCACGATGACGCCACTCGCCCCACTCTCCGGCACGGTGATGTTGGCGGTGACCGAGTGCGACTTGTTCTTGATCACGACCATCGAGTTCTCCGATAGCCGCCCCATGCCGCCGAAGAGCACTTGCGACCGGCCCTTGATGAGGGTGGGCCGGCCCGCAAGGTCGGCATTGAAGCGCTCGGCGCGACGGTCGTCGAGCGGCAGCACGTTGTACTTGGTGGCCTCGATGAGGAACAGCCGCTGGAGCTCACGCAACCGCTCGGGTTGCTCGGCAGCGATGTCGTGCGCCTGGGTCCAGTCGTCAGGCCCATACAGCTCCCAGACGTCGTCGTCGTACGACGTCGGTGTCGCAGCCAGGACCCACGGGATGCTGTGGCGGGTGACCGCGGTCCAGCCCTTGTGGTAGATGCCGCGGTTCACGAACATCTCGAAGTACTGCGTCTCGTGATGCTCCGCTGCGCCGGCGTCGTCGAAGGAGGCCCGCATCGAGAAGCCCTCTAGCGGTCTCTGCTGGACGCCGTTGACGAACGTCGGCTGTGGCAGGCCGGCCACGTCGAGGACGGTCGCGGCCACGTCGATGACGTGGGAGAACTGCGTGCGGAGCTGGCCCTTGGCCTTGATCCCGGCCGGCCAGTGCACGATCGTGCCGTTGCGGGTGCCACCCCAGTGCGAGGCGACCTGCTTGGTCCACTGGTAGGGCGTGTCCATCGCGTGCGCCCAGCCCACCGCGTAGTGGTTGTACGCGGCCGGTGTCCCGAACTCGTCGAGGTGGGACACCATCATCTCGGTCGTCTCGAGCGCGGCCGCGCCGTTGAGGCTCATGAGCTCGTTGAACGTGCCGTTGGGCGTGCCCTCCGCAGAGGCGCCGTTGTCGCCGATGATGTAGTAGATGAGCGTGTCGTCGAGGACGCCGAGCTCGTCGATGGCGTCGATGAGGCGGCCGACATGGTGGTCGGTGTGCTCCAGGAAGCCGGCGTAGACCTCCATCTGTCGTGCGAGCACCGGCTTGAGGTCATCCGGCGACCTCGTCCCAGGCTGCGGATCTCGGCGGGCCGCTCGGTCAGCTCCGCGTCCGCCGGGATGACGCCGAGCGCCTGTCTGACGCGCGAAGGTCTCGATCGCGGAGCTCGTCCCAGCCCTGGTCGAAGGCACCCTTGTACTTGTCCGACCACTCGGTCGGGCACGTGGTGTGGCGCGTGTGTCGCGCCCGGGTGCGTAGTACATGAAGAACGGCTTGTCGGGCATGAGCGCCTTCTGCTGGCGGACCCAGTCGATGGCGTGGTCGGTCATGTCCTCGGTGAAGTGGTAGCCCTCCTCGGGCGTGCGATCCGGTTCGACCGGCACGGTGTCCCGATAGATGGCCGGAGCGTACTGGTTGGTCTCACCGCCGATGAAGCCGTAGAAGTGCTCGAAGCCGCGAGCCCGTGGGCCACTGGCGGAACGGGCCCATCGGGCTCGACTCCCAGACCGGGACCTCGTGGCACTTGCCGAACTGGGCCGTCGAGTAGCCGTTGAGCATCAGCGTCTTGGCCAGTGGCGCGCAGGTATCGGGGATGATCGAATTCTGACCCGGGGCGGATGTCGCCAGCTCGGTGATCGCGCCCATGTTCACGGTGTGGTGGTTGCGACCGGTGAGCAGCGCTGCGCGCGTCGGCGCGCACAGGGCGGTCGTGTGGAAGCGGTTGTACTTGAGGCCGTTCGCCGCGAGGCGCTCGGCGGTGGGTGTGGCGATGGGCCCGCCGAACGCGCTCGAGGCGCCGAATCCGACGTCATCGAGCAGGACGATCAGGACGTTCGGTGCACCCTCGGGTGGACGGAGCGGCTCGATGGGAGGGAAGCTCGTGTCAGGGTCCTTGGCGTCGTAGGTCGTGAGCCCGACGTGCTCCCGATCGTGAATCGGAAGGATGCTGCGGGCATGGCGGTCGGCGTTGTCAGGCATTGTGGCGAGTTCCCTCATGGTGCCAAGCGGGCGATACCGGGCGCCCGCTCGGCGGACGCCCGGCGGTAGGTGGCTAGAAGCGGCGGCGTCCGGGTGTGACGGCTGCGCTGACGACCGCAGCCTTGGCTACCGGCGACCTGCCAGGCTTGGCGACGGCGGAACCAACGACGGCGGCCTTCGCTACGGGCGAAGGGCCGGGCTTGACGGCGGCGGTGACGACCGCGGCCTTGGCCACGCGGGATGGTCGTAGTGGCATGTCAGGCTCCTTCTGCCTCGAGTGCCGCGTCGGCCTCGACCGCGGCGATGATGGCCTGGATGGGGATGCGTCCGTCAGCGACCAACTGGGCACCGGCGCGGCGAAGCGCGGAGGCGAACGGCGCGGCCCAGAGGTTCTCGTAGATGAGCGCGGCGGCCACGCTGCCCGGGGCCATGGCCTCCGCGAGCGTGACGACGTCGTCGGCCGATAGCGTCTCGGCCAGCTCGGCCTCGATGCGGGCGAACTCGCCGAGGTCGGGCACATCCGACAGCTCCATCGCGTCGATCGAACCGTCCTCCTCCTTGACCATGATGACTAGGTCCATGATGCGGATGATGCCGGCATCGTGGAGCTTGAGCAGCTCCGTGGCGCCGTCGCCGGTGAAGTTCTGCTGCCCGCTCGGGAACTCGACGATCAGGTAATCGACGGGCCCCAGCTCGTCGATGGATTTATCGTTCATGACTCCTCAATCCTACTGCGGTTGTGTGGTCCACAGCCCTGGGCCCACGCTCGTCGTGGTGCCCGGCCTGGCCGCGGCCCATGACTTGGTTCGGCTCGGTCTCGTGCTTGCGCCCTACTGACCGGCGCGGGCCCGTCAGGGCCCACGGGGCGACGGATCAGTCGTGCTCGTTCCCCGGGTGAAGCATGCGGCTCTCCCGTGCCGGGAGCCGCATCCGCTCGCGGTCGAGCTCGTACGTCCAGGGCAGTCCGGAGTTCTTCCAGCCGTTCTTCATGCGCATGCCATCGAAGACGCTCTCGGGATCCTTGACCTTGCCCCCCTCCATGCCGTCGAGGATGTTGTAGGCCTTGCTGAAGCCGGCCTTGGCCATCACCTCGATGGCCATCGCGGCGCGACCACCGGAGCGGCACGAGACTAGGATCGTCTCGTCGGGCCGGGCCCAGCGTGTCACCGCCGACATGAACTCAGGATTGAGATCCCAGCGGAAGCCCTGCCGCTTGGTATCCCACTCGAAGGACTGGAAGGCGAACGGGATGTTGACGGCCATCGGGGGATGGCCGACGAAGACGTACTCCTCCGGCGTACGGCAGTCGAGGATCTTCAGGTCAGGATCGGCCTGCCACATGTCGTACGCCTCCATGGCGGTGACGTAGAGCCCAAGGCTCGTCCGCCGCTCCTGGGCGATCGAATCGTCCGGGTGACCGCTGGTCACTCGGCGTCCTTGTCCGCGTCAGTGACTTCCTGCTTCTCGATGCCGAGCTCATCCATCGCCTGTGCCAGCTCCTGATCGGTCTGCTCCTCGGGGTCGACACCGGTGTGCTGCTGGACCTGCTCGGCCTGCTGCTTGCTCATCTTGTAGGCGCCGAAGGCGAGCATCCCGCCCACCAGCAGCCGGCGGCGACGGCGACGGCGACGCATCGCTCGCATGGCAGGGGCGGGTCCTCGTCCGGGTCCTCTTCGTGGTCCGAGTGGCATGCTGGTTTCCTCCTGATCGGTTGCGCTGCGCGCAAGTTCTCGGCTGCGATCTGTCCAGCCTGTCGTCGACTACCCGAGCCGGGTGCCTTCCACCTCGAGTCCGCCACCCGCGGGCAGCTTGCTCCAGCTCCGTCGCTCCCATTCCTCCTCGAGCACCTGCGTCGCCGCCTGCTCCAGGAACTCGGGACGAGCCCACTCGTCGACGTCGAAATCGTTCTTGATGTAGCCGTGGCTGACCATGAAGTCCTTGCCGATCCTGATGCACTGCATGTTCTGCGCGCTCAGGCTCGGCACCATGTCCACGTCCCTGATGCCCTGGTAGGTGTCCTCGGCATCGAGGTAGAAGGTCTGGCGGTTGAGGATCGCGCCAGCGGCACGCTTGTGCTCGTTGGCCCATCGACCGACCTTGATCATCGCTCGCATGTAGGCGAGGACGAGCTCGGGGTGCTCATCAGCCATGACGTCGGTGCAGGTGATGACGGCGGGCGTGTTGGCGACCTGGATGGTCCAGTCGGGGTACCTCGAGAGGTCCTCGATCATCGTGATCTGGCCGGTCGCCTCTTGGAGGTGCTGGAAGACCTTGCTCTGGGTGTAGATGGCATCCACGGTGCCGGCGAGCAGTGCCGACTCCAGCGGGCGGAACGCCAGGTCGTGCTTGTGGTCGCGGCGCATCCACAACTCTGAGGGGTTGTTCATGGGCGGGACGAGCATCTCTGGCTTGTCATACCAGTCGTCTGGGTAGGGGAACTCCACCAGTTCGATGTCGTCCATCGTCATGTCGTGGAGCGCCAGCATGTTCTCGATGCCCATGTGCTCCTGGATCCGCCACCAGTCGTTCTTGATGGTGTTCAGGCTCTTGGAGATGCCGATCTTCTTGCCCTTCAGGTCCTCCATCCGATGCATCCCGTCGCGCGCGCGCACGGCCATGCAGCCGCCCTCGTAGACCCACGTCGCTCCGAGCAGCACCGTGCGGCGGATGTCGGCGTGGACGTGGATCGGCGGATAGAGGCCACCGAAGCGGATGAGGTTGTCGAGGTTGTGGATGTAGTGCGGGTACCAGTTGTTCTCCGGGGCGTGGCGGAAGTAGGCGTACTCGACGCCGATCTTCTTGTACTCCTCGCGGCACCACCCCAGCTCCTGGTCCACGTTGTTGGCGGAGACCATGGGGCAGTTGGTGAACCAGACTTCGCTCCAATCGAGGGGAACGGTCGTGGCGACCCGCCCCTGGGCGGCTGTGGTCTGAGCGTTCATCAGCGCCTTCCTTTCTGCGGCACGACTCGGGCCGTCCTTCGGCCAGCTGCCGCGCCGGGTCGTGGCGTCATGCGCGCAATCTGGGCCCGTCCCCTCGCGGTCCACATCGGACGAATCGCCCGATGCCTGCCGCCCGCGACCACGCTTGACTGGCCGCAAGCAGGCCACCGCGAGTGGAGAGGAGGACGCATCGTGAAGAGTGTGCGAGACCTGGTCCTGGAGGCCAGCACGAAGATCGAGGCCGTGTCACCGACGGACGCACAGGCGGAGCTCGAAGCCGGAACTGCCGTCTTCGTCGACGTCCGGGAGCCCGTGGAGTGGGAGCACCACATCGAGGGCGCCTACCAGATCCCCCGGGGCTTGCTCGAGTTCGTCTCGGACCCCGAGTGTGGACCACGTCTGCCGCCCAGCCTCAAGTACGACCTGGAGCCGACTCGCCGCGTGATCATCTACTGCAACTCGGGCGCCCGCGGGGCGCTCGCGGCGCTGTCGATGCAGGAGATGGGCTACGAGCGTGTCGCCAACCTCGACGGCGGGATCACCGCCTGGAGAGAGGCCGGGCTGCCCGTCAAGGAGCACCACGGCGGGCTCTAGCCCGGGATTGTCGAGTCCTGACCCAGCCTGCCGGCGGTCAGTCCTCCGGCGTCCCACGCGCGAGCAGCAGGTCCGGTAGAGGCTCGATCAGGCCCAGCTCGATGGCCCGCTCGACGGCCTGGCTGCGGCTCGTGGCCTGAAGCTTGGCGTAGACGGCGATGGCCTGGCTCTTGATCGTGTGGCGTGACAGCGACAGCCGGCCGGCGATCTCCTCGAACGTCAGATAGGTCGAGAGGAAGGGCAGCAAGCGCAGCTCGGCGGGGGTGAGAGCAGACGAGCCCACGAGGGTCTCGCTGGCGTCGGCCAGCTGCCGCCGGATGTCATCGAGCTCAGCGATGAGCGTCCCCAGCTGCGGGCGTCGTCGAGCGATCCGTTCGGCTTCGACGACCGTGGCACGGGCGCCTCCGATATCCGCGACCGCGAGATAGGCACGCGCGAGGTCGAGCAGTGCAGCCACGGCGAGCCAGGGCAGAGCGTAGGAGGCCT
This sequence comes from uncultured Chloroflexia bacterium, assembly GCA_963712745.1. Lineage (GTDB taxonomy): Bacteria > Chloroflexota > Limnocylindria > Limnocylindrales > CSP1-4 > JAFMJV01. The sequence continues at coordinate 7,405 of CAVQJC010000017.1, read as the reverse complement.
GCGGACGGGCCAGTTGCGCGTGGACGAGCTCAGCCTGGCCTTGTGCCTGGTCCCCGTTGTGGATCGCCACGCGGGCCGCGACCGCGTGAGCGAGGAGCGACGAGGCGATCTCCCCGAGGTTGGTCCGCCTGAACTCCTCATGGCTCTCCTGGGCCAGCCGTTCTGCAGCGTGCCAATCCCCCGTATCGATCGCGTTCGACGCGCGGCTTGCCAGGGCGATGAAGGGGTTGACGCCGCTCACCCTGGCCGAGGCGACAGCCTCCGCGAAGGCTGCGTCGGCCGCGTCGGCATCGCCCAGCAGGCGGTGCGCCCACCCGAGCAGCGTGAACGCGTACATGCGCCATCGACGACCCGCTCCCTCTTCCGCTGCCGCGAGCGCCGCATCCGAGAGCATCGCGGCAGGTCCGCTTCGGGCCAGGGCCGCGCGCAGCATCGCCTTCGACGATCCGAACGACGACGCGCCGTCGTCAGGTGCGCCGGTGATGTCGAACCGCTCCGCGATGTCGGCCATGTGGTCGGCGGCGCCCGGTCGCCCGTTGACCGCGTAGATCCAGGCAGCGACCACCGCCAGCGATGGGTGTCGCGCGACCACCGTGTCGTCGAAGCTGCCGAGCCAACGTTGCAGCCGATCGTCATGGCCACCGTGATGCATCGACAGGACCGCGGCGGTGACGAGCGGAGCCGCGCCGTCCATATCCCCACCGGCCAGCGCATGCTCGATCGCCAGCTCCGTGCGTCCGTGGTCGGCATACCAGGCCGCGGCCCGGCGATGAAGCTCGGGCGCCGTTCCTGGCTCACGTCGCTCGAGCTCCGCTGCCAGGAAGTCACGCAGCAGCGTGTGGTAACGAAAGGCCACGCTCCGGACCCTCGACCCGACCGATCAGCTGGTTCGCGTGCGCCAGCGAACTCAGCCGCTCCTCGGCACGCGAGACGGCAGCGACGGACTCGGCAAGGCTCGGCTCGACGACGTCGAGGATCGATGTCCGCGTGAGGAGGGCGACGTCGCTGTCGCTCAGGTCTCGCTCGAGCTCCGCCCGCAGATACTCAGCGACGTAGCCGACCCCGCCCGAGATGTCGGTTGCGCTGTGGACCCCGTCGTGTCGTGTCCGCTCGAGGGTCAAGAGGTAGATGCCGGCAGCCCAGCCCTCGGTCCGCTCGCTGAGGAGCCGGGCCCCGGTCGCATCGAGCGGGTCGCCCATCGCGGCCACGAGGGCGAGCGTCTCCGCCGGGTCCAGCGCGAGGTCCGCGCCGCCGAGCTCGAGCAGCGCCTGCCGCGCCCGATACCGCGCCAGCGGCAGATCGAGGTCGACCCTCGCTGCCATGGCGACCTGGAAGCCAGGGGGTAGGAGATCGAGGAGCTGAGCCAGGGCATCGAGACAGATCCGATGGGTCAGCTGGTGGACGTCATCGAGGATGAGCAGGCCGGGCTGCTCCCAGCGGGACAGTTCCCAGGCGATCCGTGGCACGGCGGTCGCGAGGATCCGATGTCCATGGACGGCGATGGCAGCTCCCATCGAGGCGTCGATCGGTCGAATCCGGTCGAGTGACGAAGCGAGGTTCGTGAGAAAGACGCTGGGGTCATTGTCGAGATCGTCGAGCGTCAGCCAGGCGACATGTCGCTCTTCCCGTGCCGCCCATTGGGAGAGCAGCACCGTCTTGCCGTAACCGGGTGGTGCGGTGACCGACACGATCGGCTTCCGCGGCTCGGCTATGAGCTGGCGGATGAGCCGCTCTCGCGGCACGATCACCGGGGGCGACGTGCGCGGGCGGAGCTTGGCCTCGATGAGCGGGAGGGGCGGCCGGAACGCCGCGCGCTGCTCCCCGCGGACCGTGCTGGCTTCGCCCTTCTGCCTGGTCTGGCCGTACATCGAGTGAGGATACGATGGCAGAGCACCCTGCCGCTCTCGACGAGCACCCGATCATCGTGCGGTTCGAGCGCCGCAGGCCCTTCTGCCACCGCTCGAAAGCCCCGCCGTGTGTCAAGTCCTCGCACCAGCCTCGTCTGGGTGTAGCGCCGCAGTAGCGCACATGCCACGTACGACATCGGTTCGACTTCCCGAACACCCGTACGCCCCATCGCTTGACGCCCGCCTGACCGGCCCGTAGACCGGGGAGGTGCACGGACGTCCTCCCCTCCTCCACTCGCGTCGGGCCGGGCGAACTCCCCCCGCCCGGCCGACGCACCCCCGCCGATGAGCCCCCTCGAGCTCGTCCTCTTCGGCGGCCGCCTGCTACCTCTTCGGCCTCGTCAGTCGGGTGCCGTCGTCATCCCCTGGCTCGTGGACCGGGGCTGCTTCCCGGTCCGCCGGCATGACCGATGACCGTCATCCACCGTCCGAGTACCGCTGGGCCCGACAGGTCTCGGCGGTCCTGCTCATCGCCGTGGTGGTGCTCATCGTGGTCCTGGACGTCATCGTCGAGGGCTACGAGGTGAGCCCGCCGGTGCTCGTGCCGCTGCTGCTGACCGCGGCCGGCCTGCTCTCGGTCGACCTGCCCAGGGTCCGTCCCTGATGGCCGCCTACGGGACCGACCCAGCGCGGTACCTCCCGCCGCACACCTCGCAGCTGGCGACGAAGCTCTCGGCCGACGGGGTCGACGACTGCCTGGTCTGTTCGACGCTCGCCCTGGTCAACGGCGCCAGCCTCGGCGAGGCCACCCGCACACCAGCGGGTCACGAGCCCTCGACGGCGGCGCTCGTCCGGACCGCTGTGAAGATGAGGAAAGGACTCGACGACCCGGACACGGCTACCCACGAGCAGCAGCGCGGACCCCTGCCCGCCTCGGCCGCAGGCCGGATGGTGGCCCTCCTGTGGCCCGCCTACCCGACGCTACGGACCGACGACATCGACTTCAAGACGCTCGTCGCGCTTCTCCAGGACAAGCACCTCGCCGTCCTCGCGGGCAACCCCAACCACATCGAGGGACCCTCGCCCCTGAAGCGGGTCGGTGACGTCGGCCACGCCATCGCGCTCGCTCCGGGCCCGACAACGGAAGGACGGCCTCGAGATCCTCGTCGATGACCCCTACCGTCCGGGCGGCAAGCACCTCCGGGGCGAGTGGATCACCGCCAAACAGGTGCGCCAGTTCGCCTTCCGTGACTCCGACTCCACACTCACCGCGGTCTGGGTCGAACGGTATGGGGCCTGGACGGTGGAGAGCCTCGTCCGCCGCCGGCTCGCCACGCGCATCGACCGCATCGAGGAGGAAGCCGCTACGGCAGCCAAACAGGCTGTCCGGACCGAGCAGCGCCTGCGCGCTCGGATCGCGGAGCTCGAAGCGGGTGGCCCCGTCGACTGCGCACCGGCCATCACCGAGGCGCTCGACGCCGAGTGGGTCGCCATCCGCGATCTCGTCGAGGCGCGGAGGACTGCGGCGTGAGCCTGCTCGCCGACCTCCTCGCCTGGCTCCAGGGCGGGCTGCAGGGACTCGGCGAGGCCGTCTCGCTGCGGGTCCGCGAGGAGCCGGTCCTGACGTTCGGGCTGTTCCGGGCGGCGGTCACGATGCTCGTCGGCTTCGGTCTTGGCTGGTCGGGTGAGCAGGTGGCGCTCATGGTCGCCTTCGTCGAGGCCGTCACCGCCTGGGTCGCCCGACGGCAGGTGACGCCGACGACGAGCCCATCCCTTGCGGAGGGTCAGGCCGTGCGGCTATCCGATGGGACCGTCGGCGACGGTCGTGCGGACCTGACGTGGAGACGTCGGCCATAGTCGATGCCCTCGACGCCATGCCCGCCCGTGACGTCGAGCGGCTGATCGCCCAGGCGCAGCGACGCCTCGCGCGCTGCTTCGCCTGCGGTACCGACGGCGCCTTCCCCGCGACGATCACCTCGAAGAAGAGTGGACGCAATAGCGCCCGCGCCTCGATCCGCATCTGTGCCGGCTGCTGGGACCGTGCCACCCTCCCCGAAGCGAGGGCAGCCGATGGGTATGCCGGTCTCACCCGACTACTGGCGTCAATGGCGGGCAGCGCATCCGGCGTACCGTCAGCGGGAACGCGGGCGGGCGAAGGCGAGGCGACGGGCTGGCTACCGCTCACCGAAGACGCGACGACCACGACTGGTGGTTGAGCCGATGGCGGTTCCAACGCACCCGCTTCTGACGTGGGCGCTAGAGCTCGCCGCTGGCCTCTTCCACGAGGACCGACGTGCTCACCTATCTGACGAGCTCTATCCCGACGTCGTCGGTGAGAATCCTCCTCGCCCGCCTCGAGCGCCAGGACCCCGTCGCGCGGGCCACCGCCTGGCTCCGGAGCGAGCGCTCCTGGCGCCACCACCTCGCGACGCTGCTTGAGGCAGCTTGATGGTCGATGGCACGCTCACGGGCCTGCGCCTGTCGGGCTGCGAGGCCCACAGGGGGTCTTGCGGCTGGCCCACGACGAACGAGCGCCGCTGTGACCGCTGCGGGCGTCCGGGCTTCGCCAACCGCTTCCGGCGAACCCCCGACCATCCGGTGCGGCGGACGTCGGCGTGGCGACGGCTGGCGAAGCGGACGGTCGAGGCGCACGTCGCGGTCCACGGCCGGCACTGTCCGGGCTGGCATCGAGAGTCGCACGCGGTCCGACCCGGCGAGCTCGCGGCCGATCATCCCGAGCCGCTCGTCCTCGGTGGCGAGCCGCTGCCTGCTCGGCCGGGCGTGCTCTGCGCGAGCTGCAACGCGCGCAAGGGGCTGAGCCAGCGGCGGCGGTGAGGCCGCTTGCAGCCGGGCCGAGCTGCGACAGCCGCGAACACGAAGAAACGGGCCTGGCTGTTGGGCCAGACCCGTCTCCTATCCGCTGTGACCGGCGACTACTCGGACGCCGACTCCTCGTCCTCGGGAGCCGCCTCCTCGTCCTCGGGTGCCATCCCGTCGGAAGCAGCCTCCGGCAGCGGGCCGACCTCGGTCCCCGCCGGGGTGACGGTGAACTCCTGGATCATGCCCAGCGCCAGGTGCGGCGGGTTGGCCATGATCGCCTGGACCTCGGGCGGCATATCCTCGGGGTTCGCGTCTGGACCGAGCTGCTCGAGGACCGACATGTCCGTGAGGCCCTGGGGGATGAAGCAGAGGACGACGTAGCGTCCCTCGCTCTCGAGCGTCCGGGTGCCCTCGGCGGTGGTCCCCGGTGCCGCGAAGAGCGGCATGTCCCCCACGATCTCGACCAGGCCCTCGGCCATCGGGTCACGACCCTCGGCCTCCATGGCCAGGATCTCCTCGAGGCTCTCGGTGACGCCGTCAGCGATGCGCACGACGACCATCTCGTGGACCTCGGCACCGTTGTTGGTGAAGGTCAGGGACGTGCCCGCGGGCACGCTCGTCGGTAGGTTCGTGAAGGCGTACTCGACGCCGCCGACATCGAGGGTCAGGCCCTCCATGTCCATGCTGTCATCGGTGGTGGCCTCGTCCTGGGCCACGATGGGCGCGGCGGACACGAGCAGCAGGGCCGCTGCGCCGACGAGGGCCAGGGTGCGGGAACGGGACAACGCTTCCTCCTATCCCCCCGTCCTGCGGCGCCAACGGGATGCGGCGCCGTCGAGCTGCGCGACGACCCTGCTGGGTCGGTCTAGACAGAGCGGGAGACTACTACATCGAAGCCCCGGCTACGCGCTCCCCAGGCAGGCCAGGACGGGGCGTTGGGCCGGGCGGTGGACCACCGGTACCCACATGGCGCTGACGTGGGCGCCCGGGGGACCCCGGAGCGTGGTGCACGCGCGGCCGAGTTTCGCCTGATTACGCCGGTCGTAGGGCCCGCCCAGCTTCGCCCACGGGCGTGACGGGGCGCCCACGTGCCGCGATGAGCTCCGCGGTCCGTATCCGTGCCAAGCCCAGGAAGAGGAGCTACACAAGTGCGCGGGGCCCCACGAGCGACGGGAAATCGCCGAACATGACTTCGACTGCCCGAGACGAGGCCCGCCCCTCGCGGGACGGGCCTGAGTCATACCGCGAACGTGACCGCGACCCTACTCCTTGGCCGCCACGGCCTCGGGGGTGATGACGTAGAGGCCAGACGGGCCGTGTATGTCGGTGTCGTCGTCGTAGGGGGCCTCGGCCCCCAGCCAGACACTGCCATCAGGGGCGATGGCGAGGTCGCTGATGCAGTACTCCTCCAGATACGAGGTCCATGTCGTGCCGTCGTAGTGGGCCGCACCATCGCAGTCATAGCCCTCGAAGCGTTCGAGCCAGAGGCTGCCGTCGGCGGCGACAGTGGGTGGCATGAAGAAGCCCCAGTACCCGGATGTGTCGTGCCACGGCTCCACGCCGTCGGCATCGGTGAACGTGGTCCAGCCCGCGTCATCGTATCGAGCGAGGGCGCCCCGGTTGGCGTCACCGCTGGCGTCCACCCAGAGCGTGCCGTCCGGGCCGATGGCGAGCCAATCAGATCCGTCGGGGGCCCATCCCTCGGGACCCGGGATGGCTTCCCAGCCCTCGCCATCGAAACGCAGCAGCGCCCCGGCTAGCTCCGTCCCATCCTTGGTCTCGCCACCCCGGCCGACGAGCCATACGTCGCCGTCGGGCGATACCGCCTGACTGCCCAGCCACGCGTCACCATCGTGGACATCGGACCAGCCCTCGATGGTCGTGAGGGAGCCGTCGTCTTCGAGCCGGAGGAGGGCGCTGTCGTAGCACGCGTCAACCTCGTCGGGGCAGTGCCGGTCCGGATCGACTGCCCCTAGCCAGACGGTGCCGTCGGGTCCGACGGCGAACTCGTAGAGGCGGTCGGTCGTGGTCGCCCGCACCGTCCATCGCTCGCCATCGAACGAGAAGATGCCGCGACCATCGAGATCGATCGATAGACCAGAGCGAGCCATCAGGAGCGACCTTCCTGAACGGTGGGAAGAAGGCCGTGCGGCCCTCGAACACCCGCTCCTCGCCGAGGTGGAACAGGCCCTGCCCGTCGCCGATGCCCGACAGCCAGACGCTGCCGTCCGGGGTGACGTCCACCCGGAAGCGGTCAATGCCGGGCTCCCAATCCTCGGGGTCCCCCGTATACGTGAGGTCGCGCGCACCATCGTTGATGACCCGGTAGACGCCCGGCTCGACCTCCTCAGTGACCATGCCCGAGAGCAACTCCTCGCTCGTCATCGGCGAGGGTGACTCGGTCACCGCCCCCGGGGTCATGTCATCCCCCTGCTGTGTGGTGAGGACACCAGCGAGCAGGAAGCCGCCGAACAGCGCCAGGATGGCGGCAGCGGCGACGAACTGGAGTGCGGAGAGCATGGTGAACCCCCATCCCTGCTGTCGGTTCGCGGCGATGACGAGCTCGAAGACCGCGAGGTCATCGACGGGTCGGACTGGGCCGGCTCGGCGCACCATCGCGTCGGCGACCCGGCGCTCGAAGGCGGTCATGTCAGTCATCGCCCAGTTCCTCTCGGAGCTTCTTCAGCAGTCGCTCGATGCGGCTGCGCGTGCCCGACGGGCTGATGCCCGTGGCCACT